>NZ_CP037922.1:2450000-3650000 GCF_004355185.1 Hymenobacter radiodurans
ACCTTTAGTCGTTACACGACAAACCTACCAATACGTCTTTTCCTCTCATTCAAATATTATATAGGTCGGTGACAGTAATGCCTCCCTCCTACTCTGATCTAAATAGTAGATCACATGTTCTTTGACGTAGGATAACGAGTAAGAAGAAAAAGAAAGAAGCGAGGATTACTTCAATGTAGTTTCTTGTTATGAGCCCTCCTTTCCTTGTGGAAGGAGATAAGGTAAGTAAACAAGGGCACACGGGGGATGCCTAGGCTCTCAGAGGCGAGGAAGGACGTGATAAGCTGCGAAAAGCCGCGGGGATTGGCACATACGAGGTGATCCGCGGGTATCCGAATGGGGCAACCCACCTGTGTGAAGCACAGGGGCGTCTATCTTTAGTGGTAGACGGGCAAACCCGGGGAACTGAAACATCTAAGTACCCGGAGGAACAGAAAATAACAATGATTCCCTAAGTAGTGGCGAGCGAACGGGGACGAGCCCAAACCGGGTTGGTTACGGCCAGCGCGGGGTTGTAGGACCTCAACATCTGATTGTTTGGTTTTAGCTGAACGACGTGGGAAAGTCGATCATAGAGGGTGAGAATCCCGTAAGCGAGAGAATCAAGCACGGTAGAGGATTCCTGAGTAGGGGGGACCGGAGAAATCCCCTCTGAATCCAGCGGCACCATCCGCTAAGGCTACATACTCCTGAGAGACCGATAGTGAACCAGTACCGTGAGGGAAAGGTGAAAAGAACCTCGAATAGAGGAGTGAAAAGAACCTGAAACCGTGTGCTTACAAGCGGTCGGAGCCCTTTTGTGGGGTGACGGCGTGCCTTTTGCATAATGAGCCTACGAGTTACTCCTCCCTGGCAAGGTTAAATGACTCAAGTCATGGAGCCGCAGCGAAAGCGAGTCTGAATAGGGCGCAGAGTCAGGGGGGTAGACGCGAAACTTTGTGATCTACCCATGACCAGGGTGAAGGTTGGGTAAAACCAACTGGAGGCCCGAACCAGTTTCCGTTGAAAAGGATTTGGATGAGTTGTGGGTAGGGGTGAAAGGCCAATCAAACTGAGAAATAGCTCGTACTCCCCGAAATGTATTTAGGTACAGCGTCGGCGTTGAGTTACGTGGAGGTAGAGCTACCGATTGGACTAGGGGGTGTCAAAGCCTACCGAATCCAGACGAACTCCGAATGCCACGTAATATAGCCGGCAGTGAGGCGTGGGGTGCTAAGGTCCCATGCCGAGAGGGAAAGAACCCAGACCATCCGCTAAGGTCCCTAAATTCGGACTAAGTTGAACAAAGGAGGTCCACTTGCCTTGACAGCCAGGATGTTGGCTTGGAAGCAGCCATTCATTTAAAGAGTGCGTAACAGCTCACTGGTCGAGCGAGAGGGCATCGATAATACGCGGGCATCAAGTCCGGTACCGAAGCGATGGATTTATGCTATGCATAAGTGGTAGGGGAGCATTCTAGCAGCGGTGAAGGTATGCTGTCAGGCGTGCTGGAGCGGCTAGAAAAGCAAATGTAGGCATGAGTAACGATAAGGCGGGTGAGAAACCCGCCCCCCGATAGACTAAGGTTTCCTGCTCAACGCTAATCGGAGCAGGGTTAGTCGGGACCTAAGGCTACGCCGAGAGGCTACGTCGATGGACAGCTGGTTGATATTCCAGCACTTACAATGAGAAGTGATGCAGTGACGCAGAAGTGAAAGTACCGCGGGCGGACGGAAGTGCCCGTTGAAGCGCGTAGGTATAGAGACAGTAGGTAAATCCGCTGACTTTGCTGAAACGTGATAGTACCCTACGGCCTCGGCCACGGGGATAGTGTACCTAATCAGACTGCCAAGAAAACCTGCTAAGCGTTTTAATCTTATTGTAACCCGTACCGCAAACCGACACAGGTAGTCAAGGAGAGTATCCTGAGGGGCTCGAGTGAATCACGGCCAAGGAACTCGGCAAAATGGACCTGTAACTTCGGGAGAAGGGTCGCTTCCTTGTCGCAAGACAAGAAGCCGCAGTGAAAAGGCCCAGGCGACTGTTTAACAAAAACACATGACTTTGCGAACGCGTAAGCGGAAGTATAAGGTCTGACACCTGCCCGGTGCCGGAAGGTTAAGAGGGGAACTTAGTCGCAAGGCGAAGGTTTGAATCGAAGCCCCGGTAAACGGCGGCCGTAACTATAACGGTCCTAAGGTAGCGAAATTCCTTGTCGGGTAAGTTCCGACCTGCACGAATGGTGTAACGATCTGGGCGCTGTCTCAGCCGTGAGCTCGGTGAAATTGTAGTCTCGGTGAAGATGCCGAGTACCCGCCACGGGACGGAAAGACCCCGTGCACCTTTACTATAGCTTGACATTGACGCTGGGTAACACATGTGTAGGATAGGTGGGAGGCTATGAGCCGGAGGCGCCAGCTTTCGGGGAGCCAACGTTGAAATACCACCCTTGTGTTACTCGGTGCCTAATCTCCGAGACGGGGAAACAGTGTCTGGTGGGTAGTTTGACTGGGGTGGTCGCCTCCAAAAGAGTATCGGAGGCTTTCAAAGGTCCGCTCAGTACGCTTGGTAACCGTACGCAGAGCGCAATAGCAGAAGCGGGCTTGACTGTGAGGCCTACAAGCCGAGCAGGGTCGAAAGACGGATATAGTGATCCGGTGGTTCCGCATGGAAGGGCCATCGCTCAAAGGATAAAAGGTACGCCGGGGATAACAGGCTGATCTCCCCCAAGAGCTCATATCGACGGGGAGGTTTGGCACCTCGATGTCGGCTCGTCACGTCCTGGGGCTGGAGAAGGTCCCAAGGGTTCGGCTGTTCGCCGATTAAAGTGGCACGCGAGCTGGGTTCAGAACGTCGTGAGACAGTTCGGTCCCTATCTGTGGTGGGCGTTAGAGATTTGCGAGGACCTGTCCTTAGTACGAGAGGACCGGGATGGACCAGCCGCTAGTGCACCGGTTGTGGCGCCAGCTGCAGCGCCGGGTAGCTACGCTGGGATGAGATAAGCGCTGAAAGCATCTAAGTGCGAAACTCACCTCAAGATGAGATCTCTCATATACGAAGAGTCGTGGTAGACTACCACGTCGATAGGCTACAGGTGGAAGGTCCGAAATGGCTGAGCCGAGTAGTACTAATGACTCGAACACTTACCTAGTACCAGCTCTTTTCTGTGGCTTCTTACTCGTTTTCTACGTCAACGTTTTTGTTGTGGCTGTGCACTAGCCACAACCGCCAGTAATGGTGGCTTTAGCCCGGGTGTTCACCTCTTCCCATTCCGAACAGAGCAGTTAAGCCCCGGAGCGCCTATGGTACTACCTTCACCGGTGGGAGAGTCGGTCGCCGCCAACCTTACTTTCAGTTCAGCCCCCAGCGTCCCTTTATCAGCGGATGCGGGGGGCTGTTCGCGTTTACACAAGACGTTCCCTGCCCTGCTGGCACCAGACTTATTTAGTGGCCTATGTAACTGATAATCTAGAAGCTTACGCGATGATTAGGGTGTAAACTCCATAGGCATTCATATGATAGACACATTGCCTTAGAAGCATTTTGGTTTGAAAGAATTATCATAGATCGTTCAACGTAAGTTTCGTGTTCAAGCTGATTACATAATTAGCCTGAATTAATAGCATAGTTCAGGAGCAGTTAGTAATCTCTCAATTACTGTGTAGAGTATGTGATAAGTACCTATTCATAGCATAGCCTTACGTGGCAGTTGACTCCTAATTGGACACATTAGGGTGAACAAGTGACCAATACTCTATAATCGAGCTCCATTGGATTAGCTGGGCATATACTTTCTATTGAGTTAGAACTATAACATATATTGGTCAGCGTGCTACTCATTTAAATCATTTGCTCATGAATATGAATCTTTTCTATTTACATAAAAGCGTACGAATCCCACAATTATTAATACGAGGAGCATTCCTATAACAAAAGTCGCTTTAGTTTTAGGTGTTATTAAGTACTAAATACGATCCAAAAGAAAAAAAGCGTTCACCTTTAATAAGGTGAACGCTTTTTAATTAATCAGTAAGAAGTGTTACTTAAGCTTTTCGATGATTCCTTGGAAAGCAGCTGGATGATTTAATGCTAGATCAGCCAATACTTTACGATTCAAATCGATACCTGCTTTCTTCAGGCCGCCCATGAATTGCGAATATGACAACCCGTGCTCACGGGCACCTGCGTTAATACGCTGAATCCATAAGGCGCGGAACTCACGCTTTTTGGTTTTCCGGTCGCGGTAGGCATATAACAAGCCTTTCTCGACGGCATTTTTTGCAACGGTCCAAACATTCTTGCGACGGCCAAAATAGCCTTTCGCAAGCTTCATTACCTTTTTGCGACGGTGGCGTGAAGCCACATTATTTACACTTCTTGGCATAACCTACTTTTTTTGGTGACCGGTGACAATGCTTGTCTTGCAAACCGGGTACCTGGTGGAAAATTATTAAAATCCTGAATTTACAAATAGAGAATTGGGCCAAACTACTATCACATTGCAGCGTCCCAAACGCTACTAGATATTCAGCATATCCTTCACCCGATTCATATCGGCCGAGCTAACAAGCGTAACATGCGTTAGGTTACGCTTTTGCTTGGTAGACTTCTTAGTGAGAATGTGGCTTTTGAAGGCGTGCTTCCGCTTCACCTTGCCCGTTCCGGTGAGCGTAAAACGCTTCTTAGCACCGGATTTCGTCTTTACTTTTGGCATTGTGGTATAAATTGAGAAAAAGGAAATGCTTGATAAAGCGTCTGATTAATTAATTACTG
This sequence comes from Hymenobacter radiodurans, assembly GCF_004355185.1. NCBI lineage: Bacteria > Pseudomonadati > Bacteroidota > Cytophagia > Cytophagales > Hymenobacteraceae > Hymenobacter > Hymenobacter radiodurans. The sequence continues at coordinate 2,454,753 of NZ_CP037922.1, forward strand.
AGGCAATAATCAATTAGACCTACTTTAAGCCTGTTCTTCTTTGGCTTTAACTTCTTTAGGCTCTTTGGGTGCAGCTTCTTTTCCCCCCTCTTTGGTGGCAGGTGCTTTAGGCTTAGCAACTACAGCCACTTTAGGAGCCAGATACAAGAACATGCGTTTACCTTCAAGTTTAGGCAACTGTTCTACTTTAGCTAAGTCCTCTAGTGCTTGGGCAAACTTTAGCAGAAGAATTTCACCGCGCTCTTTAAATACGATTGAGCGGCCTACAAAGTGCACATAGGCCTTTATTTTGGCTCCCTCACGTAGGAACTCTTGTGCATGTTTCAGCTTGAAAGCGAAGTCGTGCTCGTCAGTATTAGGACCGAAACGAATTTCCTTTAGCACCACCTTCGTGGCTTTAGCTTTCATTTCGCGCGTGCGCTTCTTCTGCTCATACTTAAACTTAGAGTAGTCGATAACACGGCATACAGGCGGCACGGCCGTAGGCGAAATTTCAACTAAGTCCAAGTTTTGCTCTTGAGCTAAGCGACGAGCTTGCTCAATTGGATAAACACCTTGCTCGATGTTTTCACCGACCAGGCGCACTTCGCGGGCCGTAATCTTCTGGTTGATTTTAAACGGCTCCTCCACCTGAGCACGGGGGATGTAGCGGCGATTTGGGGTTGCTATGAGTTGGTCCTCCTTCTGAAAGGTGAGCGAATAATCTTTAGGTACTATCTAACCCAACACAGCGAGCCGCGATGAGTTTCAATCAGCGGGCAAATATCCGCTTATTTTTTGAATCTAAAAAAGTGACTATATAAAAACATGCCCATCAGAGCATTTACCATGATGGGCAGTTTTTATTTAAGCTTCCTAATTACCTACTATCATTTCAGCTACTTGACTATTAAAGCTGCGAATGAATGCTTCAATTGGCATACTTCCTAGATCGCCTTCTCCATGTTTACGGAGTGAAACAATGCCATTTTCCTGCTCCTTCTCCCCTACAATGAGCATATACGGCACTTTGGCTATTTCAGCATCGCGGATCTTACGCCCTATCTTTTCATCGCGACTATCCAACGAGCCTCGCAACTCCGCTTGCACTAGACGGTCATAAACTTGCTGTGCGTAGTCTTGATATTTCTCAGAAATAGGTAGTACAGCAAATTGCTCAGGCGAGAGCCACAGCGGGAAATTGCCGGCACAATGCTCAATAAGCACTGCTACAAAGCGTTCTAATGACCCAAACGGAGCACGATGCAGCATTACTGGTCGCTGGCGAGAATTGTCAGGGGCCACATATTCGAGTTCAAAACGCTCGGGCAGGTTATAGTCAACCTGAATGGTACCTAGCTGCCACTTACGGCCTAGCGCATCACGTACCATGAAGTCGAGCTTGGGACCATAAAAAGCCGCTTCTCCTAATTCTGTGACTGTAGGCAACCCTTTCTCTGCCGCTGCCTCTTGAATAGCACTTTCCGCTAAAGCCCAGTTTTCGTCGGAGCCAATATACTTTGTCTTATTTTCGGGGTCGCGGAGAGATATTTGAGCAGTATAGTTTTCAAAGCCAAGCGCCCGGAACACATATAGTACAAGATCGATAACCTTGATAAACTCTTCCTTGACCTGATCTGGCCGGCAGAAAATATGCGCGTCATCTTGTGTAAAGCCACGCACGCGGGTGAGGCCATGCAGTTCACCGCTTTGCTCATAACGATATACTGTTCCAAACTCCGCCAGGCGCAAAGGCAAGTCGCGGTATGAGCGAGGCTTGGTTTTGTAGATTTCGCAGTGGTGCGGGCAGTTCATTGGCTTGAGGAAAAATTCCTCACCAGGATTAGGCGTCTTGATGGGTTGAAAAGAATCAGCGCCATACTTCTCATAGTGTCCCGATGTTACATAAAGCTCCTTTGAGCCAATATGAGGGGTCACTACGGGCAAGTAGCCCGCTTTTACCTGGGCACGGCGCATGAACTGCTCAAGGCGCTCACGCAGGGCCGTACCCTTGGGTAACCACAACGGTAGCCCCGCTCCTACTTTCTCAGAAAAAGCGAACAACTCTAACTCCTTGCCCAGTTTGCGGTGGTCGCGGCGTTTAGCTTCTTCCAGACGCTCTAGGTATTCGGTCAGCTCTTTCTGTTTAGGAAAAGTGATACCGTAGACGCGAGTAAGCTGCTTATTTTTTTCGTCGCCGCGCCAGAAGGCGCCGGCTACGTTCAGCAGTTTCACCGCCTTGATCGGACTTGTATCGGGAATATGCGGGCCGCGGCATAGGTCAGTGAAATCGCCCTGCGTATAAAAGCTAATGGTACCGTCTTCTAGGCGCTCTAATAAGTCAAGCTTATAGGGGTCGCCTTTCTCCGTGAAATAGGCTATAGCTTCTGCTTTAGGCACTTCACGGCGCTCATATTGGCTTTTCTTGCGGGCCAGCTCGAGCATTTTCTGCTCAATCTGGGGGAAGTCGTTGGTTGAGATAGTACGGCCTTCGCCTAGGTCGATATCGTAATAAAAGCCGTTTTCGATAGCTGGACCGATACCAAGCTTTACACCCGGATATAATGCCTCTAGGGCCTCAGCCATCAAGTGCGCCGAAGAATGCCAGAACGTATTCTTGCCCGCGTCATCATTCCAAGTAAGGATTTCGATGGCAGAATTCTGCATGATAGGGCGGTGCAGGTCACGGATCTCGCCATTTACGCGCACGCCCAAAGCATTGCGCGCTAAGCCTTCGCTAATACTAGCGGCTACGTCGTAGCCCGTCGCGCCATCTACAAACTGGCGCACGGAGCCATCGGGAAGAGTGATGTCAATCATTGGTTAGAGAAAAATGCTCTACAAACAGCGTTAGACCGCAAGTTAGTGGGTTAGGCCGAATGTGGGGGGCATTTATTAGAGCAACCACCCCAAATCTTTAGGCAAACAGCCGCAGTGCTCTTGGCGTCAGGAACTAATGACAGGTCTTAGTTTCACCAAAAAAGCCCCCCGCGTTGCTTAGCGAAGCGTAGGTAAGGCTCGCTCAGGCAAAGGAGCAATGGCCTGACGACTTGGACGACGGACAGTATCACCACGTAACTGACGCGCCCGTTCTCCCGCTTTCCAGGTGCGATAAGTCCAATGTTTGTTACCTGGATTTTCGGCCACCAGAATGCGATACTGAGCAACTGCTTCAGCGGATTGGCCCAAAGCTTCGAAACTTTCTGCTACCATCTGACGGCCACCCGGCAAGCGGGGAGCCCGGCGCAGCGCACGCTGTAGATGGGGTAAAGCGTCAGCGTAGCGACGCTTTTTAAATGCCGCTAAGCCCAGACGGTAATCGGCACGATATAGCGTAGTATCCAACGCTACGGCACGAGTGTAAGCGCGTAAGGCACTATCAGGCCGGTTTTGCAGTTCGTGCTGGCGTCCGTAATCATACCAAAGGGACCCATTTGTGGGCGCTAGGCGCAGGCCACGCGTCGCGTATACCGCAGCGGCGGTCGGGCGGCGGTTTGCGTTTGATAAGAAAGCCAACTGATGGAGGATTTCGGGTTGCCGAGGGTCGCGGGCCAAGCTAGCGCGGAGGTAATCCAGCGCCTGGGCTGTATCAGCTAATGCAGCATGAGCTAAGCCTTTGTAGAATAAAGCAGCGACGAGTTCCGGCTCCTGCTGTAAGGCACGGTCGAGATGATCGAGGGCAGCCTGGTGGTGGCGGGCAGCTAAATGGGTTTCACCTACCAACAGGTTCAGCTCAGGCGAAGAGAACCCGCGCTTTGAAGCCTCAGTCGCCGCACTTAACGTGGCTTCGAGCCGATTTTGAGCGCGCAAGGCGCGAGCCTTAATGAAATAAAATTCACCGGGGGAGTCATCGAGGGTGAGGGCTTGCTCAATATCTGCTAATGCGGGAGCAATCTGACCAGCATCGAGACGAAATGTAGCGCGGCGAGCGTATAACGAAGCTTTGCGGGGTTGCCGGGCGATAGCACCATCAAGCGTCTTGGCCTGTAATTGAGGGCCGCTTTGCACGGTAGCTAAGTTTACCATCGTGGCTGGTGGGCCAGTAGGTGCTTGGTCGCAGGCGGAGGCGACAGCGACGCACAAAAGCAAAGGCAGAAAACGGCGAAAAACAGCCACAGTAGCTACGAACCTTAGGAAGAAATACAGATAAGCTATAACGAGCGAAACGAAGTCGATTAATGCTATTCTCGACTACTTATCCGGCTACAAAGATAACTTCAAAGCCAACAACGATTCCGTCAGCCATACAAGACCTTACTCGACCTCATTGCGCCCGCGTTTCTTTCGCGCCAGTTGCTGTAACAGGTTCCGACAGCGCCGACTCACCTCCAGCTCTTCACTCGTGACAGGCTCCAGTTTCTGCGAAGCAACTAACACTGTAATGGCTTCGTCGAACTGGCGCTGATTCTGGTATACACGGGCAAGATCGTAGCAGAATTGTATGCGCTTCGGGTCAAGTTCATGGGCGCGCTTGAGTGCGTCCACCGCTTTATTACTACTTGCCCCGCCGGGCATCCCGCCCAAAATCAACTCACTATACACCCGCTCCAACACGTTGTAATGATCTACACGATAGTGCCAGCGCCCGAGTAACTGCCATGTATCGGCCCAGTCGGGGCGGCGCGCGACGGCCCGAAACACGTAGGGCTGCATTTCTTTGTACATCAGCAAACGCCCGCGCGCACGCAGCAGCGTGGCTTGGTTGACCAAGGATAAGGCTACAACATAATTGGCCTCTCCCCCATCCGACTTAGCTACGAAAGCCCGATATGCATATTGTCCGGCCGACGTGAAGTATGCCGACCGCCGTGTTTCGTCGGTATAGCGCGTGCCGATACGCACGCTGAGCGCTGCGGCCTGCCAGAGTGCTTCATAATTTTTGGCATCTTCATCCAGCACCTGCTCGTACTTCGCCAGCGCTTCCGAATCGAGGTATTTTCGCTGAAGCAATCGCGCTTCAGCTAATAGTTTACCTACATCCGGCACGGAAAGCGTGGCAGCTAATGCTTCCGACCCAATTAATATGAGCATTCCTAGCAGTATGAATGGCCTGTAAATACGGGGCAAAAACATAGGCTAGTAAATAGCTTGGCATTACTACCAGCGTTGAAATTTGGGGTCGGAATCCGAAACTTAATCATTCATGGCTATACCTGGCAAACCACAAAAGCAGCCAATGCTGTTCCTTTAAGGCTAAGTTTGCAGATTAAGCAAAAAAAGCCCCCCAGACTGCTTCTGGGGGCTTTTTTCTCATTTAAAACAGCTTCAACTGTGATTTTGGCTGTCGCAGAATGGCTTGGGCGCGTTCTACGTCTTCACTGGTTACTTCTACCGGGCCCGTAAGCTCCGGCAGCGGCTCAGCGGACGTGGGTGCTGCCGGTCTTGGAATGGTAGCCGGGCCGCGCTTCTTGGCCGCTGCCCGGCGCTCCGGCTCTGGACCTTCGTCGGTGAGCAGAGCCAAAGAGTGGATTTTATAGTATGCCAGCTTGTTACCGGCTGCCTTCCACCCTTTCACGTCAATAAACGTGTGCAGCGGCAGCTTTTCGGTTTCGCGGTCCGATTTCTTGTCGCGCTGCACTTTCATCTCTACCAGCGGCTCCGGGTTGGCCGTCACAACCAACAGCTTGGAGCTTTTGCTTTCGGAAATAAAGGAGAATCGCTTCTCCAGCGTACTGGTTTCAATTTTGAAGCGCTTGACGTAGTGCACTTTCGTCTCCCCTTCCACGTACACGGCGCTGAGCACGGTATCGGGCTCTAGCTTGCGCAACAGCACAATATTGGGCACATCAAAGTGATGAGCGGTATCGGGCGACTTCAGCTCGTAGCTGCCGTCTTTGTACACCACAAGCACCGTATTATCTGTGTCGAAGGTGCCCAGGTAGCGGCCGTGGCCAGCCGTGTTGAGGCGGCCTACAACGCTATCGAAGAACATCTCGCGGCCACCCAAAGTGGAGTCGCCGAGGGCTTCCTGCTTGATTCGCTTAATCGGCTGCTTGGTCACGATGTTGCCCTGCGAGCCTTTGCCTTTAATGGCCAGCTCAGCGAAGTCAAACTCAAACTGCTTCACCCGCGCTGGTGCTTTATCCGTTAGCTGCACGCTCACAATCTCCGACTCAGAGTTCGGGTTAGCAGTCAGGTACAGCACCTTGGAGTTTTTGCCCCCCTTGGTTAGATCGTAGGTTTTGTCGCGGGTAATGCCCGTCACAAGGAAACGCTTAGCGTAGGTCACACCCGACGGTCCATCCTGATACATCATGTTGTACACGAGCCGATCATCGTTCTTGTTGTACACGCCCACGTGCAGAATATCCTTGCCAACGAAGGTTTTCTCCGCGATGCGCGTAACCATGAACGAACCGTCCCGGCGAATGGCGATAATATCGTCGAGGTCGGAGCAGTCGCAAACGAATTCATCCTTTTTCAAGCCGAAGCCGACGAAGCCGTCTTGACGGTTCACGTAGAGCTTCTGGTTGGCTACGGCTACTTTCTGGGCCGTCACCACGTCGAAAGTGCGAAGCTGGGTTTTGCGCTCCCGACCAGTGCCATACTTTTTCAGCAAACCATCAAAATAGCTGATGGCGTAGCGCGTAATGTTGGCCAGATGGTCGGCTACTTCAGCCAACTCGGTTTCCAGCTTCTGAATGTATTCATCCGCCTTAAAGCCGTCGAACTTCGAAATGCGCTTGATCCGGATTTCGGTCAGGCGCGTGAGGTCGTCTTGGGTGATGGCCCGGCGCAGCACAATGCGCGTGTCATTGGCCTTCAGCTTCTCCCCTTCTACGCGCACAAATTTCTTCAGGCCCGCGTCAATGGTTTCCAGAATCTCATCCCAGGTTTCGCATTCCTCAATTTTGCGGTAAATGCGATTCTCGATGAATATCTTCTCCAGTGAAGCCGAATGCCACTTTTCATGCAGCTCATCCTGACGAATTTCGAGCTCGCGCTCCAGCAGCCGCACCGTTTTCTGAGTACTCAGCCGCAGCATGTCCTCCACGCCTACGAAGCGCGGCTTGTCCTCGATGATAACGCACGTATTGGGCGAAATCGAAATTTCGCAGTCCGTAAAGGCGTACAGCGCGTCCATGGTGAGGTCGGGCGATACGCCGGTGGGCAAGTGCACCTGAATCTCGACTTCGGCGGCCGTGTTATCGACTACCTTTTTGATCTTGATTTTATTGGCCTCCGATGCCTTCACAATGCTTTCCATCAGCGCCGTGGTGGTGGTGCCGTAGGGAATATCGCGAATGACCAACATGGTTTTGTCGGCCTTCTCGATGGTGGCGCGCAGGCGGATTTTTGCCCCCCGCTGCCCGAGTTATAGTTGGTGATGTCACAAAGCCCCCCAGTCGGAAAATCAGGGAACAACTGAATGTCACGGCCTCGCAGCACGTCGATGCTGGCCTTGCACAACTCGCGGAAGTTGTGCGGCATAATCTTAGTGCTCAAGCCTACAGCAATGCCTTCTACGCCCTGAGACAGCAGCAATGGAAACTTGACAGGCAGCGTGGTCGGCTCGCGCTTGCGGCCGTCGTAGCTCATCTGCCAGTCGGTGATGTCAGGATTGAACACCACATCGAGCGCAAACTTGGACAGACGGGCCTCGATATAACGCGGCGCAGCGGCTCCGTCGCCGGTGCGGATGTCGCCCCAGTTGCCCTGGGTTTCGATTAGTAAGTCTTTCTGCCCCAGATTCACCATCGCGTCGCCGATGGAAGCGTCGCCGTGGGGGTGATACTGCATGGTTTGCCCAATAACGTTGGCCACTTTATTAAAGCGACCATCGTCCATCTCCTTCATGGCGTGCAAAATGCGGCGCTGCACGGGCTTCAAGCCATCTTCAATGGCAGGCACGGCCCGCTCTAGAATCACATAGGAGGCGTAGTCCAGAAACCAGTTCTGATACATACCGGCTACGGTGGCCACGTCATGAATGGTTTCGCCGGGGGCAAACTTGGGCTCCTCCTCCGTTTCTTCCGTCACCGGCGTGGGCTCAGTCGTAACGTGCACATCCTCGGACGACTCAGACAGCAGCAATTCGCCGGAGGCACTCACTACAAATTCTGCCTTTTCCTTTTCCGATGCAGCATCAGCATCCTCGGGTGTGGCCGACGTAGACTCGAACTCAAAGGAGTCGCCGGCGCCAAATAGGTTTGGCTGCTCTTCCTGGTTTGAGTCTTGGGGGTTCTTCTCTTCTGACACAGTGGGGTGTGGCGCTTGCCACGGTTAATGTTCTTGTACCTCTCTTTCAGCCGCAGAACTGAAAGGCTTTTTCACTAAAGACGCCTGAAAATGAATAACAGGCAAAAACGTATTGTTCAACTCATGGAGTTCGAGTAAAAGCTACGAAGAATATCAGCGGGGCGCAGGCTGCTGGCACTACGAGCTTGCGTATCAAAAGTACCGTTAGCTGCGCAGAACGCAATATTTGTAATGCTTGACATGTCCATAAAGTTCCCAATAATATTAGCCAAACACAAGCGCAAACTCAACTTTCTGTAGCTTCAAACCCCTTTTCTTCACTCATTATAATTGCTAAACAATACCATTAATACTAATTGATTTAGCTAAGTGTAGAATACAATCATTAATAAATCTTCGTTTTTGGAGGCTTACCATAACTGATGCACTTAGATAGAAATATCGGATAAACTTTATCTTGACTTATCAAGTAGCCGCCGTACTGTTTCCCTTTATTCAATTAGTCACCTTTTATGATTGATTTGGTTATAAATGCGCGCCAGGCGTCCATTAGCGCTGGGTTTGATGTGCGGCGTATTCTGCCATTTCGGGAGCGGCGCATGGTGGGGCCGTTCATTTTTATGGATCATGCCGGACCGGTGGGGCTTCCTCCTGAGCAGCTGCAAAGTCTGGATGTGCTGCCGCACCCGCATATTGGGTTGTCCACGGTGAGCTACTTGTTTGGCGGCCAGGTGATGCACCGCGATAGTTTAGGCGTGGAGCAGATCATCCGACCGGGTGAGGTAAACTGGATGACGGCGGGCAGTGGCATTGCGCATTCGGAGCGGTTTGAAGACCCGGCTACGCTGAGCGGCGGGCAGCTGGAAATGATTCAGACCTGGGTGGCTTTGCCCGAAGCCGATGAGGAAAGTGCTCCCAGTTTCCGGAATTATCAACCCCAGGAGCTTCCCATCTTCACCGATTCGGGGGTGTGGATGCGCCTGATTGCGGGCAACGCTTTTGGGCTGCGCAACGACGTGCGCACGCATTCGCCCCTGTTTTACCTACATGTGGTGTTGCAGCCGGGCGCTCGGTTTGGTATGCCGCAGGGCCACCGGGAGCGCGGCGCTTACGTGGCTAAAGGGCAGATTGAGGTGAGCGGCACCCGCTACTCGGCGGGGCAGCTGCTGGTGTTTACGCCGGGTCAGGACCCCGTGATGGTGGCTCTGGAAACGACCACTTTGATGCTGCTAGGTGGCGAGCATGTAGGTCCGCGCTTCATCTGGTGGAACTTCGTATCGTCGCGGCGGGAACGGATTGAGCAGGCCAAGGCCGACTGGCAGGCGGGCCGCATTGCGCTGCCGCCGACCGATAACGCTGTGTTTATCCCGCTACCAATGGATAACTCTCGTCCGGCCCAATCGGCGGCGCCGGAACCGCTGTCGTGAAAGCAGGTATCTGCGCTGGGGGGCAAATTATTGCTTGTGGCAGGCAACTGTTGTTAGCAAGGGCAGCGTCTGGCTGGTGAAGCGCTAAGAAATGCGTCATTTGCACATACGCCGCTTGCCTTAGCCATCACACGCTCCTATCCTACTCTATCTGTGCGTCTCCTCCACAATTCCCTGCCAGTCTTGCTGACTCTAGCCGCCCTTGCTTCTGTTAGTGCCCAACAACCAACTGCTACAATATATCGGGCCACGGAACGGCGAGTTAATGACCTCGTCCACACCAAGCTTGACTTGCAGTTTGACTATAAAAAGCGCTATGCCTACGGGAAGGAATGGCTGACGCTGAAGCCCCACGCCCACCCCACCGATTCGCTCCGCCTGGACGCCAAGGGTATGGACATCCAGACCGTGGCGCTGATGAGCAATGGCACTGCACAACCACTCAAGTTCAGCTACAACGACGAGCGAAACCTCCGCGTGAACCTGGGCAAGAAAATGCCCCCGGCGCTAATTACACCATTTACATTGAGTACACAGCTAAGCCCGACGAAGCCAAGGTGAAGGGTAGCGCCGCCATTTCGGAAGCCAAGGGCTTGTACTTCATCAATCCCGACAGTACCGTGGCCGGAAAACCCGTACAGATCTGGACGCAGGGCGAAACGGAGGGCTCGTCGGTGTGGTTTCCGACCATTGATCGGCCCAACCAAAAGACAACTTCCGAAATCAGCCTGACCGTGCCCAGCAAGTACGTGACGCTGAGCAACGGCGCCCTGGTGAGCCAGAAGCCCGCTGGCGCCGGCTTGCGCACCGATACCTGGAAGATGGAGCAGCCCCACGCGCCCTACCTCGTCATGCTGGCCATTGGCGACTTCCGCATTACCAAAGATACCTGGCGGGGCAAGGAAGTGAGCTACTATATGGAGCCTAAATACGCTGATCAAGCCCGGGCCGTATTCGGTAAAACGCCCCAGATGATGGAGTTTTTTTCAAAGCGTTTGGGCGTCGATTTTCCGTGGAATAAATACGCTCAGGTTGTAGCTCGCGACTTTGTGAGTGGGGCTATGGAAAATACCACCGCGTCATTGTACGGTGAGCAGGCCCAGGGCACGGCGCGCGAATTACTTGATTGGGAATATGCCGGTGTGGAACGCGAGATTGCCCACGAGCTATTTCATCACTGGTTTGGTGACTTCGTAACAACCGAAAGCTGGAGCAATCTGACCATGAACGAGTCGTTCGCCAACTTCAGTGAAGTACTCTGGGCTGAGCACGCCTATGGCCCCGATGCCGGCGCCGCCCAGGCCGACCGCAGCCTGCGCAACTATCTGCGCGGTGGCCCCAGCAATTATGAGAAGCCGCTGGTACGCTTTCAGTATGCCGATAAAGAGGACATGTTCGATGGTGTGTCCTACCAAAAAGGCGGCAGCATTCTGAACATGTTGCGCGCCACGTTGGGCGAGGAAGTCTTCTTTCAGGGCTTGAAGCGTTATCTGACGCAAAACGCTTTTGGTACCGGTGAGCCGCACCAATTGCGGCTGGCGCTGGAAGAAGTATCAGGGCAGGATCTGAACTGGTTTTTCAATCAATGGTATTATCGGGCGGGCCACCCCGTTGTCACCCTCGATTACCAGTGGGACGCAGCCCGCAAGCGCCAAACGGTGGTAGTGCGTCAAACGCAGACCGGGGGCTTTTTGAGCTGCCGCTGCTGGTAGATGTGTATACCGGTGGCAAAGCCCAACGCTACACGGCCACGCTGCGCAATGCTGTTGACACGCTGTACTTTCCGGCCGCTACCAAACCAGATTTGGTAAACGTGGATGCAGCCAAAGTGCTGGTGTGGCAGAAGCAGGATAATAAGTCGTTGGCTGAATATGCGTATCAGCAACTCCACGCCACACATTACCTCGACCGGCGCGAAGCCCTGACCGCCGCCCAGGCCAATGCCACGGACCCATTAGCCCAAAAAATGCTGCTGGCCGGCTTAAAGGATAAATCGCCTGCCCTGCGGGAGATGACCGTGCAGGCCCTCGACCTCAAAAATGCCCCCAGCGCAAAGCAGCGGCTCCCATACTGGCCAAGCTAGCCACCACAGATTCGTCGGTGCAGGTGCGGGCGGCGGCGCTTACAGCGCTCGGCGCGTTGGAGGAGAAGCGCTACGCCAAGCTGTTTACCAAAGCCCTCGAAAGCAAATCGTACCGGGTGCAGGGGGCGGCGCTGCAAGCCCTGCTGCCGCTGGAACCAAAGCAGGCCCTGGCCCGCGCTACCGCTTTTGAGGCCGATAACAAAGGAGCATTAACTGTGGCCCTAGTGAGCGTATATGGTCAGGCGGGCGGCCAAGCCCAGTGGCCGCTGGTGTTGCGCAAGTTCGATGCGGCCGAACCAAACGCACAATTCGATATGCTGGCTGGCATGGTGCCCCTGCTCGGCCGCCTGGAAGATCCCTCGGCGCTTTCTGAAGGCATTAAGCGTATGAAGGATCTGGCCGTGAAATTTAAAGCCTACGGCGTTGCCGAACCAATCACTCGAGGGCTGCGCCAGATTGAGCAGCAGCAGGCTGCACGGCCAACCGCCGCCGAAGCCAAGTCGTTGGTAGATGCAGCGGTGAAAGAAATTCAAGACGCCAAGTAGCGCTGGCTTCAAACTACTTTTTCCGTAAAAAAGCCCCCAGAATATTTCTGGGGGCTTTTTTTGGTAGCGTATAGACTCTTACTTGCTCTAGGCGAATGCCATATCTTCTTCGGCAACCTCTTCCACCGGCAGCACATCGGAGGTAATCATGTCCTTCTCCTGACGTAGGTTGTCAATAATAAACTCCTGACGAGCAGGCGTATTCTTGCCCATATAATACGTCAAGACTTGCTGAATAGAGCGGTCTGATTGCAGGATGACGGGCTCCAGCTTGATGTTGTCGCCAATGAACTTACCAAACTCATCGGGGCTGATTTCACCGAGACCTTTGAAGCGCGTTACTTCCGGGTTGCGGCCCAGCTTGCGCATGGCGTCCTGCTTTTCCTGCTCGTTGTAGCAGTAGATGGTCGTTTTCTTATTGCGGACGCGGAACAGCGGCGTTTCCAGAATGAAAACGTGGTTGTTGCGCACCAGATCAGGGAAGAATTGTAGGAAGAACGTAAGCAGCAGCAAGCGAATGTGCATACCATCTACATCGGCGTCGGTAGCAATGACCACGCGGTTGTAGCGCAGGTGTTCAATGCCTTCCTCGATGTTGAGCGCGTGCTGGAGCAAGTTCAGCTCCTCGTTTTCGTATACAATCTTCTTTTTCAGGCCAAAGCAGTTCAGCGGCTTACCACGTAAGCTGAATACAGCCTCGGTCTCGACGTTGCGGCTTTTGGTAATAGAACCCGACGCAGAGTCGCCCTCGGTGATGAAGAGCGTAGTTAGAGCTTCGGCTTCCTGCTTGCCTTCGCCGAGGTGGAAACGGCAGTCGCGGAGCTTGCGGTTGTGCAAGTTGGCTTTCTTGGCGCGCTGGTTAGCCAGCTTTTTCACGCCCGCCATGTCCTTGCGCTCCCGCTCACTTTGCTCAATGCGGCGCTTGAGCGCATCAGCCACTGCTTGGTTTTTGTGCAGGTAATTATCGAGGTGCTCTTTTACGAAATCCAGAATGAAGCCACGCACCGTCGGGCCATCCTCACCCATGTTAATGGAGCCAAGCTTGGTTTTGGTCTGGCTTTCGAACACTGGCTCTTGCACCCGCACCGAAATGGCCGCGATGATAGAGCCGCGAATGTCGGCCGCGTCGTATTCCTTCTTGTAAAACTCACGCACGGTTTTGACTACCGCCTCACGGAAGGCCGCGAGGTGCGTACCGCCCTGCGTGGTATACTGGCCGTTTACGAAGGAATAATATTCCTCGCCGTAGTCGTTGCCGTGCGTTAGCGCCAGCTCAATATCGGGGGCCTTGAGGTGGATGATGGGGTAACGCAGGCTCTCCGGGTCGGCTTTGCGGCTGAGCAGGTCGAGCAAGCCATTTTCGGAGTAATACTTCTGCCCGTTGAAGTTAATCGTGAGCCCGGCGTTCAGATAAACGTAGTTCCAGATCTGATTTTCGAGGTACTCCGGAATGAAGCGGTAGTTGCGGAAAACCGTGTCGTCGGGCTGAAACACCATCAGGGTGCCATTGCGCTGCGACGTTTTCTGCGGCTTAGGATCCTGCACGAGTTTGCCCTGCGAGAACTCCGCCGATTTCATCAGGCCGTCGCGCACGCTTTGCACAAGGAAGTAGTTGCTGAGCGCATTTACGGCCTTGGTACCCACGCCATTCAAGCCCACCGACTTCTGGAAGACCTTGGAATCGTACTTGCCGCCGGTGTTGATTTTGCTGACCACATCCACCACTTTGCCCAGCGGAATGCCGCGGCCATAGTCGCGCACCTGCACGCGCTGGTCGGATATTTTGATGTCGATGGTGCGGCCGTGACCCATCACGTGCTCGTCAATGGAATTATCAATAACTTCCTTCACGAGCACATAAATACCGTCATCGTAGGCCGAGCCATCGCCGAGCTTGCCGATGTACATACCGGGCCGCAAACGGATGTGCTCGCGCCAATCCAGGGAGCGGATGCTGTCTTCGGTGTACGCGTGTTGGGGGGCAATGGGAAGTTGTTCGTCAGCCATAGAAACTAGGTAATCAAATTTGAGGTAAAATAACGCAGAAAATTGGCCTTTTCTCAACAGTAACCCGTAGGAGGGCGCAAGACTGTTGCTCGTGTGAGCGGCGCGCTGATTTTAGCCATAAATATTAGCAAAATTCCTGATTAAAACCAGCCCTATACGCACATAGTTCCTTTCAAAAACAACACTCATTGCTCTGATTCTGAATTTTACCCCTTCTTCGCTCTCCTAATTTTTTTAGCTAATGCTTTCCCCTCGAAACATTTCAACGGTCCCCGGCCCAACTCGACTCCGGCCGAGGTAAAATTGCCCCCCGTCATTTACTATACATTCCTGCTCATTGGTTTGTCGCTGCTCGTGTTCGTGCTCTGGAAGCTCGACAGTGTGTTGCTGCCCATCACCTTTGCGGCCCTCTTCTCCATTCTGCTGTTGCCCTTATGCCAGCGCTTTGAGCGGTGGGGCTGGCCGAGGGTGCTGGCCATCCTCTTCTGCCTCTTGCTGGTGATTGTGGGCTTAGCCGCCATCGTCTTCGCATTCGGCTCGCAGATGACACAGTTTAAAGCCGAGCTTCCCAAGTTGCAGGGCAAGCTGGTGCAGTATTTCGACCAGATTCAGCAGATGCTGAGCCAGCGCTTTGGCATTGAGCCGATCAGCAAAGATGAGTTCATCGACTCATCGCTGAAGAGCGCGAAGAAAGACGCGGGTGGCTACCTGGGCGCTACCTTGAACACGACGGCCGACGTGCTGAGCGTGGTCACGCTGGTACCTATTTATATGTTCTGCTTTCTGTATTACCGCGACCATATGCGGCAGTTCATGTTCCGCTTTGTGAGCCCTGAGAAGCGTACGTCGGTGTTGCACACCGTGGATAGCATCCAGACAGTGGTACAGGCCTATATCAGTGGGCTGATGACGGTTATCGTGATTGTGGCCATCCTGAATGCTATTGGCCTGCTCCTTCTGGGCGTCAAATTCGCCATTTTCTTTGCTGTCTTCGCATCGGTTCTAACCATTATTCCCTACATCGGTATTCTGATTGGCTCGGCCCTGCCGGCCATTATTACGCTCGTAGAAACCGGTTCGCCAGCCAGAGCACTGGGCGTTATTGGTGTGTTTGTGTTTGTGCAATTCCTGGAGGGCAACTTTATTACGCCCATGATTACGGGCTCCAAAGTGAGCATCAACCCGATGGCGGCCATCATTGCGCTTATTCTGGGGGGCGAGCTGTGGGGTACGCCGGGCATCATTCTGAGCATTCCGCTGATAGCCGTGATTAAGGTAGTGCTGGACGCGTCGAAAGCCACGGAGCCGTTTGGCTTCTTGCTGGGCGACGTGGCCGATGGCGACGATATCGTGGACAGAAAGGCTGAGCCAGGCTTTTTTGGGCGGCTTTGGCAGCGCCTGCGAGGAGCTTCGTAACCTGGGGGGCAATTTGGTAGTATAAACTCCTGATCAGCTACAAGACGTGGCTGTGCTACTCACTCTGACCTAACCTAAAACAAACTTATCATGGCCTCTATCAGCGATAACACTGCCCGCGCCTACAACGACCTCGTCGAAATCAACGAAACTGGTGCCAAGGGCTACCAGGAAGCTGCCGAAGGCGCTACCAGTCCACAATTGAAGTCGCAACTGAGCCAGTTCAGCCAGCAGCGCGCCCAGTTCGCTTCCGAGTTGAAGCAGCAGGCTCGTCAGTTTGGCATCAATACCGAAGCTGGCAACACAGTGGAAGGTGTAGTAGCCGACGCTGCCGCTGCTGTACACCGCGGCTGGATTAACATCAAATCGGCCATCACCGGCCAGGACGATAACGCCATTCTGGGCGAGTGCGAAACTGGCGACAAAGTAGCCCTCGAAGCGTATGAGCAAGCTCTGAAAGCTGAAGGCCTGCCCGTTGAAGCTAAGTCTATCATTCAGAAGCAGCACGGCGAAATCCTGGCTGCTAAGAACCAAATTACTTCGTTGAAGCACTAATTCGCTTCCACAATTCATTAAAAAAGCCCCCAGATTCGTCTGGGGGCTTTTTTAATGAATATACCGTCAGGCAGAGGCGGAGCCGAAGTATCTCGCGTGCTGACGTTGCAGTACTAATCCAACTACCGCGGGCAAGATGCTTCGGCGCCGCTTCTGCCTGACGTTCAACTGACCTGCTCTTTCTACGATTTCTTTTTGCAACCTTAGTAGGGCTTATCTTTGTTACCAATATCATTAGCCAAATTAGAATTCAAATTCGCGCCGCCTTTGTACGCTATCATTGACCTTGAAACTACCGGTGGCCAGCCCACGCAGGACCGCATTACTGAGTTGGCCATTTTCATTCACGATGGCGACAAGGTGGTAGACCAATATGAGACGCTGGTCAATCCGGGCCGGTCGATTCCTTTCTTTATTACTCAGCTCACCGGCATCACCGACGACATGGTGCGCGATGCGCCCCGCTTTCACGAGGTTGCGCGCAAAGTGGTGGAGATGACCGAAGGCTGCGTGTTCGTGGCCCACAACGTGCGCTTCGATTACTCATTTCTGAAAAAGGAATTCGCGGACTTAGGCTACAATTACTCTCGCAAAACGCTGTGTACGGTGCGGCTCAGCCGCTCGCTTATTCCGGGCCAGCCGAGCTACAGCTTGGGTAAGCTGTGCCAAAACATTGGTATTCCGTTGGAAGGCCGTCACCGCGCCGCCGGCGATGCCGCTGCCACCGCCATTCTCTTTGATCGGCTACTCAAAATTTCTCAGCAGGACGAGGCGCTGGCCAATCCCGCCATCAGTGCCGCTGACACCCTGGCTTCGGTAGATGCCCTTGCTCCCAGCGGCCGACCAGCCGCCACCGCCACCAGAAAGCCCAGCGCCAAGCGCGTGACGGCCGTGCAGGAAGCCATTAAAACCGCGCTTTTGCCCCCCAACATCACCCCCGAGAAAGTAGCCACGCTGCCCCAGGAAGCGGGCGTGTATTACTTCCACGATGAGCAGGGCGAGGTAATATATGTGGGCAAAAGCATCAACATCTACAAGCGGATTCAGCAGCACTTTGCCGTCGATTACAAGTCGCGCAAGTCGCTGGAGTTTAAGAACAGCATCTCCGACATTACCTGGGAGCTGACGGGTTCGGAGCTGGTAGCTTTGTTGTATGAATCGGCTGAAATCAAGCGCATGAAGCCGTTTTATAACCGTCAGCAGCGGCGTTCCATTTTTCCGGCCGGCATTTATCTACGGCAGGATGAAAAGGGTTACAAGCACCTCTACTACGGCCGCGCCGATGCCGACAACCCCGCCACGCCCCTCATCGCGCTAGCCAATCAGTTCAAGGCCAAGGGCTTTTTGTTTCACAAAGTTTCCAAGTTCAACCTCTGCCAGAAGCTCTGCGACCTGTACAAAACGCAGGGTGCATGCTTCGATTATCAGGTACACCGCTGCAAAGGTGCCTGCGTAGGTGCTGAGTCGCCGGAGGAGTACAACCTGCGAGTTGATGAGGCCATTGAGAGCTTCACCTTTGAGCACGGTTCCTTTGTGGTTATTGGCAAAGGGCGCCGCGCGGATGAGAAGTCGATTGTGGTCGTTGAAAATGGTCGCTATCTGGGTTTTGGCTACGTAGACGGTGAGTTTTCTGCCCGCCGCCTGTCCGATTTCCGGGAGGTAATCAAACCCTACGGCGACAACAAAGACGTGCAGCAGATTATCCGGCAATACCTGCGCACCAAGCACAAAGACAAGGTCAAGATCTTCAGATAAGCTCCTACTGACAAGTAGGAACAGCTAGTATAAGCGGTGGCGCAGGAGCCAGCCAGCGGCATCAAATTCGTTGGCTAGCGGCTGGTACGCTTCTACTTTAATGTCGCTGTCGGGAGGGAGTTGCAGCAGGTTGCCGTCGCCGCTGTCGTAGATGGTGACATCGGTCTTGGAATCGGTCTGGGGGGCTTTTCCGCTGATTACCAAGTCCTGTCCTGCTCCATCGTAGATGCTGATTATGAAGTTGGAGTCAGGCAAACCGTTGAACTGAAATACGTCGTTGCCACCCAAGCCAAAGAGTTTGATGGTGCTTGTCTCACTGGCTTTAAAGGTGCGTTGGTTTAGCAAACTATCTTCCATTGCCACCCGTCGGGCCAGCATACTGATACGCACTTCGCCCGGCGCTACTGCTTCAATTAAAAAGCGTTCTGGCTGGTCGGTGCCGGGCAGTTCCACGTCGCGAGCCAGCAGCTCGTAAAATTTGGTGGCCACGGCCGGCAGCTGTTCGCGCCGACTACGCAGCTTGTGCTCAAACTCCGCTCCCGACAGCGCATAGATCTCAGGCGGCCAAACTCCCACGGCTTCTTTGATGGCCACGTCCGTGAGGCGCAGGCGCAGGGAATCCGCGATTTGGCGGAAGTCATCGGCCGTTAAGTACGCTAGCAGCGACTTGTCCATGGGCCGCGCTGCTTTGTTAAGGCCTTCCACATCCTGCAGGCGAATATTCTCTTTGAAGGTCTGATAATTAGTTTTAAACCAACTTATTATCCGCGTCATCAGGCCATCGTCAAACTTGAAGAAAGCATGGTCACGGTCGCGAGGAATGCCCCGATACGTCACCGTGCCGCCCGGCCCCGGGAAGCTGGCCCAGCGCCACTGATCTTCGCGCCGGCTCCAGTCGCCCAGCCACATATCAAACAAACGGGAGCGTAAGTAATGGCGGGCATCCACCCGGTAGTTATGCGTGACAAAAAGGGACGTAAATGCCTTCCGGGAGCTCTCTACTAAGGAAGAATTGCCAAAGTTTGGGCTGTTGATCTGATTCCCCTCGGGGCGCTCCTCAAACAGATACAGCGCATTGCCGTACTCCTCGCGAAAGGGCCCCAGCGTCGCATCAGCCGGCAGCCACACCAGCCGCGGGTTGGTATGATACACGCCCGCTGCCCGCGCCAGGCGCGGCACGATGTAAGCGCCATACGGCTGAATAACGCTGGTCTGATCCTTCATCAGGCGCCCAATGGGGCCGTTTTGCAATCTGGGGGGCAAAGCCTTCGTCGCATCTTTGTCGACGGAGCGCAGCACATACTCCTGCCCTACCGAGTCGACGAGGCGCAGGTTTTTGGTCTGAAAGCTGCCCCCAGCCTGTAGCGGGCGCAAACCACCCGGCACCGCGTTGCGCAGGTTAAACACTGGCGCTTGCACCGGCGTTGCCCATTCGAGGCGGTAGTGGTCGCCCCAGAAAAACTGATGCACTGCGCCGCGTTTGTACTGGGGCCCGGCGGCCACGCGCACCGTGGAGTCGGGGCCAATGGTGGGCAGCGCACCGGCTGGCATCTCGCGGGCCGAGCAGGCAACGAGCACCAGCCAGCTAGCACCTAATCCCAATAAGCGGCCCGGCCGGAAAGCTTTCAGTAGAAAGTGCACAGATACAGGAATAGCGCTACAGTGTGAGCCGGCTGCGAATGCAGTCGATAGCATAATTTATAGCGCAAACGGGAAAAGAGCAATTGCGTTGGGAAATTATGCAATTGTTATCCGCTAGTGCCTACTGTTGCGTTGAAGGCAGTAAGTTGCGCCACATTCACATTTTATGCCCTCACGCTTCTCCACCCTACTGCTGCTACTGGCCATTTCATCGGGCTGTGTACGTGAAAACTTTTTCCAACCAGACGCCCGTCTGGTCACCGACTCCACTCCTGTTGCTACCGACAGCGTGCTTGTCACCGCGGGTCGGCATTACCAGCGGGGCCCCATTCACAATCTATTACTTGGCAAGCACTACCGCCCGGTGTGGGCTACGCCAGTATGGGTGCCCGTCTTCGACCCTGCTACCGCCGTGCCCGGAGGCCTGAAGCCCGGCAAGCTGGGGGGCGGTTTTCAGAGCACCAGTATGACGGTGCTTGGCACCGGTGGACGCGAGTACGCCCTGCGCAGCATCGACAAAGACCCTTTTAAAACGCTGCCCAAGATATTTCGGAAGACGTTTGCTCTGAATCTGGTGCGCGATGCTACCTCAGCTGCTAATCCCTATGGCTCTTTCGTAGTGGCACCTTTGGCTGAGGCGGCTGGGTTGCTGCACACCACGCCCCGGCCCTTTTATGTGCGCCCTGATGAAGATGGGCTGGGCGAGGAGTCGAAGCTTTTTCAGAGAAAGCTGGTGTTGCTGGAAGAGAAATTTGAGGATAAAGCCAGCCTCACGCCCGCCTTCGGCAATGCCACCGACTTGTTGGAAAGCGACAATGTATTGCGCGATCGGTTTGCCGACCCTACTCACCGCGTCGATCAGATTGCCTTTGCCCGTGCCCGCCTCTTCGATTTGTGGATTGGCGACTGGGACCGCCATGAGGGCCAGTGGAGCTGGGCTGTTTATCCGGATGCCAACGGCCCCACCATTTATCGACCCGTACCCCAGGACCGCGACCAGGCTTTTTTCCGCTTCAAGGATGGCATCATTCCCTGGATCGTGAGCCGGCCGTTTTTCGTGGGAAAGTTTCGCACTTTTCGGCCCGAATATGAGAGCATTGAAGGCATGACACAGAACTCCCGGTTTGTGGACGAGCGCTTTCTGAATGAAGTAACTTCGGCCGACTTCCAGCGCTTAGCCACCGAGTTGCAAAAGTCCGTCGATGATGCCGCTATTGCCAATGCCCTCAAGCGCTTTCCAGCGCCGGTGTTTGCGCAGGAAGGCGCCTATATCGGCCAGGCGCTGGAAGCCCGGCGGGCTAAGCTGCCGTGGGCAGCCAACGAGTTTTACCGGCTACTAGCCCGCCACGTTACGGTCGTGGGCACCGACCTAGATGAGCGCTTTGTGGTGCGCCGCCTCAGCGATTCTACTACGGCAGTCACGGTGTATACGCTGGGGGGCAAATCGGACCGAGATTCCGTGTTCTACCAACGTGTATTTCGGACCAACGAAACCAAAGAAATTACGCTGCATGGCCTCGAAGGCAAAGACGTATTTGAGATAAACGGCGAGGTGCGCCGCGGCCCCCGCATCAACATATATGGCGGCCCCAACTCGGATAAAGTCACCGATTCAAGCCGGGTGCAGGGTCTGAGCAAAAAAACTCGCTACTACGATACTCACTCGGATAACGACCTGACCAAGAGCAAAGAAACCTGGGACCGAACGGATAAAGGTGTAAAGATGCACGCCTACGACCGGGAAGGAACGTGAGTTGATAGTATTGTCGACTCACATTCAGTCAACTAAAAAAGCCCCCGCAGCGTTAGCGGGGGCTTTTTTATGCCTTCAGCAGCTTTTAAGAATTAGGGAGTTACAACGTCGACTCAGGAGCGGTTTCGTCTTTTTTCTTTTCTACTTCAATCGCTGGAATAGCCTCGGTATATAACAGGCCAATCTTGGCGGCGTGCTCGGCGGCCTGCACCGTATCCTTCACCAGCAGCATTTCCACCTTATCCTGCCTGATTTCCTCCGCCACACTCTCCACCAAGGCGGCCCTGCCGGGGTGCTGCACATCGCGGATATAAATAGCCAGAATGCGACCGGGGTAGCGGCGTACCACCTCGCGGTAGATGTTGGCGTCTTCCTGGCCGCTGTCGCCGATGAGCACAAAGGGCAATTCGGGGTACGTGAGCAGGAGATTATCAATTTCGTGCAGCTTATGGCCATGATGGGCCGAGGCTTCGGGCTCCTTCGTTGCTTTGCGGACCAGTGACATATCGCGCAGCAGTAGCGGCCCAGGTGGCACGTCATTCAACTCCAGAAAGTCATCGAGCAAATCGTAGAGATTCCAGGGGCTGCTGCTAACGTAGAAAAACGGATTATTGCGCTTGCCATTGCGCCCCAGCTGCAGCGCCCGATAGAACTCGGCTACCCCCTCAAAAGGGAGGCGGGAGTGCGCGTTGCGCACTAGCACGGTGCGCGCCATGCGCACCAGGTTGGTGGCGGAGGTTTGAATGACGGTATCGTCGAGGTCGCTGATGATGCCGTATTCGGCGTCGAGGGGCGGGATGAGGACGTGCGCCGGCTCCTTGACATCGGCGGGCATGGGAAGGTGCTGGGGGGCTTTTTTTAGCTCCACTTCCACCGGGTACCACAGAAAATCAATTGGAGACGGCAGGCTCTTGGGTTCAATGTTCAACGTGAAATAGCCTTCCTCGTCGGTGGTCACATGGTGCTCGCTGCCATCACCCGGCCGGATAACCAACTCGGCGCCCGGAATCTCATTGCTCCCGAAGCGTCGGTACATATTGAGCAGGTTCTGCCAGCGCGAATCGCCCTCGCCGGGCTCGCCAATGCCTTTGTCGGTCAGCAATCGGCCTTTTACATACAGACGGCCCGTGGTGCCGTAGCTACGGTACGTAACCAGTTGGAGCGGGTGCAGCAGGCCCAAACGGGCGCGGGTATTCGTAACCAGATCATCGGCCCGTTCCGCCAGATTGCTAAGTTTGTTGAGGAATGATGGCATAGAAAATCTAAATGGGTAGAAAGCAGCGTACGAGGAAAACCCGCCGAGAAGTTGCCTCAGTGTGTGGTTGCTTACACTGTAGACCGCACTTCACGCGCCAATGGTTAAATTATATCACACGAAAACGCCAGCCTTATTGGGGCTGGCGCTCACGAAATAAAGAGGTAGTAGAGGCTTTTAGAGGCGGCTTTGTAGCTCTTTAAAGCCCGCATTGTCGGTGGTGCGGCCTGCGCAGTTAAGCTCCCTGGCTTTGGCCTGAATGGCTTCCACCCGCGTGCCGGGATTGGGGTGAGTGCTCAAAAACTCGGGGACGGTCGTACCAGCCTGAGCAGCGGCCTTCACGAAGAAGCCGGCAGCACCATCGCAGGAGTAAGGAGTGCCGTTCAGGTAGCGCACTGAGTAGTCGTCGGCTTCGACTTCGTATTCGCGGCTAAACCGCAATTGGCCGAGGCTAGTAGCGATTTGGGCCAGCTGATTTGGGTTTTCGCCCAACAATAGGCTCAACAGGAAAGAGATACCAAACTCTTTCTGCAAAGAGCGCGACGTGTGGCGGCGGTCAGCGTGGGCAATTTCGTGGCCTAACACACCAGCCAGTTGATCTTCGGTTTCTAAGAATTTAATGAGGCCCGAGAATACGTAAATATGCCCCCAGGCGTGGCAAAGGCATTCTGGATTTCATCGTCCTTAATGATCTTGACATCCCACGGGAACTGGTTGCGGTATTGTAGCTCGTTGGAGCTGAGCACTTTGGCAACAACTCCGTCGAGAAGAGCATACGCACGCTGGTTGGCCGTCACGTTGCGCTCCAATAATTGGTTCTTGGCTCGGTACGTGGAATCCGTTTGCTCGGCTACTTTTTGACCAAGCGCAATATCATCTTCCACAGAAAACAACACTACGCCATCCCCATTACCGGAGCAGGCTGTAGTGCCCAATGACGTCAGAAGAGCAAGAAAAATCCAGGGTTTGAGCCAAGTACGACGCATACTGCAAATAGGAGTGTAGGGAGAATAGGGGGCAGAACTAACCGTCTAAAAACGGTGCCAAAGCCGGCGGCTACCCATACGGGCCAAGGCTGCACGGCGTTGCTGATACGCAGATATTACGGCTATAACTCAGACGCTCAACCTGAAATTTTATTTTCTCCCCGCTGGCAATTATTATTCTTTCCTCCTACGCTTCAGCTTTGCGCCTACTCAGCATCTAGCCGCTTCAACGCTCTGACCCGGCAAGGCAGCGCTACTTTTTCCTCTCATCTGCGTACAGAAAAGCCCCCGACTGCTTTTGGCCGGGGGCTTTTTTAGCCCTTTATGCCCACCACCTCCACCCCCCGACCCAAAACCAAAAAGAAGCACCTGCCCCCCCTAGAAGAGGCGCACGAACTGTATAAAGACCCGGCTCGTCAGGCAGAGCTGGCGGGCCTGCGCTATCAGGCAGATACCAAACCCGGCATCAGCCGCCAGCCCGGCCCCGATGGCACCTTCACTTTTCTGACGGCAAAAGGCGAAAAAATTACCGACGAAAAGTCGCTGGCCCGGTTGCAGAACTTTGTCATCCCACCGGCCTGGACTGACGTCTGGATTGCGCCTTCCGCGTCTGCCCACCTTCAGGTAACGGGGCGCGATGCCAAGGGGCGCAAGCAGTATATCTATCACCCCGCCTGGGACCAGGCCCGCAGTCTGACCAAATTTAGCCGCCTGCTGGCCTTTGGCGAAGCCTTACCCGCTTTGCGCCAGCGTTTGCAGCAGGATTTGAAGCGCCAGGGACTGGATAAGCAGAAGGTTATTGCCTTGGTTCTGACCCTAATGGATCAGTCGTTTATTCGCATCGGCAACAAGGAATACGCCAAAAAGAACAAAAGCTACGGCCTCACCACCCTGCGCGACCGGCACGTGCAGATATCTGGCGATGAGGTGCGCTTTTCATTTGTAGGCAAAAAAGGTGTCGCCCACGATGTGGCCCTCCACGACCGTCGTTTGGCCCGCATGGTGCGCAAATGCAAGGAGATTCCCGGGCAGCATTTGTTTCAGTACTACGCCGCCGATGGTCATCGGCAGGAGCTGGAGTCGGGCGACGTGAACCAATACTTGCAGGATGTCACTGGCATAGCCTTGTCGGCTAAGGATTTTCGGACCTGGGGCGGTACTGTCAAAATGGTGGAGTGCCTCGAAAGCGTGCTGCACGAAGAGCCGGATTTGCCCAAGGACAAAGTGCTGAAGCGAGCCGTAAAAGATGTAGCCTCGGGCTTAGGCAACACGCCCACCGTGTGTAGCAAATACTACATTCACCCGCAGGTAGTAGAGCTTTTTCAGTCCGACAAGCTCATCGATTACCTCCGTCAGCACGACATTGACCCAACCGAAAACGACATCCTCTCTCCTACCGAACACATGGTGCTGCACATGCTCCGTACTGCCGCGTAAATGAGGGAATAAAGCCAAAGGCGCTTGGGTATAGCTGTGCTATGCCCAAGCGCCTTTGGCTTGTTTATCGTTTTTGCCCTAGCTGGAATGATCCGCTACAATTACCCAGCGACCGGCAATGCGGCGAAAAACCAGCAGAAAATGCCCCCCAAGGTCGCCGGCGGCGGGGCGGGCGAGCTGCCACCGACCTACGACGTGGGCTGCTTCGGGACTGATGGGAGTAATGCGCAAGTTGGAAAACGTAAGCTGTCCCATAGCGGCGGCATCGGGGTAGCTGCGGCGGTAGTTATCCAGGGTTGGCTGCCAGCCGTAGGTCAGCCCACTTTTACCAATAAATACGAGCGAATCGGACTGCCAATAACCTTGCATAAAACCAGAAACATCGCCTCGATTCCAGGCCGCAGTCTGCGTTGTCAGCACTTGGCTGATATCCTGGCGCTGACTGCCGGGGCGCGTGGCGGCGCAACTACACAACAAGGCCATGCTCAGCACTACTCCGATGATTTGCTTCATGATGTTTTTTTGAGAAATGTAAAACCGTCTTACGATAGCCTGAATAAATATAGGAACCAGCCGCACTTCGGAGTTTGCGCTTACTTTTCCAGCAGCGCCCGCACGTAAGAAATGCCCCCCAGGCGGCGCATGTTGCGCTGCACCCGCCGTTGCTTGGCCCGCGCTACCGGCCCTGGATTACTGGCTCGGAAGCGCAGCGGATTAGGCAGCACGCCCGCCAACAGCGCCGCTTCCGAAGCAGTAAGCTTGGCGGCCGATTTGTGGAAATAGCGCTGAGACGCAGCTTCTACCCCGAACGTGCAGTCGCCCATTTCGGCCACGCTTAAGTACATTTCCATGATGCGGCGCTTGCTCCAGAGCGTTTCAATTAGAATGGTGAAATAGGCTTCCAACGCCTTGCGCACATAACTCCTCCCCGACCATAAAAATACATTTTTGGCCACCTGTTGGCTGATGGTGCTCCCGCCAACCAGCTGCTTGCCGCCCTCGGAATTGCGCTTGACGGCCTGCTGAATTGCTTTCACATCGAAGCCCCGATGCTGCAAAAAGCGCTGATCTTCAGCCGCCACCAGCGCCAGCGGTACCTGCGGCGATACTTCATCCAGGGTTTTAAAATTGTAGCTGATGCGGCGGTCGTCTTCGCGGATGCCGTAGTAGCCGCGGCCAATGGGTGCGTGGGCGCGGCGGTCGAGCATAAGCCAGGTAGCCGGCGGGGAGAGCCACCGATATATAAGCACCCAAGCTACCGTGGTAAGAAACAGAGCAGCGACAATTTGCAGCAATATCCGCCACACCCGCCGCCCATGTTGCCGGAATTTTGTTTTCATCAAATAAAGCCGTTCTTCTTTCCCATCCATTCTGATGAGAGGCACTGAAAGGGCAAAAGTAACGCATTTGGGCGCGCAGCAACCCGATACCAGCGTTTTTAGCCTATTTTCGTCGCCAACATTGTTGAGCTCCTATGCCCCGTATCCTTCCTCTGTTTCCGTTGAACCTCGTGGTATTTCCCGGCGAGAAGCTCAATCTGCACATCTTCGAGCCGCGCTACCGCCAGCTCGTGCGCGACTGCATCGAGTCGGACCTGACCTTTGGTATCCCGCCTTATCTCAACGATGGCGTAAGTGAGCTGGGTACTGAAGTACGCCTGCTAAGCGTAGAAAAGGCCTACGACAGCGGTGAGCTGGATATCAAAACCAAGGGCGTCGGGGTGTTTCGCATCCGCGAGTTCTACCGCGAAGCCCCCGGCAAGCTCTACGCCGCCGGCCAGGTTGACACGATTGAGGACGACCCCGGAGAAGACCCTACGCTGAAGGTGCGCATCAATGAATACGTGCGCCAACTCTACGATACGCTGGGCCTGCGCAAGATATTTCTGGATTTGCCCCCCAACTACCGCATTTACGATATTGCTCACAACCTAGGCTTCAGCACCGAGCAGGAGTACCAGCTATTGCAGGCCACCAGCGAGTTGGAGCGCCAATCGATGGTGCTGGAACACCTCGAAAACGTGCTCCCCATCATTCTCGAAACTGAGCGCCTGAAAGAGCGCGCCCGCCTGAACGGGCACTTCAAGAACCTCACGCCGCCGAATTTTTAACGGGTTCAGGAGCTTTACCAGTTGGTGCGGCGCAGCTTTTCGGGCTGCTGCACCCGAATAAATTTGTTGGTCAGCTCGATAATGCCATCTTGACGAAACTCGCTCAGCGTGCGGCTCAATGACTCGGGCGCCGTGCCAATCAAGGCCGCCATATCATCGCGCGACAGCTGAATCTGGGGGTCGGTGGGGTTAATGGCGCGCTGCTGCTCGTGCAGGCGCAGGAGCGTATCGGCCACGCGCTTGCGCAGGGAGTTGTACGCCATGTCGAGCAACAGATCCTCTTGCTCGCGCACCCGGCCCGCCAGCAGGCGCACAAACTGCTGACTTACCTCCGGATTCCGCATCACCAGCTGGGTAAAGTCGTCAGCGGGAATGTAAAGCAGAACGGAATCTTCCACGGCCACAGCCGAGTCGTGATGGGCAGTGCCCTCAAGGAGCGCTTTGTAGCCAAAAAAGTCCCCCGCCTGATACAAACCTGTAATTAGCTCCTTGCCGGCGGCGGTAGTTTTGCTGGTCTTCACCCGCCCCGACTGCACAAAATATAGCCGCGTAGCTTCATCTCCCTCAGCATACACAATCTGCTTGCGTGGTATCGAATGGGGCTTCCGATCGGCGGAAAGTGCGGTGAGGCTGCCCGTTTTCTGGGCATCGTGCAAAAACTCATCGAGCCCGCCAGCGTGCAAATCATACTCCGGCTTTAGGTGCTGAAAACGGTTCAGACGACCAGCAATGGCACTCAGCAACTCGCTGCTATCGAAGGGTTTGGTCAGGTAGTCATCGGCTCCCAGCTCCATGCCTTTGCGCAGGTCGGTGCGCTCTGTTTTGGCCGTCAGGAAGATAAAAGGCACCCCCGAGAGCTGCGGATTCTGGTTGAAAATGTGCAGCACGCCGTAGCCATCCAGCACGGGCATCATAATATCGCACACCACCAGATCAGGCTTGGTTTCCAACGCTTTTTCTATTCCCACCTTGCCATTTTCCGCCGTGATAACATTGTAGCCGGTCATTTCGAGAATCTCGGCGGTGTTCTCACGAATAAAATCGTTGTCCTCAATCAGCAGAATGGTTTTCATAGGGGATTTTAATAGTGACGGTAGTGCCTACATCGAGTGTACTCTGCAGGGTAATGGTGCCATTCATTAGCTCCAAATACTTGGCAATAATATACAGGCCCAGGCCGGTACCCGGTACGTTCGTTACGTTGCGAGCCCGAAAAAACCGCTCAAACAAGTGCTCCTGATCTTCCGCCGAGATACCTACGCCGTGGTCCCGGACCACCAGCGTGAGCTGCTCCCCCGCGCACTCAGCTGCTATTTCGACTACCGTATCTGGCCCGGAGTATTTGATGGCGTTCGAGAGTAAATTGACCACAATTTTGCGCAACAGCGAAGGATCGAGCCAGACAGCCTCGGGGCAATTGAATTGCTGCACAACGGTTTGTCCCGGCTTCAACAGGCCCTGCACATCGGTAATGGTATCATTCAGCAGCGCCGACAAGATGAGGCGGGCGGGGCGGGCCTCCACCCGGCCTTCCTCAATACGCCCCACCGACAGGAACTCCTCCAGAATATCATTCAAATGATTGACCGACTGCCGGATGCGCTCGAGGTGGCGCAGACGCTTATCCTGCTGCTCGGTGGTGGGGTACTTCTCAATAAGCGAAGCGGAGGTAAGCACGGCCGTAAGCGGCGTCCGAAACTCGTGCGAGGCCATGGATACGAAACGGGATTTCAGCTCACCCAGCTCCTGTTCAGCGGCCAGGGCCTTGGCCAGCTCATCTTTACGCTGCTCCAACTGCTCCAGCGTGCTCAGCAGCGCATGCGTACGGTCGGCTACCTTTTGCTCCAGCTCGGCGTTGAGCCGCTCCACGCGCTGCCGCTCCGAAATCAGGGCTTGCTGGGCGTTCTTTTTGAAGGTAATATCGAGAATGTAGGACACCACAAACAGCTCCTCATCGAGGTAAAAATAGCTGAGACTCACCTCCACCGGGAACACTGATCCGTCTTTGCGAAGTGCCTCCAAGTCGCCGCGGTGAGCGCCCATGGAGCGTACCTGGGGCTGAGCATTGAATGATTCGCGCAGATTCTCGTGGCGGCGGCCACCTGCATTTGGCACTAGGGCTTCAATTTTCTGCCCAACCAGCTCGCCCTCAGAATAGTCGAACTGCTGGTGAGCCATCTGATTGGCCGAGATAATCGTCCCACTCCGATTGCACACGACAATACCAATGGTGGCGTTGGCAAATACGGCCTCGAAACGGCGTACGCTCTGGGCTAGTTCGCGCTCGGCCTGCAGCAGGCGATTCTGCTCCGTGAGACGAACCATATAATAAGGCTTGCCAGCCACCTCAAAATAGGTGAGCTCGATGTGGGCCTGCAACAAATTCCTTCCTGGCCGGTTGATTTCTACCTCGGCTTCCTGACGGTGACTTTGCCGGGCTTTCGCAAGCAGGGCAGTCCATTCAGCTTCCGTAAAGCTGGGGGTAAGTAGCGTGCGGGCGGGCTCAATTAATAGCTCCTCCTCTGAGTTATAGCCTAACAACTTTACTCCCGCCGGATTTACTCGTGCGAATCGCTTCTCGGTGGCGTCATAAACACCTACAAATTCGGTAGCCCGATTGAGCAGAATATCATTTATGGCGAGTGCAAAAGGGTTGTCTGGCATAATAAAAGAAAATGCAAGCGAAGGGCGGCCGCGGGGGGCAAAATTTGCCCCCCGCGGCCGCTCAAGGGTATCATTTTGGAGTGCCTTGACTAGAACTGGAGTCAGTCAAAGGTGGTCAAAAATCGCCTGTAGAAATGATACGTGACAAATGTCAAGACGATACTTGACAACCCTCATGGAGGAACAGGAGGGCACGAGGCTAATTTTACGACATACATTTAACATATCCCATCATGTCCCCCTCTTCACCCTCACCTGTGCTGCAGCCCGACACGGCCGTTTTGCTGGTGCTGCTGCCGCTGGTTTCTGCGGGCGAAGCTTCGTCCGGGACACACAGCAACGCCTCGATTCGCACGCTGCAAGGGCGACTTGGCCCCGGAATACGAGTACTCAGGATTGACGAAGCCAGCCATCCGGCCGTGGTGCGCAGCTTTGGCACGCCCGAACTGCCCGCCTGCGTGCTGGTACGACAGGGAGTGGAACTGTGGCGGCAGCACGGCCTGCCAGAAGATGAAGACGTTTTCTCTGCCCTGCTGGAAGCGGCGCACGCGCAGTAAACCACTTTTACACTCTGCCCCACTTTCCTCTAAAACAGGAGACTATTGGGAAGCAGAAGCAGTTAGTTATTACACTAAGGGCATGGCCCTGGAGATTGATAATCTTCAGGGGCCATGCCCTTCTTTTTGGCAGCTAGTTTCAAGGTCGGAATCATAAAAACATATACTTCGCTACAGTCTGCACCGCTTTCGGGTGGATCATTTATATAAATTATATTCTTAGTGCCTAACCATAAAGCAGAGAGGAATTACCGACTGCTCTTATGACCTTATGGTCGATCAGTTAGCTGAGTTCAGGAGGGAGGCCGATGTACGCTTGCCACTCTAGCTTAGGTCAGGGCTTCGCGGGCTGAAACCGGAGCTACCGATTTGAGCTTGCCCGCAGCACTGAAGAGCTTACGCATGCTCCTCCAGAGAAACTTTCGTACCGCCAACGGTCACTTCTAGCAGCACGCCGACATGCACTAGCCCTCTGGGGAGAGACAGATTGAAGCGCCTTGGGCCGAGTAGATGCACAGTTATGTCAGGGCCCCGAGTGTGACGAGTACAAGTGGAAGCAGTGTGCCTTGGATACCCTTTATGCTAAACGTCAATCTGTAGTTTAAAATAACATCAAACGATTACGTTGGCTTAATTCCACCCCCTATTTCGACTAAATAAACCCGCCTTTTCCCAAGGTTGCTGCGCTACTTTTATCCTAGTCAACCTAGAAAAGGGAAAGCATTCACTGATTTCTTTTTCAGGGCCTACGCTAGGTTCTTCCTGCCATTGAGAAGTCCACTGACCAAGCTAAGTAGGCTTTCACTTTCTTCATCTTCCCACCTGTTCCGGTTCACCCCGGAATGCCAAACTTCACTCTATGAAACGAGAATGGCTACTCCTGTGCGGTACGCTCTTATCCCTCAAAGGGACGGACGTCTTCAGCGCCCCGAGCCCCGCTTCCCGAGACGGCGCCGCGTGGGCTCTCGCCTCTACCATCCCTGAAAAAGCCCCCCGCACTCCCGACCTGACCATTACCGGTACCATCACCGATGAGAAAGACCAGGGCCTGCCCGGCGCGACCGTAGTGGTGAAGGGCACCACCATTGGCACCGGCACCGATACCCAGGGCAAGTTCACGCTGACCGTGCCCGAGGCCAACGCCGGCGGCACCCTGGTGGTCAGCTTCGTGGGCTACACCTCTCAGGAAATACCTATCAGCGGCCGCACCAGCATCAGCGTGCAGCTCCGGCCCGATGCTCAGGCCCTAAGCGAAGTGGTGGTGGTAGGCTACGGCACCCAGAAGCGGGAGGATGTAACGGGCTCCGTGGCTTCCGTGCCCACGGACCGCCTGGAGAAAATTCCGGTCTCGAACGTGGCCCAGGCCCTGCAGGGCGCGGTAGCCGGCGTCACCATCACGGCGCCCTCGAGCGTGCCCGGCAGCCAGCCTAACATTCAGATTCGGGGGGTGCGCTCGATTACGGCCGGCACCAATCCTTACCTGGTGGTGGATGGGGTGCCGTTTCCGGGCAATCTCAACGACATCAACCCCAACGACATTGCCTCCATTGAGATTCTGAAAGATGCCTCCTCCACCGCCATCTACGGCACGCGGGGCTCCAACGGGGTCATTCTGGTGACCACCAAGCGCGGCAAAACCGGCAAGCCCCAGATTCGCTACAACGGCTACGGCGGCCCCGAGTACATGGTCAACAACCTCCACCCGCTCGACGGGCCGGCCTTCTCGGAGAAGTGGCAAGAGTTTACGCGCCAGCGGGGCATTAACCTTACGCCCGTGCCCAACACCGGGGAGCTGGCCAACTACGAGGCCGGCAAAACCACCGACTGGATGGATCTTATTTCTCAGCAGGGCTCCATTCAGAACCACAACGCCTCCATCTCGGGCGGCACCGAGGACGTGAAGTACTTCGTGTCGGGCGACTACTTCAAGCAGCGGGGCATCATCAAGGGCTACCAGTTTCAGCGCATCAGTCTGCGCACGAACATTGATGCCAACCTCACGCCCTGGCTGCGCATTGGCACTTCGGCCTTCTACTCCACTTCCAACGACGACGGCGGCCGCGCCAGCCTCAGCCTAGCCCAGGTGCTGAGTCCCTACGGCACGCCTTTCAACCCCGACGGCACCTACACCATCTTTCCCCAGCCCCCGGAGCAGCTGGTCAACAACGCTTTGCTGGGGCTGACCACCCAGCGTGAGGACCGCGTGAATCAGCTCACGGGCACGGGCTACGCCGAGGTGGAACCGACCTTTTTGGAAGGCTTGAAGTACCGGGTGAACGGCACCTACTCCTACCGGCCAGGCCGCTTCGCCAACTATGCTGGCCGGCCCGCCGGGGATTTGCGCGGCACCGCTCAGCTCATCAACGACGAGCGCCAGAACTACACGGTCGAGAACATCCTGTTTTACAACAAGAGCATCGGCAAGCATAACTTCGACCTGACGGCCCTCTATAGCGCCCAGCAGAACCGCTATTTCACGACCAGCGAAACGGCCACCGGCTTTATCAATGACCGGATCGGCTTCAACAGCATCGGCTCGGGTGCTAACGCGCCCACCATTAGCTCCTTCAACGAGCGGCGGACCCTGGTCTCGCAAATGGGCCGCCTGAACTACAACTACGACAGCCGCTACCTGCTCACGGTTACAGCTCGGCGCGACGGCTCCTCCGTGTTCGGGGCCGATGCCGACAAGTACGCCATCTTCCCCTCCATTGCCCTGGGTTGGAACATTGCTAACGAGGCTTTTTTGAAGGATCAGGTGGCAGTGAGTTTGCTGAAGCTGCGCTTTTCCTACGGCACTACGGGCAATGAGGGCATCAACCCCTACCAGACCATCACAGGCAACGCCCTGCTGCAGTACGCCTACGGGGGCGTAGCGGCCACGGGCCTGCGAGCCGACCGCATCGGCAACACCCGGCTGAAGTGGGAGCAAACCACCAGCAGCAACTACGCGGTGGACTTTGGCGTCCTGAAAAACCGCATCACGGGTACTGTGGAGTACTACAACGCCGAAACCGAGGACTTGCTCTTGAACCGGCAGATTCCGATTATCTCGGGCTACGGCACCATTCTCGACAACGTGGGCTCGGTGCGTAACCGGGGCATAGAAATGAGCTTGACCACGGCCAACGTACAGACCCCCGATTTCACCTGGGAAACAACCCTGAATGCCTCGGGCAATCGCAACAAGCTCCTGAGCCTGGGCTACACTGATGCCGACGACATCGGCAACCGCCTCTTCATCGGCCGCTCCCTGGGAGCCGTGTATGACTACGTGAAAACCGGCGTGTGGCAGGTGGGCGAAGACCCGGCCGGCCTGGACCCGACTGCCAAGCCCGGCGACCTCAAGTTTGAGGATCTCAACGGCGACGGGCAAATCACGACCCTGGACCGCAAGTACCTGGGCTCGACCCTGCCCAAATGGCAAGGCGGTATCACCAACACTTTCACATACAAGGGCTTGAGCTTGCGGGTGTTTATTCAGACCGTGCAGGGCGTGCTCAAAAACAACAACAACCTGAACTTCCTGGACTTGGGCGGCCGCCTGAACGTGCCGCGCGAGGTCGGCTACTGGACGCCCGAAAACCAGAGTCAGGACCGGCCCGGCCTGAGCTACATCAACCCCCGCGGCTACGGCTTCCCTACCAACGGCAGCTTCACCCGCCTAAAGGATCTGACCCTGAACTATGCTTTCCCGGCCCCGTTGCTGGATAAGCTGCACCTGGGCACCCTGTCGGTGTACGTGAGCGGGCGCAACATTTATACCTGGACCGACTGGGTGGGCTGGGACCCTGAGCAGACTTACACGTTGGGCAACGGCACGGGCAATATCGACAACCCCGTCAGCCTGCTCACTTCCTCCACCAACTTCAGCCCCACCACGAGCGTCAACAGCGGCACCGCGGGCCAAAACCCCAACTTCCCGACCGTGCGCTCCTTCGTGTTTGGGCTCAACATTGGGTTGCGCTAACCCTCCCACCCGACTTAGCACTCCGAACTATGAAACGTTTTACGATAGCTCTTACGGCTTTACTCATTACTTCTCAGCTGGTTAGCTCGTGTAAAGATGAGTACCTGGAGGAAAATCCGGCCTCCCTCTATACTCCCCAAACGGTGCTCGTGGACTCCCTGGGCTTTGAGTCGGCCATGGCCGGCCTGCAGTCGGTGGTGCGCGAGCAGTACACCCGCTCCGATGAGCAGGGTTTGCTGGGCATGATGCAGCTGGGTACCGACGTGGCCATTCCCGGCCAGGTGCAGGGCGCGGAAATTCCCTACTACAACTACGGGCTGCTCAACGCCCAGGACCAGGCCAGCGCCGTGATGTGGAGCTGGGCTTACCGCACCATCAACAACGCCAACCAGATTATTCAGGCCGCGGAAACGGCCCCGGCCACCCTCCGCCAGGGCTACAAAAACCGGATCAGCGGCGAGGCGCGCTTCTTCCGGGCCTACGCCTACAACTTCCTGGCGACTCTCTGGGGCGACGTGCCGCTGATTGAGCAGGCCATCACGGCCCCGCGCACGGACTTCACCCGGACGCCGGTGGCCGAGGTCAACGCCTTTATCATCAACGACTTGACCACGGCCATTCCCAACATGTTTATTGCCAGCCGGGCCGCCTCCGGCCGTATCACCCGGGGCGCGGCCCAGCACTTGCTCGGCGAGGTTTACCTGCGCGCGGGCCAGCCCGCGCTGGCCGAGAAAGTATTGCAAGAGCTCATTAGCAGCGGGCAGTACCGGCTCATCACGGCCCGCTACGGGGTGCGGGCCAGTGCGCCCGGCGACTACTTTGCCGACATGTTCATCATCGGCAACCAGCGCCGCAGCCAGGGCAACACGGAGCTGATCTGGGGCATTGAGCAGCAGCTGCTCGTGCCCGGGGGCACCACCAGTGCCCAGCAGCGCCGCATGTGGGTGCCCGCTTACTACAACATCCGGGGCATGGCCCTGGCCGACTCCTTGGGGGCCGTGGACTGGGCCGCCTACGCCTGAGCAACTGGGTGGACTACCGCCTGTATTCACCGGAGGATATGCGCAACTCCAAGTACAACCTCAAGCGCCGGTTTTACTACAACGACCCGGCTCAGACGGCTCTCTTTGGTCGGCCCGTCACGGGCCTGCGGGGCTCGGATACCATCTTCAACATCACGCCCTACACCACCAAGTGGAATCAGTTTGACCCCAGTGACACCTTCGGCTTTGGCACCATCAAGGACCTGACTATGATGCGCCTGGGTGAAACCTACCTGCTGCTGGCCGAGGCGCAATTTAAGCAGGGCAACACGGCCGGGGCCGCCGCCAGCCTCAACGTGCTGCGCACCCGGGCCCGCGCCGCCCAGGTCACGCCCGGCCAGGTGAATCTCAACCTCATCCTGGATGAGCGGGCCCGCGAGCTGATCGGCGAGGAGCAGCGCCGCCTGACCCTAGTGCGCACGGGCACCCTAATTGAGCGCACGCAGCGCCTGAACGGGGCCTCCGTCACTGGCCTGACGGCCAAGAATGTGCTGCTGCCCATCCCTCAGACCTCCATTGTCTTGAACAGCGACGCCCAGCTCGCCCAAAACCCCGGCTACTAAGCTCAGCATCGGCTAACAAGCCATAAAAAAGCCCCCCAGGCCGCTAGTCGCGGCCATTGGGGGCTTTTTTATGGGTACTTATGGAATACGACCACGCCCGTGCCGGCCTCGGGTCTGGTCCTTTTGGCTTACTTACTTTGGTAAAGGATGCGGCCTTTGCTAATGGTATAGGCCACCTACGTCAGGTGCTCGATGTTAACGGCCGGGTCTGCCGTCAGCAGCACCAGATCCGCCTGTTTGCCCACGGCAATGGTACCGGTTTGCTGGCTTAGCCCAAAGCGCTGGGCGGGGTTGGTGGTTAACGCGGCCAGAATCTGCGCAAACGACAGCCCGGCCTGGGCCAGCAGCTTATACTCCTGGGCCGGGGAGTAGTCCGACATAAAGCCCACGTCCGTCCCGAACAGAATTTACCCCCAGCGGCGGCGTACGTAAGCAACTGCTCCACCGCCGTGAGCAACAAGGGATGGTTCGCCGGGGCGTGGCCGGTGCGCTCTAATTCCCAGTGGTAGAGCTTAAGCGTAGGAATTAGGGCTACGTGCTGCGCGCGCAGGGCTTTAATGAGGGCGGGGGACCAGTTCTTCCGATCTTCGGGCGCAACGTGCACCAGCACGTCTACCCCGCCGGTGACGGCTGCAGCTACCCCCGTATTGTCGGTGGGGTGAGCAAACACGGGCTTTCCTTGCGTGTGGGCCGCGGCCGTCGCCGCCCGGATCACTTCCGGCGGCATGGTCACAATAGCTTTGCCCGTGTGTGCCCGCGTACGGTTTCCGCCTTGCGTCCGAAAATGGCCAAGTTCTGCCTTCCCTTGGTAGAGCTTTACGCCGGTGAGTTCACCGCTGCCTTGCCCGGGATGGTCGCGGCTGCGGAGCCAATTATTTTGCCCCCCGGCGGGTCGGAGGCTGCCACTCAAGAATGGTAACGGGCTGAGCCGGCAGGTTTTCCAGGGTCTCGCCGTCCCCCTGGCCCGTGCGCTGCACGAACAGGTGCAGAATGCCTTGGCGGCGCCACTCTTCGGTATCATAGCTCGGCTCCCAATTGCCTACGGAGGTAGTGGTTAGGTCAGTGATAGTCCACTGGTTTTGCCGCAGATCAGCGCACTGGGCCACGGCGGCGCGGTCCTGGCGCTCCACGTCTCGGAAGAGCAGGTAGGCCGCCGTGGTGCCCTGCCTTGTTGCCACTAGCAGCTGAGGGCGCGAAATCGGGATTTTCTTGGTACCTACCCCGCTCAGGCTAAAGGGCGTGGTGCGCTGCCCTACCTGCGCCGTGCGCCACTGCTGGCCATCCAAGTAAATGAGGTGATACTGGGGCACTTGGGTACCGGCGGGCCGCCAGTACGTGGCAATGTAGGGTATGCCGGCCGCGTCGGTAGTGATAGAAGTTTGGTTAATGAGCTCACTGTTTTGGGGAATGCGGGCGGCGTATTCGGCGGTGGCGGCGGTGATGGGCAGCTGGTACGCTTCGCCGGTGCTTTTCTGCCAGGTCAGGCCGCCATCCAGAGAGCGGGCATAGGCCATATCGTGGTTGGAGGCCACGTTGGGCGACTCGCGCCACACCCACGACACATGAATTGCCCCCCGCGGGTCGATGCAGGCCTGCCAGTAGGCATTGCGCTGGCCTTCCCCATTAATGAGCACATCGTGTACGCGCGTCCAACGCTGCGTCCGGGGGCTGTAGCGGTTGAGCACAAGGTTGCCGTTGCCGGAGCTACCATCGCGGTAGAGAAAGAGCAGGTCGCCACTGGGAAAGCGGTGAAACTCAGGATAAGTCACGTTTTGCTCTCCCCTCCCAACCATGGGCAGCAAGGGCGTGAGTTCCAGGGAGCCGGGCCGCACGCTGCGGCAATAGCGCAGAGGATTGCCGTGGTGGTCGAAGGACAGATGCAGGTAGCCGGCCCCATCCACCATCAGGCTAATGACATTGTGGGCATCCTGCACCTTGCCTTGGTAATGCGTGCGCTGCACCTGCCAGGGTCCGGCGGGCAGGCGGCGCTTGGCCAGCACCACATAGCCTAGGGAATCGTAGTAGACCGTGTACTGCTCTCGTTGGTGACTCACGACGGAGTTTTTACGAAAAATGGCCCCGTTGACGTTGTTTTTTGCCCAGCCCAAGCCCACGGGCGTCTGGGCAGCAACTGGAAGGGAGCTTTCTAGATAGAGGCCGCTGAGCAGAAACAGAAAGGGGAGCCACCGGCCCCGGGCACGAAGTAAGTCCTTCATAGATTCGTTTGGAGCGGGTTTCTCTTCCCCTAACCAGCGGTCAACTTTACGAGAAATACGGCTAACGGAGACTCGGCATCCTTTCCGGCCAGAGCTGACATAGGACGTCCATGCGTTAGGGCGGGGGGCTTTTTTGGCAGGGATATCAAAAGCCCCCCGCAACTTCCTGAGAAGCGGAGTAACCAGGAGCGGGTTAATTTTTATCCAGATAGTGGTACATCTCGCTGGCGGCTAGCAGGAATGCTCCCACCCCAAAATTGGTCGTCGAGTTCTGGTCGACTACCTGGCCGGGGATGGCTTTCTCGCCAATAGGCTGCACGTAGCCCACGGTGCCGTCGGGTTGCAAAGCTGTGGTGGTGAGGTAGTGCCAGGCGCGCTGCACGGTGGGCAAGTAGTCCTTTTTATCCAGCACGCCGTGGTTGATGCCCCAGAGCAGACCGTAGGTGTAGAAGGCCGTGCCGCTGGTTTCGGGGCCGGGCGCGTGCTCCGGGTCGAGCAGGCTGCGCGTCCAGTAGCCTTCGGGCCGCTGGGCCTGTTTGATGGCCGCAGCGAGGCCACGATACTTGCTTAGGTAGTCGGCGCGGTGCGGATCATCGGGGGGCAAATCCTGGAGCACCTTGGCCAGGCCCGCCAGCACCCAGCCGTCGCCGCGGGCCCAGAAGTCCTTTTTGCCGTTCACCGACTTGTGCTGGGGGTACACGTACTTGGCGTCGCGGTAATAAAGCCCCATTTCGGGATCGTGCATGATGCTGTTGGCGTAGCTGAAGTACTCGTGCAGCTTCGTCAGATACTGCGGATTATTGGTCACTTTATAAAGCTTGGTCATCACCGGCATCACCATGTAGAGTCCGTCGGCCCACCACCAGTAGTCGGAACGGTCGGTGCTCATCTCGTACTCCATCACCTCCCGGGCCCGAGCGATGCGCCGAGGTTCAGGCTTTAGGTTATATAGGTCGATGTATGTCTGAAAGCAGATCTGCCAGTCGCCAAACAGCACATGGTCCGCTGTTTCGCCGTACTTATATTTCCAGGTAGCCTTGTCGTCGGAGGTAGCGCCTTTCCACTGATTGTGCTCGGCCCAGGCTTCGGCGTACTGGCGGTACTTCTCATTTTTGGTCACGGCGTAAGCCGCCATGTTGCCCGTTTGGTAGGCAGCCGCGTCCCAGAACGACCACACCTGGGGCGGATGCGTGGCCTGCCAGTGGTCGTTTACTTTCGTGATGAGAGCCACCACCTCCTCTTTCTGAGGCTGGGCCGCTTTCGCATGGGTGTTGGAAGTGGCGCAGCCGGCACTTAGCAGCCCCGTTACAATGGCCAGGAAGGCGGCACTTAGCAAGTGTTTGTAGGGGGGCATAAAGCTTGGGACTAAGAGAAATCGACTGCTATCGGCTGGTTTAGGCGGGGGTTCAAACGCACAATGGGCGCCAGAATTCAGCTTTTATTTTCTGGGGGGCTTTTTCCGAATTACCGTTTTGTCCACGGGCTCAAACACATTAACTGGCAAGATATGCCCTTGGGCATCGAAGCGCAGGGGCGAAATACAGGTTTCGCGGTTGAAGCCATTGCCGTCCGGAATGCGGAAGCGGTGGTAGGCAATCACCCACTGGTCGGTGCCGGGCACTTGCAGTACGGAGTGATGACCTGCGCCTTTCACCACGCCCCGGCCCTTCAGCACCGGATTTTGCGCGGCCTTGGTGAACGGCCCCATGGGCGAGCTGGCCGTGGCGTAGGCCACGGAATAGCGCGGGTCGCGGGTGTCGTACTCGCTCCACATGAGGTAGTATTGGCCCTGGCGCTTGAAGGCGAAAGCACCCTCGTTGTAGCCCGGCGGCTTGAAGTCGACGACGGCCGCCGGGTCAAAGGAAATCATGTCGGGGTTGAGCTTCACCACATGCCCCTGGCCCTGCCCGAAATACAGATACGCCGAGCCGTCGTCATCCATCAGCACCATCGGGTCAATCATCTGGCCCTTGAATTGAGCTTTGGCAATCAGGGGCTTGCCGAGGGGGTCCTTGAAGGGACCCGTGGGCTTATCGGCCACGGCCACGCCAATGCTCTGGGCGGCGGAATAGTAATAGTAAAACTTGCCGTTCTTTTCGGCGATGGCCGGCGCCCAAGCATTTTTGGAGGCCCAGGTCAGGTCGCGGGGCAAGTCCAGAATCACTCCCTCGTTTTTCCACGTTACCAAGTCCTTCGAGGACCAGCACGTAAACGAAAAAGCCCCCCAGCCCGGAATACCGTCGGTGGTGGGGTACAGGTAATAGGTGGTGCCAAACGCGGCAATATGCGGGTCGGCGAATAAGCCAGGCAGCGCGGTGGGCGGGGCGTGCAGGGTGTCGGTCGGTGCCCGTTGCGCGAGGCTGGGCGCGCCGGCCCAGCAGCACAGCAGAAGCAGAATGAAATGGCGCATAGATACTACGTTGGTTAAAAACCGCAACAGGGCGGTACCCTCCAGTGCCTAGGCAGGTTCCCACGCCTGCCGAGTTTCTCCTTCCTCAGAAGTGAAGCAGGAAAGTGTCATACGCACGTCCTCCTCTCCCACCACGAAGGAAAGATGTGCTCATGCCCTGCTCCGGTTGGTACCGCCCGTTGCGTTGCCGTCAGCTACCTCTTCAGGCAAGCAGCTTAGTTGAATGTTAGTTGGGTTTCGGCGTGGTCCCCGTCGCCCGCACTACATCAAGAATAGGTTTCTCCACGCCGCTCAGCGTGGCCTGCTGGGGCTTCAATAACTCCAGCACCACCACTTCATTCGCGCCTTTTTTCAGCCACTCGGCGGGCACGTACAGGGTTTGCTGGGGACCAATTTCCCAGTAGCGGCCCAGGTGGCGGCCGTTGATCCATACGCACCCCTTCCCCCACTGACTCATATCAAAGTAGGTGTCCGCGGTTTTGTCCAGGGTAAATGAGCCGCGGCGCAATACGGGTCCATTTCCCGGCGCAGCCGACTTAGCCGCCGGGGCCTGAGCGACGATGGAGATATCGTTGAACGGCAGGCGGAAATGCTGCCAGCCAGTGAGTTCTGTGCCCGCGAAAGTGACCTGCTCGGTGATGCCCTTGCGGTTCTGATTCAGAAAGGGACCGAAGTTGAGGCGGCCCAGGTTTTCGACCAAAATCTCCAGCGTCACGCTGCCGGGGGGCAAATTTAGCTCCACCTGATCCTGCTCTAGGCGGCGATCTAGGGTAGCCACGCGCTGCCCGTTCACCAGCACGACGCCGTAATCGCGCAGATCCTTAATTTTTAACGTGCCCCTGCGACCACCGGGCACCTGGGTGCGATACAGCACGAAGCCGTAATCCTGGTTCAGGTCCTCAAAGGTCTGGGGCTTTGGGCTAACCACGGCCTTGGGCAGCGCCGCCGTCAGGGTAGTTACCTTATTCAGGCTGATTGTTGGAATGCGCATTGCGGGCTTGGCTGCGGGCACTGGGGGCAGCGTTGTGCCTTTCGGCAGGTGCTTTTCAATAACGCTGCGGAACGACAGGAACTTGGGCGTGGCGTTGCCGGCCTCATCGAGGGGCGCGTCGTAATCGTAGCTGCTGATCTGGGGCTCGAAGCGGGTGCCTTCGCCTTTGTAGTTAGCGCCGTTCATAAAGCCGCGGGTGGTGCCCCCATGAAACATGTACATGTTGATAGAGATGCCGGCCGCCAGCACCGAGTCGAGGCGGGGAGCATATTTTTCGGCTGCCACCGTGTGATGGGGCGTGCCCCACCAGTCAAACCACGCCGGGTACCACTCGGCAATATAGAATGGGCCCTTCCCGCCATGATACGTGCGCACCAACTGCTTGACTTGCTGGGGCTTGTCCAGTCCGTTCACGGCGGGCAGCAAACCGGGCAAGTGACCTTCTTTTACTTTCTCGGCCGGGTCGCAGGTGTAAAGCAGGCCATCAAAGCCCGCCTGCTCGAACATCTTGCGGTTCAGGGCTAGGTAGTCCTTGTCGCTGGCGTAAAAACCGTACTCATTTTCCACCTGTACCATCAGCACTGGGCCGCCGTGGTTTACTTGCAAAGGGGCTAATTGCTTGGCTACTTCCTTCAGGTAGCGGCCATAGGCGGCCAGGTAGTTGGGGTCTTTGCTGCGGACCACGAGGCTTTTATCCTTCTGCAGCCAGTACGGATAGCCACCAAACTCCCACTCCGCGCACACGTAGGGGCTGGGCCGCAGCACCACCCACATGCCCTCTTCCTGGGCAATCTTCACAAAGGCGGCAATGTCATGATTACCCGCAAAGTCGTACTTGCCGGGCTCGGGTTCGTGGGCGTTCCAGAACACGTAGGTACCAATGGTATTCAGGCCCATAGCCTTGGCCATGCGGATGCGGTGGCGCCACGCTTCCCGCGGAATGCGCGGGTAGTGCAGCTCGCCGGAAATCATCTGAAATGGCTTGCCATCGAGCAGGAAGCTCTCGTCGCCCAGCGTAAAGGTGTGCTTGGGCGTTTGCGCATAAGTGGAAGCCGCGGCTAAAGTCAGCGCTCCTAGCAGCAAAGCCCGCAGAAGGTGCTTACGCATAGTGACGTATCGTTATTGATTGAAAAAACTCAGGTTCCACTGCTCCAGCCAACTGATGCTGGGCTGGTTGTTCTTGAACTGCACGGGCAGCCAGAGGTAACGGCTGTCTTTCAGATCCTTGGGGTTCCAGCGGTCGGCCATGAAAATAAAAGCCCCCCGCTTGCCCGCTACCGGCAGCACAAACGTGGACTGCCCGCCGAAAGTGAGCTTGGCGTTGGGGCCAATCATGGGGTCGCCCAGCAGTTGCCAAGGGCCGAACAGGGAATTGGCTACGTGCAACGACGCCTCATTGGGCGCCCAGCCGGTGCAGCCGCTGGTAATCAGGTAGTATTTGCCCCCCCGTTTGAATAAAGCGGGGGCTTCGCGGTGGTTAGCAAAGAGCAGCGAGTCCTGCGTGGTCGCGGTCAAGTAGTCGTCGGCCAAGCGGGCGAGTCGCAGGTCATAGTTTTCGCGGGAGGAGTAGATATGGTAAGCCGCGC
The DNA here is from genome assembly GCF_004355185.1 of Hymenobacter radiodurans. Taxonomy (NCBI): domain Bacteria; kingdom Pseudomonadati; phylum Bacteroidota; class Cytophagia; order Cytophagales; family Hymenobacteraceae; genus Hymenobacter; species Hymenobacter radiodurans. Next base: position 2,497,901 of record NZ_CP037922.1, read on the forward strand.
CGTCATCGTCCACATACAGGCCCATATCGCGCGACATGTTGTTGTTGGGCCGAAAACTGCTCACGTACCGAAACGGGCCGGAAGGCTTGTCGGCTACCGCTACGCCCGCGCGGGCCGCCTTGTAGCCCTGGTCTTTTAGCTCCAGATGAAACCACATCACGTACTTGCCCGTGCGCTTATTGTAGATGACCTTAGGCCGCTCCATCAAACAGCCTTGGGCAATGTCGTGTGCCGGATCTGATGACGGGGTGAGGGCTACGCCTTCGTACTTCCAGTTGTAAAGATCCGGCGAGGAATACACGTTCACGCCTTCCTCCTGATGCTGCGCGCGTTTCTCCCCGTACCAATAGTAGGTTTTCCCCACCAGCAAAATGCCCCCGCCGTGGGCATTAATGAGCTTGCCCTCCGTGTCGTACCACAGCTCGCCCGGCCTGAAGGAAGTGTAGCGGGCGGGGGCTTTTTCTGCGTGCCCCCCACCGGGGCAGGCTGTGCCAGGGCGTCAGGAGTCGCCAGCAGGAAGGCCAGAGGAAGCAGAGCGAGGAAACAGTTGCGCATGACGAGCAAGGATGAAACGGAGGAGGCCCAGCAGATGACGGCCCAAGACCGGGCAGCGGGCAGCGCCGCGTTAAGCCTGGTAGAGAGACTAAAAGTACTGACGACCTGCCCCGCCTTGCGGGGGTGTTTTGGTTGAAAAGGGGGGGCAAAATGGTTAGGATGGCCTACAGGGCGCAGGGTAAGCTTTGAATACCGAGCAATTGTTAAATTCGGCTGCCCGGCCGACTCTGCAGCGGCCCCTCACGCACTCTCACTCCCTTTCGCTTTCCTCCCCCACGCTACAATACGCTCCTCTCCTCGTGCCCTCTCCTCTCCTTTTCAAGCGGATACTTCCTGTTCTTCTGCTCTGGCTACTGCGGGTGGGGCACAGTCCAGCCCAAAATATTGCCCCCGGGACTTTCGGTTTGAGCACCTGACCGTGGACCAGGGGTTGTCGCACAGCGACGGGATGGCCGTAACGCAGGATCGGGCGGGCTTTATCTGGGTAGGTACCAACCGCGGCTTGGACCGCTACGATGGCTATAGCTTAAAGCAGTACTCTCTGCCCGTCAACCCCCGCAATGGCATTTCCGGCAACCGCATCAAAGTGGTTTATGTGGGCTCCGATGGGCGCCTGTGGGTAGGAACGGAACGGGCGGGGCTGAGCCTCTACAATGCAGAACACGACACTTTTTTCAGCTTCGACGAACGCCACGTTCCCGTCGCTTATCAGGCCCAAGCCCAGCAATTAGCCCAATCGGACGTGACGGCCTTGGCCTCAGACAGCGTGGGCCGGCTGTGGGTTGGAACCACCCAAGAAGGCGTTTTCGTGCTCACCTTCGATGGACGGGGCCGGGTACGAAAGCTGCAACAGCTGCCGCCGCACGTCAGCGGCCGTCCGTCCCTGTCGCGCGTAACGGGGTTGGCCATCGATACGGAGGGAAAGGTATGGGTGGGCACCTTGGATGCCGGGCTACAAGTAATTCGCGCCACCGAAGCGACCTTACCCGTACAGCCGACCCCGCTGGCCACGACGCCCATCCGGGCCCTACACCTGGATCGACGCGGCGATCTGTGGCTGGGCACCGATCATCAGGTGCTGTGGGTGTCGGCGGCCAACCGCCGCACCATGCGGGAACTTGACACGCATCCCCTTCCGCAGCAGTTCCCAATTCTGCAGTCCATTTTTCTCGACTCCATGGGGCAGCTGTGGGTAGGAACCATCTACGGGTTGTATGTGTGGCAGGCGGGCGTGGTCAGCGCCGGGGCGCCACCGCTGCGCTCTGCCGCACCTACCTTATTTCTGCCCCAGGATGATGAGTCGTTCAGCATTAACTCCGAGCGCATTCACCAAATTTTTGAAGACCGCAACCAGATTATCTGGCTGTGTGCCTCGGCTGGGGGCTAAATAAGGTGGACCTGCGCCAGAAGCCCTTCGGCCTGATCCGTCAGCAGCTAACTGGCCGGCGGGCGTTGTCGAACAACTATATCAATGCTATTTACAAGGACGAGACTCGCAACACCCTGTGGTTTGGAAGCCGCAATGGCGTGACGAGCTATGACTTAAATCAGCAGACCTACCACCATTACCTTAATCAGCAGGCAAGCAGCCCGCGCGGCGTGGATGTCTCCGCGGTTTTTCAAGCCCGGAACGGGATGCTGTGGTTTGGCACACGTGCCGATGGCTTGGTCACTCTTTCGCAGTCAGGAGGGCGCGAGAAGCTCACTACCTACACCAAACTGGCGGATGGCACCGACTTAAGCGCAGAAAGCATCGAACGCATTGTTCAGGACCGCGACGGCACGATATGGGCCGCCACTTTCGCCACGGGCCTGCACCGCTTTAGCCCTACCGGCCAGCACTTGGGTACTTACCGCACCAACAACAGCGCACTGCCGACGGATCAGTTTACGTTTTTGCTGTTCGATTTCCAGCGCGACGTAATGTGGGCCAGCACCCGCGATGCCGGATTGCTCAAGCTCCGCATTCGGGGTGACTCCCTGCAGGTGCTGGCCCAGTACCAATATGCCCCCAGCGCCCCAACAGCTTACGCGTCAACTATGTATGGCCCCTGCTGCTGGATGAGCAGGGTTCGCTATGGATCGGTACCATTGGCGGGGGGCTACACCAGCTGCGTACCGATGCGAAGGGGCGCGAAACCATGCATTATTATGATCAAAAGCTACCGGAAAGCGACGTAGAAAGCATCTTGGCTGATGATGCAGGTAACCTCTGGATCGGGGGCACCGGGCTTTATCGCTTTACGCCAAGTACGGGGCAGCACCTGCGCTACGACGTGGCCGACGGGCTGCAAAGCAACGCCTTCAAGATTGGCTCTGCGGCCCGTGCCCAGGATGGAACGCTCTATTTTGGGGGTATCAATGGCATCAACTATTTCCAGCCTCAGGAAATTCAAGCCAATCCCTCTCCCCCGGTGGTCCAGATTACGGGCCTGCGGGTCAGCAACAAGCCCGTGGCCGTAGGCGACACGCTGAACGGCCGCGTGTTGCTGCGGCAGGCCCTGTCGGCTCCCCAGACGATTACCATCCGCGATGCTGAGAACGACTTTGCGGTGGAATTCGTGGCTCTCAACTACGCCAACCCCCAGAAAAACCGCTACGCCTACCAATTGGTGGGCTACAACCAAGACTGGGTACACCCCGCGCCGGGGCAACGCACGGCCAGCTTTGCCAACCTGCCGGCGGGCACCTATACCCTCCACATCAAAGCCAACAATGGGGAAGGCGTATGGACCAAGCGCTACGCCACCATGCGCTTTGAGGTGCTGGCCCCCTGGTGGCGAACGTGGTGGGCGTATATGCTGTACGGGCTCGTGGCGCTGGGTTTCGTGGCGCTGTATCGCCGCTTTGAGATGAGCCAGCAGGAGCTCCAGAATAAGCTACGCTTGGAGCACTTTCAGGCCGAAAAGGAGAAAGAGCTGACTGACCTGAAGCTCGGGTTTTTCACCAATGTCTCCCACGAGTTGCGCACCCCTCTCACGCTCATTCTGGGGCCTATGGAGGAAATTATCAATAGTCCCGGCCCCGTGGCGGACCTGCGCCCTAAGGTGCAGCTCATGCAGAAACAAGCTCGTAAGCTGCTCGATTTGGTAAATCAGCTCCTCGACTTTCGCAAGGTGGAAACGGGCAACGTGCCCCTGCGCGCCAGCTACAGCGACGCGGTTCGCTTTCTAACGGACTTGTTTTCCATCTTTCAGCTTAAAGCTCAGGAGCGCGCCCTTGAATATGTACTGGATGTGCCTGCTGAGCCTATCCTTTTGTATTTCGACCGCAGCAAGCTGGAAATCATCCTCACCAACCTGTTGGCCAACGCCTTTACCTACACCCCCGACAAGGGTCGGGTGGAGCTATCGGCAACTATTGTCGGCAATCCAGGGGGCGAAGCGGTGTTTAGCAACGGCCTGCTCACGGGTAACTACCTGAAAATAAATGTGACCGATACGGGCGTGGGCATCAAGGCCACGGAGCTCGACCTCATCTTCGACCCGTACTATCAGGCCAGTCATACCAGCACCCTGCGCATGAAGGGCACGGGCATTGGCTTGTCGTTGGCCAAGCAGTTTGCCGAGCGCCATGGGGGCCGCCTATCGGTAGCCAGCCGGGAGGGGCGGGCACCACCTTTGAGCTGCGCCTGCCCTTCGGCCGCCAGCATCTGGGGCCCGATGATATACAGGAAGAGGATGTGCTCGTCCACGAGGAGGACCTGCCCGTGGACGAGCAGCTGGAAAAAAGCCCCCCAAGTATGGCGGGCGCTGAGATTCCGGCCGGGCCACCACGACTACTGATTGTTGAGGACAATGAGGAGGTGCGCCAGTACCTGCAACAACTTTTTGAGGCGGAATATGAGGTTAGTACGGCGGAAGATGGCGTCGAAGGCTGGGAAAAAGCGGTAAGCCAGCTGCCCGATTTCATTATTAGCGATGTAATGATGCCGCGCAGCGACGGCCTGGAGCTGTGTCAGAAAATTAAGCAGCATCCCAAAACGGCGCACATTCCGGTGCTGCTGCTCACCGCTCGCACGGCCGAAACCCACGAGCTCGAAGGTCTGGGCATGGGTGCCGACGACTACGTGAGCAAGCCGTTCAATCCGACCCTACTGCAGGCCAAGACCGCCACCATGCTGCGCAACCGCCGCAAGCTGCTCGAGTATTACCAGCGGCAGATCCTGCTGGAGCCCACCGAGATAGTAGTGGCCGACGCCGACCGCCAGTTTTTGGAAAATGCCATGAGCGTGGTAGAAAAGCACTTAGAGGACGCTGAGTTCAGCGTGCAGGTTCTGGTGCGGGAGGTGGGCATGAGCCAGTCCGTTTTCTACCGGCGCATCAAAAGCATTACCGGCCAGACGGCGGTGGAATTTATCCGGGATGTGCGGATGAAGCGTGCGGCTCAGCTACTGGCCCAAACCCAGATGCGGGTGTCCGAAGTAGCTTTTCAGGTAGGCATCGAGGATGCGAAATATTTCCGCAAAGCTTTCCAGAAGATATACGTGCTATCACCTTCCGAATACGCCAAACAACACCGACAAAGCCGGGAAGCCGCTGCCGCGCCTAATCAGGGTTAAGATACGGCTGATAAAGAGCGGATACGCCTTCACTCTTGTATCTAGCTTTAAACAAAGTAATTATGATGCCTGTGGCCTTCATCGCCTAATCGGAGAGTACTTATCTGTGATGAGTACGGCCCCTGTTATATCCTAAAAAGCCCCCACTCTCCGGGACGATTTTGTTAGGTTTGCTTTAGCTTCCTGGGCTCGGCCGGTGGGCTTTTTCGGTCCTATTCTTCTCGCCTGCTGTATACCGTATAAACTACGCCATTCTGCTGACTGGCTCGAAAGTCATTGACCCTCAGCTCCCACTGGCGCCCATATTTGCGTTGCTCTTACCTGACTGAATGAAACGACGTGCTTTTGTTGCCAGCACCCTCACGGGCCTCTCGGCCTGTACGCTCCCGGCTTGGGCAAGTAGCGGCCCCGCGCCTCAGGAGACGGCATTACTACCCGTCGCGAAAGCCACCGACCGTGCTTATTGGCTGGACACGCTCCTGCGCCTAGTGGAGCCCGTGCTGGCGGCGGGGGCGCGAGGCCAGTTGAAGGCCATGATGCCGATCGAGGCGGCGCCTGGGCAGCAGGAAGGGCGGCGCGAGGTGTCTCACCTGGAGGCGTTGGGCCGCACGCTGGCCGGCCTCGCGCCCTGGTTGGAACTGACGGAGGTACCACGAGCCGAACAGGACCGGCAGCAGCGCTATGCCGAGATGGCTCGGCAGGCAATCGGTCATGCTACGAACCCCGAGTCAAGCGATTTTTTGAATTTCACGCAGGGTGGCCAGCCAGTGGTTGATGCGGCCTTTCTGGCGCACGGCTTATTGCGGGCCCCTACCCAACTGTGGGAAAAATTGCCCCCCACCACGCAGCAGCAACTGGTGCAGGCTTTGCAGAGTACCCGGGTTATCAAGCCCGTATACAGCAACTGGTTGCTGTTCAGCGCCATTATTGAAGCAGCGCTGTTGAAGTTTACGGGCAATGGCGATTTGATGCGTATGGATTATGCCATCAAGGAGCATCAGACCTGGTACAAGGGAGATGGCACCTATGGCGACGGCCCAGACTTTCACTGGGACTACTACAACAGCTACGTTATTCAGCCCATGCTGCTGGAGATAGTCAGCACCCTCGTTGCCGCCGGCAAAGAAAGCCCGGATCTTTTGAGGCAGTTGCAGGCGCGTGCGCAGCGCTACGCCGTCGTACAGGAGCGCTTGATTGGGCCCGATGGTTCCTTTGCCGCTTTTGGCCGCTCTCTAGCGTACCGCTGCGGCGCCTTTCAGCACCTGGCCCATGTAGCGCTACAGCAGCAGCTGCCGCCAGATTTGCCCCCCGGCCAAGTGCGCAACGCCCTGACGGCAGTGATCCGACGCACTCTCGAGCCGCGGGGGACTTTCGACGCAAAAGGATGGCTACAGATTGGGTTGTGTGGCCACCAGCCAAGCATTGGCGAACGGTACATTTCTACCGGTAGCCTTTACCTGTGTACCACCGCGTTTTTGCCGCTCGGGCTGCCTCCCACGGCCGCGTTCTGGGCCAGTGCACCCCAGGACTGGACGGCCCGCCAAATCTGGTCAGGTCAGGATATAAAACCCGATCATGCCCTATAGATAGGCATTAGAGTCGTTATTATTTGCGCGGGGAGTGGATGCCGACGCATGCCACACAGAGCCTAATGGGTTTATCGCATTGGTGACTCCAGGCAGAACCGGGTGCCAAAACCAGACAGTTCTACAGCCGAGCGCATACCTTCGCGGCTTCGTGACCTTCTCTGCTTCTCCTGTCATGCGGGCAATCCGTAGCTTTTATCCCTTCCTCCTACTCCTTGTCTTTCTGCTGGCCATGTGGGTTATGGTCTCCTTCCAGAGCAAGGCACCGACCAAGATTATGCCCTTGGGGGACTCCATCACCCACGGCAACCGCATCTACAACAGCTACCGTCGCCCCTTATGGCACTCGCTGCAGCAGGTGCTGTATGCGGTAAACTTCGTGGGCGGGCGTATACTCAACAAAGGCGGGTTGGCCCCAAACTTCGATTTTGATTGGGACCACCAAGGACAGTGGGGCTGAACCACGGCCATGCTGCTGGCGGAAAGCCGACAGTGGGCTCTCGATTACCAACCCGACATTGTGCTACTGCACGCGGGCACGAATGACTGCTTTGCCAAGCAACCAGTTGAGGAGATCCGAGATAACCTCGGCCGCATCATCGACGAGCTACGGAAGGGAAATCCCCGAGTGAAAGTGCTACTGGCGCAGTTAATCCCGAGTGCGCCGCCCTATGCAGACCTTAACCCAAAGATTACGGCCCTGAACGCACTGCTGCCTGCCCTGGCCCGCGTGAAAACGAGCACCCAATCCCTTGTGGTGGTTGTGGACCACAACTCGGGTTTCAGCCAGGAAGCGGGTGTGGACCTGCACGACGGATTGCACCCTAATGCCCAGGGCGAAGCTAAGATGGCCGCGCGCTGGTACCAAGCCTTACAAGCGCCGGCGCTGCTGGGCCCGCCGCCGACCCAGCATGCATTATTGGGGAGTTCATCTCCCTGACGGCGGGCTTTGGCAAAGGGCAAGCCCTCTCTTTCTCAAGCATGTGAAGCGCATTTAAGAGAAAGCTTATCCTGCTAATGCAGAGTAGCGTTCTTATCAGTCAGCGCTTCACAAACAGACGTCTCAATAATAGCAGGGTGCTTAGCTACTTGTTGGGACATGCTACTCGCTGCTACCGAAGTAAGAATTGACCCGGATACCACTTACCCGCTGCTAGCCAAGCCCGTAATTCAGCCGAAACCTAAGACTACTTTGCCAGCTTACCCGTTGCATCCAGCAGGGTTACCTTCCCATTGGCAAAATTCTTTACTTCCTCCAGCTGCGTTGCTTTATCGCCCACCACGACGTACACCATCTCTTTTTCGGACATGTACTTGCCGATGGTGGCTTTAAAATCAGCCACCCCCATCTGCATAAGCAGCTGCTGGTCGTCCTCAATAAACTTCGGCGACTTGTTGAATTTGCTGATGCGGCGCAGGATGCCCAGCTTCGCGCCCTGACTTTCATACACCAGCGTGTTGCTCTTCATAATTTTGCTTTTGGCCGTCTCCGTGTCGGCTGGGCTAAAAGTAGGGCCGTAGTTGGTTAGTAGCTCTCGGATAAGCTGCAGCGAGGCTCCGGTGGCATTGGCGCGTACGCTCGTCGTCACTACGAAGGGTGCCACCTCCTTTAGCTCCTGCACCGTGGAATTGGCGCCGTAGGTGTAACCTTTCTGAATGCGCAGCAGCTGGCCCAGGCGCCCGCTGGTGCCGGCGCCCAGCAGGGTATTGGCAAAAGTGGCTTTACTCATGTCGGGGTCAGTGCCGGCCAGCGCCAGCTTCCCGATGTAGAGCACCGATTGCTTGGCATCGGGCACATCAATGAAATAAACATTGCCCCCCAGGGTTTGGGCAGGGATAGTCTGCGAGGGCATACTCACCGTTTTAGCGGCCCAGCTGGTTTCCAGCGGCTTCAGCGCGGTGGCTACTGTGTTCTGGTCGATGGCGCCCACTACGTGCACGGCTGCTCCGGAAGGCGAGATATTCGTGTTGTAGTACACTTTCAGGTCGTCCAGAGTAATGTCGGCAGTTGTCTCCAGCGTACCACTGGCCGGGGTACTTAGAATGTGGTTCGGGCCATAAAGCAGTTTAAAGAAATTCTGGCTTGCCACGGCCGCTGGATTAGCTTCCTGACCTTTCAGGCTGGTAGCCAATGAGCGTTTCAGGCGGGTAAACTCGGCCACATCCCAGCGCGGCTGTAGTAGCATTTCCTGCACCAGAGCCAGGGTGGGCGCAAAGTTGCGGGCCAGGCAGCGGGCCTGCACCCGGATTTCTTCGTTGGTGCTATTTACCGAAATGGTGGCGCCCAGCAAGTCAATGGCCTCCTCCAGTTGGGCTGGGGTTTTCTGGGCCGTGCCCTGCATCAGCAGCTGGGCCATTAAGGATGCCGTGCCGGCCTTCTCCAGGGGGTCCAGGGTATGGCCACCGGGTATGGTAACATCAAATGAAACGAGCGGGATTTCACGATTATCGATGCCGTATACTTTCAGGCCATTGGCCAGTGAGGTGTTCCAGATGGCAGGCACCTTGAACAAGGGCGTTTCGAGGAAAGGCGGCTCCGAACGGTCATTTTTAGTCACGGTTTTCTCAAATTCGGCCTCCTTACCCTGTCCTACATCCTCATTCTGGACGCCAGCTACCACCTTTTCCTGATACACCGTCGCGAGTTGCGCACCCGGCACCACGAGGTTTTGCTGGCCTTTGGGCACCACGCTGGTCATCACATAGGGCTTGCCTTTCAGGTACTGGTTATACACCCGCATCACGTCTTCGCGGGTCACAGCCTGGGCTAGTTTCGCGGCCTTGGTCAGGTAGGCCGGGTCGCCGGCAAACTCGTTGTCGCGACCCATCTGCAGGGCTTTACTCAGTACCGACTCCACGCCGGAATACAAGTCGGTTTCAATTTTGGCCCGGATGCGCTGGAGCTCCGTATCCGAAAAGCCCTGCGTTTCAAAACGCTGCAAACCCTCCTGAATGGCACTGTGAACCTGATGCAGGCTGGTGTTCGGGTTTGCCCGCACCTGAAGGATAAATTCGCCCGCCAGCTCACTGCTGTATTGATAAGTATTCACATTGGGCGCCAGCTTCTGCTCTTCCACAATCACCTTGTAGAGGGGCGAATTTCGGTTGCCGGCCAGCAACTGGCTCAGCACATCCAGGGCGTAGGTGTCGCGGTGGTACTCGTGGATGCTGGGAAATACCATCTGCAGTTGGGGCAGACGGGCAAAGTTATCTTCTAGATACAGCGACTTCACCTCAGTCAGGGTAACGGGTCTGGGTCCCAGGGGCTTTACCTCCGGTCCTTTTTTAATCTCACCAAACCAGCGCTCCACTTTGGCCTTTGTTTCAGCAATGTTAATGTCGCCGGAAATAACCAGGGTAGCGTTGTTAGGGCCGTAATACTGATGGTAAAACTCCTGTACATCGGCCAGGGTGGCAGCCTGCAAATCGGGCAGCGAGCCAATCACGGTCCAGTTGTAGGGGTGGTCGGCCGGATACAGATTTTTGCGCAGTACTTCGTTGGTAAAGCCATAGGCTACGTTGTCGTAGTTCTGGCGCTTTTCGTTTTTCACCACTTGAATTTCGCGGGCCAAAGCCTCGGCGGTCACCGTCTTAATCATGTAGCCGAGCCGGTCGGAGTCAATCCACATGATTTTGTCGAACGCGTCCTTCGGTACCACTTCGTAGTACTGCGTGCCGTCGTTCCAGGTACTGCCGTTGCGCTGTCCACCCCACTCCTCTATGAGCTTGCGATTGGCACCCACCGGCGCATTTTCCGAGTCATTGAAGGACATATGCTCAAAAAAGTGAGCAAAGCCAGTTTTTCCGGGCTTTTCACGGTTGGAGCCCACGTGCATAATCGTGGCCACAGCCACGATAGGATCTGAGTGGTCTTCGTGCAGCACTACCTCGAGGCCATTGGCCAGCACAAACTTTTCGTAAGGCAAGGAAAACGAACTTGTCTTGGTCGCCGAAGGCTTTTGGGCTGTTTTGCAGGAGGAAGTAGCCGCAAGTGAGGCGGCCGTGAGCAGCAAGGCCGCAAGGGTAGTAGTCTGACGCATCGTCCGGAGTAAATTACCGTTGAGATAAGAACAGTAATATTAGTGGTTTTATCCCAGTGGCGAACAGGATGGCAGCCATTCCTTCTTGAGGGTGACGTTCAGCAGCGGGGCGACAGTGGAGTTGGGGTAGCGATGGCAGTCTTCTTACTTAATGGTGGGTAACTTACCCGTCCAGCGATAGCGCATTCCCCACCACCGTTGCCATAAGAACAACTTAATTCGCCAAGGCCACCGTTGCCAATTGCTGTGGAACGAGCCTTGCCCCAACGCATATGGGGGAACGGGTACAACGACATGAAAGGGTGGATACCCCTCCTGTTGGTGACAGATATCACCGGCCTGTTGACGTAACCGTCGGTCAATGCATAGTTCAAGCGTTGTCTTCCTGGCTCGGGCCAAGTAAACAGACAAGTCGATATATACGGGCACATGCTGTTCCACCCACAATCGCTCCACTACCTCCGAGGCCGTTAATCGTCGGCCAATTTCTAGTTTCCGCTTCTGAAAATGCACCAACTCGAGTGGACTGAGATAGGAGGCATCCTCCGTCATCGTATCGGGCCGAATCACGAAATCCACCGTATCTGCTAAGCGATTCCAGCACACGGTCCGAGTAAAGACCAACGCACTTTTCGTAGCTAACTCCAGATGATAAGCAAAGTCTTCCTTGGTCATGGACTGGTTGCTTGGGCCGTTGGAGGTGACTCTATAGGGCTAAATGTAAGCGTTAAGGCACTGCTCCAACAATCCTGCTTTTTATATAAAGCTTGCAACGATTGAAAAGCAGATTACCGCTTACTCCCAATTCAGTCCGATACGCCAGTGTTAGCGGATGTTATATAGAGTTATAATTATAGGCCACAATTATTGCTGCCAAATGTTCTATAGAGTCGCGAAAACAGACCACGTACAGTCATGTAATCTTTATTCCCTAAGCTGCCGTTACTGCCACGGTCAGCAGGAAAAAGGAATCCTGATGGGCGTACACGCTATGCGGAACACCAGCGGGCAACATCAGTAGCTGACCGGCTGTTAGGATAAACGACTGCTGAGCCGTGCGGAAAGTGATTTGGCCTTCGAGCACCTGCACGGTGATTATGCCGGGAGCAGTATGCGTTTTTAGCTCGGCCCCTTTGTGCAGCCCTAACAATACTAAGCGCAGGCTCTCCGACTTGAAAAGCGTAACGGCGTGCCGGTCGCTGGATGTCCAGCTCTGGGTTTGCTTGGCCTGCACTATCGCATGCTCCAGATCCATTACCTGTGCGGGACTATCGAAGGCAGCGTTTGCTGTTGCTTTCGAAGCAGTGGTTTCGGTGCTCATAGAAAGAGTGGATTTTGTGGCAGTTGTTAGGCTGAGGACAGCGGTATTGAAGCTTAAGTTACAGAATAGAGAGCGGATTGGGACGCAGGCGGCTCTCAAATACATGAGCAATATTCTGAGCCCGCAGCTTGGCTTCCTCCGCTACTGGCCCGGCGAACAGCTCATCCACTGTGCCCAGGAATAGCGTCAGCCAGCGTTGAAAATGCTCCCCAGCAATGGGCAGCGGAATATGCTTGAGGAAAGGCTGCCCGTGGTAGCGCGAAGTGTGCAGCAGCAACCCACTCCAGAAATCGTACATGCGCGGCATGTGCGCTGGCCAATCGACGTGGGCGAAATCATTAAAGACGGGCGCCAGTAAAGCATCCGCATTTACCTTATTGTAGAAGGTGTCGACCAACAGCTTGATGTCGTCCTCAGTTTGGATATCGGAGCGGGAAGTAGGCATGTAACAGTTAATGAGAAAACGCAAAATGGCTTGCGGGGGGCTTTTTTACGCGTGTTGGACGTGTCGACGCTGCGCATTCAACGTCTGCCGATTGAGGGTAAAATAGGCCAGGGCACCGGTGCCTAGCAGCAGCAATAATTTTACCACCTCGGCCACGATATACAGCAGATGCAGGGAATTGGGTGGCGGCGGGTTGCCGCTCAGCAGCGCCTCGGCCCGCACATCAAGCGCCGGCAGCAGCCAGAAGGTTTGCAGAAGCAGCACCAAACTTAGCAGCGCCAGCCCCGCTCCCACGCGCCGGTCGGGCCGCAGGTACAAGACGCTGATAACAGCCAGGGCGCAAAGCCCGATTTCCACCTTGTTCAAGGCATGAAACACGATGCGGCCTATGCCCACACCCAATGGCACTGTAATGTGCGGGGCCGTGAATTTAAGCGGGGCTTCCAGAAAAGAAATGCCCCCCACCATACCAGCCCACAGAAACAGGGCGGCAACAAGCACGAGAGAAAGTAACTTACGCATAGCAACGTAGGAGCCGCGTGCACACCGCAGCCGATTAGAAAATAGAGGCGCGAGCTGCCACAGTCGCGCTACAGCACAAAGGTCGGAGGAGTTCCTTTGGGCAAGTCTAACATCAATCAAGCGGCGGCTTGATTGATGTCATCGTTCCGGCGGGCCACGAGGCGGAGCTTTGTCGCTGAACCTATTGTAGCTGCCAGTGCCTGCCGTTCTCGAACAACCCGCTACTCATCTTGCCTGTGCTCACTGTGGCGATAAATGCCCCCCAGAGCCACTTTTACTCGCCGACAAGCACTTTTGCTGCGCCGGCTGCCGCACCGTGTACGAGCTTCTCGACACGAACAACCTCTGCACGTATTACAAACTCGATGAGCGGCCCGGCCTCAAAGTAAAAGAAGTGGAGCTGCCCGGCCGGTTCGATTACCTCGACTCCGAAACCGTGCAGGCTCAACTGCTGTCATTTCGGTCAGAAGAGCGGGCGCGGCTAACGTTGCAGGTGCCCCAAATGCACTGCACATCGTGTATCTGGCTCTTGGAAAATCTGCCCCGCCTGAACCCTGGCATTGTGGAAGCGCGGGTGCAGTTTCTACGTAAAGAAATTACCGTCACCTACTTACTGGCCGACACCAGCCTGAAAGAAGTAGTACGGCTATTAGCTTCCGTGGGCTACGAGCCGCAGATTACGCTGGCCGAACTTGGTGCGCAGCCACACCGCGCCGGTCGCACCCTTTATTACCAGCTGGGATTAGCAGCTTTTGCCTTCGGCAACGTCATGCTCATGGCCCTCCCCGACTATTTCTCTTTCGTGGAGGATTTACAGGCAGGTTTTGGGCAGTTTTTTGGCTACTTAAGCTTACTGCTAGCCTTGCCCGTGCTGCTGTACAGTGCACGAAGCTTCTTTAGCTCAGCATGGCAAGGACTACGGCAACGCTACATAAACCTCGATTTTCCGATTAGTCTGGGGTTAGCCTCATTGTTCAGCGTCAGCACGTATGAGGTCGTCACCGGCACGGGGCCCGGTTATTTCGACTCGTTTACGGGGCTCATTTTCTTCATGCTGATTGGCAAATGGGTACAGCAGCACACCTACGACGCCCTACGCTTCGACCGCGATTTCACCTCTTACTTCCCCGTTGCCGTGACTCGGCTGACGCCGGAAGGCGACCAGTCCATTTCGGTGAAGGAGTTGAAAGTAGGCCACCGAATTCGGGTGCGACACCAGGAAGTAGTGCCCGCCGATGCCGTGGTGCTGCGCGGTGCCGGCCAGATTGACTATTCCTTCGTGTCGGGTGAGAGCACGCCGGTGGCCCGCGCTTCGGGTGAGCTGGTGTTTGCGGGGGGCCGGCAGTTGGGGGAAGCGTTGGAGTTGGAGGTCGTGCGCGATGTATCGCAGGGCTACCTCACCCAGCTTTGGAACAACCCGGCCTTTGCCAAGCAGGAAAACGACGCCACCTGGGAAACCTACGCCAACCGCGTCGGGCGCTATTTTGTGGCCGTAACGCTGCTGCTGGCTCTGGGCACGCTGCTCTACTGGGGGCCGCGCGACACGTCCATGATGTGGCGGGCCTTTACGTCGGTGCTGGTTATTGCCTGTCCGTGCGCGCTTTCATTAGCTACGCCGTTTACCCTCGGGGCCGCGCTGCGGGCGCTGGGTCGGCATAAATTCTACCTTAAGAATTCTGCCGTAATCGAAACCCTAGGCCGCGCCGATACGCTGATTTTTGACAAAACTGGCACCCTCACCGACACTACTCAGGCGGAGGTGCATTATCATGGCCGTCCGCTGTCTACGCTCGAAAAGCGCCTTGTTGTCACAGCTGCCGCACAATCGACTCACCCACTAAGCCAGCGACTGGCGAAAGAACTGGCTTCGGAGCCACTAACACTTAGTGCTTGTCATGAGCATCCCGGCCTGGGAATCAGCGCTACGGCCGAAACAGGGGATACAGTGCGGTTAGGTTCTGTGGCCTTCGTGCGTGAAAACCAGGTTGTTTCTTCAGACATCGCACAACAAGCTGTTTCTGCTAAAAAAGCCCCCCAGCCACTCGAAATTACCCAAATCGCCCCGCCTGAAGTGCCTGAAACGCGCGTCTACATTGCGCTGAATGGGGAGCAGGTTGGCTATTTCACTTTTCATAATGTGTACCGTCCGGCCTTGGCCAGCGTGCTCGCTACGTTGAGCCGCCGCTACCGTTTGGCCGTGCTATCGGGCGACACCGACGCCGAGCGCACTCGTTTACAAACGCTTTTCGGCGAAGATGCCGAGCTGCATTTCCGTCAATCGCCTACGGACAAGCTGGCGTATATCGCGGCCCAACGCGCCCAAGGCCACACGGTGGTTATGGTAGGTGACGGGCTGAATGATGCGGGTGCGTTGCGCGCCGCCAACGCCGGCATTGCCCTCACCGACACGCTCACCAACTTCTCCCCCGCCTGCGACGCCATTCTGGATGCCAGTGAATTTCAGCGGCTAGCTACTTTTCTGGGCTTCTCGCGGGCTTGTCTGCGCGTGGTTCTGGTCACGTTTGCGCTTTCCTTTTGCTACAATGGCTTCGGGCTGGCGCTGGCTGTGCAGGGCCTTTTCACGCCTATTGTGTCGGCCATCCTGATGCCTATCAGCTCCCTGAGCGTGATGATTGTATCGACGCTACTCGTGCGCTGGGCCGCGCACCGTTACCATTTATAAGCCTCATAACATGACTATTATCTTCTTGCTGATTGGTATCAGCCTACTCGTGGCGCTGGCGTTTCTGGGGGGCTTTTTATGGGCCGTGCGCAGCGGTCAGTACGACGACGAATACACGCCGTCCGTGCGCATGCTCTTCGATGAGGAAGAAGAGAAATAGTATTGAATTGATATCAATCAAGCCCGCGCTTGATATCCGTCATGCGTTACGAAGGAGCCGGCTATGACCTTTGAAGCAGTAAAAACACTTACTGTTTCACTCTATGGAAGTCGCACCCGTTACGCCCCTTATCACCGCTGAGCCGCCCCAGGTTCAGACCCGAGTATCCCGCGCCGTCGACGAGTTTTTCTACGATAACAAGATTGTTCGCGACTTCGGCATTGCCACCGTGTTCTGGGGAATTGCCGGCATGATCGTCGGAATTCTGGCGGCTTTTCAGCTGGCGCTGCCTGAAGCTAACATGAATACGGCCGTCACGACGTTCGGACGCATCCGGCCCTTGCACACCAACGCCGTGATTTTCGCCTTCGTCGGCAATGGTATTTTTATGGGTGTGTACTACTCTTTGCAGCGTCTGTGCAAAGCGGCCATGTACTCCAAAAAGCTCAGCCAGATTCACTTCTGGGGCTGGCAATTAATTATTCTTAGCGCCCTGATTTCCTTGCCTTTGGGCTACACTACCAGCAAGGAATACGCCGAGCTGGAGTGGCCCATCGACATTGCCATTACGCTGGTGTGGGTGGTGTTTGGCTGGAACATGTTCGGCACCATTGCCAAGCGGCGCGAGCGGCACCTATATGTGGGTATCTGGTTCTACATCGCCACTTTCCTCACCGTGGCCGTGCTGCACATCGTCAACTCGGCGGCGTTGCCCGTGAGCTTCATGAAAAGCTACTCGGCCTACGCCGGGGTGCAGGATGCACTGGTGCAGTGGTGGTATGGCCACAACGCGGTAGCCTTCTTCCTGACCACGCCCTACCTGGGTTTGATGTACTACTTCCTGCCCAAAGCAGCTGGCCGGCCCGTGTACTCTTACCGCCTGAGCATCATTCACTTCTGGTCGCTGATCTTCATTTACATCTGGGCCGGTCCTCACCACTTGCTCTATACATCTTTGCCCGACTGGGCTCAAAGCCTGGGGGTTGCGTTCTCCGTCATGCTGATTGCGCCCAGCTGGGGCGGCATGATTAACGGCCTGCTCACCTTGCGCGGCGCCTGGGATAAAGTGCGCGAAGAGCCCGTGCTGAAGTTCATGGTAGTGGCCATTACGGCTTATGGCATGGCCACGTTTGAGGGCCCGATGCTCTCGTTGAAAAACGTAAATGCCATTGCCCACTTCACCGACTGGATAGTAGCTCACGTGCACGTTGGCGCCCTCGGCTGGAACGGCTTCCTCACCTTCGCTATGCTCTACTGGCTGTGGCCCCGCCTCTACCGCACCGAGCTGCACTCCAAGAAACTCGCTAATGCCCACTTCTGGCTGGGCACCATCGGCATCCTGTTTTATGCCCTGCCAATGTACTGGGCAGGCTTTACCCAAGGGTTGATGTGGAAGCAGTTCAATGCCGAAGGCATGCTGCAATACCCCAACTTCCTCGAAACCGTGCTCCAGATCGTGCCCATGTACTACATGCGCGGAATCGGTGGAGTGCTGTACTTAAGCGGCGTGTTTTTGATGATGTATAATCTGATAAAAACGGCCAACGCGGGTACGTTGCTGGCTGCCGAAAAAGCCCACGCTCCTGCCCTGCTGCCCGCCAGCGAAGATCCGCACGCCGACGCCGGCCACTGGCACCGTTGGATTGAGCGCCGCCCTTTGCAGTTAGCTATTGGAGCCACGGTCGCTATCCTAATTGGGGGCATCGTCGAAATGGTGCCTACTTTCCTAGTGAAGTCCAATGTGCCGACCATTGCCTCGGTGAAGCCTTATACTTCCCTGGAATTGCAGGGACGTGACCTCTATATCAAGGAAGGCTGCTCAAACTGCCACACGCAGATGGTCCGCCCCTTCCGCTCCGAAACCGAGCGTTACGGCGAGTATAGCAAAGCGGGCGAGTTTGTGTACGACCGGCCCTTCCTGTGGGGCAGCAAGCGCACTGGCCCCGATTTGCACCGTCTGGGGGGCAAATATCCGCACTCCTGGCACTACAACCACATGATGGACCCCACCAGCATGTCGCCCGGCTCCATCATGCCGCCTTACCCCTGGATGTTCGAAAACGAGATTGACTACTCCACGCTGCCGGCTAAAATCCGGGTGCTGCAACAGCTAGGCACACCTTACCCCGCTGGCTACGACAAGCAAGCCGTAGCTGATGCGCGCCGTCAGGCCGAAGGCATCGTGCAGGAGCTGAAGAAGGAGGACATCGAGGTGAAATCGGAGAAGGAAATTGTGGCGTTGATTGCCTACCTCCAGCGCCTCGGCACCGATATCAAAGTGAAGCCCGAGCAGGTAGCGGCCTCGGCCCAGTAAACAGGTCCAGACCCTCTCTTTAAGTCAAAAACTCATGGATAAGAAAGTATTGCAGTCCATTGCCGGCGTCGAGATCTATCCGCTTATCTCCTTCGCCATCTTCTTCCTCTTCTTTTTGGGCCTGCTGATTTACGTGGTGATAGCCAATCGCCAGCATCTGGATAAGATGAGCAAGCTACCTCTGCTCAGCGACGACGAAACCCTGAAAGCCCACCTCGAACCCGACGCAGTATGTTAATCAAGCGCACTTTTCTACTACTAGCCGCCGGGCTTTCGTCTGGCAACTTGGCCTTGGGGCAAACGCTCGCGCCCACTACTACCGGCTCCGATATGCTGTTCTGGCTGCTGGGGGGCATTTTGATCCTCGTGCTGCTGATGGTGCTGGTTGCCGGCGCCTCCCTGGCTTCGGCCACCCGTCAAGTGCGCCAACATGCAGCGCCAGCCACCAATCAATCTATCACGCAAGCTGAGGAAGGAGCACCCACATGTTAACGCACCGCACAATGAATTTTGGGGCCCTGACCGCTCTGCTGGCGCTGTCCGTTGGCACAACGGTAGCCCAAACAGCGGAAGCCACTACGCCCGCCCCGGCGGCTAGTGGCCAGGATGCGCAGATAATGCTGTTCTGGTTTTTGCTGAGCACGCTGGCCTTGGTCCTGATGGTGTTTCTGCTGCTCTTCACGATGATAATCGTGCGCATGAAGCCGCAGCTGCGCAAGGTGTACGAGTTGCCCACGGTGCACGACACCTGGAGCGGCAAAGTACTCGGCCTACTCATTGGCGACACCCGCCTGGTGACTGGCGGCTACAAAGAGGAGGACATGGGCCACTCCTACGACGGCATCACGGAGTTCGACAACGATTTGCCGCCGTGGTGGAAGTATGGCTTCTATTTCACCATCGTGTTTGCGGTGGCCTACATGGGCTACTATCACGTGGCCAATGCCGGTGAGCTACAGATAGCCGAGTATGAAACCGAAATGCGCCAAGCGGCCCTGCTGGTTTCCAACGAGCCCGACGACCCCAACAAGCTCACCACCTACACGGCCCTGATGGCTCCTGCCGATTTGAGCGCCGGCAAGTCTATCTACACCACTAACTGTGCGCCCTGTCACGGGGCCAACGCCGAGGGCAAAGTAGGGCCCAACCTCACGGATGAGTACTGGCTGCACGGCGGCGAAATAAATCAGGTGTATAAAACCATCAAGTTCGGGGTCACCAGCAAGGGCATGGTTGCCTGGAAAGGCAAGCTCGGCGCCAAGCAGATTTTGCAGGTTTCCTCTTACATCGAGTCGCTGCAAGGGTCAAAGCCAGCCAATGCCAAGGAGCCCCAGGGCGAGAAAGCAACTGCTGGCAAATCCATTGCCGCCAAGTAGCACCCGCCCTCTGCCCACCCCACTTTTCTTCATTTCAGCGCGATTTTACCGTCGGCGCACCAGCCAATGCCACTTACCACGTTCCATCCTAACGACGACTTTCGCGACTCCATCGCTACGGTGGATGCGGCGGGCAAGCGCGTTTGGTTATTTCCCAAGAAGCCTAGCGGAGCCTTTTACCGCGCCCGCAAGTGGATCAGCTACGGTCTGCTCATCGTGCTTTTTGCTGGTCCTTGGCTGCGCATCAACGGCCTGCCGGTGCTGATGCTGAATCTGCCGGCGCGGAAGTTTATCATCTTCGGTCAGATCTTCTGGCCCCAGGATTTCTTTATTCTGCTGCTGGCGGCCCTCACGTTTTTGCTGTTCATCATCCTCTTCACGGTGGTGTACGGGCGGGCGTTTTGCGGGTGGGTGTGTCCACAAACCATTTTCCTGGAAATGGTTTTCCGCCGCATTGAGTACTGGCTGGAAGGCGATGCGCCTCAGCAAAAAGCCTTGGACCGCGCCGAGTGGGACTGGAACAAAATCTGGCGCAAAACCACTAAGCACGCGCTGTTTCTGGTGATTTCCTTTCTAATTGCCAACACGTTTCTGGCCTACATTATCGGCTCCGATGAGCTGGTCAGCATCATCACCGATCCGCCCCGTGAGCACCTTGGCGGCCTAACTTCGATGGTGCTCTTCACGGGCGTTTTCTACGCCGTGTTTGCTCGTTTTCGGGAGCAGGTGTGCACCATCGCCTGTCCCTACGGCCGCCTGCAGGGCGTAATGCTCGATAAAGACAGCCTGGTGGTAGCCTATGACTACCAGCGCGGGGAGCCTCGGGAGAAGCTGCGCAAAAACCAGACGCGCACCGCCGGCGACTGCATCGACTGCCACCAGTGCGTGCAGGTGTGCCCCACCGGCATCGACATCCGCAACGGCGCCCAGCAGCTCGAATGCACCAACTGCACCGCCTGCATTGATGCCTGCAACAACATCATGGACCTGATAAACAAACCGCACGGCCTGATTCGGCACGCTTCCGAAAACAACATCGCCCAAGGCACCAAATTCCAGCTGAGAGGGCGCGTGAAGGTGCTGTCGGGTGTGTTGATGGTGTTGCTGATGGGCCTTACGTTTCTGCTGGTGTCGCGCTCCAACGTGCAGGCAACAGTGCTGCGCACGCCGGGTCAGCTTTTCCAGAAAACCGACCACGGCACCATTACCAACTTGTATAATGTGTCGGTAATCAACAAAACCAATCAGCCTTATCCTATTACGCTCAAGGTGTTGGAGCCGCTGGGGGGCAAAATTTCGCTGGTTGGCAACGAAAAGCTGACGCTGCCGGCCCAAGGCATGACGGAAGGCGTGTTTTTCGCCGAGCTGCCCAAGTCGGCCCTGCTGACTACCAACCAGAAAATCCGCATCGGCATCTTTAGCAAAGGCCAACTGATTGCGGAAACCAACACCAAGTTCCTCGGACCCGCTCAATAGCCTGCCCCGAGTTTCTCATCAGCGGGCTTCACCGTCCGACCTATTTCGCTTGCTTGTATGACCACTTCCCGCTTCAATCTCTGGCCTTACGCCATCATTGCCACCTTCGTGTTGTTTGCCAGCTACATCGGCTACATGGTGCAGCAGGCCATGAGCACCAGCGTCGATCTGGTTAGCGCCGACTATTACCAGCAGGAGCTGGCCTACCAAAAGCGCATCGAGTCGGTGGCCCGCACGGCAGCCCTGCCGGCGCCAGTAGAGGTAGACTACGAGCAAGCGGCGCAGCGCCTGACGCTAAAATTGCCCCCCAGCCTCGCCGGCCAAGCCGTGCAGGGCACCGTGCACTTCTTCCGCCCCTCCGACCAAAAGCTGGATTTCAACCTTCCCTTTGCCCCCACCGGCGAGCCGGCGCAACAGCAGCTGAATACTAGCAAGCTACAGCCCGGCTACTGGCGCCTGCGCATCGATTTTACGGCCGGCAGCCAGCAGTATTACGTCGAACAAGAGCTTTCCATCTGATCAAGCCCTAAGCTTCATAACTCAACACACCATGCTCTGGGCAGGCTTTCTATTTGGGCTTTTGGGTAGCTTCCACTGCGTGGGCATGTGCGGCGCAATTGCGCTGGCGCTGCCCGGCGCGGGTGGCCCCAACTGGCGCTACGTGGCCGGGCGGGTGCTTTACAACCTGGGCCGCGTGACCACTTACGCCTCGCTCGGAGCGGTAGCGGGCTTGCTGGGCCGGGGCCTCCAACTGGCTGGCTGGCAACAAAGCTTGTCGCTGTTGTCTGGGGGGCTTATTTTGGTGCTGGTGGTGGCGCCAGAGCGTTGGCTGAGCCGGGCCGCGGCTTTCCTCAAACTGGATGGCGTGCTGGCTCGGGTGAAAAGTCAGCTGCTGTATTTCTACCGGCAACCCTCGCTTAGCGCCCTCTATATCACGGGGTTGCTCAATGGGTTGCTGCCCTGCGGCATGGTGTATCTGGCCTTGGCCGGGGCGCTGAGCGTGCCCGGTGCAGCGGGCGCGGCCACCTATATGGCCTTGTTCGGGCTGGGTACGCTGCCACTTATGCTGGCGCTTTCCTTATCCGGGCAGTTGGTGCCCAGCGTGTGGCGCGCCCGCATGCGGCGGGCAGTGCCGGTAATGGCCACCTGCCTGGCTCTCTTGTTCATTGTGCGCGGACTGAGTTTAGGCATTCCTTACCTGAGTCCGCAGCTAAATGGCACCGCCAGAGTCACCACGAGAGGCGCCATGCAGCAGCCGGCCACAGTTCACTATTGTCACGGGCCAGCTGCAGTTGCGGAAATCAAGCCTACTCCTTCTTCCAAATAACTCCGGTTTATTCTTCCTTCTTAACGCGTTGTTGCCATGCAAACCATTCTCGTGCCCATCGATTTCTCGGCTGCGTCCGAAAACGCGCTGGTTTATGCCAACAAGCTAGCCCTTCATCTTCCGGCCGAAATCGTGCTGGTGCACTCCAGCCCTGGCGCAACGCTTACTCCGGAGCGGAGAGTAGCCCTGCTCAGTCGTTTGCAAGCCTTGGCCGAACGTCTGCGCTACCAGCACCTCACGCGCCAGAGTGGCCGCCGCATCCACTATCATTTTCATATGGCTACCGCCTCCCTCGCCGATAGCTTGGAAGTGCTGGTGGGAGGCTATCACGCCAGCCTTGTAGTAACGGGCTTGTCGCTAATGGATTGCGCTACTGCCACGGCGGCCGGTAACCCAATTACGCTGCTGCCGGAGCACGTCAGCTGTCCGGTGCTCATCGTGCCGCCGGGCCGCCACGAGCTGGCTAGTCAGGTGGTGGTTTCCGGTGACTTTTCTCGCCTTCATGCTAGCCAGTTGGCGCCACTTACCTCCTTGGCCCGCTCCGCCGATGCGCATTTTGATCTGGTGCAGTTTCACCCACCTACCACTACCGGGCTGGTGCCTCTGAAAAAAGCCTTAATGGCCGCGCGCGCAACCTTATCTAACGCCACCGTGCATTTGCTCCCGGAAGAAGATGCCTTGGAAGACATTAGCGAGTTCTGCGCCCAGCAAAAAGCGCAATTGTTGGTGCTAGCCACCGTCGACGGCTGCCTGACTCGCCGGTTTTTCAACCCGCACTACATCAAAACGGACGCCTACCACCTACACATTCCGGTATTGCTGCTCCCCACCAGCACACTTCCCACCAAAGCCTGCTGCGACCAGTGCTCCCTGCGGCAGGCTGCCGAAAACCGGTTGGCCGCCCGTATTTCCATCGTCACTTTCTAAGCTTTATATACCTAAGAATATCATTTACCTCTCCGCTTATGCTCACCGAAACCACTCCCTCCATCGACATTAAGAATACCCGCGCTACTGTCGAGGCGTGGATGCGCCACTTTCAGGATTGGCTGTGTCAGCAGCTAGAA
The DNA here is from genome assembly GCF_004355185.1 of Hymenobacter radiodurans. Lineage (NCBI taxonomy): Bacteria > Pseudomonadati > Bacteroidota > Cytophagia > Cytophagales > Hymenobacteraceae > Hymenobacter > Hymenobacter radiodurans. The sequence continues at coordinate 2,521,334 of NZ_CP037922.1, forward strand.
ACGGCTGATGGCGGTGCTTCTTTCCGGGAGGATAAATGGGTGCATGAAGGGGGCGGCGGGGGCCGCACGCGGGTTATTGGCGACGGCGCTATTCTGGAAAAAGGCGGCGTAAACTTCTCGGCCGTGTGGGGAAAGATGAGCGAAACTGCCGCCCGTCAGCTCCTTATGCCCGACCCCAATTACTTCGCCACGGGCGTATCGGTGGTGCAGCACCCGCGCAGCCCCATGGTGCCCATCTCGCACATGAACGTGCGTTACTTTGAAGCGGGCAACGGCGAGGCCTGGTTTGGCGGCGGGCTCGATCTGACGCCGATTTATGTGGATGAAGCCCAGGCCCGCTGGTTTCACGCGCAGATTCTGGAGGCGTGCGACCAACATAATCCGTCCTACTATCCGCGCTTCAAGCAGTGGGCCGATGAGTACTTCTACTTGCCTCACCGCCAGGAAACCCGGGGTGTGGGGGGCATTTTCTTCGACCGCCTTACAGTTGGCAAAGACGGATCATTCGCCGAGTTATTCGCCTTCGTGCAGGCTGTGGGTGAAGTATATGGCCGCACCTATTCCGAGCTTATGCGGGGCAACGCCTCATTGCCCTTCGGCGAGGCCGAAAAGCAGTGGCAGCTAGTGCGCCGCGGGCGCTACGCGGAGTTCAACCTGGCCATCGACCGCGGCACCAAATTCGGCCTTGAAACCGGCGGGCGCACGGAGTCTATTCTGATGAGCTTGCCGCCCTTGGCCGCCTGGCATTACGACTATCAAATCGCGCCCGGTTCGGCTGAAGCGGCAACTCAGGCGTGGCTCCGGCAAGGTATCGAGTGGGTGTAGACCCTAATTAGCACGACCATTCAGCGCAGTGCTGCCACTATCCTCTAGCCTAGAAGCAGCTTCATTCTTAACCTCCACGCAGACTTCAGTACCAACGCTCTACGATGAATCTCAAACCCTTACTTCCTGGCTTGGCCCTGGTGCTGGCCGCCTGTGGCGATGTCAAAAATCCCAATGGCATGCCCGACGAGCCTACCAGCAGCGCCCCAGTCAAGGTGGTAACGGCCAAACCACCCAAGCCCGACTCAGCCGCAGCCAAATCTGAAAACCCCGTAATGCCCGCCGACACGGCTATGACGGGTGCCTGGCTGCTGCTCGATGGTGCTCTCAGAAGCCATGATGCGCAGGTGCTCAACCAATTATTGGATCCAGAGTACGGCCTCTGGATTCTGGAGCAAAACGGGAGTGTGCCGCTCGTAACGCGGGTGGCGGATAGCGAACAATTTCGCGACCAGCAGCAACGACCGCTTTTCGCGCTGAATAAGAAACTCATGACGTGTGCTGCACCACAAACGGTAGCCGCACTGCCCACGCCGAACTGTCCGGGGGGCAAATTTACCCGCGAAGGCTGCTTCGCCGGACCTTCTACTGCGTTTCGTGCGCTGGATTTCTGGGCGCAGGCATCGCTAAAAGGCGGCAACCGCAATCAGGGCCAGGCGGCACAGGGGCGCACCGTTCGCTCGGTACTACAGACGAGCACTGGCTACCAATTTCACTTCGCTAAATCGGCGGGGGCGGGTGGCCGCTGGCGCCTGATTTTTATTGATTTGCGCGGCGCTTGTCCGTCATAGTTCTTGGCCGGGGGGCTTTTTTATGCTAACCCAGCTCTGAGATTACAGCAAAAAGGGTTGCTGGAGTAGGACCGTTTGGTCTTTACTCCAGCAACCCTTTTTGCTGTTGCTGAGTAAGCGCTAAGCTCCAGCCTCAACGAGTTCGTCTTCCAGGGCAAATAGCTCCGTGAGCATTGCCACCAGCTGGTCGGCTTCGCCGCGCTGGCAGGCGGCTTTCAGCTGCAACACGGGCAGCTTCATAAACTTCTGAGTCAGAGACTTGGTGGCGTCGTCGAGGCGGGTTGCTTCCTCGGTGCTCATATTCTTCTTGAAGCGGTTTACCTCTTGTTGGCGCAGCTGCTCCAACGTGGTTTTCAGCTTTTGAATAACCGGCGACACCTGCAAATTGCGGCTCCACTCGTGCAGCTCCGCCATGCATTCGGCAATGATTTCGCGCACGTGGGGCACGGCCGCCACCCGCCGGCCCAGGGCCTCGGAAGCCTTATTCTGGATAGCATCAATATTGTACACCAGCACGCCCGGCACCTGCTCGGCGGCGGCCGCAATGCTGCGCGGCACCGACAGATCGATGAAGAACTTGGGGCTTAGGATGGTTAGTCCGGCCAGCAGCTCGTGGGTGAAAAACGGCGAGGGAGTAGCAATGGCTGAAATAACGATGTCAGCCTCCTGTAAGCCCTGCGTGAGGTGGGCGAAATCAAGTACCTGCAAACCACATTCGGTGGCTAGCGCCTGGGCTGCAGCTGGCGTGCGGTTGCAAATGGTTACTTCCGCGAAGCGCTTGCTCTTGCCAAAATGACGACAGATATCGGCCCCAATCTCGCCCAAACCCACAATAAGAACTCGGGGCTGAGCGATAGTAGCTGTCAATTCCTGCACCAGCTCCAGCGTAGCATAAGACGTGGAAGCGGCGCCGTCGCGAAAGGCGGTTTCCTGTTGCACACGCTTGTTCGCAGCAAATACAGTATGTAGCAGTCGATGTAAAAATGGCCCTGCGACATCGGCTTCCGCCGAGCGCTGATAGGCCCTTTTCACTTGGCTGCTGATCTGCATATCGCCTACCACCTGCGCATCGAGGCCCAAGGCCACTTCAAATAGGTGCTGCACAGCGGCGGCCGCCGAAGTGAGTACGGTGAAGTACTCATAGTAGCTGCTGGCATCCATTTCCTTCAACTCGCCCAGGGCTTGCACAATGGCGGCGCTGTGGTCGGTATCGGCAGCATAGTACACTTCGGTGCGGTTGCAGGTGCTGAGCACCAGCACGTCCGTCAGGCGTAGGTAGTTATGCAGCTGGTGCAGCAAGCGGCTGCACGTTGCCTCATCCAGCGTCAGCAGCTCGCGAATGGCCAGGGGGGCTTTTTTGTAAGAGAGACTGACGGCCTTAAAGGATTGTTTCATAGAGTATTGCTGGAACGGAGGATGCAGCAGAAAGTACGTGTGTACAACTCCAATCTGCTGCTTATACGATACTTGGGGAGTGAGCAGATTGCAGGCTCAAAGTTTCGCTTTGCCGCCGGCACTTTCTATGACTTTACTCAGGGACTACGATGATTGCCGTCATATCAGCGCGGCTGAAGTAGCCCGTATTTTTGAGGCAGTAGTTAGAGCTAGCAGTAGTTAGAGCTACATGAGTGAACACTCTGACTTTTGCTCTTTTCACCGCCCAATGCATTTTCGCCTCCTTTCCCTGACGTCTGCTCTCTTCTTTTTGCTGCTACAATGCGGAAGCCGGCAGCAAGCCGCGACCAACGCGGTAGCCAGTACAGCTAGTATTGTTCCCTTTTTGCCCCCCACCGAAACGCCCGTAGGTGAACTCATTCTGGCGCTGCTCGATACTACTTCTGCGGGCCCGATTGCCGCGGATGAACGCCTCGGATTGCAGGTCGGGGCTCATGTACGGGCATTTTACGGTGCTGCCCCACAGCCTGCCTGGACGCAGCCCAACGACAGCCTTACTACCGAGGCCAAGGAGGTGCTGGCGTTATTTGGCCAAGCTCGCACCTATGGGCTCCGACCCGAAAATTACGCCGCGGCCCAACTGCAAGCCTTGCGCGATTCGCTACGCCGCCCTTCTCCTTCAAAACCGCAGCAACGGGCGCGCTTCGATGTCTATCTGAGCGACGCCGTGTTGCGCTTCATGCTCGATCTGCACCGAGGCCGGCTGCGCACGTACGCCGTTTCTCCGCAGGAGCAAGCCGCCGGGCAGGTTTTTCAGCCAGCCCACATATTGCGGGAAAGCTTGGCGGGGGGCAAATTACAGGCCGGTGTATTAGCGTGTCAGCCCCGCAACCGGGAATATCGGCAGCTGCAACGGGCGCTGGCGCAGTGGCTCAGCACGCCGGTTCCGGCCGACTCGATTGTACCGTACGAAACGCGGTATGAGCAGGTGGCCCTGAATCTGGAGCGCTGGCGGCAAGAAGCTATTTCGGATTCGGAATATCTACTCATAAACCTGCCCGCGTACCGGCTAGAGCTGGTGCGCGGCGACAGTGTAGTGCGCCAGCACCGCGTGATTATCGGTAAGCCCGAAATGCCCTCACCTACCCTGAGCAGCACCATCGACCACTTTACCCTGGCACCCGACTGGCACGTGCCACGCTCCATTGCTACCAGGGAAATTCTGCCCATTCTGAAAAAAGACGTGGGCTACTTGGCCCGCAATAACTTCGCCGTGTACGACGCGCGCGGCCGCCAACTTGATCCGTACCAAATCAACTGGCAGCAGGTCTCGACCAAAAGCTTTGCCTACACTATTCGGCAGTCTGCAGGGTGCGACAACGCCTTGGGCAACATTGTGTTTCGGTTCAAAAACCCCTACTCCGTCTATCTGCACGATACGCCCGTGCGCCAAGCGTTTACCTATCCGATGCGGGCGCTCAGCCACGGCTGCATGCGGCTCCAGAATCCGATGCAGCTGGCTACTTATTTATTAACGCGTGGGGGGCAATTCAGGCGGCTACCAACCGAGGAGGAGTGCGCCCTCCAGTCGAAGCCACAGCAAGTTCGTCTCGCCAAGTCCATGCCGCTGCACGTGCGCTATTTCACCTGCGCCGCCGAGAATGGCCAGCTCCGCTTCTACCCTGATATATACCAGCGTGACAAGGCACTCAGCCGCGCCCTTGCAGCCATGGCGCGCCAGTCGTAGCATCTCTCTAACTGCATGATTTAAAACAGGTTGTTCCATGATTAAAATCATGGCTGCGAGCGGGCGCTTTTCCGAATTTTGTGGTGTTGCCGGGCCGCGCTAGCTGGATTCACGCCCAAAAAAGCCCCCCGAGCGTGTTTTCAGCACTTATGCGGTTACCCCTTTAAATAACTGCATGTCTGGCCCTTGCCGCGCCGCGCTGGCAACCTTTTTTCCGACCTGATAACCAACCTTCTGCTGCTATGAACAAGCCATTCATGTATCCCGCACATCAGTCCACGTATCCGTCGGGGGCGCGCCCAAGCCGCGCGCACGCCGGGTCGCGCGGCCGTTCGCGCTATGTTCCTTCCTATGGCGTTTCAGACCATCGCGAGGTAAATCACCAACTCAACGACACAGTGACGGAACTGGCGGGAATAGCCCGAAACATAAATATCCGGGATTCTTATGCTGGTTCATTCTAAGAGCTAGTACTAAGCAAACAGCACGGCCCCGAAGCATATGCTTCGGGGCCGTGCTGTTTGAATGTAGTGCAATTATCGGCTTCCTGCGCCGGGCTACAGAAGGCTACTTAAACCGACTCATTATACTTCCCATGCTGGACAGGCCCCGGCCAACCCGGTGGGATTCACGCTGGGCGGGCAGCACAAGCACCGGAACCGGGCTGTGCAAAATCATTTCTCCTGTTACGCTGCTACGAAATAGCCTTTCCAGGAATCGATGCTGGCGCGCAATCATCACCAGTATATCGGCCCGCTGCTCCGCCACCGCCTGCAAGATGCCATCGCCAGCATCGGCATGACACACATGACAGGGGTGCACCTGCGGAAGGTCGCGGGTGAGGCCGGTGCGCTCCACCGTCTGGATTGCTTGCCTAGTGGTGTGGCGGGTGGCGGATTCGGTGATGTGAACCACTGTAAGATCAATCTGCAAGGCGTTGAATAAGTCGCGGATGGGGGCCGCATGCTCACTCAGCTCAAACCCGTCGCCATCGGCGGCTAGCACTATCCGCTTTGGCACCCCGACCGACTGCATATGCGGAGGAACAATGAGCAGTGGATAGGGACTCATTTTTAGCAGGTTAAGCGCCGTAGTTGTCACTAGCTCGTCGGGGGTATTTTCATCGGGAGGGCGACTGAGCACAATCATTATCGGATTATGCTGCTTCGTGCTCTCCAGAACGGCTTCTTCCACGCGGCCCGAAGCTACTTCTGCCTCAGCAAATACGGGCAGGTCGCGGATCAAATGGTCTAAGGCCAAATCCGTGTCTTCCTTCGACTGGACAGCCACCTCACCCGTCAGCAGTTCCGGGTCGAGCAGGGAAGTGCGCTCAACGTGCAATAGCACCAACCGGGCGCCGAGCGGCTGCGCAATAGCCGTTGCAAGGGCCAAAGCGCGGTTGGCACCCGCAAAAAAATCGGTCAGGACGAGGATGGCAGGCTTCATAATCGTGTAAGGCTTTGTTGGACAATCAAATGTTGCTTTCCGCTGGGAAAAAAGCCATGTGGCAAATCATAATCAGCCATGATATTTATCAGCTTTAGGAGGCCGCAAGCTCCGCTTTTGCAAGTGTTGGGGGGCTATTTCGAGTTTGCTTTGAGCCCGCCGTGGGTGATCCGTCGATACAAAGGCCCGAACTGTCGATTGTGTGCTATGGCAGAAGGGGGAGCGAACGAAATTCGATCATCCATTCAGCATCTCCTTCCCCGACAGCAACATTATGGAAAGAAAGAACTTCCTCAAAAGCTTATTAGTAGGCGCCATCTCTACTCCTGCGCTGCTCAGCGCCTGCGGCAAAGAATCAGATTCGATTACGCCCTCAACCGGCGGGACGGGCACGGGCACCGGCACCGGTTCGAGCAGTTGCGCCGTGGCACCTACCGAAACGGAAGGCCCCTTTCCCACCAAAGCGCCCGCCTCGTATGTGCGCAGCGACATCACAGACGGCAAAGCTGGCCATAAAATGACCGCCAAGATTACCATCACCAACACTAACAATAGCTGCGCAGCCCTGGCCGGCGCTTTGGTCGATATCTGGCACTGCGACGCGGAGGGCAACTACTCCGAGTACGGCGGCAGCGGCATGCAATCGACTAACTATACCAACGTGCACTTCCTGCGGGGCCGCCAAACCACCGATGCCAACGGACAAGTAACGTTCACCAGCATCTTTCCGGGTTGGTACAACGGTCGGGCCACGCACATTCATGTGCACGTGTACGCCGCCAACGGCACGTCGCTGAAGGTCACGCAGATTGCCTTCCCCGAGGGGAGTGGGTCGGCGGTAGCGGCGGTGAACGGCTACGGCAAGGGCTTGAATGGCTACACTTACAATAGCAGCGACAACGTGTTCAGCGACGGCGTGACGCAGGAACTAGCCACCGTAACGGGCAGCACCACGGCTGGCTTCGAGTTGTCTATCACCTTTGGGGTCGCTGCCTAAAGGGAATCGAAATTTGCCCCCCGGCGCTAGAAACGGGCTTTTGTAACGGTTTAGTTTTCACTATATGTCTAACCGCACCATTACGCTGTGCTACCGCAAAATCATGGATGCCAACGCCAGCCGGCCGTGGCAGAAAATGGTGTTTGACGATACCTACACGGAGTTTCGGATGCAGGCGCAGTTGTTCAATCAGGAGCAGAAATACCGCTCGTTTGGCGAGCTGCTCCACTATGCGCCTGGCGCCAATCAGCTCCACTTTCTGGTAAGCGCGGCGGTTCGGGGCTATGTGCAGCAGCTCAATGGCTTGGTGCCCGACGTGCTCGACAACCTGGGCCGGCATTTCCTGAAGTTCAGCAAGTTTCAGTTCGAGATTATCAACTCGGACCTGCTCGACAAAGCCCGGCATCAAGTAGCTATAAACTTCTACTCGGACCCGCTGGTATGGCACGATACGATTGGTACGCAGCTACTGGTATCGGAGGCGGCAGGTGCGGGGGCGAAATGCTGACAAATCAGCTGGCGCTGCTCCCTTTTTTTTCCATTTATTCCTTGCAAACGCGTGACTAATAGGATGAAGCAGACTCCTGGCAAGATCTTCCTTAGCGACCAGCGTGGCGTAGCCGAAACGCACCAATACCGGCGCTACAGCACCTTGCAGTTTGGCGCCTATGTGCACCAAGACAAGCAAGCATTCGGCAACCTACAGGCCGTGAATGAAGAAACGCTGGGTGGTGGCCAGCAAGTAACCCTGCAGGTTACGGAAGCGGCCCATGTACTCATCATTCCGGTAACCGGCGCTGTCAGGGCGGGGCTACTTCTGGGAACTTCGGCCCTGACCCACGTGGAAGAAATGCACCTGCTGACGGTGCCGGCGGGCAGCACCCTGACCTTTGCCAATCCCTACGACACCGAGCTAATTACGTTCCTGCACCTCTGGATACGAGTACCCCAGACGGCCGCCGGCGCTCTGAACCGCCTATTTACCTTCAACTGCCAGGATCAGCCAAATCTGCTGGTGGAGGTAAAACAGGTAGTTCCTGCTCAGTCAGCAGATGAGCCGGACATGTCGCTGCCGTTTAAGGTAAGTATAGGCCGATTTGCGGGTCGGCGAGAAACGCTGTACACTTTGAAAAATCCTTCGTCGCAGGTCTTCTTTTTTGTACTGGCGGGAGCGTTTGAGGTGGAAGGCCGGCTGTTGCACGAGAAAGACGGCTTGGCCTTGTGGGATACGCAGGAAGTACAGCTGGAAGCCCTGAGCAATGAGGCTGTGCTAGTGGCTATCGAGTTGGAGGCCAGCTGATCGGGTATGCTCACTTGGTGGTTTCGTGAGCACGATTTTGCCCCCCAGCCTCAAAAAATCCTCAGCAAACCTCTGTACTTTGAACACGTTTATTCCTCCTTTGCCGCTTGTCACGAAGCCAAGCGGCGAATCCATGTATTCACCGCAACCATTCTGGATGGCCTTTTTTACACCGCGTCAGGCACAGACTTGGTTGCTACATGCCGTCATTTGGGTGTTGTTGGGCGTATTATTTTTTACCCAACCGGCCGGTCGATTGTCGGGGGCACCCTATTATCTGCTTCAAACGACTCTGTTTATTGCGTCGCTGAGCATCTTCTATCTCAATATCAACTGGGCCGTACCCCGACTATTGTACCACCGCCGCGTGCTGCTCTACATCGGGTTTGTGGTGGTAATTGTTCTTGGCATAGTAGCAACCCACCGCCGCCTTCAGACCTATTTAGAAACTTCGGCGGGCATACCACGCCGAGAAATGCCCCCCCGGTTTGGATCCGGCCCCCGCGACCGTGGGCCGGGTGGTCCGATCAGGCAGCCATCGGGACTTTTAGGCTGGGTCAATCCGGCCGTAGTACTGTCTACGCTGTTGGTGGTGGGGCTGGGCACCAGTGTGGCGGCCGTGCAGCGCGGACAGCGTGAAGCCCAGCTGCGCCAAGCACTGGAGCAGGAAAAGGTGTCCACAGAACTCTCCTGGCTAAAGGCGCAGATCAATCCGCACTTCTTTTTTAACACGCTCAACAATATCTACTCCCTCACGCTGCTGGATGGCGCGCGAGCGCGCGAGGCCATTCACCGCCTCTCGCGCATGATGCGGTACGTGCTCTACGATACCCAGCATGGCACCGCGCAGCTCAGTCAGGAAGTGCAGTTTTTGCAGGATTACATTGACCTCATGCAGCTGCGCCTGACCGATAACGTCCGCATTGAATTCACGCCTCCTCACCCGCTGCAGGAGGCGCCCATTGCTCCCATGATTCTGCTCACCTTCGTGGAAAACGCCTTTAAGCACGGCGTGAGCACTGTGGCTTCCAGCCGCATCCATATTGCTATGCAACAACCCACGCCGGATACGCTGGAAGTGACCGTGCAGAACAGCATATTCGCGGATCGGCCGGTGGCCCTGGATGAAAACAGCGGTATTGGGCTGACAAACACCCGTCGGCGGCTCGAATTACTGTACCCGGGCCGCTACACGCTGACCGTGACCGAGCAAACGCCCGAGCATGAGTATTGGGTACACCTTACGCTGCGCCTCCGCTAACCTCCCCGCTATGACGCTCACCTGCATTGCCGTCGACGACGAACCGCTGGCCCTCAAACTGGTTACTCACTTTATCGAGCAAACGCCGTTTTTGCAGCTTGTGGGCACTTATAGCAGTGCAGTGGCGGCGTTACGCGGCTTGCAGCAGCAATCCACGCCGGTCGACTTGCTCTTTCTGGATATTCAGATGCCTGACCTGAATGGGCTGGAACTGGCTCGCGTGCTGGACCGGGGACCGGGCGGCAACGCGCCGCGGGTGGTGTTTACCACCGCGTTCAATCACTATGCGCTGGAGGGCTACAAGGTGGATGCGCTGGATTATCTGCTGAAGCCCTTCACCTATGAGGAATTTTTGCGGGCTGCCCAAAAAGCACAAACCTACGCCGCGCTCAAGCAGTCGGCTACTTCCTCCGTTCCGAATGCCCCGTCCGTACCGGCGCCCGCGGCGGCGGTGGAGGAAGATTACTTATATCTGAAAGTTGAATATCAGCTGGTGCGGGTTCCCTATCAGGATATTCTGTACGTGGAGGGCCTGAAGGACTACGTGAAAGTACACCGCCGCAGTGAGGCCCGGCCGCTGTTGTCGCTGCTGAGCCTGAAGGCCCTGGAAGAGCGGTTACCGGCGCGGCAGTTCATGCGTATCCACCGCTCGTATATCGTGGGGCTGCAGCATATTACCGCTATTGGGCGCGGCACGGTGCAGATCGGGGCGGAAACAATCCCCGTCAGCGACGGGTACCGTGAGGCCTTCGACCAGTTTATCAGTCGGTGGAAATAATTGAGCAGCATACTTTTCTATTACCCCCCAGCAACTGATCAAACAGTGGTTGGGGGGCTTTTTTAAAGCGTTGATTAGTGAGTATTTGTTAGGGCTCTCAGTCACTATTACGAAAACTGACGTCATGCGCTGGCTTCGAGGCGGTCAGCAGGTGGCTCTGATGCTTAAAACTTGCCTGAAACACTTACTCATACCAGATGCTTCTATACTACGCTGCCAGTGGTGCGTATAAGCCTCTGTACATCTGATTATTCGCTTTGCCAACTCCTACCCTTCTTTTCTACATTCTGCTGGGGATCAACCTAGTGCTGGTGGCGTGGCTGCTGTGGCGCTATTTGCAGGAGCGCCGCTACAGACGCCTGCCCTACGTAGCCCCGGCCGTGCGCGACTGGGAACAGCACCGGCCCGACCCAGCGTCGCCGTTGCGCCACCGCATTGCGCTGGTGGGCGATTTAGGCGCCGTAGCTACCGACGGCCGCGACCCGGTATTGAATCTGCTGCATGGTTGGCTGGAGGAAGCTGGCGAAAATAGCACTGTGGTTATACTAGGCGATAATGTGTACCCCACGGGTTTGCCTGCCGAAGCTTCTAGCGGCCGGGCAGCGGCGGAGCGACGCTTGGATATTCAACTCGATGCCTTGCGCTACCCGGGTCGGGTGGTGTTTTTGAGTGGCAACCACGATTGGAACAAGGGCCGCAGCGACGGTTTCCAATATCTGCTACGCCAAGAGGCCTACGTGCGCGAACACTTGCCCGGAGCCCAGTATTTGCCCCCCGGCGGCTGCCCCGACCCCGTAACCGTGCAGCTGGCCGACAACCTATTGCTCGTGGTGCTGAATACGCAGTGGTGGGTGCAGCACGGCACGCGTCCGCTGGGAGCGGCCTACGGCTGCAAGGCCACGGATAGCCGTATGCCTTTCCAGCAACTACTGCTGCTACTAGAAGCCAACCGCCATCAGCAGATTGTGGTGGCCGGGCACCACCCGCTTTACTCCAATGCCATGCACGGGGGGCAATTCACGACAAAGCAACACGTATTTCCCCTTACGGCTGTGCATAAGCGGGCCTATGTGCCACTGCCGGGCGTAGGCTCCCTGTTTCCAATGTATCGGCGAGTAGTGGGCGCGGAGGAGGATATGGCTCACCCACGCTACCGCAAGATGCGCCGCCGCTTGCTGCGCGTGCTGCATCAATTCCCGAATATCATCTACGCCGCCGGCCACGACCACAACCTGCAATACTTTGCTTACAAGAATGGTCACTACTTAGTTAGTGGCTCGGGCAGCAAAACGGCGTACGTGGGCAAGGGCGGCAAAGCTACCTTCACCCACGAGCACAAGGGGTTCTTTACGCTCGACTTTTACGAGAATGGGGAAGCCTGGCTACGTACGCTGGAGCCCGGCAACGCCGACGGCACTGAGCGCGCGCTCGAACCATTTCGGCGGCGCCTACTAAGCGGACTGGGGGGCATTTCTGGTGTGGCGTCTACGTCAGCGCGGGCGTCAGCACCTGCAAGCTCCGCGGATTAATCTTTACCTCAACGGGCGTATCCAACTCCAGAGGTTCACCGTCTACCTGCACTAGTACGCGCGGCTGCCCTGGCACTTGAATGCTGGCGCGGCGGCAGCGCAATCGGCGAGTGTACACGGAGGTATCGAAGGCGTCGGTGTAGAGATGATACAGAATGCCTAGGGATGCCGTGGCCGGAAATGGCTCAATCAGGCACAGTTCAAACTCACCGTCGTCGAGGTGGCTATCGGGGTTAATTACCACGTTGCTGCCGAAGGTAGTGGCGTTGGCAATAGTGAGCATAAACGCAGGCCCTTCAAACTGCTCGCGGTCAGTTTCGATACGATAGGTAACCGGCTCGTAGCTCAGGTATTCCTGCAGGGCAATCCGAATATAAGCGCCCGGCCCGCGGGTGTCACCGTTGCAAAAGCGCTCTACGACCAGCGCATTAAAGCCCAAATCAGCGAGGTGAACCGAAAAATTTCCTCCTACGTGCAGAGTATCGAGCGCGCGCAGCTTGTGCTGCCAAATCACGTCCAGAGCACCGTTCATATCTTGCGGAATACTCAAGTCTTTGGACAAGCCATTGCCCGAACCCAAGGGCAGGATTCCCAGCGGAATTTTGCCCCCCAGCAATGCCTCGCCCACTAAGTTCACGGTGCCATCGCCACCGGCAGCAAACACGGCATCGTAGGAGTTGGCAGCTAAATGAGCCTTGAGTTTGTCGAGGTCGTTTTCGCCGGAGGTATGGAAAAACTCGGCTTGGCGTCCGCGTTGCGAGCAGAACTCCGTGACGGTGGTTTCTATGTTCTGCTTATCGATGTCGCCGGAAATCGGATTGAGGACAAACAGCAGCGAATGCAGGTGGGGAGTCGATTCAGCAGCCATTGCAATAGATTTTAAGAAAAAAGGAGGAGGCGTGAGGCGTATATTGAGTTTCCTAAACTCCGCCTTCCGTCTCCCCCTTTTCTGTTCGAGTTAAGTGATTATTGCTTCAATCCGCTGGGGACACCGCCGGGGAAGCGCTCCGTGATTTCCTTCTCCAGCACGCCCACGCGGTTGCCCGGATCGGGGTGCGTGCTCATGAACTCAGGGCCGCGGCTTTGGCCACCGCTCTGAGCCAGAATTTCCATTACCTGAATCATAGCGCGGGGATCGTAGCCGGCATCGGCGGTGTATTGCACGGCCAAGCGGTCCGATTCGAGCTCATCTTCACGCCCAAAGCGCAACGATACCACCTTGGCAATAGCCGCCGCTACGGCCGCTTTGCCAATGGAACTACCGGGACTATCGGGGTCGTAGGAGGCAATGGTGGCGGCGCCAGCCAGGCCTTGCGTCAGCTGCGATTTGGCCAATTGCTCGGCGGAATGGCGACCAATTACGTGACCAATTTCATGGGCCAACACGCCGGCCACCTGCCCTTCTGTCTTCATATTTTTCAGCAAGCCGGCCGTGATAAATACTTGTCCGCCAGGCAAGGCAAACGCATTGATGGTCTGCTCATCGGCCAGCAAATGGAAATCGAATTTGTAGGGCGACTGGTCGGCTTTGGACGACTGCACCAGCGCAGCGCCAATGCGCTTTACGGCCGCGCTCGCCTGCTGGTCGGGGTGCAGACCGCCGTATTGCTGGGCCATCTGGGGAGCGGCCTGCAAACCGAGGGCAATTTCTTGCTCCGTAGTCATGTTCACGTGCTGCACTTCACCGGTCACGGGGTTCGTCTGGCGGTTACAGTAATAAGTCACAAAAGAAAAGGCTGCGACGGCCAGGGCAATCAAATAACGAAGGTTTCCTCTCATGGTAGTAGGGAGAATTAAGGGAGGGAAAAGGCGACTTTAAAGTGGGCCGCCGGGCTTCTAACGCGCACTCAGCAGCAGGGTTGCTACCAAGAGGCACCCAATTTGTCCTGATTAGCGTATCAGGCGCAAAACAGGTCCACAACCGGTTCCTGTTGTTCAGTTGTACTCCCTAATCTCCCTCTCTTATGAATCAGAAACGCACCTTCGGCGCCATCCTCACCATCCTGGGTATCATCGGCATTATTTACGCGGCCTTAGGCTTCCTAGGCATAGCTGGCGTGAATCTTAGCAAGATTAATAGCCTAGTACCCTTCATCGTGGGCCTCATTTTCTTCTTTGCTGGCATCAACCTGGTGAAAACTACCAGCGACCGGGCTTAAGCGAAAGACTACTTGTTGAGCGTAATATTTCATAAAAAAGCCCCCCAGAACTAGTTCTGGGGGCTTTTTTATGAAAGAAGTCATTGGCTAGTTTAGCCCTTTCACTTGAGCGAAAGCCTGCAAAGCGGGATCTAATTCGAGCCAGTCAGAATCGTAGCTGACGCCGGACGGCGCGTGGGCAAACAATACAGTGCCATCCTTTATGGTTCTGATAATAGCACTGCTTTCTTTCATGGGCAGCGCGGGGCAACCCTGGCTACGCCCCAGCCGACCATGACGTTGCACAAATTCTTCACATACATAGTCAGCGCCGTGTACCACCACGGCTCGGCTGGCCGCATTTGTATTGTAGCTGGGGTCTACGCCGCGCAAACGTAAGGACAAGCCGTGCTTTCCGGTGTAGGTGTGACTTGTTACGTAAAAACCCAAGCTGCTCATCTCCGAGCCCACCCGATTGGAGAATGCTTGCGCAAACTCCTCGCCCGTGTTTATGCCGTGGGCAACCAGCGTATGATGAACTACCCGCGACTTCTGTAAATCAATAACCCACAGCCGCTTCAACCGGCTGGAACGATTGAAGTCGATAATAGTAAGCGTGTTTTTGGCCGGATTAGCCAAGCCGCGCTTTTGAAGCTGGTAATAGCCCATCAGCGCCTGCCGATACACATCGAGGGGAAGGCTGGACGCCGGGAGGCCAGCTAAAGCGTACGTATGTAGCGTGTGCTGCTCAAAAGCGGCTAAATAAGTAGCACGCCGGTTTTCGCTCAGAGCCGATTCCACGGTGTTGTCGGCGGCGGCATTGGGTTTGGCGGCAGGAATAGCTTCTGGGGGGCAAAAGAGAGATAAGAGACTCAAGGACAGGCAAGCGAAGGCAGTCGGTGTGCGCATTATCGGCTGGAGCTTTTGTTGCGGAAATAGGGTAAAACAGGGCTTAGGCAAAATTCGGGCCCTTCAATCTTAACATCATAAGGCAAAAATTATTGCGTAAAACACTTTTAACTCATTTTATGAGTAAGGTATCAAATAGCAAAAAAGCGTGTTTTTTCCAGCATTGCGTAGCCGAAAGCTTGTTGTCAATACTAGCCAAGCCTTAAAAACGATCAGTTCGCTACTACAAAATTTGGTGAAATACAATACAACTTTCTATTATTTTCTCTGTATTATACAATATAATTAGCCCAGCGTTATAAAATTCTTGCATTCGCCGCCCCTCCCACCTACTGCAACGGATCCGCTTGGGTAAGCGGGTCTATAGTTTACTCTTGTCATACAACTATTTATGACAACGTTTAGCGCTTTATCCAAACAACTGCATTGTGAATTACGGCCTTTAATGCACTCCGCTGAAATTCCGCCTCACATTCAGCAGCAGCTTTTGGCTCGCCTCACATTGTTTCTGCTTTTCACATCTCGTCAGCCTCCTGCTACGCTCAGCGTCCGGGTTCCTCAACCTTTGGAAGGTGCTGAGCTGACGCTTTACTACAGCAACGGTCAACAAATTACGCTGCTAACGCGTCATATCAGGGCCATTGTGCCAGCGACCGAGAAATTGTATGACACAATGATGACCTTACAGCAGCGTGGTCAGCAATTAATGCAAAAAGCGTGTTATAGCTGGGAAATAGGAAGAGTGTTTAATGCATACTGCAACCATAGCACTTAGGACAACTCATTTTGGAGGATTACTATGCATCTCCAAAGCTTCAGTCTGTTTTAGCTGTCACAGCGATGCTATTTGCTTTCATTTGAAATGAAAGTGGGTCATTATCAACACAAGCAAATTTGAATCTGATGAGAACAAAATAATTACATTTTAAAATAACGTCTTTAATAAGCTGGCCTACTTGTTGTTTATGCAGAAATTATCCTTAATTTTAAGCATTAAATTGTCTTTTACTAAGCAATATTAAGTCAATTTGATACTTTAATTCTTCCTTCTTTTAACACCCAAAATCAACTTTCTGCCCTGTATAGGTAGAATTTTAGCAGAATTAAGGGTTAATTTCAGGATATTACGCAGCAGTTGGTTTATCCCTGACTGTTGGTCTTGGCATAACATCTTGTTTTTCATCACAATTTCTGACACGAATTTTTTACAGATTTCGCATACCTAGTACGCTTAACAGTACCACGCCCCGCTCCCTGCTTCCGCCTTTGCATTTCTCTTATTCATGTCTTCCTTGCCGCACTTAATCGCGCGTGCTACGGCTGCCTATTACCGACAGGCCCGTGAGCTTTATCCTACTGAAACTGACTTTAACGACTGGCTTGACACGCTGGACGCAGATAACCGTCGCCGGTACAAGCAGCAAGGCCTCGATATGACATGCCTCCTGCCACAGTTTCAACTCTTTTGCTTGGAGCGGCGTGGTATCTATCTACGCGAATTTATGGCGGCCCGCCTCACCCCCGACCAGCTTGAGTATTGGGAGCAGGAGAAGGCTATTTCCGATTTTAAGCCTTCAGCCCCATCTTCTGACCTGTTCTAACCAACTTATCACCTTCCGTTCGGTTTCTAACAAGTAGCTTAGCGGCATAGCGTCGAAAATCAGCCCATTGATGGCCTGCCTGCCGCTTACTCTTTGCGCTTGTCAGCCTATGCACCTATTCCGTTTTTTTGTGGCCGGAGCAGCCACTTTGCTTGTAAGCGCTTGTGGGCACACATTACCCAAAATGGAAGGCTTTGATGATGCGGCATGGCGTAGCGACCCTTATGCTTGCCTGAACAAGCGAGCTGCGCAATTGCCTGCGCTGAACCGTTACCGGGACCAGCTCTACGGCGCCCGCATTGCCAGCATCGACAAGATTCTCGGCCGCCCCGACGAGGAAGAACTAAGCGCCCAGACTGAGAAAACTTATTACTATTATGTGGAGCCTGGCACCCAGTGTGAGCCGAGCCATCAGCGCTCCACGGCCAATAAGCTCACCCTGCGCTTCGGTCCTTTAGGGGTAGTAACCGAGGTATTGTACGAACGTCCCTTAGCAGTACCACCATCCTAAAGCACTGCGTAAGCATTATCGTGGCAGCAGGCCCAGACTTCTCTGAACTACCAAAAAGCCCCCGGAGTGATTTCCGGGGGCTTTTTGGTAGTTCAGAGAAGTCTTCTTCAGCAGAAAGCGAAAGTAGGTTAGCCTAATCCGCCTTCGTGCGCATCGTTCTTAGTAGGCTGATCTGGTTGTAGGTTTTGCTCGGCGCGAAAGACGCTTAATTGCGAGGGGTTAGGATACGGCTGCACTCAGCTTCGTACTGTGCCTCTAGCTCAGCGGCTTTTTGCCGACGTTGCTCCGCATCGGTGTATTCGTACTCAATCTCATCCAGACGGGCAAGCTTGATCTGATTGACGGAGCGCAACCGGATATACTGAGCTTCATTGAGACGAAGATTGCTACTCATATCGCGGGTGAGGTCATCTACTCGAGCCAAAGAAGGCATCAAGCTACCGGGGCGCTCAGCATATACATCCCGCTTTTGGGCAGTGGCTGAACTGCAAAAACAACCTAAAATAAGTGCGAGTAAAACTATTGATTTCATAGAAAGGGAGAAGGAACGAAAGTGGTAGGCTATTTCGGGAAACTAACGCTGTAACGAATGGACAATAAAAAGGTTTTGTTTGCCCCGCCTTACATATAGTACAAATATATATGCTATTAGTATAACTAACAAAAGATTTTAAATATTTTCTATGTTGGGTCCAATCCACTTCATCTATAAACTGCGTACCGCAAGCGTTTGCTGAATATGACCACACAAAAAAGCCCCCCTGAATGATTCTGGGGGCTTTTTTATATACCTATTTGTATAGCTAGCGACTACTCAATTCCTTTCATGGGCTTATGATCAGGGCTTTTGAAGTACTGCATGGCAATAAGTGAAACGATCATACCACCCATTACACCTTGGAGCACAATGGCCAAAAAAGCGATGGTTACAGACAAATCGAAACCAAAAAGATCCTGCGCTTGCGTCTGCTCCATAAAATCACGATTGATGGAGGAATAGATAATAAAGAATAAGCCAAAGGCGACGGAAGCAACAAGCGCCGTGACGATGCCTGTACCAAAACCTTGCAGATAGGGTAGCTTATCGCCCTTCTCGCGCTTAAGCCTCGCAATGGCTACACAGGCTCCAACGGCCAAGATAGCGGCGTTCAGGAAGCTATATTCGATGCGAACAAAGCCTAGCAAATTGGCGATCAGGAAATAAGCCATCATCGCAACGCCCGTAAACAGACCTACGCGAACTCCATTGTTTTCGGCGGTTAATCGAAACGCACCCATACAGGTAAGGGGAAAAGGTGAAAAGGTGAATCAGTGAGGTAGAGGAACTGCTTGGGCAGCCATAACTGTTAGTTACCCGCCTAAGATTAGCATTTCCAATTGCTTTTTATACTCTTTTATCCGGCGGGATGTTGTGCAAGCCAACTTTTTTTTTGGCTTGTGACACCTTAGGGGGCTTTTTTCAGAGCCAAATTATTGAGTATGAGCACTACACTGTCTTCGCCTGATTGTCTATTTTGACGTTGGTAGTAAGCCAGACAGCGTATGCGCAGGGCATTTTGCGTACTTTTGCGCGCCGAATTGTCCTTATTCCAAGGTTGGCAACAACGATTTTTCGTTTTCAGCATCTACACTTCTATGATTAGTACCTCCAATGTAAGTCTGCGCTACGGTAAGCGCATATTGTTTGAAGATGTTACCATTAAGTTCATGCCCGGCAACGTGTATGGCCTCATTGGCGCCAACGGAGCTGGTAAATCCACGTTTCTAAAGATATTATCCGGCGAGATTGAGCCCAACACTGGCTCGGTGAATATGCCAGCCGGTGCCCGTCTTTCGGTGCTGCGCCAGGATCAGTTTGCCTACGACCAATATCCCGTTCTCCAAACGGTGATTATGGGTCACACGCGCCTGTGGAAGGTAATGGAGGAGAAAGACGCTCTTTACGCTAAAGCTGACTTCTCTGACGCTGACGGCGAGCGGGCCGCGCAGCTGGAAGGCGAATTTGCCGACCTCGAAGGCTGGAATGCGGAGTATGAAGCGGCTGAATTGCTGTCGGGCCTGGGCATTGGTGAAGATAAGCACTACACCATGATGGCGGACCTCGGCGGCTCCGACAAAGTACGGGTGCTGCTCGCGCAAGCCTTGTTCGGTAACCCCGACGTTTTGCTGCTTGACGAGCCAACCAACGGCTTGGATGCCGAGACGGTACTGTGGCTTGAAAACTTCCTCGACTCGTTTCAGAACACGGTGATCGTGGTCAGCCACGACCGCCACTTCCTCGACGCCGTGTGTAACTATATGGCCGACCTCGACTTCTCGAAGCTGACCATGTACCCTGGCAACTATTCCTTCTGGTATGAAAGCTCCCAGCTGGCCATGAAGCAGAAGCAGGACGCCAACAAGAAGACCGACGACAAGCGTAAAGAATTGGAGGAATTTGTGCGCCGCTTCTCGGCTAATGCCAGTAAGAGTAAGCAGGCTACGTCGCGCCAGAAGCTGCTGCAAAAGCTGACGTTGGAAGACATCAAGCCTAGCTCGCGCCGCTACCCGTACATTGCTTTCAAAGCGGAGCGTGAAGCCGGCAACCAACTATTGACGGTTGAAAACCTAAGCAAAAAGGTGGACGGCCAAACGGTATTCCGCAACGTTACCTTCTCGCTCGATAAAAAGGATAAAGTCGCCATCATCAGCCGCGACGACCGGGCTCCTTCCCTCCTATTTGATATCCTGTTCGAGCAGATTCGGCCGGATACGGGCAATTTCAAGTGGGGCACGACTATTACGCCGTCCTACTTCCCACGCGAAAACCATGAGTTCTTCGATACCGACCTGAACTTGGTGGATTGGCTGCGTCAGTACTCTACGGAGAAAGACGAAAGCTTTATCCGGGGCTTCTTGGGCCGTATGCTATTCTCGGGCGAAGAGTCGTTGAAGAAGTCGAACGTACTGAGCGGGGGCGAAAAAGTGCGCTGCATGTTATCGAAGATGATGCTGGAGAGCGGCAACGTACTTGTGCTCGACGACCCAACGAACCACCTTGATCTGGAAAGCATTACGGCGCTTAACAATAGCCTACGCGATTACACCGGTTCGCTGCTGTTCGTATCGCACGACTTACAGTTTATTGAAACGATTGCCAATCGCATTATCGAGCTTACGCCCGACGGCATCATTGACCGGCGCATGAGCTACGAAGAATACCTGGCGGATGAGACCATTAAGGCTCAACGCCAGCGTATGTACCAACTTGTGTCTTAAGCTCGTTGTAGCTATCTATGAAACGCATCCTGCTCCCGTGGGCCCTGGCTGGGGCCGCCCTATTGATGGCTCCGGCCGCTGCTTTGGCCCAAACCGACACTACAGCTCGGCCGGCCCCGGCTAAGCCGCAGCTAAATACAGCCCCTCCGGCCGCACCAGTACCCGCCACGCCCACTCCTGCCCCACAGAAGGAGTATGAGGCGCGGCCCAGCGTGCCAGTGCCGGCGCCCCCCCCCGTAGACCAACCCTTACCAACCCAGACTCGCCCGAACAGAGACAGCCCTTCAGGGTTGGAGTTTCCGGAGGGTAGCCGGGCTTCGGAGCAGCCGAAGCCCCTACGCAAGTACTTTTTGTACGCCAACTTTGGTCTTGGCTATAATGGCAGCTCAGCATACGGCAGTCAGTTCAGCGCCAGCATCGCGCCCGCTATTGGATACCGTATTAACGAGCGGCTAGCAGTGGGGCCGGGCATATCGTATGCTTTCAATAATTACTCAATTCCTGCTCAGTTTCGGGCACCGGGTACGCCTTCTAGCTATCAAACCAACAATATTGGCTTAAAAGGCTTTGCTCAGTTCATCTTTTATAAGGACTTCTTTGTACACGGTGAATATGAAGTAACGCGGGCCGAAGTGCTATTCCAGGACCAGAATACGGGCGTTATTTCTACCGGTAAGATTACCGTGAATACCCCTCTGGCAGGTGTGGGCTACCGCAGCCGCTTCAGCGACCGAGCCGCTGCCGATATTGTGGTGCTCTACAACTTCAACGATGGCCTCGACGATATCTATGGGCAGCCGGTTATTCGCTTCAGCTTCCTGTTTGATTTGAAATAACCAAAAAAGCCCCCCAATCGGGCTGAAACGCAAAAGAGCCGCTATTCCGGGTGGAACAGCGGCTCTTTTCGTTTTAAGACTCTTTGATGCTTGAGCAGCACCTAACAGCTACTCACGCAGGGGCATTTAAACCGTGCCGCCCCGTACCAAACGCAGTACTACGGCAATGATGGCGATGACAAGCAAAATGTGAATCAAGTTGCCTAAGCCAAAGCTATTGAAGCCCAGGAAGCCGAGCAGCCAAATAATAACGAGGATGACGGCAATGATGTACAGGAGATTTCCCATGGTATTAGGGTTGAGGTGTAGGGTGAGGGAAAAACAATTTCGTCGGGAGCTAGTTGATTGTGGTTAGGAAACCAAGTAGCAAGCGATTTGCGGATTTGTACGCGACGCTTTTCAAAAAAGATATATCTCCATAGCGCAATTTATTTATTAGCGCTCCCATATATGACACAAAAGTCCCTCTACGGGCTGCAATGCGCATTTATTAGTTGAGCTTATTTTTTTACGATTGTACATAATTGACCTTTTCGTTCGCGAATAGCCTCGTCTGGGCGGGCCGCTGGGGGTATAGTTGGGGCTGGCTGCTTTTCAGATTAGTTTTGCGCGCCGGCCCGCCGGCCTTCACTTACATCTTCCCACCCACTTCTTTTTTGTATGCTCCACGTCGCCGTTATTGGCTCGGGTACTATGGGCAATGGCATTGCTCACGTTTTTGCCCAGCACGGATTTCCCGTTACGCTTATTGATATTTCGCAGCCGGCCCTGGATAAGGCCCTCGGTACTATTGGCAAAAACTTAGACCGGCAGGTGGCCAAAGGCGGCCTCAGCGAAGATGACAAAACGGCCACCCTAGGTCGCATTACCACGCGCACCAGCATTGCGGAAGGTGTCACCAATGCGCAGCTCGTGGTTGAAGCAGCTACTGAAAACGTAGATTTGAAGCTGCAAATCTTCCGCGACCTCGACCTATACGCGCCTGAGGGGGCTATTTTGGCCTCCAATACGTCCTCTATCTCCATCACACGCATTGCCGCCGCCACGAAGCGCGCCGAGCAGGTAATTGGCATGCACTTTATGAATCCGGTTCCGGTCATGAAGCTCGTGGAGGTTATTCGCGGCTACGTTACCTCCGATGCCGTGACCCAGCAGGTAATGGACATTTCGCGCCAGCTTGGCAAAACGCCCACGGAAGTAAACGACTACCCCGGTTTCGTGGCCAACCGCATTCTGATGCCCATGATCAATGAGGCGATTTATACCCTGTTTGAGGGCGTGGCCGGCGTGGAGGAAATCGACACTGTGATGAAATTGGGCATGGCCCACCCTATGGGCCCGTTGCAGCTCGCCGATTTTATTGGCCTGGATGTATGCCTCGCTATTCTGCGCGTACTGCACGATGGCCTGGGTAACCCCAAGTATGCCCCTTGCCCTCTGTTGGTGAATATGGTAATGGCCGGCCGCCTGGGCGTAAAGTCGGGCGAAGGCTTCTATACGCACACACCGGGCAGCAAAGATCTGGTAGTTGCTTCTCTATTTCAGAAATAGTTTACGGCAAGAAAAAGCCCCCAGACTGGTCTGGGGGGCTTTTTCTTGCCGTAAACTATTGGGAGCCATTGCGTTTTTGTCCATGAAGCCTATACTGCACCTCACGCAAAGGCAGTTTCAAACCTTTCATGACTCTAATGTTGTTACTACGTAAGTAATGAAGCTAGCTGCCGCTGCCTTTTATTGAAAAAGCAGCGCAATTGGCTACCAACTAACCTAGACTAACCTTTGATAATGGAACAAGCAACATTTGGCGCCGGCTGCTTCTGGTGCGTAGAGGCCGTTTTTCAGAATCTGGAAGGCGTGGAGAAAGTCGTGTCGGGCTACACCGGCGGCCGCATCGCCAACCCTACTTACAAAGAAGTTTGCAGCGGCCTGACGGGGCATAACGAAGTGACGCAAATCACCTTCGATCCCCAGAAAATCACCTTTGAGGAGCTGCTTGAAGTGTTCTGGAAAACCCACGATCCAACGACCCTCAATCGCCAGGGCAACGACGTAGGCGACCAGTACCGCTCCGGCATTTACTACCACAACGAGGAGCAGAAGCGCTTGGCCGAGGAGTACAAGCAGAAACTCAATGATGCAGGCGCTTTCCCCAAGCCCATCGTGACGGAGATTCTGCCCTTAAGCACGTTTTATCGCGCCGAAGACTATCACCAGAATTACTTCAACCTGAACGGCAGCCAGCCTTACTGCCAGTTTGTGGTAAAGCCTAAAGTGGATAAGGTGAAAGCGGTATTTGGCGAGAAGCTTAAAAAAGCGACTGCCTAAGTCACAGGTTTTCCTATTAATTCGCAAGCTAAAAAAGCCCCCCAGATACGTTTGGGGGGCTTTTTTGGATAAATATTGTACCATCCCAGCTTTTTGAGGGCTGGCTATTACTTTCAGTGCGAAGACGTTCGTTCTTTGCTGCTTTTCCTCGACCTCCCCTATATTTTCCTTATGGCTACCCACGACTCTACCCTCCTAGCCTTGCTGGCCCAAAAGTGTCCGCGCTGTCATCGTGGCGACCTTTTTACGCACTCGGCTTTCAACCTGAGTAAATTTTCGGATATGCCCGCCAGCTGCCCCGTTTGCGGACTACAGTACGAGCCCGAAACCGGCTTTTACTGGGGTGCTATGTACATCAGCTATGCCTTTTCAACCGGCATCGTAATTATGGTTGGGGTGCTACTCTACAACTTTTTTGGCGACCCGGATACGTGGGTGTATATCGTAACGGTGTCCATTACGGTGCTGGTATTTACGCCCGTATTGCTGCGCTATTCGCGCGCCGTCATGCTGTACTTCTTCGGCGGCACCGGCTACGATCCGGCCGCCGCTAAGCGCACATTTCCTCATTCAAACGACTAAGAGCAGCAGCTACTTACCTCGTATTTACAGTAGCGGTGTAGTTGGTGCCGGTGGTTGGTTGCGCCTCATTAGAAAGAGATCCGCGCTGAGGACTTCGCAAGGCTTTATAAAATTCAAACCAGCCCGTACTCACAACGGCCACGGCGGCGCATAGTAACAGTTGGAGCCAGGTAAGCGATTGGAGCTGAAAAAGCTGCTGGAGAGCAGGCACAGTAAGGCAAAGCACGAGCAAAGTCAGGGTGAGAGCCAGCATAGCAGGCAGCAGCGGATTGTGGTAATAGAGCGTACGGCGCAGCGTGTGGTGGCGTGAGCGGCTGACGAGCGTAAGCAGCACGTTGGCCAGCACCAGAGTCGTGAAAGTAACGGTGCGGGTGAGTGTCTCCGAATATCCTAGCCGCTGGGCATAAAATGCCAGCCCCAGCACGCCAGCCGCAATTACAAGTCCCTGCACAAGGCTGCTACCAAGCTCTTGGAGTTGCAGAAAAGTGGTAGTCACGGGGCGGGGCGGGCGTTGCATCGTATCAGCCTCCATGGGCTCATTCTCGAAGATAATGGAGCAGGTTGGCCCCATAATAAGCTCCAGGAATATGACGTGCACCGGCCCCAGCAGCACCGGATACTGCCAGGCCAGCAACGACGGCACCAGCACGGTGAGAATCAGCGGAATATGAATGGCAATGATATACTGCACCGCCTTTTTGAGGTTGTCATAAATCCGGCGACCGTAGCTGATGGCCGTAACCATCCCCGCCAGATCATCATCCAGCAACACCAGGTCGGCTGCTTGCCGGGCCAACTCCGTGCCCCGGTGGCCCATGGCTACCCCAATGTGGGCCGCCTTAAGCGCTGGCCCGTCGTTCACTCCGTCGCCGGTCATGGCCACCACCTGGCCGTTGGCTTTTAGGGCTTCAATCACGCGCAGCTTGGCTTCCGGAAACATGCGGGCATACAAATCGACGGTGCTTACTCGCTGCTCCAGCGCCGTAGGGTCCAGCGCCATTACTTCAGTACCGGTTAGCACTTGTTCCTTGTGCCGCAGTCCGACCTGTTGGGCGATGGCGGCGGCCGTCAGCGCATTATCACCGGTAATCATTTTCACCTGTAGGCCTGCTTCGTATAGCTGCCCGAGCACGGCCGCCGCCGTGGGCTTGGGTGGATCGGTGAAGGCAACCAGCCCTTTGAACTCCCACGCGAAGTCTGCCTGTGAGGCCGGATATACCTCCGGGATAGTTGTGCAGCGAGCCACGCCCAGCACCCGCAGACCCGCTGTGGCTAGCTGCATAAGCGTAGCCAAGGCCTGAGCCTTCTCGGTTTCGGGTAGCCGGCAGCGGGCAATAATGCCTTCTGGAGCACCCTTGCAGGCGACAATGAGGCGGCCATCATGATGAGCAACTACGTGCGTCATCATGGGGGGCTTTTCTCCGAGCGGGTACTCATGCACCATACGGTAAGCCGGGCGCTCATCGAGCACAGCCGTTTGGGCATAGGCTCGATGCAGGGCCTGCTCCATCGGATCGAAGGGCGTAGGCTCGCTGGCCCACATGGCCGTGGCCAGTAAGTCGGCTAGCGGGGCGGAAATCTCTTTATTTTCCTCAAAAGCAATGGAGCCAAGCTGACCGGGATAATATACCTGACTCAGCGCCATCCGATTCTGAGTGAGCGTGCCGGTTTTATCTACGCAGATAACGGTGGCCGAACCCAGCGTTTCTACCGTTTGCGGCTGCTTGGTCAGCAGCCGCTGCTGCATTAGTCGCCACGCGCCCAAGGCCATAAACGACGACAGCGCAACCGGAATTTCCTCCGGCAAAACGGCCATGGCAATCGTCAGGCCATGCAACAGGCCGTGGGCCAGACTCCCCGACTCCCACCAGTTATAGGCCCACACGACCACAAAAGCCCCGCCGCCCACCATGGCCATGCGGCGCACAAACGAGCTTACCTGCTGCTGAAGTGGCGTAGGTGGCGTCTTCACCTGCGAAATTAGCCCCCCAATGTGGCCCAGCCGCGTATGGCTCCCCACGGCTGTCACCCGCACAACGCCCGTACCACCCACCACCGAAGAGCCAGCAAACAGTTGCTGCTCCCCATCTGCCGCTTTGCTCACCGACAACGACTCGCCCGTCAAAAATGACTCATCGGCCTCCAAGTCGTGGGCTTCCAGCAGTACGCCATCAGCCCCCACCTGCTCCCCTTCCGCCACCAGCAGGATATCGTTTACCACTAAGTCGGCAGCCGGGAGCGCGACATCCTGGCCAGCCCGCCGCACGCGAGCTAGCGGCTGCGCCAGCTGTTGCAAGGCAAGTAGCGCCCGGTCGCTTCGCGCCTCCTGATACAGCGAGATGCCCGCAACAAGCGCGGTGGCAGCCAGCAGAACATAGGCTTCGGAATAGCTACCGATAAGGAGATAAATGCCGGCCGTCACGACCAGCAACATGAACATAGGTTCCGTTGCAATACCGCGCACAATAGCCCAAAACCGGTGGCGAGTGGCGGGTGCCAGCACGTTTTTTCCGAAACGCTGCCTTTGGAGAAGTACCTCCTCAGGACTCAATCCGTAGGGTATTCCTTCGGGCCGGGCAGGCTCCGTAGCGGAAGCAGTATGAAGCGTAGCCAGCATAAGCAAATTCGTAAGAATCGGCTGCTTACTCCGACGAGCAAGCAGCACGAAAGAAAATTACCCCTTCCTGCTCCTGCTGGCTTTGATATAAATCATGGGTTTCTTTGATAGAAAGCACAAAAGCCCCCAGAGCTATTCTGGGGGCTTTTGTGCTTTCTTCTCTACGGAAGTCAGCTGACACTTATTAAGCTAAACGGCTACGTTGTGCTCGCGCAAAGCGTCATTCAGCGAAGTTTTCAAATCGGTGCTAGGCTTGCGCTGACCGATGATCAGGGCGCAGGGCACATGGAACTCGCCGGCCGGAAATTGCTTGGCGTAAGAGCCCGGAATAACCACTGAGCGCGCCGGTACGTGGCCACGGTACTCTTTGGGCTCAGAGCCAGTTACGTCGATGATTTTGGTGCTGCCGGTAATCGTGACACCCGCCCCAATTACGGCTTCCTTCCCAATGTGGCAGCCTTCAACCAAAATGCTACGTGAGCCGATGAAAGCACCATCTTCAATGATAACCGGCGCAGCCTGCACGGGTTCCAAAACGCCCCCCAGGCCTACACCACCGCTCAAATGTACGTGCGCGCCTACCTGCGCACACGAGCCCACCGTCGCCCACGTATCGACCATGGTGCCCTCGCCTATCCAAGCGCCGATATTCACGTAGCTAGGCATCAGAATAACGCCAGGAGCCAAAAAGCTACCGTAGCGAGCCGTAGCGGGCGGCACTACCCGTACCCCCTGGGCTTCGTAGCCAGTTTTGAGGCGCATTTTGTCGCGGTACTCGAAGGGCTTCAGCTCCAGCGTTTCCATCTGCTGAATGGGGAAATACAGGATGACGGCTTTCTTCACCCAGTCATTTACTTGCCACTGGCCATCAGCGACGGGCTGGGCCACGCGCAGGCGGCCTTTGTCCAACTCTTCGATTACGGCGTGAATAGCGTCGGTGGTAGCGGAGTCGCGCAGCAGGTCACGGTTGTCCCAGGCGGCTTCGATAGTGGTTTGTAGGTCGGTCATGTAAATTGGGAAGAAGGATTCTAGCCAGCAAAACTACGCCATAGAGGTGTTTTGCGAAGCATAATGATCAACAAGAGTTGCCTTACAATTTGCAACGAGTTGGGAAGGCTAGGCTAGGCTAGGCGAAAAGATGCATGTCGGATGCCGCACAAGCGCCACAGTGACTAGCCTCAGATCGGCTCATTAGTATTCGGTGCCTATTCATCGCTTGGGGTTGGGCTGCCAGCCCGCATGAATTGCCCAAAAAAGATGCTATTGAGAAATAACTTATTGGTGCCGTACCAGAACGCCCTGAAATTGGGATTATCAACTAAGGAAATAATTCGACCAGCGCCCACGTCCGTAATATCGACGGCGGCCGTGTTGCGCAGCTTCAACTCATTCGCTTTCGATATAAAACCGCTGGCTAACGGCTGAGCCGTGTACATCAGCGGGTTAGCGTACGGGCTCGCCGAGCGTTCCATAAACAGTCTGTTGTCGCGAAACAGGTGCACATCGGGATTCTCATAGCCGTAGCCCAAAGGATGAGTCAAATCGAGGCGAGCATTAAAAATGGCCCCCGATATTTCCTGGGCGCTAGCAGTGTTGCGCATACCCACGTATGGCTGCTGCGGTAGCAGGGCGGGACTAGGGGCGCTGGGGCGCGATGAAGCCGAGGGAGCCGGCGCAGCATTCGGCTGATTAGCTGTTGCCGGAGGGGCTGCCGTTTCTGGGGCTAGCGGCGTGGTTGGGTTTCTAGCCGCCTTAAAGCGAGTGGTCGACAGGCCATTGTCAGCCACCCATTTGGCTCCTCCTCCGATGGCTAACAAGGTATTGCCGCGCTGCACCCAAGCCCGCAGTTTATCTCGACTCGCGGGCGTAATACCGCCATAGCTGCCATCGGACACGACAATGACCGTGTAGCGGTCTATGTTCACCCGGTCTAATGCTTCGGGAGCTACTAAGCTGGGTGTCATATCAAACCGATTATCCAGCAAATGCCACGCCTCCCCTATATCCGTGGGGCTGACGCCCTGACCAGCCAAGAGCATAATCTCGGGCTTTTTCAACGAGACGAAGTTCACGCTGCCCAGCTTCAGACCCTGAGGCGACAAGCCCGTCGTAATGGCTACCACATCAAGCCCATTTTGCACCGCAATCCGCTGCATCAAAGCATATAATGAATCTGGAGCTAGGGTTTGGGCGGCTACGGGCACCATTATGCTGCCATAGTCCATCTTGGTGTCGCCAATATAAAAGGGCTCCGTGGCGACCTTTACGCTTACTTTTCGGGCCAACAGCGTATTCAGCGCTCGGGGGCATAGTAGCCATGCCAGCTAAAGGCATACGCGTAGGCACTTTTGTCCCCCAGAATCTTCCCCGCTGGAAAACTAACGCTGTCGAGACGCTGCCCCAGCAGCCCTGCCTTTGGGTCCTTCGTAACCGCCGCCGTGTTCAAGCCAAATGCGTAGGGCAAGGTCCAGGCAGATATGTCGTAAAAGATACTATCCTGAAACTTCGTGCGCGTCTCGAACATGGCTTGGATTAGTCGGAACTGCGGCTGATCGGTGGGCACGACGTAGGCATTGGTGGGGCTAAATGTACGCCCCCAACCGTGAGCGCGCTTTTGGGGCGATACACTGCAATTTGATGCTGCCGGATTATCCGGGCCAACTCATAGCTGCGAGCAGGGTCTTGGTCGGCGCCAAATACGTAAGCTCGGACGCCCTGGTCACGAGCTTCGCCAGCTACTTTTTGGTAGAAGTCACGCTGATAGGCAAGTAGGTCTTGCCGTAGGGCCTGCACGGCCTCTATCGAAGACAGCGTTGTAACAACCTGATTGCGAATCGTAAAGGGAAAGCGTAAGATTCCGTTCACGGTTTCCTGGGCATGGCCCCGCGAGCTGGCCTGCTCAAACAGAATGCCCACTGCCCCATTCACATCGGGATAAGTAGAGCCCTTGCCGTAGTAGAAATCGTCGTAGTTCTCTTCCGTAAAGTAGAGGGAACCGATTTTGTCCAAGGCTTTGGCGTGGTAATTACCGATGCTCTTGGTTAATTCGAAGTTGCGGGTGGGGGTGAGCGGGTGCTTTCGAGAAGGCACTCCCGGCTGGAAGAAAAACGAGGAATTGCTGCTCATCTCATGGTGATCAGTGAGCAAGTTGGGCTTCCACGCATGGAACTGCTGCAAGCGGCCGCGCGATTCGGGGTGCTGCAGTGGCAGCCAATCGCGATTTAAATCAAACCAATAGTGGTTGAAACGACCTCCTGGCCATACTTCGTTTTGCTCCACGTTGTAGGGGTCCGTAACGAGATTCTTGCCGCGCCGAGAATTTACCCAACCAGCAAAACGACTCATTCCATCGGGGTTGATACTAGGGTCTACCAGAATCACCGTATTGCGAAGCGTCTCGTCAATGGCTGGACCTTGGGCAGCCGCCAGATAATACACGGCGAGCAGAGAGGCATTGGTGCCGCTGGGCTCATTACCATGCACACTGTACCCCATCCAGAGCACGGCTGGCATCTTACTAATATCGAGTCGGCCCGATACAGCA
This sequence comes from Hymenobacter radiodurans, assembly GCF_004355185.1. NCBI lineage: Bacteria > Pseudomonadati > Bacteroidota > Cytophagia > Cytophagales > Hymenobacteraceae > Hymenobacter > Hymenobacter radiodurans. Next base: position 2,551,724 of record NZ_CP037922.1, read on the forward strand.
GGGTCCGTTAGTTGGTGGTGCTCCGCCTTGATTTGCGCGATGTTGCGCTGGTTTTCGGGCGAGGTAATCGTCAGGAGTACTAGCGGCCGGTGCTCGTGGGTGCGGGCGTATTCCGTGAGCGTGACGCGGTCGGAAGCTGCGTCCACGGCCCGCATATACATGAGCAACTGGTCGTGGCTCACATGCCACTCCCCCACTTCAAAGCCCAGCACCGAAGCCGGCGTGGGGATGGCTGGGTTGTACGTCACCGTCTGGGGCAGGTAATACGCCAGATTGGATTTGGTTTGAGCCAATGCCGGTAGCGCTGCCAGCAAGAGCAGCAGCAAACTGTAACACTTTTTCATATGCGAGGAGAAAGGAAAGTGAGCGTAAAATCACCAGTGAGTTTGCAAGTAGAGAGTGGGGGGCAAATTTTGCCCCCCACTCTCTACTTGACTCGTTCATTACTCTTTCCCACGTTCGGGATATTGCGCGGGAATGGGTACGGCCTTGAAAGTCTGTTTTTTCAAATCTCCCATGATCACCTCCACGGCTTTCGCAAGCTGCGGGTCGGCACCGTTTTGAGTGGCGTTGGGAAGTATATCTACTTCGATGTCAGGCGCTACCCCTTCGTTTTCAATTTCCCATTTCCCCTCGGGGCTGTAGATGGCAAAGCTGGGCGAAGTCACCGTGCCGCCGTCCATAAGCACCGGGTAGCCCGAAATGCCCACCAGGCCGCCCCAAGTACGCTTGCCCACAATAGTACCGAGCGAGCGGCGCCGGAAAAACGCGGGCAGGGCATCACCACCCGAGCCCGCAAACTCATTCACCAGCATCACTTTAGGCCCATAAATGGACGCACCAGGCGAGGTAAACGCTTTTCCCTCCCGTGGAGCCCAGTAGCTAAGCAGCGGACGATTGAGCAAGTCAAGAATATAGTCGGCCACGAAGCCCCCGCCATTGAAGCGTTCATCTATAATGACAGCCTCTTTATCTAACTGACTGAAGTAGTAACGGTTGAAAAACTCGTAACCCTCAGAGCTGGTATTGGGCAGGTACACATAGGCCACACGCCCGCCTGTCAGCTCGTCTACTTTGCGCCGGTTGCCTTCTACCCAAGCAATGCGGCGCAGGGTGGCTTCGCTGGCCACGGGCACGACCGTTACTTCGCGGGCACCGCGTAGCGTAGGCTTGTCATTTACCGTGAGCGTAATCTGCTTGCCCACCGTATTTTCAAAAAAGCTGTACACGTTATCTGTGCCGCGCAAAGGCCGATTATTGACCGCCAGCAGATAGTCGCCAGCCGCCACGCTTACGCCTGGCCCGGTGAGGGGAGCGCGTAGCCCCGGATTGAAGCTTTCACCGTTAAACACTTTTTTGAAACGGTAGTGGTCATCTACTACTTCGTAGTCGGCCCCGAGCAAACCCACGGGGCTGGCAGTCAGAGCAGGCAGGTCGCCGCCATTTACGTAGTTGTGGCCGACCACCATTTCGCCCATCATCTCGGCAAAGAGGTAGTTGAGGTCGGCGCGGTGCGCTACGTGGGGCAAGAAAACGGCGTACTTTTTCTTCGTCGCGGCCCAGTCCAGACCGTGCATCTTGGGGTCGTAGAAATAGTCGCGTTCCAAGCGCCACACCTCATTAAACATCTGCTGCCATTCGTGGCGCGGGTCGATGTAGGCATCCAAGGCAGTGAGCGTGAGTTTGCCATCCCCAGCCGCAGGTTTGCCAGCCGCTTCCACAATGCCATAGCTATCCTTGGGCCCCAGATAAAGAATCTTTTTGCCGTCGGCGCTCAGGGCGTAGCCTTTCAGGTCGCTAAGAAACACCTCGTCCTTGCGGTCTTTCAGGTCGAAGCGGTGCAGGCGCTGGGTGGGCTCCAGAGCGGTGGTAGCAGGCCCAGCAGCGGCACTGGGGGGCATTTCTTCCAGATAAAACAACTTATCCGCGTCGGCAACCTGTACGTTGCTCAGTTGGCCTACTGCCGAGCCGGGCACCACCAGCACGCGCTGGCTCATCCCGACCGTGTCAATTATAACCTTAACAGCCTCAGGCTTCTTGCCACGCAAATCCTTCACGGCGACTTTCGGGGCGGCGCGGTTGCCGGTGGGCTTTCCCACTGCTACCGAGTCGGGTTTGTTCATCGCCTCCTTTTCCTCGTCGCTCTGGGGGCAAAAGGCGAGTCGTCTTTCTTATTGAGCACGGCCACGTACAGGGTGCGCTTGCTGACGCGGTCGTAAGAGCTCATGTCGAGCCAAGTGGTGCGCAAACCTACATCAGTGCTAGCCGTGAAGAAGAGGTATTTGCCGTTGCGGCTAAACGCGGGCGAGGTCGCATCGCTGCGGCCGTCACTAATGGGGAAGCGCCTACCCGTGGGCAGATGGTACACATATACGGTCCGCAAGTGGTTCGGCATCTGGACGGAGTACGCCAACCACTGCGCATCCGGCGACCAGGCCGGGGCCATTACTGCATCATCGAGTAGCGGCCCGTAGGCGTCGGAAGCCACCCGCACCGGTTTTTTCTTGTCCAGGTCCAGATACCACAGATTCAGCTTTTTGTCGGTATAGGCAATCTTCTTGCTATCGGGCGACCAAAGTGGATGATAGTAGAAGGAAGGCGGACCCAGTGAATAAGATTGCGCCGGCTTAATGCCACGCTGGTCATGGACCTGCAACTCGTACTCGCCCGAAGCATCCGACACATAAGCAATCTGCGTTCCGTCCGGCGACCAGGCGGGGTAGCGCTCGTGCGCACCATCCGAGTGGGTCAGGTTACGACTTTCTCCTTTCTTCGCGGGCACCGTAAAAATGTCGCCGCGGGCCTCTACCACGGCTCGCATGCCGGTAGGGGAAATGGCGGCCGAGCGCACCATCGTTGCCACGTTGCGGTATTGAGGCCGCAAGGCTAATACCTCGGGTGAAATACTGATTTTGATGCTTTTAGCTTCGCCCGAAGCGGTATTGAGCAGGTACAATCGGCCGGCCTGCTCATACACCAGCTCCGAGCCGTAGCCACCCAACGACTTCACATCGTAGTCGGTGTGGCGGGTAAGCTGCTCTACTTTTTTCGCGGCCACATCATACACAAACACGTTGTTGGTGCGCTGTCGGTCACTGAGAAAGTAAACTTTGCCCCCCAGCCAGAGCGGACTGGTATCAGTGGCATTTTCGTGTGGCACTTCCTCCGTAGCCAGCGTTTTCAGGTCCGTGAGCCAGATAGGACCCGTGCGGCCGCCCCGGTAGTGCTTCCAGGTAGCAGTTGCATCCATAATATGGGTGTAGGCCAACCGTTGGCCATCAGCCGAATAGCTGCCCTTTTCGCCCATGAGCAACGGCAAGCGAGTAGGCAATCCACCAGCCACCGGCACCGTAAAGAGCTGCAATGACCGTGCATAGGCCTCCTGCGAGCTGCTGAACAAGATATTCTTACCATCGGGCGTCCAGTCGCGCACCACTTCGGCCGAAGGGTGCCAGGTAAGCCGACGAGGCTGCCCCCCACTGACCGCTACTACATAAATATCCGAGTTGCGGTCGTAGTCGCCGGTGTAGGCAATCTGTTGGCCATCAGGCGAGAAACGCGGACTAGTTTCCACGCCCGGCCCCACCGTTAGCCGCTGTGGGTTGCTCCCGTCGCGGTTCGCCGTCCAGATATCACCGGCGTAACTGAAGGCTAGCTTATCGCGACTTAGCGCAGGTTCGCGCAACAATAGCGTTTCGGCCGGGGAAGTTTGAGCCTGCGCGGAACCGCTGAGCAGCACTGCTACAGACAACAGTTTGTAAGGGTTTGGCATAGAATAGTATTAGGTAACTGAACGAAGTGAGTGGCTAGATCAAGGACTTTAATATAGCAGATTGGTAAATGCACTAGTACCAAAAATGGCGTCTGGGGGCTTGTACACTCAGGTTAGGGCAGCGCACAAGCTAAACGGGCAGGATAATAGTAAACGTCGAGCCTCCACCCTGCTTACTTTCGACGCTGAGCGTACCGCCATGCCCCTGGGCAATAATATCGTAGCTGAGAGAGAGACCCAGGCCGGTACCTTCGCCGGGGGGCTTTGTAGTAAAGAATGGCTGGAAGATTTTCTCGCGCACCACTGGGCTCATACCCGTACCGTTGTCTTGCACCCGAATATGCACCTGCTCCTCCACTCGCTGAGTTGAGACCCGCACCGTGGGCTGGTAGCCGGCCTCGCCCACCTGCTGACGCTCGCGCACAGCATAAAAGGCATTAGTGAACAGATTGAGCAACACACGGCCCACATCCGGGCCCACCATGGTTACGGGCGTTAGCTCGGGTGCGAAGTCCGTGGTCAATTCCACATTGAAGGCTTTGTCTTTGGCCCGCAGCCCCTGGTAAGCCAGACGCAGATACTCCTCAGTTAAGCCGTTCAGGTTGGTAGGCCGACGCTCACCGGCGCTGGTTTGGCTGTGTTCGAGCATGCCCTTGACGATGCCCGCCGCGCGCCGCCCGTGGTGGCTGATTTTATCCAGGTTCTGGGTTAGGTCCTCGAATAGCTCCTGCTGTAAGGCCGCATCCGCGGCTACGCCTTTGGCCTGCTCCTCACGCAGCTCCGCTACCAGCTCGCTGCTCAGGTCCGAGAAATTGGTGACGAAGTTCAAGGGGTTCTGAATCTCGTGGGCGATGCCGGCCGTGAGTTCCCCGAGGCTAGCCATCTTCTCCTTCTGAAGAAGTTGGGCCTGGGTGGCGCGCAAGTCCGTCAGGGAGCGTTGCAGCTGCTCGGTGCGCTGGGTCACCTGCTGCTCTAACGTTTCGTTTTGGGCGGCCAGCAGGGCTTGCTTTTCCTGCTCCTGGGCCAGAGTTTGGGCTGAGAGGCGCTCGACTTCGCTTAGCTTGACTTGCAACAGCTGGCTATCCAGGGCAAACTCGCGGGCCAGGTACAGCGAAATGCCTAGCGCCGGGGACAGGTATAGCAGCAGGTTCACGAACGTTTGAAATCCGCCTTGTGATGCCGATGGTATAGGATTCGGAACCTTTAGCAGCGCACTAACCGCGACTACCCCAAGTGCTATTGCTAAGACTAAAAGGATAACGGCAAACCCGGCCCCGACCATCCAGGCCCCGCGTTGGCGCTGGCGCAGGGCGAGCCAAGTCAGGCGCAGCAGCTCAGCAATGATTGAAATGATTAAAAGTCCCCCTACAAGGCTAGCGTATGTTCTAGCGAAAAGAGTAAGAGTTATGACCGCAAAAAATCCCATCCATAACCCCTTATATAACCAGCCGGGCCGGAAGCCAAACAAGGTGTAGAGCGCCCGCACGGCCCACAGGTAAGCCAAATAATACAAGAGGGTTCGGACAAATTGCAGGGGCAGCATCGCCTCCAGGGTCGGGGACGACAGCGCCCATTGAATGATTATTATCAGACGTTCTAACGCCAGCGCCCCAGCGAAGAAGGCGAAATAGAGGTTGGCCCTCTGGGCCGGATAGTAGCGAAAGAAGGCCAGGTGCAACAGCGTTAGCAAGGTAGATTTCCGGCTACTACGCTACTCCCCAGCACGGTGCGCACCAGCTTGGCCGCCTGCTGCCGCACCTGGCCTTCGCTGCGCAAGAACACGTCCAGCATCTGCGTCTCTGTACCCAGCCGTAGCAGGGGCGACTGCCAAGGTGCGAAGCGGATGGCCAGCACCTGCTCGGCGGGGCCGCCAAATGGCACGACGACCGGCGGCAGGTTATCGGGGTCGGGCACGTGGGTGGGGTTGGCCTGAATCGTACCGTGGCGTTGTAGTAGCCGCCCGTTGAGATAAATCTCCCAGGCCCCGTACCCAACTACTTGGAGCATTACCGCCCGTTGGCGCAGGCTGTCGGCGAGGCAAAAGCGCAGGCGCAGCCAGCTGATGTCGGTACGCAGGCGGGGGGGCAATTCCTGCCGGGGCCGGGCGGGGTTGATGGTGTCCCAGGCGCTATCATCGAAATCGGGCCGCGCCCACTGCGGGTTGTCGCCCACCCGGTAGCGCCAGCCATTTTCGAGGAGCAAGCCGCTTTGGGAACCCTTTGGAGACAAGCTGTTTACGCGTAGCACGGCAGTGTCGGCGGGCAGCGGGGCGGCTGCGGCAGACAGGAACAGCAGCCCGCAGGCCACCAGCAAGAGAAGAAATCGCATAGTAGAGGGAAAACCACGCAGCGAGCTACTTCTCGTGGCTGGAATTAATCCAAGTTATAGTTGGGCTTTAAGGGAGCAAGCTAACCATTTACTTGCTGCTAATCAGTAGAATAAATACCTATTTAAAGCCCTCGAATGTTGCCCAACAATGAATGTATAAGCGGCCTAAAGCGGGCAAAGCGGTACACAATCTCCATATTTGGGCGCGCGTTTAGTAGCTAGGCAGGCTCCCCGTTGGCCGCTTACAGAATTGCATCCCTTATTGATCATGAAAAAATTCAGCCTGTTTGTTTTCGGTCTATCGGCTCTCCTGACTGGTTGCCAACCCAAAGCCGACACCTTCGCCGGCCGCCTATCCGTAGTCGAGACGCCGCAGGTATTCCGGTACCGCCCAGGCCTGCCGGCCCGCGTGAGCGCTCACCGGGGTGGTGGCAACTACCCCGGCTACCCCGAAAATGCGGTGGAGTCGTTTGCTTACTTGGTTGGTCAGACGCCCCTGATTATTGAGTGCGACATCGACCTCACCCGCGACAGTGTGCTGGTGCTTTTGCACGACAAAAAGCTAGACCGCACGACCACCGGCACCGGCCCGCTTATCAATAAAACGTGGGCTGAATGCCAGGAATATCGCCTGGAGGACAACTTCGGCACCGCCACGAATTTCCGCATTCCTACCCTCGAACAAGCCTTGCGCTGGGGCAACGGCAAATGCTTGTTTACCCTGGATGTGAAGCGTGGGGTGCCTTTTACGAAGGTGGTAGACATGATTCATCGGACCAACGCGGCCAGCTATGCCGCCGTTATTACCTACAATGCCCCTGATGCGGCTACTGTGTATCGGCTGGATCCTCAACTGATGATTTCGGTGTCCATTGGCGGCCAGGAGGACTACGAGCGACTACGCGCAGCCGGCGTGCCCGACCAGAACATGATAGCCTTCGTGGGAACCGCCGAGCCCGATCCGGCGCTGTATCAGTTTTTGCATACCAAAGGAATTGCCTGCATTCTGGGCGTTTTGGGCAACCTCGATAAGCAGGCCGAAGCCCGCGGCGACCAACAGTATCGCACCTTCGTACAGAACGGGGCCGATATCCTGGCTACTGACCGCCCTCTCGAAGTTGCCCAGGCGCTGCGCTGATGCCCACATCAACCTCAAGCGGCCGAGTGGTGCTGCTGGCCTCCGTGCTTAAGCCACTGAATGACACCCGAATGCTGGGCAAATTTGCTCGCACCCTGCTCGCCCGCCCCGGCGTAGTGGTGCACGTAGCGGGCCGGCGGGCAACTCCTCCCAAAAAAGCCCCCCACAACCTCCACACCCACGAATTGCTGGATGGTTCGCGCCTGAGCTGGCAACGGTTACTAGCTCAATGGCGTTACTGGCAGCTCCTGCGCCGCCTCCGCCCCAACCTTGTTTTTGTGCACGCCCCGAACTGCTGCCGCTTACGTTGCTATGGCAAAAGCTGACGCCTGGGGGGCTTTTTATCAATGATGTGCGCGAGAACTACGCGCTCAATATCCAAACGCAGGCCGTGTATCCAGCTTGGGTTCGCGATTCGCTGGCTGGCCTCGTGCGGCAGATAGAAACCTGGGCGGCGCAGCAGGCTTCCGCTGTTGTGCTGGCCGAGCGCAGTTACGCGGATGAGCTGCCTTTTGGCCAGTCGGAACGCACCGTTATTCTGGAAAACAAATATCAGCCTGCCCAAGCCGAAGCGTCCAAATTTGCCCCCCAGCCTCTACCGCAGCCTGGCCAAGAGCTCCGACTATTATATTCAGGCACCATTTCGGAGCTGAATGGCGTGTTTGAGGCCTTGGAGCTGGCTCGCCAGCTACGAATCATCTGGTCCCAAACCCAGCTGACGATTATCGGGTTTTGTCAGCAGCCGGAGCTGCTGCGTCGCCTACGGGAGGCTATTGCTGCCAGCGGCGACGGCGTCGTGTTGATTGGTGGCGATACGCTGGTGCCCCACGAGCAAATTGTGGATGCCATTCGCCAAAGCCACCTTGGGCTGCTGCCCTACCGCCCCCATGCCAGCACCTGGCGTTGCCGCCCTACAAAGCTTTTTGAGTATCTGGCTCATGGCCTTCCGGTGCTGATTCCGCCTAATCCACTTTGGGCAGAGCTGGTTAATCAGCACCAAGCCGGTGCGGTAATTGACTTTTCTAAGCTTACTGCCTCAACCGTGACAGATACCATGTATACGATGGCCGGCCACCGGTTTTATCCGAATGGCATTCCGACGGAAGTATTTTGGGACACCGAAGCCCAAAAACTAAATCAGGTGATCGATTCTATTTGGTAACTGCTGACCTTTGCGCCCCGTTTAGGAAACCGGGACCTATTTTTTTTAACTTCGGCCCCTTTTTCTCCGTTCTTCGCCCAAAATCCCCCTTCCTATGAGCACCCTCCGCCAAACCGAAATTGCCGGCGTCGGCCACTACGTACCCGACCGTGTGGTAATGAACGCTGAACTCGAACAACTCATGGAAACCACCGACGCCTGGATTCAAGAGCGCACGGGTATCAAGGAGCGCCGTTGGTTTGAGGAAGGCAAAGATACCACCGCCAACATGGGCGCGCAGGCCTCTCGCCGCGCTTTGGAGCAAGCTGGTCTCCAGCCCGACGACGTGCAGCTCATCATTTTCGCCACGCTCTCCCCCGATTATATCTTCCCCGGCTCCGGCGTGCTTTTGCAGCGCGAATTGGGTATTAAGGATAACATTCCGGCGCTCGACGTGCGGAATCAGTGCTCCGGCTTCGTGTATGCGCTTTCAGTAGGCGACCAGTTTATTCGCACCGGCATGTATGATACCGTGCTCGTGGTGGGTTCCGAGATTCACTCCTCCGGTCTGGATAAAAGCACGCGGGGTCGCGCCGTATCCGTCATTTTCGGCGATGGCGCTGGTGCGGTAGTGCTGCGCCCTTGCACGCGGGAAGGCCACGGCATTCTGAGCACCCACTTGCATGCCCAAGGCGAATTTGCGGAGGAGCTGATTGTGAAAGAGCCCGGCTCGAACCGCGAAGACCGCGTTCGGGTAGCCATGGAAAACCAAGAGGAGATGTATCCTTACATGAACGGCACCAACGTGTTTAAGCACGCTGTAGTCCGTTTTCCCCAGGTCATCAACGAAGCGTTGGTCCAGAATGGCCTCCAGCCCCAGGATATCGACATGCTGATTCCGCACCAAGCCAACTTGCGCATCACGCAGTTTGTGCAGCAGAAAATGCAGCTGCCCGACGAGAAAGTGTACAGCAATATTCAGCGCTACGGCAACACCACCGCCGCTTCTGTGCCTATAGCTTTGAGCGAAGCCGTGGGCGAAGGCAAAATCAAACGCGGCGACCTGGTGTGCCTGGCTGCTTTTGGAAGCGGCTTCACCTGGGCCTCTGCCCTAATTCGCTGGTAAGCTGAGCTACGAACCAGGAAGCGGGAAATGGTTACTTGCCGCTTCCTGCTTGCTCACTTAATATTGAGTTAAACCTTTCATTCTTCAATCGACCAAAGTGCCCAGTCACACCGAGGAAAATTATTTGAAGGCCATTTATAAGCTGTGGGAAGCGCAGCCCGGCGTGGAGGTGAGCACTAACCGCATTGCCGAAGTGCTCCAAACTCGCCCCGCCTCGGTGACCGATATGCTGCGCCGCCTCGGCGAAAAAGGATTGTTGCACTACGAGCGGTACCGTGGCGTGTCGCTTACCCACGACGGGCGGCGCGTAGCCCTGCTTACCATTCGCAAGCACCGACTTTGGGAGGTTTTCCTAGTCAATAAGCTAGGCTTCAATTGGGACGAGGTACACGACGTAGCTGAGGAAATGGAGCACTTACAGTCTCCGCTCCTCATCCGCCGCCTTGATGAGTTTCTGGGCTTTCCCCAATTGGATCCGCACGGTGACCCTATTCCGGCCGAAGACGGTGCGATAGTTCGGCCGCAGCATCGGCTGGTTTCAGACCTCCAACCTGGCGAAGAAGGGACTGTAATGGCTGTTAAAAATACCTCTGTTCCCTTCCTGCAATATCTCGATAAAGCTGGGTTAAGTCTGGGCGCTAGAATTGAAGTACTGGATAAGGTAGCGTTCGATAATTCATTAGAAATCAGAATAAACAGCAACAAGGTTACACTGATCTCTAATGAGATAAGCTGCAATTTATTTGTAGCTGACTAAGCCAGTACTGGCACTTCGTGCAGCCACTTGTGTGTTAGCAGAAACGCCCCTAGTTACCAATGACGCGGCTTGAACTATCCGGCATCAGCCTGCGGAAAGCAGCGCTAAAATTTGCCCCCCAGTACTCCTATTTATGCTGCTTCCCCCTTCCCTTTCCGATACTATTATTGCCTTGTCTACGCCGCCGGGCGCCGGGGCGATTGCAGTCATTCGCCTCTCCGGGCCAGAGGCATTCTCTCTCACCAACGGCTTATTTCGCGGCAAAAATCTCGCTGAGCAGCCCAGTCACACCTTGCACTACGGCACTTTGCGCGAGGCGGATGGCCGCATTCTTGACGAGGTAGTCGTTTCCCTATTCCGGGGGCCAAATTCCTACACCCGCGAAGACGTCATAGAGATAAGCTGCCACGGCTCCGACTACATTGTGCAGCAGGTGCTGGCCGCCTTCACGCGGCGCGGCGCCCGCTTAGCCGAGGCGGGCGAGTTCACCAAGCGGGCCTTCCTGCACGGCGCCTTCGACCTAGCTCAAGCTGAGGCCGTGGCGGACCTGATTGCCGCCGATTCGGCCTTATCGCACCAGGTAGCAATGCAGCAGATGCGGGGGGCTTTTCGCGGGAACTGCGCGACCTACGCGCCCGCCTAGTGCAGTTTGCCGCCCTGCTGGAACTGGAGTTGGACTTCGGTGAAGAGGATGTAGAATTTGCAGATCGTACCGGTTTGGTAGTTCTGCTGCAAGAAGTACAGGCATTGGTTCGCCGCCTTCTCCGTTCATTTGAGTTAGGCAACGTTATCAAAAACGGCGTTATCACCGTCATTGCCGGACGGCCTAATGCGGGCAAATCGACTCTGCTTAATGCCTTGCTGAATGAGGAGCGGGCCATCGTATCGGCGGTAGCTGGCACCACCCGCGACCTCATTGAGGATGAGGTCAGCATTGAGGGAATTCGCTTCCGATTCGTAGATACAGCCGGCCTGCGCGAGACGACGGATGAAGTCGAATCTATCGGAGTAGAGCGTACTCGCCAGCGCGTACGACAGGCTGCTCTTCTACTTTATCTATTTGATTTGACGACTAGTATTCCTAGTGAAGTTCAAGCAGAGATTGAAGCATTAAATCCTGGGGGCAAATTCCGATGCTGGCGGTTGGCAATAAACGCGACGTTGCTTCTGCGGCTCAGTTACAGGCCTTCCGCAATCAGCCTAATACCGTTCTGATTGCGGCTAACACGGGCGAAGGTCTTGAGGAGCTACGCGCTGATTTGTTGGCTCGGGCCCGCGGCACTAGTCTCGATCAAACAGGTGCCTCGACTATTGTCACCAATTTGCGCCATGCCCGCAGCCTCGAAAAAACCAATACCGCTTTAGACGCCGTGTTGGTAGGGCTGGCTACCGGCGCAGGCACTGAGTTAGTGGCTGCTGATTTACGTCAGGCCTTGGCTGCGCTGGGTGAGATTACCGGCGAAATATCCTCCGATGATTTATTAACCAGCATTTTCACCCAGTTCTGTATCGGCAAGTAGCGGCTTATTCCTGCCCTTTTTGGTTTCGAAGCACTAAATTGAATAAAACCGCGTCTGGGGGGCAAATTCCCCTTTTTCACCTGAACAACATAAGTCGCCAAGTTGTAGTATAGTGTTCAAACATCGATTATCCTTTCCGGCTTGCTAGTTATTCTTTAGTTTCGCCCCGCAACCACCCTCTAACCCACGCTTATGGCAGAGTCTGCTGAACTTATCCTCGACGGTAAATCCATTTCCTTACCCGTCATTGAAGGCACCGAGAACGAAAAAGCATTTGATATTGGCAAGCTGCGTGATCAGACGGGTTACGTAACCCTCGATTCAGGCTACAAGAACACCGGCGCCACCAAGAGCGCCATTACCTTCCTCGATGGCGAAGAAGGTATCCTGCGCTACCGCGGCTATCCTATTGAGCAGCTCGCTGAGCGGTCGAACTTCCTGGAAGTGGCGTATTTGCTGATCTACGGCTCTTTGCCTACCCAAACGGAGCTAGACAACTTTGCCCACCAAATCACGACCCACACGCTGGTGCACGAAGATGTGCGCAAGATATTCGACGGTTTCCCATCGGCGGCCCACCCCATGGGCATTCTGTCCAGCCTGATTTGTTCACTGACTGCTTTTTACCCAAAGAGCCTCGACCCCAATCAGAGCCCAGAGGAGACCAACTTGAATATTATTCGCCTAATTGCTAAAATCTCGACGATTGCGGCTTGGTCGTATAAGAACTCGGTGGGTCATCCGCTCAACTACCCTCGCAACGACCTCGACTATTGCTCAAACTTCCTGTACATGATGTTCGCCTTCCCAACGGAGAAGTACGAAATCAATCCAGTGGTTGTAAGCGCTCTGAATAAACTACTGATCCTGCACGCCGACCACGAGCAGAACTGCTCTACCTCTACGGTACGTTTGGTAGGCTCGGCCAATGCTAGCTTGTATGGCTCGGTTTCGGCCGGTGTGAACGCTCTATGGGGTCCACTGCACGGCGGAGCTAACCAAGAGGTGATGGAGATGCTGGAGGCCATTCAGCAGGACGGCGGCAACACCCAGAAATGGGTGGATAAAGCCAAGGATAAGAACGACTCTTTCCGCCTGATGGGTTTTGGCCACCGCGTGTACAAGAATTTCGACCCACGCGCAAAAATCATCAAGAAGGCTGCCGATGACGTACTCAAGGCACTTGGTATTGATGATCCGCTACTCAAAATTGCTCAGGAGTTGGAGCAAGCAGCCCTCACCGATCCGTACTTCGTAGAGCGCAAGCTGTATCCGAACGTTGACTTTTATTCCGGTATTATCTACCGCGCTATCGGTATCCCCACGGAGATGTTCACTGTACTCTTCGCAATGGGTCGCCTGCCCGGCTGGATTGCTCAGTGGAAAGAGATGCGTGAGAACAAGGAGCCTATCGGTCGCCCCCGCCAGATTTACACCGGCGAGTTGGAGCGCGATTATGTTGGCATTGAGCAGCGCTAACTGATTCGAGTTCACTAGTCACAAAAAGCCCCCAGACCTGTCTGGGGGGCTTTTTTGTGGTTGTTTAGTAAGAATAGCTCGTAGCTTTAATTCTTCACAGCCGTCATTGTGGCTTTCGACTGATTGTAAGCTACCATTTGCTTTGGCCACAGGATGGCAGCCAGATCCCACTCATAGTGTGACTGTACCTCCGCCAAATACTGGTCAAGAGCAGCAGGATCAGACGATAGGCGGGTCTTGGCCTCTTCCATTTCAGCGAGCATTTGCAGATTCAAACGTTTGATCTTCACGTACTGACCTTCGTCGAGGCGAACTTTCTGCGCCATCTGACGGGTAAGTTGCGTAGCACGGGCGTTCAGTGACGTTCCATTGTCAGCTAGTGCCGTAACGGACAGCGCGGAAGCTAGGCTGATCATCACACAAACCAGAGTATAGATTCTTTTCATAAAAGGAGAAATTTAGGAGTGAAAAGAGAACTGTTGATTACTACTATTCTACCACGGCCCGAAATGCTATTAAATGCATACCACGCCGACAAGAATTAGAACACCTAAATATAAACTGATTTAGATAAAATTAACACATTTTATTGATTAATTACTATTTAATAAATTTAAATATAAATTTTACTATAAAAACAAATATTTAAGTGAGTGAGTATCACACTTAGCTTAAGTAGCAGACAAGCTCACAAATGCCTCTTAATCCCTAAAATAGCACGGCATAATCAGGCTATTTTAAGGAAATAAGAATAGTCTAAAACCTAGATTAATTAGAGGCATTCATTAGTGCAGTCATAGTACTCCGTGACTGTTGATACATAGCAAACTGATCAGTACGCATCACCCGGGCCAGTGCAACATCATAGTCAATCTGAACTTCCGCCATTTTCTGATCCAAGCTCAATGGATCGGCAGCATAGCGAACTTTCAAATCGTCCATATCCGAAAGCATTTTCACATTGAGCTGCTTCACCTTTAAGTATTGACCTTCGTCCAGTCGTGCTTTATTAGCAATAGCGCGAGTGAGCGTAGTTGCGCGAGCTTGAATAGCTGTAGATCCATCAGCAGCTAATACTGTAGATGAGGCCCCCTGCAAGCACAGAATTAAACAGGCAAAAAAATACACTTTTTTCATAATGGTAGGTAAAAGAAATAGAAGTGGAAAAGAAACATTTGATGGGTTTTGTCAAGTGTCGGCCTCACATGCTTAAGCGGATCACCGTAACATCACGTCTCAAATGTATATGGAAATATTTAAAAAAAACATAATTTTTATCACTATTCTACTTCTATACTTTCACCACAATTCGATAATTATTTCATAAGCAAGCTTTTAATGATTCTATGAGCAAGAAATACTACAACACAAAAAAACCTAGATTTTATAAAACCTAGGGTCATTTTTGAACTATTTATACCTACAGTGCTAGAGTATTCGGAACTCAATCCTTCTATTTTGTTGGCGATGAGTATCGGAATCATTTGGCTGCAATGGTTTGGTTTCGCCATACCCTTTGAAACGAAGTCTGCTTGCTTTCACTTCATTTGCCACCAAATAATTATACACAGCTTTTGCTCGGTTTTGCGACAAAACCATGTTGTCGCTGTCTGCTCCAACATCATCAGTATGTCCTGAAATCTCTACTTCTATATCCTTGTACTGCCGCATAAATTGGATCAGCCGATTTAATTCTGTCCGAGATTTAGGCTTGAGGTCATACTGATTGGTATCAAAAAACAAGTTATTCAGCACAATACTGCGTCCTGCCCGCACAGGCTCCAGATAAATATCTAGGGTCAGCGGGTCGAAGCGTCTCTTGTCAGTGTAGTCAAAGCTTAAGCTCTTCATCAAATACTTGTCCGCGACGGCGTACATCGCGTATTGCCGCCCTTCGTTAAGCACTACGGTATAGTCACCCGATTCGCTATCAGACGTTACGTACTGTACCAATTCATCCGTTTGCAGATCATAGAGCTGCACATCAGCCCGCAACGGCTTTTTGGTTGTCGCATCGAATACACGGCCTTGAGTGTAGGTGCTGGTTTCACGGGCTCGAACCTCTGCGGGAACCTCAAACCCGAATAATTCTACCGGCCGGTCGCGCTCCTGCTTTACACCCGGCTCAGTAGCGCGTGAGCGGGAGCAGAAGCCACGACGATTGTCGGAAGTAATAAAAAGGGATGCTTCATTTTCGAAGGTATTTAGTGGGTAGCCTAGGTTGCGGGGCTCACTCCAACGGCCGGGGGCCTGCATCTCACAGCGGTAGACATCTAAGCCCCCCATGCCAACAAGGCCATCCGTGACATAATACAGTGTGGTTCCGCTAGCATGAATAAAGGGAGCCATATCCTTGCCGGGTGTATTCACAGGCTCTCCTAAGTTGCGAGCAACACTCCACTTATCATCGGGCTGCAGAGTGGTCACGTAGATGTCTTCCTGACCTTGTCCTCCCCGGCGGGTAGAAGTGTAGTAGAGAGTGCGTCCATCAGCCGAAAGAGTAGGTTGTGAGTCCCACTCGGGAGAGTTAACGTTGCGGCCTAAGTTCTGTGGCTTGCTCCAGTTGTTGCCCGTTCGACGCGAGATATACAAATCGCAACTTCCCACGGAACCAGGTCGGTCGCAGGAGGTAAAAACAAGGGTCTTGCCATCACCTGAGATAGTGCTGGCTCCCTCCTTGTACTGTGTATTAATGAGGGGAGAAATAGAAACTGGCTGCCCGAAAGACCCATCATCATTACGCTTAGCAACAAAGAGATTTTCATCGCCTGCATCCTGAATAGTATAAAGCAGAAAGCGGTTGTCAGCCGTCAGAGCAGGAAAATACTGATACCGAAACGTGTTCAGCGGCTCACCCAGCCGCTCTGGAGACATACCCACGGGATTGGCTATGGCCTTGAGGGCAAACTCACAATTCTTGAGTTGGCGCTGGGCCCGACTGACATTGCGTTGGCCTTTGGGGGCCATTTTCACATAATTTTTGTAACCAGTGGAAGCTGTTTTGTAATCACCAAAGGTCATCGCCAGTTCCCCCAAGGTATAATAGTCAGCGTAACGCGTAGCGCTGGGGGGCAATATTGCTAAGCCAGCCCGGTAAGCCTCAAAAGCCGCCTGGTTTTCCCCCATGGCTTTGAGCAGAGAGCCCTTTAAAAGGAAGGGTTCACCCTGGGATGGAAACTTATCATTGAGAATCGAAAGCGTCTCAAGGGCTTTTGTAAAATCGCGCTCTTTGGCCTGCTCCTGAGCTTTCTCAAACAGGTGGCGGGCCTTCGTATTCGTCGTGGAGAGTTTGGCTTGCGCCAGTGCAATGGTCGTAGGGAGGATGGCACCTACTAACAGCATCAACAGCACGAAAACAGGTAGCAAACGGCGCATAAGCAGAAGCTGAAAGCTACGGTATATCGAGATACTTATGCGTCTGTAAAGACACCTGCCACTGCGGATTTTGCTTCACATAGTCCACGATTAATGGGGTCATCTGTGCGGCACGGCTCCATTCAGGCTGCAGATAAAGGCGAGTGTGCGTACCTACTTGCGCGGCGTGCTCTTCAGCCCATGCAAAATCACTCTTGTTGAACACAACTACCTTCAATTCATGGGCCAACTGAAGCACAGAAGGCAGTGGGGCCTTAAATTTCTTGGGCGAAACACAAATCCAGTCCCAATCGCCGGTAAGTGGATACGCACCCGATGTTTCGAGCCAAGTTTGACAGCCGGCATCTTTTAGGTTGGCCGTGAGCTGAGTTAAGTTGTGCATTAAGGGCTCTCCACCCGTCACCACCACGTTGCGGCCCGGATGCTGCTTTATAGCCGCGACCATGTCAGTCAGTGCCACAAGCGGATGTTGACTAGCATCCCAAGATTCCTTTACATCGCACCAATGGCAGCCTACATCGCAGCCGCCTAAGCGCAGAAAATAAGCAGCCCGACCAGTATTATAACCCTCTCCCTGAATGGTATAGAATTGCTCCATTAGGGGCAGCGAGACATTAAGATATGCCGCCGCCGCCGAGCCGGCTATAAGGGGAATTGTGTGCAGCAAAACAGTAGAATATGGTAAAATAAACGGTAAGCGAGGCACACGGCCCGGATCTTCAAACGCTATAGCGCTCAACTTCCGTTCCGCGTACCCACTTTTTAAAAGTAGTCGAACTACCCGGACTTTAAAAGCTTTATTTCGGCTGAATAGGATTCTACCGGGCGTATATGTCTCCTTTAGCGGCGCGCAGTGTATTGAGCAAAAGCATGGCAATAGTCATCGGGCCTACTCCACCGGGCACGGGTGTGATGTAGGAACACTTAGGCGCTACCCCTACAAAATCAACGTCACCCTTCAGTGTAAAACCAGACTTCTTGCTAGCATCGGCTACCCGGGTAGTACCTACATCAATAACGATGGCACCGGGCCGTACCATGTCAGCCGTCACGAATTCGGGTCGGCCAATGGCAGCCACTACTATATCGGCCGTGCGAACAATCTCGGCCAGGTTGCGGGTGCGTGAATGGCACAAAGTAACAGTGCAGTTACCCGTATCTAAGTTCTTGGCAAGCAGAATACTAACCGGAGTACCAACGATGTTGCTGCGGCCAATTACTACGCAGTGCTGCCCGCTGGTTTCAATGCCGTAGCGGCTTAGCAGCTCTACTATACCAGACGGGGTAGCTGGCAATAAAGCAGGTAAACCAGCCACCATGCGCCCCATATTCATTGGGTGAAATCCATCGACATCTTTCTCCGGCTTGATGGTTTCGATAACCTTATCAGCCGAGATGTGAGCCGGCAGTGGCAGCTGCACAATGAAGCCATCTATGCGGTCGTCGTTGTTGAGTTCCTCCACCTTGGCCAGCAACTCAGCTTCGGTGATATCATCCTCGTAGCGCAGCAGGGTTGACTCGAAGCCTACCCGCTCGCAGGCCAGTACCTTGTTACGCACATAGGTTTCAGAGCCACCGTCGTGGCCCACCAGAATGGCGGCCAAGTGGGGAATTTTGCCCCCCGCGGCCTTTATTTTTTCAACCTCGGCGGCAATTTCTACTTTGATGTCTTCGGCAGTTTTCTTGCCGTCGATGAGTTTGTAGCTAGTAGCTTCGGGGGCAGTGGTCATGCGGGTATCAGCGATATTATTCGGAAGAAGTGGTAGTAGTCTTACGTGCCTCATTATGCGCAGCAATAGCAGCGGCGCCAGACTCCTGTAGCTCTTTCTCCATCGTGGGCCAATCGTCGCGCCAACGGAACTTGCGCTCTTGTCCTTTAATGATCTTGTCTAACTGTACTTCGGTCGTACAGTTCTCGGTGAGTTTGTTAGCCATTGGTTTGAGGTAGTCATACAACGGCTTGTCAGGAAGTGTATGAGGTGAAAAAAAATAAGACAAGCATAAAAAAACGCGCCCCAAGAGGCGCGTTTCAATCTTTAATCAATCGAGTTTCAACACTGCCAGGAAGGCTTCCTGTGGAATTTCCACGGAGCCCACTGAGCGCATCCGCTTTTTGCCTTCCTTCTGCTTTTCAAGCAGCTTGCGCTTCCGGCTGATGTCGCCGCCGTAGCACTTGGCAATTACGTTTTTGCGAAGAGCTTTCACTGTTTCGCGGGCGATGATCTTCTGGCCAATACTGGCTTGGATAGCGATGTCGAACATCTGGCGCGGTAAGAGCTCCCGGAGCTTTTCACAGATGCGCTTGCCCCACTCATAGCTTTTGGAACGGTGCACAATGGCCGACAGGGCGTCGACCTTCTCACCATTGAGCATGATGTCGAGCTTTACCATGTCCGACTCGCGAAAGCCAATCAGCTCATAGTCAAGGGAAGCGTAGCCGCGGCTGATGGTTTTGAGCTTGTCGAAGAAATCGAACACGATTTCTGACAGGGGCAGTTCAAAGTTCATCTCTACCCGCTCGGAAGTCAGGTAGCTCTGGCCTTTGATAATGCCACGCTTTTCCATGCACAGAGTGATGATAGGCCCTACATAGTCAGCCGCAGTAATAATCTGCGCTTTAATGAAGGGCTCCTCAATGTGCTTGATCAGGTTCGGCTCCGGCATTTCGGAGGGCGCGTTGATGGTCAGCAACTGATCCTTGGTGCCAGTGGCGTGAAACTGAACGCTGGGCACGGTAGTAATCACCGTCATGTTGAACTCGCGCTCCAGACGCTCCTGCACGATTTCCATGTGGAGCATACCTAGAAAGCCGCACCGGAAGCCGAAGCCCAGCGCCGCTGAGGTTTCGGGCTCCCACACCAGCGAGGCGTCGTTGAGCTGCAGCTTTTCCATGCTGGAGCGTAACTCCTCGTACTCGGTGGTATCGACGGGATAAATACCGGCAAATACCATCGGCTTTACGTCCTCGAAGCCGACAATAGCCTCTTTGGTGGGCCGCGCTACGTGGGTGATCGTGTCGCCTACTTTTACTTCCCGAGCCTCCTTGATGCCTGAAATAAGGTAGCCTACGTTGCCGGCACCCATTTCCTGGCGAGGCTCCTGGTTAAGACCCAGAATACCAATTTCATCGGCGCCGTACTCCTTGCCGGTAGCCATAAAGCGCAGCTTATCGCCCTTGCGCATGGTACCGTTCTTGATGCGGAACAGAACTTCAATGCCGCGGTATGAATTAAAAACGGAGTCGAAAATCAGGGCTTGCAGCGGGGCTTCTGGGTCGCCTTTGGGAGCCGGTATCCGCTCGCAGATGGCGTTCAGAATGGCCTCAATGCCGATACCGGATTTGCCGGAAGCCGGGATAATATCCTCCCGGTCGCAGCCGATGAGGTCCACGATCTCGTCGCTCACCTCCTCGGGCATAGAGTGAGGCAAGTCGATCTTGTTCAGCACTGGAATAATTTCCAGGTCAGCACCAATAGCCAGATACAGGTTAGAAATCGTTTGAGCCTCAATGCCTTGCGAGGAGTCGACAATGAGCAGCGCGCCTTCGCAGGCGGCAATGGAGCGACTTACTTCGTAGCTGAAATCGACGTGGCCGGGAGTATCGATCAGGTTGAGCGTGTACATTTCCCCGTTGTAGGGGTACTGCATCTGGATGGCGTGGCTCTTGATGGTGATGCCCCGCTCCCGCTCCAGATCCATGTTGTCGAGTAGCTGAGCCTGCATGTCGCGCTTGGCCACAGTGCTGGTGAACTCCAACAGGCGGTCGGCCAGGGTGCTTTTACCGTGGTCGATGTGGGCGATGATGCAGAAATTGCGGATATGCTTCACTGGCGAGGGTTTTACAACTACAAAGGTAGGCAACAAGGGGCGGAAAAGCTATCTGAGTGATGCCGCCGCCCTTAACTGAGGCAGAGAATGCGCTGGGGGGCAAATTTTGCTTTAAGCCCAACCGTATGAGGAAATCCGGCTTCTCCGTTTCGCTAGTGCTAATCATACTGGCACGCAAGCAAAAGTCTACCCTGCTATCCTCTCATTTCATACCCGCATCATCTCATTCTAGTTCACTAGGTATGACAAATGGCCGGAAATGCTGTTGTTGAAGTACTCAAACTAATTCTAACCTCAACACCTCTCCCATGAGCATTACCCTCAAGCAAGCCCAACGAGCCCTCACCGCCGCCCACGAAGCAGCCGTGGCGCACAACGTGAAAATGAATATTGCCATTGTAGACAGCGGCGCCAACCTCGTGACGTTTCTGCGCATGGATGACGCCTGGCTTGGCTCCCTGGATATCTCCATTAAGAAGGCTAAAACCGCCCGTTTCTTTGATATGAATACCGGCGAAGTTGGTAAGCTTTCCCAGCCCGGCGGCCCGCTTTATAACATTGAGCACTCCAACGGTGGCCTCATTACCTTCCCCGGCGGCATCCCGATCAGGAATAACCAAGGCGCTGTCATCGGGGCTATTGGCGTATCGGGCGACACCGTGGAGAATGACCACACCGTAGCCCAAGCTGGCGCCGACGCGGTGCAGGCCGTGAAGGAGTAACATTCAACTCGATCTAGTAAGCCAGTAAAAAAGCCCCCCAGAGCATGAAATAGGTACGCTGGGGGCTTTTTTTACTGATTGTTGATGAACCCACACCGGCGCAACGTTTCTGGCGCCTTTCCTCCAACCACAACCTTATCTAACTATGGCAAACAATCGCGGCGTCGTGTACTTGGGGCCAGGCAAAGTAGAAGTGCAAAGCATCGACTTTCCCGAACTGAAGAACCCCAAAGGACGCAACATCACTCACGGAGTGATTCTGAAAGTAGTGTCAACCAACATTTGCGGCTCCGACCAGCACATGGTGCGCGGCCGGACCACGGCCCCCGCCGGCCTCGTGCTAGGCCACGAAATTACGGGCGAGGTTATCGAAGCCGGGGCTGACGTCGAGTTTCTAAAGAAAGGCGACTTGGTATCGGTGCCCTTCAATGTGGCGTGCGGCCGCTGTCGTACTTGTAAGGAGATGAAAACCGGTATCTGCCTGACCGTAAACGAAGGCCGCGCCGGCGGCGCCTACGGCTACGTGGACATGGGCGGCTGGGTAGGTGGCCAGGCCGAGTACGTGATGGTGCCCTACGCTGATTTTAACCTGCTGAAGTTTCCGAATAAGGATCAGGCCATGGAGAAAATCCGTGACCTGACCATGCTGAGCGATATTTTCCCGACGGGTTTTCACGGTGCTGTGAAGGCAGGCGTCGGTCCGGGCGCTACGGTATATATAGCAGGCGCGGGGCCTGTAGGCTTGGCCGCGGCAGCTTCGGCGCAGCTCTTGGGCGCGGCCGTGGTTATCGTGGGCGACATGAACAAGGCTCGTTTAGCTCACGCCCGTTCTTTTGGTTGCGAAACCGTGGACTTAACGCTTGATGCTACCCTGACCGAGCAAATCACCCAGATTCTGGGCGTGCCGGAGATTGACTGCGCCGTTGATTGCGTGGGCTTCGAGGCCAGCGGCCACGGCACCGACTCGAAGAAGGAAGTGCCCGCCGCTGTTCTTAACTCCCTCATGGAAATCACCCGCGCGGGTGGCTCCATCGGCATTCCGGGCCTGTATGTAACCGAAGACCCCGGCGCCGAAGATAAGGCCGCCCAGAAAGGCAGTCTATCTATTCGCTTCGGCTTGGGCTGGGCCAAAAGCCACTCCTTCCACACCGGCCAAACGCCCGTAATGAGCTACAACCGCCAGCTGATGCAGGCAATTCTCTACGATAAAGTGCAGATTGCCAAAGCCGTGAACGTGGAAATTATCAGCCTCGATGACGCTCCCAAAGGCTACGCTGAGTTTGACAGTGGCGTGGCTAAGAAATTCGTCATCAACCCCCACAACATGATTCCGGCATGACCGCCTTTTCTATAAATACAAATACACTGTAATTAGAAGAATGAAAAAAGCCCCCAGGATACTCTGGGGGCTTTTTTGTGCTTGGGAGAATAAGTAATGCAACTATACCCTACTCCACTTCTATCTACAATGTAAATGATACTCAATTTCTAAAAGTTTATGTCCTTTCCCTCTTATCCTCACCTTATTGCGTCCTTATTATTCGTGCTTGTAGCACCTTCTATTGCCTCAGCCCAAAGCGCTGCACCTAGTCGCGTGACCAACGCTGCGGGCGAACCATTACCCTACGCCTCGGTAGGCATGTTAGGTAAGCCTAACGGGACGGTGGCCGATGGCAACGGCTCGTTTTCCCTGGCGCCCTTTGCCTCCGCTGCGGCTTCCGACACAGTTGTCATCTCCTGCGTTGGGTATCTGCCTCAGCGTTTGACCGTGGCTCAGCTTGGCAATTTGGCTGAAGTGAAACTTGTGCCTCAAGCACATACGCTGGGTGAGGTGAAGGTGCGAGCCACTGACCGGAAACGTCACCGCATTGGCAACGAGGGCAACTCCAGTCTGACTGCCTACAATTTTCATCTTCGTCAGGATGAAGACCCGGTGCATAAGCCTGGGCGCGAGGTGGGCACGGTGCTGCGCGTGAAAGCCAATAGCCAACTGGAGGACGCCAATTTTTATATTCGGCACAACCACTTCCGCGACCTGCGCTTTCGGCTCAATGTGCGCACCCTGGACGACAATGACCAACCCACAACTTCTCTGCTTACCCGCGACGTACAGTTTGGCGTAGCCGATGGCGCCACCGGCTGGCAACACATCGACCTGAAACCCTACGATGTGCAGGTGGGCAACAATCAGCGGGTAATCGTAACGCTTGAGTGGTTGCAGGGAAGGCCTGACAGCAAGCGCGACTGGTATTTACTCACCATTCCTGGCCCTATTTCACCCTTGCATCGGAGCATGTACCGGGATAAGTCGGAGGACCGCTGGACCACCATGCCCGCCAACCTGAGCTTGTATGTAACGGCCCTGAGTCCGCGAAGCTGAGCGCTAACCTCGCCGGGTGGCGTGCGTAGGTATTGGGGGGCTTTTTTGGTCTCGCCTTGATATTCTAACTCTCTCCCTAGCTATGAGCCTCACGCTAAATCCAACCGCCGTCGCCTTTGCCAAACATCTCATCGAGGAAGGCAAATTTAAAAACGACCAGGGCCACTGGGGCCAGCACAACCCCAATACCTCCGCCCAAAACAATTACCTCAGCAAGCATGAGATGGAAGAATACGGGCAGTGGCACTTAGGCCTCGATATGACCAAAGCTGAAGACACCAAAGGCCGTTACCACTTCCCTTACGGCGACTTTAAAACCGTGCACCGCGACGGACTGATTGCCGCCAAAGAGCGCGCCGCCCAGCAAGGCTACACCGAAATCGAAGAGGCCGCTGACAAGCTGCTACAGATACTAGAGGAAAAAGCAGCGAGGTAAGCGGGGGGCTTTTTCAGGGCATATTTTGCGTACTTTTAACTTATGCGTAATCCATTCGAATCCGGCGGCATACTTCTGGGGGCTCTTACTTAGAGCGCATGAGCGATGATGAGTTCTTCGACTTCTGCCAGCAGCATCCCAACCTGCGCATCGAGCGCACGGCCAATCATGAAATCATCATTATGTCGCCTACTGGCAGCCGCTCCGGCAAACGCAACGCCCGCCTCATTTTTCAACTTGGCAAATGGTGTGAGCAGCACCAAAATCTAGGTGAATACTTCGATTCCAACACCGGCTTCACTCTCCCCGATGGCTCTGTGCTGTCGCCGGATGCGTCCTGGGTTTCAGCCGGCAAATGGAACGCTCTGACTGTGGAGCAGCAAGATAAGTTTGCGCCAGTCTGCCCGGAGTTTGTGGTCGAATTGAAGTCAGCTACAGACTCGACGAAAACACTGCAAGCCAAGATGCTGGACTGGCTGCGCAATGGCGCGCAACTGGCGTGGCTCATCGTGCCCGAAGACGAAACTGCCTACATCTACCGTCCCGGCCAATCGGAGCCGGACGTCGTGCAAGGCTTTGAGAACGAACTTTCCGGTGAAGCGGTTCTGCCGGGACTTCTACTGCGACTAGCGGAACTGCGGTAAGTTTGCCACCATTGCGTAATTCTCAAGTAGAATCAAAACTAGATGGATGAACCAAATTCGGCTCCTACACCTGAAGTTGTTACTCGCGTACTGGAAACACTAGACTTTAAATTACCAGATTGGTATATAAACGAGCTTTCAAAGACTCATGATCTTGTCTTCGATTTTGAAGATGGAAAGTATTTAAAATTGTGGCCAATCGCTGAGGTACTTGAACTGAATCGGGCTTACAATGCCGATGAATTCTATCCAAACTTTTTTCTGATAGGAACTGATGGAGGTGGCGAAGCTTGTGCAATCGAAAAGCAAAGTGAAAGCGTTTACTTTATTCCTTATATCGGTTGTCTTCCTGATGATGCTATCTATGTAGGAAAGTCGCTTGAGGATCTGATTGAATACTTACAAGTGCCTTGGTAACAAAAGCCCCCGCTAACGCGCCGGGGCTTTTTTCGTACCTTAGCCCCTCTTACCCCACCCCATTCCACCCGCTATGCAAGTTGCTCCCGTAGCTCCCTATAAACCCCAGCATCATATCCGCATTGTGACGGCGGCGGCCCTGTTCGACGGCCACGACGCGGCCATCAACGTTATGCGCCGCATCATTCAGAGCAGCGGCGCCGAAGTTATTCACCTGGGCCACAACCGCTCGGTGCAGGAAATCGTGGACTGCGCCATTCAGGAAGATGCTCAGGCTATTGCCATTACCTCCTACCAAGGCGGGCACAACGAGTACTTTAAGTACATGCACGACCTGCTGAAGGAGCGCGGCGCGGGCCACGTGCGCATCTTCGGTGGCGGTGGCGGCGTGATTCTGCCCAGCGAAATTGCCGAGCTGCAAGCCTACGGAATCGAGCGCCTCTACTCGCCCGACGACGGCCGCGCTATGGGTTTGCAAGGCATGATCAATGACCTGTTGCAGCGCTGCGACTTCCCCACCGGCCAGAACCTGAACGGTGAGGTGAGCCACGTAAAAGAGAAAGACGCTCGCAGCATCGGCCGCCTGATTTCGGCTGCTGAAAACTTCCCCGAGGAGTTCGAGCGCGTGAAGAGCCAGCTCGTGGCGGAGTTTCAGCAGCAGGAAAAAGCCCCCCACAGCGGTAACGGCGCCACGCAGCAAGCTGCCACTGGCGACACAGACGTAGCCACGCGCACCGCTCCTATTCTGGGCATTACAGGTACGGGCGGCGCGGGCAAATCCAGCTTAGTAGATGAGTTGGTGCGGCGCTTTTTAATGGACTTCCCCGAGAAGACCATTGCCATTATTTCCGTGGACCCCAGCAAGCGCAAAACTGGCGGGGCCCTGCTCGGCGACCGGATTCGGATGAACTCCATCAACTCGCCGCGGGTGTACATGCGCAGCCTGGCCACGCGCCAGAGCAACCTGGCCCTGAGCAAGTACGTGCAGGACGCCGTGGACGTGGTACGGGCCGCCAACTACGACCTTATCATCCTCGAAACCAGCGGCATCGGCCAGTCCGACACTGAAATCATCGAGCACTCCGACGCCAGCCTCTATGTAATGACGCCAGAGTACGGCGCGGCCACCCAGCTCGAGAAGATCGACATGCTGGACTTCGCCGACGTTATTGCCCTCAACAAGTTCGACAAGCGCGGCGCCCTCGATGCTCTGCGCGACGTGCGCAAGCAGTACCAGCGCAACCACGGCCTCTGGGACCAACCTTTGGATTCGCTGCCCGTGTTTGGCACCATCGCTTCTCAGTTTAACGACCCCGGCATGAACCGCCTGTACCGGGCCGTCCTGAGTATGTTGGAGAAAAAGACGGGGGCCACTTTTGCCTCCCAGCTCGAAACCACCACGGAGGACTCGGAGAAGATCTACATCATTCCGCCCCACCGCACGCGTTACTTATCTGAAATCGCTGAAACCAACCGCAATTATGATATTTGGGTACAGAAGCAAGCCGAAGTGGCCCAGCAGCTTTACGGCCTCGACCAAAGCCTCAACGCCGTTAGAAGCCTCCAGTCCGGCGGATCTGGTGCCGGCAGCGGGAGCAGCAGCAACGGAACCGACCCCGGATCACTCGTGGCCGGCTTGGAGAGCACATTCCAGGAAATCAAGCTCCGGCTCGATGGTCAGAACTGGAAAATCCTGGAGACCTGGCCGCAGAAGGTAGCCGCCTACAAAGCCCCCGAGTTCGTCTTTAAGGTGCGCGACAAGGAAATCCGCATCCTGACGCACACCCAAAGCCTGTCGGGACAGCAAATTCCAAAAGTGAGCATGCCCCGCTTCACGGCCTGGGGCGACTTGCTGCGCTGGCAGCTCCAGGAAAACGTGCCCGGCGAGTTTCCGTACACGGCCGGCGTGTTTCCGTTTAAGCGCGAAGGCGAAGACCCCACCCGGATGTTTGCGGGCGAAGGTGGCCCCGAGCGCACCAACCGCCGCTTCCACTACGTGAGCATGGGCTTGCCCGCCAAGCGCCTGAGCACGGCCTTCGACTCGGTGACGCTCTACGGCGAAGACCCCGACCACCGACCCGACATTTACGGCAAAATCGGTAACGCTGGGGTGAGCATCTGCTGCCTCGACGACGCCAAGAAGCTCTACTCCGGCTTCAACCTAGCCAACCCGAGCACATCGGTGTCCATGACCATCAATGGTCCGGCCGCGCACTTGGCCGCCTTCTTCATGAATGCCGCCATCGACCAGCAGTGCGAGCTCTATATAAAGGAGCACGGGCTGGAGCAGGAAGTAGAAGCCAAGATCAACCAGATTTATCAGGACAAAGGCGTGGTGCGCCCCAGCTACCAGGGCGAGCTGCCCGCCGGCAACGACGGCCTCGGTCTGATGCTGCTCGGCGTGACCGGCGACCAGGTTTTGCCCCCCGATGTGTACGCCACCATCAAAGCCCGCACGCTGAGCCAGGTGCGCGGCACCGTGCAGGCCGATATTCTGAAAGAAGATCAGGCCCAGAACACCTGCATCTTCAGCACCGAGTTTGCCCTTCGCCTCATGGGCGACGTGCAGGAGTACTTTATTAAGGAGAAGGTCCGCAACTTCTACTCGGTCAGTATTTCGGGCTACCACATTGCTGAGGCCGGCGCCAACCCCATCACCCAGTTGGCCCTCACCCTAAGCAATGGCTTCACCTTCGTGGAGTACTACGTGAGCCGCGGCATGGACGTGAACGACTTCGCGCCCAACCTGAGCTTCTTCTTCTCCAACGGCATCGACCCCGAGTACGCGGTTATTGGCCGCGTGGCACGCCGCATCTGGGCCAAGGCTATGAAGCTGAAGTACAACGCCAACGCCCGGAGCCAGATGTTGAAGTACCACATCCAGACGTCGGGCCGCAGCCTGCACGCCCAGGAAATCGACTTCAACGACATCCGCACCACGTTGCAGGCCCTCTACGCCATCTACGACAACTGCAACTCCCTGCACACCAACGCCTACGATGAGGCCATCACCACGCCCACCGA
Source organism: Hymenobacter radiodurans (assembly GCF_004355185.1). NCBI lineage: Bacteria > Pseudomonadati > Bacteroidota > Cytophagia > Cytophagales > Hymenobacteraceae > Hymenobacter > Hymenobacter radiodurans. The sequence goes on from NZ_CP037922.1 coordinate 2,579,811, forward strand.
GGAATCGGTGCGCCGGGCCATGGCTATTCAGCTTATCATCAACCGGGAGTTGGGTTTAGCCAAAAACGAGAACCCGCTGCAAGGCTCCTTCATTATCGAGGAGCTAACCGACCTGGTAGAAGAAGCGGTGTTGCTGGAGTTTGACCGCATCACGGAGCGCGGCGGCGTGCTGGGCGCCATGGAAACCATGTACCAGCGCGGCAAGATTCAGGAGGAAAGCCTGCACTACGAGATGCTCAAGCACACGGGCGAGTACCCCATCATCGGCGTGAACACTTTTCTCTCCTCCAAAGGCTCGCCTACGGTGCTGCCCGCCGAGGTTATCCGCGCCACGGAAGAGGAAAAGCAGTATCAAATCACGATGCTCAACAACCTCCACGCCCGCAACGAAGGCACCACGGAGCAGCGCCTGAAGCAGCTTCAGCAAGTAGCCGTGCAGAATGGCAACCTGTTCGAGGAGCTAATGGAAACGGTGAAATTCTGCTCGCTGGGGCAGATTACGAATGCATTGTTCGAGGTTGGGGGGCAATATCGACGGAATATGTAAGGATATTTTGTTCCTGTATGAAGCGCCTCCGTACATTGTCTGTACGGAGGCGCTTTTTATTGACTTATGGAGACAATACAGGTTTCTTTTACTGAATTACGCAGAACCACTCAACGAGTAATAACCTTTATGCAGGTTGAGTACTGGTTAGAAGCTGATAGTGGTCTAAGAACTGCTATTGAGGATGATTTGGGAATTACAGGTCTAGATGCCGAAGAATTACTAAAAGCATTTTCAAAACAATTTGATACAGACCTCACTGATTTAAACTTCGATCAATACTTTGCATCCGAAGGGATGGAGATTAATAGCCTTAAAGGCGTTTTACTAGCACCGATAGCTATAGCGTTCTGTGCGCTACTTCTGGTCTGGTTTTTTGTGCAATGCCTATTAAGTCTACTAGCACTGCCTTTTGATAAGCAAGAGGCAAGAAAGGTGTTTGAGTTTAGTTTAATAGGTAAATGGGGGCTTTACAGCCGACGTCGGTGGCCTAATACGCATCCAGAGACAACATTTAATATTGGTGATTTAGTAGCATCTGCCGCTGCTGGGCACTTTGTGAAGCGGGAGCGGGTACGCTTTGTCTTAGTATAATCCCCACTGGCGCGAGCTTGTAGCTCGTGCCTAACCTTGAGGTGGAGGTTGTACCTCCACTGCCGCAAAAGCGGCAAACGGTGACCGCGCCGCCTGGGTAATCCGGGCGGCGTTGTCGTTCTGGCGGGGGAAGCGCAGCCTCCCGGCATGGCTGGTCACGAGTTACGCTGCGCTAAACTCGCGCCAGTGGAGAGCCATTGCGTTATGTGGTGTTTGGATAATCCTGCATCTTGCTGGCATGAGTGAGAAGTATAAGATTCAGGATTCGCAGAAGCTCTACTTTGTCTCCTTCGCTACTGTTAGCTGGATTGATGTTTTTACGCGGCGGCTTTACAACGACATCTTCGTGGATAGTCTGCGCTATTGCCAGCAGCACAAAGGGCTGGAGCTTTACGCGTGGTGCCTGATGACTAATCACGCCCACCTGATTATCAGCAGCGCCCACGATAACCTGTCGGCTATTCTTCGTGATTTGAAGCGCCATACTTCCAAGAGTATTCTGAAAGCCATTCAGGAAAACGACCAGGAAAGTCGCCGCGAGTGGATGCTGTGGATGTTTGGCCGGGCTGGGCAGCGCAATGCCCACAATGAGCAGTACCAGTTTTGGCAACAAGACAATCACCCTATCGAGCTACACTCCTATCAGCTCCAACGCCAGCGCCTCGACTACTTGCACCGCAACCCAGTTGTAGCCGGTTTTGTAGACGTGCCGGAAGATTTTCTCTACAGCAGCGCCCGCAGTTATGCCGACCGGCCCGGCTTGCTGGATGTGTTGTTTATTGGTTAAGAAAAGCCCCCAGATTCAACCCACTACCCTATGCCCCGAATTCTACCCGTCATTGTGCTGGCCCAGTTCTTATGCACCTCACTCTGGTTTGCGGGCAATGCCATAGCGGCGGATTTGGCGGCCACCTTGCAGCAGCCTCCCACCTTTGTAGCCCTTCTGACGAGTGCTGTCCAGCTAGGATTTATTTCCGGCACGCTGGTATTTGCCTTGCTTGCCATTGCCGACCGCTTTTCACCGTCGCGGGTGTTCTTCTTCAGCGCTTTGGCGGCCGCGCTGTGCAACCTGGGCATTAACCTCCCCGGTGTGGAAGCCGGCAGTTTGCTCGCCTTCCGCTTTTTGACCGGCTTTTTCCTGGCGGGCATTTACCCGGTGGGGATGAAAATAGCCGCCGATTACGCGCAGGCGGGTTGGGTAAATGGCTGGGATTCTTGGTAGGGGCGCTGGTGCTGGGCACTGCTTTCCCGCATCTACTGAAGAGCATTACGGCGCAGCTGCCGTGGCAATACGTGGCCCTGGCTACCTCGGGCCTGGCAGTGCTCGGCGGCCTGGCCATGCTCCTGCTGGTACCCGACGGCCCGTACCGCCGCACCGGGCAACGCCTGCAGCTCACCACTTTTCTGAGCGGCTTTCGGTTGCCGCGCTTCCGGGCCGCCGCCTTCGGGTATTTCGGCCATATGTGGGAGCTGTACACCTTCTGGGCCTTTCTACCGCTCATGCTGACGACCTACAACAGCGCCCACCCCAACGCCAACTTGCCGGTGTCCTTCTTGTCGTTTCTGCTGATTGGGGCGGGTGGCTTGGCGTGCATGGGCAGCGGGCTACTCTCGCGGATAATTGCCCCCGCACGGTAGCCACCACGGCGCTGGCCTTGTCGGGGCTGTGCTGCTTGGTGTCGCCGCTGGTGCTTCGCAGCCAGTCGGGGGGCTTTTTTCTGAGCTTTTTGTTTGGTTGGGGAATGGTAGTCGCTGCCGATTCGCCCATGTTCTCCAGCCTGGTGGCCCAAAGCGCGCCGGACGCTTCCCGCGGCACCGCCCTAACTATCGTAAACTGTATCGGTTTTGCTATTACTGTAGTCAGTATACAGTTCACGAGTTGGCTTAGTGGCTTTGTGCAGGTCCAGGATCTTTACTTGCTGCTGGCTGTAGGTCCGGCGCTGGGGTTGCTGGCACAGCTGGGCAGCCGGCCGAAGCTAGCTCCGGCTCCAACTGGCCCAAAATCGTAGCACTCAACTATCCTTTTGTAGAGACTACTTCGCCTCTGCTGCACTAGGGGCATAATGAAACGCACCGCTTGAAGCAATCTGAGTATCAGTTATTTTCAGGCAACTATAACGGCGCTACTCCCATCTTGCGCTGTAGTAATTGCTGTGGCTTCCATTGCCTCTGGGGGCTTTTTTACTTGCCTTGTATGAGAGTTTCTTTCCTTATCCGAAGCTTCGCGGGTCTGCTGGTACTGCTGCTTAGCGGAACTACCTCTTTCGGCCAGAGCAGCCCACCCGACCCGTATGCCAAAGCCCACAAGATCATAGCCGACCGGGACTCGATTGTGGCGCCAAACGGGGTGCAGGAGTCGTACGCGGTGCCGGTAGGTGGCGTGCAGCAGTGGGTATACGTGCGGGGGCAGGATAAGCGCAACCCCATCATCCTGTTTGTCCACGGCGGGCCGGCCTCGCCCATGGCCCCGGTGGCGTGGATGTTTCAGCGGCCGTTAGAGGAATATTTCACCATTGTGCAATACGACCAGCGTGCCTCGGGCAAGACTTACGCCACCAACGACACCACCGGCCTTGGCCGCACCATTCGCGTGGAGCAGTACGTGCAGGATGCAATTGCGCTAGCCGAAATTATCCGCAAAAAATACGGTCAGCAGAAGCTCATTCTGATGGGCCACAGCTGGGGCACTATCGTGAGCATGCACGCCGCCCTCAAGCGCCCCGATCTGTTTTACGCCTACGTGGGTATCGGGCAGGTTATCAACTCCCAGGACAACGAGCGGCTGAGTTTTGAGTACGCTCTGCGCGAGGCTACAAAGCAGAAAAACGAAGTGGCCTTGCGGGAGTTGCGCTCTATTGCCCCCTACCCTGGCAACCAGCCCATCACCCGGGAGCGAATTATTATTGCCCGCAAATGGCCACAGTACTACGGGGCTTGTCGGCGTACCGGGCCAATTCTGTGTACTACTTCAACGCCCCGCTCCTTTCTCCAGCTTACACACCAGTTGAGGTTGAGGCCATTGATAAAGGCAGCCTATTTACGCTAAGCCGCCTGCTGCCGGAGTTTCTGCGTGTTGACTTCAAGCCGGTGAAGTCATTTCCTATCCCCGTGTTTATGCTCATGGGTCGCCACGATTATACGACACCCTCGGAGCCCACTGTGAACTGGCTGGCCGCACTAAAAGCCCCACTGAAAAAGGCATTTGGTTTGAGAACTCCGCACACTTACTGCCGCTGGAAGAGCCTGGCAAACTGCTGCTTACATTGGTGAATGAGGTCAGACCGCTAGCCACCTTGCCGGCAAACAGCCGCAAAAAGTAGCTACCGGGCGTAGAACGCATGCCGAGAGCACACCAGAAGGTCGTCGCTTATGAAACCGGCGAGGAGCGCGGCTGTCGCGATAAGCACGTCTAATTGAGGGGAAAATGCGTACATTACCCTGATGCGCAAATCTTTAAATACTTGTATTTGGGAAATGAGTTTACTAGCCATGCTTTTCGTGCTGGCTGCCTGTTCTTCACCCGAACAGCAGACGAGCATACAGACTCAGGAACCAGACACGAGTGCGCGCTACATTCGCCAGCGTGTGGTCTTGCCGGACGTGCCGCAGCGGGGGCGGGTGCTCGACCGTAATGACTCGGTGCTGGTAGCCACGCGCACCCAGTATCTGCTAAAGCTGCCGCGCAAGCCCCCACTCGATACTGTAGCGCTAGGCCAATTGCTCGGCTGGGGGCCAGTGGCTACCCGCAAGCGCATTGCCGATGCCCTGCCCTATGAGGATATGCCGGCCGGCTACCCGGTAGAGCTGAGTCTCACGGCAGGCGAAGCCAAGCGGGTGCGTCGCCAGCGTAAGGACTGGCCCCAGCTGACCCTGACGGATCGCCCACAGCGCACCTATACCACCAGCGTGGGGGCTCACTTTCTGGGCTACATGGGCTCCGAGGCGCAAGCCTTTTACAAACAAGCCAAGCGCTACCGACGAGGTCGCTTCTATGAGCTGCGCAACGGCGGACTCGAAACCTACTATAATGGCCTGCTCAACGGAAACCGGGGCTACCTGCATCCCTTAGTAGATTCGCTGGGCCAGACGCACGGCAATTGGGCTCCCGACACAGCTTTTCAGCAAGGCCAGGACCTGCACCTGACCATTGACGTGAAGCTGCAGGCCTACGCCGAACAGATGATGGGCCGCCGCAAAGGCTACCTTGTTGCGCTCGACCCACGTACCGGCGAAATCTTGTGCTACGTGTCGGGGCCCACTTACAAGCCGGCTACTATCACCGCGCCCGACCAAGCCCTAGTGCGAGGTAAACTGCTGGAGCACGAAAAAATGCCCCTGATCAACCGGCCGGCGACGCTGGCTAATCCGCCCGGCTCGGTATTCAAGCTGGTGAATGCCGCCGTGGCCTTGCAGTTGGGTGCCATCACCCCCGCCACCTCGTTCCGCTGCGACCAGACGCTGCTTAGCTGCGTGCACAAACATCCCCAGCCCAAAAACCTGACTTTGGGCTTGCAATACAGCTGCAATCCTTATTTCTACCAGGTGATGCGGAACGTTATTAACTACGTGCCCGACAGCCTTGCTCAGGATTCGGTGGGCGCCCGCCACGGCAACCTGGCCGAGTGGCGCCGCTACGTTCGGTCCTTTGGGCTAGACTCCGTAATGGGCGTGGACTTGCCGCGCGAAGCTCCCGGCTTTCTGCCCACCCCGGCATATTATGATAAGGCCCGCGGTACGACCAAATGGACCTATCGCTCCATCTATTCCCTCAGTATCGGACAGGGCGAAATCAACCTGACGGGCCTGCAAATGGCGAATATGGCGGCTATCATTGCCAACCAGGGCTGGTACTACACGCCCCACCTGGTGCGTAACGTTGGGGAAAACGGACCGCTGCCGCGCTTCACCGAAAAACACCGCACTCTCGTTGACAGTGTACACTTTGCCGCGCTGCTACCTGGCATGATGGCCGTCATGGAACGCGGGGGTACGGCTGAAACATCCAGCCTAGCCGATGTGGGCATTACGGTAGCCGGCAAAACAGGCACAATTGAAAACGACGGCGACGACGACCACGCCGCCTTCGTGGGCTTTGCGCCCGCCGAAAATCCTGAGATAGTCGTGGCTGTTTACCTCGAAAATGCGGGCTTTGGAGCCACGGCTGCCGCGCCCTATTCAGTGCTCGTGATGGAGAAGTATCTACGCGGCAGCATTGCCCCCAAGCGCAAAAAGTGGGAAACCCGCATCCAGCAACGGGCCCGAAACGGCTATTAAGTAACCTCACTCCTGACGTGCATCGCATCTTGCATTATAGGCAGTTAGCATGCTGACTACTACGTCAGCAGCGACCCAGTTCCGAGTATAGCAATCCAGCCTTTTTGCTAACTAATACACATGAAACACGACCGTTCCGTTTTTCCGGCAATGCTAGGTATGTTTCTGCTTGGAGGTTGCTCCGACAACAAAACGCCGGGTGTTTCGGCTACGGATGCGTCGTCCGCGCCGGCTACAGCGGGTGCCGCGGCTGGGGATTCAGCCCGCGTGAGTGGCGAGCCTTGCGATATGAAGTTGGGTAATATTCACTTTACCAAAGCCGTCAACGGGGCAGATACTTTGACGAAGGTGGATGGAAATGGTAGGATGACCTTTCGCGTCGGGGCAAAAAAGGACTTTTTCAGCGACCCCAACGATAACAAGCTGTCTAATAATACGGCTCCCATTCTGCTGGCCAAGGTGGACAATGCCAAGCCCTTCACGCTGGTATCGAAAGTCATCCCCGGCTTCACAGAGAAAGGACTCTACAATGCCGGGGTGCTTTACATCTACGTGAACGACAACTTTTGGCAAAAACACTGCTTTGAGCAGGATGAGCGCGGCAACCATCGCATCGTGTCGGTGCGCACCGTTGGCACCTCCGATGACAATAACCACGACGTGGTACGCGGCCCTTCGGCGTACATGAAAATATCGTCGGACACGCGCACAGTAGCCAGCTATTATTCGCTCGACAAGAAAACCTGGCAACTGGTCCGGCTCTACAAAAACAACTACCCTGCTGAAATATGGGTGGGCGTGAGCGCGCAGTGTCCAGTTGATACGGGTACCGTAAGCCATTTCGAGGAGATTAGCCTGACCCAAAATAGCGTGAAGGATTTTCGCCTGGGCAATTAAATAAGAGCCTCTTTGTCGGCCACTTGGGCAGACGTGCAGGGCGACTCAGTCGCTACCGATTTGGGGGCGTTCTAACAACTCCTACCCCTGCTGCGCGTACTACTAGCTCAACTATTCCCTTACTTCCATGGCTGATAAAACCCTGAAGGAGATTGCTGCTAAAATGGCGAATCTCGACATTGCCATGCTCACGACCGAAACCAGTCGGGGCCAGCTGAGCAGTCGCCCTATGAGCAACAACGGCGACGTGGAGTATAATGGCAACTCGTACTATTTCACCTTTGAGCAATCGCGCACGGTAAGCGACATTACCGAGAATCCGCACGTGAATCTTGGCTTCAGCGGCCCGAAAGGACTGTACGTGTCCATCGTGGGCACGGCACATCTTATTCGGCACAAGCCCACCCTGCAGCAACATTGGCTACCCAGCCTGAAACAATGGTTTCCGGAAGGAGTAGATACCCCCGGCATCGTGCTGGTGCGCGTGGAGGCCAAACGCATCAAATATTGGCAGCAAGAAGACGAAGGCGAGCTACACGTTAAATAAGCCCCCCACAAGCTTTTGCAAACCGCCCCGGCCAACGTAGTGGCCGGGGCGGTTTCGTTTTGGGGTAGTTACCAATTGGTGTGTGATACCTACACTTTCTCGGATGAACTAAGAGGGACTGCTATTTCAGCCGAGGAACTTGTATTGACTGTCGAAAAAGCCCCCCAGAACTATCCAGCCGTTCCTGCGTTATTTGCAACCTACGGCTCTCAGGAAGCTGGGAGCGGCTTCCCACCCTATCTCATAGTTTATGATTACTACGCTGCGCCGTGGCGACGGCAGCACTTACCTCACGGTGCGCTACGACCAGAGCGAAAACTGGATTCATGCCCATTGGATTGGCCGTCAAACGCTGGGAACTATCATGGACGGCGGCCTGACTTACCTGGAAATGCTGCGCCATCAACCCTGTCCGAAGCTATTGAACGACCACCGCGACCTGGTGGGCACGTTTACGGAAGCCAACGACTGGATTCAGCAGGTTTGGACGCCGCTCATCATGGCCGCCGGGCTGCGTTCCTTCGCGCAGATCGTGTCGCCGGACGTCTTTGGCCAAATATCCATCGAAGACCTTCAGCACCGCATCAGCGACCAGCTCGATATTTATCTGTTCGACGACCTCGATGCGGCCCAGAACTGGCTGCGGGCGCAGTAAGATTTGCCCCCCAGACTTGAGTGGCAGAATCGTTTGCCTCCCTTTGTATGCAACCTCATTCCAAACTTGCTCACCGTGAAAAAACTCCTACTTGCCTCCGCCCTGCTCTGTTGCTTCGCTGCACAAGCCCAAAAGCTTACCAGCACCGAACGTAAGATTGTCACGTCGGTGCAGCGGAATATGCCGCAGAGTGAGAAGCTGCTGGAGCAGGTGGTAAACATCAATAGCGGCACGCTCAATTTGAAAGGTGTGCGGGAAGTAGGCTCGGTCTTTCAGAAGGAATTTGATGCTTTGGGCTTCAAAACTGAATGGATAACCATGCCCGAAGCCATGAATCGCGCAGGTCATCTGGTGGCACAGCGCAAAGGCAAAAAGGGCAAGAAGCTGTTTCTCATCGGCCACCTCGACACGGTGTTTGAGCTGGACATGCCCTTTACTAAGTACACCCGCCTGAACGACTCCACCGCCACTGGGCAAGGGGTAAATGACATGAAAGGCGGCAACGTGGTGATTCTGGCGGCACTCCAAGCCCTGCACGCCAACGGATTGTTGAAAGACGCCACCATCACCGCTTACTTCACCGGCGATGAGGAGCGCGGCGGCAAAGGCCCCGAGAGTCGCGCCGACTTTATTGCTAAAGCCAAAGAGGCCGATGTAGCCTTGGCGTTTGAAACGGCAACCAATCTTCACACCGTTGCCACGGCGCGGCGCGGCAGCAGCACCTGGCAGCTCAAAACCTACGGCACGGCGGCTCACTCCTCGGGCATTTTTAAGCCCACAGTAGGCTATGGCGCCATCTATGAAGCAGCCCGCATTCTGAATTCATTTCGGGAAACCCTGAGCAAGGAGCAATATCTCACCTTCAACCCCGGCTTGATGGTAGGCGGCTCGGAGGTGAACTACGACGAGGCCAAAGCTCGCGGTGAAGTAGTAGGCAAAACCAACATTATAGCTCCCACCGCCTCCGTAACCGGCGATTTACGCTTCCTTACTGAGGAGCAAAAAGAAGCAGCCCGCACGAAGATGCGCGCCATCGTGGCCGATAATCTGCCCCAAACCCGCGCCGAAATAACCTTTACCGATGGTCTGCCAGGCATGGCTCCTACCGCCGGCAACCAGAAGTTAGCGGCCCTCGCCGACCAGGTGAGCCGCGACTTAGGCTTCGGGCCCGTAGCGGCCGGCGACCCTGGGTCCCGCGGCGCCGGCGACATCTCCTACGTGGCCCAGTACGTCGATTGTCTGGATGGCCTGGGCGTGTCGGGCAAGGGCGCGCACGCGGCGGGCGAAACCATCAACTTAAAGGAGTTTCCGATGTTAGTGGAGCGCGCCGCCCTGATGATTTACCGACTCACGCGGTAACCGCCGTCAAATTTGCCCCCCACGGCGTTTGTGAAAGTATTTATCCTATCTACAATTCTCATGGAGCAACAGATTCAGCAGCAGGTTCAGGACTACTATGGTACGCAGTTGCGCACTAATCAGGATTTGAAAACCAACGCCTGCTGCACCGACGACATCCCGACGGCTCACAAAAAGATACTAGCCACGCTGGAGCCGGAGGTGCTCGAGAAATACTACGGCTGCGGTGTATGCGTGCCTGAGGACGTGCAGGGCTGCACCGTGCTCGACTTAGGCTCGGGCAGCGGCCGCGACGCCTTTTTGCTCTCCCATTTGGTAGGTGAACAGGGCCACGTAATCGGGGTGGATATGACGGAGGAACAACTGGCGGTGGCCCGACGGCATGTAGCAGCTCACACCACTCGGTTTGGCTACACCCAGCCCAACGTAGAGTTTCGTCACGGCTACATTGAGGATTTGAGCAGCGCTGGCCTCGCCGACAACAGCATCGATTTGGTGGTAAGTAACTGCGTATTGAACCTGAGCACCGACAAAGCCGCCACCTACCGCGAGATATTCCGGGTACTGAAGCCGGGTGGGGAGTTGTACATCGCGGATGTGTTTGCCGACCGCCGCATCCCCGAAGCGCTGCGCCACGATCCGGTGCTGTACGGCGAATGCCTGAGCGGAGCCATGTATATTGAAGACTTCCGCCGTCTGCTTATGCAGCTTGGCATACGCGACTACCGCCTCACGGCTAAGCGCGTGCTGACCATCGACAACCCCGAAATTCAGCAGAAAACGGGCAATATTGTTTTTTACTCGCTCACTATCCGAGCCTTCAAACTCGACTTAGAAGACCAGTGCGAAGACTACGGACAAGTGGCTACCTACCTGGGCACAGCCGACAACCCACACCGCTTCGTACTCGACGACCACCATGTTTTTGAGGCGGGTCGGCCGCAGCTAGTGTGCGGCAACACCGCCGATATGCTCAGCCACACCCGCTACGGCGCCCATTTTCGCATCGATGGCACCAAGGAGCTGCACTTCGGCCTGTTTCCGTGCGGTCCGGCGCCTGTCGCTACGGTGAATACCACGGCTACCAGTTGCTGCTAAAGGCACAGCTTTCAGTTCAGCACCTTCGGATAGAATAATACTGGTTGAATTTGCCCCCTATGACTATTACCATCGCCCAAAACTCCGCACAGCCGCTCACCGTCAATCGTTTGGGCTATGGCACTATGCGCCTAACTGGGCCCGAGATTTGGGGTGAGCCAGCTAACCGCAGTGAAGCGCTACAGATTCTCAGAACGGCGGTAGAATCGGGCGTAAACTTTCTGGATACGGCTGACTACTACGGCCAAGAAGTGACCAACCGCTTGATTGCGGAAGCGCTGCATCCGTACCCGAGCGACCTGGTAATTTGCACGAAAGTGGGTGCCACCCGCAAGCCCGACAAAAGCTGGATTCCTTACAACACGCCCGAAAACCTGCGCGCTAGCATCGATAATAACCTGCGTACACTACGGCAAGAACAGATTCAGCTGGTTCACCTGCGATTGATGGGCCATAGCTCGGTACCATTGGACGAGCAACTGGGCGCCATGTTTGAGATGCAGCGGGCGGGCAAGATTTTGCACGTCGGATTGAGTAACGTAACCCGTGAGGAATTGGAGGCTGGCCTTCAGCTGGGTGAAATTGCTAGCGTAGAGAATATGTATAGCTACGCTCAGCGCACGACTGTGCAGTTGCCCTACGGTGCTAATCCCGGCGGCGAGGAAGTGCTGGACCTGTGCGAGCGACACGGCATTCCGCTTATTCCCTTCTTTTCGCTGATCCACGCGCTACCCAAAGTAGATTCTAAAATTGCGGAAATTGCGCGCAAGTATAAGGCTTCGGAAGCCCAGATAAACATCGCCTGGCTACTGCACAAGTCGCCCTGGATTCTGCCGATTCCGGGCACTTCGTCGCTGGTGCATCTGCGAGAAAACTTGAAAGCGGCCAATATTCGGCTTAGTGCTGAGGAGTTGGCGGTTTTGGGGTAAGCGTAAGTATCGCTCACCTAGCTACAATTCAGCGCGAGCGGGAAAACACAGTAAAAATGCCCCCCAGCCCGATTTATAGCTAACGGTGAGAACTAAACTCAGCTACTTTTCCGCATTGCTGTGCCATTGAATGGCGAAATAGCCGCAAGGGCCTTTGCCGGTGTTAGTGAAGGCGTGGGGCACATTGGCTTCTAGAAAAACTATGTCGCCCGCCGCGGCTTTGTGCGCTTTCCGATCGATTAAAATTTCGCCGCTGCCTTGGGTCATCAGGATAATTTCTTCGGTGCGGTGCGTGTGCGGCGGATGGCTAGCAATGCCGGGCATAAGCATCGTGGCATGCACATCAAACCGCCGGAACATGGTGGAAGGCCGGTCGAAAACGGGCCGCGTTTCCTTGTTATCGGTTTTTACGACTGTAAACTGGCCCCAATCCTTCATAAACGAGCCGCCACCCGCCCGGGTCCGCTGCCGGTCAATGCCGTCTTTCGACTTGTACCGCAGCACATAATAGGTGGCGGGCGCGCCAGATACGTTGCGGAGGCGTTGTTTGTCGCCGGCCCCAATAAGCATGACGCCGCCGGGCCCGAGCGTTTTAGTTGAATCCTGAATGGTGGCGGCCAGGCTTCCCTCCTTCACTACTATTAACTCTTCCGCATCGGTGGCGGCTGGCTGAACTTGGTTTACTTGTCCGACTTTTAGGGTGAAGGTGTACACCTCTAGCTCCGCTAGGTCGAGGGTGCTGCCTTTCATGAATGGAACCCGCTCTCCGCCTTTTTCCGTGGTTCGGGCAGTGGCTTTATACACCGCAGAAGTCAAGTCAGCAGTTAGAACAGAACTGCCCAGACATAGGGCTCCCATAACAAATAAAGCAGTTTTCATGCGTTAAAATTTAAAATTTGGTCAAGCTCATAACAGCTACTTACCCTTCACGGAAACGGTGGGTGGGTGGCTGAAATACTGCCAGTTGGCTTCCGCTTGCTCCTTCGTGTAGTGGCCATTAAACACGAGCAGCCGATAGCGCAGCGTGTAGGTTTGGCCGGGGCTTAGGAGCCAGTCTTTGTTCTTGGTGGGCGAGTAATTGATGAACACGTCGCCCGTACCATTCTGCGTTTCGGGCCACACGCGCAGCGGCTCGGGGTGGTTGTAGTTGGTGGGAGCTGACAGCATCACCATTCCGCCGTAGTCGCTATCCAATTGGCCCTGCACGATGCACCAGCGAGCAGTGGAGCCGTCGGCATCTTTACGGGATTTGCCCCCCGAAGTAAGCACTTCGCTGTTGTCCTTGTTCCATTTTTCGGTAGCTCGCCAACCAAAACCGCCATACCGATATGTGAGCAGCCGCACTGGGCTGGCACTGGCGCACGTAAGGTTGCTGGTGACATCAGCGATGTAGTAATCGGCATTGCTGGGCTGATACACGCGCACCGATTGCAGTTCGTTTAGGGCTACTTTCTCATTCCCGTCTTTCTTAAACGCGACATGCTGCTGCTTTACCTGGTACTCGCTGAATACGGGGCCATCGGTTTTGGAAACCACGCCGGTGAAGCGCACAGTGCCTTTTCGGTCTTTCAGATTCCAGAAATCAACGGTGTCGCCCTCGAATAGCACGTGCGTCCAGGGGTTCCAGATGCCGTAATGGTGGTAATGGTCGGGAGCCTGAATGCGGGTTAATATCTGTCCGTGGGGCGACCATAACGGATGAATAAAGCCGCTGCGCTTAAAGGCCGGATCGATGCCTGAGGGCGGATACACCGTGCGGTAGTTATACTGAAGTAGTTTCTTATTGCCAGCCTGCACGAGCAAAGCGCCATCTTGATCGGTTGTGCTAATGGTGGGGGGCTTTTTTGTCTTTGCGCTTTTTACCAGCTCATACGTTCGCTTCGCTGGGCCGCTGCTCTCCACGTTCCAGTGAAGAATTCGGGCCTTCGTTTTCTCAATCTGGTGGGACACGAGCGTGCGGGTATTGCCTTGCACTTCCACCAAGCTCAACTCAGTATCTGGCAGGGAAGTAAGAGCATCCAGGCTCGTCTGAACTGGAGTACTTTGCTTATTGGTAGCGCGCTGCAAGGTGACTTCCAGCGTTGCGATACGCTGTGCAAACCCGCTGGTGCTGAGGCAAGTGAAAACCAGTATCAGCCAGAATTTCATCATCTTCATACTGCTGGATTTGGAAGAAGGGTTAAGAAATCAGGCAAAAAAGCCCCCCAGTCAAGGAAGGCCTGACGATTTTTCGGCTATTGATGTCGGGGACGCAGTATACTAAACTTGTGGTAGTGGTGCGTTAGAAGCAACTTATTCATGCTCCTCACCTTCTTATGGAAGCTTCGTATTTAAGCTTAAAAGAACACGCTAAACTCAGGTATACAGGCATGAAACTCAGTTTTTGGTGTGCTATACTCGCCCTGGTGCTTGCCGGACCGGTGCAGGCTCAGTCGCTGGCAGGTGAGTGGCAGGGTGTCGAAACCGACCCCTATGAGGAAGGAAACTGGCCTGCGGTGCTTCGCTTACAGCAAAACAAAGACGAAAAGATATTTGGGGTCCTTTATCAGGAAGTAGGTGGCACGCCCGCCATGACGGTTACGTTTGAAATGCAGGGTGCCCGCACCGAAAACGGGGCAACCCTCACCCATACCCGGAAGCTTAGCGAAACCGGCCAGACGCCTTTCAACTATTGGTGCGACGGCTCCATCACGTTTACCTACGACCCAAATCAGGAAAAGCTAACGGGCAATGCGGCCTACCGCCCCGTGGGCGACTGCGACATGGGCACGTTTACCTTGTACCGCATCAAGCTAAAATCGCCCTCCACGGTGCCGACTAATACGGAAAGCACGATACGGGTATCGGGCCAGGATGTGCGCTGGTACGCCGACCCAGACCTGAAGCAGCGCGTGGCCACCGGCAACACCTACCGCACCAAGCTCAGCAAGACCACCACTTTCTATCTGAAGCAGGGCTATTTTGCAACCAGTGAGAGTTCCGTAGTGCCAATCACTATTAATGTAGGTAATTCTGAAACGCCGAAGCCAGCCGCCGCTCCCGCTCCTGCACGGGTTGATACGGCACGTCCAGCGGCACCCATTCTAGCCCCTTCCGCCAAGCCAATCGTATTGCCCACGGTGTTGTTTAAGCTAGGTACGCCCGATTTGCTGCCCACTGCTATACCGGCCCTCGACCAGCTAGCTGCCGAGCTAAAAGCGCGCCCTACGCTGAAACTGCGGGTATCTGGCCACACCGATAAAATTGGAGAGCCCCAGAAAAACCAGGTATTATCGGTGCAGCGCGCTGAGGCAGTAAAATCTTACCTGGTAAAGTCAGGAATTGCGGCCGAGCGCATCAGTACCACCGGGTATGGCGACAAGCGTCCGCTTTATCGCTCTCCCGACGCGCGCAACCGACGGGTGGAGGTAGAAGCCACCCAATAATTCGCCTAGACGCTCATCCTAAGTCGGTATTTCCGGGCTCGAATGTGCTAAACTTAGGCTTTGGTTGCCCAGGCAATGCGAACACCGTCAACTTTTATTATTCAGTGCATGCGCTTTCTAAAAATTCTCGGCCTAGCCACTTCTATAGGGCTGGCAAGCCAATCGGCGGTTTTCGCCCAGGCGGGTACTAGCTGGAATAACAAGCAGTGCGCGGTGGTGCTGACGTATGACGATGCTATCGACGTTGACTTGGACAACGCTATTCCGGCGCTCGACTCGTTGAAGCTGCGGGGGACATTTTACCTGATTGGCTCTTCGCCAGTAGTAGGTAAACGGCTCAATGAGTGGCGACAAGCGGCCAAACGGGGCCATGAGCTAGGCAACCACGCCCTCATGCACCCCTGCGACGGCAGCCTACCCGGCCGCAGCTTCGTGACGCCCGATAACGACCTGAGCAAGTACACGGTAAGCCGCGCGGTGAGCGAAGTGCGAACAATGAACACGCTCCTGACGGCCATCGACGGTAAAACGGCCCGCACCTTCGCTTACCCCTGTGGCGACCTGCAAATTGGCGGCGTAAAATTCTATGACCAGCTACAAAACGATTTTGTGGCCGCTCGCGGCGTTACTAGTGGGCTGCAAACGGCCGCGCAGGTAGACCTGACCAATATCGACAGCTATATGATTAATGGCCAATCGGGCGACTACTTGATTGACTTGGTGAAGAAAGCCCAGCAGTCGCACACGGTGCTGGTGTTTTTGTTTCACGGCGTGGGCGGCGGCCATAGCCTGAACGTGGATCTGAAGGCGCACCGCCAGCTGCTGCGCTATCTCAAAGCCAATGAGAAGGATATCTGGGTGGCTCCGATGGTGGAGGTAGCGGAAAAGATTAAAGTCAGCCAGCAGGGCGAAACATCTAAGAAGCCTCGCGGATAAAACGGAAGTGGACATCGGAAGCTACAGCTGAGCTTAGGATTGTGGTGGCAACAAATTAGTTATGCAAGCATAACATTTTTGTAACACTTACGTATTACCTTTGTAGTCAACAAACTGATAGAGTACCACATACATCATTTACATGAAAAAGAGCACTGCCACCGTTTCGTCGCTTTTACTGCTGGGAGGCCTAGGTTCCTTGGGCTATCTGGCCGCGCAGGTACGGGAGTTTAACTTGTTTTTCGACCTGCGGGACGAGGAAGAGTGCTATTACTGCTAAGCTTCTCAGCCGCGTATTCCGGCGTCGTTTTTTTATTAGTTGAAACGGGTCCTGCTGCATAGCGGGACCCGTTTTGTTTAGCCCTCGTTAGAAAGCACCAGTCAAAATCAGGGAGTTAGTGGAGAAGAATAAAAAAACCACATCCATTCGAGCCGGTTTTCGGTACTTCACTGTAGCAACGGCCTCCGCCGGGTCGTTCATCTCCCCTTCCACCGCCGGATTGGCATTTCATTTCACCTTGGATCTGTGAAATCTGCTCAATCAGCATAACATGTAATTTATGAACTTAGAAAGCCTCAAGGAGCAAATCAGCTACATTATTGGGCGCGATTTGGCTCGCAACTTCGCCCAGCAAGGCCTTGACCTGGACATTGACGTGCTGGCCAGCAGCATGAAAGAAGGCCTGGCCGGACAACCCAGCCGCCTGACACAGGATCAGATGCGCAATGCCATGGAGCAGCTGCAGAGCCAAATGCAAGACCAAGACGACCAACAAGGTGACGGCAACGGCACCGTAAACGACCCTAATGCTATGAATAACAAACAAGCTGGTGAAGATTTTCTCGCCGCAAACAAGAACAAGCCCGGCGTAACCACCCTGCCCAGCGGCCTGCAATACGAAGTGCTGACGGAAGGCTCGGGCCCAAAGCCCTCGCTCACCAGCAACGTAACCACGCACTACCATGGCACACTCACCAACGGCACCGTATTCGACAGCAGCTACCAGCGCGGACAGCCCGCTTCTTTCCCAGTGAATGGCGTAATTGCTGGCTGGACAGAAGCGCTCCAGCTCATGCCCGAAGGCTCGAAGTGGCGCCTGTACATCCCCTCGGATTTAGCCTACGGAAAGCGTGGCGCCGGTCGCGACATCGGCCCCGACTCGGCGCTGATCTTTGATGTGGAACTACTGAAGGTGAACAAGTAAGCTTGGCTCCCAATTGAAATTGCCCCCCAACTGCTCGTAGTGGCCAGCTGGGGGGCAATTTATATTTGCATCTCCAATACCAATACAGGTCAACCCGGTTCAATAGCTATGCTTCCCTCTGATGAACTTACGCTGCGTAGCGCCAACGGTCGCCTGGTCCTGACGGCTGACGCGCTGGAAGTGGATGGGCAGCGCTTTGCCCTGCTGGAACTGGACGCCGTGGAGCTCAAGCCCATTCGGTGGCTGCTGTGGTTCCTGCTGGGGGCATTACCTTGGCGGGCTTTGCTTTGGCCTTCTTGCAGAACTGGCTGCGCACCGTGCCGGCCGCGCTGGGCCTGACGGCGGGGGCGTTGCTGCTGGCTTACGGCAGCCGTGGTACTAATCGGCTGCGCTTGTACCGGGCTGGTCGGGAGGCGCTTCACTTCGCTTTGGCTGGCGACCCGCTGCCCTGGCAGAAGCTGGCGGCTGAAACCAACCGGCGGATCCGGCGGCGCCACGAAGAAGCGGCAGCCGCAGCCGTGGCCGCCTGGGCCCTAGATTTGCCCCCTACCGAAGCCGACACAAGCACCAGTTCGGGGCTACCGGCTCCTCCACCCGATGTGGTAGAGCCCACGAACTGATTTGCCTTACATTTGGGCGTTTTTTACCTGGCTTTAGCTTTATTACATCCCCCTCACTTTCATGGACGCTAAACACTCGCATACTGCCATTTCTACCGGCGGCTTGCTTATCGCGCTGGGTATTATTTACGGCGACATTGGCACGTCGCCACTATACGTAATGAAGGCCATTGTGCCGGGCAATATTGATCCGCGCCTCGTGTACGGTGGTATTTCCTGCGTCTTCTGGACCCTGACGTTACAGACTTCTATCAAGTATGTGCTGCTCACTCTCAACGCCGATAACAACGGTGAGGGGGGCATTTTTTCGCTCTTTGCCTTAGTGCGTCGGCGGGCAGCCTGGCTTACCGTACCCGCCATTATTGGGGGTGCGGCCCTGCTCGCCGACGGCATTATTACGCCGCCTATTTCCGTCTCATCAGCCATAGAAGGGCTAGAGGCCGTGTATCCGGATATTCCGACGGTGCCGATTGTAATTGCGATTCTGGCGGCGCTTTTTCTAATGCAAAGCTTTGGTACTCAAATAGTGGGCAAGGCATTTGGGCCCATCATGTTTGTGTGGTTCAGCATGCTGGCCATCTTGGGTGTCTCCTGGATTGCGGAGCATCCTGGCATTTTGCAGGCTGTAAACCCCGCCTATGCCTACGATTTGTTGGTGCGCTTTCCGGGCGGATTCTGGCTGCTGGGAGCCGTTTTTTTGTGCACCACCGGAGCCGAGGCCCTGTATTCTGACCTTGGACACTGCGGGAAAGGCAACATTCGTCTCAGCTGGATTTTCGTAAAAATCTGTCTGTTGCTCAACTACTTCGGGCAAGGTGCGTGGCTGATCGAGCATCAGGGACAGAAGCTCAGTGGCCGCAACCCGTTTTATGAGCTGATGCCCGAGTGGTTTTTGCTGATAGGTATCGGCATAGCCACTATGGCAGCTATTATTGCCTCTCAGGCTCTGATTACGGGCTCCTTTACGCTGGTGGCCGAAGCTATTCGGCTGAATATGTGGCCAAAAGTGAAGCTTAACTACCCAACGGATATGAAGGGTCAGCTTTACGTACCCAGCATGAACCGGCTTTTATTACTGGGCTGCATTGGAGTGGTGCTGTATTTTCAGCGTTCCGAAAACATGGAAGCGGCCTACGGTTTGGCCATTACGCTCACTATGCTCATGACGACCACGCTACTGGTAGTATGGCTCCGCTCGCGCCGGGTGGCCATGCCCATCGTGGTGCTGTTTGCAGTGGTATATGGCCTGATTGAAGGAGCTTTTTTGATTGCTAACCTTATCAAGTTTCCGCACGGCGGCTGGGTATCGCTGGCTATCGGACTGGCCCTGATTGGGGTGATGTATGTGTGGCTGAAAGCGTTTTATATCAAGCGTCGCCTCACAGAGTTTGTAAAAATAGAACCTTATATGCAGGCGCTGAAAGACCTCAGTGACGACGATTCTATTCCTAAATACTCGACCCACCTAGTGTTCATGACCTCGGCCGAGCGCAACACGGAAATCGAGTCCAAGATTATCTATTCCATCTTTCAGAAGCGCCCCAAACGAGCTGATATCTACTGGTTTGTGCACGTAGACACCACCGACGAGCCCTACACGATGCAGTACAAAGTGGTAGAGCTGGCCCCGGACGATGCCTTCCGCATCACATTCCGGTTGGGGTTCCGGGTGGAGCAACGCATCAATCTTTACTTCCGCAAAGTGGTGGAAGAGATGGTGCGCAACAAGGAAGTGGACATCACCTCCCGCTACGAATCCTTGAGCAAGCAGCACGTAACCGGCGACTTCCGTTTCGTGGTGCTGGAGAAGTTTCTTTCGGTCGAAAATGAGTTTCCTTTGGTGGAGAAGCTCGTGATGCAGGCCTACTTCTACATCAAGCAGTTTATTGCCTCCGAAGACAAATACTTCGGACTCGATACGAGCTCGGTGAAAGTGGAGAAAGTGCCGCTGGTGATTACGCCCGTTCGGGAAGTGGCGCTAGAGCGTATCCGTTAATACTTGGCTAACCCTAGCTCGTATCAAAAAAGCCCCCAGCCGTAGCTGGGGGCTTTTTTGATACTGTAAAAATAATAAGGCTACTGAGCCGTGCGCAGCCACTTGGCCAGCACGGCCTGTTGGTCAGCGCTGGGGTTTGGCAGCTTTTCCACGCGGAAGCGGCGACCAGCAGCGGCCAGCAGCGGGAAGATCAGTTCTTTCATCTGACCATCGCGAGCGACCAGCAGCTTTACTTGGGTGCCAGCGGCGCGGCCAGTTAGGGCTTTGTTGGGGTCGTCGGAAAGACGGTTACCATCGAGGGCCAGAATTTCGTCGTTCACGTTCAGGCCGCCTTGCCAGGCGCTGCCATCGCGCAGCACGCTACTCACGGTCAATTTGCCCCCCATGGTGCTTACGTTGGCTCCCAGAATGCCCGCGTTGGCGGCAGCCTGCTCAGTGGCCAGCGTCAGGCCGGCGTAGCCTAAGGCCGTGGTGTAGTCGAGGGTTTGCGTGTCGTACACGCGGGTACGGAAAAATTCGTCGAACCGGCGGCCGGCCACTTTTTCCACGGCATCCTGAAACTCCTCGTCGGTGAAGCCACGACGCTGCTGCTCGTAGTAGCGCTGGTACAGGAAGCGCATCACGTCATCGAGGCTTTTCTGCCCTTTAGTTTCGTTGATAATCATCAAATCCAGGACGGTGCAAATCAGCTCGCCCTTGTCGTAATAGCTGATGGTGGAGTTGGACGAGTTCTCGTTGGGCCGATATTGTTTAATCCAGGAATCAAAGCTCGACTCGCTGGCCGA
Source organism: Hymenobacter radiodurans (assembly GCF_004355185.1). Classification (NCBI taxonomy): domain Bacteria; kingdom Pseudomonadati; phylum Bacteroidota; class Cytophagia; order Cytophagales; family Hymenobacteraceae; genus Hymenobacter; species Hymenobacter radiodurans. The sequence continues at coordinate 2,600,678 of NZ_CP037922.1, forward strand.
TTGCAGCTTATTGCCCGGCTGGTTTTCGACGCGGGTAATGCCATTGCTCAGGCTCGCCAGATAGTCGTTGGGCGTCACGAAGCCGGCCCGCTGCACAATGATGTCGCCGAAGTAGCTGGTGCCACCTTCGCTCAACCAAAGCATACGCGTGTAGTTTTCTTTGTCGTAATCGAACGGCCCCAGCGCCACCGGGCGGATCCGCTTCACATTCCAGAGGTGAAAGTATTCGTGACCAACCAAGCCCAAAAAGCCTTTATAGCCCGCATCGGTGCTATAGGCATTGCGCGACACGGATAAAGTGGTCGAAAACAAATGCTCCAGGCCACCAGTGCCGCGCTCAATGTTGTGAATGATGAATACGTAGCGGTCCAGCGGGTTCTTTCCTACCACGCGGTGCGCCTCCTCGCATACCCGCTTCATATCGGCGAGCAGCTTGGCTTCGTCGTAGCGCGCATTGCCAAACATGGCAATGGTGTGAGGCGTGCCGTTGGCTTCAAACGATAGTACTTTATGCGTGCCCATCTCGATGGGCGAGTCGGCCAGCTCGTCGTAATTGGTGGAGCTAAAAGTGAAAGGTGCGCCGCCAGCCACAGGCTTCAAGCTAGTAGTCACTTGATTCCAGCCAGCGGCGGGCTGCACGGTGATGGTGCTGGCCATAGCCTTGCCTTCGGCTGGATACATGAATACGCTGGTACCGTTGAGGTAGCCGTGGGCGGCGTCCAGAAAGCTGGTGCGCACGCTCAGCTCGTAGGCATACACGCGGTAGCGAACAGAAAAATCTTTGGTGCGCGGATGATACACGCGCCACGTGTTTTTATTAATCTTCTCAGTGCGCAGCTTATTTGTGCCGGCCGTGGCCTCGAAGCCCTCTACGTGCTTGGCAAACTCCCGCACCAAGTAAGAGCCAGGAGCCCACACGGGCATTTTGACATCGGTAAACTGTTTGCCAAAGCCACCCAGCGCCATTTCTACCTCAAAGAAATGGGTCTGTGGGGCTGGCATGGCCAGGGTGTAGCGCAAAGTGGGCGCCGCCAAAACGGAATTGAATTGACAAAAAAACAGCAGAAGTGCGGCAACCAGCACTAAGCGAAAACGATAATGAGGCATGAAGTGGATGGGTGTGAGTGAACAATGTACTATCTGAATGGCTAGACTCAGGAAAGCCTCCAGAGTTGCAAAGTAACGCCGAAATTTGCCCCCAGCCTCCTTTTAGCGCATGCCGGTACTTGGCTCTCCGGAACCCGCGCCCAACCTGCGCCGTTAAGGCGCTCAGGTAGGCCGTTCACCCCACGGCTTGCCAGACTTACTAATGCGCTACGTCTGGATCACCTTTATCGGCTTAGCTGCGCTGATGCTCAGCTTGTTGGTTTGGCAGCGCCAGCCTTCTAAAGCTCCAGCTGAGGCAGCTTCCGTGGGCGCCCCTAATACGCCACTCACCCAGGCTCGGGCCCGGGCCGCCGTGTGGGTCAGCAATAAGCCTGTGCCGCGCGCCGATAGTGTGGTGCGATTTGCCATGGAGCAGCTCGGCACCCCGTATGTGTATGCGGGCGCCACTCCTACCGCCGGCTTCGACTGTTCTGGCTTTGTGATGTACGTGTATGGCCGTTTTGGCATTGATGTTCCTCACTCTACGGCCATGCTTATTAACACTGGTCGCCCCATTCCGCGCAGCCAAGCCCGGCCCGGCGACCTCGTCATCTTTACGGGCACTGCGTCAGACGCCACCGAACCCGGCCACGCGGGCATTATCATCTCCAAACCTGGCGAGCCCATCCGCTTCATTCACTCCTCCTCGGCCCGCCGTCAGTCAGGTGTTAAAATAAGTGCGGTAGACGAAACCGGTTACGCACGCCGCTTTATGGGTGTGCGCCGCGTGTTGGATGCTGAATAAGCTCTTATCGAATTAACAAAAACAAAAAAGCCCCCCAGATACATTTCTGGGGGGCTTTTTTAAGTAAGAAACGCTCTTGCCGCACTTCGTGAACGCAGAGCGAAATGAACCAAAAAAACGATGCCCGGTCGCCTGTGCAGAACCTACTAAAAGGCTGCTGGGCGAACCGGGCATCTAATCCTTCAAATCTTACCAAGCGACGAGTCTGGGGTTCAGCCCCGTCATCCTATGTGTAAGACCTTGCCAGAATGCGGGAAAAAGCTGAGTTAAAGCGTATTTCCGCGCGAAAGCTGTTGTTAAGCGCGTCCGGCGGTGAAGCGGACTACATTCGACAGGCTTGGCAGGACTTGGTTGGGACTACTAGACATTTTGTACCTCCTTTCTTTAGATCCGACATCCCTCAATCGCGTTTCCCAGCACCTTAGGGACCCTTGAAAGAGGTCGTAGCACTCACTACTGGTCGGTAAAGTTAAAAGACCCTCGGATGGTTCAAAATTAAAAAGCCTTTTTTTAGCGCGGGAGCTAATATTATTGGCCAGATGGCTGAGGATCAGGCAGTTTTTTATCCAATAAAATTTGGGCTTTGCTCCTGCCACCTCCCAAAATGTTGCTGGCCTCAAAGTTGCAAAGCCCAGCATTAACAGAACCTCTTGGGTGATTACCATAATTCAGGAGTTTTCTTCTATCTTTTCCCACAAATCCTACCCATTAACACATGAAAAAAACCTTGTTCCTCTGTTTAACCCTCTTGTTGGGTTTCTCTGGATTGGCTTCGGCCCAGACACTCTCGCCCTTGGGCACGTGGACTAACTCTGAAAAGAAGGCCACATTCGAAATCTACAAATGCAACGGTAACAAGCTGTGCGGCAAAATCGTGTCGCTGACTACTCCCAACGATCCGGCCACGGGCAAGCCCAAAACCGACTCAATGAACCCCGATCCGAAGTTGCGCTCCAAGCCTCGCTTGGGTCTCGTGTTCATGCAGGGCTTTGAGTACGATGAAGGCAATAAGTGGGATGATGGCAAGATCTATGACCCCGAGACGGGCAAAACCTACTCCTGCTACATGAAGATGGAAAACGCCAACACCATGGAGGTGAAAGGCTACATCGGCTTCTCCATGATTGGCCGCTCCCAGACCTGGACCCGCGTAAAATAAACTGCACCTGCCCTTCGCACGTACAAGCGACGCTCCCAACCGGGGCGTCGCTCTTTTTTGTACCTTACTGCTTCCAAAACTCAGGTAAGCTATGTGCGGCGGGTTCTTCTTTACACTTCCTTTTTCTTGAAACACCTCTTCCTTACGCTGTTGCTGTGCCTGGCAACCATAGGGGGCGCAGCCGCCCAAACCCACTCTCCGCTGGGCGTGTGGAAAGATGACGCGGGCGAAACCCACGTCGAGATTTATCGGTGCGGTAGCTCGAAGCAGCTCTGCGGGCGGTTGGTATGGCTGAGTGAGCCACAGGATTCGACCACCAACTTGTCTAAAACCGACCGTCGCAATCCCGAACCGGAAAAGCGGGATCAGCCCTTGCTCAATCTGGTGGTGATCCAAAACCTAAGCTATGACCCCGATGATGAGCGTTGGGAAGACGGCCGAATCTATGACCCGATGAATGGGCGCACCTATTCATGCTACCTCAACATGGTCAGCAAAGACCGCATGGAGGTGAAAGGCTACATCGGTTTTTCCCTGATTGGGCGCTCCCATTATTGGTCGCGGGTGAAGCCGCAAACAATAGGGGCCACCAAATAAGTAGCGCCTCTTATCTAACGCCGCTCTTAATAAACCGCCTGCACTTGATACGACTTACCGCGGAAAGAGAAAGCGGCGCCGGGCCGGGCAGTGGTCATTGCTTGGAAGATGGGCGAGAAGGCGGAGATAACGCAGTAAGGCTGCCCTTCCACTTTTATCTCTCCCAGGCTTAGAGCGATAAAAAAGGTTTGCGTATCGGTAACCACTACGGAGCCTAAACTGGGCTTATCCGTAGAAGGACGCACGTCTGACACACGCTGCAACACTTGTAAGCCAGTAAGGGCCTCGTCTAGCTGGCGAGCAAACAGGTCGCGCTGAATGTGGCAGGCCTCCCGAAACGACTCGAACTTATCTTCAATGGCGCCCTGCGATTCATTGGCGCTTTCCTGCACCAGGAGCATAGCTTCACGGGCGGTATCCGCTTTTTGCTGTTGGGCCCGCCGACATTCGGCTAATAATTGCTGACGCAGCGCAGTGCGTTGTTTGGCAGTCATTTGCATAGAATAGCTGAAGGATAAAATGATAAATGATGTTGATTTTGAGCCGCACGTTGCACCTCACCGAAAAAACTATTTCAGACGGGTAATGTTGCTCCCTATAATCCCTCTCTATCGCTCTTGTTTACTTTTTTAAAACAGCTATTAAGTCAAAGCTCGGCTCCTACCCGGACCGACTGGCAGCCGGCCGTGCGCACGCCGGCCCAGGTGAAACGACACGAGCAATGGCTCGCTGATCGGGTTTACTTGAATTGGGCTGGCCCTTACTTTAAAGCGTATCACTTTCGCAAAGCCGGGGTAGGCAGCAGCCAGGGCCTGCGCGTACAGCTGATCACGGATTGCGGTCGACAGGGGGCTATTTTTTTCTTCGACCCCAGCATTGGGCCGGGTAACTTTCGTCACTTTTTCGACTTCACCCGCGACCGGGTGCTGCAACTCGGCTACAACCTCTCCACCTCTGACCTGCGCACCCTGGAGCACCCCACCTACACCGAAACGATTGACAAGCATTTTCTGAAGCCCCAGCCCAACGACTGCTCAGAAACGGGCCGGTGCAATCAGCGCTACGGCAGCATTACCATCGATCTGATCAGTATTAATGGGCAGCCTGGCTTCATTCGGTTCTTCGCCAATCCGTATCACGACGACATTTTCACGCCGGCGCGTTCGTTCGACGAGCTAATCGCGGCCGTGTATCAGCTGCCGCCCGCTGATGAGCAAGTGCAAGCTCGTATTGCAGAGTACGCTCGTCAATAGGTAGTTAATGTCATAAAAAAGCCCCCAGCTACACACTGGGGGGCTTTTTTATGATTATTCAACTGTTATTCACGCACAAACCGTAGCCGTTTTTGCTCGCCCGTACTATTGGTAAGCAGCAGATGATACAGGCCGCTAGCCAATGGGCGCGTATGTAGCTGGCTAGCGGCCGGACTTACCTGTTGGCGCAGCACCTGCCGGCCCACGGCGTCTATCACCAAAGCTTCCACTGGCTCTGACAGATCAGCCAACTCAAGATAGTCGCGGCAGGGATTAGGGAAGGCGCTTACACTTGCCAGGGTGGGTTCCTCACTGCCAATATCGACCAAAGAGGTGTTGCGCAAAATTGGGCCCGTTGCGTTCAGAACCCATTGGTCGGGGTCCAGCTCAATACCCGTGACGGTGCCCGAAACAGGTACGCTAAAGGCCGAAACCAGGTGGCTTTGGCGCAGCCGCACGACTTGGCTACTGCCCGTATTGAAGGTGATTTTATAATCTAGCTCGGTTTCGAAGAAAGGCGTCACGTTGGGCACCGAGGTAGTTTCAGTGGTTTGCAGCAACAAATTGCCCCCCACCTGATTCCAGCGGACGCTGAATATTGGATAGCCTTCGCCGGCGTACCATTGCTGAAAAAAGCCCCCAGCGAGCGGCCGGCCTCCACCTCAAACACGCGCTGTAAATCGGGGGTGCGGGCTGTGCGGCCCGCATACGTTGCCTGAAAAGTGCGCAGGGCCCGAAAGAACTTGGTATCATCGTGGAGCAGGTAGCGGAGCATGTGCACCACCGCCGCGCCTTTCTTGTAGCTCAGGCGCTGATCGAATATGCGGCCGACACTGGTAGTATCGGGTACGCGTAGGCTGCCACCGGGCGTATTAGTGAGCACACCCGTGATCGGATCTATCCGAAACTGCACCTGATCATGTGCCCGATCTATCCATTGGCGAGCAGATTGGGGCGTGGACAAGGCCTGCAACGACAGGTATTCGCCGTAGGACGCAAAGCCTTCGTTCAGCCAGATATCCTCCCAGGAAGCGCAGGTTACGTTGTTGCCAAACCACTGGTGAAACAGTTCGTGGGCGGTGAGCGTGAAGTTGAAGCCATCCTGAGTGGTCATGGTTTGATGCTCCATGCCTCCGCCGATGGGTGCCATGCTATGCCCGTATTTCTCATTGGCAAATGGATACGCCCCTACCAGTGCCGAGAAGTTCTCCAGAAAACCAGGCGTTCGGTCTATTTCCACTCGATTATCATTGAGCGCTGCCTGGTTGTAAACGTAGTTGACAATAGGAACCCGCACGGCGTTGGGCAAATTAGCATAGTTCACATACTCCAGATACGGCGCTACAGCCACTGAAACGAGGTAGTAAGCGATGGGATGGCGCGACTTCCACTCGTAGCGGCTACGATTATCGGGCAGTGGCACCACACGGGTCAGCACCCCATTGGAACCGACTTTATTGGGGTTTTTAGTCGTAATCCAGACGTCGGTGGAGTCAACTTTATCGGTGAGCACCTGCTTGCAGGGCCACCACTCGTAGGCGTGGAAAGGCTCGCTTAGGCTCCAGGTTACGTTCACATCGTAGCGGGAAACGTAGCGCGTGTCGAGGGCATTGCCGATGGCGGCGGAGCTACCGTTGGGAGCCGTGCCGTGGTAGTAGATAATGGCGTCGAATAAGGTGTTGGCCGCGACCGTCTGCGGCAGCGTCACGCTCACGTCGCCGGCCTCGCGGCGGGGCGGGGCAGTGCGGCGCCCGTTCACCAGCACCGAATCAAGCAGCAGCGCCGGGTGCAGTTCAAAAGCCAGCACATCCAGATTTTGCCCCCCAGTGCGCGCCCGCAGCCGCACGGAGCCGCCCACGGTGCGAGCGTTATTCTCCAAGGCAAGGTCCAGCTTATAGTACTTCACATCGTAGCGGTCCATGAGGCGGCGGTGGGCTGGCGTAGTCAGCTCCTGCCTCGTACTGGTCCGCACGTGTGTTTCGGCGCAGCTACGGGCCGCCGAACCATTCAGATCGGCGGCTACCGGGCGGTAGGCAGGGCGTTGAGCCTGGGCATCATGACCCATTAGTAGCAAGCAAACCCAGAAAAGCAGAAGGCGCGTCATGGTGGAAAAGGAAAGACAAAGGGCGCCTAAAATTTGACACCCTTTTCGGAGGACCAAGATAGTGGCGGGTATGCTAAAAACTCTGGGCTGAGAAAGTGGGTTCCAGGGCCGCAAGTTGTATATTTAGAGACAACTCCGCTCTGATTACCAAGCTATTCGACTAATGCTTACACCTCTACGCTTTCTTACTGCTGCTAACCGGCTGCGGCTTGTGCTGCTTTTGGTTTGCAGCTTTATTGCCCACAAGGCCGCAGCTACCCATATTGTTGGCGGTGAGCTGGATTTGCAGTTCCAGGCGGGCAGCACGTATCGCATCACGCTGAACCTGTACTTTGATGCTCTAAACGGCAATCCTGGTGCACTGGACCAGGATCTGACGGTCAGTATTTTTGAGAAAGGCACGAACCGTCGGTTGCAAAATGTAGTGCTGCCACTCACTACCAACACCTTCGTAGCCTATACCAATCCGGCCTGCACCCAGCCTTCATTAAGCACCCGCAGCTTGGTGTATAGCCGCTCGATTGAGTTGCCGGCCAGTATTTACAACAACGCTAGCGGCTATTATGCAGTGGTGGAACGCTGCTGCCGCAACAACGGCATCAACAATATCGTGCTCCCCGGCAATGCGGGTCAAACCTTTTATCTGGAGTTTCCCGCCGTGGTGCGCAATGGGCAGCCCTTTATCAATTCCACGCCCCGCATTTTTCCTCCCCTGAGCGACTACGCCTGCCGCGGCGACTTATTCTACTACAACTTCAGCGGACAGGACACCGACAAAGATTCCTTGGTATATGAGCTAGTAACGCCGCTTAACGGCAGCTCTGACCCCACCGATCCAAAGCCGGCTGTAGCGGCACCAGCGCCGTATGCTTCCATAAATTGGAACCCTGGGCTCGGCACCCTCAACCAGATTCCGGGCACTCCAACGCTGAGTATTGGCCGTTTTACGGGTCGGTTGGAAGTGCGGCCCACCCAAATCGGGCTGTTCGTGTTTGGCATAAAATGCTCCGAGTATCGCAAGGGCGAGAAGATTGGAGAAGTACGCCGCGATTTTCAGCTGAAAGTGCTGAACTGCCCCAGCAATATTCCGCCTGAAATGGTAGTACTCGCGCCCAATAGCCGGCGCACTTATCAGTCCGGCCGCGATACGCTACGCCTACAACCCGACTCAGACCGCTGCGTTGGCCTGCGCTTCACCGACCCCAACCCTACCTCACGGCTAACCTTATCGCTAAATCCCGTAAACTTTACTGGCCCTCTCCCCACTTTCGCGAGTATTACCCAAGGCCTAGTGCGTTCTCCAGGTGCCCCCGATACATTAGTGTCGCGGTTGTGTTTCCCAGCTTGTCTGGACACAAAGGGCAAAGTATTTTTTGTGGATGTCATTGTGGCGGATGATGGTTGTGCCCTCCCCAAGCGCGACACTGTTCGGGTAGCGTTTACGTCGGCGCCGGTGCCCAATGGCGCGCCGCGCATTACTACTACTGCCAGCCAGCTCCCGCTGCGCGCCCGTCCCGGCGACCTGATAACGTTTGATGTAGCCGTCACGGACCCCGAAAACGACCCAATTACGCTTACCATGGCTGGGCGCGGCTTTCAGGCGGCAGCAGTCGGCGCCCAACTTACGCAAGCACTGAGCGGAAATCAGGTGCAAGGCCGATTCAGCTGGCGCGTGCCCTGCCCGACCACTAATCAACGACTTTTCGAGTTTGAGTTGGCCGCGACGGGCTCGCCCTGCGCCGACCGCCAGACCACTTCCGTGGTGATACCTGTGCAGGTGCAATACGATAATCGGCCGCCAACGCTAACCTCCGATTTTCCGGCGGCCCTCAGCGCGGAGCCAATAGTCATTCGTCGGGTGCTGGGGGGCTTTTTTGAGGCGACGCTGGAAGGCCTTGATGCCGATTCGGACCAGCTTACGCTGACAGCGGCGGGCAACAACTTCGACTTGGCGGCTGCGGGCATGAGCTTCGTGCCCACCAATGGGGCGGGGCGGGCCACGGGCATATTCCGTTGGGAGCCCAACTGCGACCAGACCACGCTGGATATTCCATTGGAGGTTACGTTTCAGCTGCGGGAAGCCACCTGCTCGCCCGTGGGGCAACAGCGAACGGTGCGTTTTGAGGTAGCCAGCGCGGATACGCTGACCTTTTTGCCCCCCAACATCTTCACACCCAATACCGACGGCACCAACGACTACTTCGAGCTGCGCGATTTGCCCCCCAACTTCTGCAACGCCGAGTTCTCGGATATCAAGATCTTCAACCGCTGGGGCAAGCAGGTGTACTCGTCCACAAGCCGCACCTTCCGCTGGGACGGCAGCAATATGCCCGCTGGGGCTTACTATTACCTGATTGTGTATACCGACAAGCGGCGCTACAAAGGCAACGTTACCATTGCGAGGTAGCAGCAGCAAAGTGGCCCTGATAGGGTGAGCCGTACTCTAGCATTACTTTTGTACGACTCTACCCGTCTTCCTCTTTGCTTCGATATGATTTTTACCAAGAATGCTGGCCTTGTGCTGGCCCTGCTTTTGGCCGCTACCGTTCCCAGTTTGGCTCAAACCAGTACAAAAGCTGCACCTGCGAAGGCCCAGGCGGCGACACCGGCCCGCAAGGCTACCCCCTTTGATGGCCTGCGGAAGTATATGGCCGAAAATACCCGCTACCCCGAGCAGGCCCGAGCTAAAGGCGTTGCCGGTACGGTGCACGTGCGCTTTGAGCGCAACGATGCCGGCCAAATCATCAATCCGAGCATTGCCAAGTCGTTGGAGCCCAGCTGCGACGCCGAGGCCATCCGCGTGATTAAAACCATGCCGCCGCACTTACTCAATGTGTTTCCGCCCGGCATGAGCATGCTGCTACCAGTCGTTTTCCCGGCCCCCGGCACCGAAGCCCCCAAGCAATAGCCGACCAGCATCAGAATTGAACTAAAAAAGCCCCCGAAGACATTTCTGGGGGCTTTTTTTATCAGAAATTCAAGCCTAATACAAGAACAGGAACAGCGCAAACAGCGCTACCCATAAGCCATCCAAGAAGTGCCAGTAGAGACCCAACATCTGAATTTGGCGGCGGCGGTAAGGATTGCGAATGAACACCAGCGTACGGACGCCGTCGCGGGCGGCGTGCGCGGTGCGCAGAAACAGAATCATCAAAAATAAAACGCCCCCCAGCAGGTGCAGAATGTGCAGCGCCGACAGCAGGTACACATACGTACCGCTGGCTTCACCATTGAAGAACACGCCCTGCGCAATCAGTTCGCGCCATCCCAGCCCCTGCAAACCCACAAAAATGGCCGCCAGCAGCAGCGTAGCACCCAGGCAGCGGGTAAGCATCGACACATCGTCCTGCTGATAAAGCCGACGGGCCTGGCTAATCGTATAACTGCTGACCAGCAACACGATAGTGCTGATGGAGAAATAACGCGGAAATGGGTGCATGCCTTGCGGCATGGCACTGTTGAAGCGCGTTTGGGCATAGGCCGTAGCAAGCACCACAAACAGTACCGTACTGGCTATCATACTCAGATACAGCAGCATCTGCATGGGTGGCATACGCTCCATGCGGGAAAATGTGGATGCTGGCCGGCCCGCGCCCACTTTATTTCTAGGGTCTTTATCGGAATTCATTAGCTGAAGATGACAGCGTGTGCTTGGGCAAACCAATCCGGCGGCCTTTAGTTCCGGGAATACGGGTCAAAAGCTGCTGCTTGGTGTATTCAAGATACGCAAATCAGCCGCTGCCGACCAGCCTTTTTTAGTGCGAATTTATGGTGCTGCCTACTCGTCACTGGACCGAATCTTTTTACCCCGACAACGGCGCATGCCAAGCCATCGGAATGTCGGCCTCGAACTGCCCCGGCACTACGGACACGCGCCCCAGCAAGCGGCCTTCCAGTTGAAAACCAAGCTTTTCGTAGAGGGCAATTGCGCGGCCATTGCTTTCGCGCACCAGCAGCTCTACGCGCCGAACGTGAGGATATTGCTGCTGCGTGTTAGCCAATAACGTACTGAACAAACGGTGCCCAAGCTGCTGCCCCTGAAACTGCGGGTGCACGGCCACGGTCAACTCGCCCAGCACGTGCGAGAATATTTGCAAGCCGCTCGAGTAAGCATGAATTTCACCGGCCAGCCCAGCACCATCCGGCCGCTCCACTACCAAGGCGACACCCGTAGCCAGACTGCGCGTCAGAAAAGTATGCACGTAGTCAGCCGTAATCTCGGCCGGCTGCCGCGCCAAGCCCCCACCCTGCTCCGCTACCCTGATGTAGAGAGCCTGAATGGCGGCCGCATCAGCAGCTATGGCCGAACGAATTTGTAGCTCCGCCATGAATCAGTTCCCCCGGAAGAATGACCCAATTTTGCCGAGCACCGCGTTGAAGTGAATTTTGGGAGCACCGCCAATGCCGAACGTAACGTGGGTTTTGCCGGCTACCCGCAGCTCCAGCACCAAGCCCAGTGTGCGCGCCAGATTGTGGAGTTGCTGCAACGGATCGAAGCCGGGCGGCTTGGGTTTCTTGGGGCCGGGCGGGCCGCTGGTGGCCGCGTCGAGCACGCGCTGATTGGGGAAATTGACAATGAGGTAATTGCCCGTTCCCGCCACCTGCACGTGGTCATCATTATAAGAGATGACCAAGCGTGCGTCTATTTCCAGACCCTTAATCAAGATTGGAAGAGTTGCTGGGGGCAATTGTTGGCCGCTGGCGGGGTTCTCGCCGCGGGTGCGAATGCGCAAAGAGCCATTCAGGCGCCAGGTAGCGGCAGGAGCTGCGGGGTTCTGGGCGTTGGGCACTTGCAGTTCTATCTGGTCGAAAGCGCAGGAAAGCTCAACGCCACCTGAGAGTTTGGAAAGCAGCGAGGCAGCGGTATCGGCCCAGTTTGGGGCGTTTTGCGAGGAAGAGTCAGCCATGAGTTGGTTAGAATAAGGGTAGTAAATACGGCCCGACACGCGAGCCCAGTTGCTAAACGTGCGAGTTGAGGCACGGTTTTGATTGGGTTCGAAAGCTACCACCTGCCAGGGGCAAACGCAATCTTGTGCATTCGGCTAGCATCTGCTATATTCAATATAACGTATGAAAGCTCAGCTGTAGCTGCCCTGGCTATCTAAAACCTTACTCTCATGCCCTATTCCTATTGCTCTTTACTAAGCTCCTGTGCCCTGGTTTTGGCGGGCCTAACCGCCCAGGCGCAGGATTCAATACCTACCCCGGCTTCTTCTTCGCTCGACTGCACCCATCCATTCGGCCTGGCTAGCTACATGGAGCTGGTGTATTCTATCACCGATGACCGCGGTAAGCCTGCGGGCACCATTCGGCAACGCGTGGTAAGCCTGGGAAGTCAGAGCAACAAAAAGAAAACCATCACGACCAATACAGCTTTGGTCAAAAGCGGCTTTTACGATGTTAGAAACCGTCTGATCCGCATGCAGGATCTTACTTACGGCTGCCGCCAGGATACAACTTTCACCGATGGCATGAGTGAGATAGAGTTCAAAAATCTTTCTTCCTTCCGCGACCGTCGTTTTGCCTATACCCCCGTGGGGCTAGCTTGGCCTAATCAGCCTACTGTGGGCACCATGCTGCCCGGTGGCGGCGTGTCGGTGCAAGTCAGCAGTACAGCTGTGAACATTGCGCAGGTAAATACCACAGTGCGCCGCCGTCGTATCGTCAGTGGGCCGGCTCCGTTGGTCACTCCGGCCGGCACCTTTCAGTGCTACAAGGTAGAGTCGGAGCGCGAGGCCAGCACGGCGCCCCGCGAGGATATGGTGATGCGTACCCGAACCCGCGTGGTCGATTATTACTCCCCAGCCGTAGGCATCGTCAAAACGGAAGTTTACAACAAGAACGGTAAGCTAGCCGAGACACGGCTTCTCACCGCCCGCAATGCCGGCAATCAGCCGTAAGCCCTATATTCGGGGGCTGTTCTTGACCTTTAACCCAATCCGTTATGTCTAAGTCCTTTCTGTTGCTAGCCAGCTTAGCGCTACTGGCTGCCTGCCAGTCCTCCCCTACTTCCGATGCCAGCACCGCTGTGTCGGCCCCGGCTACTGGTGAGAAAATGCCCCCCAGCGCCGCAGTTGAGGGTGGCAAGACGTATGGGGCGCCAATTACGGCCGCTAATGCTGTGCCCGTCGCGCAGCTCACCCAACTGCTGGGCACCAAAGATTCGGCGCAGGTGAAGCTGGTTGGCAAGGCTACTGAGGTGTGCCAGGCGAAGGGCTGCTGGATGACCATAGCCATTGCCGACGGCAAGCAAATGCGCGTCCGCTTCAAAGACTATGGCTTTTTTGTGCCGAAAGACATCAGCGGTAAAACAGTGGTCATCAACGGCTGGGCTCACCGCGAAATCGTCCCCGTAAACGATTTGCGCCACTACGCCACCGACGCCGGTAAATCAGAAAAGGAAGTGGCCGCGATTACCAAGCCAGAGCAACAGCTTAATTTTGAGGCCGATGGTGTGTTAGTGATGGAAAAGAGTCTTTAAGTTTTAACTTAAACTAACTGAGGCGGTAAGGTCAGGCATGCCTGACCTTACCGCCTTTTTTTCATGCCGTTGGGTCATCCACAAGAACTCAGGAGCAGTTTAAGAGGAAACGGCATTTGCTCAAATTCGTAGCTTGCAAAGCCAACGCACTACGTTCCATGACTGCTATACAAGACCAAATAAAGGACCTCACTGAGCGCCTCCACCACCTCAATTACCAGTATTATCAGAAGGATATCTCTGAAGTTCCGGATCAGGAATTCGACCAGATGCTGGCCGAATTGCAGCGTTTGGAGCAGCAGCACCCAGAGTTTGCGCTACCTAACTCCCCTACTCAGCGCGTGGGCGGCACCATTACCAAGCAGTTTCCTACTGCTCTGCACCGCTACCCCATGCTTTCGCTGGGCAACACTTACTCGGAAGCCGACCTGCGTGAGTTCGATGAGCGGGTGCGTCGCGGCCTCGGCGGCGACGATTTTACCTACGTCTGCGAGTTGAAGTTCGACGGCGTAGCCATGAGCCTGACTTATACCGATGGTCAGCTTACGCAGGGCGTGACCCGCGGCGACGGCACTCGCGGCGACGTTGTCACCAACAATGTGCGCACCATTAAAAACTTGCCGCTTCACCTGCGCCCTGCCAGTAACCAACCGGCCGAATTTGAAGCTCGTGGGGAGGTATTTATGCCGCTGCCGGTATTCGAGGAGTTGAATAAAGAGCGCGAACAAAACGGCGAAGCATTGCTGGCCAATCCGCGCAACGCGTGCAGCGGCGCCCTTAAACTGCAAGACTCGGCCCTGGTAGCGGCCCGGCGCCTACGGTTTTTTGCCTACGGATTTCTCAGTTCCAACCGGGGGGCTTTTCCGACTCACAGCGCTTCGCTTGAAGCTTTGCAAAGCTGGGGTTTGCCCGTATCGGATAGCTGGCGGCAGTGCCATTCAATCCATGAAGTGCTCGACTTCATACATGAGTGGGAAAAAAAGCGCTTTACCCTTCCCGTTGCTACCGACGGCATTGTAATAAAGGTCGATAATTTTCGGCAGCAGGAAGTGCTGGGCTACACGGCCAAAAGCCCGCGCTGGGCAATTGCTTATAAATACCCCGCGGAGGCTGCCCGCACCCGGCTGCGTGAGGTGCAATATAATGTAGGCCGCACCGGCGCCGTTACGCCCGTAGCCCTCTTGGATCCGGTTCCATTGGCTGGCACCGTGGTCAAACGTGCCTCCGTGCACAATGCCAACCAGATTGCCGCCCTCGACCTACGCCTCGGTGACATGGTCTTCGTGGAGAAAGGCGGCGAAATCATTCCTAAAATAACCGGCGTAGATTTAACTGCCCGCCCCACCGATAGCCAGCCAATCAGCTTTCCGGCTACTTGTCCGGCCTGCAGCACCCCACTTATCAGGCCGGCCGGCGAGGCTCATTTTCGCTGCCCAAATGAACGCGGCTGCCCGCCTCAACTAAAGGCTCGCCTGGAGCACTACGTATCGCGCAAAGCCCTAAACATCGATGGTTTGGGAGCCGAAACTGTGGGACGCTTTTTCGATCTGGGCCTCGTAACGACGCCCGCCGATATTTACGACTTACCCCAGCGTCGCGAGGAATTGGTAAAGCTGGAGCGCATGGGTGAAAAGTCCATTCAAAATCTACTGGCCGGCATTGAAGCTAGCAAGGAGGTTCCCTTCGACCGGGTACTGTTTGGGCTGGGCATCCGCTATGTGGGCGAGACGGTGGCCGACAAGCTGGCCGCCCATTACCGCACCATTGATGCGCTGGCCGTAGCCTCCTCCACAGAGCTGGCCGCGGTGCCCGAAGTAGGCGGTGTAATTGCGGAGTCGGCAGCGGCTTGGTTCCAGGATGATTTTAACCAGCAAATCGTAGTTCGCCTGAAAGCCGCAGGAGTTCAGATGGCGCTGACAGGTGAAGCGCCAAAGGCTGTTAGTGACCGACTCGCTGGCCTGACCTTCGTGCTATCCGGAGTGTTTGAAGACCATAGCCGTGAGGAGTTGCAACAGCTGATTGAGCAGCATGGTGGAAAAGTGACGGGTTCAATTAGCAAAAAGCTCAGCTATCTGGTGGCCGGCGACAAAATGGGCCCGGCCAAGCGGGAAAAGGCAATTGAGTTAAAAGTGCCTATTATCAGTGAAAACGATTTAATAGCCATGTTACCGACTCCGGAAACGATTGCGGAGCCAGACATTTTTGTATCTTTGCCCCTAACCCCGCCGGCCAACGAGCCGGTGGAGCCGCCGACTTATCCCGCCCCTGCTGCGCCTTCATCGGCGACGGGCGGCGGAGCAGGTCAACAGGGTTCGTTGTTTTAGCGCTTGCGCTCACGCACCCAGCCGGCTCCCGGGCCGCCTTGTATTTACTGTGGGTCGCATTGGCCTTCCACCCGGGGCCAGGACCTTCCCACCCTAGCCCACAGTTATACAAGGCGGCCCGGTCGAGCTGGAGTGTGCCGCGGGCCACTCTTCTTCCTTTTTGATTTTACGTTATGAAGATTCTCCCTCGGGTATTTGGCGTGCTGAGCGTTCTAACCTTCACAATGCCTCTTGCATTTGCTCAAAAAGCCCCCCAACAAGTTTCAACGACCGTATTGGGGGCAGTGGATGCCGCTACAGCGGCTAGACTTATTAAGCAGCCAAATGTGGTAGTACTGGACGTTCGCACGCCCGCCGAATACGCAACGGGCCATGTTCGGGGGGCAAAAAACGTCGACTTTCGGGCTCCTGATTTTGCTCAGCAGCTAGCTCAGCTCGATACCACCAAAACGTATATGCTGTACTGCGCTTCTGGCAATCGGAGCGGGCAGGCCAGCAAGCTTATGAAGGAAAAAGGCTTCCCTAAAGTTGTAGATGCAGGCGCGTTCAAGGCTTTACAGGCCGGTGGCTTGAAAACCGAATAACAAAGGCCTGATGTAAGCGCCCGGGATGAGCATCAGCTAACTGCTAGGCTGCCAGTTGTCTTTTTATAATAAAAGCCCCTAGTGTATTCCAGGGGCTTTTTTCTTGAAAGTGCCCTGCGTAATAGCCTCCAAATCGGCCGCGGTAAACTCTCCTACATAAAATGGGTAGCTGTGAGTTGCTACGCTGCCCTGCCCATCATTCGCCGTTACCAGCAATCGATAAGCACCTTTTTTGGACGGCGCTTTGACCAGCGCGCGGGCTCCTTTTGCCTGTAAAATAGCCGCTGGCAATGATTCGCGCGCTGTACGGTGCTGGGGAAGAATAAAGTTCTCGTTGACATCGGGCACCACTTCCCACTTTATATCCAGCGAGTCGCCTTCAGGGTCGGAAGCAACTACGGTAGCCTCGTAAGTATTACCCGCCCGCAGAAAAGTGTTGCGTAAAGGTGACTTGCCGGCCAACCGTAAAGATCTCAGGCTCGGAGCCTTATTCGGCATCGATTTGCCCGTCCACAAATAGTGAATCATGTCTACTACAGCAGTTTTGTCGCCGCTCTGTGTGAATAAGCTAAACCACATGGACGTTTGCTCGAACCGCTGCCCCCAGTACAAAACGTAACCGCCCAGACAGTAGTCCTTGTCGCCTACCATCGTCTTTTCGTAGCGCGTTCGGATATACTCCGCCTTGGTATTACTGCTCTGATCCAGCGGCGCTCGCCATTTGGTTTTGGGCGCTTCGCCTGCCCACCAGCCCCGCGCTCCATACTCACCGAGGATGTAAGGCCCTGTCCAACCATTCCCTACCAAGTGGGACCGGATTCGTCCCATCTGGCTAAACACGTTAACCGTCAGCACATCCAAATCGGGGCAAAAGCGCTCCACTGCTGTCACCATATGCAGGCTACTGGTCATCGTAGTAGTAACGGGATGATAAGGATCCAATTCATGGATCATCTTCACTACATCGTTCAGAATCTGGAAGGCGCGCGGATTATTCGTGTGGTTATCAAGTTCATTTCCCACATTCCACATTAACAGCGCCGGATGGTTGCGAAACCGGAGGACTTGTCGACGAATCTCCTCGTTCTGCAACGCCACCGCTTTGCGATCATAATAATCGAAGTCCTCATACTCAGGCTTCATCCACAACCCTAGCATTACCGTTAGGCCTTGTGCATGAGCCTTGTCCATGATAGCATCGGCATAATTAGTTGTGTAGAGGCGAACAGAATTGCCCCCAGTTCCTTCACACGGTCCAATTGTTGCAAGCCGGCTACTCCTTTGATAAAGTAGGGTTTACCGCCTCGTAATAGCTCGTAGCCTGCTGCCGTTTTCTTTATCTGTACCGGTAAGACTCCGGCCGGTACTTCAGTCAATGCATCTGCCTTATTACTCTCTGAGTGACAGCTTAAGAAGATGACACTGATGCAGCTCAGCCATAAAAAAGTATAAAAACGCTGAGTAAAGGATATCCTCATGGATTTTGTTTCTAATCTCACTTTTTATATAACAAAAGATATTACTTGAAAGTAAAAGGCGCTACGAAGCAATTATCTTTGTACAAAAATAAAGCATAGCAATTGTATTTATTCCGCTACTACTCAGCTTAACAAAGGCTTTTAGCATTAGCAGAATTGATTAGAGTTGATTATTCATGCTCCTAAACACCACCCGCATCACACCTACATCTGTAACGCCTTTAATGTCAAAGCTCGTCCCTATTCCTGAGGACCACAAAGTTAAATACAACTTTGAACGAGGAGTGCGGCAAATGCGCCTTTTAGTTTTGATAGGAGTAATCCTGACAGGCCATTTCCTGTGGTGGTTTGCCGACTCAGACCATATCGGCTACCCACTCCTGTTCTGGCTCCTGACCATATCCTTGGGCTTCAAGCTGCTGCGCATGCTGCACGAGTGGTATCACTATGTGCAAGTCAGCAAGCCGCTTAAGCCAGCGCACACCAACCACCAGTACACCGTTGATGTGCTCACTACGGCTTGCCCCGGCGAGCCGCTCGATATGATTGAGCGTACGCTGCGGGCGATGCAGGCCATCCGCTACCCTCACACCAGCTACCTCTGCGACGAGGGCGACGACCCGTATCTACGCCAGATCTGTCAGGAGTTGGGCATCATTCACGTCACCCGAACCAAAAAAATCAACGCCAAAGCCGGCAATATCAATAATGCGCTCCGCCAGGCTACGGGCGAGCTGTGCGTGGTATTAGATCCCGACCACGAGCCAACACCTGACTTCCTAGATAAGGTGGTCGATTACTTTGCTGACCCAACAGTCGGGTATGTGCAGGTAGTGCAGGCCTATGGCAACCAGCAGGAAAGCCTGATTGCCCGTGGCGCAGCGGAGCAGACTTATCACTTCTATGGCCCCCTGATGATGGGCATGAACGCCTACAACACGGCGCAGGCTATTGGGGCCAACTGCACATTCAGACGGGCCGCCCTGGACAGCATCGGCGGACACGCGGCCGGGCTGACGGAAGATATGCACACGGCAATGCGCTTGCACGCGCAGGGCTGGAAGTCGATATATGCGCCGGTGATTGTGAGCCGCGGCCTGGTACCAGCTTCATTAGCAGCCTACTATGCGCAGCAATTGAAATGGGCTCGGGGAAGCTTCGAGCTGCTTTTTCGGGTTTATCCAACGCTCTTTTCACGCTTAACTTGGCGGCAGCGCCTTCACTATTTCACGCTGCCCCTGTACTTCTTTTCTGGCATTGTTGCTCTCATCGATCTGCTGGTTCCTATCCTGGCGCTGTCACTGGCTGAATTTCCCTGGCATTTGTCGCTCCCACAGTTTGTGCTGCACATGACGCCCATCGTGGCTATATCCATGCTGATTCGCTACAATGCACAACGCTGGCTTCGGGAACCGCACGAGGCCGGATTGCATCTGACGGGGGGCTTTTTGCGAATAGGCACCTGGTGGATTTATTGTCTGGGCCTTCTCTATACACTGCTAAGAGTCCGCGTTCCTTACATTCCTACGCCCAAAGATGGTCATGCCGGCAATGAGTGGCTGCTCAGCCTTCCTAACCTGTTGATGGCTATTATATGCGTAGCCGCCGCCCGTTATGGGCATTATCTCATGCAAACGCCCTATGCGCTGCTCATGATGGCGCTGGCCATGAGTAATGCGGCTATTCTGGGAGTTTCAGTGCTAATGGCTCAGCATAATCTCCTGAAGGGAATGATGCGATTGGCAAACTCATTTAGCCCCATTCGTTGGCTTATAACTAAAAGCGAACAACTGCTTACGGGGCGGGAAAATGAGCTTTTTCCACGCTTACGCACCGCTGCCGTCTACATTGCCTTCTTTGTGTTCACTGCCCACTCTTTTATCAGCCTGGCAGTAGGCTTGTGGCTGGATCGCACCTCTCCTTCCCCTGATCTCATCTGGACACGGTCGGGTGTAGGTGAAGTGCGCATGGGCTACGCCGCTACTTCCTCAGCCACCATGTGGCCAGCATCTACCTCCTTGCCCTCTCATACGGGAGCCGACATAGCTTCTCCCATTCAGGAAATTCGCTTAACCTCGGCACTAGGTCCGCAGATATCGACTGAGGTGCTTAAGAAAACCGCTGCGCAGGGAAGTATTCCGCTGCTAAGTTGGGAAGTAAAAAATGGCTCCTTTGATGATGCGGCCTGGAAGGAAGCCGTAACCGCTATTCGGGAACATAATCACCCCGTAATGCTTCGCCCCCTTATCAGAGCCCGTAATCCCGCGGCGTATCGTCGTACTTGGCAACGGTTGGTTACCCACTTTAGGGCTTCAGGCGATACTAGCGCAGTTTGGGTTTGGACTCCTCCTGCCTCCGATTCAATTGCTGCGTATTTCCCTGGCGCCACGTACCTCGATTGGGTTGCCGCCGACTGTATGACCACGGGGTCGGACGCAACAGCCAAATCGTTGCACAAGTACCGTTCTCTACGCCTACAGCTTGCTGAGCGAGCTGAATTAAACAGTATGCCTATTCTGCTGCTGGCTCCTTTACAATCTGGCCAATCGGTACAGGCTCAATCCCGGCATCTAACCAATACATATCCCGAAATCAAAGCTCTTCTTTTTGGTTCGCCTTCCTCTCACGGCCGCCCCAATTCACTAAAGCTAAGCGCATCATTTCCCCCTCAACAGATGATAAAGCATCTATATCGCTTTTAAAAAGTGCTAACAGATGCCGTAGAAAGCAACACCAATACCTAAAAAAGCCCCCAGATAATCTCTAGGGGGCTTTTTTAGGTATTGCTGTTAAGGCTGCTAGAAGCTGTTTTTCATGCTGTTATGCAGCGTCCGGGGCGACCAATAGCCGCTGGCGATGATACGACGAATAGTAAATAACGGATCCTGTTGGTCACGCTTCTCGGCCAGCACGAAGGCGCTCACAAAACCACGTTTTTTGAGCTCAGGAATGGCCTCGGGGTTCCACAAGCCAAAGGGATAGGCGAAGTAATTGATTTTCTTGCCCGTGATTTCCTCGAGCGTCTTGGTAGGCTTCTCAATCTGCGTTACCCAGTCCTCACCCTGATACTTCTTCACGTTGTGATGATCCCAGGTGTGCGAGCCGATAACGTGGCCTTGGTCGGAAAGCTCCTTTACCTGCGCCTTACTCATGTAGCGAGGGCGGCCCAACGAGACGGTCATAATAAAGAAAACCCCCTTGAAGCCGTGCTTGTCCAACTCGGGCTTGGCCACCGTGAACTGGTCCAGGTCGGTATCGTCGAAGGTGAGCATGACGGGCTTGGACGGCAGCGGAGCGCCAGTCGTCAGGTACGCGTACAGCTGATCAGGCAGAATGGTGTGGTAGCCGCTGTCGGCCAGCATCTTCATCTGGTCGCGAAACTGCGCCACCGGTACGATATAATCCTTGGCACCTTTAGAGTCCTTTGGCTTCCAATCCCGAACCTGATGGTAGCAGAGAATGGGCACCTGCGGGCGCGCTAGAATCTCGGCGGCAGCGGCGATTTTAGCAGCCGGAATGGTCTTGGGGTCGGGAGCCGGGGCGTTCGGGTTGGCTGGGGCAGCAGCGGCTGGTACAGTCTCAATATTCTCAACTGTAGCCAGTTCCTTCGATTCCGAGGCGGCAGCTGATTTGGTTTCGCAGCCGGATAAGGTAAGCGTGGTGGCCAATATGCCGGCCACAAAAAGCGGGGTACGGGTAAGCTTCATTCGGGGAGTAAGCGAAAAAGGAAGTCGATATTTTTAAACGAAAGAAAAGTCTGAATAAAGCATTTGACGGTAGTCACTTACCTTCACGCAACCATTCCAATTACAAAACAACGGCTTATTCCCGCATGGACCAACAAGATTCTCACCTTTCTGCCCTGCGTGGCACTGGGGTCGCTTTAATTACTCCTTTTACCTCCGCCCCGACCATGCCGTGGATGTTGAGGCCCTGCGCCGTCTAGTTGATTTTATGGTTGATGGCGGCGTTGAGTACCTGGTAATCAACGGCACAACAGCCGAGTCGCCGACCGTAACGGCACCTGAGCGCGCTGATATTCTGCGCATTGTGCGCGAGCAAGTGGCTGGTCGGGTGCCGCTCGTGTATGGCATTGGCGGCAACGATACGGCGGGCGTTGAAAACCTGCTCCGCACCACAGACCTGACCGGCGTGATGGCGATTCTCTCAGCCAGCCCCGCTTATAACAAGCCTTCCCAGGCCGGTATCGTAGCCCATTATGAGCGCCTGGCCGATGCCTCTCCCCTGCCAATTATCCTTTACAACGTGCCCGGCCGCACCAGCTCCAATATGACGGCCGCTACGACCTTGCGTCTCGCTCAGCACGCCAATATTATCGGCATCAAAGAAGCTAGCGGCAACCTGGAGCAGTGCATGGCCATTGCCGCCGGCCGGCCCGCCGGCTTCCTGCTCATCAGCGGCGACGATATGCTGACCGTCCCCATGATTTCCTTCGGCGCTGAGGGAGTTATCAGTGTGCTAGGCAATGCTTTTCCCGACCGTATGAGCCGTATGACGCGAGCCGCGCTGGAAGGAAATTATGCCGAAGCCAGTGAGTTGTTGTTTGGCTTTTTAGAGCTGAATCCCTTAATGTATGAGGAAAGCAACCCGGTAGGCGTCAAAGCGGCCCTCGCGGCCCTTGGCCTTTGCTCCGATGCCGTACGCTTGCCGCTCGTTCCTGCTTCAGAAAGCCTGACGGAACGAGTACGGAGATTAATTTAGTGGATCACCAGTACAGAAAATAAACAGCCCCCAGGTAGTATCTGGGGGCTTTTTGCTTAAAATCAAGCGTAGGATTATTTACCAGCCGCTCGCCAGCACATCGGCTACGTGCAGCGTTTGGATTGGCTTTTTCTCTCGCCGAATGTAGGCATCTAGGTGCATCAGGCAGCTTGTATCGGTGCTCACGATATAACGCGCACCGGTGGCTAGAGCGTTTTCAACTTTCTGCTCCGCCATAGCTACCGAAATAGCCTCAAACTTGACAGCAAACGTGCCGCCGAAGCCACAGCAGGTTTCGCTTTCATCCATTTCCAAGCGCTCCAAGCCCTCTACGGCATCGAGCAGCATACGCGGGGCGGCTTTGATGCCGCACTCACGCAGGGCAGAGCACGAATCATGGTAGGTGTATTGGCCAGAAAGCTGGGCGCCCGGAATGGCGGTGATGCCCAGCACATCTACTAGAAACTCGGTCATTTCAAAAATGCGCCGCTGCACGCCGTGATAGCGGGCCTGATCAGCGGAACCTTCAAACAGTTCCGCATAGGCATTGCGCACCATGCCCACACACGACGCCGACGGACTCACGATATACCGATTTTGTCCCCCAGCCGGAAAATCGTCCAGAAACTTGGTGGCCACCTCACAGCTTTCGGATTTGTAGCCAGCATTATAGGCCGGTTGTCCGCAGCAGGTTTGGTTGGTATTGTAATGTACCTCACAGCCCACGGCTTCCAACACCTTCACCATGTTCATGGCGGTTTGGGGAAAAAGCTGGTCTACGAAGCAGGGAATAAATAAATCGACGATGGGCATAGCGAAGGATGAAGCGCAAATCGAGGAGAAAACCAGGCAGCGCTTCGCTCAGGGAGCTGATATGGCGCTGGGGGCTTTTTGCAAAGCCAACGTACCCAATGAAGCGGGTGTTGGCTACAAAACTCTCCGTTCGAATTACTTTTTACCAAAACCGAAGACTTCCCCGGCCGCTACCTGAGCAATCCGGAAGGCCTCCCGATCAAGGTCCAAATCTACGCCAGTCTCATCAAAGTAGGCTACCAGTTTTTCGGTGGGCATGTTGCCGGTAAGCTTATCGGTTGCCATTGGGCAGCCGCCCACGCCACCGATAGCGCCATCGAAGCGGCGGCAGCCAGCGCGGTAAGCCGCATCTACTTTCTCGCGCCAATATACCGGCGCCGTGTGCAGGTGCGCGCCAAACTCAATTTGGGGAAAGGCCGGAATCAGCTCACCAAATAAGGGCGTGATGGTCGCGGGCGTAGACGCGCCAACTGTATCGGAAAGGGCCACGATACGCACGCCCATATCGGCCAGCTTCTCAGTAAAATCGGCTACTACTTCCGGGCTCCAAGGGTCGCCGTATGGATTACCAAAACCCATCGAAAGGTAGGTTACGAGCGTCTTGCCGGCCTTTTCGCACACATTATGCATCTCGGCCAGTTCCGTCAGGGCTTCCGCGATGGTTTTGTTGGTGTTGCGCCGCTGAAAGGTTTCGGACACCGATAACGGGAAGCCGATATAGCTAATCTGAGGATAGGTAGCCGCTGTTTCGGCACCGCGTAGGTTAGCCACAATGGCCAGGAGCTTCGTGCGGGTGTTGCTCAAATCGAGGCCGGCCAGCACTTCTTCCGTATCCCGGAGTTGGGGAATTGCTTTCGGCGATACAAAACTTCCAAAATCCAAAGTGTCGAAACCAACGCGAAGCAGAGTATTGAGATAGGCGATTTTGGCGGAGGTGGAAATAAACTCGGGCAAGCCCTGCATGGCATCACGCGGGCATTCTATAAGCTTCATAAAGGAAAGAGCAGAACTAGGTGGGTGACCTAAGGTGGGCGGGAAACAAAAGTAGGAGGAAATCGGTGGGATTGACGCGAAAATACACGCCTACGCTTTAGCTGATAAGGCTGGTCGAGGCCAATTAGTTGCTAATCTGAACGGAAAAACGCCGCATCTCCATCCTGAACATGCAGTCACCTCTTGATTTCGTGTGCTGAGCCTGCTACCGAACCACTCGGCGAGCAATGGGGTTATTTATATAACTCGTAATTCTAACCTAGTCCGATGCCTATACGCTCCGTGCGCACGCCGTTTTATCTGTTATGCTTTTTACTGTTGCTTTCTGCCTGTAGCAAGCAACAGACTCTTCAGGCAATCTTTCAGAAAACTACCCCCACGAAACCTACGCGCGCCGTCTGCGCCAAAGCGGCCTCGACCAAACGGCCCTAGGCCGCGACTGGCTCGCCGCCGCCGACCGCGCCCTGCGCGACTCGTTGGTGGTGACGTTGCCCTTTCAGGAAACGGGCTTTTTTCGGGCCGACCAAGCCCGGGCAGCCGCTTACCGCTACGCCGTGCGCGAGGGCGAAACCGTGCGCATCAGCTTGACGCTGGATGCCGGCGCCGATGTGCGCGTTTTTCTCGATGCCTTTGAGCTTAGCCCCGACAACGCCCCTCCCCGCCTCATCACCTCTGCCGATACTGCCGCGGCCACGTTTAGCTACGTGGCGGAGGACGACCGCCAACACCTATTGCGTGTGCAGCCTGAATTGCTGCGCACCGGACGCTATACGCTACGTATTCAGCGCGAGCCCTCGCTGGCTTTCCCAGTGCAGGGCAAAAACGATGTGGCCGTAGGTAGCTTCTGGGGCGTAGACCGTGACGCTGGCGCCCGTCGCCACGAAGGCATCGATATTTTTGCCAAGCGCGGCACGCCCGTGGTAGCAGCTGCGCCGGGCCTTATCACTCGGGTAGACGAAACGCCTAGAGGCGGCAAAGTAGTCTGGCTCGCCGACACCGAGCGTGGTCAACACATTTATTACGCCCACCTCGATCAGCAGCTCGTGCAGGCCGGTCAGACGGTGCAGATAGGTGATACCTTGGGCCTCGTGGGCAATACGGGCAATGCCCGCACCACGCCGCCCCATCTGCATTTCGGCATTTACCGTGGAGGCCGCGGAGCCGTTGACCCTTTTCCTTTCGTGCGCCGCGCCGATGCACTGCCGGCGGCCCCTTCTACCAGTGCTGAGCGCCTCGGCCAATGGGTACGCGTGCGGGAGAAGCGCGCGGACCTGCGCCTCAGCCCCGCCGCGAAGGGCGCTACTACTGTAGCAAACTTAGTGCGCGATACCCCACTGCTAGTAGTAGGCAGCCAAGCCGATTATTACCGCGTGGAGCACCCTGGGGGGCAAATTGGTTATATCGCCGCCCGTTCAGTCGTGTCAGCCGCTGCGGAGCCGCTGCGTCGGGAGCTGTTGGCCGCCGCCACCGATTTGATAAAGCTACCTCAAGCCGGGGTCGCTCCGTTCGACACCTTGCCCGCCCGCACCAGCGTTGCCGTTTTAGGTGAAGTGAGTGGGTTTCAGTTGGTGCGCAGCGCAGCGGGCGTGGTAGGCTGGGCCGCCAAAGCGGGGTAATTACTAGGTCGCTTGCTGCTGTATCTCCTGATTCCGCTAAAAACCATCCTTTCGAAAATCAAAAAGCCCCCGGAATATCTCCGGGGGCTTTTTCATACTTGATTTCTAAGGGAAAGCTTACTGAGCTACCACCACTGCACGCTGCAATTCTTTGGCGTAGGCAATACGACGCTCACGGCCACCAGCCCCGATATAATCGAAGCCCACTGCCTTTGTATCGCCCTGAATAGCAGTCCATACCTGTGGCTCTACGCCCTCAGGCTGGTCAGCATTGCGCGGAATAGCAGGCTGCGTGAACCGGTCGCTACTAAAAAAGGTATTCATAGCCTTCAAAATAGCTATTTCTTTATCGCGCACCGTGGCCGCGCTAGGGTTTTCCAGATCCCGGTCGCTGAGCAGCGCTGTGGC
This sequence comes from Hymenobacter radiodurans, assembly GCF_004355185.1. NCBI lineage: Bacteria > Pseudomonadati > Bacteroidota > Cytophagia > Cytophagales > Hymenobacteraceae > Hymenobacter > Hymenobacter radiodurans. Next base: position 2,627,101 of record NZ_CP037922.1, read on the forward strand.
AGGCATTACCTCATTGCGGATGGTATCGCCGGTGGCATCAATGATAATAAAGCGCGCCTGCGCGTTCAGAATTTTAGGCCCTTGCAGCAGAAGCACGAAGGTGTCCTTCTGCTTGTTGCTGGTGAAGTTATGGCTGGTCCGGACTGTGTTCAGGATGCTGCGCTCGGTGAGGCGGGCGCGCTGATTAGGAGGCGTTGGGGTAAATATTTTACCATCGCCTTTAGCAGTAGCTGTTTCGCGCTCAGTCGTTATACACGATGCTTGAAACAGTAAAGTAGCCACAGCGGCAGAGAGGAAAAGTTTTTTCATTATAGGCTAAACAAGTATGCAGAGTTAGTTCGACGGCACTACGGAATTGAGGTACATAGCGACCAAGTTTACAGCTAAATTTGTACCAAAGGAGGGTTTTTATAGATTTTACAACATAAAAAAAGCTGGATTTATCTTAGAATCTGAATATTTAGTTAAAACACCCCCAGTTCTACGCCTACCACTAGCCGTGGAAATTCGGGATAACGAGGGGCATCAGCTAGTTCTTTGAAGGTGTCGGCGAGCCGGTACCGCGCCACCAAAGCGTAGCGACCCGAGCCCAGCCGCGCCCCCACCCCGTACGACCAGCGGTTTAGATAGTTCAGCTTACGCTCTGTTACTTCTACCCGCTCGGCGCCATTGGGTCCGGGTTTGTCGACGTAGTGATGCGCTGTGCTGATAATCCACCCACCCCAGCCCGTGAGGTCGAGGTAGCGGCCTACCACATTGCCACGGCGCCCCATGTTCAGGCGGCCATACACTTCAGCCTGTGCCTGAGGCAGGGCTATAGTTTCGCGTTGGTGCTGATCAGGAGTAGGCAGAATTTTTTGGTCATTTTGGGCCAAATGATACACCAGCCGGGCGTAGCGCACATCAAAGCCGACCGCCGTTGCCTGCGACAACCGATATTTCTGTCGCATTCCCACAAACATCTCCCCTGACCGACCATAGCGCAACTCTGCCCCCGGCTCGTCTGCCTTACCTGCCACGGCCGCGTAGCCAAGATAGAAATGAGTGAAAAACGCTCTATTGGGACCAGTATCGGAGCGGAGTGTATCGGCGGCCACATTGCCGCGCAACAGCACATTTTGAGCCTGAGCAGTAGGAATACCCAGGAGCCAAGTCGTTGCACAGGCCCCGATTGTTAGCAAACGCAGAAGCTTCATTGGGCAGAGTAAGTAGAAGTGAACCCCCGATAATGTACCTGCACTATGTCGCCGGCCTGCAGGTTGCGCAGCGATATTTGCAACACGGCGCGCTGCTTCACGTCCAGCACTTCGTAGGTGCGCAACACGCCCCGGCGGTCAGCTACGTGCCAGTACAAGTAGCTGGGTGGGTCGGGCAAAGTAGGAATAGCATCGGCTGGGGGGCTTTTTTCGGCACTTTCAGCTACGGGCGGCGCCAGTTCTTCGCGGCCCACGGCGGGTACGGCGGCAGGCTTATTACTGCTAACAGGCGCCTTCACATCCACCGAATCGGAATAGAGCGGCAATGCCCGGGCGGCCACCTCCCCAACCCCTGGCCGAATAATTACTGCCAGTATACTATCGGGTTGTACTACAAAATCGAAGGTAGCGGCCGTGGGGGGCTTTTTTGAGCTATCTGCCGTAAACCAGGAAGCGCGGGGCATGCCATACCCGTGGGCATAGTCGAAGTAAGGATATAAGTTGGCCGAGGCCTGAAGCTTTTCAAAGAGCTGCATGGCCGTCAGATTGCGATTTTGCTGCCACGCGCAAGCCGCAAAGCCCGCCAGCAGCGGACTAGCAAACGACGTACCTTGGGTGCGCACGTAGCCGCCCGGCGCGGCCGCCAACACCGTTCCGTAGGCAGTCACATTGGGTTTTAGGCGTCGGTCAGCCGTGGGGCCGTAGCTACTGAAGCCGATATGCAGGAAGCTATCTGGGTCGAGACCACCCACAGCCAGCACGGAGTCGCCGTCGGCAGGCGTACCAATGGTGCGCCACTCCGGGTCGAGGCCATCGTTGCCAGCCGCATTTACTACCAGAATGCCCTTACGTACGGCCATGGCTGCCGCGCGGGCCACGAGGCTATTACGGCCATTCATCTGTTCGGGAAAATAGCGGCGGCTGGTGTAGCCCAACGAAGAATTAATAATATCAACTCCCTGCCGGTCAGCCCACTCAGCGGCCGCCAGCCACGCCTCTTCCTCAGCAAACTGCTCGCGGTGCAGCTGCTCGGTGCGGGCCAGCAAAAACTCGGCTTCGGGAGCTAGTCCGAGCGCCGTGCCATCAGGCAACTTGCCTGCTATGCACGAGAGCACCTCCGTACCGTGGCTACCGCCCGCGTATACGTAAGGCTGTTTTTTGAGAAAATCGTAGGTCGCCAGAATACGCTTACCAGCGCGCAAATGCTGAAATGCCGTGTGCTGATCGGCGCCGGAAAAGCCCACATCGAAGATAGCAATGCGCAACCCACGGCCGTCTAGCTTAGCCCGGCGAAAGTCGGCCGCCCCCAGACTGGCGGTTTGACTGAAGGCCAGCTGATGATCGGCGGCGGAGATTTCCGGGGTTCCACGCTCCGGCGCTCCGGGTTGTGCAGCGGGCAGCATAGTAGCAGTGGAGCGGCTTTCTACGCTTCGCACGCCCGGCAGGTGGCGCAATGCGGCCACCTGAGCGGGGGTAGCAAGGCAGGAAACAGCATTAAACCAACGACTTACAAACACGACCGAATCGACTGTAGCCTGCACTTGTTGCAGGTAATCGGGACGCACAGGGAAATCGGTGCTGTCGGCGAGGGGCAGTTGCTGGCGCTGGCGGCGCGCCAGCGCCTGGGGGGCAAAATACGTGGCTGGATTGAAGCGGACGCCGCCTTTATCGCGCAGCACCACCCAATAGCGGGCCGTAGGCGGCGTAGCAGCGTGGGAAGGTTGGCTTATCCCAGTCAGCCCCAGGCCAAACAGCAGAAAAAAAGCCCGCATGAAAAAACAATGAATACGCACGTGATGCGGCCGTAATATGGGTAGCTGAAGCAACCGCGAAGGTACAACTGCGACGCAAGGTGCGTGCTGTCTGGGGGCTTTTTTACTTGCCCAACCGAAACCGATATAAGCCTTTGTGCTGAAAGTAGCGCGAAAAGGATTTCCCGCTACCTTCAACCCCGCAAGCTAAAGGGTCGCGTGTATGACCCGGCAGAGCTAATGCTGGTCTTTGTTCTCTCCTAATCCCATTTTTTTATGAACTCTACCCTTTCTCGGACCGCGCTGGTGACACTTTGGAGCGCTGGCACTCTGCTGCTCGGCGGCTGCAACAAGAAAGAAATAGCGGCGCTACAGCAGCAAAACTCAGAACTACTCAGCTCACGCGACCAGCTGCAAGCCCAAAAAACAGCTTTGGAGCAGGAGAAAGCCAAAACTGAGGAAGATTTGCGCTCCAACCTGCTAAGTAAAAATCAGGAAGTCAATCAGTTGAACCAGAATCTTGGTACCACCAAAGAGCAGCTACAGGATCGTGAGCAGCGCATAGCTGAGCTACAGCGCGTGCTCGACCAGAAGGAGGCCGCCGTAAAGGCCTTGCGCCAGAAAGTGGGCGATGCCCTGTTGGGTTTTAATGCCAACGACCTGACGGTGAATGTAAAGAACGGAAAAGTGTATGTGTCGCTCTCTGAGCAGCTGTTGTTCAAATCAGGTTCAACCGTTGTGGATCCGAAAGGCCAGGAGGCGCTGAAGAAGCTGGCCGCTGCCCTCAAAGGCAATCAGGACGTGAACGTGCTGGTGGAAGGCCACACCGACAATGTGCCCATCGCGCGGGGTACGGCCGGTATGAAAGACAACTGGGATCTGAGCGTGCTGCGGGCCACCGAAATCACGCGCATCCTGACTACAGCCGGGCTCACTCCTGCGCAGGTCACGCCTTCAGGCCGGGCTCAATATCTTCCCATCACAGCCAATGCTACCCCCGCTGAGAAGGCCCAAAATCGTCGCACCGAGATTATCCTGACGCCCAAGCTCGACGAGCTCTTCCAGATTCTGGAAGCCAATTAAGTCGGCAGTTTGCTTCGCATTCAGCCTGCTGGAAATCGACGAAAAGAAGCTGATTTTATCCGTCATTGCACCGATAATCGTTACTACAAAAAGCTTCATAAAAACGGCCGCCCCGAATGAGGCGGCCGTTTTTATGAAGCTTTTTGGTGTTTAGCCAACAGAGTCAGCACAGTTCAAAAGCTATTAATCCCCATTTTTAAAACACCTATAAATCGCTCATTATGAACCGCTTTAAATGCATAACTTAAATATTCAGTTTGAAAGGAAAGTCTTCTATCGGTAGCCAATGTTGACAATCATGGCGGAAGAGCTGTAAGCTGGTGGCGAGGAAGGTTGCTGAATAAGAACGCGCCTGAAAAAGTTGGCGTAGCGCTGGTACCTGGCTGGGGGCAAATCGCGAGTAGCCAGGGTCATGTGCGGGGTAAACGGCCGCGTTTCAAGGGGATATTTTCCAGCCGCGATGCACACCAGCCCATAAGATCTGCGTGGAAAGCCTGCAGGGCCGCAGCCTCCGTCACGCGCACAAATAAGGTGCGATTACCAAACCAATCGAAGCCCTGTAAGCCAACGCTAAAGCCCTCCTCCAAGGCGGCAAAATCCCGTAGCTCAGTGCACAATGTTTCCTCCGCTCTAGCCGCTTGCCGCCACGGCGGAATGAGCGTAATGTGCGCCGGCAAACGCACCGCATTGCGACTGCCCGTCAGCGTGTGCACCTCCTGCTTCATCGCCCATACCTCGGAAGAAATTGGCTCGGGGGGCAAAATGGCGACTAGGTAAAGCGGTTCCATATTCCCCCTACGTATATGGCCATACTACCGATTGAAGTTGAGAGATGGATTCGCTTCTGATTGTAAGATGGTAGTCGTTTACCATTATTCAGTTACCATCCTGAAGCACGAAGGACCTTCTGCCAGTGGAACAAATCGTTCTTCTGATAGAAGGTCCTTCGTGTCTCAGGATGACAACCGGGCGGAAACCGCCGACTCAACGCCTGCGACGATTGAGAAGCGAATACGCGTCTCTACAAACCGTATTTGCTCAGCAAATACACAAGCGCGGCCATGCTGGCCCCACCCAACTCCAACTCGCGACGGTTTACTTTATCAAACGTATCGGCGGCGGTGTGGTGGATGTCGAAGTAGCGCTGGGAGTCGCAGTCGTAGCCGATAAGCACTTTTGCCTGGTCTTTCAGGGGGCCAATATCAGTGCCTCCGTGTCCGACCACAAAGTCGCCGCTGCCGTAGGGGGCAAATAAGGAGCTCCACTGCTGAATCCGAGTCACGGTTGCTGGATTGGTTGTTTCCAAAGCGAAGCCACGGGGAGTAAATCCGCCCCCATCCGATTCCATAGCGGCTAAGTGCTTCTCGTTGGCGGCTTTAGCCAACTCAGCATACTTGATGCCGCCTCGGTTGCCGTTTTCCTCGTTCATAAACATCACGGCCCGAACAGTGCGCTCCGGCTTCAGGCCAGTAGCCTTGAGCAGGCGCAACACTTCCATGCTCTGCACGCAGCCCGTGCCATCGTCGTGGGCGCCTTGGCCGAGATCCCAGGAGTCGAGGTGGCCGCCCACGGTGATAATCTCGTCGGGGTATTTCGAGCCTTTTATTTCGCCGATTACATTGTATGATTTAACGTCGGGCAAGGTCTGGCAGGCCATTTCCAGCTCGAAGGTCAGGCTTTTATCGGCTTTGAGAAGCTGACTAAGGCGGTCGGCGCCATTGGTGCTGAGAGCGGCAGCAGGCACTTTGGCCACGTTATCCTCATAGCGCATGGTGCCGGTGTGCGGAAAGTCGTCGTGGGCCAGACTCAGGGAGCGCACCAAGGCACCCACGGCCCCGCGCTTGGCGGCGGCCGAGGCTCCGGCGCGGCGCTGGTCGCCGGCTTCGCCGTAAGCCTTGCCAGTTTCCACGTAGGTCGGGTTCATGGGGCGATTGAAGAACACGAATTTGCCCTTCACTTTTTCCTCGGGCAAAGCCGCCAGCTCATCTAGGCTCTGCACCTCAATTACCTGAGCGCGCAATTTGCCCCCCGTGCCCACCGAACCGCCCAAAGCGCATACTGGCACGTCTACGCCCTTGCCCTTGGCGGCCCTGATCTGACCTTTCTCCTTGGCCCCACGCACCCAATGTGGCACCATTACTTCCTGCAAATACACGCGGTCCAGGCCCAGCTTTTCCATCGTCACTTTCGTCCAGTCGACTGCCTGTTGGGCCTGGGGCGAGCCAGCCAAACGGCCGCCAATCTGGCCGGTGAGGTGGCGCAGGTTTTCGTAGCTCTCTCCCCGCAATAGCGCTTCATCATACAAGCGACGAATGTTCAACGAATCGGTCTGGGGGGCTTTTTGGGCCAGCGTAGGTGTAGTTAGCAATAAGGAAGCAACGCCCGCCAGCAGCGGGTAGCGAGAAACGAAAGAAGGCATAAAAGGCTAAAATGAGAAGTAAAAGCAGTCTGAGTGGCTAAAGTACAAGGAAACGCTAAACGGGTTGCAACGTCTTGTGTCAGCGCAAATAAACTATCGGGCTATGCTAAGCCTCAGCATATTGTATTTTCATCGAAACCAGACTCAACCTATCTTCTCCTAGCACCAAGTTTGCATAGCTTATCTGCCATATCTCTATTTAAACTTATATCTAGTGAATCTACTATCACCCCAGCACTTAATCTCCTGTGCCATTGGGCTGACTCTGCTGACGAGCAGCTGCCAGAAAGAAGACCCGAACGCCTTACCCAAGGCCACACAGAAAGGCAAGAATACTGCTGGCTTCCTGATCGATGGTCAGGTGTGGCTGCCTAAAGCCACTATCACCAGTGTTCCTTCCTCGGCCGTGGGAGCCACTTGGTCTAAAACACGCTACGGTCGCAGCCTACAATTTGGCTTCGGTCGCGCACAGAATGAGGACAAGGACCGAACCTCCTTCGGCTTTTACCTGCCCGATATCCGGCAGGCCGGCACCTTTCGACTGGAGCAGGAACGTGATTTATTGACGGGTAACCGCAATCCCAGCTACGGCAGCTATCAGATCACCTATCCCAAACCGAGTCGCTTCTTCTCTACGGGTCCCAGCGCGCCTGGTCAACTTGTTATTACACGTTTCGACACGGTCGCCCGAGTGGTGGCGGGCACCTTTGAGATGACAGTGCAAGAGGATGGAGGCTCGGAAAGGCACCAGATTACCCAGGGTCGGTTTGATATTAAATTTTAGTCATTTCTCACCTATGCACAAGTCAGACAAGGGACTAATTGAGGGCCATTCTTGACGATTAATTTTTATCCTTCATTAATAATCTCTAATAAGCAAAAAAAGGACGTTACCAGCCCGGCAACGTCCTTTTTTCAGTTTTCACCAGCTATTGCTCGGCCCCGTATCGATGGGTGACCACCGTGGCGGTACCCGTGGGAGGCACTTTTACTTCGAATAAATAATCATACTCCGCATCCTCCACGGCGGTGATTTCAGAGGTAGCACCCAGCGCCGTTACTAACGGCAGCAGCGTGTTGGAGTGACCAACCACCAGTACGGTTTTGCCTTTGTTTTCCTGCAAGATGCGGGCGGCCAGATCGGTGGGCTTGTCGTACACCTGCGGCGTGCGCTGCAAGGCGGTGGCCAGGGGGGCAGCTGTAGCCCGACTACGCGCAGTGTTAGTGACGTACACGGCCTCCACGTTGCGGCTGCCCAGGGTATCGCGCAGGGTGAGGGCACGCTGCTCGCCGGCGGGCGTAAGCGGCGGGTCCGTCATCGAGGGGTCGGTTTCTTTTTCGGCGTGGCGCACCACGTAAATAGTGGTAACAGCGGCGCTGGGGAGCTTTTCCGCAGTAGAATTTGATGAAGCCGGCCGTTCCGATGAACAGCCGACGACCGCACTCAAAAGCAAAGTCAAGGAGGGAATTAGGTGTAGAATGCGCATAGCGAATGGAGAAAGTGTGAGGCAATAACGCCGAGTTGAGTACCAAGTTGCACTATTTGAGAGCCATAATCTGCTTTAGCTCGGCCTCCGTCACGGTCAGCAGTCCTACTTTGGGCAGACGCCCAGTGAGTGTGCGCCAGTTGGGGTCTTCTTTGAAAACGGGCTGCAGCAGCTTCATCGCGGCGGGCACCTGCTTGTTGTTCGCTAGGGTGATGGCGTGCCAGAAACGCATTTCCAGGTTCTCGGGAAACATCTTCTCGGCGGTTTGGTACTCGCGCATTGCGCCGGGCATGTCGTTTTTCTCCACGGCCAAGTCGCCGGCATTCATGTGGTTATACGCGCGGTGCAGACGCAGCAGGCGGTCCAGCTCCTTGAGTGGGGCGGCGTTGTCGTCCACGCGAAGGTCAATCAGCCGGTCTTCCCAGGGGGCCTTTGTTGCCTGCCCGCGCACCACCAGCAGGGCCGCCGACTGCCTGCCCCGAATGTCGCCACCTTCGGCCTGGGCCGCGTTTAGCGCCGCCAGCACCCGTTCAGCCAAGGGCAGACTGGCGTTTTGCTCAAAGGCTTTCGCCATAGCCGGCCACACGGTTGCTTTGAGCATCATATTGGCTTGCACCGAAAATTCCTTACCCGTAATGTGGCCCGCGTAGTCGATGCATTTGTCGCCAGTGTGGGCAGCCACATTGCCCTTGACATCCAGAATGGCTACTTGGCGCACGGCCTTGCCTTCATCGGTGCTCAATAGTTCGTCGAGGGCTTGCTGGGCGGTTTTGCCACTTTTCAACAAGGCCAGCCCCCGCATTCCGAATGATTTATTGGTGAACGATTGCGTTGCAATAACGCCCACGCCGGCTTCGCCCCAGCTCACCGAGGTACCCACCGAAAACCAGTGCGTTTGCACGGCCACGGCCATTTCACCCGTTTTGGGGTCGCGGGCCACAATGGAAAACGTATGAGCCAGCGGATCGGTGGCCGAATAAACCTGGGCAGAAGTGGCCGGCAACAGGCCCACTAACAGCGGCAGAAGCAGGAAAAGGGTACGTTTGAGGAGCATGAAAAAGTAGTTTTGGGTGATTAGCGGTTCAAGATAAAGATGTGCTGGCTAGATCTGTTTCCTTTAGGAGTTGTGGACACTAACTACCCGGCGGTCGGAGCCCCGATACTTCACGACCCGTACTCAGGATCACCAAATTAACCTAGCTTACACTAGTCAAGCTGGCCTTACTTTCTTTCCCTTGAGCATTGCCCCGCCCGTTATTCGCGTCCGTGACCTGAGTAAGCACTACCCCGGCCACGCCGCTGTGCAGAACATCTCCTTCGACTTAGCGGCGGGCGAAACACTGGTGTTGCTGGGCCCCAGCGGCTGCGGCAAAACGACGCTGCTCAAAATGCTTAACCGCCTCATCGAGCCCACGGCGGGCACGGTCGAAATCAACGGGGTAGCGGTGGGTCGGCAGCAGCCGGAGGTACTGCGCCGCGGTATTGGCTATGTTATTCAGCAAGTGGGCCTGCTGCCGCACTACACCGTAGCTGAAAATGTAGGCGTGGTGCCGCGCCTGCTGGGCCACACTCCTACTGCTATTGCGGAGCGAACCGACACGCTGCTCACGCGCCTGCATTTGCCCCCCAACCGCTTCGCCGGACAGTACCCACACCAGCTCAGCGGCGGCCAGCAGCAGCGCGTCGGGCTGGCCCGCGCCCTGGCCGCCGACCCGCCCATTATGCTTCTCGATGAGCCCTTCGGCGCCCTCGACCCGGTGACGCGGGCGGGCATCCGGCGCGAGTTCAGGGAGCTGGAAGAGCTCCGTAGCAAGACTATGGTGCTCGTCACCCACGACGTGACCGAGGCCTTCGAGCTAGCCGACCGCATTGCCCTACTTGACGGGGGCAAATGCAGCAGTTGGGTACGCCGCATGAGCTACTCTTTCAGCCCGCCAACAACTTCGTTCGTGACTTCTTCGCCGCCGAGCGACTGGCCCTACAGCTACGCACGTTGCGCCTCCGCGACCTGCTGCCATTTTTGCCCCCCAGCACGAAAGCATCTTCATTTAGCAGCATTAGTTTAGAAAAAATAAACAACTCGTTATCAAACGATAAGACCATATCATATCATCACTCAGTTCAGGAGGCGCTGGAGCTACTAACGGAGCCACGAGCAGACGGTGTGCCTTCAAATCGGGAGGCCGCAGAGGACGAAGCACGCTACCTTATCATGGTAGAGTCAGACGAAAAAGCCCCCCAGCATCGGGTTGATTTGCCACAGCTGATGGCCGCTTTTGCCCAGGCTATTCACCAAGCCGAAACCACATGGAAGTCCTGACCGAGCTGCTAGCTTTCTGGCAGGCTCAGGCCGGAAAGCTCGGCCATCAAACCTTGCAACACATCGGCCTGACAGCGGCTTCCCTCCTGCTGGCGGTGCTGGTGGGCGTGCCGCTGGGGCTACTACTCACGCGGCGGCCGAGGCTGGCGCCCGCCGTGCTGGGCTTTACGGGCGTGCTCCAAACCATCCCGAGTATCGCCCTGCTCGGCTTCCTGATTCCGGTGCTCGGCATTGGTCCGCAGCCGGCAATTTTTGCGCTGTTTCTATATTCCCTGCTGCCCATTGTGCGCAACACATTGACCGGGGTGCAGGGCGTAAGCCCGGCCGTGGTGGAGGCCGCCCGCGGTCTGGGCCTTACCGATGGGCAGGTGCTGCGGCGGGTAGAGTTGCCGCTGGCCTTACCGGTGCTGTTTGCAGGTATTCGCACAGCTACCGTTATCAACGTGGGGGTGGCTACGCTAGCGGCCTACATTGCGGCGGGTGGGCTGGGCGAATTTATTTTTGGCGGCATTGCCCTGAATAATCCCGCCATGATTCTGGCTGGTGCCATCCCGGCTGCCGCATTGGCCTTAGGCTTCGATGCGGCGCTGGCCCGCCTCCAACGGCTCAGCGCCCGCCGTCTTACCCGCGTGGGGGCTTCTTACTGGTGTTGCTGCCGTTGCTCTCGGGCTTGTACCTGTTGCCCCGCGCCACGGGCAAGCTGCTGGCCGGCTTCAGTCCGGAGTTCGTGGGGCGGGCCGATGGGCTGCCGGGTTTGCAAACCAAGTATGGGCTACGTCCGCTGCCCAGCGTGATTCTGGCGCCGGCGTTGGTGTATGAGGCCGCCCGCCACCGCGACGTGGATGTTATAGACGGGTACTCCACCGATGGACGCATTAAGGCCTACGACTTACGTGTGCTGCGCGACGACCGGGGGGCTTTTCCGCCCTACTTCGCCGCGCCCGTGGTACGCCAGGCGGTGCTGGCGGCCCACCCGGAGCTGCGCGCCGTATTGGAAAAGCTCGCTGGCCGCATCTCCGACTCCGTGATGACGGAGCTGAACTACCGCGTAGACTACCGCCACGAAACGCCCCGCGCCGTGGCTCACGATTTTCTGCGGCGGGGTGGCCTGTGGCGGGCACCACAACCTGCCACGGGTGCTACCCTGCGGCTGGGCTCCAAGATTTTTGCTGAGCAGTACATTCTAGCGGAGCTTTACGCGGCCCTCATTCGGGGCTACACCAACTTGGATGTTGTTACCAAAACTGGCCTGGGCGGCACCAGCATCTGCTTTGAGGCCCTTCGCACCGGCGAAATCGATTTGTATCCGGAATACACCGGCACGGGCTTGCTGGTGCTGCTCCAGCCCACTCCGGCCACCGTCGATTCGCTGGCGGGCAATCCGCAGGCAGTGTTCGACTACGTGCAAACCCGCTTCAGAACACGCTACGGGCTGGAGTGGCTGAGCCCTCTGGGCTTCAACAACACGTATGCCCTCCTCATGCGGCAGCAGCAAGCTGAGCAGCTGCACATTGCCTCTGTGTCGGAGTTAGGCACCTATCTGCGCCGTTAAAGTAAACGCAGGCATAAAAAGCCCCCCGCAACGTGTATAGCGGCTGTGGGGCTTTTTATGCCTGCAAGGCTAAATGCGTTCGTTTGCCAGCCACTAAACTGATGTAGACAGGTCGATCAAGCAGTAATTCTCGCCCGTAGCTTAACAACCGCGAGTCTGCAATAAGTATACTTTAATCTACTCAACAGCCTAACCCCCTACAATATAATTCGAATCAAACCACTGTTAATCAAAAAACTATGCGTAAACACCAGGCACATTTTTATGCTAAAGGATTAACCCTGGATTAAATAGTGGCGGAATCTGAGATGAGGCAATCCGCTCGAGTTGGCACATCGTAGCTAACCTCAATCAAATACTAGTCTTTCATCTTTTTATCCCAAACACCTACGGAAATGAGAAAACCGTCTTCCCTCGTCAAGCTCAGTGCCTTTGCTCTTGCCTTAGCCTCTCTCACCAGTTGCGAGGATGTGCTGGAGCAGTATTTCCCCAAAAATGGCAATGGCGACGACAAGCCCGTTTCCAGCCAAGATATTCCCTTTTACGCCTTGTCGGGCGGAGTAACTCTGGACCTATACTCTACCAAGAACCCCGCCCGCAGCTCTGCCTCAACCGCTATTTCAGGGTTGCAAAGCGGAGAAAAGCTGCTGGGCATTGACTTCCGCCCCGCCACCGGCCAGCTTTATGGCATCGGCAGCACCAGCCGTCTGTATGTCATTAATCCCGTCACCGGCGCAGCCCGGGCTATCGGCAGCGGACCAATCACGCCCGCGCTGGAGGGTGATATGGTAGCTTTCGACTTTAACCCCACCGTAGACCGCATCCGCGTAGTAACCAGCACGGGCCAAAACCTCCGTCTGAACCCTGAAACCGCGGCCGGCACTATCGTCGACGGGGGCATTAATGGGGTGCCCGGCGCCGGTATTACGGGTGCCGCGTACACGAACAGCGTAGCCGGCGCCAGTGCCACGGTGCTCTACGACCTCGACCCCGCCACGAATACTCTGTATCGTCAGGATCCGCCCAACAACGGCACGCTGGTGGCCGTTGGCGAACTAAAGGTGGACATCAGCGGCAACGGCGGCTTCGATATCGATGCCAAAACGGGTACCGCCCTGGCCCTGTACGATGTGAACGGCAAGCCCACGCTCTTTACTGTTGACCTGGCCACTGGTAGCACCAAAACGCTGGTGAAGTATGATAACAACGCAGCGTATACGGGCCTTGCCATTCCTACCCAGTCGGTAGCCTATGCCGTGAGTGCCAACAACCTGCTGATTTTCAATCCGACTAATCCGTCAGCCGTTGTAACCAAACCGATTACCGGCCTGGCCGCTGGCGACAACGTGTTGGGGCTGGATTTCCGTCCTGTAAACGGTCAATTGTATGCCCTGGGCAGCGGCAGCCGTCTGTACACCATCAATGCCTCTTCGGGCGCGGCCGCTACGGTTGCTACCCTTAGCACTACCCTTGCGGGCACGAGCTTTGGCTTTGACTTCAATCCCGTTGTCGACCGGATTCGCATCATCAGCAACACTGGCCAGAACCTGCGCGTGAACCCCGCCGATGGTGTGGCCATTGTGGATGGCAGTCTGAATCCTGGCTCGCCCAGCGTAAGCGCGGCCGCCTACGAGAACAACTTTGCCGGCACCACCGCCACCAGCCTGTTTGTGATTGACTACACCACCGACAAGCTTTACCTGCAAAACCCACCCAACAACGGCACCCTAGTAGAAATCGGTAACCTGGGAATAAACGCCGAAGCCGCCAATGGCTACGATATCGGCGGCACCAGCAACACCGGCTACGCTATCCTCACGGCCAGTGGCGCCACCAAGCTCTACAGCGTAAATAAGTCCAGCGGCGCAGTTACGGCCCTCGGCGACTTTGGCAGCACTGTCAATGGCTTTACCGTCGGCCTAGGCTTCTAAGGTTTCTTCCCTTATTATAAAAGCCCCCAGAGTTCTTCTGGGGGCTTTTTATTTTACATCACACAAAATATACTTAGAATATATGGTGTAAGATAGCCTAGGTATAACTAGGATAATTTCATTTCGAAAAAATAGAAATAGGAACATCTAAATAGTGAGGAGCTACGTATGGCAAGTAGTCTAGTCCTATTATTTCTTTTTTCCATCCTATCTTCTCGGTTCTATGCTAAAACCCTCTTCCCTCGCCAAGTGGGGCGTGGCTGCGCTGTTATTATCCTCGCTCACGAGTTGCGAGGATATCTTGGAGCAGTACTTCCCCAAACCCAATCCTACCCCACCCACCATCCCCACCTTCCCGCCCCTGGGTCAGGACATCGCCTTCTACGCTTTGTCAGGGGGCACGCGGCTCGATGCGTATAATACGAGCAACGCGGCCAGCCGCACTAGTTCCGTCGCCCTCACGGGCCTGGGCAGCGGCGAGACGCTCCTGGCCATCGACTTCCGCCCCGCCACGGGCCAGCTCTACGGGGTGAGCAGTGCCAGTCGCCTCTATGTGATTAATCAGAATACGGGCGCAGCTAGGGCTATTGGCAGCGGCGCCTTCACGCCGGCCGTAGCGGGCAACTTGGTGGGCTTCGACTTCAACCCCACCGTGGACCGCATTCGCCTGGTCACCTCAACTGGGCAGAACCTGCGCCTGAACCCCGAAACCGGCGCGGTCGCCGCCACCGATGGCAGCCTCAACGGGGCGGGCGGCGCAATGGTAACCGGGGCCGCCTACACCAATAATACAGCCGGGGCCAGTACCACCGCCCTGTACGCCATTAACACCCAGAACCAACAGCTTTACCTAGTCAACCCGCCCAACGACGGCACGCTCGTGCCCGTGGGCAGCTTGAACCTGAACATCAGCGGGGATGGAGGCTTTGACATCGACGCCAAGACGGGCACGGCCCTGGGCTTGTATTCTGTGCAAGGCAAACCGACCTTGTTTACCGTGGATCTAACGACGGGCGCCGCCCGGCCCCTAGCCGAATATGCCACCAATTCTGGATATTCAGGCATTGCTATTCCTACCCGGCCAGTTGCCTACGCGTTGAATCTCGCACAGGGTATAAGAGGAGGAACCCTGAACGATCTGTATATAATCGACCCAACCAATCCATCAACCTCCGTCTATAAGAGCGTGACAGGCTTGAAGGAGAATGAGGGAATCGTGGGTATGGATTTCCGCCCCGCTACGGGCCAGCTCTATGCCCTCACCAATACCAGTGAGCTGTACGTGCTTAACCTCGCCACGGGTGCAGCCACCAAGGTGGCTACGCTAAGTGTTCCCTTAGAGGCAGGTCCGGTAGGCGTAGCCAATGGGAGAGGTTTTGACTTCAACCCCGTTGTTGACCGCATTCGCATCGTGACTGCTTCGGGTCAGAATTTGCGGGTGAATCCTGCGGACGGTATGACCACCGTAGATGGCCGCATTAATCCGGGCACGCCTAGTATTTTGGCGGCGGGGTATGATAATAATTTCGCGGGGACAACGACAACCACCTTGTACGTTCTTGATGGCAATGGTAAATTATACCGGCAGAGCCCACCCAATGACGGTACTTTAGTAGAGATAGGAAACACGGGAATTCCTAACGTATCGAACTTTGATATTGGGGGCAGCACCAATACGGGTTATATATACACGGCCACCGGTGGTGGTGGCACCGCTATCCTTATTTCCACCATTAATGTAACGACGGGAGCGGTTACATCATCCACCCAGGGCTTTAACGCGGGTGGTTTTCCTACGGCCTTTGCCGTTGGATTAGGTTTTTAAATAAATCAAAACACCAAGCATTTTGTTACAAAAAAGCCCCCAGCGCAGCATTGGGGGCTTTTTAATGATGTTTACTTTACGGATTAACTACGCCGTAGTCTTCCGGCTCCACGGGGTGAGCAACCGGGATACTGGTGGGTGCGGGCTGACCGGGCAATTGCATCTCCCAGCCCTGCTGCATCTGCGTGAGGCCGGTGCGGGCGGTGAGGTCGAACTGGCAGGGCACGATGGACACGAAGTTGTGCGCCAGTGCCCACTCGTCGGTATCGTTGCCCTCGTCGAGGTTCACGAAGCTACCGATCAGCCAGTAGTAAGGGCGCTTGTGTGGGTCGTGGCGTAGGTCGAACTCTTCCTGCCACTTAGCGCGGGCCTGACGGCACAATCTGGCCCCCAGAATAGGTGTGTCCGACTTTTTGGGAATGTTCACGTTCAGGGCCGTACCGGCCGGAATACCGTGCTCCAGGGCTTGGCGCGTGACGTGCTCTACCCACTCTTCAGTATGCGAAAAGTCGGCGGAGTGGCCGTAGTCGCACAGCGAGAAACCGATGGCCGGCAGCCCTTCAATGGCCGCCTCAATTGCCGCCGACATAGTACCCGAATACAGCACGTTTACCGACGAGTTAGAGCCATGATTAATACCCGACACCACCAGATCAGGCTGGCGGTCTTTCAATACATGATGCTTGGCCAGTTTCACGCAGTCGGCGGGCGTACCGGAACACTCGTAGGCTTCGATGCCCTCAAAAATGGTGCTCGGGTCGAGCCGCAAGGGGTGACCAATCGTAATAGCATGGCCCATGCCCGACTGGGGCGAATTGGGAGCCACTACCACTACCTCACCGATGCGGCGCATGACGCGCACCAGCGTAGCAATGCCGGGGGCCGTGATGCCATCGTCGTTGGAAATGAGAATCAGGGGTTTGGAAGGTATAGCAGCCACGAGAAACAGAATTTGAAGTGAGTAACCGAGCCGCAAAGGTAGGCAAGCCGGGCGGCTTCCTCCCCCGCGGCCGAGTTAAGTACGCAGGAAGTCAACGAGCAGCGCACCGCTACCGTATGGCATCGGTACTATGTTCTACTTCTCTGCTTCCGCTCGGGCCGCAGCACTGCTCTTGGCCCTGACTGCCGTTAGCGCCTGCGACTCCTCCACGACTCAACCCCCGTGGATTCGGGCGGCGAACAGCCATTTCAACCCTCAGCCCCGCTTACGGCATCGGCTCCGTCGGCCACGTCGCCCCCGCCACCGGGAACCCCGAGAAGCCCGTATCGGCCGCCAACCCCACTACCCCCGATTCCCTGCATTTGCTCAGCTCCGACCGAGTTGGGCGCCTGCGCCTGAATACCAGCGAGCAGGCCGTTCTGCGCCTGATTCCGTCCAGCCGCCGCCGTAAGTCTACCCGCACCGCAGAAGGAATTACGTACCCGGTGTACGAAGTAACCGATGCGCAGCAGCCCACTGCGCCCCCTATCTTATTGGAGATGAACGGCAACGAGCAGGACGGCTTCCGTATCTGGCGCATCCGCGTTACCGATCCGCAGTATCGCACCGCCGATGGTATTGGAGTAGGCTCGCCCTACGGTGCCGCCCGGCAGCAGTACGGCATCACGACCATCGAGAAAACGGACGCGGGCCTAGTAGCCGTATCCGATGCGGTAAAAATGTCATGGGTCTTGGATGAGCAATCTTTGCCCCCCAAGCGTCCCAGCCAACTACGTCCTACCGACGTGCCCACAGCCACGCGCATAATTGGGGTGCTGGTGTCGCGCTAGCGCAGAAAGCGAGTAATTGCATTACGCTATATTTCCTGTACTTTGGCACTGTCGAGCTACCTAATGGTTCCGCTGCTCGTATTCACCCCTGCTTCTATCATCTAGCTATCGTCTATGCTTCTGTTCGAAAACACCTACCGTACACGTGACTTTGGGCTGTTGGTATTACGGGTTGGCTTGGGAATGATGTTCACGATACATGGCTATCCGAAGCTGATGGGTGGTCAGGCCGCCTGGACGGAAGTAGGCGGCGTGATGAAGCTGGTCGGGCTTGATTTTGCTCCTACTGCCTGGGGGCTTCTTGCCGCCGTTGCTGAGGCCGTTGGGGGGCAATTATTAGCCGTAGGGTTGTTCTTTCGAATCACCTGCGCCGCTCTGCTTATCACCATGATTATGGCCGCCATCATGCACATCAGCAAAGGCGACGGTTTTGCCGGTTATTCCCACGCCGTTGAGTCAGCATTCGTGTTTTTGGGTCTGCTATTCATCGGACCCGGCCGGTACAGCCTAGATAGATTGCTATTTCCGGGTCCACGCAGATTGTATCAATAAAATTCTGGAATACAGTTTAACTCCAAAAAGCCTTGGCACTTGCGTCAAGGCTTTTTCTTTTGCCAAAATATCCACTTGAGGGCGTATCCATTTATAGAATGCTATAAATACAAATAATAGACAGTGTACATTTTAATATATAAATCATTGTTTAACAACATTATACAATCCATAATATATGTCTAGCAAAACTTATTTTGATAAAATTAAACTTCTAAACATCTGATTTAGAAAAGGTAACGTAAGTTCAACAATAGAATTATATTCATTCTTCTTTCCATCCTATCATCTCGTTTCTATGCTAAAACTCTCCTCCCTCGCCAAATGGGGCGTGGCTGTACTATTATTGTCTTCGCTGACCAGTTGCGAGGATATTCTGGAGCAGTACTTCCCCAAACCAAAACCTACCCCCACGTTTCCTTCTTTAGGGGTGGATATTCCTTTCTACACCTTATCGGGCGGCACCAAGCTCGACGCCTACTCCACCGCTAACCCGAGCACACCTACAGTTTCGGTCGCCATTACGGGCCTACAGGCTGGGGAGACGCTTTTAGCTATTGACTTCCGGCCCGCTACGGGCCAACTCTACGGCGTGAGCAGCATGAGTCGGATCTATGTTATCAATCAGAATACTGGCAGAGCCCACGCCATTGGTACCGGGCCATTCAATCCTACCGTGCAGGGCAACCTAGTTGGCTTTGATTTTAACCCCACTGTAGACCGCATTCGCTTAGTCACTTCAACAGGGCAGAATTTGCGCCTCAATCCTGAGACGGGCACGGTAGCCAATACGGATGGTAGCATAAATGGAGTCGCTGGGGCAATGCTAACAGGGGCCGCTTACACCAATAATACTGCAGGTGCTTCAATCACGGCTTTGTATGCCATCAACACCCAGAACCAGCAACTCTACTTGGTCAATCCGCCCAACGACGGCACCGTCGTACCGGTGGGCGATTTGAACCTAAACATCAGCGGCGATGGGGGTTTTGATATCGATGCCAAGACCGGCACCGCCCTAGGCTTGTATTCGGTACAAGGTAAGCCCACCCTGTTTACTGTGAACCTCGGTACCGGTACAGCCCGACCTTTAGCTGAGTATGCTACGAACTCCGGGTATTCGGGCATTGCCATCCCGACGCAGCCAGTGCTTTATGTTGCCACCGTTAGCACAGCTGCTAATGGTCAGATAACCAACTCGCTCTTTATTTCTGATCCTACCTCATCAGCGACTGCCGTGCAGAAGCCGATTACGGGAATTACAGCAGGACAAGTGCTTTTAGATATAGATTTTCGGCCTGCTAACGGGCAGCTCTACGCCATTGGTCGGACGCCTGAAGTGGATGGTCAGCCCAGAAACGCCCAGCTTTATACTCTCAATGCGGCTACCGGTGCAGCCACTCCTATTGGTTCCTCGAACGTCACTGGCATAGTGACCACCAATGTTTTTGGTATGGATTTCAATCCCGTCATCGACCAACTCATATTTGCTGATTTTGATAATGTACTTTTTGCCGTAAACCCTACAACCGGCGCTACGACAAGGGGCGTGGGGAATGTCTTTCTCGCTGGGAGGCTTTCGCCAACTGTTGCCGCAATAGCTCATGATAATAACTACGTTGGTGCTACAACAACTAACCTGTATTTCGCAAATATTCAATCAAGTGGCGTATTTGCCAACGTTCCCACCACTAACGGTAGGATCACTGACGTGGGATTTAATACGCTTGATGTAGGTGGTAGAAGTAACCTAGGGTATGGCCTGGACAATAACGATGTAGTTAGGACAGTAAACTTAACTACAGGTGAAACGAAGAATTTAGGTGCGCTACGCCGTCCTGAGGGTAGCGATCCGAATGCCCGAGTTACTGGCGCAACTATTGGCTTAGGCTTCTAAAATGCATTGTTTTAAAGCATAAAGAAGGTCCAGGCTAGGAAGCCTGGACCTTCTTTATGCTTTAAACTCTAGTAATAGGCCTTCGAGCAAGTGTAAGAAAGTGTTTATTGTCACTCCCCAAAAGCATACACTATTATAGACTTTGGGAGCTTAATCTTTAGATTCCCAAGTGACTCAAGCTTTGATGGTAGCTAAACCAATCGTTGCCAAATCATACCCATGCAGCTAGGCTTGTCGGAGTTTTCTTTTTTTGGCGTTGATTGCAGAAAATTCACCGTCCCTGCATGCTCGCTCTTCTCCTCTCTGCCTCCCTGCTTTTCACTGCGCCTGCCGACTGGCGCACGCCTTTCGAGAAAGGCAACGGCAATACCACCGCCACCTACGCCGAGTGCATCGACTACTATAAAAGGCTCGACGCGGCCTACCCTGAAATTACACTGCGCGAGGCCGGCACCACCGACATTGGCCAGCCGCTGCACGAGGTAGTCGTGTCGCTAGACGGGGACGCGGACCCGTCTTCAGTCCGGGCCAAAAACCGCCGCGTCATCTTTATCCAAAACGGTATTCACCCCGGCGAGCCCGAAGGCATTGATGCCAGCATGATGCTCGTGCGCGACTACGTGCAGAAAAAAGAGCTACGGCGCCAACTCGAAAATATCACATTGGTGCTCATCCCGATTTACAACGTAGATGGCTCCCTAAATCGTAACAGCACTACCCGCACCAACCAAAATGGCCCCCAGGAATACGGCTTCCGGGGCAACGCCCGCAACCTCGATTTGAACCGCGACTACATCAAGCAGGACTCGCGCAATGCCCGCAGTTTTGCCCATCTTTTCCAGCGTTGGCAACCGGAAGTATTTGTTGATACACACACATCGAATGGCGCTGATTATCAATACACCATGACGCTGATTGACACGCAGCGCGATAAGCTGCATCCGGCTATGAGCCAATACATGCAACAGCGGTTGCTGCCGGCTTTGTACGCGGGCATGGAAAAGAAGAAATGGCCTTTGACGCCTTATGTCGACTTTGAGGGCCGTACGCCGGAGAGTGGCCTGCGGGGCTTCCTGGAAACGCCGCGCTACTCCACCGGCTACACCACATTGTTCAATACGCTGGGCTTCGTGACCGAGACGCACATGCTCAAGGAATTTGCCCCCCGGGTGCGTGTTACCTACGATTTTCTGGATTTGCTCATTCGTACTGTGCACCAGGATGCCGCCCAAATCAAGCAAGCCCGCGCCACGGCCGACCAGCAAACCCGCACCCAAACTGACTTCCCTCTGACGTGGAAACTAGACACCACGCAGGTAGACAAATTCAGCTTCCGGGGCTATGAAGGCCGTACCAAAACAAGCGAAGTGAGCGGGCAGCCACGCCTTTATTATGACCGTAAAGCTCCTTTCACACGGCCCGTCAACTACTACCACACCTACCGCCCCACTACCACCGTGCGCCGGCCCGTGGCTTACCTTATTCCCCAGGCTTGGGGCGAGGTGCTGGAGCGCCTGCGCCTGAGCGGCGTACAGCTTCAGCAGCTTCGCCGCGACACCACACTCACCACGGAGGTGTACTATGTGGAAGATTATAAAACGTCGCCGCGACCCTACGAAGGCCACTACATCCATTCGCAGGTGAAGTTGCGGCCCGAGCAGCAAGCGTTAGCATTCCGAAAAGGAGACTACGTGGCAGTAGTTGACCAAGCAGCTGCCCGCTACCTTGTTGAAACCCTTGAGCCACAAGCCACGGATTCCTTCTTCAATTGGGGCTTTTTCGACAGTATTCTCCAGCAGAAAGAACACTTCTCCGACTATGTGTTCGAGGATCTTGCCGCCGAGCTACTCCGCCGCGACCCACAGCTCCGTCAACAGCTCGAAGCCCGCAAAAAAGAAGATCCAGCCTTTGCCAAAAGTGCCAGCGCCCAGCTGGACTTCGTTTACCGCCGCTCTCCACATTACGAAAAATCTTACTTGCGCTACCCCGTAGCCCGCTGGATGGGGGGCAAATTGCCGGTTGAATAGTGCTTCTGGATATCAATCTGTACGTCATACAAGGCGAATCTACTGCCCTTAGATTATCAGCTATCAGCCCGTCATGCAGAACGTAGTGAAGCATCTCGCGTGCTGACGTGAGGTTGCTAACCTTACTAAACACGCCACCCGCTTCCCTACCGCTCTGCCTGACAAACGCGGGTATTGAGTTGAGTTTTCAGTATCATTTCAAAGTCCAGTACCTCCAAATCTAAGTCCCCCACATGCCTATCCTTGAAATCGAGAACCTCTCCAAAAGCTATGGAAGTACGCAGGCACTCAAGGGCCTGAACCTGACGGTGGAGGCTGGTAGCGTGTACGGGTTATTGGGGCCAAATGGCAGCGGCAAAACCACTACGCTCGGCATTGCGCTGGGAGTGCTCCAACCATCGGGGGGCAGCGTGCGCTGGTTTGGGGGGCAAATTTCGAGTGCCAGCAAGCGCCGGGTAGGCGCTTTGCTGGAAACTCCCAACTTTTTTCCCTACCTCTCCGCTCGCCAAAACCTGCAGATTGCCGCCGAGGTAAAAGGCGCCGACCCATCCACCATTGCGGAAGCGCTGGAAATAACCGGCCTGGCCGCCCGCCAGCACGATGCCTTTCGGGGCTACTCGCTGGGCATGAAACAACGACTGGCGCTGGCGTCTACGTTGCTGGGTCGGCCGGAGGTTCTGGTTCTCGACGAGCCCACCAATGGCCTTGACCCGCAGGGCATTGCCGAAGTTCGGGCGCTGGTGCTGCGTTTAGCGGCGGAGGGCAAGACGATTATTCTGGCCAGTCATCTGCTCGATGAGATTGAGAAAGTATGCACCCATGTGGCCGTGCTTCAGCGCGGCGAGTTGCGCGCTGCGGGCCCCGTCAGCGACATTCTGGCCGTGGCCGACCGTGTTGTGCTGCGTTTGGCTCCCAATGCCGCGCCGGCTGCACTGCTGGAGGCCCTGGGGGCTTTTTCTGGGTAACGGATATCCGTCCCGAGCCGGGTGGGGCGTTCAGTGCGGTGCTGGGCACTGGCTATCAGCCCGCCGAGCTGAACCAAGCGCTTTTCCTGCAAGGATTGGTGCTCAACAGTCTGGAAGTGCGGCACCGCAGCCTCGAGACGCAGTTTCTGGAGCTCACCAAGTAGCGCCCGTCAGCCTAATTTACCTTCTCAACAACTCCATTTTCTTATTCTTACCTCATGCTCGTACGTGCTGAACTCCGAAAGCTCCTGCCCTACCGCACGGTCTGGATTGTGCTGGCGCTCTTTGTGGGGCTGTTGGCTTTCTTCGTTTCGGTGGGTGGCAACGTGACCATCAATGGGCAGACCATGGGCAGCAGTCTGTACGCGTTCCCAGGCTTATGGACCAAGCTGGCTTACGTCGCCAGCTACTTTCACTTGCTGCTGGGTATTCTGCTTATCATCCTCATCACCGACGAGTTTCAGTTTCGCACCTTCCGCCAACAGCTCATCGATGGCTTATCGCCGGCGGGGCTGATACAGGGAAAAGTAACCGTATCGGGGCTGCTTACGCTGTTTGGGATGCTAGTAGTGCTGTTAGTCGGGCTTTACTTCGGCCTTAGGTATGCCACCGATTCCAGCACTTCCCCCGCAGAAGGATTGTTCGACGCGCTGCTTCGCTACGGTGTGCAGGCGCTGGCCTACCTCAGCTTGGCCGCTCTGTTTGGCTTCCTGATTCGCAAGAGCGGACCCGCCATTCTGCTTTTTCTGCTCTATTCGTGGGTAATTGAGCCCCTGCTGCGCCTGCCCGTCGATGATCAGATTGATCGTTATTTCCCCA
The DNA here is from genome assembly GCF_004355185.1 of Hymenobacter radiodurans. NCBI lineage: Bacteria > Pseudomonadati > Bacteroidota > Cytophagia > Cytophagales > Hymenobacteraceae > Hymenobacter > Hymenobacter radiodurans. The sequence continues at coordinate 2,650,695 of NZ_CP037922.1, forward strand.
CCAAAGTATTTTCCAGCCTTACACCCAACCCCTCGCAGGCTGTTCTCGAAACCATGACCGGCCCCACCAGCGCCCTCAGCGCCGCACAGGCCGTGCCGCTTGCCCTCACCTATGCCGCTCTCTTCTGGCTCGGTAGCTACCTATTGCTTCGTTACCGGGATTTGTAGGTCTGAGGCCATCTAACAAAGCTGCCAACACAAAAAAGCCCCCCAGAGATTGTCTGGGGGCTTTTTTCCTAAAGTGTATAGTAGAAACTACGGTTGCTTTTCTTCTGACAGCGAATTGGCGTAGTTCACAATAAAGGCCAGCTCGCGGGCAATAGTAAAGTTCAGGTTGTTCTGCTTGGCATACTTCTCAATCTGGCGGGCCTGCTTTGGGTAAGCAGCCAACAAATCCTTTTTCGGATTGCGCAGCGGAATAATATTGCCCGTGGCCGTACCCAGATAGAAATTGTCTTTTATCTCCGAATACGAGCCCGCATAGCGCGCAGGCCCCGCCGGATACCCACCGTACGCACCGCCATACCCATAAGGGCCGGCGGCGTACACCGGCCGCTCCACCAGGGCTTCACGGCGCAACAACACGGTAGGGCCGCTACTCAACTGCTCAAAAAACGCCGGCGATTTGTAGTCGCTGTAGTCGTTGTCGCGGTTCCAGCGGTAGGTGCGAAATACCCGCACCAAGCTCGTATCAGGCCGCTCCCGGCGCTTGGGTAGCGGTCCGTTGAAGAACGCTGGGCTGCCGTAATAGTAGCCCCGGCGTGCATCGTAAAAGTCGTCGTAGTAATACGCGTCGCGGCGACGGTCGAACTGCTCACCTTTTACCGCAAAACTTTGTACCGCCACTGCCGAGAGCGTACTGATGGTATTATCAGGCATGGTCATGCGCACCACGTCCTCGTTGCGATGCAGCACCAAAGGGCCTTCCAGCGTGTCACCGTTGGCCAGCAGAATAGTGCTGCCCGCAAACTCCTGAACGAAGTTGCTGCGCTGCGCCAAGGCAACCGAAACGGGATACAAGCTGAACACCAGGGCGGCCGCGCCGGCACTCAAAACGGAACGCAGGATTTTCATAGCCAGAGTAATATAGCCAAAAAACGCGTTTTCCGGCCTTTGGGCTACAATTCTTTTTCGGCTTCTACCGTCGTTTTACCGGGGTGCGGCTTACTCAGAATCATGTGGCCGAGCTTATCGCGCTTGGTAGTTAAGTAACTCTGGTTATGTTGGTTGGGTTCAATTTCAATGGCTACGGTTTCCACAATTTCCAGTCCGTAGCCCATCAGGCCGGTGCGCTTGCGCGGGTTGTTGGTCAGTAACCGCATCTTGCTGATTCCTAGGTCGCGCAAAATAGAAGCGCCTACGCCGTAATCACGCTCATCCATGCCAAAACCCAGCTCTACGTTGGCTTCCACCGTGTCGCGGCCCTGCTCCTGCAGCTTGTAAGCCTTCAACTTATTCAGGAGGCCAATTCCCCGGCCCTCCTGGTTCATGTATACCACCACACCCCGACCAGCCTTGTCGATCTGCTCCATGGCGCGGTGCAATTGCGGACCACAATCGCAGCGGCACGAGCCGAAAATATCACCGGTTACGCAAGACGAGTGCACCCGTACTAGCGGTGGCTCAGAGCCAGTTAGGTCACCTTTTACTAAGGCCAAGTGCTGAGCACCATTGGAGCGCTGGGTGAAAGCATACAGGTCGAAATCGCCCCATTGCGTGGGCAATTTGACGGTGATGTCACGCGTAATCAGGCTCTCTTTGGCCAGCCGATACTTGATCAGGTCCTGTACCGAAATCAGCTTTAAATTCCAGCGCTGGGCCACTTCCTCTAGGTCGGGCAGGCGGGCCATTTCACCGTCTTCCTTCAGAATCTCCACCAGCACTCCAGCCGGCTCAAACCCCGCCAAGCGCGCTAAGTCAACAGCGGCCTCGGTGTGACCAGCACGGCGCAACACCCCTTCCTTACGCGCTTTCAGCGGAAAAATATGCCCCGGCTTACCGAGCTCTTCCGGCTTGGTAGCGGGGTCAATGAGGGCCATGATGGTCTTGGAGCGGTCGGAGGCGGAAATACCCGTCGTGACACCGTGGGTCAGCAAGTCAACCGATACCGTGAAAGGAGTCGCGTGCAGGGCCGTATTGCGGCCTACCATTAGCTCCAAACCCAACTCCTCGCAGCGGTCTTCAGTCAGCGGTGCGCACACCAAGCCGCGGCCGTGAGTGGCCATAAAATTTACAATTTCGGGGGTAGCACAGCGGGCAGCACAGATAAAGTCGCCTTCGTTTTCGCGGTCTTCGTCGTCGACCACGATAACTACTTTGCCGGCGCGAATATCGGCAATGGCGTCTTCTATTGAATTAAGCATGAACGTAGGTGAAGCAGATTAAAAAATGTTGCGGGGGGCAAATTTGGTCGCAAAGCTGGCAGAACAACCACCAACAGCGCCACGAAGTTACGACAGGCAAAATTCTCGAATGGCGAACCGCTATATAAGCGAGTTGAGCCAGAGTTTAACCTGTTAAAGGGCGCTGGAGGAACGCGAATGCCGGCCTCTATTCTTTTGCCAACTCGGTAGCGCGTTGCTGAGCCGCTTTTATCCCATCCACCAGTGTTTCGGCTAGGTGACCCGCCCGGAAAGTACGCAACGCTGCTTCCGTGGTGCCGCCTTTGGACGCCACATTGGCAATAAGCTGGTCGATGCTTTGGTCGGAATTGTTCAGCAAATGAAAGGCCCCCAGCATCGTCTGCTTTACCAGCAGCCCCGCCACCGACTCCGAGAACCCCAGCTCCTGCCCAGCTCGCATCATAGCCTGCACGATGTAATAAAAGTACGCCGGCCCACTGCCACTGACGGCCGTAACAGCATCGAGCAGGCTCTCATCTTCCATAAAAATAGACCGCCCCGTAGCATTAAGGAGGTTTTCGACCTGATGTAACCGCGTACGGCTTACCTCTGAAGACGCCGAAAAACCCGTGATTCCCATACCTAGCAACGCTGGCGTATTCGGCATGGCCCGCAATACCTGGCGGTGGTTCAGTTCACGCTGCAGGCGCGCAATCGGGATGCCGGCCATGATGGATACTACCACCTGCTCGGGTTGTAGCACCTGCCGCAGCCCATCAGCTACCCGGCCGAAATCCTGGGGCTTTACCGCAACTAATACTACATCGTAGCTGCCAACCTCGGCGGATAACAAGGCCGTTGGCATACCCAGCTGGCTGGCATTCAGGCGCTCACAATGCGCGTCGTCGCGGCCAAGCAGCAGCATATCGGTGCGCGCCACAAGGTTGTACTGCAGAAACGCTTTCGCAAAAGCCCGCCCCATGTTGCCGCAGCCCAGAATGGCGATGCGTAAGTTCTTATTCATGCGGATAAAGTCAATTCGTGATGAGCAGAGAAGCTCATTTTATTGCTACTCTGATCAGCAACTTCGCCGGCAGTCCCCGTTGCTGTTTAAGCTAAATTCAGCAAAGCTCCGTGCTTATCCTAGGTCTTTTCAAACAGGCGCTCCAATCGGCTGGTAGCCGTGGCCCAGTTGTAGTTTTCGCGCACAAACTCAAGCCCCCGCTGGGCCAATGCTTTCGCCTGTTCAGTCTTCGCGAGCAGGTCGCTGATGTGCGCTGCCAGTTCGGCCGCAGTTTGGCCAACTAACAAATGCTCTCCTACTGTTCCGCGTAAGGCATTATTTGCCAGCGGGGTAGTCACACACGGCAGGCGCATGGCCATGGCTTCGAGCAGCTTGTTCTGCAAGCCCGTGCCCACGCGCATGGGCGCCACAAATACGCCGGCCGCCGCGTACGCCTCCCGAATATCGGAGAGCCAGCCGCTAACTGTGACGGCGGGTGAGGCCAGCGCCAGTACTCGCGGCGCCGGCGTGGTGCCCGCAATCAGCAGACGAGCCTGCGGATGACGCTGCCGTACCAGCGGCAAAATCTCTTCGGCCAGAAATACGGCGGCATCCACATTGGGGTGGTAGTTCATGTTGCCGCAGAATAGAATCTCATACTCTTTTTTGCTCTGCACGGGCCGGAAATAGGTGGTATCAATACCGTTCAGTACCACCTCAATCTCGGCCCGCCGCGGGTGGTCGATAAGCTGACGGTCCTGGTCGGAGATGATGGTGTGGTGGCGAAACCACTCAAATGCTGCCGCCTCGTAAGTGCGCAGGCGTTGGGCTTCGAGCTGAAACACCGGTCGCTGCCACTGGGGGGCTTTTTCGGCCCGCCGCAACATGCCAGCCGAGAATACATCCATATAATCCAGGGTGCAGGGCAATGTCTTCGCGTGCGGGCGCAGGTACTCCGCCATGCGGATGAGCTGGCAGTAGGCGTGGTCAGGCTGAAACTGCGTGATTAGCTGGTCGAGGCAGCGCTGGGCCTTTGCATCATGAAAGTAGCCCACTTGCAATGGCAGCCCACTAGCTAGGGCGCGCGTCATATTCAGGCCGATGCGAGGCCGGCGCAGCTGATAAATATGCAGTCCACCCGCACAGAGTGGCGTTACGGCCGCCAGCGCAGATGGCGACACAGGTTCATCAGTGAGGGCAAACAGGCAAATCTCGTGGCGCTGAGCTAGGTAGCGGAGCTGATGGAAGGCACGCAGCTTGTCGCCTTTGTCAAGCGGATAAGGAAACCGGGACAGCAGGACGAGCAGCTTCATGGGGGGCAAAGTTAGGCGCCGGGGGCAGCCAAGCTGCGGTACAAGTCTACAAAGTGGTTTACAACCTGAAGATTATCGTACGTGCTCAAGATAGTTTTGCGGGCTGCCTGCCCAATTCGAGCCTGATCTAATTCGCCGTTGTAATAGCTTGCAATACGGTTAATCCACTCGCTGGGCTCATCACAAAGCACAATATCGTGGCCGTTGCGCACGCTGATTCCTTCGGAGCCCAAGCCCGTGCTGATGATACACTTGCCCAGCGCCATGCCCTCAATAATCTTGATGCGCATGCCGCCACCGCTCAGCAAGGGCACTATCATGATTTCATAGCGCTGCATAAACTCCGCCGCCGACTCAACGAAGCCGTGCACGAATACATTGCCCCCCGCAGCCGCAAGATGCGCTCAGGCGTATCCTTGCCAGCAATGTGAAGCTCCAGCTCCGGCATCTGCTCGTGCACATAGGGCCACACATTGGTCAGAAACCAGTCGAAGCCTTCCAGATTGGGTAGCCAGTTCAGCGAGCCAATCATAAACAGCGTTCTGGGCTTGGGCTGAATAGCCGCATCTATTTGAAACCGCTTCAAGTCCACGCCAGCCGGAATAAACACCACCGGCTCCGGGCAGCCCATGGTCCGTAGGCGGCGCTGATCAGGCGCCGTAATGGCGGCCACTGCATTAAAACGGGGCAAATACTTTTCCTCGAAACGCTTCAGCCCGTTCGCCAGATGATGCAGATACATGGCTTTGATCGGGTTGCGCTCCCGCTCCGCCAACATTTTCCAGATCGTATGCTCCACATTATGCGCGCGCAGCACTACCGGCAGGTTGGGGACTTCGGCCCGAATAATATCCACATACCACGCCACGAACGTGCCCTCCACCTGCACCACGTCAAAGCGCTCCGTGCGGAGTAGCTGCTTCAGCTCCGCCACCATCTGCGGGCTTATAAACCGCTCAACATTATAGGGCACTTTACCCAAAAGTAGGTTTTTGAGCGCATTTACGGGGTTTAGGCGCGTATCAATGGGCACCGTGAGTAGGCGTACGCCGGGCAAGTGGCTCAATACATCCGCCGCCTGCTCGTGTTTGGGCGTGTTGGCGGCCAGTACAGTTACGCGGTGCCCCGCACGGGCCAGGTCAGCAGCAACGTCGTACATGGCAATGGCGCCTCCGTCATGGGGCGGAAACGGCACGCGCGGACAAAGCTGCAGAATATGCACCGGTAGTATTATAAAAAGTATATATTATTCGGGAGTCGCAAAGCTACAAAGAACACACAGGCGACCAAGCCCTAGCTTTACACGAACTATGGCAGCAGTTAATGAACAGCGCTGCGTTATGTAGGCCTCCGTTTTATAGTTACAAGAGGCACCTTGTGTAACTTCAATCGATACGACTGACTTTTAACCCATCAGACGCAGCTACTCACATGAACCGATTTATTCTTTTCCTGTCGTGCGTTTTGGTGTGCTATCATGGCGCGGCGCAGCCCGGCAACCAAACGGTCCTGGGCCACACGGACAGCCTCCGGTCCACGATACTGAAAGAAAACCGAAAGTTTTATGTCCACGTGCCCGCTGGTGCGGCAGGCCAGGCGGCCACACAACGGTACCCGGTGGTGTACTTATTCGATGCCGACGCCCAATTTGCCGCGGCGACGAGCATGATTCAGTACCTCAGCACCAACTACAACGCGCTGTGTCCGCAAATGATCGTGGTCGGCCTACTACATTCAGATAGACGAAAAGATTTGACCCCCACGCACGTGGTCGCCGACCCACCTTTTTGGGCGCCGGGTGCCAGCAAAACGACTGGAGGGGGCGAACCATTTATTGCGTTTATCGAACAGGAATTGATGCCATATATCGACGCGCACTACCCGACCCAACCCCGCAAAATGCTGATCGGCCACTCTCTTGGGGGCTGGCCGTAATGCAAATTTTTGTGCACCACACCCGTTTGTTTGATTCCTATATCTGCCTTGACCCAAGCATGTGGTGGGACAACCAAGCCCTGTTGAAAGAAACAAAACGGGCACTGGAAACCAGGCGTTTTCACGGAACCTCCCTCTACCTAGGTATTGCCAACACGGCGGACGAGGGCATGGACGTAACTAGGGTGCTAACGGATACCACAACGGCTACCCTGCACATGCGGAGCGCCTTACAATTGCAGCGATATTTTGAGCATAACCAGCAAAATGGGTTGAAGTACCGAGGAAAGTATTACCAAGACGACAGCCACATGTCGGTTCCCTTTATTGCAGAATACGAAGCGCTGCGTTTCCTGTTTGGCGCAGAGCGAAAGTAGCACGACGCCACGCTGCACGTAACCGCGCCAGCACTGCTGTGTCGCTCATTTACGACAGAACCGCGGCCGCGAGAAGTAGAAAGGAACCAACAAAAGCCCCCCGTTATAAAGATCGAGTTTTCAGGTGGAAAGCGACATAGGCAGGTAAGGCACCGACCTACGGCCACGCCTGCTGGAGTCAAGTGCTTGTAAGCCCGATTCAGTTCAGGGGAACGGTGATTTAAGCGGCCACAGTATTTTAGCTAGGGTTTGAGCAGGGCGAGTTATTGCGCTTAGGCAAGTGTCAAAATGGCTTTGGAATCAGTTCTGAGACTTCTGCAACAGCCACGTAGGTTATACTTGAAGAGCTCGTCGCATGTACGCCGGTTGGTGGGCCGAAGCTCCGCTAGTTTTGGTTGCCTCTACAGCATATATATGTCCTTCTCCCTACAGGCCAACGGAGACGGAATTGGCAACCATGCCAAAACATTATAGTGAAATAAATAGATATAGTTAAAAAAAATGAATATACTTCATTCACACCACGCCCTCCAAGTAGCAGCAGGGCAGCGTGAGAATGGATTTACTCACTCAGGCGTATGGAAAAAAAGTTCTACTGGCTTGTTTTTCTGCTTATTAGCGCCCTTACACGCGGTGTACAGATCCTTCTGTCCCGACCTGCCATTACCTTATTCCTGAGTGGGATTGGGACTCGCGGCTTCGCTTTCCTTACTCTCCAGGATTATACCGCTACTTCAGTCCAAGGGAACTACCTGATGAGCTTGGGCATGGATGCCCACATGGGTCTCCTCTACGCAGCTAAGTCCGCCTGCGGAAAGGGGGACTGTCCCTTACTTCCTGTCTTTTTTCGCTTCCCCTATGCCAAGAGCCTTACGTGGTTAAAGGGGTACCAATCAACTGGCTGATGCTATGGGCTGGGGAGCAAATCCTTAGCCCTGCACTAACACCTGTCAACCAGACTACATACACTTCACGCTTACTAGTACATTTTGCCTTACGCTTTTGTCGGGTTTCGTCGCGGTTGTTGCAGCACTTTTCGGAGCCCGGGCCTTTCAAATTCCCACCATTTCACTTTTTCACTTATGAACAACAACTTGTACCAACAGTACACATTGGATGAGCCAGGGGACGCCGTTCCGGCTGGCGCCCATCAGCCGACCTGGCTACGGGTGCTAATCGTAGGCTTCCTCCTCCTGCTGTTTCCGATTCTGAGCCAGGCACAAGCTACTCGGTCCGTTTCGGGCAAGGTGGTAGATGCGCAGTCCGCTGGTCTGCCTGGCGTGACGGTTATCATTCCGGGAACGACCACGGGAACTAGCACAGGCGCGGATGGCACCTTTGAATTGACCGTGCCTGAGGGTACAACGACGCTGTCCTTCTCCTCTATTGGTTACAGCTCCCAGCAGGTTTCTATTGCGGGCAAGTCGACAGTGCAGGTAGCCATGCAGGAGGATACCCAGAAGCTAAATGAAGTAGTTGTAACGGGCTACGGCACGACTCGGAAACAAGATTTGACCGGAGCGGTGGCAGTAATTGGCGAAAAGGAGTTCAACAAGGGAACGTTTACTTCACCGGACCAGCTTCTTCAGGGTCGCGTGTCGGGGGTGCAGGTGAGCAACAACAGCGGCCAGCCCGGTGGGCCGTCCACTATCCGCATTCGGGGCAACTCCGCCGTAACTGGTACTGGCCAGCCCCTGTACGTGATAGACGGCGTGCCGCTTGATGGTCGCACGGCCCGTCCCGGCCTGGTGGCTTCCGCTGACGTGGGGGCCGGAGCCGATAGCAACCCGCTTAACTTCCTCAACCCCGACGACATCGAGACCTTTACCGTACTAAAGGATGCCTCGGCTACGGCTATTTACGGCTCCAGAGCCGCTTATGGGGTGGTTCAGATTACCACTAAAAAAGGCCGCACGGGCGCCCCAATTCTTAGTGTGGGCGCCTCTACAGGCTTCTCGACGCTGCTGCGCCGGCCTGAGTTTCTCGACGCTGGCCAATATCGGGAGGCCTTAACTTACTACGGGGCACCAGCCAGCAACGACAAGGGCGGCGACGTGGACGCGCTGGAGGAGATTCTGCGCACCGGCTACTTACAAAACTACAACGTGGCCATGAGCGGCGGTGGGGAAACCGGCCGCTACCGCATCTCGCTGGGCTACCTCGACCAGGATGGCATTGTGCGCAAAACTGGCTTTAAGAAGTACAGCGCCAACCTATCTACCAACCTGCAATTTCTGCAAAGCAAGAAGCTGGGCGTAGACGTAAACATCGCGACCAGCCAATTCCAAGAAGAGTTGGCCAACATTACAACTGACGCCGGCTTCCGGGGCAGCCTCATCGGTCAGGCGCTGCAGTGGAATCCCACCCAGCCCCTGCGCAACACCGACGGGTCGCTCTTTATTCAGGCTGGCGACGTAGTAAACCCCCTGGCAGCCCAAGAGCTCTACAACGATGCCTCACGGGTGAACACCATCCTGGCCAGCATCGCCCCCTCGTATAAGTTTACCAGCTGGCTCGAATACCGGATGCTGCTGAGCGTAAACTACAACAGCGGCGAGCGGCGCACATCTATTGACCAGCGTCTGATAAACTATCCCGGTATTGAAGGGCAGGGTTTTGCGGCCATCAGCAACAATGAGCTCGTAACCCAGCAGATCGTTCACACGCTTAACTTCAACCGAGAAGTAGCGACTGACCTGAATCTGAACGCAGTACTGGGCTACGAGTACACGAAGTTTAGTAATTCAGGCTCCAACGTGAATGCGTTTGGTAATCGGGATGAAGGAGGCTTCGGCAACTTCGGCCTCGATTACACCAACTACATTCAGTATTCGGCTGCTGGTAACCGCCAGATTTCATCATTCTTTGATCCATCGTCGGAGCTGCAATCGGTGTTTGGCCGGGCCATCTTCAGCTATAAGGACCGCTACGTACTGACCGGTACGTTGCGCCGGGATGAGAGCACTAAGTTCGGTCCTAATAATCGGGTGGGTTATTTCCCCTCCTTTGCTGCCGCCTGGGACCTCAGTCAGGAAGCGTTCTTCCCCGCGGAGAAGCTTACCCAGCTGAAGCTGCGGGCCGGCTACGGCCTCACCGGCAACCAGGAGTTTCCGGCCGGCGCGGCCCAGTTTCGCTATACCCTCGATAACAACGGCGCCCAGTCGCCGCTCAATGACGCGAATGATGATTTGAAGTGGCAGGCCGACGCCCAGTTCAACGTGGGTATTGATATTGGAGCTTTCAACAACCGCCTCACCTTCTCGGCTGATTACTTCAATAAAACTACCACTGACATCCTGTTCCCGACTACCCCCGGCGAGCCTCGTCCATCCGTCGCGGCCATTCGCTGGGACAACCTCGACGCTAAGATTGTAAACAAAGGCGTAGAGATGGCCCTGGGAACCACGTTGGTGAGCAACGAGCAAGTGGAAGTTGGCCTCAACGTCAACGCCACCTTCATTCGTAACGAAGTATCAGACCTAGTGGGGGCCGCCATTCCAACTGGAGCCATCAATGGTCAAGGCTTGTCGGGGGCATTGTCGCAGCTTATTACCAACGGCTACCCCATCAACGCCTTCTTCCTGCCTCAATACAACGGTCTAACCGAAAGCGGCTTATCGAATGATTTTGGGGCAATTGCTTATTCGGGCAGCCCTAATCCACGCACGCTGCTGGGTTTGAGCGCCAACGCTCGCTACGGCAAACTCGCCTTAATTGCGAACATGACGGGGGTATTTGGTCAGTACGTGTACAACAACACGGTTAACGCAGTGGGCAACGTAGGCCAGATTGGAGCCGGAAAAAACATTGCCCTCTCTACGTTTGAAAACCCGATCAAGGAAGCGACCGGCAACCCATCGGCGGCCACCACGCGCTACCTCGAAAAAGGAGATTTTCTCAAAATGTCTAACCTGACGCTTTCCTATTCCTTTGGCGACTTGGGTAGCTTCGTAAAGGGTGCCCGGGTGTATGTCACGGGTCAGAATCTGTTCGTGCTTACCGACTACGACGGGTTTGATCCGGAAGTAAACACCGTGAAGCGCGGAGCCAACCAAGTGCCTTCGGTTGGCATCGATTACCTACCCTACCCCAGCGCCCGCACCTTCACGTTCGGCGTTAATTTCAATCTGTAACTTCTGCTTTTTCCCACCATGAGATATTCCAAGATTGCCTGTGCGGCTGCCGTTCTGGCTTTATTACAGGCGGCTACTAGTTGTGAAATTGACGAAACGCTGGAAGGCCAGCTTACCGAGAGCCAAGTTCGGCGCGGTGAGCTTACCTCCCTGCTCCAGGGCGTGTATAATGCCCAGCGCGAACCCATTCAGGGCCACGTAAGCGTGTTTGCCCTTCAGGAGGTATCCACCGATTCCCGCATTATGCCCACCCGCGGGCCAGACTGGGACGACAATGGTAAGTGGCGACAACTCTACAACCATACCTGGGATGCCAATAATGAGCGGGTGCGCGAAACCTACACCCAACTCAACGGCATCATCTACGCCTCCACTGACTTGCTGCGCTTCTCCCCCTCACCCCAGCAGGAAGCTGAGTCTCGGTTTCTGCGGGCCTGGGCGATGTTTTTGGTGCTCGACCTCTACGACCAGGTGCTGTACCGGGAGCCCGGTGAGAACCTGAGCGAACTGGCGCGGGTGCGCAAGGGCACTGAGGCGCTCGACTACATCGTAAGCGAGCTGAACGCTATTCAAGCCAACCTACCCGATGCTCCTGTTAGTCGTGCCACCAAGGACGCGACCAAGGTGCTGCTCATGAAGTGCTACCTCAACAAGGGCGTATACGCCAATCGGCAGTCCCCAACCTTCGCGGCTGCCGATATGAACCAGGTAATTAGGCTGGCCGACGAGATCATCAACACCGGCAAGTACTCCTTTACGCCCAACTATTTCGACAACTTCGCGCCCAACAATGGGGCTATTGGCCGGGAGAACATCTTCACGCAGGCCAATACCTTCGGCAATAGCGGCCCCGTGCGCGACTTGTGGAAGTTCGTGTCGCACTACAACATGCGGCCCGTGGATGGCTACAACGGTCCGGCCGCCCCGGCGGAGCTCTACGACCTGTTTGAGGCAACCGACAAGCGCCGCGGCGTGGCTTACGACATAGCAGGCGGACCCGCCAACCCCGGTCGGCGGATCAATGTGGGCTTCCTGATTGGTCAGCAGTACAATCTGGCTACCGATGCTCCCCTTACTACTCGGGGCGGGGCTCCGCTGGCGTTCACCAAGGAAATTAACTTGTTTGAAACCGGGGCTGACCTCGAAGCCAAGGGCATCCGGCCCATAAAATACCCCGTGGATTACCCAAGTGAGGCCAAAGGAGGCAACGGCGCTGAAAACGACCATGTATCCTTCCGCCTAGCCGACGTGCTGCTGATGAAGGCCGAAGCCATCCTGCGCGGCGGCACGCCTACCAACGCCGGGGGATTTGGTGGTACGGCGCTAGCCATCGTGAACTCGTTACGCACCCACCCTTCGCGCGGAGCCAGTGCTCTCACCTCGCTTAACCTCGACGCGTTGCTTGCCGAGCGGGGCCGGGAACTGTACAGCGAGTCGTGGCGTCGGCAGGATATGATTCGGTTCGGCAAGTTTCTGCTGGCGCGCAAAGACAAGCCCCAGAGCGACCCGAAATACCTGATCTATCCCGTACCGCAGACCCAGGTGGATGTGAACCGTAACATTACGCAGAACCCAGGCTACTAGCCTTTGGTAGCACACAAACCGGCCGTTGGTTACTGCTGAACGGCAGCAGCCAGCGGCCGACTTGTGTCCGTCGTCTTCCTACCCCATTGCTTAATTTCTACTCCGGCAACCGCAGTTGGGCGCTACCCGCTACTCTAGAGCTAGGCGGTAAGCCTTGGCTGAACAATTACCCGACCTTTACGCCGGCCGCAATCCTGGCACTATTGCCCTGGTAGCATTTAGTGCTACCCCTGCGCTAAGCCTTATTTTGCTTAGTTCATTTACTTCCCGCCTGCCCCACCTCACTCCTCCCGAATGCCGAAATTTGCCCCCCACCCCCCGAAAAAAGCCCCCCGGAATCGGTCCGTTGGTCTAAGTACGCTGGCGTTGTTTTTCATGATGATTTTGCCCCCGCGCTGGCCCAGGCACCCGATCCGTGGCGCATTGCCGCTGATAAAATTGACCCCAGCAAGTACTATGGCGTGACAGTGGCCAACGGCATGATTGGCATTGTATCATCGCCGGCGCCGTTTCAGGTTAAAAACGTAGTGCTGGCCGGCGCTTATGATCAGTACGGTCGGGGGCGGGTTAGCAATTTCTTGAACAGCTTTAACCTGCTGAATATGTACCTGGAAGTGGATGGCCGGCGGCTGGGCCCCCAGGATGCGAGCAACTTTCGTCAGGAGCTGGACATGCGCCGCGCCGCCCTCACCACCACCTTCGACTACCAGGACAAAGCTACCATCAGCTACACTTACTACGCCCTGCGCCACTTGCCCTTCACCGTGCTACTGGATGTGAGTATTGTCGCCAAAAAAGACCTCGCCCTGACGGCGGCCAGCGTGATGGAAACTCCGGACGCGCTGCGCGATGCCCAGAACTACTATAATGAGATTGACCGGCCCCACGTCACGCTCAGCCTGCTCACTTCCTCGGCCCAAAGCCCCACGGGCAAGCTGCAGCTCTGCGCCTCCAACAGCTTTTTGTTTAACGAGGCGCACGGGCAGGAGCCCCGGGTGATCCATGAGATGTGGGATAACAACATGCACCTGATGAAATTCAGCAAAAAGCTACCCGCAGGCCAAACCTACACCTACGCCGTAGCCGGCTCGTCCATCACCTCCGCCCACCATGCCGACCCGCTGAACGAGGCCGAGCGCCTAACCATCTTTGCCCGCCTTGAAGGCAAAGACCGGCTGCTAGCTTTCCACACCAAAGCCTGGAATGAGCTCTGGCAGAGCGATATTCAGATTGAGGGCGACCCGCAGGCCCAACAGGACGTGCGCAGTATGCTCTACCACCTCTACAGCTTTTCGCGGGCCGGCACCGACTATTCTCCCTCGCCCATGGGTTTATCGGGGCTGGGCTATAATGGCCACGTTTTCTGGGATACCGATGTGTGGATGTTTCCGGTGCTAGCGGTTATGCATCCGGAAATCGCCAAATCCTTGATAGAGTACCGTTTCCAGCGCTTGGAAGCGGCCCGGCGCAATGCCTTTGCGCATGGTTACCAGGGTGCCATGTACCCGTGGGAAAGTGCCGATACCGGCGTGGAGGAAACCCCAGTCTGGGCCCTGAGTGGCCCGTTTGAGCACCATATTTCGGCCTGCGTGGCCCTGGCCGCATGGCAGTATTACTGCGTAACTCAGGACAAAGAGTGGCTGCGCGAGAAGGGCTGGCCTATCCTATCCGCTACGGCCGACCTCTGGGCCAGCCGGGTGGAGCGTAATGGCCCCGGCCGCTATGATATCAAGAACGTGGTAGCCGCCGACGAATGGGCCGAAAACGTGGATAACGATGCTTTCACCAACGCCGCTGCCCAGGTAAACCTGCGCAATGCCACGGCCGCCGCTAAGCTGCTCGGGTTGAAGGCCAACGCTGATTGGCTGCACGTGGCCCAGAACATCCCAATCCTGAAAATGGCGGACGGCGTGACCCAGGAGCACGCCACTTACAAGGGCGAAGGCATTAAACAGGGAGACGTGAACCTACTGGCTTACCCGCTTAATGTAATTACGGCGCCAGCTCAGATCCGAAAAGACCTAGCTTACTACGAAACCCGCGTCCCGAATGAGGGCACGCCCGCGATGACCCAAGCCATCTTCGCGCTGCTGTACGCGCGACTCGGCGACGCCAGCAAGGCCAAGCTGTGGTTCAAAGACGCTTACGAACCCAACTTGCTACCACCCTTCCGCGTTATTGCCGAAACCAAGGGCGGCACCAATCCTTATTTCGCCACCGGCGCGGGGGGCGTTTTACAGGCCGTACTAATGGGTTTTGGGGGGCTAAATATTACGCCCACCGGTATCACCCAAAGCAAGACCACCTTACCCACGGGCTGGCAGTCCGTCAAGATTACCGGTGTAGGCCCCCAGCGCAAAACCTACTCCGTTGGCCGCTAAGGCGCTGTACCTCCACGAATACGACAGCCACCCAGCCAATTTAGGCGCGCCGGGCCGGCCAGAATAGTACCAGACACTTTACTCTCCCACCCCATGCGTAAGCTCTTTATCGCCGTCCTCCTGATTCTAGGGGCGCCGCTACCGCTCAATCCATTCCGCCCTCGCCGCGGCAGCTCTATCCTGGCTTGTTCGAGGCCGTGCAGCTAGGCCGCGTGTACCCCGACAACAAAACCTTCGTCGATGCAGTAGCCAAAAGGCCCCCCGCCGATGTAATGCAGGCCTATTTGCAGCAGAAAGGGACCCCAGGCTTCGACCTGAAAGCCTTCGTGGCGGCGCACTTTATTCCCCCGCCCGCAATTGGCGGCGAATACCAAAGCCGGGTGGACGCGGGCCTGCGCCACCATCTCGACACGCTGTGGACTGTGCTACAGCGCCAACCCGACACGCTGGCACGCGGAGCTTCGTCGCTGTTACCGCTCCCGCGCCCCTATATCGTACCTGGGGGGCGTTTTAGGGAAGTGTACTACTGGGACTCCTACTTTACGATGCTGGGGCTGGCCGAAAGCAAGCGCACGTCGGTCATTCGCGACATGGTTGACAACTTCGCTTACCTGCTGGATACGTACGGCTTTATTCCTAACGGCAACCGCACCTACTACCTCACCCGCTCACAGCCGCCATTTTTTGCAAAAATGGTGACCCTGCTAGCCCAAGAGGAAGGCGATGCGAAGACGATTCTGCGCTACCAACCTCAACTGCTACGCGAGTATACTTATTGGATGGCCGGCGCGGAAACCTTGGCTCCGGGTACGGCCCAAGACCGCGTCGTGCGCCTGCCTAAGGGCGAGCTGCTCAACCGCTACTACGACAGCAGCGACCAGCCCCGCGAGGAATCTTACGCTGAAGACGTGGCTGCTGCCAAGCTCAGCTCCCAGCCGCCGGCGCAGTTCTACCGCAACGTGCGCGCCGCCGCCGCTTCGGGCTGGGACTTCAGCACCCGCTGGTTTGGGGCCGATGGCAAGCTAGGCAGCATTCAAACTACTGATATAGTGCCAGTTGATTTGAATTGCTTGCTGTATTACCTCGAAACGACGCTGGCCAACTCTTACCAGCTCCAGGGCAATGCGCCCAAAGCCAACGCGTTTCTTGCCAAGGCCCAAAGCAGGAAAAACGCTATCCTGGCGTATTGCTGGGATGCTAAGGCCGGATGGTTCGTCGATTATAATTTTCGGACCCAGCTACGTTCACCTCAGCATACGCTGGCGGCAGTCTATCCCCTGGAGTTTGGCATAGCTACCGAGCCCCAGGCCAAGCGCATAGCGAAAGGCCTGCAACGGGACTTTCTGGAAGCTGGCGGCCTCATTACTACCCGCCGCGGCGGAGGCCAGCAGTGGGATGCTCCCAATGCGTGGGCACCACTGCAATACATGGCCATCGACGGACTGGAGCGGTACCAGCAAGGGGCCCTGGCCCGCACCGTGGCTACCCGTTGGATTGGCCTGAATAGCGAGGTGTTCGAGCAGACCGGTAAGCTGATGGAGAAGTACAATGTGGTGGATACCAAGCTAAAAGCCGGAGGTGGGGAATATCCCCTCCAGGACGGCTTCGGCTGGACCAACGGTGTGCTCCTCAAGCTGATGAATAAATATACACCCGAAAAATCCTTCTGATGGGGTTATTTGTCGGGCAACGGCGCGTTACCGCGGCCAACCCCGGCGGCCTAGAGTGGCCGGGCGCAGGTGGTAACTATGCTATGGCGCGGGTCTTCCTACTGCCTATACAGCCGATCATAATATCCCTGTAAGGAAGGATCGGGGACCGATAACCGGTTTCTGTATCGCTACTAAGCTAGAATCGTACTTGCCCGTTTTGAACACTGATACTACGCCTACCCTTTACCCGCTTCGTGGAATAACCGTGCCCAGCATACCACCCAGTTGGTTATCCATCTGCTTCAGCAGTTTGATAGCGTGCAGGGTTTCCATCAGGTCAGCCTCGTTCATGGGCTGGCGCAGGGCGTCGAGGCGAGTGGCCAGTTCGCGCTGCACGGTGCACTTGTTGAGGCGAAGCACGGCGTTGTCGCAGGCTTGCTGAAGCAAGTCAATCTCGCGGGGCACATAAATCTGGTGGGTGGTCCAGTTCGGGCTGAGCTCGTATTTCTCAGTAGCCAAGTCGCTCACTAATTGGCGGATGTCGCCGCGGCCGTGCTGAATGAGAGTGCGCACATCGGGCCAGCGCCCCTGCTCCATTTCGGTGCGACAGAGGTGAAGCAAGTCGGCATAAATGGGCGTGAGAAACACGTTTTCTTCGAGCTGGCCAAACAGGTATTGCGCTACGCTCACTTCCGGCGCCAACTGTTGGGGAGCGTAGAGCAGAATTAGTCGCACGATTTCCCGCTCGCAGGCTTGCAACACATCAGGCACGGGCTCTACTTCCTCGGCAGTGCCAGCGTCGGGGGCCTGGGGGGCAAAAGTGTCGGATGGCGCCCCGTACATGGCCGCTTCAGCCTCCTCTTCCAACGAAAGCGGCCGTGAGTTAGCGTAAGGCTTTTGGCTTTGGGAGCGCGAGTCGGGCTGGCTGGTGGGCGATGCGGCAGCCGTCTGGGGGGCATTTTTGCCCCCTGCGTTCTTTACAAGCTTGTTATATTCGGTAATAAGTACTTGCTCATCAATGCCGAACGTACCCGAAGTCTGCTGCAGGAACACCTGCCGCTTGATTGGGTCGGGTACCTTGGCGATGCTCTGGAGCACATCCCGGATGGCTTCGGCTTTCTTCACCGGGTCCTGGGCCGCTTCGCGGGCCACGAGGTCAGTTTTGAAGCTAATGAAGTCCTTGCTGTGGTTTTCGAGGTGCTCGCGGAAGCGCTGGTCGCCTACTTTGCGGATGTAGCTGTCGGGGTCGTCGCCGTCGGGAAAGAGCACCACGCGCACATTCAAGCCGCCTTCCAGAATCAGGTCGATACCGCGCAACGAGGCCCGAATGCCAGCCGCGTCGCCGTCATACAGCACCGTCACATTATCCGTGTAGCGAGCAATAAGGCGTATCTGGCTCTCCGTAAGCGAAGTACCCGAGGAGGCCACCACGTTCTTAATGCCGCCCTGATGCAGACTAAGTACATCGAGGTAGCCTTCCACTAAGTAACAGGTTTCCTCCGCCCGAATCGCTTGCCGTGCCTGATACATCCCATACAGCACATCCGACTTATGGTAAATATCCGACTCGGGCGAGTTCAGGTACTTGGCCGTCTTATCATTAGCCTTCAGCGTGCGCGCCCCAAAACCGATGGTACGGCCGGCCACGTTGTGAATCGGGAACATGACCCGGCCCCGGAAACGGTCGTAACGCCGGCCCGTGTCCTGACCTTGGTCGTCATCTTTCTTAATGACCAGGCCCGTTTTTTCCAGGTATTTCCGCTCGTAGCCGGCTTTTTCAGCTGCTTTCAGCAAATCATCCCACAAATCAAGCGAGTAGCCCAGCTCGAAAGTTTGAATAGTCTGCTGATTCAGACCGCGCTGGCGCAAATAGCTTAGCCCGATACTCTGCCCCTCTTCCGACTCCAGTAGGAGCTTATGGTAGTGGTCTTTGGCCCAGTTGGAGATGATGAACTGAGAGTCTTTCTCATTCTGAACAAGCTGCTGCTCAGGCGTTTTCTCTTCCTCCTGAATTTCAATACCGTACTTTTTCGCCAGATACTTAAGCGCCTCTACATAGCTGCTGCCCTCAATATCCATGATGAACTGCACCACCCCGCCGGCCTTACCACAGCCGAAACACTTATACAGCCCCTTGGCCGGCGCTACCGAGAAAGAGGGCGACTTTTCGTGGTGGAATGGGCAGCAAGCCCACATATTCTGGCCCTTGCGCTTGAGGCTCACAAAGTCGCCAACCACCTCTACGATGTCAGCTAAGTGCAGAATTTGATCAATAGTTTCTTTGGGAATGCGGGCCATAAAGGCAAAGGTAATACCGCTCCGCCCGGAAGTAATACCAAGCTCAAGCTTGGTGCTCTCGTTAGTTAACTGTAGCTGCCGTTGACCGCAATTCTTTATCCTAGGTAGTACCCACCGATTTGAGATTTACCCACTAAGTCCAGCGGCAGTATAAACTGCGCATCCGTCTGCAAAGCGGCAAGGAAATGGTGCAAACTACGCTGGCAATAATCTGGGGGTAGCCGGTTGGGGGGCAAATTATGACTGTAGCGCGTTAATAATTGTGGCTAGCGGTGGTTTCGGGAATAATGACAATGTAATCGTAGCCTAAAATGATGGCTTCCAGCTTCTGGTTAGTTACCTGAAGCTTATCGGTGAGGATAGCGCGGCGCGTAGGGCGCAAGTCGACTACGTTCCAAGCCGCGTTGGTCGCGGGCAGGAAAGGCTTGAGGTAGGCTTCTTCAGCGTAGGAATAAGGAGCAACGTTCTTGCTGAAATCGTCCGGATTTTCTCCTGCCACCTGTGTGCCCTGCTTACCCATAATCATAATGTGCAAAGACTTCTGGTCCTGGGCATCGGCCAAATTAGTAACCAGATTTCCCACGTCGGAAATACCGGCCCAAGGGCTCAGATTACGCGCCATATGGCTGGCTCCGAACTTGAATAGCATTTTGGGCAATGGCTGACTAGGCCGTTGCGAGTAAGCTTGTAGTCCTTGTAGCAGATTACGCTTCATCAAATTGATCCGCTCCTGATGGCCGCCGGTGCGCTGTCGTTGTGCTTGGTAGATAGTATAGCTAGCCACGAAATCCCGCACCATTTTCTGCACTTTTGGACTTTCCATTTTTGTGAAGCTCCGCAAGCTGTCAATGCCGGATTGGCGCAGAAAGCTCATTGTGCCCGTGTTCGTATTCCCTACCATACTAGCCCGGTCGCGGGCTTGATAAGCCACGGCACGTTGCTGCAAATAAAGCTTGGCAGGTTTGCTTTTCACTTCCGCGGCCAGCAGTTCAAAAAGGCGTCCTGAAAAGGCTCCACCCACCTGTTCAATCCCCATCAAGATTACTTGCTGAGAGCGGAGGTAACGAGCCAACTCAAATTCTTCAGCCCAACTGAAAAACGATAATGCTCCTGGGTGCTGCCGCTCAAACGCAGTTGGTAAGGCGGGCTGAGCTGTTAAACGGGTAACCTCCTGCGCCTGATACTCATCAACCTCACTCACGTACACGGCTGGCTTAAGCTCTCGAGCCACTGCCGTAGTAAAAACTGGTATCTGGGCCATACCATGGTCTTCCCCTACCAGCACGAACTGGCTTATCTGGATGTCGTGCTGTAGCTTTTCCCAGCCAGGCCCTGAAAATTGGGGGCCATTTTGTGTGAGAGAATAATGATTTCTCTCTACCAAACGGGTAAGGGTACTATCCTGAGCCTGAGTACGGCTACCAACTAGACCAGCCAGAACCACGAAAATAACGTAACGGAAGCTCCTTTTAGCTTGAAGATGAGGCATAGTAGCAAGAGTAAGTTGGCGGCGCGTCAAAGTGGGCATCAGGAGACGTTGATTTGGATGCCGGAAGCTAGCACAAATTACAATTGAGAGCGTAAGAGCTAATCCCTAAGGTATAGCGCGAGCAGCGAGCAAGTTCCTTCTACACTGGCGCGCACGGAGTGCTACTCTATTCCACTTACTTTTTCAACCTCTGCCTACGTTTCTGGGTTATCTTTGTATCCTGATTCCTGAACTTATGGCTATTACCCAAGAAGACGTACTGCGTGCCCTCAGCTACGTGGAGGAGCCTGACCTAGGCAAAGACCTGGTGACGCTCAACATGATTGAGGACGTGCGCATCGACGGCCTGAACGTTTCGTTCTCCGTCATTCTCACCACTCCCGCCTGCCCGCTCAAAGAGCTGATTCACAACGCCTGCGTGCGCGCCATTCATACCATGGTGGACAAAAACGCGGTAGTGAATGTGAACCTCACTTCCCGTGTAACCACGGCTAGGGCCGCCAACTCGGCTATCCTTAGCGGGGTCAAAAACATCATCGCCATTGCTTCTGGCAAAGGCGGTGTGGGCAAAAGCACGGTGACAGCCAATCTGGCTATTGCGCTTGCTCGCACTGGTGCTAAAGTAGGCCTCATCGACGCCGATATTTCCGGCCCGAGTATGCCCACCATGTTTGGTCTGGAAGATTCTCGCCCCCACGTATTTCAAACGCCAGAAGGCAAAAACCTCATTTTGCCCATCGAAAAATTCGGTGTGAAGCTTATGAGCATTGGCTTTTTGGCCCCCAGCGACAATGCTATTGTGTGGCGCGGTCCCATGGCTTCGTCGGCGCTCAAGCAGTTTATTTCGGAGGTTGATTGGGGTGAGTTGGATTACCTGCTCATCGATATGCCCCCCGGAACCTCCGACATTCACCTGACGCTGGTGCAAACCGTGCCAGTCACTGGCGCCCTCATCGTGACCACGCCCCAGAAAGTGGCGCTGGCCGATGCGCAAAAGGGTTTGCAGATGTTCCGCCAGCCCCAGATCAACGTGCCCGTACTGGGCGTAGTTGAGAACATGGCGTGGTTTACGCCGGCCGAACTACCCGAAAGCAAGTACTTCATTTTCGGAGAAGGCGGCGGTAAAGCCCTCGCCGACAAGCACGAGGTACCGCTCATAGGTCAGATTCCGTTGGTACAGAGCATCCGCGAAACCGGCGACCAGGGCGCACCCGCTATTACGCAGGAAGGAACACCTGCTGCGGCGATTTTTGAGCAGGTTGCTGAAGAGGTAGCCCGCCAGATTTCTATCCGCAACGCTGTTGCCCCGCGCACGCAAGTAGTCGAAATGACGCGCTAATATGAGCCCCAAAGTTGTTTTTTGGTATGCGCAAGGCCTTATCCGAACTTCCGAACCTTCCGATTGGTTGGTTCTTAACCGGCTAAAAGCCTTACTTTTGTCTTGCTAGTTTTTTGTTTGGCTGGTTGTTATTAATCAGTTGAATCAATAAAACCGGCATTAATCTGCGATTCATGACACATTCTGCTGCCGTTGAAGAACATCCGCTGTTATCCCGCGTCGAGCAGGCCCTCGACACGATTCGTCCATACCTGGCTGCCGATGGAGGGAACGTGCGCGTGCTGAATATCACGGACGATATGGTGCTTCAGCTGGAGCTTCTGGGTGCTTGTGGTACCTGTCCCATGTCGCCGATGACGCTGAAAGCTGGCGTAGAAGAATCGGTGAGAAAGGCGGTGCCCGAGATTCGGTCGGTGGAAGCTACCAACGCCACGCCGATGGAAGAGCAGCCCGCCGGCCAAACCGGTCACCCTTTGCCCCCCACGCCCGTACCTACACCCCAGTTCTAGAGTTTATTGCTTGCAATAGACAGCGCCCCGTTTCTGCCAATTTCGGCGGAAGCGGGGCGCTCTGGTTTTGGGAATTTGAGAGTGTCATGTTTAAGACTTTCTGAAAGTGGCTTAAAGAAGTCTTTTTATTGTCGCCTCAGCACCAAATTTTATCAAGTACAAAAAACCAAGAAAACAAAGTCAACTATTATTCTTTTAAAAGCATTTATAGGAATTCTTGATTTTAATATATTAATAATATTTTTCAATTCCCAAATAATCAATTAGGTCAAAAAATAAATTATTGAATAACAAGCCTAATATGCCACTTATTCCGATGCTTATTAGTAGGAGTCGCGACAAATATTTGATCTTTACATTATTACTTGATCTCAATGCAATATAAAGGCCAAAAGGAATAAAAAACATGCAAATAGGAAGTCGAAATGCTGGGCTCAGCCCCCAAGCTCTTCCTTCTATAATATAGGACAAGGAGGTAATCCCGAAGATCATAATACTAATTAAAAAGCCAAATAGAATTTCTTTCAGCGCAATTTCTTTATCCATTATATGTTTTAAAACGTCAATCAAAGCTATTAGCGAAAGCACTAGAGCTCCAAGTAAAAAGGGCAAAATTATTATTCCCATTTTTGTTTAATTATATACAATAAGCTCATCATTATTGATGGTTTCAACTCACATTGACACTAGCTTGTAACTCATTGACGGCGCTGCCTATTAGCATGACTGGTCCCAAGTTATGTTGTGATAAACTCGCGCTAGTTGGAAGGCTACAGCAGAAAGCCATTTTCTACTGGGTAAGGCGCAGGTATATTTTCTTCATCCAACATTTCGCGTAGATCAATCTCTATCGTGCGGGCAATGGAAGAAATAGGCACATCATTATAAGCACCCTCAAAAGGGTTTTCAGAGTAGTCGCCTATTCGGTCCACCAGAAAATACAGCCAGATTATTACGGTCGAGAAAGGAATAGTAAGCCAATAATGCAAAGAGCGTGATTGCTCAAATATGTCGAGCAGTCCAAAAGGAATAAGCGCACAAAAAATATACATGATCCATAGCCCGGTAGAGGCATATTGCCGGGGGAAAGGGAAATTTTTAATGCGCTCGGTCATTCCCTGCGCGTCATACAGATTGCCGATGAGGGTATGGAGCCGCACATGCTTATAGTCAGATAATTGCCCGCTGTTATATAGACGTTCGATTTCCCGGCTTTGGTTTTTTAGAATCTGGCTGGGAATGTTCGTGTACTTTTTGAGTTGGCTAAATTCCTCGGCCGATAAATAGGGGGCTACTTCAGGCTCCATCCCATCTTGGCACTCCTTTCTAAAATTCGGGGTAAAACCTAGCTTTTCAATAGGCTCATTGTGTTCCCACGTTCTCCCTTTTCGCATCGTGTGCTTGAGGGCAAGGAGCCATGCCAAGTGACGGTGAATGGTTCTTTTCTTCCATTCATCGCTACTCTCTGGCCCCGGCATGGTCAGGATGGCCGTAGCTAACGTTCGGCTTTCATTAATAATTCTGCCCCATATTTTTCTCGCCTCCCAGGTACGGTCGTATGAGCTGTTATTTTTAAAGCTCAGGAAAAAGGCCACCGCAATGCCAATCACAGAAATGGGCTGCCAAGGCAAGGCAAAGGGAATATGCGTGGTTTCATACACCACAATAATTGCTGCGGAATAAAGCAACCCATACAGCAGTGATTTTCGCGACCACCGGATTGTCATCCAAAGGCTGTAATAGCGTTTTATGTACATCCTGTTTCCATTTTGGTTGAAGCTAAAACCTGTTAAACATCCCGAATGAAATGGCGAAGGCCGGATAAATATAGGGCTCCCCAGGCTGCTCCTCAACTGGCGCACGCTTGCTAGCTCATGACTTTAAGGGTTGTACCTACACTGCCGTAAAGCGATAAACTGTAGACGCGCCAGTTGAAAAGTTTATTTTGAATTAATTGATAAAATATCCTTTTCCATTTTAGCAAAGGTTTTCTCATTGAGTTTTATTACGGCAACAGGAGGGTCTCCAATGATTAATTCTTTAAAGTCTAAAAAAATGAATTTTTTATCTCGTACTTCTTTTATAGCCTTCCAAGGAATGAGTATTGGGTCATGAAACAAACGAAATAAGATGATGGGTTTTAAATAAAGCCCTTCACTGTTATACTCTAGCAGAAGTGAATTATTGTAGTTAGTTTTATTTATCGAAGCAGAAATCAACCCTATCCGCTTGCCAACAAATTTATCATTTGCTTTATAGTGTGAGACAAGGTCGCTCCAACCGAATTTAGAAATAATACAGGTAACAAATACCCATATGCTAATAAAGAAGATGGGGAAAAGATAAACGAGATATTCCATTGGCTTTTCTAATTATTTTTCTGGTGTTCATTGCAGCCAACATCTATGTTGGCGCTACCGAACATTTACCGAGTAGCGGGTATATTACGGACGGTAGACGAATTGCCACTACCCCTCCCGAAACTGTAGCGGTAATCAGCAGCGGAAGCTGAAACTCAAGGTAGGCGGTTTCACTGGGTTCGCCCAAACTTCTGTTTGGTTTGCAGTCCTTCGGCTGGTGGGTCTACCTTTGCCCCTCCTACTACCAAGCACCTTCTATGGCTAGCCCCAACGACCCCACGCTCCGCTCCTGGATTGACATTCCGCCTACCAGCGACTTCCCCATTCAGAACTTACCGTTTGGCGTGTTTGAAACGCCGGAGCGCGGCACGCGCCTGGGCGTGGCCATCGGCGACTATGTGCTGGATTTGTACGCCGTTTGTCAGTATGGCTTTTTTGAAGATCTGGACTTAGGACCGGCTCAGCCCAAGGTGTTTCGGCGGCGTTCGTTGAACGCGTTTATTGCCATGGGTAGACCTGTATGGCGGGCCGTGCGCCAGCGCGTGAGTGAACTGCTGCGCCACGACAATCCGGCGCTGCGGGAGGAAGAAGCGATGCGCGCCTGTTTGCTGCGCCAAAGCGAGGTGGAAATGCTGCGCCCCGTGAAGCCCAACAACTACACCGACTTCTATTCGAGCATAGAGCACGCGACCAACGTGGGCACCATGTTCCGCGACCCGAATAATGCCTTGTTGCCTAATTGGCGCCACATTCCGATTGGCTACCACGGGCGGGCCAGCAGCATTGTAGTGTCGGGTACCCCTATCCGTCGTCCCAATGGGCAGCGTAAAGCCCCTGATGCCGATGCACCTACGTTTGGCCCGTCGCAGCAGCTGGATTTTGAGCTGGAAGTGGCTTTTGTGAGTGGTCGCACTACCGAGCTTGGTTCGCCAGTGCCCATACAGCATGCCGAAGAACATATTTTTGGGTTGGTGCTGTTTAACGACTGGAGCGCCCGCGACATTCAGGCCTGGGAGTACGTGCCGCTGGGGCCGTTTTTAGGCAAGAGCTTTGGCAGTAGTATTTCGCCCTGGGTGGTAACGCTGGATGCGCTGGAGCCCTTCCGTGTGGCTGGACCTGTCCAAGAGCCGGAGCCACTGTTGTACTTGCGGCAGTTGGATGCGCACAACTTTGATATTAATCTGGAGGTCGTGATTCAGCCTGAAAATGCCCCCCAGACGGTAGTTAGCCAAACCAACTTCCGGCACATGTACTGGAGCATGGCCCAGCAGCTCACCCACCAAACCAGCAATGGCTGCAACCTGCAAGTAGGCGACCTCTACGCCAGCGGTACCATCAGCGGCGCCACACCTGACTCCCTGGGTTCTATGTTGGAGCTGGCCTGGAAAGGCACTCGCCCAGTGCCCTTAGCCGACGGTTCGGAGCGCAAGTTTCTGCTGGATGGCGACACAGTGACAATGCGTGGCTTCGCGCAGAAAGATGGTATTCGGGTTGGATTTGGCGAAGTAAGCGGGATGATTTTGCCCCCCAAGGAGTAATTTATCAGCATGCATACCCGGCGAAATGCTGCTTCCATCGGAGGCGGCATTTTTCGTTTCCATATCTCTCTAGCGAAGAGAAATTTGCGAATGCGCTACGTATAAGCACGACTGCGTAGGTATAGCGCGCAACTGCGTCTGGGTTTTAATACGTATTTCGGTGCCAATTGACCCGATTCCGCAACTTTAGAAATACAGGGTAGTACCATTTACCACCGCTACAATACCCGTAACAGATTCAGAATTTCTGCGAATCTGTGGGCGAGGCACTGTAGCGAACTGAACTCCTACCCACTACCTAAACGCCGGAAACGTATGTTAGCTATGGAATACCGGGGCCCGAAAAGGGTCCGTGCCGTCCAAAAACCAATGCCCGAAATCAAGCACCCTCAGGATGCAATTGTGCGGGTAACCCGAACCTGTATTTGTGGCTCTGACCTGCACTTATACAACGGCAACGTGCCAGACACCCGTGTAGGCTCAACCTTCGGGCACGAGTTTGTGGGAATTGTAGAGGAAGTTGGCCCTGATGTAACCAAGATCAAGGTAGGCGACCAAGTATTGGTGCCCTTCAACGTAGCCTGCGGCGAGTGCCACTTCTGTAAGCAAGGAATGTTTGGCAACTGCCACGAGTCCAACACGATGGCTACAGCGGTGGGGGCTATTTTTGGCTACTCACACACGGCCGGCGGCTTCGACGGCGGACAGGCTGAATATGCCCGCGTACCGTATGCCAACGTCGGCCCGACGGTTATTCCGGCCGGCATGGACCCCGACGATGCTGTACTGCTAACCGACGTGGTGCCTACGGGCTACCAAGCGGCCGAAATGGCGGGTATTCAAACCGGTGATACGGTAGTAGTATTTGGTGCGGGCCCGGTGGGTATTATGGCCGCGCGCTGCTCGTGGCTGTTTGGTGCCGGACGGGTTATCGTGCTCGATAATGTGGACTACCGACTGGAATTTGTGCGCAATTATGCCCCCTGCGAGGTGTATAATTTCGACGAGATCGGGGACCCGGTGCTGTTTATCAAGAAGATAACGGACTGGATGGGTGCCGACTGCGTAATTGACGCCGTAGGTGCTGAAGCGACCGGCAACGCGATGCAAAGCATTACGGGTCGTAAACTTTTGCTGCAAGCGGGTTCGGCCACGGCGCTGCACTGGGCCATTAATTCGGTGAAGAAAGGCGGCGTGGTGTCGATTGTGGGCGTGTATGGCCCAACTGATAACTTGGTGCCCATTGGCAACATGATGAACAAAGGCCTTACCATGCGCGGCAACCAAACGTCGGTAAAGCGCTTGCTGCCGCGTTTGATTGACCACGTGATGAACGGTACGCTCAACCCAAAGGCAATGATTACCCATCGCTTGCCCCTGGAGGAAGTAGCCGATGGCTACCGCATGTTCTCCGCCAAGCTAGATAACTGCATCAAAACCGTTCTGATTCCCCCATCCGCCAACAAGTAAAGCCGACTGATCATGGAAAATTCAATAAAAGACTACAAGCAGATAAAAGGCTGGGGAGTTGACGCGGACCCTAAAAACGACCCAACTTATCCGATGCGTAATCGGATGAACGTGTCGCAGGACCCTGACAGCAAATCGCATCCCTCGCCGATGCAGCATGACGACACGGAGCTGTTGAAATCGAATGAGCGGCCTCGCGTATCGACGGTGTATGGAACTACTGTGCCTCCCAGCGGGCTGAGTGGCATGATTCGGCGCTTGGCCTTCCGCTACAGCGAAAACGAGTATCGCCACTGGCTGCCCCTCCTGGTTGCCGATCGGGTGCAGGTAGTAGAAGGTATCTTGGAGGATCTCGCCAGTGGCACAGTTCCCAATATTTTTGCTGAAAAAGGGTACGCTATGGAGTGGAAACACAACCGCACAGCCTTTATAACCAAGATGGCGGCCATTGCGGCCGTTACGGCTGGTGTCGTGGTTTTGCTCACCTCCGATTCAGATAAAAAGAACAAAAACTCGCGCAAGCGCAAAGGCTATAAAAAGGGCTATCGCGGATATTCTGATACGCACGCCTTGTAGCATCCTAGTTCATTAAAAAAGCCCCCAGATATATTCTGGGGGGCTTTTTTGCTTTAGAATCTACTGCTCAAATAGTGCGTCTCTACACGCTACTTTTTACCGGCGATAATCTCTTCTACGATGCCAGGGTCGAGCAAAGTAGTGGTGTCGCCGAGGTTACTGGTTTCGCCTTCTGCCACCTTGCGCAGGATGCGGCGCATGATTTTGCCGGAGCGCGTTTTGGGCAAACCGGACACAATCTGAATCTTGTCGGGCTTGGCGATTTTGCCAATTTCAGCCACCACGGTTTCGATAATGCTGGCTTCCACGTGTGACATTTCGTTGGGCTTCACAGGCTCGCCGCAAATAACGAACGCATAAATGCCCTGCCCTTTCACATCGTGCGGGTAACCAACCACCGCCGACTCCACCACGTAGGCGTTTTCGTTGATGGCATTCTCAATTTCGGCCGTGCCGAAGCGGTGACCCGATACGTTGATGACATCATCGACGCGGCCAATGATACGGTACATGCCGTCCTTGTCGCGGCGGGCGCCGTCGCCGGTGAAATAGTAACCGGGGTAGGCGCCAAAGTAAGTTTGGCGGCAGCGTTCATGGTCGCCGTAGGTGGTGCGAATAATGCCCGGCCACGGATACTTGATAGCGAGGTAGCCTTCCTCTTCGTTGCCCTCAATTTCTTTGCCTTCTTGGGTAAGCAACACGGGCTGCACGCCGGGCAGCGGCTGGCCGGCGTGGGCTGGTTTGAGCGGAGAAATGCCCCCCAGCGCCGAAATCATGATGCCGCCGGTTTCGGTTTGCCACCACGTATCCACGATGGGGCAGCGCTCCTTGCCTACGTGGGTGTGGTACCAATCCCAGGCTTCCACGTTGATGGGCTCGCCCACAGTACCCAATATGCGGAGGGAATCGAGGGAGTAGCTGAGCACGTTATCAAGAGGCGTAGCCATGAGCGACCGGATAGCGGTTGGAGCCGTGTAGAATATATTAACGCCGTGCTTGTCAATTACTTCCCAGAAGCGCCCGGCGCTAGGATACGTCGGAATGCCTTCGAACATGAGCGTAGTGGCTCCGCTCAGTAGTGGCCCGTAAAGCAGGTAGCTGTGGCCCGTCACCCAGCCAATATCGGCGGTGCACCAGTACACGTCGTTTTCATTTACCTGAAATACATTGCGGAACGTGTAGTCAGCCCATACCATGTAGCCGGCCTGGGTATGTACTACCCCTTTTGGCTTGCCGGTGCTGCCCGACGTGTAGAGGATGAAAAGCATATCCTCCGCGTCCATTTCCTCAGCCGGACACGATTTTTCAGCCTCCAACACTTCCTCATGGTACCACACGTCGCGGCCTTCGTGCATGTGTACCGGCCAGCCCAAGTGCTCCACCACAATCACGCGGCGTACGCTGGGGCAGGTTTCCAGCGCCTCATCCACTACCCGCTTCACCGGAATCTGGCGGGCGCCGCGGTTGAGGCCATCGGAAGTGAGGACGGTACTCGCCTGCGCGTCGTTCACGCGGTCGGCAATGGCGGTGGCGGAAAAGCCAGCAAACACCACCGAATGCACTGCCCCAATGCGGGCGCAGGCCAGCACGGCAATAGCCAGCTGCGGAATCATAGGCATGTAGATGCACACCCGGTCGCCTTTCTCCACGCCGTTATTGTGCAGCACGTTGGCAAATTTGCAAACTTCCTGGTGCAGCTCGCGGTAGGTATAGCGAATCTGACGGACTTTGGGGTCATTGGGCTCCCAGATGAGCGCCAATTTGTTGCCGCGCGTGGCGAGGTGGCGGTCGAGGCAGTTTTCGGTGATATTGAGCTTGGCGCCGCTAAACCATTCATTGTGCCCGCCAACGAGGTCGGCCTTGACTACCGTATCCCACTTGCGGCGCCAGGTAAAGGGCTCGGCCACGTCCGCCCAGAATTGCTCGGGATTCTCGACGCTGCGCTTGTAAGCGTCGGTGTATTCTTCGTAGGTGCGAATGCGCGAATGTTGAGTGGGCATAATAGGGAGAGTAGGTTGTGTGGAAGGTTCGACTAAGTGAGGCAGCAAGGCTACCTCTGTGATAAGTATTGAGTGTTAATGCAGGAGTTATACTTTCTCAAAGGCGGCTCCTATTCCCCGCCGCTCCAGGCCCGCCCGAATTTCATCGAGAATCAGTGGGTCGTCGATGGTTGAAGGGATGCTGAACTGCTCGCCGTCGGCTAGTTGACGCATGGTTTTGCGCAGGATTTTGCCCGAGCGAGTTTTGGGCAATCGTTTTACTATCAGTACTTGTCGGAAGCAGGCGACGGCTCCAATCTGGGAGCGAATTATCTGCACCAATTCCTGTTCTAGCGCCTCTTCGGCTATGGTTTGGCCATCTTTCAGCACAATTAAGCCAATGGGTCGCTGCCCCCGCAGCTCGTCGGCAATGCCCAACACGGCGCACTCGGCCACGGCTGGGTGGGCGGCCAACAGTTCCTCCATCTCGCCCGTGCTGAGGCGGTGCCCGGCCACGTTCATCACGTCATCTACCCGGCCCATAATAAATAGGTAGCCCTCCGCGTCGCGGAAACCGCCGTCGCCGCTGAGGTAGTAGCCAGGAAAGGTGTTCAGGTAGGATTTGCGGAACCGCTCATCATCCAGCCAAAGCGTGGGCAAACAGCCAGGCGGCAACGGCAGACGCACTGCCACCAGCCCGGTAGTACCAGCGGGCACCTCGTGGCCGGCTTCATCCAGAATCCGGACATCATAGCCCGGCACCGGGTGGCCAGCGCTGCCAGCGCGAGCGGGGGCATTTCCGTCAGGCCAACCAGCGTAGCCAGCATCGGCCAGCCCGATTCAGTTTGCCACCAATGGTCAATTACGGGAACGCCCAGGGTTTGGGCGGCCCACTCGTACGTGGCAGGATCGCAGCGCTCTCCGGCCAGAAACAGGTGGCGCAAGCGGCTCAGATCGTACTGCTTCACTAATTCGCCCCCCGGGTCTTCTTTTTTAATGGCACGAATGGCGGTGGGCGCCGTAAAAATCACGTTCGCGCCGTAGTCGGCGGCTAAGCGCCAAAAGGTACCAGCATCGGGCGTACGAACGGGTTTGCCTTCAAACAGTATCGTGGTGCAGCCGTGCAGCAATGGACCGTAAACAATGTAGCTGTGACCGACTGCCCACCCGATATCAGAACCCGAGAACATAGTTTCGCCGGGAGCCAGACCATAAATGGCGCTCATGCTGTACTTCAGCGCTACGGCGTGCCCGCCATTGTCGCGCACTACGCCTTTTGGTTTGCCAGTAGTGCCGGAAGTGTATAGGATGTAAAGCGGGTCGGTGGCCTGCACGGGCACGCACGCCTGCGGTTTGGCTTTCAGCATCTCTTGGTAATCTACGTCACGGCCCGGTTGCAAATCTGCTTGCACGAAATTGCGCTGGAGCACCACCGTGTAATCGGGCTTGTGGGCGGCCAGCGCAATGGCTTCGTCGAGCAGGGGTTTGTAGGGGATAATCTTGTCAATCTCGATTCCGCCCGAAGCCGACACAATAACTTTGGGTTGAGCATGATCGATGCGTATGGCCAGCTCGTGGGGGCAAATCCTCCAAAAACCACGGAGTGCACCGCCCCCAGACGTGCACATGCTAGCATAGCGACTACAGCTTCCGGCACGTTGGGCATATAAATAATGACCCGATCCCCTTTCACCACGCCCAAATCGCGCAGCCCGCCGGCGAAGCGCGCCGTCAAATCTTGCAGCTCCTGATAAGTGTAGCGCTGCTTGGTTTGCGCGACGGGCGAGTCATAGATCAGGGCTACCTGCTGCGCGCGGCCGGTGTCGACATGAAGGTCGAGGGCGAGGTAGCAGGTGTTGAGCATACCACCTTTAAACCAGCGGTAGAAGCCGTTTTCGTCTTGAGAAAGTATTTCCTTGGGTTGGTCGAACCATGTTATTTGCCGGGCCTGCGCCGCCCAGAAGGCGGCGGGGTCGGCGAGGCTGGCGGCATGGGCCGCAGCGTAAGCAGACGGTTGGGGGGCATTTTTCATGAAACTGACAAGTAAGTACTGTCCGATTGGGTGAGAACACTCTTCTAAAACGTCATGCAGCGCAAAGTGAAGCATCTCCATATGTTTAGCAAGGTTAGTACCCTCTCATCAGCACGCCAGATGCTTCACTGCATTCTGCATGCGGGTCAGGTACATTGACTACTAACCTGGCGCGGTGGCGGCAACCAGCTCCTGCACTTTGCTTACCAGCTGGCGGGTGCTGAAGGGCTTGGGAATATAGAGGTCAGCGCCGGCTTCGTAGCCTTTCTGCACGTCGGCTTCCTTGCTCTTGGCGCTCAGAAAAACGACTTTCGTTTCTTGGCGCTCAGGATGGGCGCGCACGTGCCGGCACACCTGATAGCCATCCACGTCGGGCATCATAATATCCAGCAGAATGACGTTAAAAGGCGTTTTATTAATAGCCTCCAGCGCTTCGGTACCATTGCGGGCAATGCTGACATGGTAGCCGTTTTTGCGCATCAAAAACTCCAACGACATCACGATATTAGGCTCATCATCAACGATCAGGATTCGGGGCTGTTTCATAGAAAAAAGGCAGGTCGGAAGCGAAATTCGAGGCACTATGGGAGACTTGCTCCCTCGTGAATTTGTGGAGTTAGAGGTTCTTAGCTTAGGTTTGGGCGCCGGCAGCTGTGTGCTGCGGCTCATTTGTATTCGCTGACACGGGCAGTTCAATGGAAAAGCGGGCACCGTGATCGGGCTCACTTTCAACCCAGATGCGCCCGGCGTGCAACTCCACTATTTTCTTGGTGATGGCCAGGCCCAGCCCAGAACCTTCGGGCTTGCGGGTAGTCTGGTTTTTGGCCTGGAAAAACTTGTCAAAAATCAGCTCGTGGTAAGCTGGGTCGATGCCTTTGCCGTTGTCGAGCACGCTGATGCGTAAGGCCTCCCCGGCTATTTCCGTGAGCACGCTAATTTGCCCCCCGCCATCGGCGCGGCACGTTTTGACCGCATTGGAAAGCAGATTCACCAACACCTGCATCAGCCGGTCGCGGTCGCCAGTGAGCAGCGGCAGATTGGGCGGCACCACAATATTGAGTTGAATGTGCTTGTCGCGAATAAGCTGGCCCACCGACTCGATGGCGTCGTTGATGATCTCGGCCACATCCACGGGTGCATAGTCCAGAGTGGCTTTGCCCGATTCGTACTTTTCCAGGTCCAACACCAGCGTAATCAGCCGGCTTAGGCGCTCCGACTCGCGGGTGATGGTGTGCAGAAACCGGAGGCGTTCTTCCTCCTCTATCTCGGGGTTATCACTCAGGATTTCCGATAGTGCCCGAATGCTGGTGAGCGGCGTGCGCAGCTCGTGCGTAACGGTGTACAAAAACTCGTCCTTGCGCATATCCAACTCCTGGAGTTGAGTGTAGGCATCGCGCAAATCGTCGGTGAGGCGCTGGAGCTGGCGCGACTGCTTCTGGAGCTGGCGGTTGGCTTCCAGCACTTGCTGAGACTCTTTCAAAATGCCCACCACGTTATCAAAACTGATTTCCTCCACTCCTACCGCCGACGACAACAGCAGTCGTGCGGAAGCCGGCCCAATGCTGCCAGCCAGCAGTTTTTCGGCGTAAGCCACCAGGCGCGGATCGGCCTGGGGGGCAATTGTTTCGGCTAGTTGGTTGTCGGCATCGGGAAATCGCTCGGCGAAGGCGTGCAAGGCCTGGGCTGTGCGCTTCTTGCCTAGAAAACCAGTGAGTAAAGCCCGTAGATCGGGCAATGGAGCTGCCGAGCTGGGCCAGCCGCTGGGCCCCTCAAACACGGTGCGGTAGCGGAATACATCCACAAATACGTCGGCCTGCCGTTCTTCCAACGCCGTAGGCTGGCCTGCCAACGAAACCCCAACGTAGAGCCCGACATTGAAAAACCAGCTCCAGAAGAGCCCGTGCGACAGGTAATCTAGGTCGCTGAGACCGAATAGTGCGAACGGCCGCAGCCAGCTTTGACCAAATAAACCATCGGTCAGCAAGCTTTCCGGCAGCAGTCCCGGCCCTACCATCGTGGGCATGACCAGGGTAAAAAACCACACAAAAAAGCCCCCCAAAATGCCCGCTGTTGCGCCCTGATGGGTGCCGCCTTTCCAGTACAAGCTTCCGAGCACTACGGGCAGAAACTGCGCTACCGCCGCAAACGAAACCAGCCCAATATTCACCAGCGGCAGCAAATGCCCCACAAAACTATAATAGCCAAAGGCCAGCAGCAATACCAGCACCACCGCCAGCCGCCGGCTTTGCAGCGCCACCTGACTTAGGTAAGCAAACCAATGCGTGCGCACCTCGGAGCGGGCAGCGGGCACGCGCACCAGCAACGGCATAAGCAAGTTATTGCTCATCATCACGCTCAAGGCAATGGTTTCGACGATAATCATGCTGCTGGCTGCCGACAAGCCACCCAAATAGGTGAGCATAGCCAACCATCGCTGGCCCGCATTCAGCGGCAGAGCCAGCACGAACGTATCGGCGTCGAGGCCCCGGCCACCGTAGAGTAATACGCCGCCAAAAGCAATGGGCAGCACAAACAGATTGATAACAATGAGGTAGAGCGGAAACAGCCACATGGCTTTGCGCAGGTGGTCCTCATTCACGTTTTCGACTACGGACACCTGGAACTGGCGGGGTAGCAGGAGAATAGCTGACACACTGAGCACGAGCAGCGTAAGCCACTGCGTAGCACTGGTGCCGGCCCCGCCCAGCGTAAATAGTCGGTTGAGGGCAGGCTCGGCGGCAGCTTTCTCAAACACATCGCCGAATCCATCGAACAGCCCGAACGTCACAAACAACCCCACGCCCAGAAAGGCGATAAGCTTCACTAAACTCTCTACGGCTACGGCCAGCACCATGCCCTCGTGGCGCTCAGTGGCTTCCACCGAGCGTACACCAAAAATGATAGTGAAAAAAGCCAGCGCTACCGTGGTGTACAGAGCTGAGCTTGCAGCTTCCCCTCCCTCGGCCACAATGGACGTGGCCGCCCCTCCACGGGTCATGATATTAAATGATGCGGCTATAGCCTTGATTTGCAGCGATATATAAGGAATTATCCCCAGCACGCACACTACCGTTACGAGGGCACCCAACGAAGCACTTTTGCCGTAGCGGGCCGATATAAAATCGGCGATGGACGTGAGGCGTTGCAACCGGCAGATGCGAATAATCTTACGCAATACCAGCCACCAGGCCGGCGCCAACAACGTAGGGCCCAGGTAGATGACTACAAACTCCAGCCCGTGACTAGCGGCGTGGCCCACACTGCCGTAATACGTCCAGGCGGTGCAGTACACGGCCATACTTAAGGCGTACACATACGGGTTGCTCACCAGCGAACGGCGTTCGGCGGAGCGGCGCTCCGCCGCGTAGGCCACGCCAAACAGCAAAGCCAGATAGCCGAAAGAGAAGCCGATAATGAGCAGCTGATTCATGTGAATCCCAGATAAAACTGGTTTTGTGAAGCAAAAAGTAGCGGTTGTACTTCTGGATAAAGCGTCAGTTTTTGACTTTGCGAACCAGCCAACCTGTGAGCATAACCAGCACTATCCAGGCCAGCAGCACATAGAGGTACAGCACCGGAATGCCCCCCACCCGACCATTATGATCAAATACTGCTAGCAACGGGTAATTGAGCAGCACGGCAAACAGCAAACCCAGGAACAGCAGACGCTGCCCGCGACGATGCTCAGCTTGCTCCTGTGGCGACATGGAAGCCATAGTAGGCAGTTACTTTCGGGATAATACGCTGTGTCAGACAATCACAGATGGACAGCAATAGGATGCGCGTAGAATGTACGCATTCGCTGCTAAAAGCCCCCCAGACGCCAGTTAGGTCTTCACACATAACCTAAAAAGTCCGCCGTGCCACCGGCCCGACGGACTTTTACAAGTTAACAGTGCTGGGCGGCCTGTTATAGATTCTTTAGTGTGTGCTACCAGATCCCTCCTCCATGAGGCGCACGTTGCGCACATCCTTCATGAGCGCCTGGCCAATAAACCAGCAGATGAGGGCAATACTAACTGGGTAAATCAGGCCAGCAAAGCTGCTGTACTCTTTCCAGAGTGTACCCTCAGGCTTACTAGCGGCCCAAAGCGTGAGCGCCGTAGCGATGAAAGGCACAAAGCCACCAAATACACCGTTGCCAATATGATAAGGCAAGGAAAGTGAAGTATAGCGCACCTTGGTGGGGAACAACTCGACCAAGTAAGCCGCAATCGGACCATAGGCCATTGTCACGAATAGCACGAGGCAGAATGTCAGGGCGGTCATAGCCATCAAGTTGGGGCTGAGCGCCTTCATCACGGCCGGAATGGCTTTCCCAGTGGCATCTACGGTAGCAGCCGTCACTTCCGTGAGGGGGCCGGCAAAGGCTTTAAGACCGTAGAAAATCGGAATGGTGAATAAAGCGCCGCACAGCAGTCCCATCATGATGATTTTCTTACGGCCGATGCGGTCGGAAAGGCTTCCAAAATACACGAAGAATGGCGTAGCGAGCAGCAAGGCCGCGCACAGCACAATACTGGCGTCTACTAGGTCAAGCTTCAACACGTTTTGCATGAAGGAATAGGCGTAGAATTGGCCCGTGTACCATACTACACCTTGGCCCATGGTAGCGCCAAACAGCGAAATGAGCACCAGACGGCGATTTACGGGGTTCACGAACGACTCACGTAAGGGGCTCTTACTAGTTTTGCCTTCGGCTTTGGCCTTCGCAAAAAGCGGCGACTCGTGGAGCTTGCGGCGGATGTAGTAAGAGGCAATTACCAAGGCACCGGAGAGGAGAAACGGAATGCGCCACCCCCACTCTTTGAATGCTTCTTCGCCCAAGCTCTTGCGGGTAATGATAATAACCAGAATGCTCAAAAACAGACCCGCGGTGGCCGTAATCTGGATGAAAGAAGTGAAGTAGCCCCGCCGGTTATCGGGCGAGTGCTCGGCCACATAGGTGGTAGCACCGCCATATTCGCCCCCAGAGCCAAACCTTGCAGCAAGCGCAGCAACGTAACAATAATAGGGGCGGCAACCCCGATCTTGTCGTAGCTCGGAATGAGACCGGTGATGAATGTGGCGCCCCCATGATCAGCAGCGTGAGCAGGAAGGTGTACTTCCGGCCAATCATATCACCAATACGCCCGAAGAATACTGCCCCGAAAGGGCGCACAATAAAGCCTGCTCCAAACACAGCCAGCGTACCCAGAATGGTATCCTCAATCTTACCCGTAGTGCCAAACAGCACCGGGCCGATAATGGCGGCTAGAGAACCGAAAATGTAGAAATCGTACCATTCGATGACGGTGCCTACGGAGGAGGCCGTAATAACCTGCCAGATTTTACTTTCCGATACCGCGTTGTTATCGTGTTCTACAGGCGCATCCGCGACAGCGCCATAGCCGGGATTTACAGTATTTTCCATGCCGATGGGAGTTTTTTATGTTGTGGAGTATGGGGAGGAGTTTTAAGGGCAAGCGCGTGCCGGCCAAGCACCAGGGCAAACCGAGTATTACAAGGATACCTGGGTCTGGAGCGTAATTTCAGGGCGATAATTCAGGTTGTTGATGTCGGTAAAGTCGGGGCGGGCGCGGTAGTTGAGCGTGAACTTGGCATTGTGGCCGTCGATGTAAAAATTGGCCCCCGCATCGAAAATATTGACGTTCCGGGTTTCTCCGTTGTTGCGGCGCAGGCCCTCATAGTTGGCCAGTAAGTGCGAGGCATAAGGCTGCACGCGCAGTTTAGGGCCAAGCAGGCTTTTGGGCAGCAGATAGCCAGCTTGCAGGTAGCCTACATTGCCGGTGCCAGAGTGGGGCACGGCATTGCCACGGCGAGCATCGGTGCCGTAGCCAGGATTAGAAGCTCCAATAAACCGCACATGGTTGGGGCCCATGTTATAGTTGTAGTATACCCCGTAAAGGGTGAAAGCAGTGCCGGTTTCCTTGTTGATGGGGGTATCAAAAAACACATCAGCCGAGAACAGGGCAATATCGCTTTTAGTCGTTTGAATGCTATTAGGATCGGCAATCTGGGCGCCATTTACGATGCTGCTCGTGGGGCGCGATACCATGCCATCATTGTTGTAAAAGAAGCCTGCCCCAATGTTAAATACCCGCTTGGTGCCTAGGTAGGTACCCACGTTGAAAGGCAACAGGTTGGCTTCCTGCTCCAGAAACTCATAGCTAAAATAGCCCTGGTAAACATGGTCGGTACCTTGGGGATTGTACTGGGCGGTGTTGGTGCCGGTATTCACGGCAGTAGCGCCCGTACCTACTGTTGTGCCCAAGCCAAGCGGTGTGCTGAGTGCGCCGGTTTGGTTTGTCAGGAACGACTCGTTCACCGAAAGTACATAGTCGAGCTTACCAATTCGACCCTTGCCATATACCCCAATGCCCCGCACAAATTGATCAATGGCTTCAATCACTGGCCAGTTGGTGAGCGGCGCATCCAGCGTGAGGTAATTGATGGTACTGGAGCGCGTCATGCGCGACAGGCCATTCTGGTAGTGCATGCCGGCCCCCAGATTGAGGTATTTGTTCACCTTATACTCTACTACCGCCTCGTGCACAAATAGCTGCGGTTTTTTACCGTCGGTAGCCGGGGCCACGCCGCCGCTCACGGCTGTTTGGTTGTTGATACCGATGTGGGTGTAGACCAAAAACCGCGGATTCAGCTGCGACAGCACGATAAAGCGTGAGCGGCGAAGAGCAAAGTCAATCTGGTCGCTCTGGGGCTTGTTGGGCGCGCGCAGGGTGCCGGTGTTATTCTCCGTGTAGCGCGTCCAGACTTGGTGCCATGTGATAAAACGCAGGTACTTAGAGCCATCAGGCGATAAGGGCACTTTCATGCCGGCCCCGTAAGGCACAGATTCTGTGGCCGTGGGGGTAGGTGGAGCGGGTGCCGGCGCTGCTGGCGGTGGGGCGGGTTGTCCTCCGACGGGTGGGGGCTGCACCTGAGCTGAAGCTCCAGCGGCGGATAATAGGGCACTGATGGCCAACGCGTAACGGGCGGTTCGCATAGGATCTTGGATGGGTAAGAAGTGTGGGAACATCTACCCGAAACCAGAGCGATTCTCCGGTTCGGCCCAACCAAGTAGGAAAATCCTTGCAGCGAAAGCACACCCTTGCTATACTTCCGCTAACTACTATAGCTTTATACGCTTTTGAACCGCTCCCAGCGGATCATCATATACTTATCACCCAGTTCCGTAACCACTAGCCCCGCTCCTTTCAGCTGCTGCGGATCCTGAAAAAACTCTGCCAGCTCCTTCTGATTCAATATTTTATACGTCGGGTGATAATCGGTCTGGCGGGGGCTTTTACACCGTATTTTTTCACCCAGTTCATCACGCTCACGTGGCTTACACCCAGCAGGCGCTCTATCTCACGGTAGCTGACGCCCTCCACGTACAGTTGAAGCGCTTTTATAACGTAGTACGAATTGATTTCTCGGCCCACCTTAGCCACCGAAAAATGGTAGCCACAGTTCTTGCACTTATAACGCTGTCTGCCACCTACAACGCCACTTTTTGTTGCTTCGGTGGTATCGCACTTGGGACAGGAAGGCTTAGTCATGGGGGGCAATTTTCGAGTGTAAAGCTTTTGAGCTATACCTATTTAGTAAAGATATAGCAGATTAGCTAATTATATAAAAACAGACCTATTCCGGCATATCCGAAATCTGCTCGCAACCGACTCATAACCAGCAAAGCATCATGAAGCAGGGTAGTACTCACGCCTTAAGCAGCGCCGCCAACACGGCATCTACGGCCAAGCTCAGGCGACGAAGATCGAGACGGTCCAGAGTATCGGTAGGCTCGTGGTAATGCTTATTCCGGTAGAACGCGGTGTCAGTGACCAGCACGGCAGAGTAGCCAAACTGCCAGTAGTTGAGGTGGTCAGAAAAATCGATGCCGGGTAGCCAAGCCGGAGCTTTAAACCGCTTGACAGGCAAAGCGGCTTCCTGGCGACATCGCCGCGCAAACTGCCGCCCAAAGCTTCCATTTCCGAATTTCTGGGCTACGGTGAGGTAATTGCCGCGGGTGCCATAGATAAGCCTCAACAGGCCGACAGGGTAATCTTGGGAGCCTTTGCGGTCGTCGTAGTAGCCAAGGGTTTCCAGTGCCACCATCCCGCGTACGGTCACACCCAGATCGTGCAGTGATTTGGCGTGGACATAGCTACCCATGTTTTTGGTGCGGAAAAAGGGCGGCTCCTCCAGGGTATACGCTACCAAATCAACGCGATAGGAAAGCTGCGGCTGCTGACCCAACAGGCGCGCCAGCTCCAATAGCGCAGCTACGCCGGAGCCGTTGTCGTCGGCGCCGGGCTGGTCGCCGAACACATCGTAGTGGGCACCCACAATCACGCGCGGGCCATCAACAGGGCCAAAGGAGCCGATGACGTTGCGGTAAATTTGCCCCCCGACTTCATAGGGCTGGTCGCTGAGGCGAGCCCCGGCACTGTGCAACTGTTGGTTGATATAAGCGGCCACGGTATCGAGCACCGCTACCTGCTGATAATTGCGCGGTTGGGGTGTAGCCGTTAAGTATGTCAGGTGCTGGCGCAGGCGTACGGAGTCGGCGGTATCGAAGCCACTGGCGTACAATGTGCTCAACAATAAATAAGTGAGCAAAGACAATCGTAAATGCATAAACTGCGCAGGTATTAGCTAAACTTTATTCGTTGTGAAGTTATCTATTAGCCGCTCCGCATTGCGGACAACCGGCTTATTTCTAGCAGTCCTTCTTTACTTGCACACCGAGATTAGCGAGCCACTGCTGTTCATACTTCAAGTGCCTATATCAGCAGGACTCTTATTAATCTACGTTATCCTCTGGGGATTTGGGTCTGGCGAAGTGGCGCGCATGTGGCGCCATTATTTAGGCCCAGCTCTCGTAGCTTTTTTGCTCAGCCTTCCTTTGATGCTGCCTATTTACAGGTGGCAGAACACCATAACTAAGCGAAGGGCTGACACAATCATTCATCAGGTATATGCCTACCAAAAACAGTATGGGTGCTACCCCAATTCGCTGGCACAGCTGGTGCCGCGGCATTTAGATAAGATTCCCTCTACAGCTCAAGGATTATTATACACTCGACCTTTTACCTACACCATTTCAGCAGCAAACCCTCCTCTAAATCACAATTTCTGGCTAGGATATTATTCAGGTGCTCTTGTTCAAGTTACCTATAATAGCAAAACCAAACAATGGCATTCCGAAGATTGATTGTGGTATTTACCAACCAAAATCTCTACCCTTTCAGAACCAATCGAGCCTTCTCGGGTGCTACACCAATGGTGGCAATGGCCCCGGCATTGAACTGCAAAAAGTCGCTTTCCACGCCGTCGGAGAAGATAACGCCATTGGTGGGCATGAAGGATTCAACCATTAGCGGAGCTGCCTCATGAAGAATCCCAGCTACGAGGCTCGATTGAGTCCGCTTACTTTGAAATGCCTCTCGCACCACAAATAGCAGTTCCTTATCACCTAAGGCTGGCGGCGACGAGCGTTTTTGATCAGAATCCACAAAGCGCGTCATGCCGGTGGTCATA
This sequence comes from Hymenobacter radiodurans, assembly GCF_004355185.1. Lineage (NCBI taxonomy): Bacteria > Pseudomonadati > Bacteroidota > Cytophagia > Cytophagales > Hymenobacteraceae > Hymenobacter > Hymenobacter radiodurans. Next base: position 2,692,547 of record NZ_CP037922.1, read on the forward strand.
TTGAAAATCGAGCTAAGCCAACCCGTGGAGCCCGATTTAGTTGACACAATTATGCCTGAGGAGGAATGATTTTCTTCTGCTCCTTGGTAAGCTATGCGGTAGCGTGCTGACACATGCGAGGCAGCCCCGATAAATAAGTCGTTGAATGCCAGCAGTCGTTGCCCATCGTTTAGGCGCGCCTCCGCCAGCGATGCTTCCCGCACCCGAAACTGGCTGGACATTACTCGCTCCACGGCGGGCATAAAATCCTGGGGAGTAAAGGGCAGCAACACACCGTCGTAACGCTCCTGATCAGGGTTTATGGCGATGATGGGGATGCCGTCGACGTATTTGGCGGTATTAGCTACTAGCCCATCTTGGCCGACCACCACTACCACTTGCTTCTTATTAAAAAGAAAGGAAGGTAGGTAGGTACGCTCGACAATCTTATTCTTGATAACCGACGACAACTGACGCTGCACCAGCGCAAACGACTCCTGAAAACGGTCATTTTCACTCTCGTATTCCTCAAATTGCCCCCCAAGGCTCGCGATATAGAATTTAGCCTGAGCCTTGGTATTGAACCGCTCAATGAGCAGTTCCAGACGCGTTTTGTTTCTAACCAGAATAGCGTAATCAAAGCTCATCGCCGGCCTTCGGGTTTGTCGGTCAGGATGGAATCCAACAAGTCCGGCGAGATATTCAGATTGCCGATTTTGCCGGCATTCTCGGCCAATTCGCGGAAGGCCAGGGCAATGTTGAACTTCGGGTCGGGATTGTTGCTCAGGGCTACCAGCAGCTTCCAATCCATCTCTTTGTAGGGGCGCAGGGTGGTTTCGAGCACGTAGCCGCGGGTTTCGGCCTCCTTGCGCTGGTTTTCCGCATTTTGCGCGATGAGCAGCTTACGTTGCTCTTCAACTGAAATATCAGCCTGCACTTTCATTTCGCGCAACTTGCGGTTGCTTTCGGCCTTCTGCATTTCGCCTTCAATCTTCTTTTCGGCAATCTGCTTGTTCTTCTCCTCTACTGCTATTTCGGTATTCAGCTCACTTTCCCGGATTTTGCGCTCTTGTTCTACGGCAAAGTTGCGCCGCTCAAAAATCGCCTGATCGGCTTCCTGCTGGAGCTTTTCGCGAGTTTCTGTTTCCAGTGCCCGCCCCATTTCTGGGGTTGCCTTCACCGCCAAGATGTTAATGCTCAGCACTTCTATTCCTAGCAGCAGAATAGCTTTAGAAGCTGCCAGTCCTTCCAGTATGTTTACCTCAATGGCCTTGGCCGCACGCATGGCATCTTTCAGGCCTAAGCTGTGCACAAACGTGGCCGTCGCGGTCTGAGCCTCATTGATGATGCGCTGGTGCAGCTTTTCTAGGTCGTTCTTCTTGTACACGCCTCGGCTATCCACGGTGAAGTCGAGTACTTCGGCTAGCTGTTTTGGGCTGCCCGTTTTATATGTGATTTGCCCCTGGATAGAAACCGTCTGGTAATCGTGGGTAGTCTCGTTGAAAATAAAGGGCAAGTCATTGCTACCCATCGGAATAGCTACGACAGAGCTATTCGGGGCAAAATAATAAAAGGATAAGCCCCGACCCTCCCTAGCTATGCGACCATTCTTGTAATGAATGGCATAGGTCATCGAATCGAATTGAATGTGGTTTATTCCAAACATAGAGGATAAGTTGAAAGGAGACTCGACAGTAAAAGTATCTACACTTCGTCGCCTATCAGCCTTTTTCATGCCTAATATTCATTGTCCGATTTACTCGTTTTAGGCTTGATCAGTGGCATCACTATTCTTCCAACTCCAGAAATGGAGGCGGTACCGCTTCCGTGAGCCAAACCCCATTCGCCGAAAGGTAAAAAAGCCCCCAGCCCGGTGCAACTGGCCCGCCTGCACGATGAGCACCACCGGCTTACCATGCCGGCGCCCGACCGATTCAGCCGTTTCAGCATCCGCGGACAGATGCACGTGCTGACGGCTGCCGCTCCGCAGTCCGTCTTTTCGAATAGAATCCAGAAACCGCGTGGCGGTGCCGTGGTAAAGTAGCTCGGGTGGGGCCACGGCGGCTAGCGCCAAATCTACAGCCACGGAATGCCCTTGATTGGCCCGTATCTTCGTACCATCGGTGGATAAGCTGAACCGTTGCTTATCATTGGTAGCTACCACGTTGTGGAGTTGTTCTAGTGTTGCTTCATGTCCACGGGCGTGTAGCGCACGAAGCAGTTCGGCTACGTCTAGCCAACCTTGGGCATCGAGTTGTAATCCGAATTCTTCCGGCTTATGCCGAAGCACGTAACTCAGCTTCTTACTCAGTTGTTGATTTTGCATAGCACGGGCGATAGATCATCTTCGCGGCTTGAAAGTACAAACACAGCACCTCACGCATTCCCCAATTCTAATGTCGCTTCCCTCCTTTCGCACTATCGACCCAGCTACCATTAAGCCCAGCGAGCTGCACCCGTTTTTGGTGGGGGCCGTGGCCCCACGCCCTGTCGCTTTTGCCAGCACCGTGGATGCGGAAGGAAACGTGAACTTAAGCCCCTACAGCTTTTTCAACTGCTTCGGCTCCAACCCGCCCATCCTGGTGTTCTCTCCAGCCAATCGGGTGCGCGACAACTCGCAGAAGCATACTCTGCAAAACGTGCGCGAGGTGGCCGAGGTCGTGATTCATATTTGCGACTACGCCATGGTCGAGCAGATGTCGCTGGCCAGCACGGAGTATGAAAAGGGCGTGAATGAATTCGTAAAAGCCGGTTTTACGCAGGTGCCGAGCCAGAAAGTGAAGCCGCCGCGCGTGGCCGAAGCGCCGGCAGCTTTCGAGTGCGTGGTAGAGCAGGTGATTGAGCTAGGACAAAACAACGGCGCCGGCAACCTAGTCGTTTGTCGAGTGGTGCTGGCGCATCTCCGGGAGGATATCCTGCTCCCAAGCGGCAGCGGCATCGACCCGTTTAAGCTCGACGCCATTGCCCGCCTCGGCGGCGACTGGTACTGCCGCGCCGCGGGCAGCAGCTTGTTTGAAGTGCCCAAGCCCAACCGCAACATGGGCATCGGCATTGACCAGTTGCCGGAGAATATCCGCAACAGCAACCTGCTAACCGGCAACAATTTGGGCCGTTTGGGCAATATAGAAGCCACTTCGCTGCCTACGGCGGCGGAAATCGAAGCCTTCCGCCACGACCCGTTGGTAGCTTACACGCTCAGCAAATACGAAAAAGCCCCCCAGGAGCAGCGTCAGCAATTGGAGCTGCTGGGGAAAAAATTACTTGAAGAAGGCCGACTAGTGGACGCGTGGAAAACGTTGCTTATTGCTCAATCAGCATAGAATCAGGTATCTATAGTGGCCGAACCATCTCAAACAATGGCAGTGGCATTAGCTCCCACTGCATTGCTTCCAGAAGCGAGTACAACGGCCCGCTAGCCAGCATTGAAATCACCAGCGGTTTTTCTGGAAAAGCAGCTTCTACGGCATGCAACAGTTCACGCGCTCGCCCTTGCCGCCGATACTCAGGCCGTACCAGCACGGTCTGCAATAGTGTACGATCAGCATCCTGGCGCAGCATCACATACCCTTTTTCATCCAGATGAAACGCCCGAGAAGGCGCAGCGACTCCCATCAGCGTCGCAGGCGCGTACATCCATGAGATATTCGGCTCACCTTCCAGCAGTACAAGTCGGGCTACTTCTGCGGGATCTATTTCCTGTAGTTCTCGGCTATCCGCTGGGGGCTTTTTGGATTGGGTACATACCGAAAGCTGAATAACTCGCGCTCATTGCGGAACCCTAGCCGCTCATAGAGGCGGCGTGCCGGCTCGTTGGCCGCGAATACTTCCAGCAGCATTGAACGGTCGCCGCGGGCGGTAGCTTCCTCAATTGCTGCTTGCAGCATCTGCCGGCCGTAGTGTTTGCCCCGGGCTTCCCGCACCAGGCCCATGGCCGCCACGCGGCTCGTCCAGCCACGCCGGGCAATAAATACCACTCCGACTAACTCTTCGCCCTGAAACCACAGCTTGCTGGCTTCGGCATCTAGATGCTCGCCCCGAAAACGCCGCTCGAAGCTAGCCGGTGTGAATACCATGGGCACCATATACTCTTCAAAAGAGCGATTCATGGCGTCGGTTACCTGGATGGGCGTAAACTCAAGCACAGGACGGGCAATGAGTTCTGCTTCAGTAGATTCCATTGGAGGGAACTGTATAGCGATGATGTATGCAATTAATAAATCTGAGCGATTTTGTGCTCAAGGCACCTACTTTTTCTGATAAATAGAACACTAGTATAGACACAAAAAAGGCCATATCGTGTTAGAAATGGCCTTTTATGCAAGCGAAATTCGTACTCTTAGTTACGCACCGCAATCATCAACCCAAGCTCTTTATAGCGCATATTGAATTTCTTCGCGATGGCCGAGTTAGTCAGGGAGCCTTTATAGATGTAGACACCCGCACGGAAATGCTCATTGGCGAACAATACTTCATTCACGCCACCATGCTGGCTGATTTCCTGGAGGATGGGCGTAAAAATGTTGCTCAATGCGCCCGTAGCGGTACGCGGCACGCGGGAGGCCACATTCGGTACGCAATAATGCACGACGTCGTATTTGCGAAAAACCGGCTTGCTGTGGCTGGTCATTTCCGAAGTCTCGAAGCAGCCGCCTTGGTCGATACTGACATCAATAATAACGGAGCCTGGCGCCATGGTAGCCACGACGCTTTCGGGCACCATAAACGGAATGCGGCCCTCTTCAACATTTAGAGCGCCAATCACCACATCGGCGCGGCGAATTTGCTGGTTCAACACGTAAGTATCCAACGTACTGGTATACAGCTGAGTACCCAAGTTTTGCTTTAGGCGGCGCAGCTTGTAGATGTGGTTATCGAACACCTTCACTTCCGCGCCCAGGCCAGTCGCGGCGCGCGCGGCATACTCAGCTACGGTACCCGCGCCCAAAATGACTACCTGTGACGGCGGCACGCCGGTAATGCCCCCAGAATAATGCCTTTGCCTTCGTTGGAGCGAGCCAGGTATTCCGCGGCGATGAGCATGACGGTAGAACCGGCAATTTCGCTCATGGCACGCACTACCGGCCTAGCACCCGATGGGTCTTTTATGAGCTCAAACGCAATAGCATTAATCTTTTTGCGGGTGAGGGAAGTGACGTAATCGCCGGTGAGCGAGCCAAATTGCAGGGCCGAAATCAAGGTTTGGCCGGCCCTCATCAGGTTAATCTCATCGGTGGTGGGCGGAGCTACTTTCAGGATAATGTCGGCCTCATACACCTCCTTTTGAGAGTAGGCGATGGTAGCACCCGCCTCCGAGAATTCATGGTCGGAGTATTTGCTGGGCTCGCCGGCCCCGCTTTCGAGCACGATTTCGTGGCCTTCATTGATAAGGTGCTTCACGGCCTCAGGAGTCAGGCCCAGGCGATTTTCCTGTAACGACGACTCGCGAGGCAAGCCAATAAAGAGCTTGCGGCGCCGCGTTTCCACCGCCAGCATCGATTCCTGCGTGAAATAGGCACGGCTCGTAGCCAGCGACTCGAATCCTGGGGGTACTGCTTCCTGCATTATGGCAAGTAAAAATGTTTACCGAAAGACGATGAAGTAAGGCGGACTGATTGAATAGAACTGACTTAAAAACAGATTGGATTTTGCTTCAATTCTGCTTTTTAACTCATCGTTTTTAATTGAAGAACGCGTGCTTCTTCGCCGGTGACCGTGAGCGTGACGAGTAGATGACGCAAGGGCAAAAGGTCGGCTACTCGGCTTGGCCATTCTATCAGGCAAAGATAGCCAGAATCGAAGTACTCAAGCGCACCCATGGCTAAAGCTTCGGCTGAATTGTCGAGCCTGTAAAAGTCGAAGTGATAGATGGGCTTATCGTGGGCGTCGCGGTATTCGTTTACCAAGGAAAAAGTGGGGCTGCTTACTTCAGCGGCCGGCACGCCCAGGTTTTCGCAAAGTGCCTTAATTAGAGTGGTTTTGCCCGCTCCCATCTCACCCTCAAATAAGATAATAGTGTGGTCGTGGAGGGCTGCTCGCAACTGCGCGGCGGCGGCCGGCAAGTGAGCGAGGGAAGAAACGGCTATTTCGGTTTCGGTAATTGCCATAGCGCAGGACGTGAGCTCTTTATTTCAAAATCTGATAAATCTGCACGTGCTCGTCTTTGTGTACGCGTGGGTTGAGCGCGTGCAACACCTGGTCGTAGGGCGAAGGAGTGATGGTGTGCTCCAGCTTCAGGCGCGGAAACAGCATGCGCAGTCGGTCAAGGCGGCGGTTGATGTCCTTCTCTCCTACCAATAGCAGGTAATTAGGCTGGCGTTGCGTCGTATTCAGCTCGCGGGTGAGCTTCTCCAGTGGCATCTCGTCGTTAAGCGCGTAGGTCATCACGAAGTTAGTCGGTAAGGGGCGCTGCTGATGGTAGCGCCGCCACACACCGCTGGAATCGGGAATGAATGCGCTGGCTTCGGCTCCCATTCGACCCAAATAAAACACGGGGGGCATTTTGGTACCATGGGGCCCAAAATCGAGCACCAAACCGCGCAAATCACTTTTTTGCGACAGATACACCATCGGCTCGACGCGGCTTTTTTTAGAATACGTTAGTGCTAAGGCCAGCGCCACAATTCCATTCAGTACCCAAAAAAACCGCCAGCTATTCGCCAGCAATCGTGGGTGACGGTGCCAGAAACCAGCGCCGGCCACATACCGTTCCCACCCTATTACGCCCAGAATGATGAGCAGCGGAAACAGCGGGAGAATAAACCGTTCCTGCTTATTTGGAAACAAAGAATGGGCGACAAAAAACAGCACTCCCCCCAGAAGAGCAACGGAGCCAGCCGCCGGGTGCGGGCGTAGCCAAACACCAGAAAGACGCTGATTGGCGGCACCAGAAAACCCAGAACCGTAAGGGCAAAGCGGTAAACGGGCCCCGTGCTATACTGGAAGGCGCCTTTCGAATTGAAAAGGAAATAAGCCACCAGCGAGTGCATGGGATAATCAAACAGAACGCCGTCGATGGTGCCCTGAACCAGTCCAACCACGCCGATGAAGCCGAGTGTGAGCCACGCAACCGCTTTCCACTGCTGCCGAAACACCAGCACTGCGCTGGCGCCCATCAGAAATAAAGCCGTGTGATAGCGAAACAGAAACGATACGCCAAATAAAGCGCCAGCCAACAGAAAGTGGCGCGCCTGTAGCCGGTCGCGGTAGCGCACCAGCACATAAAAGCCCCCAGATAAGGCGGAATGCACACCATCTCAACCAGATTGCGCACGCTCATAAAAGGCATAAACCAGAGCACCGCCAGCAACAGACCCGCCCGACGTGCGTAGGTTTCGCCTGCTAGTTGCTCAGTGATTTTATAGCCCAGATACACTGTAAGCAAAGAGTAGACCCCGTGCAGGAGGCGTACAAGAGTCATTTTGGCGTCGGGATTGGTAAAGCCGACTGCGTCGAGAAGCCAAAAAAGACCGTAGTGCAGCCCCGTATAAGTCATGCTGTGACGCGGGGGCAGGGGCTGATGCAGCCAAGTGGTAAGGCCGTATACCCAATCCTGTGCGATGCTGATTACGTCGAAATGGTCATCGTGAAAAGCGTAGCCCTTGGAGAAAAAGGCCGCCAGCACCCGCAGGCCCAGGGCCAGCAATAAGATAGTGCGCAGCGGCGGCAGATACTCTCGGTGCCCGCGAACTTGCGCAGCGGGTTGAGGAGAAAGGGTAAGCGGGTCGGGCATACAACAGACGGACGTTAGGCTGAGGCCCTGACGCGGACCGGCGGGTTGAAACGGGCGCAAGTTCAACAATTCCTATGGGCCAACAGTTAGCTTTAGCGAATTTTGGATGCGGGTTGCGGCGCTGTCGGTAACCGGTTTCAACTTTCCGGCTACCAACCGGCTGTTATATTTAACCAAAAAATGCCCCCCATGACTGTATCCAAAATGGCCGGTAGCTTGATCGGCTCTGAAATCATAAAAATCGGCAACGAGGTAAGCGAGATGATTAAGAAGGGTGCAGCCATCTGCAACCTGACCATTGGCGACTTCGACCCCGCTATTTTCCCCATTCCGGAAGAGCTGCGCGACGAGATCACGCAGGCCTATGCGGACGGGCAAACGAACTACCCGCCGGCCAATGGCGTAGCCAACCTGCGCATCGCCGCCGCCAATTTTGTGCAACAGCGCCTCGGACTGAGCTATTCCCCCGCCGATGTGCTGGTAGCCGGTGGCTCGCGTCCGCTTATCTACGCCACCTATCGGGCGCTGCTGGACCCCGGCGACAAAGTGGTGTTTCCGGTGCCTTCGTGGAATAATAACCACTACTGCCACTTGGTTAGTGCAGAGGCGGTGATGGTGGAAACCAGCCCGGCTCATGATTTTATGCCAACGGCCGCCGAAATTGCCCCCCACCTGCCCGGCGCCACGCTGCTGGCGCTATGCTCACCGCTTAACCCAACCGGAACCGTGTTCGCCCGTGCCGATCTGGAAGCCATCTGCGACTTGGTAATAGCCGAAAATAAGCGCCGGGGCCCCAACGAAAAGCCCCTGTATATTCTGTATGATCAGATTTATTGGATGCTCACCTTCGGCACCGCGCAGCACTTCGACCCCGTAAACCTGCGTTCGGAGCTTCGCGACTATGTGATCTATATTGATGGTATTTCTAAGTGCCTCGCCGCTACGGGCGTGCGGGTAGGGTATGCCTTTGGCCCGAGCGGGGTTATCGACAAGATGAAGTCCATTCTGGGCCATGTGGGTGCGTGGGCTCCTAAGGCTGAACAGGTTGCTACGGCGCACTACTTACCCAACACCGCAGCCGTTGACACTTTTACGGCGGCATTCAAGCAGAAGATTCAGCGCAGCCTCGATACGCTCTACCAAGGATTTCAGGATTTGAAAGCCTCGGGCCTTCCGGTTGATGCCATTGCCCCGGCGGGGGCCATTTATCTTACCGCACGGCTCGATGTGCTCGGCAAGACCACGCCGACGGGACAGTTGCTGGCCACTACCCGCGACCTCACCTCTTATCTGATTGCTGAAGCGGGATTAGCCTTGGTGCCCTTCAGTGCTTTTGGCACCGCCGACACTTCGCCTTGGTTTCGCCTCTCTGTAGGTGGCGCTTCGCTGGAGTCGATTGAGGCTGCGTTACCCCGACTGCGGGCGGCTCTCACAGAATTAAAATAGTCAGCAAAGGGCGGTTTGGAAGCAATAGGTTCACTTTCCAGCGTTTCTCCTGTTTCTCCGATTCCTTAATCGTCCCGCAAATTCTTAGATTGACAAAATTTTTCACTGTTGGTTGCACTTGCGAAAGCGTAATCAATGGTGAAAAATTGTCCTGCTTACGCCACTCTATCCTTTGTGCTGCCCTTCATTCCGGCATACCGCAAAGGTCTGCTCCACTACGGCGCCGCAACAGCGCCGCTCACGATGCCCTCTTAACTACGCTCTAGCCCACATCTATCCCAACCCACAATTTAGCCCTGCTCCCCCTTATATAGTCTTTATGCAAAGTGCTTTACCTACTTCGGCCGCGGGCCGACTAGGTTATTTGCTTATCCTGCTCCTCCTGACCTCTCAATCGGTGCATGCGCAAACCGGGTCTGGCCTGAGTAGCGTTACAGGTCGGGTGCAAAATGCAGTTGGAGGCGTACCCATACAATTCGCCAACGTAACGCTGCACCGGGCGGCCGACTCTGTGGCTGTCAAAACAGAGTTCAGTGATGCCCAGGGGGCTTTCCGGCTGGAGCAGGCAGTTGGGGGGCTTTTTTGGTTTCCGTTACTCAGGTTGGCTTCACCCGTTATTGGAGTCCGACCTTCGAGTTGACTGCCGGGGGGCAAAATTTAGCCGACATCGTCCTGCAAGCCAGTGAAGCTACCCAACTCAAGGAGGTAACCGTTGTAAAGCAAAAGCCTCTGTATGAGCGCTTGGCCGACCGTACAATTGTGAATGTGGAGAGCTCAACGCTGGCAGCCGGCAGTTCTTCGCTGGATGTACTGACGCGCGCTCCGGGCATAACAGTGGGAAGCAATGATAACCTGGCGCTACGCGGCCGGCAGGGCCTGCTGGTCTTGATTGATGGAAAGCGCCAGCCCATGACCGGCTCTGAGCTATCGGACTACCTGCGTGCGTTGCCCGCTGAGCAGCTCAGCAGTATCGAACTGATCACTAATCCTCCTGCCAAATACGATGCCCAGGGTGGAGCCGGTATTATTGCTATCAATCTTAAAAAAGATCAGCGGCAAGGCACAAATGGTACTGCAAATGCCGCCTATGGCCGCGGCCAGTATGGCAAATTCACCACAGGGATCACCCTCAATCATCGGCAAAAGAAAATTAATGCTTTCGGATCGTATGCGTATGCAGATCGGGAAAACTTCCAAAAACTTACTTTCGACCGTTTCTTCTATGACGCAGGAGTACTGCAAAGCAGCAGCATCCAACGCAACAATGGCCGCAGCCACTTGCAGTCGCACACCTGGCGGGGTGGGCTCGATTATTCCATCTCCAAACGCACAGTTGTAGGAGTAGTGGTGGGCGGCTTGGATAGCCGCTTTCCAGGTTTTGCCACCAATAGAACGCTGTTGTTTGACGCCCAAAGTCAGCCACTGCCCACGTACCGCTCCACCATCAATCGGCGACCCTATAACCCGAGCATCACGAGCAATCTGAATTTCAGGCATTCATTTGCCGACTCCAGCGGCGCTCCTACACTCTCGGTTGATATTGACTACGACCGATTTAATCGCTATGCTGATCAGGAACTGACTACCTTCTTCAGCGAGCCCGGTCGATCGGCGGTCATATTGGATGGTGATCAGGCAGGCAACCTGACCATTCAGTCGGTAAAGGCCGACTACACACGCAACCTACGCCGTGCTACTCGCTTGGAAGCAGGCTTTAAAGCCACCCTGATTGAATCTGATAATAACTTGGTATTCGAGGATATTATAGATGGAATACGAACGCCGAATCTGAATTTCAGCAACCATTTTCGCTATGAAGAAAACATCAATGCAGGTTATGTGACTCTGACGCGCACTCTGCCGAATCTTACAATTTCAGCGGGCTTGCGGGGGAGCAAACGAATGTGGAAGGTCAGCAAGCGATAGGCAACGAAGGCTTCGACCGCAACTATTTTCAACTCTTTCCTAGTGCCAGCGTCCAGCGCAAGCTTTCAGACAAGCACGAGTTGAGCCTATCTCTCAGCCGCCGAATCAATCGGCCCACGTACAACCAGCTCAACCCGTTCCGATCTTACGTAGATGCCACCTCTTACCGCACCGGCAACCCCTATTTACGGCCTGAAACCAGTTATAATATTGAACTCACGCATACTTTCAAGGAGAAGTTTAGCGCCGCGCTAACATATAGCATCACCGATCTGCCGATCATTAATGTGGTTCAGCCAGCAGTTGAAGGCGGCTTTTTTGTCGTGAACCGAGATATCAATCTTCGTACGCTCCAGTATTACGCCCTAACCTTGACAGTTCCCTTAGAGCCAACTAAATGGTGGAGCGTCTACAACAACCTCTTATTGTACTACAACCACTTTGAAGGAAAAGTGGCCGAGACAATGCCCCCCGCACTTGGGTGACAGTGAATGTAAGCAGCAACAGCACGTTTAGCTTTGGCCATGGCTGGACGGCTGATCTCAGTGGCACATATCTGGCGCCGGAGCGCTACGGATATGAGCGCCTGCGAGCCCGCGGGCAGATAGGAGTCGGCATCCAGAAGCAGCTTTGGGCCAATAAGGCGACGGTGAAGCTGAGCGCAACCGACCTCCTTTATACGAGCCCCGTTCGCTCCACCTATGCCTACGCCAACTTTGAGGATACCTTCTTCAATCGGCAGGATACACGGGTCGTGACGCTATCGTTTACTTATCGCTTTGGCAACGATAAGCTTGCCCCTATACGGAGGCGGCAGAGTGGGGCCGAAGACGAAAAGCGCCGCGCTCAGTAATTCCCTTATATAAAATCAAGTCCAATACTTTTTGATTAGCGGTCCAATGCAGAGAGATAACCTCTAATTCTGCGTTGGACCTATCTTTTTTATGTGCTATTTGATGGATACTTAAACTTATATAACTATTTTATTATCAGCATCTTACTTTAATAAATCGATATCATTATCAATAAATTTATGTTTTATCAACCTTAACTGCAATCCACCTAAAGAAAAAGTTATAAAAATTTGCCAAAAATTTGGATTGTCAATCGTAGCTATTGTATGTTTGAATGATATTATTGAATATAAATTACATGAAGGAGTATACAATAGTTGATTGGAGTGCTATTAAAGTAGTTATTTTCGATGTCGATGGTACTCTATATACACAGTCGCGGCTCAGGAAGCGAATGTTTTATGCGTTGATTAAGCACTACGCCTTAAGGCCTTGGCAAGCAAAAGATCTGATGATTCTGCAGCGTTTTAGAGTTGAGCGCGAGAAGCGTGCTGGATATGCCGGTGGAAACTTGGAAAAGGCCCAATACGAATGGTGTGTTGAGAAAGGAGGCTACTCACCGTTAAAGGTCAGACAAGTAGTGGAGCAATGGATGTTCACCTTCCCCAATCCATACCTGGCACAATGCACGTATCCTGGAACGCATAGCTTTTTTGCTAAACTCAAGAGTAAAGGAATTAAGGTTGCTATCTACTCCGATTATAAAGCACACGATAAGATGCTCGCGATGGGTCTCGAGGCTGACCTTATCGTTAGCTCAACAGATCCTGAAATAGATCGACTCAAGCCAGACCCAACCGGGCTACTTTACATCGCTAACAAGCTTCAGGTATTACCAGAGCAATGCCTATTTATTGGCGACAGACAAGAAATGGATGGTGAATGCGCCATAAGAGCTGGTATGCCATACCTCATCCTAGATAAGAAACCCTTCAATAAATTTAATTTTTATCAACAGCTCGAACATACCCTCACCGTCCCTATTACTGCCTAGCAACAACCGTTATGAGTAACACACTATCCGTGCCTTCAGAGAGCACCGCTACAAAAGGCCAAGCCACAATTCCTGCAGGCCTAAGGGATTACGTAGCTATAGCCCGTCCCGATAACTGGGCGAAAAACGTTTTCATGGTACCGGGAATGCTTTTCGCGGTAATAGTATTTGCCCCCCAGATCACTACTGCCCTGTTATTGAAAGTAATAATGGGAGTAGCAAGTACATGCCTTATTGCCTCGGCCAATTATGTTATCAACGAGTACCTCGACGCTGAATTTGACAAGTTTCACCCCTTAAAGAAGGCCAGAACTTCGGTAGTCAAGGTGGTAAATCCAGCTATCGTTTACTCCGAGTGGTTTCTACTAGCCGTTGTGGGCTTGAGCCTCGGATACCTCATTTCGATTCCATTTATGGTGGTATCGGCCTTCCTGCTCTTCATGGGTATCATGTACAATGTCCGTCCCATCCGTACGAAAGAGCGTGTTTATCTGGACGTTTTGTCCGAATCAGTAAATAACCCCATCCGATTCGTTCTAGGCTGGTTTATAGTCGCTCCCGCCCTATCGTTACACGATTTCACTCCCCTATCCTTCTTTAGTGCCCTTCCGGCTACCAGTATTATCGTCGCCTACTGGATGGGGGGCGCATTCCTGATGGCTACGAAGCGCTTCGCCGAATATCGCCTCATCGATAATCCTGAGCTAGCTGGCCTTTATCGGAAGTCCTTTAAGTATTATACCGAGCATAGCCTGCTTATTTCTATGTTCTTTTATGCGCTTACGTCAGCGTTCTTCCTTGGTATTTTTCTGGTAAAAAACAGAGTAGAGCTGCTCGTTAGCTTCCCCTTCTTCGCGCTCTTGTTTTCCTGGTACTTACGTATTGGCCTCCTAGAGGACTCCCCGGTTCAGGGCTCAGAAAAGCTTTATACCCGCAAGTGGTTTATGCTCTATGTGGTATTGTTCTGTATTCTGCTAACGGGCTTGATGTTCGTAGATATTCCCTGGCTACACCAGCTTTTACAGGATCATTATAATCTCAACAACCGGTAGATACTCCTCCCTGGTTTATTAGGCCCTCCTAATGTCACTTACCACATTGGCCACGCCTGCTTCGGGGGTGCGTGAGCCTGCGCCTGCCAGCCCCGCTACGGCGGCTCACTACCAGCGCCTTGCCCTGTATTTAGTATTAGCTATAGGCATAGGCTTTCGCCTCTTCCATTTCTTTTACAATCGTTCATTATTCATCGACGAGTTATATCTGAACATTAGCCTTGTCAAGCTTAATTTTTGGGAATTGGCCACCCAACCCTTAGCCTATGAGCAAAAGGCACCTATTGGCTATCTCTGGACCGTTAAGCTATGCGTTCTACTTTTCGGCAAAGGCGAAAAGGCTCTACGGCTTTTCTCTTTGTGCTGCGGTATCAGTGCACTGTTCGCCTTTGTTCCCGTCGCTCGCTTTTATCTAAAGTCCTGGGGTGTGGTACTCGCAGTCGGCTTGCTTTCCCTATCATGGGCAACAATTTACCACTCCGTCGAAGCAAAGCAGTACAGCGCCGAACTCTTGGCGACGGTTCTAGGCCTCCTACTTTATACTAAATATCACAACGCTACTCGCCTGCAACCGCTGTTGCTCTGGGGGCTTGCTGGGGGCTTTTGTTGTGGTTTTCTTTCTCGCTGATCTTCGTGCTTGCTGGCATAGCTTCAGCTCTTAGTCTCAAGGCAATTCTTGAGCGCAACTGGAAACGCTTCTTTACTTATCTCATTTCCTTTTCGCTCTGGCTGTTCAGCTTTAGCTTGCTTTACATCCTGTTTCTGAGCAAATACCATCAGTCCGGCTGGCTCATCGATTTCTTTGAAAAAGCCTACGATGGGTTCACGCCCTTGAAAGTGACCTCTTTTGATGATATTCTTTGGTTTATTAAGAAGTCATACAACATGCTCTACCACCCTCTTGGCGTGTTATTGCACCTTGACGAAAATATTGCTAGCTCCAGCGTTAAATTCATTCTAAAATTAGGCTGGTTAGAAGGGCTGTTTCTTGTATTCGGAATGATTATGCTGTTCCGATCAGATAGATTTAAATTCTTTCTTCTTTTCTTACCTATTCTTATCACCTTCCTTGCATCAGCTTTTAAATTTTACCCTATTTTCGATAGATTCATTTTATTCTTAGCGCCATCATTAATTCTATTCCTTGCTTTTGGGGCAGAAAAGTTTATAGAAATATTTTCTTTAAAATATTGGGGGCTTTATTAACTGTATTTTTCTTAATAAGCCCCGCCTTGGCAAATTCAACTCGGCATATTTTTTATCCAAGCACTTTTCTTAAACTATCAAACTCTACTGAGCGCGAAGGAATTCTATATATCAATGAGCATTTCAAGGAAGGTGATGCTGTCTATGTTTTCTGGAATATGCGCCATGCCTACGATTACTACAAAGAAGCCTATGGCTTGAAATACACTGCCGTTAGGGGAGCTACGTAAAAAGCACATCGACTGATCCGGACGATTATCTACGAAATCTCTCACCTGATTTTAACAATTTTGAAGGCAAAAAAGGCTTTGGTATATATATAACACTAATAACAAAGATGATATAGGAGAATATGTAGGTCAGCCAGCTTGGTATAGTAAAAAAGGCTATGTTGCTCCTTTATCAGTGGAACAAGAATTAGGCAAGTTTGGAAATAAAGCTTTTCGCCATAAAATATTTTATCAGCACATTATCTTGTATGAGTTAAAAAATTAGCTTGTAATAAGCACAGCTAAACTTTAGACATCTCATTATTACTCATAAAAAAAGGCAGGCTAGTATAGCCTGCCTTTTTTTATGAACTAAGTGATTAAGAGCCTTTTGGGCTAAGTGTTACAAATGGAATAATGACTTCTTCCAGCGAAATACCTCCGTGTTGGAACGTGTCTTTATAGTAGTTCACGTAGTAATTATAGTTGTTCGGGTAAGCGAAAAAGTAATCGCCTAGGGTAAATACATAAGCAGTACTCACGTTTTCGCGGGGCAGGAAAATGCGCTCAGGCTTGCGCACCACGTATACGTCTTTCTCCGTAAAGCCCAAGTTTTTGCCGTGTTTGTAGCGCAGATTCGTGTTGGTATTACGGTCGCCTACAATCTTGAAAGGACGCTTCACGCGGATAGTGCCGTGGTCGGTGGTGATGATGAGCTTACCTTTCTTATCCGCGATTTGCTGGAGCATTTCATACAAAGGTGAGTGCAGAAACCACGAGCGGGTGAGTGAGCGATAAGCAGACTCGTCGCCCGCCAGTTCCCGAATCATGGCCATATCGGTGCGGGCATGGGAAAGCATATCTACAAAGTTGTAGACGATGACATTGAGCTTATGATTGTTGTGCAGGTTGCTCATCTTGCCCAGTAAGTCCTTGCCAGCCTGCAGATTAGTTACCTTATTGTAACTAAATTTCTGCTTCTGATTGGCTTTCTGAAACATGATTTCCAGAAACTCGGCCTCGTTTAGGTTCTTGCCCTCGTCGTCATCGTCGGTCACCCACAGATTCGGGTACTTCTTCTGAATATCACCGGGCATCATACCCGAGAAGATGGCATTACGGGCATAGGCCGTAGTGGTAGGCAGAATGCTATAATACATCTCCTCCGTGTCCACGGTGAACATTTCGGCAATGATGGGCTCCAGAATCTTCCACTGGTCGTAGCGCAGGTTATCGATGAGCACAAAGTAAACGGGCGTATCGCCAGTGTCTTTAAGCAACGGAAACACGCGCTTTTGGAATAGCTCATGCGACATGAGCGGCGCATCATCTACTTCCTTATTCACCCACTCCTCGTAGTTCTCCATAATGAACTTAGAGAAATAGGTATTGGCCTCATCCTTCTGCATGTTGAACACGTCGGCCATGCTCTTGCCTTCGGTTTCATCAATTTCTAGCTCCCAGTACACTAGCTTTTTGTACACATCCGCCCATTCCTGGGGCGAAAGACGGTCACCGAGCTGCATGCCCAGTTGACGGAAGTCGCGCTGATAGCCAGTGTTGGTACGCTCACTTACTAGACGCTTATTGTCAAGCACTTTCTTTACAGAGAGTAGAATCTGGTTAGGATTAACCGGCTTGATGAGATAATCGGCTATTTTGGAGCCAATTGCCTCCTCCATGATGTGTTCTTCCTCGCTTTTGGTAATCATAATAACGGGCACCGTAGGGCGCGCCGCCTTAATTTCCGACAAGGTTTCGAGGCCGGTAAGACCGGGCATATTCTCGTCGAGAAAGACAATGTCAAAGTTCTGCTCCCCGACTTGCTCAATGGCATCAGCGCCGCTGTTTACGGGTGTGACATCATAGCCGCGTTCTTTGAGAAAGAGAATATGGGGCTTGAGTAGGTCAATTTCGTCGTCGGCCCAAAGGATGTTGTATCGTTGCATAAGGGTGCTTAGAGGTACGTTTCTTGAATGGTAGATGCAGGGCAGCAGCGTGATAGACTGGCCTGGAGCACAAAGCTCCGCAGTTACTAACGCCCGCAACTGGAGTTTCGTCAGTAGCTTTACTGCCAATCGGTCAATTTTGATCCGAAAAATTCAGATTTCTCTATTTTTTGCGCCTAACTCGTCCGTTAAATAAGGCATAATACGATCATTCTGGTTCCCTGGCTGGTTGCACCTGTCACAGACTAGTCGTTGGGTTTACCGATTGCTGGACTTAATTCCGGGGGGCTTTTTTTGATACTTATCACGAGCCACTAACCCCAATAGTGCTTTTCTTACTAACTGCTCCCACCCATTAAGCTTTGGCTTAAGGCAACTGCCAATGAACAAGAAGAAAATATTCAACGACCCGGTATATGGCTTTGTAACAGTGCCCACCGAGTTGCTATTTGATTTGATAGAACACCCTTATTTTCAACGGCTGCGCCGCATCCAGCAACTCGGCCTTACAGGATTCGTCTACCCGGGGCGTTGCATACACGTTTTCACCACGCGCTGGGGCGATGCACTTGATGAGTATGGCCCTGCGCACCCTTAAAGACAAAGGCGTGCAGATTTCGGCGGCCGAAGGTCAGGCGGCGTTAGCAGCAATTTTGCTGCACGATGTGGGCCACGGCCCCCTCTCCCACGCACTGGAAACGGCCATTTTTGATGAGGTGCCGCACGAGCAGTTGTCGCTTTATCTGATGCAGCGCCTCAATGCCGAACACAATGGCGCCTTGGATCGAGCCATTGCTATTTTTCAGGGGAGCTACGCACGGCCGTTCTTTCATCAGCTAGTAAGCAGTCAGCTGGATATGGACCGGCTCGATTATCTCAACCGCGACTCATTTTATACCGGCGTGCAGGAAGGTCGGCCGGGGGCCGACCGTCTTATCAAAATGTTGACCGTGGTAGATGAGCGCCTAGCGTTGGAGGAAAAAGCCATTTATTCGGTGGAGAATTTCCTGGTAAGTCGGCGGCTTATGTACTGGCAGGTGTATCTGCACAAAACGGTGACCAGCGCCGAGCAAATGATTATCCGCATTGTGCAGCGGGCCCGCGACTTGGTACGCACCGGGCACGAGGTACCAGCCAGTGCCGATCTCCATTTCTTCCTGGCCAGAGCCGTGACAATCCTGGACTTCGAGAAAGATGATACGATTCTGCAACGCTTTGTGCAGCTCGATGACCATGATATCTGGGGTGCTGTGAAAATGTGGGCATCTCACTCCGACCGCGTGCTGAGCTACCTTTCGCGCAGCCTGCTCGACCGGCGCCTGTTCAAAATAATTTTGCAGACTGAACCGTTTGAGGAAGAGATGAAAGCCGGTGTAGTTGAGTTGATTGCTGAGCACTTTAATTTGCCCCCAGCGAGGCGAGCATGCTGATGCTCACTGGCCGCATCAGCAACAATGCCTACGACGCTGATGGCAAGGATACGATTGATGTCCTAACCAAGTCAGGACGAGTAGTAAATGTGGCTGAAGCTTCGGATTTGCCTAATATCCGGGCGCTCGGCCAACGGGTGGAGAAGCATTATATCTGTTATCCGAAGGAAATAGCGCAATGAGGTTGGCAATAGCTTCGGAGCAGTACAAGTAGCCGCTTCTTCCTCTTGGCGCTAACCACGACTATTCACCAATTGATTTTATTTACTTTTGCCCGATGGAATTTACTGTAGGCCAAATAGCCGAAGTACTAAGTGGAACTGTCGAGGGCGACGCGGCAATACGCATCGACCGGCTGGCAAAGATCGAGGAAGCGCAGGCTGGCTCTTTGGCTTTTCTGGCCAATGCCAAATATGAGCCCCACTTATATACAACGGGTGCTTCCGCCATTATTGTTAGCAAGAAGCAAGCGTTGAGGCAACCAGTAACGGCGGCCCTAATCCGCGTCGATGACCCGTATTTGTGCTTTAGCCGCTTGCTGGAGTTTTATCAGCAGACCACGCGCACAGGTCGACGGGGCGTAGAAGAGCCCGCATTTTTGGGGCCAACTCCACTATCGGGGAAGGGCACTTCCGGGGGCTTTTTCCTACATCGGGGAAGGCTGCACCATCGGCCGCGACGTGCTCATCTTCCCCCACGCTACCATTGGCGACCGGTGCCGCATCGGCGACGGCACTATTATTTACGCTGGGGCCAGAATTTATGCGGATACCGTTATTGGAGCGCGCTGTACCGTGCACGCGGGCGCCGTACTAGGCTCTGATGGCTTCGGATTTGCCCCCCAGCCCGACGGTTCTTACCGGGCTATTCCGCAAATCGGTAATGTGGTTCTGGAAGACAACGTCAGCATTGGGGCCAATACGACCATCGACTGCGCTACCATGGGCTCGACTATCATCCGGGAAGGCAGCAAAATTGACAACCTAGTGCAGATAGCCCACAATGTGGAGATTGGACGCCACACGGTGGTGGCCGCGCAAACGGGTATTTCGGGCTCGACCAAGATTGGCGACTACTGTGTGCTGGCGGGCCAAGCCGGCCTGGCGGGCCACCTGACTCTAGCTAACCGCACGACCGTAACGGCGCAGTCGGGAGTTGGCAAATCGATAAAGGAGGAAGGTCAGTTTCTGCAAGGCTCTCCGGCGTTCAATCTGCGCGATAGTTTGCGTGCCAACGCTATTTTCCGGCATCTGCCCGAGCTTGCGCGTCGCCTCGACGCGCTAGAAGGCAACAAAAGCGCAACAGAAAAGCTTTAGCTTTGCCTCTCGGAAAGCCGGAACTCGAAAACTAGGAGTTAGAAGCAAACAACTAGTGGCCGGGCCGGAATTCTTTTTCTTCTTGCTTTTGGTAATGCCATCCTTCCGGCTTCTAGCTTTCAGCTTCTAGCTCCTCTAATGAACGACAAGCAACATACTATCAAGTCGCCGGTTACTGTGAGCGGCATTGGCCTGCACACCGGCGTACAGGCCACCATGACCTTTTGCCCGGCACCAGTCGACCACGGCTATAAGTTTCAACGCATCGATTTGCCCGGTAAGCCCATTGTGGATGCCGACGTTGACAACGTGGTGGACCTGTCCCGCGGTACTACTATCGAGCAGAATGGTGCGCGTGTAAATACCGTGGAGCACACGCTAGCTGCGCTGGTAGGCCTACAGATTGATAATGTACTGATTCAGTTGGATGGCCCCGAGCCGCCCATCATGGATGGCTCCTCGTATGAGTTCATCAAGCCCTTGCAGGAAGCCGGCTTGGAGGAGCAAAACGCGTTGCGCAACTACTTCGAGATTCCGGAGAGCATTCGGTACGTAGACCACGCCCGTCATGTAGAGCTAGCTGTATTGCCTTTGCACGACTACCGCGTAACGGTAATGGTGGATTATAACTCCCCCGTGCTAGGCTCTCAGCACGCCACGCTCACCGACATCACTCATTTCGCTACTGAAATAGCTTCCTCGCGTACTTTTTGCTTTTTGCATGAGTTAGAGGCGCTATACAAGCAAAACCTTATTAAAGGCGGCGACCTGAGCAACGCTATTGTGGTAGTGGACCGCGTGGTAAGCGAGGAAGAGCTACATGATTTGGCCGAAATGCTGGGCAAGCCTAAAGTGGCGGTCAAGAAAGAAGGCATTCTGAATAATGTGGATCTGCGCTACAAAAATGAGCCCGCTCGCCACAAGCTTCTGGACCTAGTAGGTGATTTGGCCTTGGTTGGTCGGCCGCTGAAAGGGCAGATTCTGGCGGCTCGCCCTGGCCATGCCGCTAATGTGGCGTTTGCTAAGAAGATCAAGAAGAAAATGATGGAGGTGGACTCCTCTCCGGTGCCCACCTACGACCCCGGCCGCGAGCCGGTGATGGATATCAACAAGATATCGGCTACCCTACCGCACCGCTACCCTTTCCTGCTCATCGACAAGATCATTCACCTCGACACGACTACGGTGACGAGCGTGAAAAACGTGACGATGAACGAGCAGTTTTTCCAGGGTCACTTTCCTGGCAACCCCGTCATGCCCGGCGTCATTCAGATTGAGGCTATGGCCCAAACTGGCGGCATTTTGGTGCTGAACACAGTGAAAGACCCAGAGAACTACTGGACATACTTCCTTGGAATCGAGAACTGCCGTTTCCGAAAGCGGGTAGTTCCTGGTGACACCATCATCTTCAAATGCCAGTTGCTCGCTCCCGTTAAGCGGGGCATTGCCAAGATGAGCGGCAAGGCTTTTGTGAATGGCAAAGTGGTAATGGAGGCCGAAATGAGTGCTGCCATCGTCCGCAAAGACGCTTAGTTTTTCAATTAACAATACAGAATGAACCAGCCCCTCGCCTATATTCATCCGGAGGCTAAAATTGCGCAAAATGTAGTGGTAGAGCCTTTTACTACTATTGATAAAGACGTAGAAATCGGCGAGGGCACGTGGATTGGGCCCAATGTGACAATCATGCAGGGAGCCCGGATTGGGAAGAACTGCAAGATTTTTCCGGGTGCTGTTATTGCCGCCATGCCCCAGGATTTGAAGTTCGCGGGCGAAAAAACAACGGCTCATATCGGCGACAACACCGTAATTCGGGAGTGCGTGACCGTAAATCGGGGTACCATTGATCGGATGCGAACCGTGGTGGGGGCCAATTGCCTGCTGATGGCTTATGTACACGTAGCCCACGACTGTATAGTTGGTGATAACTGCGTGTTAGCCAATTCTGTACAGTTGGCCGGCCATGTAGAGATTGGCGACTACGCTATTGTGGGAGGCATGTCAGCGGTGCACCAGTTTGTGAAAGTAGGACCGCACACCATGATTTCGGGTGGCTCGCTGGTACGAAAAGATGTACCGCCATTTGTAAAAGCAGGCCGCGAGCCTCTGACTTACAGCGGTATCAACTCAATTGGTTTGCGCCGCCGTGGCTACTCCGACATTAAGATCAGCGAGATTCAGCAGATCTACCGCCTGCTGTTTTTAAGCAAGCTTAATAATGCCGATGCCCTCGATAAGGTTGAGTTGGAATTGCTGCCCTCGCCGGAGCGGGATGAGGTTGTAAACTTCGTGCGAAACTCTGGCGGGGCGTGATAAAAGGCTATTCGCGCAGCAGTAACGGCAGCTCCGACTACTAGTAGTTTATGCAGATTCAGGCTACCGGGCTGGGAAAGCGCTTTAATCGCGACTGGATATTCCGACACCTGACTCACACTTTCCGTCCCGGCACTGCCACGGCTATTCTGGGACCGAATGGCGCGGGCAAAAGCACCCTTTTGAACACGCTTTCCGGGCAGCTGTTGCCCACTGATGGCACGCTTACCTACAGTCTACAAGGCAAACCGATACCGGTAGAGGACATCCCGGCCCAACTGGCTTATTGCGCGCCCTATCTGGAGCTTATTGAGGAGCTGACACTAAGCGAGCTTCTCTCCTTTCATACCCGCTTTAAGCCTCTTCGGCCAGGCCTTAGTACGCGAGGCCTGATCGAGCTACTCTATCTGGAAAAGTCTCGTCATAAGCTCATACGGGATTTTTCGTCGGGCATGAAGCAGCGTCTCAAGCTAGGATTGGCGTTGTACAGCGCTGCCCCTCTCCTGCTTCTCGACGAGCCCACCACCAACCTAGACCGAGCCGGCGTGGCTTGGTATCAGGAGCACGTGCACGCTACGGTAGCTGGCCGCCTAGTATTGGTGAGCTCCAACGTGGCAGAGGAGTATGACTTCTGTCAGGAACAGCTGGACGTAACCAGCTTTGGGGCGACAGCCGCTCGGTAGCTTGGAAAAAGCCCCCCAGTTTCGTAAAATGAATGTTTGGGATAGGTGTGCTTCCTAATTGAATTTTCGCCAAATTGTAGGAGGGTCACAATTTTCTGTTATTCCTGAAGCTCATCTATTTGGGCTGCTCGTGGCGTAGTAAATCAAGCTCTATTGTGCAGATTTAAAGCTGAACACTCACAATCGATTCGTTAAAAAACGACTTTATTTCCAACGCAAAAACCATTCGAACCGTATCTTCGCAACTGCCCCCTGGTAATAGAGTTGATTAAAGTATTCTTCTTTCACCCATCACCTGCCCTCACACGGCCATGAGACAATACGACGACCTCGACGACGATTCGCTCGATGATGACGAGCTAGATAACTTCGCCAAAAGTGGCGGCCGCGCTGGTATCGGCAGCACTGAAGACCGCCTCAGCGCCAAGTACGCCGACTATCTGATGTGGCGCGATACAGGCTCCTCGCACGACGAGGCGCTGGACCTGGCCAGCATGACGGAGGAAGAGTACACCGCCGCCGAAGCCGCCGAGGACCCGGATAGCAGCGGCTTTGCTTCCTTAGATGACGATGACGATTTTGATATTGCTGATGACGACGATGACCTCGGGAGCAGCCGCTCCGGTCGCAGCGGCCGCATTAGCGACGATGATGACTATTAGCCTAACCGCTAACAAAAAAGCCCCCAAGTAGACATTGGGGGGCTTTTTTGTTAGCGGTTGCCTGCTATGACTTCTTACCAAAGACCCTCTTTAGCAGTTCACTTCCACGAGCCATCGGGTTCTCCCGGATATTGGCTTCCTCCTGCGCAATGAGGGTAAAAAGCCCCCCAATGGCTTTCTCCGTGGCATACTGGTTCAGATCAGTATTAACGGGCTGGACCAGTGGAATTCGGTTGTAGCGCGTCGTCAGGTCGGTGTAGTAGCGGGTGGCATTGACCTTGTCAAGCGATTGCTGGATAATCGGCTTGAAGGCGGTGGTGAGTTGCGAGGTAGTTGTACGGCGCAGGTAATTGGTAGCGGCGTCTTTCTCACCAGTCAAAATCCCCCACACATCTTTAAAGGTCAGGCTTTTGATGGCGGCCAGAAATATTGGCTTCGCACTTTTAGCCGCGTCCTCAGCGCCGCGGTTCAACGACAGTTCGAACTTATCGACCTGCGACCCTAAGCCGATGCTACGCAGCGTATTAGCTACGCGCTGGGCATCTGGTGGAAACGGAATGCGAATAAGCTTGTTGAGGTAGAAGCCGTCTTGCTGAGAAGCTTGGTCGGCGCCCTTGCTTATACCTTGCGTAAGGGCTTCTTTCAGGCCACGGGCGGCTTCATCCTGCGTGATACTGCCCGTGGAACCCTGGGTTGGAGTCTTAGTGGTAGGAGTCGTCAAAATGCCCCCCAGCTTAGGTAGGCGAAAAACCTGCGCTGAGGCGGCCACATGCAGACCAAGCAGCGCAGTTATTACGAGTGAATAGCGAATCTTTTTCATAACTCGGGGCAACTAAAGTGTAACGACCCAACGGGCCGGGCGTACTGGCTAAGGCACAAACCGGACCAAACCATCCTATTTTTTCCTTCCTTATTCCCCTTTATGCGGCAGGTACCTAATGCAGAAATCATTACCATCGGCGACGAGCTACTGTATGGCCAAGTTGTAGATACTAACTCCGCGTTTATGGGTCAGGAGTTGGGTAAGCTTGGTATACGAGTGCGACAGATAACGAGTGTCTCCGACCGAGCGGCTGAAATAGTACTAGCCCTGGACGCCGCCCGCGAACGGGCCGATGTGGTGCTAATTACCGGTGGCCTCGGTCCGACGAAGGACGATTTGACCAAGCATATTCTCACGGAATATTTTCGCACCGAGTTGGTGCTGCATGAGCCTTCCCTGCGCGATGTGGAGGGCATTTTTGCTCGTTTTAACCGACCGATGCTGGAAGTGAACCGGCAGCAGGCTTACCTGCCCGCCGCCTGCACGCCCGTTCGCAATGCGGTGGGTACGGCGCCGGGTATGTGGTTCGAAGACCGGGGCGTGGTGTTTGTGTCGATGCCGGGTGTGCCGTTTGAGATGAAGCGTATGATGACGGACATCGTATTGCCAAAGCTGAAAGAGCATTTTCACACGGCACCTATTGAGCACCTGGTTATTCAGACGGTAGGCATTGGCGAGTCGTTTCTGGCGGAGAAAATCTCGGATTGGGAAGACAGTTTGCCTCCCAATTTTAAGCTAGCTTATTTGCCTCACTTAGGGGCCGTACGCCTCCGCCTTACCGCCACCGACGATGGAATACCCGACCTGCGCGGCCGACTGGAAGCGAACTTACCCTTGCTTCAGGAATTAATTGGAGAGTATATCTTTGCCGTTGGGGAAGTGTCGCTGGAGGCGGCCGTCGGCCAGTTATTAGTAGAGCGCAACCTCACTATTGGCACAGCCGAGAGTTGTACGGGCGGCTATCTGGCCCACAAGCTGACCAGTGTGGCGGGCAGCTCTCGCTATTTTCTGGGGGGCATTCTAGCTTATCATAACGATATCAAAATCAAACAGCTGGGCGTTAGCACTGAAACCTTAGCTACACATGGAGCAGCAAGCGAAGCTACCGTGCGTGAGATGGCCGAAGGGGCGCGCAAGCACTTGGGCGTAGACGTGGCGCTGGCAACCAGCGGTATTGCCGGCCCGGGTGGCGGCACCCCCGAAAAGCCCGTCGGTACCGTCTGCATTGCCTACGCCGATGCCCACCAGACCATCAGCAAGCAGTTCACTTTCGACCGGGGGCGCCAGCTCAACATTGAGTACACAACTACAATCATCTTGAACCTGCTGCGGCTGAGCTTGCCGAAGTAACGTAAGCGGCGGAAAGGAAGGGCTTAGATTTTTGGTAAAAGGGCATTGCTGTTTCAGGTTACTCCTG
This sequence comes from Hymenobacter radiodurans, assembly GCF_004355185.1. NCBI lineage: Bacteria > Pseudomonadati > Bacteroidota > Cytophagia > Cytophagales > Hymenobacteraceae > Hymenobacter > Hymenobacter radiodurans. The sequence goes on from NZ_CP037922.1 coordinate 2,718,535, forward strand.
CCTTCTCTCTACCCGAAGCCTGCCACGCTTCCGCTACTCACTAAAACACCTACCTTTGATGCAGCTTAGCTGGCGTCCACCCCGCATACTATGGCGCCGACCAAGCAAGTTTTCTGACCTTCAACACCCAATAACCCCAACCCCCAATAACCGCATGGCACGAGTGGAAATGGTGATGCCCAAAATGGGCGAAAGCATTATGGAAGGCACCGTCCTGAAATGGCTCAAACAAGTAGGCGACGCAATTGAGCAGGACGAATCAGTACTGGAGGTGGCTACCGATAAAGTAGATACCGAGGTACCGGCCATTCATGCCGGCGTTTTGCAAGAAATTCTAGTACAGGAAGGCGAAGTAGTAGCGGTGGGGGCTCCCATTGCAATTGTTGAAACCGACGTGAATAGTGCCAGCGCTACGGCGCCAGCCGCAGCTCCTGCTGCTCCACAGGCAGTTTCGACCGTAGATACTCCAAATGGGCAGGATACGGCGGCCGATGTGCCACACGTACCTCAGCTGCAGGACGCGCAGGCTAGTCAATCATCGGCCCAGCCCCAACAAGGTCGCTTTTATTCGCCCCTGGTATTGAGCATTGCCCGGCAGGAAGGCATTTCGATGGCTGATCTGGAATATTTGCCTGGTACCGGCAAGGAAAACCGCGTCACGAAAAAGGATATTCTGGACTACGTGGAAGGCGGCAAGAAGTCGTTAAGCCAGACGTCTGGCACAGCGGCTCCTGCGCCCGCGCAAACTGCTCCCCAGGCCGCCTCAGCGCCCGCCACGCAGTCGGTGCAGTCGCCACCTACGGCCACGGCTCAGGTGGCGCCAGCCGAAGCGGCAAAGCCAGCCAGCAGCGCGCCGGCCAGCAAGCCGGCCCCATCGGTGAGCGGCAACCAGGAGTTGATCGAAATGGACCGCATGCGCAAGATGATTGCTCAGCGCATGGTAGACAGCAAGCGAATTGCCCCCCACGTTACCTCCTTTGTGGAAGCGGACGTGACTGATCTGGTAAACTGGCGCAACAAGCACAAAGACGCCTACAAGAAGCGCGAGGGCGAAAACCTCACCTTCACGCCTATCCTCATCCAAGCCATTGCCCGCGCCATTCAGGACTTCCCCAATATCAACGTATCGGTGGATGGCGACTACATCATCAAGAAGCGTGACATCAACATTGGCCTAGCGGTGGCGCTGCCTTCCGGCAATCTGATTGTGCCGGTTATTCATAATGCCGATCAGTTGAACCTGAATGGGTTGAGCAAAAAGGTGAATGACCTGGCTAACCGGGCCCGCATCAACAAGCTAACTCCTGGCGACTTGGAAGGCGGTACCTATACTGTATCCAACGTAGGATCTTTCGGTAACGTGATGGGCACGCCCATTATCATGCAGCCGCAGGTAGCCATCATGGCGCTGGGTGCTATCAAAAAGAAGCCGGCTGTTATTGAAACGCCCCAAGGTGATTTGATCGGTATCCGTCACTTCATGTTCCTTTCCCACTCCTACGACCACCGTGTGGTTGATGGCTCGCTAGGCGGTATGTTCGTGCGTAAAGTGGCCGACTATCTGGAGCAATTTGATCCAAATACGGTTATCTAAATCTGCGCTCAACATCGTAAATAGCGGCGCGGCTGCACTTGAATAAGCCCGTCTGGTAGACGGGCTTTTCTTTTTCTAAATCAATTGCTTATGAAGAATATTTTTTCACTGATTGCCCTCGTCATTTCATTAGGGCTAATCATCTTTTTGTACTTCCAGTTATCCTCAACTCAAGAGGCGTTGCGCCAAGCAGAACAACGATATGCCGACTGCGAGAAGGTGACGTTTCAACTGCAAAATCAGCTTACGGCCCAGCAACGCGCGGCTGAAGCGAAGTAAACCCACCGCTGGCGCAGCCATAAAAAAAGCCCCCAGATATTTTCTGGGGGCTTTTTTCGGCTGGATAGTCCTACGACTTAATTCCCAAAAGCATCAGCATAAACGCTTGCTGCCGGGCTACGTCGCGAATGGACTTAAAGCGGCCAGATGCACCGCCGTGGCCCGCTGCCATATCGGTGTGCAGCAGCAATAAGTTGTTATCGGTTTTCATGGTGCGCAGCTTCGCAACCCATTTGGCAGGCTCAAAATACTGTACCTGCGAGTCGTGCAGACCAGTGGTAACGAGCATGTTAGGGTACGGCTGCTTTTTCACGTTGTCGTAGGGCGAGTACGAGAGCATGTAGTCGTAGTACTCTTTCTTGTTAGGATTGCCCCACTCGTCATACTCGCCAGTGGTGAGCGGAATGCTTTCATCCAGCATGGTAGTTACCACATCCACGAACGGTACGCCGGCCAATACGCCTTTGTACAGATCAGGACGCATGTTCACTACGGCACCCATCAGCAGGCCACCGGCGCTGCCGCCTTGAGCAAACAGCTTAGCTGGCGAGGTAAACTTCTGCTGAATTAGGAACTCCGAGCAGTCGATGAAGTCGGTAAAGGTGTTCTTTTTCTTGAGCAATTTGCCATCCTCGTACCACTGTCGGCCCATTTCCTGTCCACCGCGAATGTGGCACAGCGCGTAGGCAAAGCCGCGGTTAAGCAGGCTCAGGCGCGCGGCACTGAAGGTCGCGTTGGAAATAATCCCGTAGGAACCATAGGCGTATTGGAGCACCGGCGCATTGCCGTCTTTCTTGAAGCCCTTCTTGTACACAATCGAAATCGGAATCTTCGTGCCGTCTTTGGCCGTGGCGTACATGCGCTCCGTCACGTAATCTTCCTTATTAAAGCCCCCCAGCACGGCTTGCTCCTTGAGCAGCGTTTTCTGCTTCGTGACCATGTTGTAGTCGTACGTGGAATTGGGCGTGGTAAGCGAGGTGTACGAATAGCGCAGTACTGGCGTATCAAACTCGGGGTTCACACTGATACTAGCCGAGTACGTAGGCTCCCCGAAATTGAGGTAGTGCTCCTCGCCTTTCCAGGGACGCACGCGCAAGCCTAACAAGCCTTCCTTGCGCTCACCCAGCACGAGGAAGTTCTTGAACAGCTCCATGTTCTCCAGAAACACGTCCTTGCGGTGCGGAATAATCTCTTTCCAAGCCGTTTTAGCTGTATTGCTGACGGGTGTTTCGAGCAGACGATAGTTGGGAGCACCGGCATTCGAGCGAATGTAAAATTTGTCCCCCAGGTGCTCTACGTCGTAGAGATGGTCCTTTTCGCGGGCCAAGAATACTTTGGGAGCAGCCGTGGGGTTGCTGGCGTCGATGTAGCGCAACTCGGAGGACATGGTGCTGCCCATGCCGATGAAGATGTACTTCTTCGACTTGGTACGACCTACGCCTAGGTTAAAGGTATTATCCTTCTCCTCGTACACCAGCACGTCCTGCTTGGGGTCAGTGCCCAGCGTGTGCCGGTACACCTGATAAGGCAGCAACGTGGTGGGGTCTTTTTTGGCGTAGAAAAGTGTCTTGTTGTCGGCGGCCCACACGGCATTACCGCTCGTATTCACGATTTTCTCGGGGTACAGCTTGCCTGTTTTCAGGTCCTTAAAGCGCAATGTGTACAAGCGGCGGCTCACTGTATCGGCGCCGTAGGCCATCACCAGGTTGTTGTCGCTAACCTCGTAGCCGCCAATTTGGAAGTACGTTTTATCCTTCCCCAACTCGTTGGCGTTGAGCAGAATTTCCTCCGGCGCCTTCATATCGCCCTTCTTGCGGCAGTAGATGGGGTACTCGCTGCCCGCCTCGTAGCGGGTATAATAATAGTAGCCGTTGTCGCGGTAAGGCACCGATTCGTCCTGCTCTTTGATACGACCTTTTATTTCGTTAAACAGCTTGTCTTCCAGCTCTTTGGCGGGCGCCATCTGCTTGTCGAAGTAAGCATTCTCAGCGTTGAGGTAGCTGATTACCTCGGGGTTTTCGCGCTCATTCAGCCAGTAATAGTTATCAGTGCGCGTGCCAAAGGGCGAGGTGAGCTGCTTGGGCTTGCTGGGCGCGAGAGGCGGAGTGGTCATGGTGTAGGTTGTAGGCTGGGTCTGGGCCTGCGCTACGCCGAGCGTCAGGGCGAAGGCACCAGCCAGCCAGAGTAAGGAATGATTCATAGAGGGTTAGGCTGAGTTGGAGTGTAGAACAAGCTAAAGATACTGAAATGAATTAGCCTAGCTTACAGCGCAAGCTATTTCCAAACAGAAACAGGCATGCGCAAAAAAGCCCCCCAGTATGCGGCTGGGGGCTTTTTTGAAAGGAATAAATCTACAGTGCGGCTAGGCTCTGCTCCAACGCCGTAATTTTTCCCTCGGCGTCGGCCTGCTTCTGTCGCTCCCGCTCCAATACGTCAGGCTTGGCATTCTGCACGAATTTCTCGTTGCTTAGCTTCTTCATTACCGACTCTAGAAAGCCACGGGCGTACTCAATTTCCCTCGTCAGTCGCTCGCGCTCGGCGCCCAGGTCAATGTGGCCTTCCAAGGGAATGAAGAACTCACCCGTACCCAGCACGAAGCTGACAGCCCCGGCCGGAGCAGCCTCCACGAAGCTGATGTCGCTGAGCGCGGCCAGCTTCCTAATTACCCCGTCGTAGTCGCGCAGCAAAACGGCTTCCTCGGTTTTCGCTGCCAGCGTCAGTGGCTTGTTTGGGCCGATGCCTTTCTGATTGCGCACATTCCGAACGCCGGCTACTATTTCCAGTGCTTTGTCCATGCGGCTCAGGATATCGGCAGCGTTTGCCAACGGCTGCGGCTTGGGCCAGGCCGCTACGCAGACGTACTCTTTCTCACCGCGCTCAGCCAGTTCGTGCCATATCTCCTCCGTAATGAAGGGCATGAACGGATGCATAAGCTTGAGCAGAGTTTCGAGGTAAGCCGTGGTCTGGCGTAGCGTCTCCGGGTCGATGGGCGCCTGATAAGCCGGCTTAATCATTTCCAGGTATACCGAGCAGAAGTCATCCCACACAAGCTTGTACACGGTCATGAGTGCGTCTGACATGCGGAACTTGGCAAAATGCTCGTCCAGCTCTGTCTGCGCACTTTGCAGCTTCGCCCCGAACCATTCTACAGCCTTTTCATTCACGAACGGCAGCTCCTGATTTACCTCCCAGCCCTGCGTTAGGCGGAAGGCATTCCAGAGCTTGTTGGTGAAGTTGCGGCCTTGTTCCACGAGGCGAATATCGAACAGCAAATCATTACCAGCCGGCGACGAAAACAGCATACCAGTGCGCACGCCATCGGCGCCGTACTGCGCAATAAGGTCCAGCGGGTCAGGCGAGTTGCCGAGCTGCTTGCTCATCTTACGGCCCTGGTCGTCGCGCACGATGCCCGTCAGGTATACGTTGCGGAATGGCACCTCTTTGCGGTACTCCAAACCGGCCATGATCATGCGAGCTACCCAGAAGAACAGAATCTCGGGGGCAGTTACGAGGTCATCGGTAGGATAGAAATAGTTGATGTCGGGATTGTCGGGATCCTTGAATCCATCGAACACTGAAATGGGCCACAACCAGGAAGAAAACCACGTATCGAGCACGTCTTCTTCCTGCCGTAAGTCACTGATTTGCAAATCAAGGTTCCCGGTCTTTTCACGTGCTGCTTCAAGTGCCTCGTTCTCCGAAAGAGCAACTACAAAAGAGCCATCGGGGAGGTAGTATGCCGGGATGCGCTGCCCCCACCATAGCTGCCGCGAGATGCACCAGTCACGCACGTTCTCCATCCACACCCGGTACATGTTCTTAAACTTGGGCGGGTGCAGTTTGATTTCGTCGTTCTCCACTACGGCCAGCGCTTTGGCAGCCATCTGGTCCATTTTGCAGAACCACTGCATGCTCAGGCGCGGCTCAATCACTGCCCCGGTGCGCTCAGAAGTTTGCAGCACGCTAGCGTAGTCCTCAATCTTATCGAGCAGGCCGGCAGCCTGCAAATCTTTGGCTATCTGCTTGCGGGCAGCAAAACGATCCTGCCCCACGTAGAGCACAGCTTTTTCATTCAGCGAGCCGTCGTCGTTGAGAATATCAATAACGGGCAGATTGTGCTTCACGCCCAACTCGTAGTCGTTCAGATCGTGGGCCGGCGTCACTTTCAGCGCGCCCGTTCCGAAATCGATGGCTACGTACTCATCCAGAATAATGGGCACCTCACGACCCAGCAGCGGAATGCTTACCTGCTGGCTGTGTAGGTGCTTGTAGCGCTCATCATTGGGGTTTACGGCCACGGCTACATCGGCCATAATCGTCTCGGGGCGCGAGGTAGCTACGGTCAAGAACTGGCCCTCCTGCCCTACCACTGGGTAGCGCAGATAATACATTTTGGCCTGGGTATCCTTGGCAATAACTTCCTCATCGGAAATAGCCGTGCGGCTCTGCGGATCCCAGTTTACCATGCGTATCCCACGGTAGATCTGGCCCTTTTGGTATAGGTCCACGAAGACGCGCAGTACAGCGTCGGTCAGTTCGGGCTCCATGGTGAAGCGGGTGCGGTCCCAATCGCAGGAAGCGCCGAGCTTCTTGAGTTGCTCCAGGATAATGCCGCCGTATTTTTCCTTCCATTCCCAAGCGTGAGCCAGAAACTCTTCACGGGTGAGGTCGCGCTTGTCGATGCCTTTTTCCTTCAGTAGGGCCACTACCTTAGCTTCGGTAGCAATAGACGCGTGGTCGGTGCCGGGCACCCAGCAGGCTTCCTTGCCCTGCATGCGGGCCCGGCGCACCAACACATCTTGAATGGTATTATTGAGCATATGGCCCATGTGTAGCACGCCCGTCACGTTGGGCGGCGGAATCACCACGGAGTAGGCAGGCTTGCGCGGGTTGGGCTTGGCTTTAAAAAAGCCCTGCTCCTGCCAACGCGTGTACCATTTGGCTTCTACGTCGGCGGGAGTATAGGTTTTGGCGATAGACATGGGCGCGGGGGGCAAATTCAGTTCTAAACAAAGACAAAAGTAGGCATTTCAACTGGGCAAATGCCCCCCAGAACATCAGATTGGCTAAACTGAAACCGGGACGTCAATTCTTAGCTTCTGGTCCTACCTTTGAGTCCGAAAAGGGATTGACCGATCTACAGAGAGGAGTCAGGTTCGTTTTTTGCTTTATTTTTACTGTTCTGTTCACCGTTTTTCTGTCGGCATGGCCGCTTTGTTCTCTTTTCGAAAAGCACCAAAAGCTACTCCCAGCACTTCTGGACCGGTTAATTTGCCCCCCACTACCTCCGTACGGATCGGGATGGGCCAGCTACTGGTAGAGGGCGGCGAACCACTGCGCAACTTGGAGCGGGCCGCTCGCATGATCGGTGAAGCAGCGCAGCAAGGCTGCGAGTTAATTCTGCTACCCGAAACGCTCGACTTTGCTTGGACGCACCCAAGCGCCCTCACAGAGGCGCAACCTATTCCAGGACCGTTCAGCGACCTGCTTTGCGAGCAGGCAAGCAAGCACAAGATCTACGTGTGCGCGGGCCTTACGGAACGGTTAAATGGTCGGAACTACAACGCCGCAATTCTGATAAATCCGGAAGGCGAAATTATCGTTAAATATCACAAGATAAACCTATTAGGCGTTGAGTTGCCGTTTTACGCAGTGGGTCAGACCCTGAATGTAGTGGACACGCCTTTGGGGAAAATCGGAGTTAATATCTGCGCCGACAACTACCTCGATGGTTTGTCCATTGGTCACACGCTAGCTCGTATGGGCGCTGAGTTCATCATCTCTCCTTCTTCCTGGACCGTCGATTATTCGCTGACGGAAGAGGATGATCCGTACCGCGAAAAATGGGTGAATCCATTCTCCATTCTGGCGCGCCTATATAATGTGGTGGTGGTCGGCACCACGTCGGTGGGCTATATTGTGGGCGGCCCGTATGAGGGCAAGAAAAGCGTAGGCTGTTCTCTGGCAGTCGATGCGAGCGGTGTGCGGGCCCAAGGTACTTTTAACGAGTTTGCGGGTGACTTAGTGGTGGCCGATTTGCCCCGTCCGATTCGTCCGGAGCAGGGAACGGCCATTGGCGAAATGCTCCAACGCAAAGGCTATCAGTTTGATAAGTTGCTTTAAAATAACGCCTATCCATTTATTCACGTTATAAACCTTACTAAGCAAAGCTTCAAATTTCCTAGTCTTTCACTTTTCCTTTGCCGCTTGTCCGCTCCTATTCCTTCTTCTACTAGCTCACCAGTCAGGGCAACAGAGCCTACTGCTGCCGTGGCGTCCGCTTATCAGCCGAAAGCACCCGCCCAGCGCTGCACCCGGTGTATTATGGATAGCACCGTGCCTGGTATTCAGTTTGATACCCGCGGCGAATGCAGCTTCTGTGCTCTGCATGACAAGTTAGATAAAGCTTTTCCGCTCGGTGAAGCCGGTCGCCAGCAAGTGCAAAAGCTCGCCGACGATATTAAGCGCGTGGGCCGGGGCAAGAAATACGACTGCGTACTGGGCGTAAGCGGCGGCCGAGACAGTTCGTTTACGCTCTGGTATTGCGTTACCAAGCTGAAGCTGCGCCCGCTGGCAGTGCACTTCAACGACGGCTTCGGTAACCCCGTAGCGGGCGAAAACATGGTGAAAGCTTGCCGCAAGCTGGGCGTAGAGCTGCGCACCATCACCTCCGACTGGCGCGAATCCAAAGACCTCAAAATTGCCTTTCTCAAAGCCTCCACTCCGGATATGGAGGAAGGTACTGACCTCGGTATTGCTACCGCTTTGTATGGAGTAGCGGCCAAAGAAGGGATTCAGCGCATCGTGATTGGCCAGAGCTTCCGCACCGAAGGCATCTGCCCATTATCCTGGAATTATTTGGATGGCCGCTACCTGAAAGCTGTGCACAAGCGTTTCGGCACGGTGCCGCTGCGGCCTTGGTCGCCCGCTGACCCAGGTTTCAATCTGGATTTGAAGGAGATGTTTTACTACGCCTTCGTGCGGCGCATTAAGACGGTAACCTTGCTTTACCACATCGACTATGTGCGGGCTGATGTAGACGAGTTGATTGCCCGTGAACTGGACTGGGTAAATCCGGGCGCGCATTACTTCGACGACCTCTACCAAAGCGTTATCTACTACCTCAACCGGACCAAATTCAACATTGATCGGCGGCTGTTCAACTATTCAGCGCTGGTGCGCTCAGGTCAGATGTCGCGGGAAGAAGCATTGGAACGCACCGCTCACATCAATTCCATCGAAGACCCGCGCGTAATTGACCTCTGCATCAAGCGTCTTGGCCTGACTCGTGCGGAGTTCGATCAAATTGTGGCCACGCCACCCAAAACTTTCCGCGACTACCCAAACAACTATTCGCTCATTCGGCGGCTGCGCTGGCCGATCAAAGTGCTTAGTCAGCTGAATCTGATTCCAGAGTCAGCTTACGACAAGTATTTTAACTGCGGCGCTTAAGCATTGCTTTTCAGAAGTATACGCATACCAAAAAAGCCCCCCAGAAACTATCTGGGGGGCTTTTTATAGCTACTTTTGGAAAGCAGAGAATGCTTGCAAGCTGCCGGCTGTTAGGCAGTGAGGTGGAGCCACTCTTTCTTCTTAAGCAGTTCTTCCTGCGTTTCGCGCAAATCGGGGTCGTCTACGCAGCAGTCTACGGGGCATACGGCGGCGCACTGAGGCTCTTCATGGAAACCCACGCATTCCGTACACTTATCGGACACGATGTAATAATATTCGTCGGAAACTGGGGTTTGGGGAGCCGTGGCGGATACGACAGCGCCACCGTCAACTTCTACTTGTTTCAAAGAAGTGCCATCGGCCCAACGCCACTGAGCACCACCTTCATAAATCGCATTGTTGGGGCATTCAGGTTCGCAGGCACCGCAGTTGATGCACTCGTCGGTTATCATTATGGCCATAGCCGCAGTCGTCTTGAGTTGGGTACTAGTAATTGAACATATACGCTTACGCAAAGATGCCCCCCAAAAGTTGATCTGGGTACGCAAAAGTAGAAACTAACCTTGTTTTAATTTTGAATGTTCAGCTTTGAGGGACGAATAACTAAAAAATCTCTTTTACTCCTGCTCTGGTTGAACGCCCATTGCGAGCAGACATCAACAACGCTAGTAGTACTGCGAAGCCCTTTAGCCATTCGGAGTACTACCCCGCCACTTCTCTCATTAGAATACTTGCACAATGAATCATTTCGAACGCCTGGCCGCATTTATTAACCTCGGCCAGCGCCTGCGCCACCTCACCGAAGACGACAGAGATGACTTATATCGTCGGGCCCGCAACAATAATTCGTGGTTTGATGCCCCCAACGTAGCCGCAGCTCTGGATGGGATTGCGCGCTTGCTGGAAGAACACAGCCTGCGCACCTGGGCTAGTCGTTACCCAGCGGAGGCTGCTACGCCCCGCGCCGTAGGCGTGGTGATGGCGGGCAATATCCCGCTGGTAGGCTTCCACGATTTGCTGTGCGTGGTGCTCAGCGGCCACAATCTGTTGGCTAAACCCAGTTCCGATGACCGGTATCTGATGCACTGGATTGTGGGTGAGCTGACGCGGATTGAGCCACGCATGGCGGAGCGCATCACCTTCGTGGAGCGCCTGAATGCCGCCGATGCCTTCATTGCTACCGGCTCCGATAACACGGGCCGCTACTTCGAATATTATTTCCGCAACAAGCCCAACCTCATCCGCCGCAACCGCACCAGCCTGGGCATCCTGACGGGCCAGGAAACTCCGGAGGAGCTAGCCGCCTTGGGTGCCGACATTTTTCAGTACTACGGCCTAGGCTGCCGCAATGTGTCGAAACTGTTGGTACCGAAAGACTACCGCTTCGATAAGCTGCTGGATAATTTACAGCCCTGGGAGCGCGTGCTGGAGCAGAACCGCTACCAGAACAACTACGATTACAACAAGAGTATTCTGCTCGTAAACCGCGTGCCGCACTTCGACAATGGCTTCGTGCTGTTCACGGAAAGCGCCCAGCTCGTGTCGCCGATTTCGGTGGTGCATTACGGCACCTACCACGACGAGGCCGACCTTCAGCAGCAACTAGCGCAGGTAGCCAACCAAACGCAGTGCTTAGTATCGGCTGGGGGGCTTTTTCCAGGCAGCTTTGCCTTCGGGCAAGCCCAATGCCCCAGCGTAAGCGACTACGCCGATGGCGTGGATACGATGGCTTTTTTAACGTCGCTCCCGTAGTAGTAAGAGCATAATAGCCCTTCAAGAGAACATTGTGAAGCCCGTTTCTACAGCTTATTACTTGCTCCTAAGCCAGCCATTCCCTGTCGCAACCAACCCTACTGCTTTATGAACTCTGACTTTCCCGACGTCGAAACAATTGAGAAAGAGGCTATTCCCGGCCTGGCATTTCCGCACGATGATGTATTAAGCGACCCAGCACAACAACTCCAACGTCGCCACGATGCCGAACGCGCCTCAAAGCTTGGCAACTCGTATCAGGGTAAAGTGACGATCTATTTTCAAACTCACGAAGGCATCACCAGACGCGTGCAAACCACCATTTGGGCCGTTCACGAGGAATACGTAACCTTAAAAGCCGGCATTACCCTCCCGCTGCGCTCCATCATCCGATTCGATTTTCAATAAGAAAAAAGCCCCCAGAAGACACCTGGGGGGCTTTTTTGCTTTAACAAAGTAGCCTTACACGCGGTCCAATGTTTTAGCAATTAAGTCGTTCATGGTTTGCTCGGCGTTGGTGGCAAATTCGCCAGTAGCCCGGTTCGCCACAATGGCATTCAACGATACAATCTCGTGGCCCAGCATGCGACCAAGTGCATAGTAACCAGCGGTTTCCATCTCGAAGTTTGTCAGGCGAAATTCGCCTTCAGCGCTTTCGTACCGGAAGTTCTGAAACTGCTTAATCAGGTCGGGCTGCCGTAAATCGAGGCGGAGTACGCGGCCCTGCGGGCCGTAGAAGCCAGGGCAAGTGAGCGTGTTGCCAGTCAGCATTCCGGCCCCAATCTGCTCCCGAATAAGGTCGTGGCCCCGCACGCAGTACGGGCGATAATCGAGCTGCAAAGCCTTTTGGATGCCAGTGCCTACTTCTACTTCCAAGCCGGTTTCTACCAGCGGATAAAACTGCATCAGGGCATCGAGGCCCACGCCGTGCTCCGTTACGAGGTGGGCGCCCAAGGGAATATCAGGCTGCAAAGCGCCGCTGGTACCCACCCGAATGATGCGCAGCGTAATGCGCTCTTCCAAGGGCCGCGGCTCGCGGGTTACGAAGTCAATATTCACGAGTGCATCCAGCTCATTCAGCACGATATCAATGTTATCGGTGCCAATGCCAGTAGAAACAACCGCGATGCGCTTGCCCTTGTAGTAGCCTACATGGGTCACGAACTCGCGCTTGTTTACCTGCGTCTCGATGGAGTCGAAGTGCTGGCTCACCAGTGCCACCCGATCCGGGTCGCCAACGGTGATAATGGTTTCGGAAATATGATCAGGCAGCAGGTTAAGGTGATACACGCTGCCGTCGCGGTTCAGGATGAGCTCGGAGTCGAGAATAGGCATAGGAAGTGGGATTAGAAAGTGGCGCGAAGGCGGCAAATTAGTCATAACCTGTTACGCAGCGGCTCAGGCATAGTTTGCGGGCCCCTGCTCTTCCAATTGAGATACAACTGATTTCGAACTTCACTCGTTGGAATTAAGATACATTCACCAACACCCCATCCCATGAGCAACACCCAGATTCAGGGAAAAGACTTTTATAATAGTGTGCTGCAGTTCTATGATCAGGCCGCGCAGTTTTCAAAACTTGATCCTGGCATTCTTTCTCAGATCAAGGCTTGCAACAGCATTTACAAGGTTAATTTCCCGGTAGAAGTTGATGGGCATGTGCAGGTTTTTGAGGGAATACGGGTACAGCACAGCCACCACAAGCTACCCAGCAAAGGTGGTATTCGCTACAGCGTGTATGTAGATGAAGAGGAAGTAATGGCCCTGGCTACGCTCATGACCTTCAAATGCGCCCTCGTCGATGTTCCGTTTGGCGGGGCAAAAGGTGGCGTCAAAATCAACCCCCGCACCAGTTCCGTAGAGACACTGGAGCGCGTGACTCGCCGCTATGCAAGCGAGTTGATCAAGAAAAATCTCATTGGTCCGGGCATGGACGTGCCTGCCCCCGATTACGGTACAGGCAGCCGCGAAATGGCCTGGATTGCCGACACGTATCTAGCGTTCAAATTTGGCGACACCAACGCGCTGGGCTGCGTAACAGGCAAGCCCGTGGGCCAAGGTGGTATCCGCGGCCGGACTGAAGCTACTGGTCTGGGCGTATTCTTCGGCTTGCGCGAGCTGCTAGCCGACAACGAACTCCTGAAAAAACTCGGGATGACGAGCGGTATGGCCGGCAAACGAATTATCGTACAAGGTCTGGGCAATGTAGGCTACCACGCGGCGCACTTCTGCGAGCTGGAGGGCGCCATCATAACGGGGATTGCAGAGCGCGAGGGGGGCATTTTTAACGCCGATGGCCTCGATGTAGCCGCCGTGTTTAAGCACCGCAACGAAAGTGGCTCCATTCTTAATTATCCCGGCGCGCAAAACGTAGCGGAAGCTAGTCAATTGCTGGAGTATGAGTGTGATGTACTCTTGCCCGCCGCGCTGGAAAACCAGATTCACGCTGGTAATGCCGCTCGCATTAAAGCCAAGATAATTGCGGAAGGCGCCAATGGCCCTACTACCAAGGATGCCGAGAAGATTCTGCTCGAACGCGGCGTTGTTATCCTCCCCGACCTTTATCTCAACGCGGGGGGCGTTACGGTTTCGTACTTCGAGTGGCTAAAGAATCTCTCAAATGTGCGCTTTGGTCGCATGGGCAAACGGGCGGAAGAAGCGTCTCTCCGCCGTCTTGTAACCACTATCGAGCAGACCACCGGCAAGAGCATCAGCGCTCAGGAACGGGAGCTAATCATTCAGGGCGCCGATGAGACCAGCCTCGTGCGCTCGGGCCTAGAAGACACTATGATTGTGGCTTATCATGAGATTAGGGAGGTAATGCATCAGATTAAGGGCATTGAAGATCTGCGCACTGCCGCCTTCTATAGTGCCATTGAGAAAGTAGGCGTCAGCTATCAGTCATTGGGTATATTCCCATAAGCCTAGATGCTTTTCGAAAGAACCAAAAACAGAAAAGGTCGCACCATATGGTGCGACCTTTTCTGTTTTTGGTTTGTGTTAAGTGAAATGCCTGTTAGCGCCTCTTAATATGATGGAGCGCGGTAGGAAACCAGGCCTTGTTCGGGACGATAGTTGTTGCTCAGCTTCGGATACGTGCCAGTGCCATCATACGCCCGTTTATCAGGGTGGGCTTGGCAAGTAGTTGAGCAAGCTCCTTCTAGTTCATGACCACAGTTTTCGCAGAGAGCTAGATGGGCGTTGCAGTGCGGATTGGCACAGTTCACCAGCCTGTCGGAAGGCGCATGGCAATGGTGGCAATAAGAGATAATGGTGGGATTGACGCTGTTCACATCTACCGCCACGCGGTTGTCGAAGACATAGCATTTGCCCTCAAAATCTTCGCCGCCCTCTTCAATTCCGTACTTGATGATACCACCGTGGAGTTGGTACACGTTCTCAAAACCCTGCTCCAGTAAGTAGGCGCTGGCTTTTTCGCATTTGACGCCGCCAGTGCAATACGTCAGAATTTTCTTGTCCTTAAATTCCTTCAGCCGCTCTACCCGCTCGGGGAAGTCGCGGAAGTTTTCCATATCCAAGGTGACGGCGTTTTTGAAACGACCTACGTTGTATTCGTAGTCGGAACGCACATCTACCACTACCACATCATCGCGGTCTTTGAGTTCCTTAAACTCCTGCGGTGAAAGATGTTGCCCAGTGCGCAAGTGCGGCCGCACATGACGCAGGCTACTGTGCACAATTTCAGGCTTCACGCGAACATGCAGCTTTTGAAAGGTATGCGCAGGCGCTTCGTCAACCTTAAACTCTAAGGCAGCGAAGCGCGGATCGGCTTTTACAATCTGCATATACTCCTCACAATCAGCCGCCAGCCCCGACACCGTACCATTGAGACCTTCAGCCGCCACAATGATGCGACCTAACAGCTTCAAACGCAGACACAGCCGATGATGCTCCTCGCGGAACGCCTCCGGATTTTCAATCGGTGAATAGCAGTAGTAAAGCAGAACGCGATAATCCATCTCTGAAATGGTGTTTTGTGCTACGAGTGAATGCTAAATTAGGCACGAAGGGTTCCGGGGGGCTTTTTTTCGCGTGGCTAAACACAAGTCACGTTTCACCCTTCCCAAAAGTCAGTCCCTAAACTTTCGCGGCGGGGTTCCCGAATACCGTCTGGTTGGCTGCTACATCAGCTACTACAACCGAGCCAGCACCCACGCGGGCTTTTGCGCCGATCTTGACGCCCCCAACGATTATAGCGCCCGGGCCGATAAACGCCTGCTCAGCCAGCACGGCACCTGCATTAACGATGGCTCCAGCGCCGACCTGCACAAAGTCGGCTAGTTCTACCTGCACGTCAATTACGGCATTGGCCCCGATCAGGCAGCTATTGCCCATTTTGCTATTGCTGGATACGACGGCTCCAGCCCCAACGAGGTTGCCATGACCCAGCCACGCCTGTTCCGAAACGCTAGCGCGGGCATGAATGGCATTCACCGGCACCACCTCATACTCGTCGCGGAGCATATTGGTGAGGCTGCGGCGACTGGCCGTATCCTCGGTGGCCACGAACACTTCGCACTTTTTGCCCAATAGCTTGAGCAATTCGCGGTCGTCGGTGTTGCCCATCACGGGCACGTTGTTTAGCTCGGTATTCTGCAGCTTAGCATCGTCGTCGAGCAGACAATACACGACTACATCGTTGCTTTGAAAGGCATCTAGTGCCGTTGCACCCAGGCTTTGTGCGCCCAAAATGATTACTGGATTTTCCATGCGAAGCGAAAATGCCCCCCAG
This sequence comes from Hymenobacter radiodurans, assembly GCF_004355185.1. NCBI lineage: Bacteria > Pseudomonadati > Bacteroidota > Cytophagia > Cytophagales > Hymenobacteraceae > Hymenobacter > Hymenobacter radiodurans. The sequence continues at coordinate 2,734,365 of NZ_CP037922.1, forward strand.
GGGCGATTTTTTCTAAACTGCAAAGATACATCCTGCTGCGAGCGGGGCCAAGTATTGGGCAATAGTCAGCAAGTATTGCTATCGAAAACCAATACCTACTCAGCCCTAAAGCGAGGAAGCCAGCGGGCCACGTACTCATTCTGGAGCAGCAGAAACACCAGATACGGCAGCAATACCGCCCGATAGCGGTTTAAAGTACCCAGGTTAGGGGTGCTCAGTCCAAGTAAAGCAGCTAAAGCGAGGCAGTATAGTACCAAAACTACGACCAGCGCGAACGGTAGATAACCGGGGACCCGGCGAGCCAATGCCACCAGAGTGACGCTAATTAGTAACAGCAAAGCCAGGTTTTCGAGACCAGCTACTATATATAAAAGCTGTTTATCCTCCCCAAGCCAGGGGCGAGTAATGGTACTTATTATGGCTTTCGGTGCATAGCTAAGCATGCTTTCCAACGTAGGCTTTAAGTCGGCGTACTCAATATGAGGGCGTGTTTGGGAGGCTCTTAGCAATTGGTAATAGTTGTTGCTGAGCTGATTAGTAAACTTATTAACGCGAAGAACGGGGAATATTTCAGCCGCCACCCGCATACCTCCCACCAGCACTACCACGATAACGGCCAACTGCACCAGCCAATGCCGGGCGCGGCCAAAAAGCTGTTGCAGCAGATGCACTACAATAAGACTGCTTAATCCGCCCAAAAGCAGACCGGCAAAGAAAAAGCGCATTTTGAAGTGCAACCAAGCTAGCAGCAGAGCCCCAACAATCCCTGCTAGTCGAATGGGTTGACCACCATACAGCCAACCTACAACCAATGCGGTGAGCCAAGCCCCACTCCCTATTAGCAGGCTCTCTTTTGTGATGCCAGCCGACCAATACACCACTGACGGCCATGCCAGCCATGCTATTGCCGCCGCTGCTAATGGTACTTGAGGCAAATACTTTTCTACCGCCCGCACCAACTGCCAGCTGCCCACGAAACTAAACAGGCTTAAATAAGCTCCATTCACAAACGGATTCCCCAGTGACCCCAGATTCAATACCGACAGAATCTTGATGATAAAGAAGGTATTTGAAAAGCCGTGAAAAATAAGCTTTTCCCCATAGCCATGGAATTCTTCACCCAGCAGTGTATGCAGCCAGGCACCAGGATTATCCCATAGTTGGGCGTTGAGTAGTCTCCCCCAGAACTGAAAGTAATCGGCGTCACCGGTGAGTGCCAGGCACGCAGCGGTACCCGCCAGGAGCCTGAGCCCCAATGCAGGCAGCAGCACCTTGCGCAACGCAGAAACGCGGGCTTGCCGCCGCAGCCAGTAGGCTAGCGCTACCACTAATAGAATATTCAGCCCGATGGCAACTACGATCTTCACCTGGGGGGCAAATTATGCTGTAAAATCCGGCTGCCTACTGCGCATTGCAGGCAGCGGCGTGGTTGGCAGTAACCATGGTGCATAGCTAGCAGGCCTTGCGAATCGGCGGCAGTGCGGTGCTCAAAATGAAGTTTTTCGTAAGGCGCCGTAAGATGATTGCGCTCAGCGGGCAGCTGTTCTAATAAACCTACGGCTTGCTCCACCAACTCGGGCTGGCCCACATGGCGAGCATAGGCTACACGCAGGGGCACCACCACGTTGATTATCAGTAGATGAATGCTACTTTGCCCTAGTGCAGCTACTTTACCGGGGCTGCCCGGCCGGTAGTGCGTTTGCCAATAGGGTGATACCGCCACCCGAAAAAACTGCTCCAAAGCCCCCACGCTAATCGCCGTAAGTAGCGCATCAAACAGGGCCGGACGGGCATGAAGCAAAGCCGCGAGCTGAGCGATACGTACAGTGGGAAAGTTAGCGGGCCGCAGACGCAGAAAATTCCAGGCATGAGCCGGCAGAGCCAGAGCAGCCAAATCATATTTATGGCGCAGAAACTCATACTCCCGACGCAGGTCGGCTAGGTAAGCATCACTGGGGGGCAAATCTGAGGCGGTGGGCAAGAGTCCGGCCTGACCGAAAAGCAACGCTTCCATCTGGAGGGAATCATGGCGGTGACGGCGTAGAATACTCAGCGGCAATGCCTTGGCCAACCGCGCTAAGGGTTCACTATTTTTCTTAAACCCAAATGCTGCCGCCAGTGCATGGTATGCTGTAGCCTCCCAATCGCCGCCCAAGTGCTTGTTCTGGATTTCTATCAAATCAGCCTTTTGCTCTACTCTTTCCAGCAATGCCCTCCCGAGCATCATGGTGCGGGTAATGCTCGGTACCAATGGCAAAAATGGCGCACAGGGCACTGATACTGTATCTAAATTGCCCCCAGAGTGGCATAAGTAGTTAAAAGAGCCGGCGTTAGGCGAGGTGCTAGAGTCAGCGAAGGAATGACAGAGCCATTGGTACGCTGCACGGGTTGATCGGCCGCATACACCACGTGCAATACCACTTGGTCATACTTTGGGTCCGTCTGGTGCTGGTGACGCTGCCAGTCGGAAGCTCGCAAATGGATTTCAACGGCTCCATTCCATTCAACCTCTCCAATCTGAAGACGAGCATTCAGGAAGTCGGGACCGGCATCAGTATTGTGTTGACCAGGACGCAATACAATAAGCTTTTCCCCCTGATCTGTTAGCAAATCTGCTTTATCGAAATACTGGTGCTGCCAGACGTAGTGAAGTAGCTCTTCTTTCATAAGTAATAAGGTGATCTAATATAAGTAGTAGCCGGGCAGGACCGGATAACGCCCTGATTAACTAAAATTTGCTTGAAGGCGGTATACAAAAACCAAGCACTTCTTTCAGATTAGCCACCAAAAAAACGGCCCGCCTCCACCAAAAGTGAAAGCGGGCCGAAATTCTTGAGCCGTGGATTAACGCAGGTCAATCACCTTTACGCCCTTGTACTTCGCCTTATCAAAGTTGAAGGTAGTGGCATCTACCGGCGGATTCGGCTGGAATTTGCGGATAGTTACGGTTGTACGGCTGCCGTTCTTTTTGAACATCTTCCAGCTTTTCAACGATTTATCCGCCTTACTCACGGACAAACGCACTTTAAAAACCTGATTGTTCTTATCCTCTGGGGCTAGCTCAATGATATCAACGGCCTCACCGGCTTCTTTGGCTTCCTGTACATAAGAGTACTTATAGCCCTTTTTATACAAGGTATAAATCTGAGCCGGTGATATCTCGCCTTCTTCAGGCTCGTAGTCAGAGATATTCACCTCGTTTTCGTCCTTCATATAGGTCCACATCGTCTGGCCGTTGTTGATGATTTCCTGACCACTCAACTTCAGCCGAAACTTTTGGCCACTTACCGTTATGTCACCGGTCATGTTCTCCTTCACCTTAGCCGCGTCGTTTTCGAGGGTTTGGGTGAAAGTGGCTTTAAACGCTTTCATTGCCTGGTATTTGGCACTCATCTGGTCGAGAATCTTACCAGCTTTGGGGTCCTGCTGCACGGGAGCAGCAGCAATCAGCGTAACCGAAAACGCCAGTAAAGCGATATACTTTTTCATTGCAAAGGGAAAGGGATAGCTTGGGCGAAACAAGGATTTAGTTGACTTTAATCCTTCATTTCTAACTTTTGTTCAGGTTATTCAATAATTGCTCCAAACTGTACTCGTCCGGAATTAATACCTCACGGGCTTTGCTGCCCTCGAATGGTCCTACGACGCCAGCGTGTTCAAGTTGGTCAATCAGGCGTCCGGCGCGGTTATATCCTAGTTTCAGACGACGTTGGAGCAGCGAGGTACTGCCTTGCTGATGCGTCACGATAACGCGGGCAGCTTCCTCGAACATACTGTCGCGGGAAGCCGGATCAAAGTCTTCGTTGTTACCGCCCGTATCACCTTCGGCACCAGCCACTTCAGGCAGCAAATACGCTTCCGGATAGCCTTGTTGCTCACCCACGAAGTCGCAAAGACGATCTACTTCGGGCGTATCAATAAATGCGCACTGCACCCGAATCAGATCGGAGCCGGCTGAGAACAGCATGTCGCCTTGCCCGACCAACTGATCGGCGCCACCGGTGTCCAGAATGGTGCGGGAGTCAATCTTGGAAGTTACTTTGAAAGAGATGCGGCACGGAAAGTTGGCCTTGATAATACCGGTGATTACGTTCACGGAAGGCCGCTGCGTAGCTACAATCAGGTGAATACCAATGGCACGCGCCAATTGAGCCAGACGCGCGATGGGTGTTTCCACCTCCTTCCCTGCTGTCATCATCAAGTCGGCCAACTCATCGATAACCAGCACAATGAATGGCATGAACCGGTGGCCTTTTTTAGGGCTAAGCCGACGCTCTACAAACTTGCGGTTGTACTCCTTCAGGTTGCGGCAGCCAGCATCCTTTAATAGGTCGTAGCGCCGATCCATCTCCATACATAAGGAGTTGAGCGTGTTCACCACCTTTTTTGTGTCGGTGATGATGGCTTCTTCCGTGTCGGGGAGTTTAGCTAGGAAGTGGCGCTCTATCTTGTTGAAGATGCTCAATTCCACCTTTTTAGGATCGACAAGCACAAACTTCAACTGCGAAGGATGACGCTTGTAAATCAATGATGCCAGAATCACGTTCAAGCCCACTGACTTACCCTGACCTGTAGCACCAGCCATGAGTAAGTGTGGCATTTTAGCCAAATCGGCCACAAACACTTCGTTGGTAATCGTGCGGCCGAAGGCAATGGGCAGGTCCATTTCGCTCGTGCGAAACTTCTCGTGGCTCAGCACCGAACGGATGCTCACCATTTCCTTCTTGGTATTCGGCACCTCAATACCAATGGTTCCTTTACCCGGGATAGGCGCAATGATGCGAATACCTAAGGCCGCCAAACTCAGGGCAATATCATCTTCCAAGCTCTTAATCTTGGAGATGCGCACGCCGGCATCCGGCACAATCTCATACAGCGTCACCGTGGGGCCGATGGTGGCTTTGATGCTGGCGATGTTGATGCCATAGTGCCCCAGCGTTTCAACGATGCGGTCTTTGTTGTCCTCTAGTTCCTCCTTGCTCACCTGGGCTTTGGCGGCACCGTAGTCGTTGAGTAGTTCTAGGGTTGGATATTGGTAGCGCGAGAGGTCAAGCGTGGGGTCGTAGTTCTCCGTGCCCTCGGCGAAGAAATCGTCGTCATCGGCCACGGTGATAGCTATGGGGGGCGTTTCGGCGGGAGTTGCCGGGGCAACAGTTAAAGGTGGTGAACTGGGCGCAGCAGCAGTGCCATCAGCCAGATCAGCTAGGGAAAGCGGCGTAGGTACACGGCTACTTACGGGAGCTACCTCGGCATCAACCGGCATTTCAACGGAGAAGCTAGGTCCGCTGATGCTAGCAGCCGAAGCAGCCAATGCTGCCGCGCTCGACGTGGCCACGCTGGGCGCAACCGACAACGGTAGGGACTCGCCGGCTGGCGCTGTTACGCTGAAAGATGGAGAGGCAACCGAACCTGTATATGACGGAACTTCCACTTCCAACTCATCACTTTCGTCCTCCCCTATTGTTGAGGTAAACTGAGGCGCAACTCCCTCCTCCGGTTCCCTCCTAGCGACGGGCTTTATGTTGCGCAGCGTCATCTGGGGGGCAATTTCGGACTCTTCAGCATCGAGTGAGGCGGTGGGGTCAGCCCCGTGATTCACGCCAAGGCCGGTGCGACCATACAGATCTAATCCATCGGTGCTTGCGTTGGGGCTCGCGGCATCTGCTTCCTCTTCGGCAGCCGTTCCCATGTTCAGACTGGTAACATTAAAGAAGAAGACCACGAAGGAAATCAGCAAAAATGCCAGCAGTAGTACCGTGCCCCAGCCAATCAGGCTATCGAGCCAGTAGGCTACTTCGTACCCGATGCCGCCACTCAAAAAATCGAGGGTATGCGCCAGGTTTGGGTCGGCGTCGGGGGTTTGGAGGGTAAGTACCACGTAGCCAAGCAAAGCACTCAGCCACAGCATCGAAAACAGGCACAAGGCAATAACGTAGCTGAGCGACACGCCTATTCCTGCCCGTCGGAACACGATTTTATACCCCAAGAAGAAGACGATCGGAATGACCGCAAACGCGGCTACCCCAAAGCCTTTATAAATGAGCACCTGCGCGGCCATTGCCCCTAACAGGCCCAGCCAGTTACCCGATTCTTGCCCCGCTTCCTTGGCGGGCGTGGTGGCCAAGCTACCCACTACGCTCTGATCGGCGTGGCCCGTAAACAGGAACGACACGAAGGCAATAGTGAGGTAAATGGACCCTAGCAGGAAGAAAAAACCGAGAAAGAGTTGAAAGCGACGGTCGCGCACAAAGCTAAAAATGCCCCCCAATGAAGGCAGCTTCGGCCATTGGCGCGGCGGTTTCGGGGCTTTGATAGCAGCCTTAGCTGCTGGTTTTGGACCAGCCTCATTGCGGCGACTATTCTCGCGGGGCGCCGGAGCGGGGTCTGGCGCGGGCGTTGGGCGCGTGGCGGGACGGGCGGACGGGCGGGGCTCGTTGCCGCGGGCCGGCGGAGTGATGGGTTGTTTATATGTATTCTTTGCCATGCTTAGGCACCGAAAGGCTAAATGTAAAAGTCACGAGGCGGCAGTGTGGCTTCTGCGGGGAATGGGTTCTCCCGGCAGCCAACACCTCACGCTTCGTAAAGATACACTTGCCCGCCCGCAGTCCTAACCGAAAATTTGCCCCCCAAATTGCCCAGATGCTTGAATATGCTGGTTCCAAAACCCTTACAGGGCAAAAAGCCAATAGCAAATAACAAGCTTGAGCCCTTGGGCGGAGCTATCTAATGGCTCTACTCAAGGGCTCAATACAAAGTTGATCTGATACTGCGTGTTTAGCTGCGCGGGTGAAACTCAGTTATAACCTGCTTGAGGTAATCCCGATCGAGGTGGGTGTAAATTTCAGTAGTGGTAATGCTTTCGTGGCCCAGCATTTCCTGCACGGCGCGCAGGTCGGCACCGCCTTCAATAAGGTGGGTAGCAAAGCTGTGTCGGAACGTATGTGGGCTTATAGTTTTGCGAATTCCCGCTTTGTCGGCCAGCGCTTTGATGATGTTAAAGATCATCACCCGCGACAATTTTGCCCCCCGCCGATTCAAAAACACGAAATCCTCGTGACCGCGCTCAATGTCGAGATGGCAGCGCACACCAGTGAGGTATATATTCAGGTGCTTGAGGGCATCGCGGCCAATGGGCACGAGGCGTTCCTTATTGCCTTTGCCCGTGACGCGCACAAAGCCCTGATCAGCATACAAATTGGACAAGCGCAGCTCCGTCAGTTCGGATACACGCAGGCCTGAGGAGTACAGCACTTCCAGGATGGCGCGGTTGCGAGTGCCCTCGTTGGTGCTCACGTCCACTGCATCCAACAATTGTGTTATTTCTTCATACGCCAAGGTATCAGGCAGCTTACGGCCAATTTTAGGCGCCTCCAGCGTATCAGTTGGGTCGAGCAGCAGCATATCCTCCATAATAAGGAAGCTATAAAAGGCTTTGATACCGGAAAGCGTACGGGCTTGGGAAGTAGCCCCAAGGCCCAACTCTCCCAACCAAGCCAGAAAATCGCGTAGAATACGAGTTGTTACCTGCTCTGGGTTAGCCGGGAGTTTCGATATTTCTAGGTACTGCCGCAATTTGCCCACATCCCGCACATACGCCTCCACACTATTGCCTGATAATGACTTTTCGAGTTGTAAATAGCCTTCAAATTGCTTGAGGCTGACGGACCAATTCAATAGTATAAAAGTTAGAAGCGTGAGGTGTGAGGAAGAATCCAAGAGTCGTGCCGAATGGGGGCTTTTTCCAGGAATCTGTAGGAGCATTAGGGTCGGGTAATAGATGTAGCAGCAAGTAGTACTTTTTGGCTCAATCTAGAAAACGCTAGTTTTAGCCACGTTCCCCGACCTTTACCTTTTCGCTTCACTCCTGCTTCATGAAAATCATCATCATCAACGGTCCCAACCTCAACTTATTGGGTCGCCGCGAACCGGGCATCTATGGCAACCGCTCTTTCGAGGACTTTCTGCCTGATTTGCACGAGGCATTTCCCGCCATTAAGCTCGAGTATTTTCAGTCGAGCCACGAAGGCGAGCTAATTGATAAGCTGCATGAAGTGGGCTTCACTTTTCATGGCATTGTGCTCAACGCCGGCGGGTACACGCATACCAGCGTTGCCCTAGCCGATGCCGTGGCCGCTATCAATACGCCTGTAATAGAGGTACATCTGTCTAACCTGGCAGCCCGCGAAGAGTTTCGGCAGAAAAGTTTACTGGGCAAACATTGCGTCGGCACTATCACCGGCTTCAAGCTCGACAGCTACCGGCTGGCCCTGCATTATTTTGAAGGATTACGGCCCAAGCGCGTTGGTTTTAAGGTGTAAAGCTTAATTGGTTGCTGGGGGGCTTTTTTGTGTTCAGGCTCATATACTGAACATGAATCAAGCCACGGTAGGCGTTAGTTACCCTAAGAAAGGCAGCGGCCAAACTCCGCTCCTACTACCTTTGTCTTCTCCACTAGCAATCACCAACTGAATGTATACTTTCAATCCTGGACCATCGGCTGTGTATCCGGCCGTGCGCCAATACCTCACGGATGCCTTCGATGAAGGCTGGCTATCGGCTCCGCACCGCGGCGAGCGTTTCACGGGCTTGGTGCGCCAAACCGTGACTGATCTTCGGGCTAAGCTTAATATCCCACAAGACTACACCGTTTTCTTCCTCAGCTCGGCCACGGAGTGCTGGGAAGTTTTGACCCAAAGCCTGACGCCCACCAAGAGCTTTCACTTGTATAGTGGCGCCTTCGGGGAAAAGTGGCTCGACTATGCCCGCGCCCTGCGCCCTGCCTCTACCGGCCTAGCCTTTGGACTCGATGAGCTGCCCAATGTGCACACGCTCCCCTTCAACGACGACACCGATCTGGTTTGCCTTACCCAGAACGAGACCTCAAACGCGACTCAACTCCGCGATGGTTTTATCCTGAACGTGTTCAACCGCCTCGGCAACGCTTTACTAGCCATCGATGCCACTTCGTCGCTGGGGGCATTCAACTCAAATATATTAAGGCTGATATTTGGTTTGCTTCGGTGCAGAAGGCTTTTGGCTTGCCCGCTGGCTTAGCGCTTATGGTGCTTTCGCCTCGGGCAGTGGCTCGCTTCCGTCACCTCAACGAGCGCGCCCACTACAATAGCCTGACGGCCCAGTACGAGAAAATGCTCAACTGGCAAACCAATTACACTCCCAACGTACTCGGCATATATTTGCTCAGCCGCGTGCTTCAGGATCGAGCACCTATTAAGGCCGTGCACCAGCACCTTCAAGACCGGGCCACCAAGCTCTACGATTTCTTCGATAGCGCTACCCAGCTGAGCCCGCTGGTGCAAAACCCCGAGACCCGCTCCACCACCGTCATTGGCTTGCAAGGCCCCCCAGCCCTCATCGACGAGATAAAGCGCAGCGCTTTGGCCCAAGGCATGCAACTGGGCAATGGCTATGGCACCTGGAAAGCGAATAGCCTACGCATTGCCAACTTCCCAGCCATTCCAGATGCAGCCTACGAGAAGCTGGTGCAGTTTTTCGCTAAGGACTTCGCCTGATTTCAACTTTAAGCGTCAGCAGGCTCCTTCACTTCACAAAGTAGCCGATGGGCGTTATTCTAATTGTTTTGCTCCTCCACTCAGGCTGCATTTTGCAGCCCTCCGGTTGAGGTTACCAGTATGTTTTCACTCAAAGAAATCTTCTCCGTCACGCTTACGCTGTTCGCTATCATTGATATTTTGGGCTCCATTCCCATTATTATTCAGATCCGGCAGCGTGAGGGCAAAGTGCATTCCGAGAAAGCCACGTTGGTAGCGGGGGCACTCATGGTGATCTTCCTATTTCTCGGCCAAAGCATTTTGTCCTTATTTGGTGTTGACTTTCAATCGTTTGCCTTAGCCGGCGCCATCATCATCTTCCTCATTGGCATGGAGATGATTCTGGGCATTGAGCTATTCCGCAACGATCCACTGGCGGCGTCGGGCTCCATCGTGCCTCTTGCTTTCCCCATCATCGTAGGGGCCGGCACCATGACCACCTTACTCTCGCTGCGGGCGGCGTATTCCTTGCCTAATGTACTGGTAGGCATCGCGCTGAATCTTGTCTTTGTATACGCGGTACTCAAAAGCAGCGCTTGGATTGAGCGCAAGCTCGGCAAGGCCGGAGAAGACATTCTACGCCGCGTTTTCGGGGTGATTCTGCTAGCAATTGCTATTAAGCTATTCAAAGCCAACTTTTAAGTAAGTATCTGATTATCCGGATTGTCGGCTGACCATTCACACATCCAATCGATGCGCGGTCAGGCAGTCGGCAATTCGGATATATTGCCATCCAATCCGTAAGAATGATTTATCTTTTTACCGACGGGTCGTCCCGCGGAAACCCTGGTCCGGGCGGCTATGGTGCCATTCTACGCTTCGGCCGACATGAGAAAGAGCTTACTGAAGGCTTTCGGCTCACCACAAATAACCGAATGGAGCTACTTGCAGTAATTGTTGGTTTGGAAGCTGTTACGCGTCCCGAAATGCCCATCACCGTAGTCACCGACTCGAAATATGTGGTTGATGCCGTTGAGAAGCGTTGGGTATTCGGTTGGGCGATGAAGCCTGATTTTGGCAAGAAAGCTAATGAAGACCTCTGGCGTCGCTTCCTAAAGGTATATAAGCAACGCACGGTACATTTTCGCTGGGTGCGTGGCCACAATGGCCACCCCGAGAATGAGCGCTGCGACCGACTAGCTGTATTCAGTGCTACCCAAGGCAAACTACTCGTGGATGAAGGCTATGAGCTTATTGAGGCTAAACGGTAAATTCACGTTCATACCGTTCACTCAGTTTATTCACTGCAAAGCATAGCCATAGTACTAGCTTAATTCACTAATGCGACCCCCTTACTATTCTTCCTTAACGGGTGTGCGAGCAGTAGCTGCGTTCATGGTCTATTTGCACCATTATAATCCGGGGCAACTAATATTTAACAGTCCTTTTTTAAAATCTGTGTTTCACGAATTCCACGTAGGAGTAACAATTTTCTTTACACTTAGTGGTTTTCTTATTACGGAAAGATATTTTATTACAGATGTAGTATCCATCAAAAATATAAAAACATATCTTATCAATCGATTTGCGAGGATATACCCCTTGTATATTATTTTGACTCTTCCAGTCTTCTTTATTGCTTTTTATAATGTGGGTTTTAGTAGATACTATTTATATGCGCTTATCCTAAACATTACACTTCTTAAGAGTTTATCGTTAGAATATGCATTCACCGGGTTGCCCCAAGCTTGGTCGCTAACCGTGGAGGAGTGTTTCTACTTTTTTGCCATATTCTTTTTCGCAGCTCTAAATGCCCCCCGATTCAGTAAAGCTATAGTTTGGGTATCAGCTATAGTTTTACTACCCGCGACAGGGTTTGTACTGGTCAAAATCTTTAACTATCTGCACTTACCATTCTTTGAGAATATGTCTTTTGTGGCATACACCACTTTTTTTGGCCGCTTCTTCGAGTTTTTTATTGGCGCTGGTTTAGCGTTATTACTAAAGAAAGTAAAAACTAATCATTATTTACCTTTTCTCACGTACGGAGGCATTATATTATTTTCACTTGGCGTGTTTGCATTAACAAAAATAAAAATAGCGTACGAAGCCAATTTTGGTATAAGCCCACCCATTGGTATTACAGTAAATAACCTTTATCTACCTTTATGCATAGCCATTATATTTATGGGATTACTCAGAGAAAAAAGCCTAGTATCAACGTTCTTATCTACCAAACCATTATCTGTACTTGGGAAAAGCTCTTATGCATTTTACCTGATTCATATGGGCCTTATTCATGAGTTACTGTCGCCTTATTTCAATGAGGAATCAGTATTAGGAGCTGTGGCCATTTATTTAGTCCTTGTAGTGTTAGCAATAGCTTTGTATTTCTTTTTCGAAGAGCCAGTAAATAAAAAAATCAAATCACTTACTTCTCGTCACAATTGGCCAACTCCTACTTCCAGTTCAAGCAATTCCGCATTGAGCAAGGCCAGTGTGCGATGAAGGTGTGCACCGATGCCTGTGTGCTCGGTGCGGCGGCCTACTTATGTGAGGATACTCGCCTCTTGGATATCGGCACGGGTACTGGGCTGTTGGCCTTAATGGCCGCCCAGCGAAATCCTACTATTCGGATAGACGCAGTTGAAATAGATGAACTGGCGGCCACACAAGCGATTGATAACGTGAGGGCTAGTCCTTGGCCAGAGCGCATCAAGGTTCACGCAATGAGTTTAGCTCAATTTGCTGGTACCCAACCAGAACCTTTCGATCATATTATCTCTAACCCGCCTTTTTTTCGGCATTCCCTGCGCTCCCCTGACGTAGCCCGGACAACGGCCCGCCACACCGCCACTGATACGTTATCCTTTGAGGCACTACTTGCCTTCACTGCACAATATCTGACCCACAGCGGTCGGCTTACTATACTATTGCCTCCGCCGGAAATGCACCATTTCGAACAAACGGCAGCCTTGGGGAGCTTTTTTCCTAGCGTGCAGCTGGAATTGCATCATCGCTTGGGTAGCCGAGCCAACCGCCATATTACTACCTTCACCCGAATGCCAGTGGCTACTAAAAGTCACAGTCTGGCCATCTACACTGATACTGGGTCAGCGTATTCTCCCGAATTCAAGGCTTTGCTACGCGACTTTTATCTGGCTTTCTGAGCTGCTTCTGCCATTCTTAATAAACCTTAGCACGTTAAGAATCGCCCACAAGCTCAAACCTGATGTGAAAAACGATTTATTAATCCGGAAGCTCGCTTTCTTCTTCCTGAAATTGAATTCCGTACTCAGCCTCTAGTTCAGCCAAAATCGGCTCGTATAAGTCGGCGTGCGTTGGGATAACCACACCACGCTGGGGCACCAGACCACGGGTAAGGCGGCGCACGGCCATACCCAGGGGCAAGCCTACTGTTTTGGCCATTGCCGTGTGCGTGGCGTCGTCGCCGGGCACAACCAGCGAGGAGGTACGCCGGTATCGTTTGCCCTGCAACGTAAACTTAAACAGGTGCTGCATCACAATCAAGTCGCGGTCGCCGGGCTGGAGACGCCATTTTTCGGTCAGTAAATGCTCCAGTAGCTGGGCGGGCGTGGCATTGGGGAGGCCAACCGCTACATGCTTGAATAGCCCGAGCCAGCTGAGCAGTCGCATTTCCTCCCCTTCCGGATTCAACTCTAGATAATCGGCAAAGTGTGTTGCCAAATTGCCCCCCACGGCAGCGGCGGGAGGCAAATAGGCAGCAATAAGTTGTTGCCACGTCCAATCGGCTGTATTTCCCAAATGCACGGTGTCGTCGGTGAGGCCGAGGCGCACCAAAGCATTCCAGGCAGCACAATAGCCCGGCCGGCGTAGGGTGCCGCGCAAAATGGTCGGGATAGTATCGAGGCCATACGGCGCGCGGTAATTGAGCGAATCGCGGTTAGCGTAGCCCTCAAACTGTCCGTAGCCGGGCACTTCCAACACCTCAAAGCGGCGAAATAGCTGTTGATACGGAATAAAATGAGGCCGACCATTTTCAAGGTATTTGGCGGTACTTTGCCCAGCTAATACCACATTGCGCGGGTTCCAGGTAAACTTGTATCGCCACGGATTATCCCCTTCCGACTCGGGGGTAAGCAAGCCGCCACAGTAGGATTTGAAAGATAATAATTGCCCCCCGCGAGCTTTAATATCACTTATGGCCTGCATCGCCGACATATGATCGAGGCCGGGGTCGAGGCCACACTCCATCAGCAGCGTGACGCCGGCAGCCTGGGCTTCTGCATCCAAGGCCCGAATTTCGTCGGTGGCGTAGCTGGCGGTGGCTAGGTGACGGCCGTGGTGTAAGCAAGCGCGAGCTACCATCGGATGAAACGCCGCGGGCAGCATGGATATCACTATATCAGCGGCAGCTACTAATTCATTCAGTAGCACATCATTCTGAATATCAAATGGTACTACGCGGGCGTATTCGGTGTGCGCTACGAGTATGGGCACCAAATGAGCTGGCTGCACATCGGCCACGGTGAGGTACCAGCCCTCACTGGGCGCATGGCGCAAGAGGTAGTTTATCAGAGAAGACGCCGAACGACCGGCCCCGAGCAGCAGAATATTTTTCAAGAGATGGGTGCGAAGTGATGCGCAAGTGTACGAACTCTATCTCTAATTGGGCGCCTGACGGCTGGGCATTACGTTTATTGCGAAGAGGCAGCAGTTGCAAATACTGTTGGGGCTGCTAACGAACGAGGCAGGGGCGTGGGGGGCAAATTTTTGAATGTTTGGATGTAGATACACTTGTAAAAGGATAAATGTCTTACATTCACCGCCCCTTCTCCTACCGGGGCCGCTTGGTTGGTGATGGAACGCTGCATTTCCTTAGACCTGCCAATGGCTCACCCGTTACAACTGACTATTACTGTGGATGTACTGGCTTCCGAAGCGGAGCTCACACCATCCGAAGCCATCATTTGGCACGCGGCCCGCGCCGCCACCGATCATGCCTACGCTCCTTACTCTCACTTTAATGTGGGTGCTGCGCTACTCCTCGACGACGGCTCGGTTTTCCGGGGTTCAAATCAGGAAAATGCGGCGTATCCATCGGGTTTGTGCGCCGAACGTACGGCTTTGTTTGGCTTGGCGGTAAGCCAGCCTGAACGTCGCATTATTGGGATGGCGGTGGCCGCTCGACCGGCTCAGGGCGATTTTATGCTGGCAATGCCGTGCGGAGCCTGCCGCCAGGTCATGACTGAGTACGAAAACCGCCAGGGTCAGCTGATACCACTGCTTTTGCCTGGCCCCGAAGGCACTATTTACCGCTTCCGCACGCTGGCCGATTTGCTGCCGTTTCAGTTTTCCGCCGAAAATCTACCGGGGCAGCCCACGTAGTTTACTGCTGCAATATTCTACCCATCAGGTGTGGCTTTAGCTCAGGAACATCAGCTTACAGTGGCGCGTACGGCGCGGTACTATCAGTTGGGTGAGTTTTCTGAGCGCACCCGGCACGTGTGGTTTGTGTGTCATGGGTACGGGCAGTTGGCGGCGTATTTTATCCGGCATTTTGCCGTGCTCACCGAAGCCGACGACATTGTCATAATAGCTCCCGAAGGCGTCTCCCGCTTTTATTTACAGGGCAATGGCGGTCGGATCGGGGCGAGTTGGATGACGCGCGAAGACCGACTGGCTGAGATTGACGACTATGTTGCCTATTTAAACCAATTGGCTGAAACGCTATTCGAAAAAAGCCCCCCCGGCGTAGCTGTCACTGTGTTGGGCTTCTCGCAGGGCGCAGCTACCGTTAGCCGGTGGCTGGCCCGCGCAACGTTTCGGCCAGACCGGCTCATTTTGTGGGCTGGTGCCTTCCCCGACGATATCGACTATGCGGTGGCTACCCACTTATTACAACGCCTGCCAGTAGTGCTAGTGTGCGGCGACCAAGACGAATTTATTAAGGAAGCTGACTTGCAAAAGCAGCGCGACTTTCTCCTTAAGCTGGGCGTTGAGCCAACCATCCTGCGCTTTGCGGGCAAGCATGAGCTTCAGGCTGGCGTCCTACGGCAATTGAAGTAGCGCGGCGCATAGCTAGCTATCAGCATATCAGCATCGTTTTACCTTCCGGGTTGATTTCTTGGCTTTTTTCGAGGCCTCATATCGTTTGTCGGCCTAGGTGAACAATGGAAGCTCGACATAAGCGGTCGTTCTATGAGGACGGCATGTTTCGAATAATTCCTACCGTTGCAAACCAGAAACATAAACTATCAGTGGTTTCTTCCAGCGAACAAGTTGGCATTAATAGCTGATCATTAGAAGGTTGGTTTCGTATAAGCCAGCAAGACAATGCTGCATTCTTATATTATTTTACGATATATGCCTACACCTAGGTGTTTCTAAGCAGCAGAATCGCATGTAATTGACGGGTAACTTTTCATTGCTAATCAGCTATGCAGCGAGGCATTATCCATTTGATTTATCCCACGTTTGCCTGCGATGGATCAGTAGTGATCAGCGCATCCTCTATTGGATTTCCCTGCCTGCCCGTTTGCAGTTATGTAATTGTATTTGTGCTGCTTTTGGGATGTAAGCTCCTGATGCCATCAGTAGTGAAGGCTGCCCCTAATTTACCCCCCAAGCTTGCCGATACGCTTTATCTGCGAGAATCGAATGGCGCTCACCTCTCCGAAACCTACCGTTATTACACAGAGCCTTTTTCAGCCCCTGCCACACCTGCTCACGCCGATAGTATGTTTAGGTCTGGGGCTTTTAGCGCAGGCCCATGGCATCGGACGCTCAACTTAGGCTTTGCGCACCAGCGGCTTTGGCTGCGATTGGCTGTTGTGAATACGTTGCCGCAACGCACACGTTTTATCTGGAGCCTCTACAACTACACTGATAGCGCCACCCTTTACTACCGGCGGGCGGGCGACGAGTTATTTACGCGGGTTTCCGCTGCTTCCTCCCAAGTTCCGGCTGCTGAGCGCATATTTCCGGCTCGGGCCTTGTGCCTCCCGTTCACGCTCGCGACCGGCGAGCACGCCGAATTATATCTCCGCATTGATCATCATGCGGGCGCTCTCTACGTGCCCACCGACGTGACCACGACCGAGGATTTCCTGGCTTGGGAAGTGAATTATGTTTTTACGAAGCGCTGGATTTGGCTCATCGGGTTTTATTTAGGTAGCGCCGTATTCAACCTCGTTTTGTTCGGGTTCCTACGCGACCGAATTCACCTGTGGTATGTAGCGTATGTGGTCTTCACCACGATTTTTCTGCTGATGGAGGACGGGCTGGATGCGTTGGCTTTTCCGGCCGGTATCTACCGCTTGCTGTGGTCCATTGGCCAATTCAACTTTATGCTGCTGGCAGCAGCCTGCGGGCTTCGCATACTGCAGTTGTTTCTGCGGCTGCGCAATGGCTGGTCGTATCTCTACCGTGTGGGTACTGGTTTGATTGTTACGGCCGCTGTTTTTGTGCTGGTTTACACGCTGCTTTATCCGGCCGCTCGCATTCAGGGGAATACGCTGGGGCTTACCCTGCTCAACGGTGGGCGGGAGGTGCTGCTGGTTGCCATTTTCACCTATTGTTGGGTAGCGCTCATAACCGTTTTCCGGGCGCCGAACCACCGCCGGCTAGCTCTGTACTACTCCCTCACCTACTTCTTTTTCTTCGGGGGTTTGTGCTGTTCTGGCTAAACCATGTTGGGCTTACAACTTTACACTTGGTTGAGCCCAATGCCTTGGCTTGGGGGCTATTTCTGGAGCTGTTAGTACTAAGCTTCCTCCTCACCGGACGTTTTCGCCACACATTACGCCAAAATGCCAAGCTGCGCATCCGGCAGCTTCGCCAGCGCAATGACATGGGCGCCCGCCTGATAGCTGCTCAGGAAGAAGAACGTGAACACCTGGCCCGTGAATTACACGACGCCTTGGGGCCAAACCTCATGGCCTTGCACATGGCTTGGCAAGGGCAGGCGATTCGTGATGCCCTGGCTGCTTTCCCTGAAGCCGCCGCCGCCGCACGCCAAACCGAATTGCTATTGCGCCACCTGCGCGATGAGGTGCGTACCCTAAGTCATGCGCTGCTGCCCGCCGAGCCCGGTCTGGGTGGTTTAAGCGACTCTATAGCGCACTTAGGCGAGCTATTGAATCTCTACGGCCATCCAACGGTGCGCACATACTGTGATGCCCAGCTCGACACTATTCCGCAAAACCTGCAAATGTCAGCCTACAGAATTGCGGCTGAGCTGCTAAATAACGCGGTGCGCCATGCTCGTGCCTCCGAAGTAAACGTGCAGCTCCTTAGACACCCAACCTCCTTGGAGGTTCTGGTGGAAGACAATGGAAAAGGCTTTGAATCAAGCACTGCGGGCAATGGCATTGGTTTGCGGGGCGTACGCGCCCGCGCCGATTATTTAGGCGGTCAGGTTCACATCGAGAGTTCCAGCACTGGCACTAGTATCATGGTTTGGCTACCGTGTTGAGTCCACAAAGTCTTGCCAGTAAGGTCATGATGAGTTGGCATTCACCAATTCTTCGCAAGGCTAGGCTACTGACGGTCGATGCTATAGTTTGCCATCGACCGTGACTTGTACACAAAAAAGCCCCCCAGCGCCTACTTTCATGCATTGGGGGGCTTTTCATAATATCCTCCGAAAGACAAGCCTTACAATTCCTTTCGCATGGTCGTAGCGGCTCCTTGGGCAGCTGGCAAAAGCAGAACTTCCGCGATGTTTACGTGGGCCGGACGCGTAACCATAAACTGAATAACATCCGCCACATCTTCGGCTCGCAGGGGTTCGTAGCCTTTATACACGTTACTGGCGCGTTCAGTATCTCCTTTGAAGCGAACTGTTGAGAATTCCGTCTCTACCGCCCCCGGATTGACCTCTGCCACCCGAATGTGGTGGGGCAACAGATCCAAGCGCATACCTTTCGAAAGCGCTGCTACGGCCGCTTTGGAGGCACAATACACGTTGCCATTGGCATAGGTTTCACTCCCGGCTATCGAGCCAATATTGATGATGTGGCCCTGCTTACGCTGCACCATGCTAGGCAAAATGGCTTGGCTCACGTTGAGCAGACCTTTGACATTACTGTCCAGCATCTGATCCCAATCATCGGGGTCGCCGTCTTGAATTGGAGCTAGGCCATGCGCACCACCAGCATTATTGACCAGCACATCGATTTGCTGAAAATCTGCAGGCAGACTCGCCACGGCAGCATCCGTGGCCGCACGGTCGCGCACGTCGAAGAGCAGCAGATGCACAGGTGTAGGGGCTAGCAGTAGCGCTAATTCTTCTAGTCGTTCCCGCCGGCGGCCCGTCACAACAAGTTGAAAGCCCGCGTGGGCCAGTGCTACGGCCGTCGCCCGACCAATTCCGGAAGAAGCGCCTGTAATGAAAGCTGTTTTCATGGTAAGCTGTGCAAATATGGAAGTTACAGACAAGAAAAAAAGCCCCCCAGAGCACGGAAACAGGCGCTGGGGGCTTTTTTGGCTCTTGATTTATTCGAAAGTAAAATATAGTGTAACAGTGTGAGCGCGCATACTTTGCAGGCTACGGCTGTACACGTTGTCGCCGGGCTGCAAGAGGTTGGTCAAGCCGTGAGATACTCGCAATTCAGGCGCAAACTTAAACAGCGGGTAGAATAAGTCGAGCCCAACACCATACTCAATGGCAATGTCGCTATCATCAGTGCGGAGCAGGTTGCGCTCGGGGTCTTTACGGCGGTTGCCGACGTTAAAGCTCGGCTTGACGCCTCCTACTACATACACCCGCGTGTTGCGCCGCCGGTCAGAGTGAAACTTCAACAAAAGTGGAAATTCAAGCTGCGTGGTTCCTATTTCCTGCGTCTGGATGGAGTCGCTGGTGAGTAGAGGTTTAAACTCAACGCGGCGCGTGATAAAGCTCACTCCCGGCGCGAAACGCAAGTTGAAATGGTTAGCTAAGCGTACATCACCCACAAAACCAACCGAAAAGCCGGGACTGATTATAGAGTTAGCGGTTACCGCCTGGCTGCCTACATACGCTTGCGACTGCTCAATGCGGTAACTCGAAAAATTGGGCGCGATATAAAAGCCAGGGTGAAACCACCGGTTGTCATAATCGGCCAAGTTATCAACGGTGATAGACTTAATGTTTCCCCGCTTACCAATTTTGGCGCGGGTCTTTCGTTGCGCCTCTGCACTGAATGGCAGCAGCAACAAAAGAAATCCGACGAGAGCCAGACAATTTATTTTTGAGCTGTGTAAATGGAGCTTATGCCGAACGTGAGGGGTTGCCATGCGGGATTTTTGAAGCCAACCTGCGTTAAAATGGACAGGAAGTCAGGACCATCGGGGAAAGCCTGCACCGATTCGGGCAGGTAGGTGTAGGCAGCGCGGTCTTTGGAAATAAGCTTCCCAAAAACGGGCAATACGCGCCGGAAATAGAAATTATACGCTTGCTTGAGCGGAAAAGCAGTGGGTTTGGAGAACTCCAGAATCACCATTTTGCCCCCCGGCCGCAATACCCGCTGCATTTCAGCGAGTCCTTGCTTAAGGTTTTCAAAATTACGCACTCCAAACGAAGCAGTCACCGCATCGAAGTGATTATCTGGAAAAGGCAGGCTTTCTGAATCGCCTAGCTCGAGCTGAATACGATGAGAAAGGCCTTTATCGACCAGCTTGCGCCGCCCTACCTCCAGCATACCTTCCGAGATATCAACGCCGGTCACCTGCGTTTCCGGCGACAGGCGCAGGCTCTCAATGGCAAAGTCCGCCGTACCGGTAGCAATATCCAGAATGCGCGTCGGGCGCAGATCCTTCAACTGATTCACGGCCTTGCGCCGCCAGTAGATATCAGTACCAGCGCTCAGGAAGTGATTCAGGAAGTCATACTTGCCAGCAATGCTGTTAAACATCTGGGCTACCTGCGACTTCTTGCCGGCAGCATCGTCTTTATAGGGTACAACAGTCATAAGGATCTGGGGCAAACAACGAAAGAAGGGGGGCAAAATTGCTCAAACATAACGCGGCGGGGGCATTATGTTGAAAAAAAACGGGTCGGGCAGTATGCCCGACCCGTTTCTTAGGGTAGTCGAAAGCCGATTAGTCGTTGTCGGTCTTTACTTTGGTCTTGCCATCAGCATCTTTCACTTTGGAGTCAATCTCGCCGTTTTTGGCTTTGGTCTTCGACTCTTCGCCATTGGCTGACTCCGTCTTGATTTTCACTTTCTCGTCGTCCACTTTCGTTTTGATCGTAGTGCCGTCGGCTGTTTTAACCTTGGCTTTACCATCTGGCAACGCGGTGCCCATAGGAGCAGCGGTTGTGGAAGAGTCTGTAGTCGTAGCTGGCGTGGTTGAAGCCGGAGCTACTGACTGAGAAGTCGATGGCGTAGTGCCAGCGCCGGTAGTGGTAGTGCTGCCACCTGTGTTCAGGGCCGGAGCAGGCTCGCCTTCACGCTGAATCACGCGGAACTCAACCCGACGGTTAAGCTGCATGTTCTCAGGCGTATCGTTCGGAGCAGCCGGACGACGCTCACCGTAGCTTGCCGTTACGAGGCGAGCATCAGAGATGCCCTTACGCAGCAAATACTTATAAGCGGCCGTCGAGCGGTTGTCGCCGAGGGTCATGTTGTACTCATCCGTATTGCGCGAGTCACAGTGACCTTCCACCGAAATATTTACGCCGGGGTTAGCCTTCAGAATGCTGGCAATTCGATCTAGTTCGGTGATAGACTCAGGACGCAGTGCGTACTTATCCGTCTCGAAGTAGATTTTCTTGAAAGCATACACATTAGAGCTGTCCACGTAAGGCACGTAGAAGTTTTTCTCAACGATTGTCGAGTCGTTGATGGCTACTGGCACCTGGAACTCCTCTGTAATGATGTTCTTGCCATCTACGGATACGGCAACCTGATAAGGACGACCCGACAGTACGCTTACCTGGTAATCACCCGTTCCGGGCTTAGTAACGTCGCGGTAGCTAAGGGCAGTCTGGTCAGCCTGGGCACCACTGAACACCAACTCTACGCCTGGAATGACAGTGCTATCACGCTGGCTGAATACTTTACCACGGATAATAGCATTCTTGATGTAGTTGATGGTGTAAATATCTTTCTCACCGTAGCCGCCAATGCGGTAGCTTGATAAATACGCATATGTACCATCTGCACTCAGGCGGTAGTAGGTATCATCATCAGGCGTGTTGATTGGGTAGCCCATATTCTCGGGCCGGCCCCACTTCCGACCTATGGAGTCGTAAGTAGACTTGAAGATGTCATACCCACCCATGGTGTTTAGACCACGTGAGCTGAAGTACATTGTTTTGCCGTCTTTGCTCAAGTAAGGGCTGTCATCATCATACTTGGTGTTGATGCCAGTTACCGGCTTAGGCTTACCCCAGTCTCCATTGCCAGAGCGAGTAGATACATAGATATCCAGCGTATTATCCTCAGAGTACTTACCCGTAGAAAAATACATTGTCTGACCATCTGGCGTGATGTAAGCGTCCGACTCGAAAGCACTGGTATTGATGTTGCCATTCAGCTTTTTGGGTGGAGTCCAGTCGCCTCCCGTTTTTTCGGAGTAAAACAGGTCACCATTCTCGTCCTGGCGATACATCAGCATTTTGGTGTCGTTGTCGTACACCTGAATAGATGCGTCATGGCCTTTACCGTTGAGGACACCGCTCAGTGAGCGGGGCTTTTCCCACTCATCGTCCCCAATGCGCTTCGCTTCGAAGATATCCTCGAAATACTCACCGTCTGCAGCTAGATTACCGCCTTTTTTGCTATTGCCAGCGCCGGCACCAGTTACATTCTCGCCCCGGGAAGTGAAGAGTAGAACTTTGTCATCGGACGTAATAACGGGGCTATGCTCAGAGTGAATCGTATTAATCGTAGGTCCGAGGTTCTTCACGAAGATGTCCTTCGGAGTGCTGAACTGAACCTTCGCGTTTTTGCTGTGCTGGATCAGCTGTGCCAATTCGGCTTTACGCGTGTCCTTTTGCTTAAGCGTAGCGTTATAGGTCTGATAATGGGTGATTGCCTCATCAAAGTTGTAGTTGAGGTGATCTACACGGCCCAACCAATACTCAACATCCTTCGAAACCTTCGGCTTCAAACGCTGAGCTTTATAAATATAGTCGCTAGCTTTTTCCTTGTCGAACGACATGTAAGAAACACCGGCCCGAAACAGAGCAAGCGCATTGTTTGGCTCTGCGGCTAGTACCTGCTCGTAAAAAGGAATAGAAGCTCGGTAGTTCTCTTGAGAAAAGAACTTATTCGCAGTCTTGAGTTGCTTACGGGTACCCTGTGCCATTGCGGGCTGAGCTACAGCAGCGGCAAGGGCGAAGGCACAAGAAGCTTTCAATAAACTTCTGACTAAGTTATCCATTGTTGGAGGGGGGTTTATTACTAAAGAGTGCTGGAAGTATGATGTAGCAGAAAGGCGCTTACCTTATGAGGAGAGGAATCCGGTCAAATGGGCCCTTATACTTGAATGTAGTTCTAAAGTTGGGAGCTATTTAGCACGTTCTAAGAAGCGGCGTTTAAAAAGTGCAAATAACATTCTAATTAAACCAGCATATTTCTATCCAAAAAGCAGGTACTTGGCGGCAAAGATAGAAATTTTATAATACGACCTTCATCCTATACAATTTAATTAAAAAAAATCCTGTGACGGGTTTTAAACGCATTAAATTCATTGGCCTAAATATATGGAGGCAAATAATAATGTGCGCAGATAATGCATGCAACAACAACGCTCTGCGAGTAAACTAAATAGTTACGGAGCGTTACGGCCAAGGCTTTCACTTACCTTTGCAGCATCACCCGTGCAGAGAAAACCATGCTGATTCGCGAAGCTAAATTTGTTACAAGTAACTCACGCGCAGACCAATGCCCGCCCGCTACCCTGCCGGAATACGCTTTTATCGGGCGCTCAAACGTAGGGAAGTCTTCACTGATTAACATGCTTACGAATCAGAAAGGATTAGCTAAAACCTCCTCCTCTCCTGGCAAGACGCAGCTAATAAATCACTTTCTTATTAATAATGAGTGGTATTTGGTCGACTTGCCGGGTTATGGCTATGCCAAAGTAAGCAAGACGGCGCGGGCCACATGGAGCAAAATGATTGGATTCTACATGCGGCAGCGCGAGAACCTGACTTGCGTGTTTGTGCTTATCGACTCGCGTCATCCGCCCCTCGCCCCTGATATCGAGTTTATCGAGATGCTGGGCAAAGAAGGCGTTCCTTTCGTGCTTGTATTTACCAAAGCCGATAAGCAATCGGGCTCACGTACCCAGCAAAATGTGGTAGACTATACCCGCAAGCTAAGTGAAACTTGGGACGAACTTCCGCGCTATTTTATCACCTCAGCGGAGGATATGACGGGCCGCGAGGAAGTGCTAAATTTTATTAATGAGATAAATAAGCAGCTAGCGCAGACACCAGACAATCCTTAAATTGGCCTTGTAATTGCCAATACGAGAATATTATTTTTCGACGTATTAATCTGTTTTTTTCATGAAAAGAATCTCATTTGTTTTTTTTCTGGCTTTACTACTTGGTGCCGTACCAAGCTTTGCTCAAACTCCGGCTGCCAAACCAGCAGCGCCTACTGGCGTAGGAAAAGCTATTCCGGTTGCTGAGTATTACGAAGGTGGTCAGGAAGCCATGTATGCTTTCATCGATAAGCAAATCAACTACCCTGTGCTGGCCCGTCGCAATCGTATTCAAGGTACTTGTATCGTGAGCTTTACGCTGAACACGGATGGTACCATGACGGGTATTAAACTGGTGAAGGGCGTGGGTGGTGGCCTTGGTGAAGAAGCTTTGCGCGTTGTGCGCCTGCTCAAGTTCAACAAGCCCGATTACGCGATTCTGACTAGCTTGCCCATCGTTTTCCGCTTGTCGGCTAACAAGCCGGCCGGCAACACCGAATAACTTTTCTTTTTCATCCCAACTGTTTTTTTATGCCCTACGACCTGAAGGAAATCGCCGCCATAAGCGGAATGCCGGGTCTTTACCGCTTGGTGCGCCCAACCCGCAACGGCGTTATTGTAGAGTCGCTCGACGAGAAGGCGGCCCGCTCGGTAGCCTCAGCCCGCAACAAGGTTTCGCTCCTGCAGGAGATCTCCATTTATACCCAGGATTACGACCAGACGGTGCCTCTGACGGAAGTATTCGATCGGATTTATCAGCAGCACGGCACTAGCCTGTCTGTCACGAATAAAGCTGATGACCGCGACCTGACGTCCTTTATGGAAAGCATCATTCCAGACTATGATCGTCAGCGAGTGTATATGTCTGACATTAAAAAGCTGGTATCGTGGTATCATGCCGTAAGCAGCCGCCTCGACTACCAAGCGCCGGCCGCAGAGGAAGCTGCCAGCACTGAGGAAGCAGATAAGCCCGCCAAAAAAGCCCCCCAAGCCAAGTCGAAAGAGGCGGATAAGGCTGGCACGCAGCAGGAAACCGCAGCAGCAGATGAGGCGCTGAGCACGGCTGGTATAATCCCCGCCGAAGGCGAATCGGATGAGCCTACAAACCCCGAAGCGGGCGATGAGACCAAAGCAGCTAAGAAGAGCAAGAAGAAAGCTGAGTAAATAGCTTCGACTCTATAAAAAAGCCCCCAGAAATTATTCTGGGGGCTTTTTTATAACCTAGGGATGATTCTATTAACTGACTGCGACATCGGCGGCCGCTTGCTCTTTGGCCAATAGCTCCTCAGCTTTTTCTACTAATTCAGTGGAGCCAATAAATAAAGGGCAGCGCTCGTGCAGATTGCTTGGCTCAATTTCCATCGTCCGTTGGCGGCCATTGCTGGCTTTGCCGCCAGCCTGCTCTACAATGAAAGCCAACGTATTGCACTCATACAGCAGGCGTAATTTGCCTTGGGGGGCTTTTTTGGTTGCTGGATAAATATAGATACCACCTTTGAGCAGGTTGCGATGGAAGTCCGCAACCAAGGACCCGATATAGCGAGCCGAAAAGCTGTTCTCTTTACAGTGAGCGACGAAAGCCGCTACGCCCGGCGAAAACGAGTCAGAGCTACCTTCATTGATCGAGTAGATCGTGCCCGTTTTAGGCGAAATAATATTGGGATGTGAAAGGAAAAACTCACCCAGCGAGGGCTCATACGTAAAGCCATTTACACCATTGCCCGTAGTGTACACGAGCATGGTGCTGGAGCCATAAATAACGTAGCCAGCCGCTACCTGGTGGGTGCCAGGCTGCAGACAATCCTGCTCTGTGCCATCGGTGCCGGTGGGCGATATGCGCCGGTAAATACTGAAAATAGTCCCGATAGAAACGTTTACGTCAATATTGGAAGAGCCATCCAGCGGGTCGATTGCCACGACGTACTTACCCTGGGTGTTGCCCGTTTGGATCATCTCATCGTCTTCTTCCGACACGATGGTGCACACCTCGCCGCCATTGCGCAAGGCCCGGATAAAGCGGATATTAGCAATCACGTCCAGCTTCTGCTGATCTTCGCCCTGCACATTACGGTTGCCATAAGCCCCGGCGATATCAATGAGGCCGGAACGATTGATTTCGCGGTTCACGATTTTGGCCGCTAAAGCAATGTCACGCAGCAGTTGAGAAAGCTCCCCCGTAGCGTAGGGAAAGTCCTCCTGCTTGCGCATAATGAAACGGTCGAGGGTGGCGCCGACCGGAAGAGCGAGTTTATTATGATCCATATGGGTGGGATAGAGAACCGTGGGTCTGGTATGCAAAACTAAGCGATTTGAATTGTTTCCGAAGTGCTGAGTTGCAGCGATTGTACCTTTTCGGGCACAATTCGCAACACTAAAGCCGAGTACGTACTTTTGGCCCATGCAGGAAAAGCATCGTTTGCTGATTTACAAATTTGGCGGCGCATCGGTGCGCGATGCTGAAGCTATTCGCAATTTGGCGCGCATTGTGGGCGCAAATGCCCCCCATACTCAACTACTCATTGTGGTATCGGCGATGGGCAAGACAACCAATGCGCTAGAGGAGATTTTCCATCTGGCGCATTCGGGCCTGGATTACGCCGCTCCGCTCGCTGCATTGCGGGAATACCATCAGAACGTAGCGTTGGAACTGCTGCCGGAAATCGGGGGGCAAATTGGTACTGATGGAGCAGTCGAAACGCAGCTCGGAATGCTGCTAAGTCAGCTCAGCGACCAGCTCACCGTCCTCACTCCCGGCGACTACGACCGACAGTACGACCAGATTGTGAGCTACGGCGAGCTGCTAGCAACCAGCATCGTGGCACAGGCGTTGGGCGCACATTGGCTTGATTGCCGGCCTCTTATTCGCACTGACTATACCTGGCGCGAAGGCCGCCTCGACTGGCCCACCACGGAGTATAATATTCGCGATGAAGTGCCCCGCCTCCTACTGACGGGCCCCGTCGTGACGCAGGGGTTTCTGGGTGGAACGGCTAGTGGTGCCACCACTACGCTTGGTCGCGAAGGCTCTGACTTTACCGCTGCCATTTTTGCGTATTGCCTACACGCAGAGTCAGTTACGATCTGGAAAGACGTGGCCGGCCTGCTCAATGCCGACCCCAAAATATTTGCCGATACGGTGCGCTACCCGGAAATCAGCTACCAAGAGACAATTGAAATGGCGTATTATGGCGCCTCCGTCATTCATCCCAAAACCATTAAGCCACTGGCGGTGCAACATATTCCGCTGTACGTGAAGTCGTTTCTGGACCCCACGGCCGAAGGAACCCGCATTGGTGATTGTCGACACGCGGCCTTGGCACCCGCCTTTATTCGCAAAACCAATCAGTGCCTTATTTCCTTCGAATCAAAAGATCTCACCTTTATTTCGGAGGAAAATCTGGAAGTCATTTTTGGCGCATTAGCCCAAGTGCGGCTCAAGATCAACCTGATGCAGAACTCCGCAATATCCTTCTCCGTCTGCACCGACTTTTCCGCCTACCGCTTAGAAAAACTGCTAGAGCATCTGCGCGACCAGTTCACCATTCATTACAACACGGAATTGGAGCTATACACCATCAAAAACTACGACTCGGCCAGTATCCAACGTCTCACTAATGGCCGCGAGCTACTGCTGGAACAACGCACCCGCCTTACTTTTCAGTTTGTATCGCGAGGCGGGTTAAATGAATTCGTAAAATAAGTTTGGTTACTAATCAGCCTTCGAGCACTACACCAGCCTCTTAATCCAGCATCTTCTACCTCACCCACCACATGGAGTTTATAACTGTTACGCCCGCTGCGCGGCCTCAGGTAGCCCTCATTCAGCTCAATCGGCCCAAAGAGCTGAACGCTTTGAATTTGCAACTGATGCAGGAGGTGGCCGCGGCCCTGAAAGAATTGTGCGCCGACGATACCGTGCGCGTTATTGTGCTTACCGGTAGTGAGCGAGCTTTCGCGGCCGGCGCCGATATCAAGCAAATGGCGGGGCGTACGGCCATCGATATGCTCACCATCGATCAGTTCAGCACCTGGGACCAGATTCGGAAAACGCATAAGCCGCTAATTGCGGCCGTTTCGGGCTTTGCGTTGGGGGGCGGCTGCGAGTTGGCCATGACCTGCGACATGATTGTGGCCTCGGAAACGGCGCAGTTTGGGCAGCCTGAAATTCGTATCGGTACGATGCCGGGCGCGGGTGGTACACAACGGCTCACGCGGGCGTTGGGCAAAGCGCGCGCCATGGAAATGGTGCTTACCGGCCAGTCGATTTCGGCGCTGGAAGCTGAGCGCCACGGCCTTGTAAATAAAGTAGTGCCCGTGGGGCAATACTTGGAGGAAGCGTTTCGATTGGCAGCCAGCATTGCCCAGATGTCGCCGGTAGCGGCGCGCCTCGCTAAAGAATCGGTGAACCGGGCGTTTGAGACGCATTTGGACGAAGGACTGCACTTTGAGCGCAAAAACTTCTATATGACGTTTGCTTCTGAAGATCAGAAAGAAGGAATGGCGGCGTTTGTGGAAAAGCGGCCCGCCGATTTTAAGGGGCGCTAGTATTTGGTATCCAGAGTGGGGCGACGTAGTCGAAGGCGTTGTTCCACTTTGGATCTTCTACTGCAACGCCACATTTTCGCTTCCCAGCGAACATTATTGTCCTCCTACGCCTTATTAAGGTACCGTTTAAGGAGAATCTATTTTTCTGTGAGCACTTCAACTAAACATTCTGACGCTTCATTGCCAGCGGCTCCTACCCGCCAATGGCTGCGCGACCGGCTAACGCAGGCGGGTTTGAGGGCTACGCGCCAGCGGCTTGTTATTCTGGAGAGCGTGGTTGTGGAGAAGGGCCACCCGACAGCCGAACAGGTGCACCGCCAAGTGCTGATGCACGATGCGACGGTGTCGCTGGGCACGGTGTATAAGGCGCTTGACAGCTTTGTTACAACGGGGCTGTGCAAGCGGGTGCCTACGGCTGAAGGAGCGTGTCGCCGCTACGATGCCGACTGTTCAATCCATCACCATTTGTATTGCTCCAACACGCAGGAAATAATTGACTACTGCGACCCGCAGCTGGACGCGCTGATTCAGGAATTTCTGGAAGCTCGTGGCTTTCAGAACTTTTGGCCCCGCTCCTTTTCGCTGCATATCACCGGCGAGCGGGCTGACGTAACAAACGAGCAGCAATAATTGCCCCCCAGCTTCATCTTAGCGTATAGCAAAGCTGCCGAAGCTGCACGTTAGGATACAATGCGACTTTAGGCAACGTACAAGTCATCTACGTTCACCTTATTTCACCCCTCAATCACCTTTTCCATGGCAGTTTTAGTTGGCAAGCGTGCACCCTCTTTCAAGGCTACGGCCGTTGTTGATGGTGAATTCGAACAAGAGTTTTCCCTTGATCGGTACCTGGGCAAAAAACATGTAGTCTTTTTCTTTTATCCCGCCGACTTTACGTTCGTTTGTCCTACCGAAATTCTTGCCTTCCAGGATAAGCTGGCCGAGTTTGAGTCGAAGGGCGTTGCCTTAGTGGGCTGCTCTACCGATACGCATTTTTCGCATTTTGCTTGGCTCAGAACGCCACGCGCAGATGGTGGCATTGAAGGCGTGACGTATCCGCTAGTGGCCGATGTCACCAAAACTATTGCCGCTAATTACGACGTGCTTGGCGGCCACTACGACTACAACGAAACCGGCGAAATGACCTTTGTTGGGTCGCCTCTCGCGTATCGGGCCCTTTTCCTGATTGATAAAGATGGTATCGTACGCCATCAGCTTGTTAACGATGGCCCGCTGGGGCGTAACATTGACGAGGCCTTGCGTATGGTGAGCGCCCTTCAATATTATGAGGTGAAAGGCGAACAATGCCCTGCTAACTGGACTGAGGGTCAAGAAGGAGTATTCGCAACCCGCATCGACGTGTTTGACCACCTTTCCAAACAGGGCGTTACCCAATAATTTCACATTTCGTATCAACAACAAGCAGAAGCTCTGGCCACTTGGTCAGAGCTTTTTTGCAAATGGCTAACCAGAAGGCTGTAATTTTGCCCCCCAACTGCTGGCCGAACGCTACTGGACGGCGGCACAAAGCCATAACTGCCACCCCAGATAGTGAGCAGTTTGGCGTTGTTCTCTTACCCACTGACAATCAATTCATTGCTTTTTCTATATAATCTTGCTCTCCAAACCTATGCCTTGCTGCTGCGCTTGGTTGCATCGTTTGTGCCCAAGGCAGAGCAATGGCTGAGTGGGCGGCGCGGGTTGCTGCCTCATATTCAGCAGACGCTCAAGGACGAAACGGCGCCGTTGGTGTGGTTTCACTGCGCTTCGCTAGGCGAGTTTGAACAGGGCCGTCCGCTAATGGAAGCGTTCATGCAGGAATATCCCCAGTTCAAGCTTGTGCTCACGTTCTTCTCGCCATCAGGTTATAACGTGCGCAAATCGTGGCCCGGCGCACACTATGTGTTCTACCTGCCGCTCGATACTGCGGCCAACGCCCGCACTTTTCTCGATGCCGTGCGCCCTCAGCTAGCTGTATTTGTGAAGTACGAGTTCTGGTATCATTTCCTGACCCATCTTCAGCGTCGCCGCGTACCGGTGGTGTGTGTTTCGGCTATT
The DNA here is from genome assembly GCF_004355185.1 of Hymenobacter radiodurans. Taxonomy (NCBI): domain Bacteria; kingdom Pseudomonadati; phylum Bacteroidota; class Cytophagia; order Cytophagales; family Hymenobacteraceae; genus Hymenobacter; species Hymenobacter radiodurans. Next base: position 2,764,880 of record NZ_CP037922.1, read on the forward strand.
TTCCGGCCCCAGCAAATATTTTTCAAACCTTGGGGGGCTTTTTTCCGCAAAATTATTGGCCGTTTTACGCACATATTCACCCAAAACGAGACGTCAGTAGAGTTGTTGCGGACCATCGGCATTCGGCAGGCCAGCGTGGCCGGCGACACCCGCTTTGATACGGTGGTGCGCACGGCCCTGGCCTCGCCCAAGCCGCTGCCATTGGTGGAGGCCTTCGTGGCCGATGGCGCCCCGGTGTTTATTGTAGGCAGCAATTGGCCCGAAGATTTGCCGGCCCTCACGCCCCTGTTGCGGCAGTATCAGGAGGAGATGCGCTTCATAGTTGCCCCCCACGAAATCACGGAAACCAATCTGGCCTTAGTAGAGGCGGCGCTGCCGGGCCGCGTGGCGCGCTACTCAACCGCTACTCAAGCTACGGTAGCCAAAGCACGTGTGTTACTCATGGACAATGTGGGGTTGCTAAGTCAGCTGTACCGCTTTGGCACCTACGCCTATATCGGTGGCGCATTTGGGAAAGGGCTGCACAATACGCTGGAAGCGGCGGCCTTTGGCTTGCCTCTGTTTTTCGGCCCTACCTACACTAAGTTCCAGGAAGCCGTTGATCTGGTGGAGATGGGGGCTGCGTTTCCTGTGCACACAGCCGAAGAGTTGAAAACGGCGTTTGGGCTCTTATGGTACCAGAATGAGGTTCGACTGCGCGTGCAGGATATGAGCTTGGAATATGTACACCAACAGGCCGGAGCCACCGCCAAGATTATGGCGGAGCTGGCAAAGATGCACGTGGTTCCTGTTGTTAATTAATTCATAATCAAGCCCCCATGACTGGCACTGTCATCAAATCAACCGGCTCATGGTATCTGGTGCGCGAGCATGGCACGGGGGTATTGCACCGCTGCCGGCTACGCGGCAAATTCAAGCAGAAAGGCTTGAAAGTGAGTAATCCATTAGCCGTCGGCGACCAGGTGGAGTTTACGGTAGAGGAGCAAACCGAGGGCGCCGGTGTGATTCATCACATTGAGCCCCGCCGCAACTACATTATTCGCCGCTCGGTGCACAAAACCGAGCACGCCCACATTGTAGCCGCTAACCTCGATCAGGCCTTGCTGGTCGTGACGCTAGTGTCGCCGGCTACTTCGTTTGGTTTTATTGATCGGTTCTTGGTGACGGCTGAGGCTTATAGCATTCCGGTAACGCTAATCTTCAATAAAACCGACCTGTACGACGACGATCTATCGGGCTATCAGGATCAGATTTCGACTATGTATGAGCGCACGGGCTACTCCAGTTTGCGCTGCTCCGCCGCGTCGGGCGAAGGGCTGGAGGCGGTAGATGCGTTGCTCGATGGCAAAGTAACGCTGCTGTCGGGGCACTCAGGCGTGGGTAAAAGCACGCTTATCAATGCACTGGTGCCGGATCTGGATTTAAAAACCGCCGAAATCAGCGAGTTTTCGGATAAAGGCGTGCATACCACTACGTTTGCCGAGATGCTGGAAGTACGGGCGGGCACTTACCTGATTGATACACCGGGCATTAAGGAGCTAGGCTTGGTCGATATTCCGCCGGCTCAACTAGCGCACTTCTTCCCCGAAATGCGGGCTTTACTAAATCAGTGCCGCTACCACAACTGCCAGCACGTGCACGAGCCGGGTTGTGTAGTGCGCGAAGCCGTTGATAAAGGCCGTATCGCGCTGCCTCGCTACGACAGTTACCTGAGTATGCTGGCTGGGCAAGATAACCGGCATTAGGCTTGCCTCCTGGGCTTGGGTAACAAAAGGCCGAACAATCCCGCTGTATCCTCGTTTTCCTTAGAAAACTGACTACATGCAGCTCCAAAACTCCACTTTCCTTATTACCGGCGGCACGCTGGGCATTGGTTATGCTACGGCCAAATTACTGATTCAGCACGGCGCCAAAGTCGCCATTACGGGGCGTACGGCAGCTACTGTAAAGCGCGCCGCCACCGAGTTGGGTGCTCTTGGCATTACGGCCGACGTTAGTAAGCCCGCCGACGTGCAGCGCACCTATCAGGAGTTTTTGGCAGAATTCGGCCACCTAGATTGCCTAATTAACAATGCAGGTGTTGGAACCAGCAAGAAACTGGTGGATCTAACGCCCGAAGATTTCCAGCGGGTGCACGACACCAACATAGTGGGCGCGGCGCTGATGGCCCAGCAAGCAGCTAAACTGTTTATGGAGCAGAAATCCGGCAACATTATCAATATCGGCTCTTCCGCCGCTACCAAAGGCTACGAAGGCGGTTCCATATACGTGGCATCCAAGTTTGCCCTGCGCGGCATGACTCAATGCTGGCAAAGCGAATTGCGCAAGTATAATGTGCGCGTTATCCTAGTGAACCCCAGCGAAGTAACGACGGCCTTCGGCAGCAAGGAGCGCCAAGAGCGGCCGGAGCAACCCAACAAGCTGCGCGGCGAAGAAATTGCTTCCGCCATCAAAGGCGCCCTCGAAATGGATGACCGCGGCTTTATTACCGAGTTGAATGTGTGGGCTACCAATCCTTTTTAGCACTTAAATTATCTACAGAAAAAAGCCCCCCAGATTGAGTCTGGGGGCTTTTTTAAAATGGTTTTGTTGCCTGCGCTTATTTGGCAGCAGGCATCAATACCTGGTCAATAACGTGGGCTACACCATTGTTAGAGAGCACGTCGGCTTGTACTACATTGGCGCCGTTTACGGTTACTTTGCCGCCTGCTGTGCTTACTGTTAGCTTCTCGCCCTGCACCGTAGTCAACTGCTGTCCATCCTTCAGATCGGCAGCCATCAAACGACCTTTTACCACGTGGTAGGTCAACAAGCCAGCCAGCTTCTCTTTACTTTCTGGCTTCAACAGGCCATCGAGGGCTCCCTTAGGCAACGCCTCAAATGCAGCGTTCGTCGGAGCAAATACTGTGAACGGACCCGCGCTGGCTGCTTCGTCATCGAGGCCGGCAGCCTTCAGGGCCGTGGTAAGCGTGCTTATTTGCGATACAGCCATGGCGTTTTCGGCCAGGTTTTTACCCGAGGTATCCATGCGCGACGAGTCGTTCATTGCCATTGCCGGATCCATAGCCGTGGTATCGGTCATGGCTGCGTCGGTGGTTTCGGTGGTAGTGGTCGTCTCGGCAGTTTTGTTGTCGCCGCAGCTCGTAACGCCAAAAGCGAAGGCAGTGGCGGTAAGCAACGTAAACGAGGTGTTTCTCAGGGTCTTTTTCATAAGACGCGAATCAGGGTTTTGGTTGAAGAAAAAAAGAAAGTAAGGTGGTAAGGCAGAGGAAGGGAACGCAACTTTACTGGGTAATTATGGCTAAGCATACGCTCTGAACCGACCAATGGGCACGTGCGCCCTGGGTTTTGGCTACCTTTGCGCCGCTTAGTTGAGCTTAATAAGCGCCAACTTGCACTTTGTGTTTAAAAAATTTATTTACTGCCCGCATGAAAACTGCTGAAATTCACACCAATAGAGGTGTAATGAAGGTGGAGTTCTTTGAGAAAGATGCTCCCCAAACTGTCAAGAACTTCACCGACCTCGCCCAGAAAGGCTTTTACGACGGTCTGAAATTCCACCGCGTTATCCCCAATTTCGTGGTACAGGGTGGCGACCCGAATACCCGCGAGGGCGCCAAAGGCATGCCTGGTACCGGCGGGCCCGGCTACAAAATCAAGTGCGAAACCTCCGGTGATAACCAGTACCACGACCGGGGTATCCTGAGCATGGCCCACGCTGGCAAAGACACGGGTGGCTCGCAGTTTTTTATCGTGCACTCGCGCGAAAACACTGCCCACCTCGACCGCGTGCACACCGTATTTGGCAAAGTAGTGGAGGGCCTGGACATCATCGACCAGATCAAAGCCAACGACGAAATTCAGAAAATCGTGGTGACGGAGGCGTAGTCCACTGTAACCCAATTCTCAAAAAAGCCCCCAGAAACATTTTGGGGGCTTTTTTTGGCATCTAGGTATTACACGCCAAGTGGTGCTAAAACAGATTACAAAGTCTGATTTAGCACCATTAATCTACTGTATCACAACCACTTGATTCATAGTAAATATTCTATACAAAGTCAGATAAGGGCCACAATTGGTTTGACTTGGCCATTTACAATGGCCTACTTAGAGGTGAGCACACGCGCTTCGCATTTTACTCCTCTTGTATGGCCTCTGCCTCTACCCCCACGTTTGCTGTTGTGCGGCTGTTTCGCCAAGGGCTCGTTTCCATTACGCTTAGCTGGCTTGCGCTGGCCGCCCACATCATCCTACTTTCAGGGTGCAATTATTACCGCACAAAGCCCCAGGAAATAACCCCGACGGCAGTTACTCAGCTAGCCGAATCCAAGATTTTCCTGATTCATCAGGGCAGCACGATCTGGCAGCTCAACAATCCGCAACTCAACGGCGAGGAGCTTACAGGCCAAAAAGCGAGCGTACAGCCCAGCTTGGCTCCTTACGTTGGGCCAAACGCCCGGGTACCGCTGCGTTACAAATCGAAGGATAGGGAGCAGGTATTAAACCTGGTGCACATCTATATCACCGATTTCCGAGCAGGTGAAGCAGACCAGGTCAACATTCCGCTAACGGCAATGAATCGCCTGGATTTGGTTGAAGCCAATACTGGCAAAACCACCCTCTCCTATCTGCTTGGGGCAACAGGCATTGGCGTGGGGATCTTCGTCTTGGTCGGGGTTATTGCGTTGCTCACCAAAAGCTCCTGCCCGTTTGTGTACGCGCACAATGGCGAGCAATATCAATTTGTGGGTGAGGCATATGGCGGGGCCATTTTTGCGCCATCCGAGCGCGACGACTATATGCCTCTTCCTGGTATCCAAGCCACTGGGGGGCAATTTCAGGTCAAAATAACGAATGAGCTGCGCGAGCGGCAGTATACCAACGTAGCCGAGCTGTGGGTGGCGCACCACGCCGAAAAGGTGCAGGTGCTGCTGGACAAAACCGGCAACGCACACACCATAACCCAGCCGCAAACGCCGACTAAAGCCATATCCATGAGCGGCGTAAACTATACGACTCAGCTTAGCGCCCCCGACCACAAGGTGTTTCTGTTCAATGAAACTACGCCGGGCACAACCCAAAACAGCGTGATCCTCAGCTTCGATAACCCGACCCAATCTAAAACGGGCAAACTGGTGCTTCATGCCCAGAACTCGCTATGGCTAGATTATCTCTACGGCGAGTTCACCAAGAAATTCGGGAGCGCCTTCAACAAATGGGCCCGCACCCAGAAAGATGTCCCAGCCGAGGAACTGAATCAATGGTCATTAGACCAAGGCATTCCGTTAAAAATCTCGCTCAAAACCGCGAAGGGCTGGGAACTCATCGACAATATTCCCACCGTAGGTCCTCTCGCCTCCCGCGATTTGGTTATTCCCTTCGCTTTGCCCGCTGGGTTGGCTTCGCAGCCGCTGCAAGTGAAAATAGAAACGGGCTTTATGTTCTGGGAGCTAGACTATGCCGCCGTCGATTTCACGCCAAATCAGCATGTGCGCCTGGAAAAAAGCCCCCCGCAAACGGCCCGCGACGAAATCGGCCGCGACCAGCGTCAGGTTCTTTCAAAAGTGGATAACGACTATCTGAGCCAGCTTCAGCCCGGTACGGAGGTCACGCTCACCTACCATGCCACGCCGCCAGCGGCCGGCCAACGCACCACCGCTTTTTTGCGCACTCGCGGCTATTATGAGCACATTCGTCAGTATGAGGGAGTGCCCAATCTGCCCCAACTGTATGCATTTCGCCGGCCGGGCCGCTTTATCGAGTTCTCGAAGGAAAAGTATCAGGAGTCGCAACAGGAAATGAATCTGGCCTTAGTTAATCCTTAGCACGATGGAATCAACCCTCATTCCTGAACTCAACTATTTGGTTGCTGCTCCTGCTTCGTTAGCCACAGAGCCGATTTCAGTAGCCTTGCCAACTTTGCCCCCCACGGTAATTGCGTCGCCGCTCAAGCGGGCTATGCTGAATGGCGTGATTGATCTGGCGGGAAATAAGCTCGTATTTCAATTTATGCGCACGCCAGCCCGAATCATTTTAGCGGCCAAGCAGGTGCAGATGCTGCGGACCACCTACTATGGGGGCTTCAGGTACGAAAAATAGCGTGCGTGGCGGGGCGCTATTACCAGGAGTTTCAAAAGCCGGGCTGGCCATCGGCCGCGTTCAACAGCTATATAGCAACCACCATCGACCGCTTAGTGCCCTTCCGCGCTAAGCAAGACACGTTGCAGATGGTGTTTATGGCTATCACCAAAAAATGTCCCCTGGCCTGTGAGCATTGCTTTGAGTGGGATTCCCTGAATCAGCGGGAGAAGCTTTCCTTGGCTGATTTGCGCTCGATGGTGGCAAACTTCCAGAATCGGGGCGTCACCCAGCTATTTTTCAGCGGCGGCGAGCCTATGGTCCGTATCCACGATATGCTGGAGGTGCTGCGCACGGCCAGTTCCGGTACCGACTTCTGGGTATTCACTTCCGGCTTCAACTTTACGCCCGCCAATGCCCAGCGACTCCGTGGGGCCGGCCTGACGGGCGTTTCCATCAGCCTCGATCATCATGAGCCCGCGCGGCACAACACATTTCGCGGTTCGGCGGAGGCATATGAGCTCGCCATTCAGGCCGTGATTAACGCAAAAGAAGCTGGCTTGGTCGTCGCCCTTACTTTGTGCGCCACACAGTCGTTTACTACTGCCGCCAACCTAATGGCGTACGCCGCAATGGCTAAGCAACTGGGAGTCACGTTTATTCATGTGCTGGAGCCGCGGGCCGTGGGGCATTATGCTCAACAGGAAGTTGACCTGAGCCCGGCCCAAACGGCACTCTTAGACGAGTTTTACCTGAAACTCAACTACAGCGGCGACTACCACGATTACCCCATAGTGCACTACTACGGCTACCACCAGCGGCGCATGGGCTGTAGCGGTGGCGCCGACCGCTTTCTATACGTGGACACCGACGGCGACATGCACGCTTGCCCTTTTTGTCAGAAGAAGTCGGGCAGCGCGCTTTCCGCTTCGTTTGATGAGGCGCTACAGGGAGTTAGGCAAGGCGGGTGTCATCAGTTTCCGGCGTCTCGTATATGAGCTAAGAATCCGGAAGGTGAAAGCGGGCCTGTACTGTTACAGGCTCGCTTTTCTGTTTTTAACGCGTTGGGTGTGCTGCAAGTAATTAGGCGCTAACGGGTTGAAGCGGTTGGCTACCTCTCCCTTTCTACGCAACTGAAGCAAACCAAGAAAAAATGTAAAGTTTCCATAACAGTCCTAAGCCGAGGATTACCGTTCTTTACTTCTCACCCTCTAAACCAAACCCCTCTATGAAACACCTTACTCGACTAGCAGCCTGTTGCTCGCTTGCCTTACTGGCAGCCTGCAACGACGACAACAACCCGTTTGTCATTAACAAGCCTATTCAGGTTACGTCGCTCCGCTTTATTGGCGAGCATATCGTGCCGTTTGGTCAAACGTACAATGGCACCACGCTGGGGGGCTTTTCCAGCATTGACTACCGTGCAGATAATGGTTCCTATTACATTATGTGCGACGATGCCGCTACTCTGCAGCCGGTTCGGTATTACACCGCCAACCTCAATTTCAACCAGAATCAATTCCTGGGCGTCACCTTCACGAGCGTGACTACGCTGAAGCGGCCTGACGGCGGTAATTTTACCAGCCTCGCCGCCGACCGTAATAACGCCATTGACCCAGAAGGCATCCGCTATGACCCTACCACGATGCGCGTTATCTGGTCGAGTGAGGGCATTCGGAATTTGACTTTCACGCCACCCGTGCTAAACCAGCCGTTCCTACGCGAGGCTAACCTCGATGGCTCCTACGTGGCTGATTTCAGCATTCCATCGTTGTTCCGCATTCAGGCCACCGAGAATGGCACCCGTTCCAATGGCGGCTTTGAGGGTTTTGACCTCACGGCCGATGGCCGTTACCTGTTTGCTGCCCAGGAAGAACCGCTGTACGAAGATGGCCCCCGCGCCGATGTAGGCGTAGCAAACTCACCCACCCGCATCTTGCAGTACGATAAAGCTTCCCGTCAGCCCATTGCCCAGTATGCGTACCTACTCGACGAGGTGCATCAGGCGCCAAATCCTTCTAACCAATTCCGCCTCAATGGTATTGTGGAAGTACTTACGCTCTCCGACAAGAAATTGCTGGTGATGGAAAGATCGTTTGCCGTGGGTGCCACGCCCGATTATTCGGTGAAGATCTACGAGGTTGAGCTGGCTGGGGCTACAAATATCTCGGGCCTCAATTCGCTGCAAGGTGCCAACTACAAGCCCGTGCGCAAGCGCCTGTTGCTCGACGTAGCTACCACTGGCATTCGCCGGATCGACAACCTGGAAGGCATGACATTCGGTCCGAAACTGCCCAATGGCAACCGTTCCCTAATTCTGGTAGCCGACGACAACTTCAGCAACGGCCAGATTTCGCAGTTCCTGGCGTTTGAGGTTAAGCCATAAAGGAGTATCAAAACCCGCAGCGTAAAGGCAGTCTATGATCTTCATAGGCTGCCTTTTTTGTAGCCGCCCAGGCCGGCCTACTTACTGCTAGTCCCCATTTTCAATGCGCCGTAACAGGCGCAAGATGAACAATTTATAATGCTGACCCGTAAGCACAGAAGTACATAAGATATAGATACTATGATGTTCAGGACCAACATACAGCGAGGAATCCTGCTTCTTTCCCTGCCCTTGACGATGAGTTGCGCTCTTATTGGAGGCGGCAATTCATCCGACCCGCAGGTGCAGGAGCTGGAGCAACGGGTAGCAGAACAAAAACGAATTTCGGAAGAAGCTGACTTGCGGGCGAAAAGCGAAAAGCAGGAGCTAAAGGCGCGTCAGTTGCGCTTGAAGGCCGCTAAAAACGAAGCCAAAGCCCGGAATATATAATTAACATAGCTTCCACGCATAAAAAAGCCCCCAGACATAATCTGGGGGGCTTTTTTGGTTAGCAATGCGTACTATCGACGACGGCGCGGCTTCTCTTCTTCCTCGTCCTCATCTTCGTCTCCGCCGAAGCTGGGCATGGTAAACATAGAGCTAAGCAGGTCTTTAAACTGCGTACCAGCCGTAACGCGGTTGCGCGAAATCAGGCTATGCTCAGCTAGGCCGTGCAGGCAGAATTCCATCAGGAAGTAAGTTGTGTCTTTATCCTCATTAGGGTGCAGGAAGGTCACAATATCGCGCAGGCCGGGCACCTCGTCCAGCGACTTACGATACTCCTTATCGCCTGAATCGTTGAGTACATCGACGGTGTTGCCGGCCCCAAACCAGTCCTGAACGGTTTTATAGGGGTTCGGAATGGTCTTCTTTTTCTTCTGCTTATCTGGGTCGGGGAAGTAGTTGAGGAAGTAGGTGCGGATGGCTTTGCCCATGAGCTTCTCGGCCACCAAGCCAGCTCCCTCCTGCTCGCCTTCGTACACTAGCTCCACTTTACCCGTGAGGGCCGGCACGGCGGCCATAAAGTCGGCGATGCGCACGTAGGTTTTCTTCTCACCATTAATGAGCGCCCGACGCTCAGCCGCACTAATCAGGCTTTCGTAGGCCGCAATGGTTAAGCGGGCTGACACACCACTTTTAGCATCCACAAACTCGGAGCCACGGGCCTCAACTGCTACTTGCTCTACCAAGTCGCGCACTAGCTCGTTGGTAGTCACCATGCCTTCCTGGGCGGGCTTAATGCGGGCTTCCTGACGCGTAATGCGCTTCCCAATTTCAATCGACTTCGGGTAGTGCGTAATGATCTGGGAGTCGATACGGTCCTTAAGCGGCGTCACGATGGAGCCACGGTTGGTATAGTCCTCGGGGTTGGCGGTAAACACAAACTGAATATCCAGCGGCAGGCGCACTTTGAAGCCGCGAATCTGAATGTCGCCTTCCTGTAGAATATTAAACAGCGAGACCTGAATACGAGCCTGCAAGTCAGGCAATTCGTTGATCACGAAAATGCCCCGGTGCGAACGTGGAATCAAGCCAAAGTGTATCACGCGCTCGTCGGAGTACGGTAACTTTAGCGTGGCCGCTTTAATCGGGTCGGCATCGCCGATCAGGTCGGCTACGGATACGTCGGGAGTGGCCAGCTTCTCAGTGTAGCGCTCCGAGCGGTGCAGCCACGAAACGGGCGTATCATCGCCTTTCTCAGCAATCAGGTTTTTGGCAAAAATCGACAAGGGCTGCAACGGGTCGTCATTCAGCTCCGAGCCTTCCACTACCGGGATGTACTCATCGAGCAAATCCACCATCAGGCGGGCAATGCGGGTTTTGGCTTGACCACGCAATCCGAGCAGATTGATATGGTGCATGCTCAAAATAGCGCGCTGCAAGTCTGGAATCACGGTTTCTTCGTAGCCGTAGATACCAGGAAACACATCTTCTTTGCTTTGAAGTTTAGCAATCAAATTATCGCGTAGCTCCTGCTTCACGGAGCGGGGCGTATAGCCGGATTTTTTCAGGGCACCAAGGGTGCGGATGTCGGTTTGGATCATAGAGGGAGAGAGTTACCAGCCCAGATGCAAAAGCAGAACAAAGGGAAGTTCAACTTAGGGGCTAGTTGCTGATGAATATAACTAGCAAGGGGGCCGGTTGGTTCGGACAGAATCGGTTAAGCTTGCAGATACTCGCTCTACAAGACCACTTTTTATTACAAGGCACCATCTGGGACAGCCCTTACGCTTTGATTCTTGAAGTAGCTCAACTAGCCTGGGGGGCTTTTTTCGTCTTTATAAACCACCTTTGTCCGCGTAGCAGCACTCATTTACAGCGTGGATTTAATTCTGCAACACCCACACTAGGCGCTAGAGCGAGTGGCAGTGTTTACAGATAGAAAGACCTACTCTCATGAGAACTCAAACTGAGTAATCTGACAAGCCATTAGACCTTTTACCAAAGCGACGGGGGGCAAATTTATGGCTTGGTGAAGTTCATCCGCTGAATACGCACCGCATTCAGAATAGCCAGCAAGGCCACGCCTACATCGGCAAAGACGGCCTCCCACATGGTAGCTAGGCCACCAGCCCCGAGAGCCAGCACCACGGCTTTCACTCCAAACGCCAGCCAGATATTCTGCCACACCACCGAGTGCGTGGCCCGAGCAATGCGGCGGGCAGTAGCAATCTTACTGGGGTGGTCGGTTTGAATTACCACGTCGGCGGTTTCGATGGTAGCATCGGAGCCCAGGCCGCCCATGGCAATGCCTACATCGGCCAACGCCACCACGGGCGCGTCGTTTACCCCATCACCCACAAAAGCCAGCTTGCGACCCTCGGTGAGATATTGCTGCACGTAGCGGGCTTTATCTTCGGGCAACAGACCACCGTGGGCCTCCTCAATACCTAGCTCTTTGGCTACGCGCTGAGTGATGCTGTCTTTGTCGCCCGAAAGCATCACGAGCTTGGTGATGCCATCGGCTTTCAGTTCTTGCACGGCCTGGGCCGCGTCGGGTTTGGGCGCATCAGCTACGGTCAGGTAACCAGCGTATTGGCCATCAATAGCGACTACCACAATGCTGTCTACCACCTGTTCCACTGCGGCTGGATATGGCACGTTGAAGCGAGTGAGCAACTTGGCATTACCGGCCAGCACCTCGTGGCCACTTACTCTGCCGCGCAATCCATGACCAGCAATTTCTTCTACCTGATCTACCACGGTATTCACTGCGGCTGAGCCTACGTGCGCTACTACAGCCTTGGCAATCGGGTGAGTAGACTTGGCTTCCAGAGCGCCTACCAGACGGAGCAGCTCAGTCGCGTCGGTACCTGGGGCGGGCTGCACCTGCTGCACGGCAAATACGCCCTGCGTGAGTGTGCCCGTTTTGTCCATCACCACGGTATCAATCTCGCGCATGACGTCCAAGAAGTTAGAGCCCTTGAAGAGAATCCCCGCCTTCGAAGCTGCCCCTATGCCACCGAAATACCCTAGTGGAATACTCACCACCAGCGCACACGGACACGAAATCACGAGAAAGATGAGCGCGCGGTACAGCCAGGTGCGAAACACGTAGTCGTCTACAATAAAATAAGGCAGCACAATAACCAGCGTGGCCAGCGCCACCACAATGGGCGTGTACACTTGGGCAAAGCGGGTGATAAAAAGCTGGGTTTTGGCTTTGCGTCCAACCGCATCCTGCACCATGGCCAGAATTTTGGCCAGTTTGGTATCTTGGTAAGTGGCCGTCACGGCTATCTGCACTAAGCGCTCCAGGTTGATCATGCCGGCCAGTACCGTGTCGCCGGCCTGCTTGGTTTGGGGGGCCGATTCGCCCGTGAGGGCTGCCGTATTGAAGCTGGCTGCCGCCGTTTGCAGGGTGCCGTCAAGGGCTACCTTCTCGCCCGGCTTCACCTCGATTACGTCGCCTAACTGCACCTGCTTAGGGTCCAGCACCAGATTTTGCCCCCCACGCACCAGCGTCACTTCTGTGGCCTGAATTTCAAGTAAGGCCCGAATGCTACGCTTAGCACGGTTCACGGCGGCGTCCTGAAACAACTCGCCTACGGTGTAAAATAGCATCACAGCTACACCTTCCGGGTACTCCCCAATGGCGAACGCTCCCAGCGTAGCCAAGCTCATCAGTAGAAACTCATTGAAAATATTGCCGGAAGGAATACTGCCCAGAGCCGAGCGAATCACCTTCCAGCCTACCAACACGAAGGCCAAACCATACCAACCCAGCCGTACTGGACCAGAAAAAAAGGCCACGGCGGCGTAATCAAGGGCCAGGCCGCTTAGCAACAGTACCAGACTAACGCCGGGCCACAGGTAAGGATTGGCGCCAGCAGCATCGTGGGTATGGTCGCCGTGGTCGCGGGTATTTGTGGGGGGCTTTTTAGCAGGCTGATCTACGCTGCAGCAATCATCAGCGGAGGTAGCGGTTGGGAGCGCGTGGTCGTGGCCGGGTACGTCGTGGCCTTGAGGTGAAATAGCGGCTTCGGGCGTGAGCTGGTTGCGGCTAATAGCGCCTGCGTTGGCCGGATCAGCTTGCTTGGCGGTGTTTAAAGGCTCGCTTATATCGGAGGATCCCTTCATAGTGCATGTATTCGAGCAAGGGAAAACAGGTGCTTTCTCTTCTGTCCAGTACGATTTTAGATTACTTCAGCCCTGCCTCAAGCGGGCGCCTTCATTGCTTAATTAGCTATGTTTCAGCACCTGCTAACCTTACTACGCAATTCAAAAAGAAAGCAGAGAGAAATTATGCTTGCGTTTGCTTTCGCAGCGACCTTTTTCGCAACCAACAACTTGTCACCAGCCACCCTTAGCCCTATGGATATAAGAAAGCCGCCGAGGTGTTGACCCCAGCGGCTTTCTTAAATACTGCCTCTAAATAGGCTAAGCTTCTAACTCTGCAGCTGTCTTACAGCGTTTTACGCCGGTTCTTTTTGTAGTCTTCAAAAATCAGGTGGCCCAAACCTTTCAGTCCACTGAAATAAGCTTTGCCTTGGTTCACCTCCGTAAATTCATTCACAAACTGCTGCAAATATGGATCTGAGGCAATCATGAACGTGGTAATCGGGATTTTGAGGCGACGGGCCGCAGCGGCCAGATTCAGCGTTTTGTTGACCACTTTACGGTCGAGGCCGAAGCTGTTTTTGTAGTAGCCGTTGCCTTCTTTCAAGCAGGTCGGCTTCCCGTCGGTAATCATGAAAATCTGCTTGTTAGCGGTTTTGCGCTTGCGCAGCAAATCCATCGCCAGTTCCAACCCAGCCACCGTATTGGTATGGTACGGACCGACTTCGAGGTAGGGCAAATCTTTCACCTTGATTTCCCAGGCGTCGTTGCCGAACACGATGACGTCGAGGAAATCTTTGGGGTACTTTTGCTTTACTAGCTCGGCCAAGGCCATTGCTACTTTCTTGGCGGGCGTGATGCGGTCCTCGCCGTACAGAATCATGGAGTGCGATATGTCGATCATCAGCACCGTGCTGGTTTGCGACTTATGCTCGTTTTCGCGCACCTCCAGGTCGCCTTCGGCCAGCATAAACTCATCGGTGAGGCCGTGGTTAAGCTGAGCATTGCGGATACTTTCGGTCATCGAAATCTGGTCGAGCGAGTCGCCGAAGCGGAATTCCCGCATATCGGTGCTTTGCTCGTCGCCTTGGCCGGTGTGGGGCGTGCGGTGGTTACCGGTGTTGCTTTTCTTAAGCTTGCCGAAAATCTCTTCCAGCGCCGACTTCCGAATACCCTGCTCCGTTTTGGGCGTGATCTTGAAAGCACCCCGTTCCTGCTCGTTTTCGTCGATGTAGCCTTTGGTTTTCAAGTCGTCGATAAAGTTACCGATGCCGTACTCGCCCTCGGTCAGGCCGTATTGCTTATCAAGCTGGGAAAGCCAGGAAAGAGCCTCTGCCACGTCGCCGGACGTGATAGTGACCAGTTGCATAAATATTTTGAATAAAGAATCGAAGCCTTTTTCAGGCGATTCATCGGGCACGAAGTCCCGGAAGCGAAAACCAGCAGCCATAGGAAGGGAGATTGAGGCTTAAGAACAACGGCACGGGCGGCAATGTTCATCCGAAGTGCCATAAGCAAGTTACGGCTTTGCCCAGACACCTTGCACCCGCATTTGCGCGTTGAACAATGCCAGCGCTTGTTTGTATTGTAAAGGCGTCACTAACAGCGTGTGAGGCGCGTACAAATATCTTCTGATTCATCCCTCCCCAACCTCTCCCCCTATGAAAGCTATCTGGAATAACACCGTTCTGGCCGAAAGCAACGATACGGTTGTTGTTGAGAATAACCACTATTTCCCCGCCGACTCGATCAATCGCGAGTTTTTTGAGGACAGTATTGCCCACACCACCTGCCCTTGGAAAGGCCGGGCCAGCTATTACTCGGTGCGCGTGAATGGAGAGCTAAACAAAGATGCCGCCTGGTATTACCCCGAACCGAAAGATGCTGCCAAGCAGATTGCAGGCCGCGTGGCGTTTTGGAAAGGCGTACAAGTACAGCCCTAATCCCTCCAAAAAGCCCCCGCGTAACCTGTACTGCCCCAGACCGTTTGCACTAAGCGTTGGCCGCGGTAGGCTGACGGCCGAAGTCAGTAACGGATTATGTTATGAAGCAATACTCTTTCCATGTCCTTCTGGGGGGCTTTCTACTGGGCATTCTACTTCTGGGCAGCAGCTGTGACAGTCAGCGCACGGCTACTGAGGGTGCCAACCCGGGAGCACCCAGCGCGGAGGCTACGGTTCCCATTAGCTTTCAGAAAGAAGTAGCCCGCGACGATTACCGTTTCAGTGTGCAAACAACCGGCACTGGCACCAGCCGCACGCTTTCCTTAACCGCCGCCAAGGACAATCGAGAGCTGTTTAAGACGTCCGTTCCGATTGAGGGCCAAGTGCGCGACGCCATTGCCACCAACCTCAACGACGATAAATATCCGGAACTGTTCGTATTTGTAGCTGGTGCCGGAAGCGGCTCCTATGGCCGCCTTGTGGGTTATGAGTTCATGAATCAAGGCCATCGGCCCCTGACGTTGCCGGAGCTAAGCGGACCGGCCGCAGCCGGGTACATGGGTCACGATGAGTTTCGGGTGGAAGGCAGCCAACTGCTCCGCTCCTTCCCCGTCTATCGCCCCGACGACCCAAACAGCACGCCTTCCGGGGGCATTCGCACGGTGGCCTACACGATGGAACCGGGCATGGCGCTGACAGTAGCTGGTTTCAGCGATGCGCCCGCGCAGACTCCATGAGTTTAACATTTTGCATCATGAGAAGCCCCCAGGAGTCAGATGGCTGCGGGGGCTTTTTGTTGTAAAGACCGCAAGTTTCGGGTGGCAGCGCAGTGGGCGCGGTAGTACATTTGACTATTATCTCAGCTATTTCCCGATGACGGATTACGAACGTATTGCGGCCGCCATTGCTTACGCCCGCACCCACTTTAAGGCCCAGCCCGACCTAGATGAAATGGCCCGACAGGCGCACTGGAGCCCGTTTCATTTTCAGCGTAAGTTTCAGAAATGGGCTGGCGTATCGCCGAAGAAGTTTCTGCAATACCTCAGCCTCGACCACGCCAAAACCTTATTGCGACAACAACTGTCCGTAGCCGACACCGCCTACGAGACTGGCCTGTCAGGGCCCGGTCGGCTCCACGACTTATTTGTGAATCTGGAAGCCATGACGCCCGGCGAATACCGCCAAGGCGGCGCCGAATTAGCTATTGACTACAGCTTCGGCGACAGTCCTTTCGGGCGTTATTTGGTAGCTACGACTTCCAAAGGTATCTGCAAGCTAATATTCCCCGAAACCGATGAGGCGGCCGTAGCTGAGTTGCGACAGGAGTGGCCTCAAGCTACTCTCACCGCTCAACAAACGGCTATACACGAGCAAGTTGACCGGTTTTTTAACGGTAGTCTCTCCCCCACCGACCGCTTTACAATGCACCTGAAAGGCACGCCCTTTCAACTCAAAGTGTGGGCTGCGCTATTGCAAATCCCAGAAGGCCAGCTTACTACTTATTCTCAGCTAGCCCGCGTTGCAGGCCACGAGCGAGCCGTACGGGCCGTGGGTACGGCCGTGGGCGACAATCCAATCAGTTACCTCATTCCCTGTCACCGCGTCATTCGCCAGACCGGCGAGTTGGGTCAATACCGCTGGGGCGCGACGCGGAAAGTAGCACTAGTTGGTTGGGAAGCAGCACGCGTACACCCAAATGCGCTGGTAGCCGCGCCGGGGCTGTTTGATTAAGGAACATAACTTCACAAAAAAGCCCCCAGAAACGTTTCTGGGGGCTTTTTTATAGGGTCGAAGCTATTTACTCAATCCACTTAAACTTGTATTCGAGCTTCGGTACAGGCATACGGTCGGCTACGCGGCGCAGGCGGTTAGGTAGCGCCATAATGTACTCACGAGCCTTTTCAGCCTGACCATTGAGGCCAGTAATTTGGTCAATTTTCCAGGTATTGATGAGGCCTTCCAGAATATCAGTGTAGTCTTGGCTGGTGTATACGCCGAGGCGCTGAGCGGCGTCGGTGAAGTGACCAAAGGTTTTGCCCATATCTACGCCCATCTCGCGCATGTAGTGGGCCGGCATCACAATCTTTTTGCGCATCATATCCTCGAAGGCCAGCATCATTTCGGATGGATCGACTTCGAAGATCTTATCTACAAACGTCTGATAGACACGGGCGTGACGCGACTCGTCGCCAGCAATCATACCACAGAGCTTAGAAAGCTGATCATCACCGGCCTTGCGGGCCAGCGTACCTACACGACGGTGCGAGAGGTTGGTAGCAGCTTCCTGATAGCTTGTATAAATGAACGCGCGATAGGGGTCGTGAGCAGTGCCGAGGTCGAAGCCATCAGCAATCAGATACTGCGTGCTCACCTCAAACTCGCGCATATTCACGCGGCCCGAGAGGTAGAGGTAACGGTTGAGCAAGTCGCCATGCCGGTTCTCTTCTGCTGTCCAGCCCCGAATCCACTGCGCCCAGCCGTTATTGGGGTCGCGGTTGAGGTCATCGAGCTGGTGAAACCAAGCTTCGTAATTCGGGAGTGCTTCTTCCGTAATCGTATCGCCAATGAGTACCGCTAGCAGGTCGTAGCTGAGTTCTTTGGCGCGCTCACGCATGAGCTTTACTTCGTCAAAAAACGTATCAAGGCGGGAGTCGGGCAAGAAATCGGAGGGCTGCCAGCTGTCCTCCACTTTCTTGAGGAAGGAGCCCATGTTTTCCCGTAAAAAGGATTCCAGATGCTGAAGCACCTCCCCGCGGGAGGTTACGGTTGCGAGCATGACGTAGGGGAGATTAGTAGAAGGGAACGGAAGGCCAAATGTAGGCATTCCCATTTCCCAAATACGTTATATAGCCATTTTAGGGCTATTACAAAATTTTGGCTTTTACGGCTTTTCTATAATTTCTAGCCGCACTTCATAAAGCTGTGACAGGGTGGAGTCCGGTGTTATCCTATTAAGCAGAGTAAAGGAAATACCAGCCTTATCAGCTGAACGGTGATATTGGGCGTAGCGTTGCAGAAACGGCACTATCTCGGGGGCTAAAACCCATCGCACGCCGGGCCGTTCGGCCAAACGATATAAGCTGGTGCTGAAGTCGCGGGTGCCAGTAAGCTGCTGCCGAAGCGTGGGCAGGGAAGGGTGAAGCGTGGCCCAACCCGTAAGCGGCATCTGCGGCTGCGGCAGGGCATATACATTGAAGGGCGACAACGACTTATATGCTACTTCCAGATTCGCTGTCACCAATATTTGCCCCCCAACCGTGGCACGGTTTAGCGCGGTCAGATAAGATTCATGGCGGGAGCGCTCAGCTGCCAGCAGTTGTTTTCTATGCAGCGTTTTATAGCCGTAAATACCTGTTGTCAAAATTAATAGGCTTACCACTAAGCGTGGGAACGGTACGCGCGCTGGCGGTGGTAGTCGCAGCCAGTAAATGACATTGCCAAGGGTGAAAAGAGTGAACAGCGGCAGTCCAAGGCGTGGGGGCAGCTTTAGCCCTACTCCTATACCTAGAATCAGCAAGCTAAAGGCAACCTGAGTTAGCCAGAAGATAAGTCGGCCACGAGTGGGCGAACTCCGCATTAGGCTCACGAAGATGAGCGCGTTCAGTAGGAGCAGCGGAAAGTAGTCACGCACCACCAAGCGCCCCAAAGTAGCCAGCTTCACAGGAGCCGATTCACGCAGGAAAAAGTCAGCATTGGGGGGGCAGTTCGCTGAAAAAAAGCTTCGTTGACTAACGTGGAGTCGCTTAGAATCCAGTGACTGACGGCCTGCACACCAAGCGTATCGAAGGTAGTTTTTGGCTGTGGCTGGTATAATTGAAAGTCATTGAGGTTAGACTTAAGCACATCGAGCACGCGAAAGCGGGTGGCCTCAGGTGAACGGGTAACGGTGAGAAAAAAGCCCCCCACCCCTGCCAGCAGCAACGCCGAGGCCAATAGGTAGGTCCCGCGGCGCTGGCCCAGCCACAGTCCACCCGGCACCGCCACCAAGAGTCCGAGCACGGCTGCGCTGGGCCGAATTAGCCATGCCGCTCCAAACGCTACCAAGCCAACTACTATAGCCCAGCCTCGGTCGGTGCGTTGGGCGGCAAAAAGCCCCCAGCGCCGGCCAGCAGCAATGGTACCCGCATATAGTTGAACCACAGGCTATTCTCAATGAAGACTAAGCCAAAGAACAGGGTCAGCGCTAAGGTAATTTGCCCCCGGTCAGCCAGCCGACCAACAAGCGGTTGAGCACGGCGAAAAGCAAAACCAGCGCCACGTAGAGCAGAGCATACAGCGACAGCCCATACCAAGGTACCGCTGGAAATTGGGCGTATAAGGCAGCCAACCCGGAGGCAAAGCCGTGGAAATACAGGTACAGATCTGTGACGGGCGCGGCAGCCGTAATACCCCGCAGCAATTGCGTGATGATGAGGTCGTCGTTAGTTTCATAGTAGGCCCCCAGCCCGCCGATAGACAGCAGCAGCAAGAGCAGTGGCAGCAGCATTACCCGAAAATAGCCCCCAGGGTAGCGGTGTTCATGCCTGCAAGGTAGGGAGCGGTGCGAGTTAAGTTAGCAGGGCATGCGCAGTGCTGCCTACCTTGTAGCCGTGAATACTCGTTCGTTCGTTCGTTTGGCTTTCCTCGCCCTGCTGTTTGTGGGGCTGTTTACCGTTGCGTACTTCTTCCTGACGCATGAGGGCTTATATGCCCTCGACGATTATTACTATTCTCGCTACGCGCAGCAAGTAGCCACCGGCACCTTCCGCCTGGCTCCCGATCCTCAGGGTTTACTTGTTGACCCGTTGCGCGAAAGGCCACTTATTTTCGGGCCTGTTGCCCTCTTGTATAAAGCTTTCGGCGTCAACATTATTACCACCACTTTGTGGCCGCTCTTGGCCACGCTGGGGTGCGCCGTAGTGCTTTGGCTTTTGTATGGAAAGCGCGAGCCAGTAGTGGCGGCAGGGGCTATCCTACTGTTGGGGCTCCATTATTTCACTCTTAACCTAACCAATTATCTATACCCCGATAATATTCTGATGTTCTGGTGTATATGCTGTGCAGCATCACTACTTATCGGGCGACGTGATGGGCAGCTTGCAGGAGCCTTGTGGGGGCTTTTTTTGCTCTGCTCAACTTCGCCGCCCTGCTCAGCAAAGAGACGATTATCTACTACCTACCTTTTTACTTAGGGTACTTCTGCTCGATGGATGGCGGCGGCGCAACCGCCGATTTTGGCTAACTACTTTCGGAGTAGGCACGGTGCTGCTATTGGGTTATCTGGCCTTGTATCAGGTGTACACCGATGATGCACTGTACCGTATCCACTTAATTGAGCGCACCAATGAGTTCTTGAAAGAAGGCAATTACATTCTAGGTAAGCGGGGAGCGTTGTTCTATCGGCTTACTATGGCACCCCTCGATTTTTTTATCGGCACAGGGCTGGGTGGCGTCATTCTTTTTGCCTTGTTAGCCTTATTAAATCAACGGCGCTGGCCCGACTCAGACGCCAAGTTCTGGCTGGCGCTGGCCGGTTCCACGTTGGTCTTCTACTGGTTTGGCAGCACCTCGCTCACCCAATACAACCCAATCACGTTATTGCCGCGCATGACTACCCCCCTGCTGCCACCGCTGTGCTTGGCAGCAGGCTTCGGGCTCCGCGACTTTAGCCGATCTGGTCGTGGGGCAGGTTGGCTAGCACTGGCTTTGCTGGCTTGTACAGCCTGGGCGCGAAGCTCCGTTTCACTGATTTACGGCGGGCTAAGTTTGTACTTCGGATTGATGGCCATCCTGGCAGGTCCTTCCACCCGCGCCGGCTGGCGGCGGCCGGGCACTTACGCCTTTGCGGCGCTTCTCCTATTGGTAGTGGCCGGTACTACGGCAGTTAGGCCTGCCTACTTTATGACCAAACCAAGTGTATCATCGCATTTTGAGCAGAATCAGCTGATTGACGGCTACTTACAACCACCAGCGCGAGGCGTAGTGTTCGTGGACGACTACCTGGTGAGTAACTACGATTATTATTACGATCATAAAAAGCCCCCCGGCATCTATTTCCGGCGCTATGCCGCCCGCGATTCCATTCGCTTAGAGCCCGGCCAACAGGCTTGGTTGCTCCTGAACCGCAGCACCCTGACCAACGATGAATTGACGAGAAAGCTTATCCGCTATTCAGAGACGGATGTATTAGCTTGCTATCCGGGTCGGCAACTGGTGGCCGAAGTGGGCAAGGTTAGCTTATATAAGCTTGATTGGGGCCGAATGGCAACTGCTCTGCCAGTAACTACGCTGCGCAGAAGTGAATAAGAATGAATAGTACGCCTAGAAGGATCTGCATTCAAACAGATTCACTATCAACTAATTGGTGATTAGCATCAGCAAGCAACTCACAGCCAGCAATAAGGTAACCATATAAGTTTGGCGACGGTAGTAGAGAGATGTTTTCATAAGCGCGTCACTAGCATTTAATTAATATCCAAATCTCCCGATAAAGCAGTTGCCTAACAAGGAAAAATAGGGGCCATTTGTGACATGACTTACAACTGAATAATAGGCAATTACAAATAAAAAATACAAGTATTTGAAGGAATTTATGCCGTGTAGCGCATGCTTCTATTTCAGCTTAACTATAAGATTAAAATAAGAAGAGTTGCTTAGATGCGGCAGCGCCCAATCTGGCTTTTATATTAGAGAACACCCTTGATTTCGCAGCGTTAACCAATCGTTTCTACTGGCCAAAATCGCATTTCCAAGGATAAGCGGGTGGCATCTGCGTTAAGATTTACTGCGCCACCGTGTAGTAGGTAGGGCGAAAAGAGTAATACTTCCGCTGGACCTGGATTAGGACGAATAAGCTCCAAAGGTTCAGCTGTTTGCTTGACGGCCGGCACCGTGTAGGCAACGCCATTGTATACAGCCCCATTCTGGGTTCGCTCTACCCGGTTTTCGGGCCACCAATGACTTCCCGGAACCAGGCTCAGGGATGAGTCGGCAGTGCTACCTGTTACCGGCACATAGATGTTAATGCAATCATCATAGTCAGGCAGCCACACATCACGGTGGAGCGGATTATTATCGGAGCGGCCGGGCCTTACCAGACGCAGATGAAACAGACGCATCTGATCAAAAGGGTTATACGCCTGAACGGGGTGGCCGCATAGCTCCGAAACCCGGGCCTCCAGCAGCGCCGCCGGCACTGGCAGTCGGTCAATTATGTATTCCTTCGTCAAATTTACGACTGCTAGATGCCGCTGTTGGTCATCGCCAATCACCTTGTGGTAGTCAGCCACCGGAAAATCCGCCGCGACCAGCAGGCCTGCCGCTACCAAAGCTTCGCGTACTAATGCTTCAAGGCCAGCCTGTAGTTGCCGCTGCTCAGGCGCCGACAGAAATTCCGCCACCGTATAGCCATCATCAGCCCAAGAGGTACCACGGGTAAGGTCGATGCTATCAGCCAGAAGCACTTTGTTTTCGGCCTGGCCACTTTCGCCCTCAATTTGGTACGTTACCTCACGTGCGTTAATGCTAGCTTTCATAGAAGTGGAAAGAAGTGGAAAAGTTTGATTTTGACTAAGTAAGCGCTACAAATACGGCGATGATTCAGGGTAGCGAGGTATAATAGTCGCGCAAAGTAGGGCAAAGCGGTAGTCAGGCGCAAAATTCATTCCTCCGACTGCCCCTTATTAACGCATCAACATTGGATAACTTGCCCCCGTGTCAGCGCCTACCCTCCGTCTACTACCCCACGCTACGCTTGTCTTCGTTGGGCTTTTCACGATTGCCTTTTTCCTTTTCGCACATGAGGGCCTTTATGATTACGATGACTACAATTATGCCCGCTATGCCCACCAGCTAGCCACTGGCACCTTCGACCTAGCCCCCGAACCCGGCCATCGTGATTATACCCCGCTCCACCAACGCCTACTGGTTTTTGGGCCGGTAGCCCTATTCTATAAGTTGCTGGGCGTCGGAATATTTACAACTACCTTCTGGCCCTTGCTCTGCACGCTCGGCACCAGCCTAATTTTTTATCTGCTTTATCGACAGCGGGTTCCAGTGGTTGCCAGTGCGGCGATTTTATTACTGGGTCTGCATTACTTCACCCTCAACCTCAGCATCTACCTCTATCCCGATAATGTACTGATGTTTTTTGCGGCGGGCAGCGCGGCAGCGCTCCTGCACGGCCGCCGCCCCGAGCGGAAGCACCCCGTTTGGTGGGGCTTTGGTTTTGCCCTGCTGAACTTTGCGGCCTTCCTGAGCAAGGAAACCATCGTTTACTACCTTCCTTTTTACCTGGGCATCCTGCTGCTCGATTTATGGCATCGCCGCCACGGCAGGTTTTGGCTAGCTGCACTATGCACCGGAATTACCTTACTGGCCATTTATTTGGCTGTATATCAGGCGGCTGCACATGATTGGTTGTATCGCTTCGACGTTATTGAATCGATTAACGAGGTGCGAAAAGTAGGTAACACGTCCGCTGGCTACGGCGGTCTAGTAGCCCGCATAACTTATATGCCACTTCAGCTACTTCTAGGTACCGGGCTTGGAGTCGTGTTGCTGCTTGTGTTGGTAGCCACAACCTGGCGCAACCGCTTGAGCAACGACGCTCGCTTTTGGTTAGCATTAGCGGGCAGTTCGCTGGCCTTTTACTGGCTGGGAAGCACGTCATTCAGCTACTACAATCCTAATTCGCTGCTGCCTCGCATGCTCACCCCACTCCTGCCACCGCTGTGCTTGGCGGCGGGCTTTGGCTTAGAATATTTTGCGCGCACAGGCCGGGGCGGCTGGGTGCTAGCCCTGGGGTTGTTGGCGGAGCTGCATGGCTGCGAAGTAGCATCAGTATTGTTTATGGCCTATTGGGGGCTTTTTTGCATTAACGGCCGCACTAATATCAACGGAGTTTGGTCGCAAAATAGCTGGGCGAGTGGGTCCGGGAACCGCATTTTTTGCTGCTGCCACGCTGGCTGTATTAGGCATAGTCTTGGCCATTCGTCCTACTTACTTTCTGATGCAGCCGAGCAAATCGGGCTACTTTGCCCAGCAGCGTATCATGCAGCAGGAATTACGTGGGCCGGCTGGGGGCGTCGTCTTGATGGATAACTTCTCGCTGCATAAGTGCGAGATAATGGTTGGATTTCAGGTACCAGCGGGCCTACGTTTTCACTCCTATGCTGCCTACGACACACTTCGCAAGGTAGCGGACCGGCCGATCTGGCTGCTGATTAACCGGCCTATTCTCAGCAACGACGAGCTAATTCCACAGGTAATCACTGCTTCAGCGGAGCAGATATTGGCTCGCTTTCCTCACCGCAAGCTACAGGTTAGGGATAATGGCGTGGAGTTGTACTTGTTAACGAACCAAACAGAGACCGATATTCGCAATTAAGTTTGCGTAGCCGGTGGCAATAAGCGTGAATTAACCGCGCAGGCGACTCCAGCGGGCCAATAGCCAATCGAGGAAGCCCGCATTATTTGTTTGACGTAATAACGCATAAAAGGCCAGTGAGTGCCTGAAATTGCCCCAGCGTACCGTTTGCCGCATCTCCCAGCGCAGGCGCACCGCTAAAGCTGCCAACTCCCTCGGGTTTTTACACAAACCTAGCGCCTTATGGCAAGTCTGGATGGTGGAATCCAGATGAGGATCGGAGGGTAAGTAGGCGGTGCGCGACATAGCCTGCGGATGCTTGCGCTTGCGGGTAGTTACCTCGTCCAGAAAGTAAAAATGCCAGTTGCGCGCCGCCCGAACCCAGAAATCGAAATCCTCATAATAGAGGGTTTCATCGTAGCCCCCCAGCTCGTCGAAGGTGGCGCGGCGCATCATCATGGTAGGGGTACTGATAAAGTAGCGCTCCAATACATCCACAAATACGTCGCCGGAGGCCGGGCGCGGCTGTAGGCCATTCGCAGTACGCCGGAAATGGTGGCGCATGAAGCGCGACTGCTCATCAATCAACTCGGCATCGGAATATACTACGCCATAGCTGGCCGGAAGGCGCTGAAAAGCAGCTACCTGCTGCGCTACGCGCTCGGGCAGCAGCACATCATCGGTGGCAAAATCAATTAAAAAAGCCCCCGCGACTGTCGGTAAGCCTGATTGAAGCCAGCGCATAAACCCAGGTTTTGGGTATGCAGCGTGAGCTTCCAGCTTGGATTGGCAGCCGCATACTCGCCCAAAATCTGGGGACTGGCATCGGTGCTGCCGTTATCAACCAGAAAAACCTCAAGCGCCGGGTAAGTTTGGGCTAAAATAGAATCCAGCGCTTCACGCAGAAAAGGCGCGTGGTTGTGACATAGCGCTACAATCGTGACTAGCGGAGCGGAGGCACCTAAGTCCGGCTGGGGGCTTTTTTCTCCTTATCGTTCATCGGGGCCGCGCTGTACATAAGACCGAAAGTATACCACACAAATCAGCAGCAGCACCCCGAAACGTGCCGCATGCGCCAGTGGCACCCCCAGCAGACCATAATGAGGCAACAATCCTTGCAATAAAGCCACATACAACATTGCCGAACCCGCCTGCACGGCCACGTAGCGCCCTACCTGTGCCTTGGCCGTAAGCAGAAACAGCAAAATCCAGGTCAGAAATTTAACCCAATCGCCCAGGAGCTGGGGTGCAAAAAGATAGCTGGCAGCCGCAAAACGCGCATCGAAAAGCAACGGCAGTAACCAGTCGCGCAGCAGATAGATCATCCCAAGCCCCACCGCTAGCACCGGCGCCAACAGCAGCAGCACCGTTCGCACATAAGCGCGCTGCGCGGTTGGCTGGGTGCTGAGGGCGGCCAGTCGGGGGTAGTACACGCTGCTCATCAGGCCGGTAAATACCATTGTGTAGTTGTCTGAAACTTTAGCCACGGCTTGCCAGAGGTCAGTTTGGGCCAAGCCGAAGCGCGCAATCAGCACTTCGCGGAGCGCGAAATTCACGGCCGTCCCAAACAAAAGCAAACTGCCCGCCATTAGCAGGAAGCGACCTAAGCCCCGTAAGGCGGCCTGGCTCACCTTGCCACGTATGCGCGGCAACAGACCTGCCCGCCAACATACGGCCACCGTCGGCAGCAGCGTAAGGCCCTGGGCCAGCAGATAAATAAGTAGCACTTGCTCAATAGGCAATCGGAACGTCAAGGCAAATCCTACTCCACTCACGCTTAGCATAGTAAGCGTCACCGTTAGCCAGACATAGGCCCTCAGCCGCCCGGCGGCCAGCAAGACGGAGCCAAGCAGGGCATGCGCCGAGAGCATACTAATTCCCAAAGCAAACCACAAGAACCAGCCAGCGGTGAGTCGGAATACGCCGACCAAGGGTCCCGGCGCCAGCACCAATGCTAAGCCACCCAGCAGCAGGCCTACTATATTCAGGATGATACCTGCCCCAAACCAAGCTCGGTAGCGGCCGGAGCCAACGCGCAATGGCGCCAGGTACTTTACCACCCCCACATGCACCCCATCGTTAGGCAAGGTGGTGAACAGCGCCAGTAAATTCTGAAAGTGCGCCAACAGGGTAAGCCCACCGGGACCACCGTACAGCGCCAGCATTTTGTTCAGAAGCAGAGCCCCACCCGTCCGCGCTCCAATGCCTAGTGTGGAACCCAATGAGCCGCGCAAAAACCGCCCAACCATCTTGGCTTCAATCTGGGGGCTTTTTGGACAGTGCCGAGGGGCTTTCTGAAACGCACGAATCGGGGTTTTACAGCTCCACCATCCAGCAGCAGCCTAGATGAGAAATAACAGTAGCGCGGGTGGTTATCCGAGTGCAATATTACCCGCTGAGCCTGTATTTTTTTCAAAGCCAGCCGACTCGACGCGGCCGCTATGCGGCGGACCACTCAAGAGTCAACTTCAAGCTCAAAACGCCCCCCAGGTGCCGCTTGAACTGCAAAAGCGACTGATTTAAGCCAGTAGGCAGCGTGGAAGTACCCAGATCGAGGAGTGATAAGCCGCTGGCCCGGCCAAACGCGTGCAGCCCTTCATTGAGCAACACCACCGGGCTAAATGCATTATAAGCCAGTGGACTAGCGGGATAAAAGTTATACAGGACCCTCTCATTTACCTGAATAGCGACCGTAAGCGCAGCCCACTCCCCCATTGGGTCGCGCACCGAGAACAGGAAATGGTTGTTGGGAAACGCCCGAAACAGCTCGGTTAGCCTCTCCTCGCTAAGCGACAGGTGCTGGCCTTTTTCTTCACGGCAGCGCCGTAAAAACTCGTACGCTTTCGGCAGGAAAAACAGCGGTTCCTGCTCAAAGTGAAAGCCGTGGCGCCGACATTTGGCCAAGCGTCGCCGCTCCGATGGGTGCAGCCGCGCCTCAAAATCCTGCTCCAGTGGAAGGTGATTATTCAATTCGGCCAGTGTCACCTGATAGCCTAACTGGCTCAACACTTGGGTCATGAGCGCGCTTCCTACTGGGTCGTAGGCGAAGGGATAGGCACGGATGCGTAGCCGCCGCACTCCTAAATCCTCAAGCGTTGCGTGCACTACCAGCATGAACGCCTTCAGCGCCGCGTTCGGCACCCCCGAGGCCAACTGGATTCCCCCGAATGGAGCCTGATATGGGCTGTAGGCTAGCCCATGCGTGCCAGCGTCTATAACAATGTGCAGTTGGGCTACGGTCTGGCCACGGGCTTGGTCCTCCAGGTAAAACGCCAACTGCTGGCCCGCCGACCTTTGTAGGCCTAGATGAGCGGGCTGCATATACAGAAATGACTCGAACGCCAGCGGCAAAACAGGTTCGCTCATCGGCCCACACCGCACCACGTACGGTGTCTCAGGTGTAGAGCAAGTAAGCAGTGAGGCAACGCCTGTGGTGGAGTTCACTAAGAAAAACGTCAAATTCGAACTGCGAAATTACAAGTAAAACCGGGTGGTTCGGTTTACTTACTAAAGAATGATGCCCCGAAGCCAAGCCGTTCCATACGCAAGCTAAGGTCCATCTGATTCTAACCCTGCTTACCTTAGATACCGCAAACGCCCTTTTTCTTTTTGCTGCATGGAACCTACTTCATCGCAACCTACTGCAACCCCGGCGACCGACAGCCCGGAAATGGAGCATCCAAATGGCGTAGCCGACCGCGCCGCTACCCGGCAGGCCAGGGAGCAATCCGTGGGTCAACGGCCAGGCACGCTTACCCTCCGCTCCGATGCGATGGTCCCGCGCTTATTCATGATTTCGTACACCAATGATTTCTTCCTAGAGAAAGAGTACAGCAGCTATAGTGAGCTAATGCAGTATTTCCAGGCCAACCAGCATCTGAAGCACTGGATTGACGTGCGCGGCTACAACGACTTGGCCCTGTTACAGCGTCTGATGACCGATTTCGCAATTCACCCGCTCCTGATGGAAGATGTGCTCAGCGACTATCAGCGAGCCAAAGTGGATATTCTTGATGATGGACGGCTGTTTATGGTTTCGCGCATGACGGAGTTCACACCGCTTCTTGAAATTGACGACGACCAGCTTTCCATCTTCACGGGGCCCAACTACATCCTCAGCTTTCAGGATGACTACGATGATTGTCTGGATGCCGTTCGCAACCGGCTGCGCTCCGGCTTTAGCCAGATTAAAACTCGCTCTTCGCTTTATCTGGCCTATGCACTCACTGATGTAGTGCTCGATCACTACTACCCGACCATGGCCGCCATTGGCGACTATATCGAAACCCTCGAACATCGGATCTTGACTGGGCGGCGGGGCGACCGGCGCTTGCTCAACCGGATTTTGCACGTTAAGAAAGACATCATCCGCTTCCGGCGCTTGGTGTACCCGGAGCGCGAGAAAATCGCGGAAATTCTGCGCCAGCCCGACGACGTGATTCCTGATGATATCAAGCTATTCTTCCGCGACTGCTACGACCACGCTATCCAAAGCCTTGACCTGGCCGAGAGCTACCGTGAATCCGTTACCAGCCTCGTCGATCTGTTTATGTCGGACCAAAGCAACCGCATGAATGAGGTAATGAAGGTGCTTACCATCATCAGTAGCATCTTCATTCCGCTGAGCTTTGTAGTAGGCTTGTACGGGATGAATTTTCAGCGTGAAGCGCCCGATGGCCGCATCAACCACCTCAATATGCCAGAACTCTACGAGCCCTGGGGCTACCCCGTCCTGCTGGGTGCCCTGGCTATTATTGTAACTGGTCAGCTTATCTACTTCTATCGCAAAGGCTGGCTTACTAGCCGATGAGTAACTCAGTTACTACAACGCAAAAAAGCCCCCAGAGCCCGCATACGAGCGTCTGGGGGGCTTTTTTCGGGCGTGAGATTAGCGCCGGGTCTGTAGGGACGTAGCTGGGGCACGTGGTGCGGGCGAGCTACCGGAGTTAAGCTGGTTGTTTTTATGCTTTTTGTAATAAGCAGTAGCCTCCCGATACGACTCCGATTTACGGTCGGCCTTGTCGCGCACCACGCTATAGTAGCGAAGAGCCGTTTTGATATCACGCTGGGCCGCAGCCATTTGCGCCAAACTTTGGTTGGCGTATACATAGAATCCAACCGTTGTCTCGCCGGCCGCTTCCGCAAACACGATACAACGCTCATAGTAGTCTTTTGCCTTTGCTTGGTCTTTGTAGCGCAGTTGCATCAGTGAGCCAAGCATATAAGTGGCATACTTACCGCTTACACCCTCGTAGCCAGGCATTCCCCGGTTGAGCTTTGCCAAAATATCGCGAGACACCCGCTCGCATTCTTGGTTTTGCTGCTCCCGGAAGCAAGTGAGGGCGTATATGCGCTGGAAGTAGCCGTTGTCGGGGTAAGTGGTGGCCAAATAACGCGCTACCGGCAGGCATTGGGCCGGATTATCTTCCTCATTCAGCAGGATTTTCATTAGGAAGAATTTGGCTTCCATGCCCGTATAAAAGCCATTATCGGCTACGGTACGCAGTTGCTGCAATCCTAGCTTTTGGTTTCCTTTAGGAAAGAATAGCAACACCGGCCGTAGCAGTGGGTAGTTCTCCGAAATCCAGACGGCATAATAATTCATGAGTGCCTCCCCCAGTAGAAAGTCAGCGCTCAAACCATTCGCTTCTCTGCTCTTAGCTAAGTAGTCGAGGGCGCGCTTGCTGCTTACGGTAGCTTTGCGCCAGTTAGACCGTTCGGCGTTCAGGCGAGCATCAAAGCCGTAGGCAGCGGAGAGGAAAAAGCAGGCTTCGTAGTTTTTATTATCAGCCTTGTAAAGCTTCTCGCCATAAGTGATAGCCGTATCCATGTAGGCATAAAGCATCTTATCATACTTTTTCTCCTGCATATTGGTAGGCAGAATCTTCCACCACGTGCTCAGGCCCAGCAGAAAATATGGCATTGGGTGCTCAGGATAGCGCCGCCGCAACGAGCGAAACTGCTTCTCCGCCTTATCGAATTTAAAGTTGTAGAGATTATGCACAGCTCCCTCCAATTCCGTTTGGATATCTTGGTCGAGCAGCAGCCAGCCTTTTGTATCTACAGCACCAGGAAGTACCTCTACATCAGCTACCTCAACACCAGGCATAACTGGTACCGGCGGCACGGCATTAGAGCCTTGAGCTAGTGTTAAGAAAGGAAGGAAGCCAAAAAATAAGAGTAAAAGTTTTCTATACATAGTACAACTTTAAAGTCTGCTTTCCTTTCATTACTCGAAGTTAGAAACTTGCAAGTAAAATCGACTTTTATGGCTATTTATCTTTGATTATTATAATAAAAAATAAACCCCGTTATCTTCGCCAGACAACGGGGTAATGCAAGCAATTAGTGTACCTAAGCTATTGGATAGTCCTGCTAAAGGCCCTAATTCATTTTTAAATCAGTGCGCCTCAACTCAGCTTCAACCGTGCGGAATAAGTAGTAGGTGCCCGTTACAGCTTCGTAGTGTAGTCCTACTTCAGGGGCGGTGCTTACAAAAGGCTGACCACCTACCAAACGTCCTTGGGCATCATATATATAAGTGCGCTGAGGAGCCGGCTCCGTGATTACAATTACCCGCCGACCGCTCCCAAAGTCAAAGTACTGTACAGGCTTGCGGCCTGAGGTCAAGAAGTTTTGAGTTAGCAGTTGCCGGCCCGATGAATCAAAGATACTTACCCGTCCTCCCTCCTCCCTTACTACCACATAGCTATGGCGGGCAGGGTCAGCTACAAGGCGAAAAACTGAGCTACGGCTCCAGGTGGCTACCCTGCCGCGACTCACCACATCGCCGCTTAGATTAAAGGTAATTCTCTCCCCGTGCTGGTTTACCACCGTCAGGCGGGTGCGGCCCAAGGTAGTACCGGCCTCCACGAAAGCGCCCGTATTAAGCCGAGCGCCTACGCTCAGTGGGAATCCTGAATACAGATTGCCTTGCTGATTATAGGCATATACGTAGCCATTCTCCAGCAGCGCTACAATCACTGTACGTCCGCCAACGACTAGATAGTGCGGAGGAGCAGCCAAGTTGAAGTCTAGCCGTTTGGGTTGCCAACTAGGGAAAACCCGACCGTTTGTGTCAAATAAAAACAGATTGCCCCCTCCTCCACCGACCAGCAAGCCGGGGGGCGTTTTCCCGATGGCTGGTCCGGCTGTAAGAGAGGTGGCGCGTACTGTATCGGGCAGGTTCAAGGGAAAGTTTGGCGCCCAGCGACCCTGCAGATCGAGCAAGTGCAGCTGGGTTGGAGTAGCCAGCAAATAGCCCAAATTGCCCCCCACCGGTAATCGGCTGATAGGCCCAACTAGTGGCCCTGGTAGTGTGTCAGACCAAGCTACCACATTATCGGGAGTTACATAGTGGAGCACCTGGGCTTTGTCCTGCACGAGCACAGCGGGTAGCCTCGCCCCCTGTACGGTTACTAAAGTAGGCGAGCTAGATAAAGGCGTTTTAAAGGTAAGTAAGCCGCCCGTGGCAGTGGTGCCTTGCAGACCTGCAACAGCCGGGCCTACTGCCGGATGACGCAGCAGCAGCTGGGTATAGTATTGGGCATCAGCATCGGCTTCATTGGCTGGAGGCACAAACTGCAATGCTAGCTGAGGAAAGCGCTTAAACAGGGCCTCATTGCGCAGCAAGCCCGCCCGGCGCTCCTCTACTAATGCACGCAGCAACACATTCCAGCTGTTCCGGGTATCCATTATTAAGCTTACTCGGGCCTGCGGCTGCGTTTCTTGCAAAAAAGCCACCTGAGCGGGCGAGCTGCTCCAGGTAGCCTTGTCAATAACATCGTCGAGCCAGGTACGTAGCGTAGCAGCATCCTTTGCAAACACCAGATAATCCCCGACCTGCGCCAGCATAGGGGCATCATCGAAGCCTGTAAAAAAGCCCCCCAACAGGCGGCTGGGCAATTCGGGCACGCCGCCCTGATATATCCGGAAAGGCCCCACACGTTCAAAGGAAGGACTAGTACCAGTAAGACGGCGCAACTGGCCCAATAAGGTAGCCGTGCGGAGCGGATCGGGGCAATAAACCAGCGCGAGCTTAGCCGGAATCTGCCGCGGTGACGACGAGCCCAGATAACACAAAGCCGCCTCCCGGCTGAACGATGCGGTCAGACTGTCAAGCAGCGCGCCGGTGCGGTCCGCGAGCGTATCGACTGGGGCTGACAGCCGCGCCACCGGGAGCTTACTCATGTCCTGCAGGCCGAGGTGCAATAGCAAAGCGGTGCGCAGCGGGAGCACATCGGCCATACGAAGGCGCTGGGCGTGCTGGCCACGCAGGCGCTGGTGCAGGGCATCGCGGGTAGTTTCGGGGTTGGTGAAGCCGTTGAATAAAATCTTGTTGCCCACGAGTTTCATCCCCAGTAGGCCATTGCGGCTCAAACCGGTGATGCTTTCCAAGCTGGGTCGAAGCTCCGGACGAAAGAATACGCCTAGAAACCGCGGAAACTGCCGGTAATTGAGTAGCAACATCGCATCTACATCCTTATGCTGGAGGTAGTCAGTATTCTTAAAATCGGCAGCAATTGAAGGCAGTTCTGGTTGTTCCAAGCGCCTGACCACCGTCTCTACGAGGCCCGCATTGGTACTCATTACGAGTTGGTTGCGGTAATTCAAAAATGTAATTCCATGCCCTGTACCCCGAAGTCGCAAATCCGTAATCTGCTGGCCCCGGTATTCCCGTGTCGTCACGCGGTAGCGCGCATCCTGCCCTAAACCATCTACGAGTCCGCGTAGCTGCCGGTATTCGCGCACGCTGCCAATGGGCACTTGAAACAGGAGGTCGAAAGTAGTAGGGCCGGTTACATGCACGGAGGTGAGCACCAGCTTCGTGCCCAAAAACTTCATCACTACACTTGGGCTACCGGCCACGCTATCAATCAGAGCCGAGTTTTCCTCAATCTGCTGAAAGTAACGCACTCCAGTCAGGTTATCCCAGATTTGCGTTTCCTTCAGGTGGCGCACTAGCGTAGGATGGTCGCGGGTGGCAACAACCAGCACGGCATCGTCGGGCACCAGCGCCCAAGGATCCACAGGAGTACTGGCCACCGAGCGGCGGTAATACAGGTAAGAGCCGAGGGCCGAAACCAGCAGCAGTCCTACCAAAAACACCAGAAGCTTCTGCGACATTAGGTGGCCGGGGTGCGTGACAAGGGGGGCAAAGGTAACTATTCGATTAAGCGCCCCGGAAGGTTGTACGCAGATGGGCTATACATGACGAAGAACTGCATTACTCAATGAAATCCACCTGCTTGGGTGGGAACAGCTTGTGCACAAGGTTTTCGAGGCGGCGCTGCGTATTACGCACCTTCTTTTTGATTGGCAGCTTCTGATAGTCAAAGGCGCTCAACGCCGCCAATTCAGACGCTACCGTGCGTTTTTTAAGGTGAGATTCCAGAAAAAAAGCGCTGATACTCGCGTTCCAATCGTCTTTGGTGCTCCAGTAGTGCCCAATGTATGTTCGCGCTGCCTGGAGGGAATACGTTTCGGCTAAAGCCACTGACAGAGCAAACTGCTCAATCAGGCGGGGCGTGACTTGTTGCTCGCATAGGTCGTCACAAATGCGAAGCGCTAACTCAATAGCTTCCAGATTCCTGGAAGCCGGAATACCAACTACGCCAGCATTCCACATAAGGCGTTGTTCGTGCATAGTCACGCCACCAAAGCTTCGGTCTTTCACCTGCTGCCACATGCGGCGCTCAGTTTTACTGCGCAAGGTGGCTAAGGCGCCCTCTGCTTCGTGCATAAAGGCTATGCCAGCCGCTAATTCCTGGCTCATTTGAGCTAGCGAACCGTGTAAGAAGGTGTCGGTATCGAGGTAGAGCAGCGGTGCTTCGGGGTACTGACGAACGGCGTACTCCAGGGCCTTAATTTTGGCTCGCCAGAAGAACTCATGCTTCCCTTGCCATTCCTGTAAAGTATTCGCGCTGAGTGTATGTACAGTTATTTCCTGGGCCAGATGCTGATAGAAATCAGGGGCATCAGTAACGACGGTAATGCCAGCTAAGCCGCTGTTCTTTTGCCGCAAAAAGGATAAGATAGAGAAGTGAGCCTGAAAGTGATTTTGCAGGTTATTACCAAACACCAAATAAAGAAGTCGCATGGCGTAATGTAGGATTTCTGGCACAATTCAACTCAGAATCGGCTTTTCTTTGATTTAAGATGTTTTTGCGCTACAAAGCTGAAGGTTTAGCATCCTCATTTATACCTTTTCGGCTATAATTTACCCCCCAGCTCTATCCTATCGAACTGGACAGGACTTTTCTTTTCTATCTTCCGCCCCTGAATCTACTTCTACCCTCTCTCATGCCTGAAAAACAAGGTCAGTTTCAACGCGCCATTACGCTCTTCGATGCCATCATGATTGTGACTGGCAGCATGATTGGTTCTGGTATTTTCATTGTTTCCGCGGATATCTCGCGGAAAGTGGGTTCACCAGGCTGGCTGTTGGTCGTATGGCTGGTTACGGGCTTTATTACGCTGGCCGGGGCAGTAAGCTATGGCGAACTGGCCTCGATGTTTCCGAAGGTGGGCGGGCAATATGTATATCTGCGCGAGGCATATAACAAGCTCGTGGCCTTTCTATATGGCTGGTCGCTGTTTCTGGTTATCCAGACTGGAGTAATTGCGGCGGTGGCAGTAGCCTTTGCGCGATTTGTGGGCGTGCTTATGCCGTGGTTTAGCGAGGATCATATTTTGTTCTCCGTTTTGGGCTTCCGGTTTAACACTGTTATGCTGCTGGCCGTGATTATGCTGGTGGGCCTGACGTGGGTAAATGCCCAGGGAGTGCGCGGTGGTAAGCTCATCTCGAACATATTTGGTACTACCAAACTGGTAGCGCTGGCCCTACTGATCATGTTTGGCTTGGCGCTGGGTATCAATCAGGAAGCCCTCGATGTCAACTTTAGCGATATGTGGCAGGCGGCTAGCTTCTCCCCTACGGGCGAGGCAGTGCCTTTGAGCATCTGGGGACTAGTTGGAGCCATTGGTTTAGCCATGACTGGCTCTCTATTCAGCTCCGACGCTTGGAATAATATCGGCTTTTCCGGCGACGAAATTGTGCGGCCCGAGCGCACGATTGTGCTCAGCATGGCTATTGGCACGGCCATCGTTACGGGCTTGTATCTGCTTATTAATCTGGTGTATCTGCTAGTGCTCCCCTTGCAAGGCAGCCCCGACGCTACCGATATTCTGGGGCGCGGCATCATGTACACGAAAGGCGATTTGGTAGCTACTGCTGTTGCCGAAAGCATTCTGGGCCGGGCCGGAGCCTACGTCATGGCCGTGCTGATCATGATTAGCACGTTTGGAGCCAACAACAGCATCATCTTGAGTGGGGCGCGCGCTTATTATGCCATGGCCAAAGACGGCTTGTTTTTCCCCCGAATGGCGCGGCTCAACAAGGCCGGCGTGCCCGGTGTAGCGCTGTGGGCTCAATGCCTATGGGCTTGCGGGTTGTGCCTGACGGGCTCTTACGGGCAACTGCTTAACTACGTGATGTTTTCGGTGATTCTGTTTTATGTTATCACCATCATTGGCATCTTCATCCTGCGCCGCACGCGCCCCGATGCGCCCCGGCCCTACAAGGCACTGGGCTATCCAGTTATTCCGTTGCTCTACATTATTCTGGCCTCAGCCTTTTGCGTTATCCTCCTCGTATCGCCCGCCACGGCCCGCGACTCCGGCTTGGGGCTGCTGCTAGTAGCCGTGGGAGTACCAGTGTACTTCTTCTTTGGCAAGCGCTTCGCTGCTCGTCCTGAGTCCAAAGTGAAAGTTTAAGGGGTACTGCCCACAAAAAAGCCCCCCAGCTATGTGGCTGGGGGCTTTTTTGTGGGCAATACAGATAGCTTATTTGTCTTTGCGCTGCTCAATAGTCTCGGTGCTGGGATGCAGACTCATGGTTAGGGGGCACTGCTGCTCACAACTACGTCGCGGTCTTGGTAACCGCCATAGCCATAACGCAACGTCTTCTTACCGGCGGCTGGCACTTCCAAAGAGAAAATGCCTTGTTCATCGGTGGTAACGGCTACTGCGCTTCCCTGCAAATAAACCGTGGCACCAGCTAAAGGCTGGCCTTCTTCGTTGCGAATTCGGCCCGTAAGTACCACTGTAGCGGCAGTACCGCTAACCGAAGCGACTTCATTGACTGCGGGAGCAATTACTTTCCCTTTTTTATCCTTAGCTGTAGGATCATTTGCGTGAGCGAAATTGGAAATAAGGCAACTGCCGACGATTAGCAGAGCCAGCATTGGCCGATTAAGGGCCTTGAGAGTAATAAGTAACATCATAGCGGCAATAGGTAGTGAGGAGGGGCGACTGAAAACTTAGACCGATTTACTTGTCTTCCTAAGTTTCATAGTGTAAATATATACGAATCGTCACATATCAAACAATGTTTTTATAAATATTTAGCCATAAGAAATAACACAATCATGATTAAGGGGCTTTTAACGTCGTTAAAGCACTTTTTCAAGAAATATTTTTTTATGTGGCAGCATCAAATATCTATCATTCACTATGCACATGTCTTTCTACTACACTAATTATTATAAAACGAATTAGGCTGAATAGCTCGACACAGCTAGAGTATCACTGGCACAACGTAGCTGATAAAATAGGCCGGTCAGTATCAGCACGGAAAAGAATACGGATGTGTTCCACACAAAAAAACCCACGCTGAGAGCATGGGTTTTCGGGATACTATAGCGGCTAGTTATTGAGAGACAGTGCCATCCTGAGACGGCTCACCAGAAGTGCTGGCCTTCTTTTCACCAAAGGCTTGGTCTCCGGAACGTACTTTGTGATCAAGCTCATAGGTTCCTTCGGCCTCAAAACCAGGACCTTGGGCCTGCTCGCCGGCATTCTTATGGTCGTTGCCGCCTTGTGGGTTGGTTTCGTCGCCGCCGATGTGCAGATTGTCGAGTTGGTCTTTCTGGTCGCTGCGTTGGGTATAGCCGTTTGCGCCCGTGTTGCGCTGGGCCGACGGGTCGTTGGATTCCTTGCCGTTGCTTTCCGTTTGCTGCACCTTCTTGTGGGCCTCAAACTCCTCGTTTTTTGAAACGCCTTTGCCTTCGGTAATGTCGCCGTTCTCGTTGTTATCGTCGTCGCCGAAAAGTTTATCTAAGATCATTGTCGTAAGTTTTCTGGGTGGAATAGCTGATTTCCTTATGCTTACGGCTGATAGCAAGCCACAGTTATGGCTACGGCAGAGGCTGCGGCACTTCCTGCGGCGTCACAAGGCATTCAGGGACCAATCGTAGGAATAGTAGTCTACAGTATAGGAGGTCGGAATGGGCTGACCGGGGCGGTACTGATTCAGGTAAGCAATGAGGGCCTGACCGGGCGCTTTAAAATCGTCGGCGTACCATTTGAATATTTCCGAAACCAGCACTTTCTTACCCCCGTAGTAACCCGAATAAAGCTTGGGTCAGTGAGCACCCGCTTCGTCTGGGCGGTGAGTTGTGCATCGAGCGTGGCGGCGGAGTAGGCTTCGCGGCTAAGTCGAGGGCACCCTTTAGCTGCGCACACTAAGGCAAAATGAATACGCGCGTCGCTGTAGGGTTTCCGCAGCTTATTTGTTTCTAACTCGTTCAGCGTCATTTTTTCACCCGCTATGGTAAAAGCCAGCTTGTCAAAAAAGCCCGGCACCTTCATCACCGACGTTAGGGGCAAGCGCTCCACTACCGCCCCGATCACGACAAGGTTGTACGCATTGAGATAGAATGCTTTACGCTCGGCGGCCGACATATTTTTGGTATCGAGACTCCGCACAGTTTGCAGCAGAGTGTTCAGCTCAGCAGGTTGTTTCTTGATGACGGCGTAGTTTACATTGCCATCAGCATTTACATTCTTCTGCAAGAAGGCCGACGTGGCGGCGGAGAAAGAAGGCGCTAGTGGAGCGGCCAAAATGCCCCCCAGTGGTAGCCAGAGGATAAGTAGTAAAGTTAAAAGCCGCAATGGTCGAGCAGGCAAAAATCCGGAGGGAGACATAAATGAGTACGTTTAGGGGAAATACGGCCAACTGATCCGCTGTGGAGTGGCAAACCTGACACCACCAACCAATGTTGTGCTCTGCAT
Organism: Hymenobacter radiodurans; assembly: GCF_004355185.1. NCBI lineage: Bacteria > Pseudomonadati > Bacteroidota > Cytophagia > Cytophagales > Hymenobacteraceae > Hymenobacter > Hymenobacter radiodurans. The sequence goes on from NZ_CP037922.1 coordinate 2,803,245, forward strand.
GTTGCGCACAATGCTTGTCGGGAGGCTTTTTTAGATGTGTTAATCGCCAAAAGGTGGTTATACAGGGCTAAGAATTTAGGTCGTAATTGCTAGTACAGTGGCTGTCATGCCGGAATCTAGTGGCCACTTATCGAAGCAAGACGTTTCAGTAATTAACTAGTTATCCATTCCAAAAACTCATCCATGCACCTGGTTATTATCGGCAATGGCATTACGGGCGTGACGGCGGCCCAGACCGTGCGACGCCTTCAGCCAGCGGCGCGCATCACGCTCGTGTCGGATGAGAGTGAGCATCACTACTCCCGCACGGCGCTGATGTACGTGTATATGGGCCACTTGCGGTATCAAGATATTAAGCCGTATGAAGACTGGTTTTGGAAGGAAAACCGGCTGGAGTTGTCGCACGCCACCGCCACCGCCCTTGATGCTGACCAACGCCAAGTTCAGCTAAGCAACGGCCAGAGCCTTACATATGATAAGCTGTTGCTGGCTACGGGCTCGGTGTCGCGGCGCGCTGGCTGGCCCGGCCAGAACCTGCTGGGGGTGCAAGGGCTCTACGGCCTCCCCGATTTGGCCCAGATGGAACGCGATACGCACGGTATCAGCCGGGGTGTGGTGGTGGGTGGTGGCCTGATTGGCGTGGAGCTGGCCGAGATGCTACACACCCGCCGTATAGCCGCCACCGTACTCGTGCGCGACCAGCACTACTGGGGATCGGTTTTGCCCCCGAAGAAGCCGAGCTGGTTGATCAGCAGTTTCGTCAGCACGACGTGGACGTGCGCTACCGCACAGAACTGCGCGAAATCCTAGGCGATGCGAGTGGCCGCGTGCGCGCCATTGTGACCAGTCAGGGCGAGGAAATAACGTGTCAATGGGTGGGCTTAGGCATCGGGGTTGCGCCAAATCTGAGCTTAGCCCAACGCTCAGCCGTGGAAACCGACCGCGGCATTTTAGTAGATGAGCTGCTACAAACTAATCTGCCCGACGTGTATGCGGCCGGCGACTGTGCCCAGCACCGCCAGCGCGGCACGGGCGAGGTGCCCATTGAACAGCTTTGGTACACCGGCCGCATGCAGGGCGAAACGGTAGCCCACACTATTTGTGGCCGGCCTACCCCCTACCGGCGTGGCGTATGGTTCAACTCCGCCAAATTCTTTAACCTCGAATATCAGACCTATGGCCAAGTACCAGCCCGCCTTCCCGACGGTATAGAGAGCTTCTACTGGCAACACCCCACCGCCAACTGCGCGCTACGGATCAATTTTGCCCCCCAGGCGAATGATGCCGTACTTGGGTTTAACGCGATGGGCCTGCGTCTGCGGCAAGCCGTATGCGAAAACTGGATTAAGACCAAAACACCGATCCAGACGGTTATTGGGCAGCTAAAAACCGCCAACTTTGACCCCGAGTTTTACCGTCGCCATGAGCCAGCTATTCAGCGACAGTTTGCTGAAATGATGCCCGTAAAACGATGATAACTGAATTAAAAGAGCGCCTATACTAGTTACCGTTCTTACCAACTTCGCCTGAGTATCAGGTATCTAACATTTAACTGTTCGCCGTGGATCTTTCCAAACTTTACCGCCCCAGCTCGCTCAACAGCTACCAGTTCATCGCCATCACCGGCCTGATTATGAGCATTGGTGCGCACCTGATTCTGCACTTTTTTGCCCCCCAGCACCGACCAGACGGCTTCAATTGGCTATACGTGTGCTGGACAGGACTTTATATCGTCGGCTCGCTGATAAACCTTTTCGGCAAGCCCGATGAGGGCCACCATCACCACCACCATTGAGGTAGCAGATTCCGCCAGTGGGCGAGGTCAGGCTGCGTTTCGCGCAGAGCGCTATTTCATCAGTAACAATAAAAATTACGTTCCTCTGCCCCTATGGAAGTCACTTCCAATCAGTCCTTTGCGCTTGCGCAAGCGCCCGTACCCGTCACTGATGCAACGGAAAAAGCTACACTGGTGGCTGTGGCACTGGGGCTACTAGCGCTGCTTGGGGCTGCCTTCGATGCAGATGCGGCGCGGGCACGGCTAAGCATGTACGCGGCGCTGGCCCTCGTTAGCGGCGGTACGCTTGCTTGGGCTTGGCACAAGTTTGGGCGAGGTGAGGCGGGCGTAAAGCAAAATAATCTATGGCTGCGGGCTAGTACCAGTCGTGGGGCCATTGCCTGGGTTACGGGCCTGGTGCTCACGGGCTTCTATATGCTGATCTATTGGTTTCCGCAGTACCTCGAAAACCTGATCCGCACCCTCGACCCGTTTAGCCAAGCGTTGCGCAACCGCCCCGCCGACCAATGGTTTTTGTACGGCACCTTCTACACGCTGGCCGTGCTGGTGATGGGTGGCCGGGCGTTGTGGAAGTACCGCCATTCCCGCTACCAGCTTATTCGTACGGCATCGGTGATGTTTTTCCAGCTGGGTTTCGCCTTTTTGTTGCCGGGTGTGCTGTTATTTTTTCAACAGCCGGAGTTTTACTTCTCTTACTTCTGGCCATTGAAATACGATTACCTTTTTCCGGGCGGAGTAGCCGACTTAGTAAAGAATGGCGGTTTGGGCGTGTTTATGGTGTTCTGGGGGGCAATTATGTCGCTGGTTGCTACGCCCGTTCTCACCTACTTTTATGGCAAGCGCTGGTACTGTTCCTGGGTATGCGGCTGCGGTGGCCTGGCCGAAACTGCCGGCGACCCCTACCGCCACCTCTCCGACAAAAGCCGCGCTGCTTGGCGCTGGGAAGTACGCCTTGTTTATCCCATCCTTGCCCTCATCGTATTGATTACCATATTACTGTGGGTAAATCAGCTGTATGGCAGCTTTCTGGGTGAAATAGGCAATAGCCTAAATAAGTTCTATGGTTTCGCCATCGGGGCAGTGTTCTCCGGTGTGGTGGGCGTAGGCTTTTACCCTATCATGGGCAGCAGGGTGTGGTGCCGGTTTGGCTGTCCGATGGCGGCATATTTGGGCCTCCTGCAAAAGCACTTTTCCCGCTTCCGCATCACTACCAACGGCGGACAGTGCATTAGCTGCGGCAATTGCTCCAACGTCTGCGAAATGGGCATCGATGTAAAGCAGTACGCCCAGCGCGGCGAGCCCATCATCCGGGCCTCCTGCGTGGGCTGCGGCATGTGCTCCACGGCCTGCCCGCGCGGCGTACTCAACCTAGAAAATGCCCCCGCGAAGGTCGCTACCAAGCCTCTCAACTCATTCATGCTGATACGCTGCGGATATTAAGCTAGACTCTTTAACCCGATAACACGACAAAAGGCCTCCAGACTTTCAAGTCTGGAGGTCTTTTGCTCTGTAATTCATTTCGGCATTTAGGTGGTCATGCAGAGCGGCGCGCAGCAGACCGCTTAAAGAGCCGACTAACTATGGTTTGTTACTTCAAGAACGCCAGTAATGCCGCCTGAAACTCCTTCGGCGCTTCCAAGTGCGGAATGTGCCCAACCTTCTCCAGCGCCACCAATTTTGCCCCCCGAATCTGCTCGGTGGTGCGCTTGCCTAGCGCCGGATACTGCCCCATCGTAGCCAATACTTTCGGATCTTTCACCAAGCCCTTACCTACAACGGTGCGGTCTTGCTGGCCGATGATCAGCAGCGTGGGCACAGCTATACGGGTGAATTCATACGCCACCGGCTGCTGATAAATCATTTGATAAGTGAGGGCACTAGCTAGGGCGACCTTCGGGAAATCGGGGTGAGTGGTTTGTGCGGCCAGTGGGCGCACCCACTCGTCGTGGGCGGCGGGGTAACCGCCGGGGTAATAGGTTGCGTGGTACTTGCGGATGCTCGCCTCCGTCGTCTTCAGTTCCGTGGCCAATGACTCATCTACGGACTGAAACGGCACCCCGACGCGGTAATCCTCTAAGCCAATAGGGTTTTCAAGCACGAGCCGCTCCGTAGTTTCGGGGTAGAGCAGGGCAAAGCGCGTAGCCAGCATGCCGCCCATACTATGACCCACAATTATGGCTTTCCGAACACCCAGCGTATCGAGCAGGTGCTTGGTGTTGCGGGCTAATTGATGAAACGAGTACTGCAGCGCCGGCTTATCCGACTTGCCAAAGCCCACCTGATCAGGCGCGACTACCCGGAATCCTGCCTGAGTTAATGCTTTAATCGTTTCGCGCCAGTAAGCGGCAAAGAAGTTTTTGCCGTGAAGCAACACCACAGTGCGGCCATTGGCGCGGGCCGTAGGCGCTACGTCCATGTAAGCCATGCGCACCGCCTGCCCTTCCAGCTTCAGCGGTAGCGTCTTGACGGGATACGGATACTCGTAGCCGTCGAGGGTAGCGTTGAGGCTGGGGGGTGTTTGGGCCAATAGCTGAAGTGGCAGCAGAAGCAGCAAGAACGGAAGAAGCGTTTTCATGAAGTAGCAGCCAATGGTTTTGCAGGCCTCAAGAAGCCTGTTGCCTTTCCCGAAAACGTAATTCAATCGCTCTAGTGTCTTCGTCAGACCAGATAATTGATTTTACGTCATCAATTCTAAACACGGAAATTCCATCATTCTCGCCGTACTCGTTGAAGCACTCCACCAGCATTTCGTCCTCTGCCACATGCTTGACGACCACATAATAACCCGGTCCGTGATAGGAAATGAAGTACACTAAATGCTGTAGCTGCTGGGACTTATGCAACAACTCAGGAATGCTGATATATCCTTCATCATAGAGCGAAGGGGTCTTCAAGCGCCCGTAAATTTTATCAAGATTGTTCTCCTTTAACTCGACATTCCTGATGTAGCGGTCGTCGTAATCCACCTGAAAAACATCAGCGGTCCGAACGGTTCGTATGCCTTGCACGAGGCCATTCGTGTTGATGGTTCGTAAGGTTATGGTTTCGTCGTTGTGCACGATAATGTAGCCTAGCACAAAGCCGCTGGGCTCACTTGCATTAGTCCGGAGCGCAATAAGGCGCTTTTCTGCCTGAGCCTTTTCTATTAATTCAGAAATTAAAGTACCCATAAGTATACTTCTGACAATTATGAGTTTATATAAAATATTATTTCGTCGCTAGGCCCGCCAGTACTTCCTTGGCCTTAGCTACGTGGTCGGTGGCGCGTTGCATAGAATTGAAGATGTACTGAATCACGCCTTCTTTGTCGATCACAAACGTGACGCGACCGGGCAGAATGCCGAGCATTGCGCGAGGCACTTCATACAGCTTGCGCACTTTGCCACTTTCATCGGCCAGCAGCGGGAAAGGCAGGCGGTGCTTCTGCGTGAATTTCTGGTGGGAAGCCTCACTGTCGGAGCTGATGCCGATTACTTCGGCGCCGAGGTCCTGGAAGTCCTCATATTGGTCGCGAAAGGAGCAGGCTTGGGCCGTGCAGCCGGGGGTATCGTCTTTGGGATAGAAGTAAAGCACGATAGCGCGCTGCCCACGCTGCTCGGCGAGGCGAAAGGTGGCGCCGGTGGTAGTGGGCAAAGTAAAGTCGGGGGCTTGGTCGCCAATCTGGAGCATAGGGTTCGGATGTAAATGGGCTGGAAAGATAGCCCCAAAAAGATTCGGCATCTTTGTGCAACTCCCCGCTCGTGTATGCCAGATTTGCCCCCCACTCCCATCATCGACGTTATTATTCCCGCCTACAACGAGGTGCATTCCATTTCGCACGTCATCATGGAAATTCCGAAGGATCTGGTGCGGGAGATAATAGTGGTCGATAATAACTCCACCGATGATACCGGGCTGATAGCTCGTGCCTCGGGCGCTACGGTACTGCAGGAACGCCGTCCTGGCTATGGCTACGCGTGCCTGCGAGGCATGGCCCACTGCTATGGCCGCCCCCTGAGGAGCAGCCCGATATCATCGTGTTCCTTGATGGCGATTACTCCGATTATCCCAAGGATATGCCCTTAGTGCTGGCTCCAATTCTGCGCGGCGAGGCCGATATGGTGATTGGCTCGCGGGCCTTGGGCAAGCGCGAGAAAGGCTCGATGCTGCCCCAGCAGATATTCGGCAATTGGCTGGCTACTACGTTGCTGCACTCCTTTTACGGCGCCCGCTTCACCGACCTGGGGCCCTTTCGGGCTATCCGCGCTTCGGCATTGAAGCGCCTCAACATGCAGGATAAAACCTACGGCTGGACTGTAGAGATGCAGCTTAAAGCCGCCAAACTCAAGCTGCGTACCACCGAAGTACCGGTGCGCTACCGCCGCCGCATCGGCAAATCGAAGGTATCTGGGACGGTGGCCGGCACGCTGGGCGCGGGCTACAAGATTCTGTGGACCATTTTTAAGTATTTGTAAGCAAACGATACCCAACAAGGCTTTCCGGAACGGGTTACTGGGGAAGGCATACTTTCCACGGCCATTTTTGCAATGCTCTCTTTAAGGCCATTTTTACTGCATACATGAAAGAGCTGGAAATATTTCTTCTGGTTCTTTATGGTTTATGTCTCACGTTCATTCTGGGCTTTAGCCTAAGTCAGCTGCAGCTCACGCGGCTGGCCCGACGCGCCTACCGCCGCCCGGCATTGCCCGCACCTTCTCTGCCTGCTGACTGGCCTTCGGTAACCGTGCAGCTGCCTGTGTTCAACGAGGTAAATGTGATAGAGCGGGTGATAGATGCGGCGGCGGCGCTGGCTTACCCGCACGATAAGCTCCACATTCAGGTACTCGACGATTCCACCGACGAAACAGTTGCGCTGGCCGCCGCCCGCATAGCGTGGCATCGGGCACAAGGCATCCATATTGATCATGTTCTGAGATCTGATCGTGAGGGCTTTAAAGCTGGTGCATTAAAGCATGCCTTAATCTGCACCAACGCGGAGCTAGTCGCTATTTTTGATGCCGATTTCGTACCCGAACCCGACTTTCTGATGCGCACCGTCCCTTACTTTTCTGATGCAGCAGTTGGGGTAGTGCAAACGCGTTGGGCTCATCTCAATGAGGACTATTCGTTGCTAACGGAGCTGCAGGCGTTTGCCTTGAATGCGCACTTTTACGTGGAGCAAGTGGGGCGGCTAGCTGGGGGGCATTTTATCAACTTCAACGGTACGGGCGGCGTGTGGCGGCGGCGTTGCATCGAGGAATCGGGTGGGTGGCAGAGCGATACGCTCACGGAAGATCTGGACCTGAGCTACCGGGCGCAACTGCGCAATTGGCAATTCGTGTACTTGCCTCAGGTTGTGGCACCCGCTGAGCTACCGGCCGCAATGGATGCGCTGAAGTCGCAGCAGTTTCGCTGGACCAAAGGCGGCGCCGAAACTGCCCGCAAGCACTTGGGCAGCGTGTTAAGGTCGGGGCTTCCCTTTTCCACCAAGCTACAGGCCACTTTTCATTTGCTCAACAGCACTGTTTTTCTGGCCATTCTGATCCTCTCCGTGCTCAGCGTACCCTTAGTGTTTGTGCGGCAACACTCCCCCGAGTTAGAGCTAATATTTGAGTTGGCCAGCGTGTTTTTGCTTACTCTACTGCCGTTGGTGTTCTACTATTACTCAGCTTGGCGCTACGCTAACCCTGAAGCTCGGTGGGGGCCTTTTTGCCTAAGTTTTTGTTGTTCCTGGCTGTATCCATGGGGTTGGCGCTGCACAACTCAAGGGCAGTGCTGCTGGGGCTGATGGGCCGACGCTCGGCCTTTATCCGCACTCCCAAAATGGGCTTGGTCCGGCGTCAAGGAACCTGGCAGGGTCGCCGCTACCGCACCGGTCGCTTCGATGGCCTTACTGTGCTAGAAGGACTGCTCACCATTTACTTTTTGTTTGGCATTGGGGCCGGCTTGTCCATTGGTGACTACGGCCTGCTGCCATTTCATCTGCTGTTGGCGGTCGGCTACGGCCTTGTTTTCTATTACTCAGTCCGCCACTCCACATAGGCAGCTTTTGCAATGTTTCGCCTCTCTCTTCGTCAGCTCATCGCCCTTGTGCTTAGTGCGGCGGCATATGTCGGGGTAGCTTATGCTACGCCACGAGCAAATTTCGGGCAGCTACTGGGGCTGATGGCCGTGGCGTTTTTCGCTTATATCTGGCTGGTACGCAACCAGTTGTCGCTGCGGTTAGCCTTGGTTGCCGGTCTGCTCTTTCGCCTACTGTGGCTGCCCGCTACTCCCGCCCTCTCCGACGACTATCACCGTTTCCGTTGGGATGGCCTGCTGGTGGCTGGGGGGCAAAATCCGTACTTGCACCGCCCCGCTGAGTTGCTGGCATCCCCCACCCAGCCTAGCAACATACAGCTAGCGCAGCAACTCACCGACCTCTATCCCAAACTCAACTCTCCTCATTATTACTCTGTCTATCCACCCGTTTGTCAAGCCATTTTTGGGGTGGCCGCGTGGCTGTTCCCCGATAGCGAACAGGGCTTTATAGTTCTCTTGCGGGTAGTGCTGATAGGCGCAGAACTGGCAACGTTTCTCTTGCTAGTGAGCCTGCTGCGCCATTTTGGTCAGCTAAAGCACCAAGCGCTATGGTACGTGCTAAATCCGCTGGTTATCGTAGAGCTGACGGGCAACCTCCACTTTGAAGCCTTACTCATCTTCGGACTGCTGGCGGCATGGTGGGCGCTGGTGCGAGGGCGCTGGGCGTGGTCGGCGGGAGCACTGGGGCTGGCTGTGGCCACCAAACTGCTGCCGCTGCTGGTGCTCCCTTTTCTAATTCGACGCTTGGGCTGGGGGGCTTTTTTGCGCTATGCCGCCGTCCTGAGCGTGGTCGTAGGGGCCCTTTTTGTGCCATTTCTATCCCTAGATCTATTCAGCAACTTTGGCCGGAGCCTCGATCTATATTTTCACACCTTTGAGTTCAATGCCAGCTTCTACTATCTACTACGAGCGGCCGGCTACTGGCTGAAAGGCTATAACCTGATAGCCACCATCGGTACCGGCCTTGCTCTGACCACTGGCCTGTTGTTGTTGCTGTATGCTTGGCGTGAGCACCACTCTACGTTGGCCTCGCTGGGCCAAACGCTGTTGCTGGCTCTTACACTCTACTACTTGCTGGCTACCACTGTACATCCTTGGTATCTGACGCCGCTTGTTGCCTTGGCCTGCTTCACGCCTTACCGCTATAGTGTGGTTTGGTCGGGCGTAGTTTTACTTTCCTACGCCGCCTATCAAACGCCCATTTATGCCGAGAATCTTCTGTTGGTGGGCTTAGAGTATATAGTAGTCGTTGGAAGCCTGGTGTGGGAAGTATTACTGTCGAAGCCTGTAAGTTTGTTTACAGTGAACCCACCGACTCAAATCAGGTAGTGTTCACGCATTATTCTACAAATCAAATACTTGCTTCATAAGTGTTTAAATATTGTTATATAATAATTAATGTGTTAATAATGTTAATTTTAGATTAATCTGGGTCAATTGGTTTTTATTAATACACTAAACACCTAGGTTTAACCCATCAAACCCAGCAAATAGCTGGTTTTGATGCGCATTCTATATCGCTTATCAGGAAAAGCCTTCCCGGAATAATCTGTTAATGCCTGGTTTAGAAGTACTACTGAATACGCCCTCGATTTGCATTGCCTACGACCATTGTAATCAATGGCTCTATGTGGATTGGAAAGGGGAGCAGTGTGAGTTGTCTATTCGCGCAGGGTGCCAAGCGTTGTTGGAGTGTCTGCAGCGCACCAAGTGCCAGAAGATGTTAAACGACAACTCTAACTTGGAGGGTCCTTGGCAGGAAGCTTCGCGGTGGCTGGATGAAGCATTTTTCCACAAACTCGCTGACGCTGGTCTGCATTATCTGGCTTGGGTGTACTCCCCCAACTATCTCAGCCGAGGTATTATTGATGACGCACTTTCCTGCGTAAGCAAGCCGATGGTAGTGAGCTTTGAAGACCTAGCCTCAGCGTATACCTGGCTCAGCGAAAGCGTCAGACCACATTATCTTAATCGTTTGGCGTAAAGCGTATTAACTTATTAGGCCTTAAGCTTTCCAATAAGCATAGCGCCGCACCGATTTGAGGCGCATATTGCGGCCATCCCAGGTAGTTTGACGCAGCAAAACGTTGGGATATTTCTTGGCAAACCAATACACATTCTGCTTATTCTCGGCCAAGGCGACCGTCACCCGCCACGCGGGCTCGGGAGTGTCGGCGGCCAAACTACTCTCCACCTTTACTTGGGCATTGTAATAGATGGGCCGGGTAGCTTTGCTAGTTTGCTGCAACTCCGTAATGACTACTCGAAAGGTAGGTTTGCGGGTAAAGCGGAGGCTGCGCAACGTGTAAGGCAACGCATCTTCAATGAGGGCGTCGCGTCGAAGTTGCCGCTCTCCGCTTCCTTGCCCGTCCCAATACGAATTATACGTTTGCAGATAGTGCAGCCCTTCGTCGGTGATGGCCTTAAACGTATTGCCGCACCACTCCTGAGATGATGTCGTCAACTTATGCAGGGCGATGGGCTCATCGCGCCGAAAAAACAGGGATGTGAGGTAGTGGTAAGGATACTGGTCAGTTTCGATGCGGCAAAACTGATTGACCTTCATCACCGGAAATAAATCGGGCCGCTGTAGGGTGTCAGCTTTCACATTATACTGGGGCGTAAACTCTTCCTTCACGGTAATAAGCGTGTACTCGAAGCGTCGCACTTTGTCGTATACCACGCGTTCGGCGTTGTAGGTAGCCACTTCGGCTAGCCCATCTTCCCACCATTTGGCCATCGCCCACTGCTGATTGAAGTGAGGTGCCAGCTTAAGCAACGCCGCGTTATCATCCATCACGGGCTTGCTTTTGCCCCCGATGCTACTTCCTCATCAGAGGAGCAGGCGGCAAGACCATTGCCCAAGGCCACGAAACTCAACCCAATTACAAAACGACGGAAATAGTGCATACGAACTAGCTTAATCAAGTAGAATGATGCTAGTACGACGAAACGGAACGGTAGTGGCTATTTGGCTTGTTTTTCTGCCGTGCGCCATACGGCCAGATCGTCGGCCGTATCGACATCGTGCAAAGTAGGCAGGTGGGCAACTTGCAGGCCCAGACGAGCAGCATCGGCTAGGGTATCGGGTAGGACGGAAGCGGTGCTCCAGGTTTTATTCTGAAATAAATCCTGGTGTAACGCATTCATACCTAGCAGATAATAGCCACCATCAGCGGCTGGCCCCACTACTACATCGTGCGTGGCTAACAACTCAAAAGCTTGGCTTAAAAGTGCAGTGCTAAGGTCAGGGCAATCGGTGCCAATGATTACAACGGAGGCGGCGCCAGCGGTAAATGAATGCTTAAATGCGAACTGCATTTTGCCCCCCAAGTCGCCGGACGGCTGCCGTTGCCAGGTGTAGTCAGGCCATTCAGCAGCTACGGTCTCAGGGGTTAAGGCCACACTGGCCGGCGGCGTCAGCCACACTATTTTTTGCCCCCCAAAGCCATCAGCGGCGGTACGGGTACGGACCAGCAGTTCACGGTACACGGCCAAAGCCGCTTCGTCGCCGATGCTTTGCGCGAGTCGAGTTTTTACCTGCCCTAATTCCGGCAGGCGAGCAAAAATGAGCAAATGCTGTTGCTGATTACTGGTGGCCACGCCCTACTCTGTTTGTCGTTACTTATATACCTGTTCGCCCTGGCGCAGCCACACGCTCCACAGCGCCGAATACGGATGAATCTGGCGCGTAGGTCCGGCAGCATTGTATATGGGCCGGCCTTCATTTACCCACTGAAAAACACCCCCGTACAAGTTGCGTACGTCGCGGAAGCCCAATGCCTTAAGACGCTCTCCTACTCGCTCACTTCGGGCCCCCACAGAGCAGTACACGACTACCGTTTGGTCACGTGATAAGCCGGTGAATTCGTTCTTTTCAAAAGAGTCAAAATTCACAAATTTGGCTCCCGTCAAGTGGCTGACCTTGTACTCAGCGGGAGTGCGGGTATCCAGCAATACTACTTTTTGGGACTTGGCCCGCAGCAGGTCGGCCAGGGCGGCCGGCTGAATGGTAGGCACCGTCTCACGGTACAGCGTCTTGAGCATCTGACGGTAGGCCGGGCTTACCGTTTCTGGCACGGATGTATCTTGTCCGCAGGCGGGCAGAGCCAGCAGCCCAAGCACCACCACTAATGCGCGCCAGCCGTTCGTCATTTCTATAGTCAAAAGTATAAGTCGCTATGCCGTAGCGCCGCCACAGCTGGAGCCAGCGCCGGCGGTGCAGCCGTAGCAGTGTTGATTAATAACAATGGCTCGCTCCTGCAAAGCAGCTGCATCGAAGGATCGGATGTGCTGGGGGGCATTTTGCGCTACGTTCAGGTCGAGCTGCTGATTGAAGTCGCAGTCGTACAGCTGCCCGTCCCAGCCAATGGAAAGCGTACTGCGGCACATTACATTAGCCGCCGCCACGGGGTTGTAAGCGGCTACCAGCTTTTGCATGTAGCTTTCGTAATTGCCGCTTTCCAGCAGATATTCCATAAACCGGCTTATCGGCAAATTGGTAATGGCCAGTAGATTATTGAACACTACCTCGTGCTCACGTAGTAAGCGTTGCTTGAATTCCCGCTCCAACCCGGCCTGACTGCCCGGCAAAAAGGCCCCCGCCGGATTAAATACCAAGTCGAGTAATAATCCCGAGCCCTCCACACCATAGCCCACCGCATTCAGCATACGCAGGGCCCGGATAGAGCGCGCAAATACACCTTCACCCCGTTGGGCATCAGTACGGCCGGCTGAGAAGTGCGGCAGCGACGACACTACCCGCACACCGTGGCGGGCAAAGAACTCGGGCAGGTTGTAGTACTTCGGGTTGGCTACAATAATCGTCAGGTTGCAGCGCACGATAATCTGGCGACCCAAGGCCGAAATCTGCTCCACAAACCAGCGAAAATCCGGATTCATTTCCGGCGCGCCACCCGTTAAGTCAACCACTGGAATCGTAGTTTGGGCCAGCGCATCGAGGCAGAGCTGCATGGTAGCGCGCGTCATAATCTCGGTGCGGTCGGGGCCGGCGTCTACGTGGCAATGGCGGCAAGTCTGATTGCACATTTTCCCCACGTTCACCTGCATTACGGCCAGTTCGGTAGGACGCAGCGGTAGCAGGCCCGATTCGCGCAGCTTGTGGGCAAAGGCAGGCAGCCGGGCACCCGCCGCTTCCGCCTCACTCAGCACCGTAAGCTGGTAGCTGCTATCGGCAAGGGCATGGTGTTGGGCGTGCAGTGATTTCATGGTACTCGGTTATTCAGAGAGTAAGTTGGATGGCTGAAGAATGGCTTACGTTGGAGCTTGCGCAAGCGAACAACTATTCACCCTCCAGCCAATCAACCATTTATCTACATCGACAGTTCTTTGGCTTTGTTCATCATCTGCACGCTGTGTACCAAGGCCGCCCCTCCTTTGATAGCCACGGCTACGTGTACGGCTTCCATCATTTGGGCTTCATCGGCGCCTTTTTGAAGCGAATCTGAGGTGTAGGCGTCGATGCAGTATGGGCACTGCACAGCATGGGCCACGGCTAAAGCGATGAGAGCCTTCTCCCGCTCTGATAAAGCGCCTTCCTTAAATACTTCACCATAATAGTCGAAAAACTTGCGGCCCATTTCGGGCTGCCAGTCCGCAACATTCCCAAATTTGGCTAGGTCGGCGGGGTTGTAATACGTTGATTTTTCCATGGTTGCGAGGGGGTTATAAGTATAAGTGCGCTAATAACAGCTTCGGCGCGGGTTGGTGTTTGATTAATTGGTCATCAGTAATCTTGTCATTTCAATTACTCCAACAAAAAAGCCCCCCAGACAGCTACTATAACAAGCAGGACCTACTTATCGAGGCAGTACGTGCTGCGTTCGGTAAATAGGTCCTGCCAACTGCACACTGGCAGTAAGATGAGGAAAGATTAAATATTCCCAACTACCGTCAGCGTCGACAACGTAGGATTGATGCTGCCGCCTGCAGGCTCCACCGTCATGGCAAATGCTTGGGCGCTGGCAATATCTTTCATCTGCTGAAGGCTGTCGCCGGAAGTGGTAGCGGCGGCCAATACACCTGCATCTACGGGCTTACCGTTGTCCAAGGCCCACAGCTGATACTGTTTGCCCGAAGGAGGTGCAGGCAGTTTGCGTACGTCGAGATACACCGCCTTTGTTTTAGGGTTGTACAGTACCCGGGCGCTGGCCGAAGGAGCCGCCGCCGTCCCGGCCAATGCCACTGTCCGGAAATCGTCGCTGCGTAGCACTTCCAGCTCCTGCTGACGCACCGCCAACGTTCGCTCCGACGCCTGCATTACGCTTGCTACCCGGCTCTGCTCGGTGCGGGCAATAGCCAAGTCAGCAGTTGCATCGCGCCAGCGGGTGTACAGCACGAAGTTAGCCAAGCCGCTGGCCAGCAATAGGGCCACTGAGGCAGCCAGCATCCAGCGGAAAGCGGGACCAGAGGCAGTATTAGCCGTTTCAGGCTCCAATGGTGTCAGTTGGCGAACAACTGGCTCCGTAGCAGCAGCGGGTGCAGCTGCATTGCCGGTCTGGGGGGCTTTTTGGGCTTCCGACCGGATAGCAGCTTGCCACCCTGCTAGCACCCGCTCCCGCATGGCAGCGGGGGGCGTTTCGGCATGAGCCTGGGCATACACGCCAAGGGCTTGCTGCACCTGATCCAGTTCGTGTGCAATTTCGGGATGCGCTGCGGCCTGTGCTTCGACAGCCGCGCGCTCCGCCTCGTTCAGCTCGCCAAGGGCGTACTGTTCGAGGATGCCTGATTCGATATATTCCTGAATATCCACGATTACCGAACCAATTTTGCGAGTACTTTGATAGCCGCCCGGGCACGGGTTTTTACCGTACCAAGGGGCAGGTTTAATTCGTCTGCCACTTCACTTTGTGTAAATCCGCCAAAGTACAGCAGGTCAATAACTTGCTTCTGCTCAGGATTGAGCTTCTGGGTTATTTCCTGCAGGCCGATATGGTCGGGCTGAAACCCGGTAGGGGCTGCCTGACGCACCGCGGCGCTGTCCTCCAGCGGTTGTGTACGACTACCTACGCGGTACTGTCGAGACCGGATTTTATCAATAGCTAAATTCCGGCATACGTTCACTACCCACGTAAACAAACGCCCCTTAGAAGCGTCGTAGGAAGCAAAAGAGTGCCATATCTTAACTAAACTTTCCTGCAGGACATCTTCCGCTATTTCTTCTTTTTTGACAATTCGGAGAATAACCCCGTACAGGGCGGCCGAATATTTATCGTAAAAGACAGTCATAGCCGCCTCATCGCGGTCGCGCAGTCGCTGCACCAGCAATTCCTCGGGGGCAGGTATTAACGATTCTGGGTGGTTGACAGACACTAGGAACGGACCGTAATTATATGAGGCTTGCTTGAAACTGCGTTAGCCGCCGAGCGAATGTAAAGCATAATGCTCGTATTTCGTTGGCTCGGTGGGTAGCTAAGAAACCAGTGGTGCTTGTGTGCACGGCTAAGTTTCCGTGCATATACCGGCAAAGCACATTTTTGTTATCGTTTTCGCCAACTCTCTACCGGCTGCGTACCCTTGTAAACCTATTCGTCCCTCACTCCCTACTTCTGCTATGGCTATCGAATCCTTCAATCCTTACACTGGCCGTGTCGTGCGGCGTTTTCGGGCATTTTCGTGGGCTAAAACAGAACGCATTCTGGCGCAGGCGGCCCGCGAGGCGCTTACTTGGCGCACTACCAGCTTCGCGCACCGTACTGAGCGTATGCACCGAGCCGCTACTTTGCTCCGCGAACGTCAGGATGAGCTGGCCCGACTGATGGCTATAGAAATGGGTAAGCCCATAGCCGACGGACGCGCGGAAGTAGAAAAGTGCGCTCTTACCTGCGACTACTACGCCGACCACGCCGAGGAATTCCTGCGTGATGAGCTGATAAAGACACAAGCCCAACGCAGCTTCATTTCCCACGAGCCCTTGGGCGTTGTACTGGCCGTAATGCCCTGGAATTTTCCCTTTTGGCAAGTAGTACGCTTTGCTGCGCCGGCCCTGATGGCGGGCAATGTGGGCTTGCTAAAGCATGCCTCTAATGTACCCCAATGCGCGCTGGCGCTAGAAGCCATTTTCCATGATGCAGGCTTCCCTCCTGCTACCTTTCGGACTTTGCTGATTGGCAGCGACTTAGTGGAAAAGCTTATTGCTGATGATCGGTTGAAGGCGGTTACGCTGACGGGCAGCGAACTGGCCGGCTCCAAGGTGGCCGCAACCGCAGGGGCGCATATCAAAAAGACTGTGCTGGAGCTGGGCGGCTCCGACGCTTTTATTGTGCTGGCGGATGCTGATCTGGAGTTGGCCGCTAAAACCGCCGCTCAGGCCCGAATGATTAATGCGGGCCAGAGTTGTATTGCGGCCAAGCGGTTTATTGTAGAAAAGCCAGTCGTCAAGGAGTTTATCAACCAACTAAAAACCCATCTGCTCGCTTTTCGCACTGGCGACCCGCTGGATGAAGCCACGCAGTACGGCCCGCTGGCCCGCCCCGATCTGGCCGATGAGCTAACAACGCAAGTGGATGACTCGGTACGCCAGGGGGCAAAAGTAGAACTGTACGGGGGGCAATCGGAAAAGGGCAATGCCTTATTTCGGCCAATGATACTGTCCCGCGTGAAGCCTGGTCAGCGAGCTTACCATGAGGAGTTATTTGGACCCGTAGCGCTCATCTTGGAAGCTCGTGACGCCGACGACGCTATTCGCCTTGCCAACGATTCTCCCTTCGGCCTGGGTGGCGCCATCTGGACCCGCGATGTGAAGCGAGGTGAAGCGCTGGCCCGCCGTGTGGAGGCAGGAGCCGTTTTTGTGAACTCCATGGTAAAGTCTTCCCCCGAAATGCCCTTTGGCGGCGTCAAGAAATCGGGCTACGGGCGCGAACTGTCGCACCTGGGTATCCGGGAGTTCGTCAACCAGAAAAGCATCTGGATTAGCGGGGCTACCCCGCTGAAAGACAGCAAGAAAACAGAGTAGTTTGCCCAACCAAACTAATTTTCATTTCCAAGTGAAGCCACATAATAAGTAGCCAGGAAGGGAAAAGTACGGGCAGAAGTAGGCCCCAACTGCTAAAGTTCAGGTCGCTTTTAGAGGCATAAAATTTCGCAATCGGGTGAGCATCGCGCGCACTTCCTCTTCGAGGTATAGCGTGTCGCACTCCAGCAAATGCCCTTGGCAATAGGAAACGAAGAAGGGAGCAACCTTTTCCTTCATGATCTTTTGGGCCACCGGATTTTCGTCGGAGTTCAGGCGCAGGAAACGGATGGGCGCAAACAACTCCTGTTCAGCGAATTGGGCAAAGTGTGGCGCAAGCCTCTCGCAGATTTCGCAGCTGGGTGAGGTAAACTTGACGAATACTTTCAGCTGTTCATGCGTAATGCGGCGCAGGCCTTCATCGTTGGTATCCAGAATGCCTTTAGGGGTAGAGTCTTTCATAACAGCAGCTAATACAAACGAAACCAACTCCAAGCTCAACTGCACGGCGCGCTTACAAGAAAGCCGCCCAAAAGATTCCCAATTGGCGCGGCTTTCTTGCTACATAGCTTTACTTCAGTTACTTAAACTGCTTTCAGCATCATGGCCCGAATGTATTTGACGGGCGCACTGCCGTAGCTCAGGAACTGCTCATTGAAGGATTTGAGGTCAAATTTGTCCCCCTGCTCTTTTTTGAGTTCTTCGCGCAGGTCGTAAATGGCGGTGTAGCCGCTGAAGTAGCTGCTAAGCTGCACCTGCGAAAGCGTGGCTCGCCGCCATTTGTTAGTCGTTTCATTTTCTTCCTGGAAGCCGTCGCGCTGAAGTAGCTTCAGGGCCGCTTCGCGGGAGATGTTGCCTACGTGCACCTCGTGGTCGAGAATGGTATTGAGGGTTACACGCATGTTCCACTTGTCCCACATCAGCCAAATTTCGTCGCTGTTTTGGCCGTAGCCACTCTCCAGCA
Source organism: Hymenobacter radiodurans (assembly GCF_004355185.1). Classification (NCBI taxonomy): domain Bacteria; kingdom Pseudomonadati; phylum Bacteroidota; class Cytophagia; order Cytophagales; family Hymenobacteraceae; genus Hymenobacter; species Hymenobacter radiodurans. The sequence continues at coordinate 2,821,035 of NZ_CP037922.1, forward strand.
TCATCCGCTCGGCATATACGGCCCAGCCTTCCATCATAGCACCGTTACCGAAAATGGCTTTTACCAGCGAAGGCGAGCGGTTAGCATACACGAGTTGGGTGTAATGGCCCGGAATTGCCTCGTGGATGTTCAGAATCTGGAGCGTATAGTCGTTGTACTCACGCAGGTAGCTTTCGGCCTGAGCGGGCGTAAGGTTGGCCGGCGGCTCTACATTGTAATACGTGTTGGCGGCTTTATCGTAGGGGCCAGGGGCTGAAATACTGGCCCCCGCGCCACTACCACGCATATAGAGCGGCGTTTCGCGCACAACTAGGGGCTTGCTTGGATCTTGGGTTAGCAGCTTTTTGTCGTTCACGAACTGTACGAGCTGCGGAATCTGAGCCTTGACAGCATCCACAAACCCGGCCTGCGTGGCGTGCTTTTCCGACAAGCGGCTGATAACGCGCTGAATCATGGCTACCGAATCGGTGGGCATGGGCTGAGCGGCAAAGTACTTAGGCCAGAGACGGGCGGCACGGCGGCCCATATCACGCAACAGATAAGCCCGGTTGTCCTGCGCTTTCTGAAATACCTGATCGGCGGAGTAGGCCGACTGAATATCGAGGGCAAATTTGCGGTCAAACAACTCTTTGCCTAAGCGGAAGCTGCGAAATTTGCCCCCCGCCAGCACTTCACCTTTCAAAAACTTTAGGTAATTCTCAATAACCAAGCGCGTGGTGGCAATGCGGTCTTGCAGCTCTTTCTTCTCCCGCGCGTCTAGGCCAGAGCGTTTGATGGAATCTTGCAGCGCTGCACCAAATACCTGCAAGCCACCCTCATTCTGCAAAATGGCCAGCTCGGTATGCTCGCGGGTGGGCTGTTTGATGTTCGACTCGGCCGCGTCGTAGTAGTCGGAGGCGTGGTCTATTTTGATAGAAATTGCCCGCAAACGACGGTCGAGTGGAAAGTAGCGGCCATTCAGAATTTCGGCGACCGACGCGCCCAGATTATAACTGGAGGGGTCCCAGGACCAACTCTTCAGCGTATCGGTATAAAAACGCGACTTATCCAAGTAGTTGAGCAGCAGCTGATAATCAGTTTGATTATTTACCGATAAGTCATTGACCGCAAACCCCGTCAGGCGCTTGCGCATGCGAGCTTGGGCGGCAGCTTCTACCTCCCGCCGCGCGGCCGTTGGGATTACGAGCAGAGAATCGTAGCGGTGGTTGCCTTTGGAGGAAGCTAGCCGTGGATTGTAATACCAAAGCGAGTCGATAAACTGACTTTTGAAGCGCTCAAAGCTTTCGTCAGCTTCAGCCGAGGTATTCGTTGCGGCGGTTTTGTCGGAGTTGCCGCAGCTGCCGAGAAGTGAAGCAGCCGCTAACGCACTGACGGCCAACAGTGCTTTTAGAGTAGTAGTTGAGAGCATAGGACGGGTGGTTAGGCAAGCAAGGTAAGGGACGGAGGCAGGGTTTAGTGCGGCTTATTTTGTTATTGGACCCGGTTTGTAGACACAGCATAGCTTATTCGCCCACCCATATCACGTGCAATAGCTTCTAGCTCCAGCCATTCCACATTGTCGCCCCCGCGGCGGCGGATACGCTCGGTAAGAAATTTTCCTGGCTCACTACCACGGCTCTGATACATGCGTAGCATTATGGCCTTATCTGTAAGTAAACCCACCACGCGGATAGGGAAGCCAAATCCTTCCAATGGATACGTTGCAAGCGTAAGCAGGTCTTTGTCGCTGTGCTCTATTCCGTAGCCCCGCTGCATAAGCACCTGCGCCAGTCGTCGCCAGGTGGCTTCGGGTGAGTCCGTCAGTTCAATTAGAATGATTTCGTGGTTTCGGTCGGCGGGAGCCCGTGGCGTTGTCGCGGTTTGCGCCTGCGCAAAGTGAATTGACAGGAATAACAGACTGAGGAGAAGCAGTTTTTTCATAGGCTCAAAGTATCGATTAATCCGCACAGCATAGCATTGTTAGGGAGCACAAGAATGTAATTCTAACTTGCAGCCTTATAGCCGTTGCTCAGGCAAACTCATCTGCTAAATGTGATGCTTAATAGTCATAGCATTTACCCTGAAATACTGTCGATTATCTAGCCCCAACACAACAACCCAGGCCAGTATTGACCGGGGTTGTTGTGTTGACAGCACTGGGGGGCTTTTTGGCGCGGAGCTGGCAGGGGCTCTAGTCTAATACAGAAGTCATGTAGCTTATGGGTCCGCCAAATGCCTGCCCAATGGATACTAACTCCGCCCATCTATCCTCCTGCTTGCGGCGGGCAGGCAGGGGCGAACCACCGCCGGTTTCCGAAGAACCGCCCCAATACAAACGCACTTGTATCGTCTCATTTACCACGGTACCCGCTACGGTTACTGTACCAGTACGACGCTTATACAGCCCATTCGTGGTAAGCGTAAACAGAGAATTATCGCTGTGCGCGATGCTGTAGCCGCGCTGCACGAGTACCTGCGCCAGCCGCTGCCAACTCTCCGCAGGCGTACCGCTAAGAGCCAGCACCATCGTGTCGTCCTCTCTATTAGCGCCGGCCTGCGCTCCCGCTGGAGCCGGTGTGGTTTGCGCCTGCGCTACTTGAATTGATAAAAATAATAAGCCGAGGTAGAGTAGTTTTTTCATGCTCTCAAAGTATCGCTTTATCCGAATAAGTAAACCTGTTTGCTCGTTATACTTTGTCGAGACGCGAGCAGCAACCTACCCGGCTTCTTTGTATTGTTGTAACTTCAAAAAAGCCCCCCGCCATGCGTCATTCCGCTTCCCTCCTATTTTCTGGTTTGCTGCTGGCCTTGGCGCCGCTGGCCTGCTCCCAGCAAACTCCCGAAACATCTACTTCTGCGCGAACAAGCGGTCCGCCCGCCATCCCCGTGCAGTCGGCCACGCCCGCCCTGCTCGAAACCTTCGAAACGGGCAGCAAAGGAGCTTACGCGGAGGCCGACGAGGTATTGCCTTCTGGTTCCTGGCACTTCACCGATGCCATGATCGGCTCCGCGCCCACCGACCACAAAAACGGCACCCGTGCCGCCCGCCTGCGGGGCCGGGGCCGTCTGCGTATGAACTTCGACGCGCCCGCGGGCACCCAGTCGGTGCGCATCAGCAGCGCGACCTACGGCGACGACGCACCCAGCACTTGGGAGCTGTGGGCAAGTCAGGATGGTGGCCGCCAATACCAGCGCATTGGCACAGCCGTACGCGCCAGCGGCCCGCGCCTCACGATGATCACCTTTGGGGTAAGTCCGGGGGGCAAATTGCGGCTGGAAATCCGCAAAACCGACGGCGGCAATACGCGTCTCAACCTTGATGACATCGCCCTGCTCACGGCGTCCGGTGGTATCGCGCCAGCGGTGGCTCCAACCCCTGCGTCCGCACCTAGCGCTATGCCTTCGCCCAGTGCGCCAGCTCCCACCGCAGTCGTGGTCAGCCGCGACGATAACATGGCCTTGGGCAACCCCAGCGGCGCTACCAGCAGCCTGAGCACACCCAACAATTACCTGCTCAGCAAGCCCCAATACACCATGAGCTACAACGCCAACCGGGGCATCCCGAATTGGGTAAGCTGGCATCTGAATCGGGCCTGGATGGGCAGCGCGCCCCGCCAGGACGATTTCCGACCCGACCCTGCCCTACCCCGCGGCTTCTATCAGGTTTCAACCGGCAGCTACCTCGGCTCGGGCTTCGACCGCGGCCACAACTGCCCCTCCGCCGACCGCACTACCGACCTCGACGATAATTCGGCCACTTTCCTGATGACCAACATGATACCGCAGGCCGCCAACAACAACCAGCGCACTTGGTCGGGGCTGGAAGAGTACGGTCGACGGCTGGTTGATGCTGGCAATGAAGTCTATATCATCATGGGCAACTATGGCAAGGGCGGCACCGGGCTCAACGGCCGCGCCATTACCATCGATCAAGGCCGCATCACGGTGCCTGCCCACGTCTGGAAAGTGCTGGTTATTCTGCCCGAAGGCACCAACGACCTTCAGCGTATTGCCGCCGGCCAAGCCCGCGTGCTGGCGGTAGATACCCCCAATGACCAAAGCGTCAGCCCCGACTGGAGCCGCTACCGCGTATCGGTGGATGCTATTGAAGAAATTACTGGCCTCGATTTGTTGAGCAACCTCCCCCTGGAAGTGCAAGATCGGCTGGAAACGCGAGTAGACACGGGCCCCACGCGGTAGCTGGGCTATAAACCACCTAGAATGTTTCCTAACTAACGGGTCAGGCAGAGCGGCGCACAGCATCTCGCGCGCTGATGTTGGATTGATAATGTAATGGCGTGAGCGAGATGCTGCGCGCCGCTCTGCCTGACTGGCAATTGTCTACTTGCTTCACCACCTTATGCGAGTAAAATTGCCCCCTACGACTGTTCTGCTTGGCAACTTGTAAAGAACTTCGCCGTAATTTTGCCCCGAGTTACCTTCTGAGGTAGTTCCCTCCGCTCCTCTTTCTACCCACATACTATCCTGCCCATCATGCGTCCGTCGGCGCGTCATGGGCTTTTTTTGTCTCGACGCTCGCTTCTCCGAGCTATTGATATGCTGCTTATGCTTACTCAAACTTCTCTTCCGGCTACTTCACCGCGCGTGCATCGGGTGGCCGTCAGTGCGATATTCTTTTTGCAGGGTTTGTGCTTTGCCAGTTGGGCATCGCGCATCCCTACTATCCAGCAACAGATGGGCTTTTCCGACACCCAGCTTGGACTCGTACTACTGGCACTGCCTGTGGGCCTGATGCTGTCCTTGCCACTATCGGGGTGGTTGGTGGCCCGGCATGGCAGCCGTTGGGTGGCGCTGGCGGGGGCCTTTTTGTACGCCTTTACCTTGCTCACGCTCGGATTCACAACCAATCCCTTGCAACTGGTGAGTTGCTTGGTATTTTTCGGCCTCGCGGCCAACATGCTGAATATTGCCATCAATACACAGGCGGTAGGTGTTGAGGCGCTGTATAGCCGCTCCATTATGGCATCGTTTCACGGTGTGTGGAGCTTAGCGGGCTTTGTGGGAGCAGCTATTGGTACCATCATGATTGGGTATGGTATCAGCCCATTGATCCACTTTGGCTTGGTCATGGGCTTCATCATGGTAGGCGTATTGGTGGCGGGCCGCCACATATTGCCTACCGACGCGAGCAGTTCCTCCACCGACCAACCAATTTTTGTGTTACCCGATAAATCTTTGCTACTTCTGGGCCTCATTGCCTTTTGCTGTATGATCTGCGAAGGCGCTATGTTCGACTGGAGTGGCGTGTATTTCCGGAAAGTTGTGCAAGCCGAGAAGGCCTGGGTTGGCGCTGGCTATACCGCCTTTATGAGCACTATGGCCGCGGGTCGCTTCGTTGCCGACCGCTTCACGAGTTACTTTGGCCGCGCCCGAACCCTACAGTTTAGCGGCTTACTCACCGCTTCAGGCCTATTGCTGGCGGTACTCCTGCCTCAGCTCTGGCCGTCCATCATCGGCTTTCTGCTGGTCGGTTTTGGGGTTTCGTCGGTAGTACCGCTGGTGTACGGAGCAGCCGGCCGCTCCACCGTCATGTCGCCGGGCGTGGCGCTAGCAGCGGTGTCTACCGTGGGCTTTCTGGGGTTTCTGATAGGTCCGCCACTTATCGGGCTGGTTGCGGGCGCTACCAGTCTGCGCATCTCCTTTTCAATTATCGCGGTGATGGGGCTGTGCATTGCCCTTCTGTCAGCGAAAGCAAAACTGTAGTACGAAGTGCTGACTGAGAACTATTTCGCCTGGCCGAAAAAGTTACCGGGGTTCCAAGTGGGGCGCTGCACCTCGTTCGCAATCTGGTAGCCGAGCAGGAAATTTAGCTGCGCGTACTTCTTGCCCGCTTCAAAATCGAACACCCCATTTATATCGTCCTGGGGCTTATGATAGTACTTGGCCCGCCACACCTGCACTTGCTCACTTAGGTTATTTTTGCCGTCGGCAGTCTTATTGCCATACTTGATGTGAAGCGCCGGAATTCCCTGAGCCACAAAGCTATATTGATCAGACCGACTAAAGCGATTTTCAGTTGGCTCGGGGTCCTCTTCCACCGTCAGGTTCATCATCTGGCTTGCAGTAGCTACGGGTCCGGCCAAGGAGGAATTCTCCGCGCCCAGCGCTACTACCGATAGTAAAGGCGCAATGATGGTTGGCATATCGGTATTAATATTGGCCACCAGCTTCTCTTTGGGCACCGTGGGGTTTTGGGCAAAATAGGCGGAACCTAATAACCCCATTTCTTCTCCCGTTACGGCCACAATGAGGATGGAACGCCGCGGTTTTTGCTTGAGGTTTTTGTAGGCACTGGCAATTTCCAACAGACTAGCCACGCCCGTAGCATTGTCGTGGGCACCGTTGTAGAGCGAGTCGCCCTGCACGGGAGCACCAATACCCATGTGGTCGAGGTGGGCGCTATGCACCACATATTCAGCCTGGAGCTGCGGATCGGAGCCGGGTATTTTGCCTACTACATTATAGCTGGTTATATCCTGGTAGCGCGAGGACTGGGCGGCACTTAGGCGCGGCAACAAGGCGGTTGAGGCCGCCCGACCAGCACGCAACTTGGCGAAAGCACTAGCCGTATCGGTAGCCGCGCCGGCAAATAGTTGGTGTAGAGTGGCCGCATTCACGGCCCCCAACACCTGAATTTGCCCCCCAGCGTAGCTGCGCGACACCCGCACTTTGCCATCGGGCCCGAGCACGCTTACAACACCTCTACTGAAGTTCGGCAGCTTGGTGGAGGGCTTGGGAAAAGCCAATAGAACCCCTACTGCTCCATGCCGCGCGGCCGTTTGCAGGATAGTCAGTACATCGATGTTGTAGAGGCGTACGGCGGCCGGAAACTGCTTCGGCGCCTCCCTCGTCACGACGACCACTTTGCCCTTTACATCGAGGCCGGCGTAGTCGTCGTAGCCTAGACTTGGGGCGCTGATGCCATACCCAGCAAAGACTAATGGCGCCGCTGTTACGCTCGTGCGGGGCACTTCCGGATTCGGATACAAAACAAACTCTTCGCCTGCCTTTAATACAGTAGTCTGGCCTGCTGCGCTTTGCAATTGCATGGTGGCAGCAGATTCCGTGAAAGCCCGTCGCAGCCGAACCTCTTGCATAAACGTGCCCTTGTCGCCGGCCGGCTCTACTCCCGACTTTTTTAGCTGTCCCGCCACGTAGTCAACGGCCATTTGATAGCCCGGCGTACCTGGCAATCGGCCTTGCAGCTTGTCATCGGCAAGGTACTGTACGTGAGCCTTGTAGTTGTCAGCACGTACTTTGCTCAGCGCTTTCTGAATTGGTTTTGGAGGCGCAGCAACCGATTGAGCCAGGGCACTTTCACTGAGTAGTAGGCAAGCGCTAAGCAGAGAAACACAGTATTTCATTCGTCTGGAAGTAAGCTATGGCAAGAGTTGATTTTCTAGGTTTCCGTCAGCACAGTTTTGAACCCAACTAGCTTGCCCTCCTCCGTTTTCCCCAGTGCAAACGCCTGAATCTGGGGCCTTTGCCGATGCGGTAAACTTTAGCTTCTTGTAGCTCCTGCTTCATAAACATCTGCAAGGCCTTATAACGGTTGGCTAGTTCTACATTGCCAAGCACACCATTATCAGCCGTATGGTTGCGCAAAAACACGGTTAACTCCTTGGTTTCTACCGGTGAGCCATCGGGCTGTCCGAGCAGTTTCAGCAGCGCAGAGTCGGTTAGCTCGCCATCGGGGGCGGCGTAGCTTACTGCTTCCAGCGGCGCGTCCGACTCGCTCATGTAGAACAGCCCTTTGGTCATAGTTTGCAGTTGGTCCATGACGGTATCAGAGGTTGGAGCTGTCGTATCGGCGCCGGGGGGCATTTTTGCCTTGCTGGTTTCGCGAACTGCCTTTGAATCAGGCGCTGGCTCCGTGGCTTGGCCTGTTGGGCCTGCTTCTCCTTCGGGGGCAATTTGGCGCTAATAGCGTCGGCCAATTCCTTCATGCGCGCTTCGGCTACTTTGATTTTCGGATTCGCAAAATTCATATCCGACACTCGGTTCATCGGAATCAGATGGATATGCGCGTGCGGCACCTCCAGCCCGATTACGGCCACGCCAATGCGCTTGCAAGGCACGGCATCGCGTACGGCCTGGGCCACGCGCTGAGCAAACTGATGCAGGGCCGCCAGCTCGGCGGGGGGCAAATCGAATATATAGTCGACCTCCCGCTTCGGAATGACCAGCGTGTGACCTTCTACCAACGGGGTAATATCCAGAAAGGCCAGATGATCAGCGTCTTCAGCGACTTTAAAGGCTGGTAGCTCGCCCGAAACGATACGGGAAAAGATAGAAGGCATGGCGAATGGTTTATGGTGGTCAGAATATCCTACGTGCTCTGGAATATACACCGCGGACTTCGAAGGTATGTGTCTGTGCCTCCTATACGGACAAGCGCAAGATGACGGTGATTATTGTGGGTAGCGCAAATCAAAGCGGCCATCCGTGAGGCGCACGGTTTCGGGGCCTTCTCCACTTGTTTTCTGAGCCGTAAACTCAAACGTGCCGGAGATAATGTGTGCGACAGAGTCAAACCGCGTAATCAGGACATGACCCGTCGCGACCGGGCTGGTCAGATAGTCGCGACTGGGCTCCGGGTTAGAAGATTGAAAGTTTCCGTAAGCGGGAGCAATCAACGTAAAGCTTGGATCCGCTACTTGATCTAGGACGTAGCGGCCCGGGCTGCGCAAGTAAGGAATAGACAGAAGAATGGTGCGGTTGAGCTTTCCCGACTGCTGCCGAAAGTAAAAGAGCATGCGACTGCGTCGTTGAAAGCGAGTCACACCCAAGGGGGTCGTATTAAACCCAGCACTGATTAATTCAAAGGCTTGCCCATCCACAAGGCAGCCCATGGTGTTGGCTCCCATTTGGGTGGCCTCAGGCAAAGAGTTAAGCGGGTCTTTTTTGCAACTAAATAACCCTAATAGAATCATGCTACTCACTTTAATTAAAGTTTTCATAAAGCACTGTGAGCAGTAGATATATCAGGGCAAATAGAAAAATATCCTGGCAAGGTAGAAATAAGTTGGAACGCAAAGAGGCGAGACTGTTCCAGTCTCGCCTCTTTGCTCCTATTCTCAGTACGCTACAGTGCTTAGCGCGAAATCTCCAGAATCTGAAACTGTAATTTACCAGCAGGCACCGTGATTTCGGCCACGTCGCCCACAGATAATCCCAGCAATCCTTTGCCAATCGGTGACTTTACGGAAATCTTACCGGCGGCGAGGTTGGCTTCTTCTTCGGCTACCAGAATGTAGTCGAGCACCATGTTGTTCTTCATGTTTTTAAGCTTGACTTTACTCATTATCAAAGCCTTGCTCGCATCGATGTTCGATTCATCAATAACGCGGGCGTTGCCAATAACTTCTTCAAGCTTGGAGATCTTCAGTTCAAGGTGACCTTGCGCGTCCTTGGCGGCGTCGTACTCCGCATTCTCGCTCAGGTCGCCTTTGTCGCGGGCGTCGCGCAGTTGCTCGGCAGCCTCGGCCCGGCCGCGGATTTTAAGGTCCTGGAGCTCGTCCTTGAGCTTTTGTAGGCCTTCAGGTGTGTAGTAATTAACAGTGGCCATGACGGTGGGGTGGTAAGCTAAAAAACAAGAAGAACGGTCGGCAAAGCCAACCGTTCTCCCCAACAGGTTTAGGACAAATATACGCAACCTGCCCAACTTACGCTAGCTGAGCCGCGCCGATGCCCGCAGAAATGCACCAATTTTTTGGGCCAGCACCTCATTAATGCGCTGGTAAGACTGATGCGTCCAGCCGCCGATATGCGGCGAAAGAATAACCTGGGGGGCTTTTTTCAGAAAATCGAACGTCGTCTGCTGGGCTGGCGTGAGCGTATTCAGCTTCTCATTTTCGAGAACATCAAGGGCGGCGCCTCGCACCTGCCCACTTTGCAAGCCCCGCACCACAGCGGCCTGATCCAGCACTTCGCCCCGAGCGGTATTGAGCAGCCAAATAGGATTGCGAAAACCCAGCAACATGGCTTCGTTCACAAAATGGTGATTTGGTACCGAATACGGAATGTGCAGACTCAGCACCTCCGCTCGTTGTTGCAATTCACTTAAGGTCACGAGCGTGGCCTGGTGGTCGGGCGCGCAGGTGGGGTCGTTGTCGTAAGCCAGCACGGTGCAGCCAAAACTGGTGAGCCGCTGAGCGAAGGCCCGCCCCATATTTCCGTAGCCAATTATCCCGACAACTTTGCCCCCCAACTCCTCCCCTCGGTTGGCCTCACGCTGCCAGATATTCTGGCGCACTTCCTGATCGGCCCGGGGAATATTGCGCAAGAGAGACAGTAGCAGGCCCAAAGCGAATTCACCCACCGCGTCCCGGTTACCTTCGGGCGCGTTCAGGAGCGTCACGCCCGCCGCCTGCATGGCTGCTTCATCTATATTATCTACCCCGGCTCCGGCCCGGGCCACGTAGCGCAGCCCTGGGCAATGAGCTAATAACTCGGCCGTCACGCGCACCTTGCTTCGCACCACCAACCCCTCATACGCATGTGCTGCCAACGCCGCAGGCACTTCAGCCGCCGTCAGATCGGGCCGGTAGTGGGTGGTGAGATTGATTTCCTGAAAAAGGCTTTGCCAGGATGGATGCAAGTCGTCGACGACGAGACAAAGGGACATGATTGGATAGTTTTTACTGTTTTCAGGATGCCCTACTGTCTGGCGACTACTGACACACCTTATTAATAGGTGATAAGCAAATATTGAAGCCCGCTACGCTTCCTCCGCAGCCTGAGCTTCATTCTGCTGATGCTGCTCCACTAGTTTGGTTAGGCCCACAAACTCGGCCACACCTAATTGCTCAGCGCGCTTATCGAAGATAGGATCGGCAGTGACTTCGGGGGGCAAACCAAACGGTTTCAATGCATTGCGCAAGGTTTTGCGACGAGTCTGAAAGGCCTGTTTCACCACGCGAAAGAATAGCTTCTCATCGCACTCCAGATGCTCCGTACTGTTGCGAGTAAGCCGGATAACGGCCGATTGCACTTTGGGCGGTGGCACAAACACGTGGGGCGGCACCGCAAACAGCATCTCCACGGTGTAGTACGCCTGCACCAACACACTGAGAATACCATATGCTTTGGAGCCTGGGGGCTCAGCGATACGTTCGGCTACCTCCTTTTGCAACATGCCCACTACCTCACGCACCTGCTGGCGGTGGGCTAGCACCTGAAAATAAATTTGGGTGGAGATGTTGTAGGGGAAATTGCCAATGATGCTCAGGGGCTTACCCGGAAACAACTGGCTGAGATCCTGCCTTAGAAAGTCAGCGGAGATAATTCGCCCCCCAGCGAGGGAAAGTTACGCTCTAGGTAAGCCACCGACTCACGGTCAATTTCTACCACACTGGTTTCATAAGCAGGGTTTTGCAACAGATTACCCGTGAGTACACCCATGCCGGGCCCAATTTCAAGCACGTGGGCCACCCCATCAGGCAGCCGCAGCGCATCCACGATATTGCGGGCAATATTGGGGTCGGCCAGAAAGTGTTGACCGAGGTGTTTTTTGGGGCTAACGTGGTCCAAATGACAAAGTCTAAGAGTGAAAAGCCACAGGCTGAGAGCCGGGAATAAGCCAGAAAAAGCTGCTGCTGCCTCAAACTTCCAGATGCGAACCTCTGAGTCTCAGCTTTTGATTTTTCTGCTCCCTGCGAAAACGCCTACCTTGCGGCGCCCAAAGATACGCCTGTCGGTGGGCTTCTGCCTCTCACTTCCGCCCTTCTGCTGTTTATGGCCCTTCAACTCACATACGCTTCCACGGTGCCCGCGGGCGCCGATACTGTTTTTGTGCTGCCCGCTAGTACCCGTGAATTGCCCCCCGCGGCTCTCACCGACCTTCCCGAGGCAGCCCGAAACTACGTACACAAGCAGCTCGCCGCCGATAGCAAGTTTATTACTATCAATCACTTTTCTCATCGGCACTACTTTATTGTTGCGGCCGCAAAAGCCACTCCTGAACTGGTAGCGGAGGATTTGCGCAAGGCTGGCCATAAACTGCACGCCTCGCTTAAAGCGGACAAAGTAACCGAGCTCTTTATTCAAGATCTGACAACTGATGGTACGGGTGCCTTACCCTTGGCCGAAGGTATATACCTGACAGCCTATCAGTTTGCGGGCTACAAAACGGACGAGAAATCGCGTGAAAAAGCCCCCTGACCAAAGTAACGTTAGTGGGGGCCAACCTTCAGGCCGAAACCATTCAGGAACTAGAAGGCATACTGCAAGGAGTAACCCTAGCTCGCGACCTTGTTAATGAACCGCTCAATCGTCTCAACGCCATTCAATTTGCGGAGAGAATGGCAGCGGCTGGGGAAGAAGCGGGTTTTCATACCGATATTTTGGACCTTGCCCGCATCGAAGCGTTGCGCATGGGGGGCCTAATTGCCGTGAACTTGGGCAGTCCCGAGCCGCCAACCTTTACTATAATGGAGTATAAGCCGGAGGGAGCCAAAAATGAGAGGCCCTACGTGCTTGTGGGGAAGGGTGTGGTGTTCGATACAGGTGGCCTGAGCCTCAAGCCTACACCTAACTCCATGGACATGATGAAGTGCGACATGGCTGGCGGTGCGGCTGTAACGGGCGTACTATATGCATTGGCTAAAAACAAAATACCACTGCACGTAATCGGCCTGGTGCCCGCCACCGACAACCGGCCTGGTGGCTTGGCCTTCGTGCCCGGCGACGTGCTCGAGATGCACAGTGGCCTGACAGTGGAAGTGTTGAACACCGACGCGGAAGGCCGCCTGCTTTTGGCTGATGCTCTCAGCTTCGCCCGCAAATACGACCCGGAGCTAGTCTTCGACATTGCCACCCTTACCGGCTCCGCTGCTCGCGCCGTTGGTAAAGAAGGCCTAGTAGCAATGGGTACCGCTGGGGATGAGCGCATGCTTCAGCTTAAACAAGCGGGCAACCGCACCCACGAGCGCATTGTGGAGTTGCCGCTTTGGGATGAATACGCCGAGCACATCAAGTCTGATATTGCTGACATCAACAATCTAGGCAAAGCCGAAGCCGGCGCTATCTCGGCCGGCAAATTCCTCGAGCGTTTTATCGAAGGCACCCCCTGGATTCACCTGGATATCGCCGGTCCTGCTTTCCTCACCGCTCCCGACAGCTACCGTGGCAAAGGGGGTACCGGTACCAGTGTGCGGCTGTTGTACGATTTTCTGAAGAGCACCTACTAACGCGCCTCACACTGCCCTTATCTCATATGAGATGGGACTTCAATTTTCTCAATCCGCTAGCTCCACCCCATGTCCCAATTGCCACGCCTCGGCATTTCTGTCGGCGACCTCGCCGGTATCGGACCCGAAATCATTTATAAAACTCTGCGTGACGTACGCTTACTTAAGTATTGCACACCAGTTGTTTATGGCACGGCCACAGTTCTCTTCGACGATTTTCCTACAGAAGAGCGAGCGGAGCCGCTAACGTTTCGCCAAGTGCGGGCCGCCGCCGATATTGCTCCTGGTAAGCCGAATGCAGTTACGTGCTGGGACGAAGACTTTGTCCTCACGCCTGGTCAGCCTAGTGCGGCTAGTGGCGCAGCCGCCCGCCAATCGTTGTTGGCTGCCTGCCGCGACCTAAAGGAAGGCTTACTGGATGGCATTGTTACGGCGCCTATAAGTAAGGAGAACACCCAAGCAGACGACTTCCGCTACCCCGGGCATACGGAGTTCCTGACCAGCTTTTTCGGAGCATCGGAAAGCCTGATGTTCTTGGTCAGCGAAGATCTGCGCGTGGCTACTGTAACGGGTCATATTCCCTTAAAAGACGTTCCAAGTAGAGTCACCAAAGAGCTATTAACCAAGAAACTACGGATTCTTCTTGCCTCCTTACGTCAGGATTTTGGTATCCAGAAGCCACGGGTGGCAGTATTGGGCTTGAACCCACATGCTGGGGAAAAAGGGCTATTAGGTACTGAGGAAGCCGATATTGTAACTCCCGTCATCGAGCAATTTTTGGCAGAAGGGCATTTGGTTTATGGCCCCTTCCCTGCCGACGGTTACTTCGGTACTCGTCAGTATCATCAATTTGATGCGACTCTAGCCTTGTATCACGATCAGGGACTAATTCCATTCAAAACGCTGGCCTTCGAACGAGGAGTTAATTTCACAGCTGGCCTGCCTATCGTGCGCACTTCCCCTGACCATGGCACCGCCTATGGTCTGGCAGGCACATTCAAAGCTGATGAGACTTCCTTCCGTGAAGCGCTCTATCTAGCTTGTGACTTGGTCCGCCAACGACAAGGGCAGGTAGTAGAGAAACGGCGTTAAGTATAAAGTAAAAAGCCCCCAAATCAGATTGGGGGCTTTTTACTTATCAACGTCATAGCTCAAGAAGCATAATGCGTTTATAACAAAGTGAAATTTTCTTTCTATAAATGAAATATAGTTTGTTCTTTTAAAATTCAGTCGTAAGTTTGCAGCAGTAATAAGCGGGACCGAGTCGGTTCCGCTTTGCTTTTATCTCGTTTTCATGGTGCTCCAAACTCCTACTGACTATCGTATTGCTTTGCGCCGCCTCGACGCGCTAGCAACCGCCGGAGTGGAGGGAAATGCCGCACTAGAGATCGAGTTTCGGGAGTTGATTATGAGTATCGACACCTACGAAAGCAAATTAGGACTGCTTCCCATTCCCAATCTGCCCACTTCACTGGCTGAGATGATCGAGCTCAAACGTCAGCAGATGCGCCTCAAGCAGAAGGACCTGGCGCAATTACTAGAAGTACCCGCTGGGCGTCTTTCGCAAATTCTGAGTGGCAAGCGCCGTGTTACACTCGATCTAGCTAAACGCCTCTATGAGCGACTCGGGATTCCCTCCGATTTTATTCTGAAGAACGCTTAGTACCCCGATCCTGCCCTCAGCTTTAAAAAGCGGCCAAATCTTACTACTTTTGCCCCCTGCAATAAATCTCAACCGTGAAGAAAGACTCGCAATACGACATAGCTATTGCTAAACTGGCCCCCAAAACGCATCATTTTGCGTTTGAGTTAGGCAAGGCGTTTTTCGAGCAATTTGATCAGGAGCTGATTCAGGACGGGCAACTTCACGCAGATGTGGAGCTAACCAAAACGGATTTACTCTTAACGCTCGACTTTCACATCAAGGGCACGGTGCGCCTCATTTGCGACCGGAGCCTAGAAGATTTTGACCAACCCATTGATATACGCCATCAGTTGCGCGTACGCTTCGGTGACCAATACATAGAGTTGGATGACGATGTGCTGCAAATCACGCCTGATACCCAAACTCTCCCTATTGCTCAGCACTTGTTCGATTATATCGGGTTAGCCATTCCGATGAAGAAGCTGCATCCACGGTTTCAGAATGAGCCCGATGAGAATCCTGATGCTGACGCAAAGCTCATTTTTACAACCCGACAGGCCAATGATGACGATGACGATAATCCCGACCCACGTTGGGATGCGTTACGGAATCTGAACTAATAGTATCCTGTCTGTTTGATATTTTCCTTTTTAAATTCACATTCAACTTTTATAATTTCCCATGGCACATCCTAAGCGCCGCCAGTCCTCGACCCGCCGCGACAAGCGTCGCACCCACGACAAGCTCACTCCTAAGGCTATTTCTATTTGCCAGACGACTGGTGAGACTCACTTGCGTCACAAAGCGTACGTAGTAGAAGGCGACTTGTATCTAAATGGTAAAGTGGCAGTAAAGAACTTCGCTCCTATTGCCGCTGCCGCTGCTCCGACCGAGGACGAAGAATAAGCCTCGCTTCGCTGGTAGTGTACTTCTGCCAGTCCGCCTTTTCGACTCCGTACTCCCCTTGATCTCCCGTACATGAAGATAGCCCTGGACGCAATGGGGGGCGATTTTGCCCCCCAGGCTGCCGTCGATGGTGCCGTAATGGCTGCCCAGCAGCTAAACGGTGCGGCTCAGATTGTGCTCATCGGCCAGGAAGAGGCCGTGCGCCCTTTGCTCCAACAGCACGGTGCCGCCGCTGCCGACCTTCTCTTTATCCCAGCCACGCAAGTAATTGCAATGGGCGAGCATCCAGCCAAAGCTTACCAGCAGAAGCAGGACTCCAGTATTGCCGTGGGTTATCGAATGTTGCACGCTGGTGAGCTAGATGCATTCTGCTCAGCTGGCAGCACAGGTGCTATGCTCGTAGGTGCTATGTTCAGCGTAAAAGCTGTGCCAGGTGTACTACGTCCCGCTATTGCTAATTTCGTTCCGAAGCTAGCAGGTGGGCAAGGTGTTTTGCTTGATGTAGGAGCCAATGCAGAGTGCAAACCAGAAATGCTGGAGCAATTCGGTGAGTTGGGTTCACTCTATGCGCATTACGTGTTAGGGATTGAAACCCCTAAAGTGGGTTTGATGAACCTGGGTGAGGAAGAAGGAAAAGGTACTACCTTAACGCAGGCTGCTCATCAACTGTTGAAGGTAAATCCGCACGTGCATTTTATCGGCAATATTGAAGGGCGCGACCTTTTCAACTCTAAAGCTGATGTAATTATCTGTGATGGTTACACAGGCAACGTACTATTGAAGATGGCGGAATCCATTTATGAGATTCTGAATGAGAAGAAGATGCACGACCCCTTCTTCGACAACTTCAACTATGAGGCTTTTGGTGGTAGCCCTATTCTGGGCATAAATGACAATGCCATCATTGGGCACGGAGTGAGTACACCGCTGGCTATTTGTAATATGCTCTTACAGGGGTATAAAATGGCTGAGTCGGGTATTTCAGACCAAATAAAGAGCACCTTTAAGTCCTAGTGACTAAGTCCGGCCAGAGCCGGACTTTTTTTGCCGTCTTCGTTCGTCTTACTCGATGAAAATAACTGCCGCCATTACCGGAGTGGGTGCTTATGTGCCCGACTATGTGCTCACCAACAAGGAACTTGAAACCTTGGTGGATACTACCGACGAGTGGATTCTGAGTCGCACAGGCATACAGGAGCGGCATATTCTAAAAGGAGAAGGGCAGGGTACCTCCGTTATGGGGATTAAAGCAGTTGAGCAACTGCTAGCTAAGACTGGCACTCGAGCCGAGGACATTGACCTAATTATTTGCGCTACCACTACCCCCGATCTTGTTTTTCCTGCCACTGCCAATATCATCTCGGCGGCAGTGGGGGCTAAAAAGGCATTTAGCTACGACATGCAAGCCGCTTGCTCCGGCTTTATGTTCGCTTTGGCTACTGGTGCTCAGTTTATTCAGACCGGCACTTATAAAAAAGTGGTAGTAGTGGGCGCTGACAAAATGTCGAGCATCATCGATTACACTGACCGCTCTACGTGCATCATTTTTGGCGATGGTGCTGGTGCCGTCCTTTTGGAGCCTAATAACGATGGCCTTGGGTTGATCGATCAGCAGCTTTGCTCCGATGGAAATGGCGAGCCTTTCTTGCATCAAAAAGCTGGTGGCAGCCGCCGCCCTCCTTCAGCAGAAACCGTTGCGGGCCGGGAACATTTCGTGTACCAGGAAGGCGCGACGGTTTTCAAATTTGCGGTGAAGAATATGGCTGATGTAGCTGCTCAGGTTATGGAGCGAAATCAGCTTACGGCTACTGATGTAGCTTGGCTAGTACCGCACCAGGCCAATAAGCGTATAATTGACGCGACAGCCCATCGCATGGGTGTTGGCCCTGAAAAAGTAATGCTCAATATTCATCGCTACGGAAATACCACGAACGGTACCATTCCGCTTTGCCTAGCTGACTATGAAAGTCAGTTACATAAAGGGGATAACCTTATTATTGCCGCTTTTGGTGGAGGCTTCACTTGGGGATCATTATACCTCAAATGGGCATATGACGCTAAGCCTAACCAGTAAATAAGCTGATTAGCCAACTGCACGCAGAAAACCTCTATACTTGCACTTTCAGAAATGCTGAGCTTCGCACGATAACGATTGAGTAGATTCTGTCCACAGAATCATCTTTTCAATTGATTGACTCGCATTCAGCTTTTAACATTCCATAACCAGTATTTAAACAATGGCCACCACCGCAGACTTCCGTAACGGCCTCGTCCTGAATTACAACAACGAGTTACACGTTATTACTGAGTTCCAACACGTGAAGCCTGGTAAAGGCCCAGCCTTTGTGCGCACCAAGTTGCGTAATATCAAAACCGGCCGTGTGATTGATAACACCTTTAACGCAGGCGTAAAGGTGGAAACAGCCCGGGTGGAGCAGCGGCCTCATCAGTTCCTCTACAAGGATGAATATGGCTTCAACTTCATGAACAAGGAGGATTTCGAGCAGGTTACGCTGCCTGAAGCAATGGTGCCTTTCGCCGATTTGCTCAAGGATGGACAGGAAGTAACGATTCTGTTTCACGCAGAAACAGAGCAGCCACTTACTGCTGAGTTGCCGACTACAGTTGAATTGGTAGTAACGTACACCGAGCCTGGTTTGCGTGGCGATACTGCAACCAACACACTTAAGCCCGCAACAGTGGAAACGGGTGCCCGTATCCAGGTACCGTTGTTTATCAACCAGGACGAAAAAATTCGCGTGGATACCCGCGACTACTCCTATGTCGAAAGAGTTAAATAAGTCGCCGCAGAAGCAGCCCGCTATGAAAGCCAAAGAACTACAGGAATTGCTCGATTTTATTGCCAAATCGGGTTTGAATAAAGTCAACATCGAAACTGAGGAATTTAAAATCTCAGTGCAGCGCGACCCCAGCTATAAGCCGGTTATTAGCTCCTCGATGTCTGCGCCAGCCCCAGTTGCTGCCCCTCAGGCTCCATCTTCAGTTACTGCGCCTGTCTCCGCACCAGCTGCTGCTGCAACTCCTACGCCTGCTGCTACTGCTAGCGAGTCCTCCGAAGCTAACTATCAAGCTCTGAAGGCGCCCATGATTGGCACTTTCTATCGTTCAAATAGCCCCGATTCACCTGCTTTTGTGAACGTAGGTGATGTGGTCGAAAAGGGACAGGTGATTTGTATCATTGAAGCTATGAAGCTGTTCAATGAGATCGAAGCCGAAGCTTCAGGCCGTATCGTAAAAGCGTTGGTAGAAAATTCTTCTCCAGTAGAGTACGATCAGCCCCTATTCCTGATTGAGCCAATGTAATTTTTGGGCCTCGAGGTCTTGGTAGCTTAGGTTATGGGCAAGTTGAAAGACCTGCACACGGATCTAAGTCACCAAGACCTTTCTATTTCGATCAGGTACTCCAATTATTTGCTTCCAGAGCTTATTCATCATGTTTAAAAAAATACTGATTGCTAACCGGGGTGAAATTGCATTGCGCATTATCCGCACATGCAAGGAAATGGGTATCAAGACGGTAGCCGTATACTCCACTGCCGACAAGGAAAGCCTCCACGTACGATTTGCCGACGAGGCTGTATGCATTGGCCCTCCTTCCAGCGCCCAGTCTTACCTGAACATTCCTACCCTAATTGCAGCGGCAGAAATCACCAACGCCGATGCCATTCACCCTGGCTATGGATTCTTGTCCGAAAACGCCGAGTTTTCGCGGATCTGCCAAGAAAACGGTATTAAATTCATTGGCGCTTCGCCTGAGATGATCAATAGCATGGGCGACAAAGCTTCGGCCAAAGCGACCATGAAAAAAGCCGGTGTACCCACTATTCCTGGCTCAGAAGGCTTACTCGATTCCTTACAAGATGCGCTGAAAATCGCCCATAAAATTAAGTATCCAGTTATTCTGAAAGCTACGGCTGGGGGCGGCGGACGTGGTATGCGTGTAGCTCGCACCGACGAAGAATTGGAGAAGGGCTGGCACGACGCCCGCACAGAGGCCAAAGCAGCTTTTGGCAATGATGGCATCTACCTCGAAAAATTTGTAGAAGAGCCGCGGCACATTGAGATCCAAATTGTTGGGGACCAATTTGGCCGTGCAGCTCACCTTTCTGAGCGCGATTGCAGCATTCAGCGCCGCCACCAGAAGCTCGTAGAAGAAGCGCCATCTCCTTTTATGACGAAGGATCTTCGGAAGAAAATGGGTAACGCTGCCGTAGCAGGAGCCAAGTCTATCCGCTACGAAGGAGTCGGCACGATTGAGTTTTTAGTAGATAAAAACCGGGATTTCTACTTCATGGAGATGAACACTCGCATACAGGTAGAGCACCCTGTAACAGAAGAAATCATCAACTATGACCTAATCAAAGAGCAGATTAAGGTAGCAGCCGGCGTGCCTATTTCGGGTAATAACTACGAGCCCAAGATGCACGCGATGGAATGCCGTATTAATGCTGAAGACCCGCGTAATGGCTTCCGCCCTGCTCCTGGTAAGATTACGACGCTCCATATTCCGGGCGGCCACGGCGTTCGGGTAGACACGCACGTGTATGCAGGCTACACAATTCCGCCGAATTATGACTCGATGATTGCTAAGCTGATCACGACTGCTCAGACTCGGGAAGAATGCATTGTAAAAATGAAGCGGGCGCTAAGTGAATTTGTGGTAGAAGGTGTTAAAACTACAATTCCATTTCACTTAGCTCTGATGGATAACCAGAGCTTTAAAGACGGAAACTTCACGACTGCCTTCCTCGATACGTTTGACTTTTCGACGATCTAGTCAGACTTCTTAATCCAGCGACTACTAAAAAGCCCCCGAATATCCGGGGGTTTTTTAGTGATTATGCGCTTGGATGTTCTATCTCTTGCACTAGTTCATCGTACCATTCTTCGCCGTACTTGCGAATCAAAGGTTCTTTAAGGAACTGATAGACGCGCACACCCAAATCGGCGCCGAACGCGCACGCCGGATTGCAAATGCCCCAACGATCATAATTCAGGGCTTCAAAATCTTCGTATTTGCTGATGCGAATGGGATACAAATGGCAGCTGATAGGCTTCTTGAAACTAGTAGCTCCAGCCAAATAGGCCTGCTCGATACCACACTTTAGAATGCCACGCTCATCATACAGAGCATATGCGCATTCTCGGTCGTTGATGGTAGTCGTGCTAAAATCACCTTCCCAATCCTTGATATAAAGACCTTGTTGTTCAATAGCCTGCTGACCGGCTTCGGTAATAAAAGGCTTTATATTGGCGTACTCGGCTTCAAGAATGGCTAATTCGGCTTCTTCTAAAGGTGCACCTAGGTCTCCCTCCACGCAGCATGCACCTTTGCAAGCCTCGAGATTACAAACAAAGAAATTGTCGCGAACGTCATCGGAGATGACGGTGTTCTGGATAATAATCATGGGAATGAGGGGCAGAACCTTACGGGGGGCTTTTTAACTCCGTCTAATTGGCGCAGGCGTGAAGCCAGCGACGAGCAAAGTCCCGAGAGAAATGAATTGACAAAGATAACCCCGAACGAGTGCTTCCTGGTTTCCTGGGGGGCAAAACCTTACCTTTGTTCCTTCGCCAACGAGCCGGTTTACTTGAAAGAATGGCATTAGATTATCATACCTTATTGAATCCCTCGCAGGCTGCTGCCGTGCTGCAAACGGAAGGCCCCTGCATGATTATAGCTGGTGCAGGTTCTGGCAAAACGCGCGTACTGACGTATCGTATCGCGCATTTGCTGGAGAAAGGCGTCGACCCATTTAATATCCTGGCCCTAACATTTACGAACAAGGCGGCCAAGGAAATGCGCGCGCGCATTGAGAAAGTTGTGGGACCTGAGGCGAAGAATGTCTGGATGGGCACCTTCCACAGCATTTTTGCCCGTATCCTGCGTTCAGAAGCGGAAAAGATTGGTTTCCCGCGTCACTTCACTATTTACGATACTCAGGATTCCAAAACGTTGGTATCGCAGATTGTGAAGGAACTGGACCTCGACGATAAGCTGTACAAGCCTAGTATGGTGCTGGGGCGCATTTCGTCAGCAAAGAATAAGCTGATTTCGGTGCAGCAATATTTGAGCGACCCGGTTATTAAACAGGACGATGAAGCGGCTCTACGACCCAAAATCGGCGTGATATATCAGCAGTATCAGTCTCGATGCTTCAAGGCTGGTGCCATGGACTTCGACGATTTGCTGTTTAATACCAACGTGCTGTTTAAAGACCATCCCGAAGCGCTGAACAAGTACCAGAATATTTTCCGGTATGTGATGGTGGACGAGTATCAAGACACCAACTATTCGCAGTACCTGATTACCCGCAAGCTGGCGGCCAAGGAACGGAACATTTGCGTAGTTGGCGACGACGCGCAGAGTATTTATGCCTTCCGGGGAGCAGATATTACCAATATTCTCAATTTTGAGAAGGACTATCCGGAGCTTGAAGTATTCAAGCTGGAGCAGAATTATCGCTCTACCAAGAACATCGTAAAAGCGGCCAACTCGGTTATTAAGAATAACAAAGCCCAGCTTCGTAAAGACGTTTTCTCGGAGAACGAAGAAGGGACACTCATCGAAGTACTGAAGGCGGCCTCGGATAATGAGGAAGGCAAGTTGATTGCCAACTCCATCTTTGAGGACAAGATGAACCTGCACTTGTCTTATGACCACTTTGCGATTCTCTACCGCACCAACGCCCAAAGCCGGGCAATGGAAGAGGCCTTACGCAAGCTCAATATCAAATATAAGATTGTGGGGGGCCTTTCTTTCTACCAACGGAAAGAAATCAAGGATTTGGTGGCCTACCTGCGCCTTACGGTAAACCCAAATGATGAGCAGGCGCTACGTCGCGTTATCAACTATCCAAAGCGCGGCATTGGTGACACGACGGTAAGCAAGCTCATCAACACAGCGGAAGAAACCAACCATACGCTATGGGAGGTAGTCGCTAATGCTGCCTCATTCCTTGGTCCACGGCTTTCAGGCGCCATCACGCAGTTTGCGGAACAGATCAAAAGTTACGCGGTAATAGCGGGCAAAGAAGATGCGTTTGAGGCGGCAAAGTTTATCGCCAAAAACTCGGGTATGATTGAGGAACTGTATGCTGACAAAAGCATAGAAGGCCTCTCTCGCTACGAGAACATACAGGAACTGCTGAACGGTATTAAGGCATATACTGAAGATCCTGAGCGGGATGATAAGTCGTTGGCATCTTTTCTACAGGATATTGCCCTCGTAACTGACGCTGATACAAAAGACGCGCAGCAGGATGGTGAAGCCGTAACGCTGATGACTATTCACTCAGCTAAGGGCTTAGAGTTCCGCAACGTATACATCGTGGGCCTGGAGGAAAACTTGTTCCCTTCCCAGATGATGATTACGTCGCGGGCCGATTTGGAGGAAGAACGGCGCCTTTTCTACGTTGCTATTACGCGGGCGGAGAAGAAGTTAACTCTTAGCTATGCCACGTCGCGCTACCAGTGGGGCAACCTGCGAAGCTGCGAGAAAAGCCGCTTCCTAGACGAAATCGATCCGCAGTTCGTAGATTTCAAGTTCTCTGCTGGTCCGGGCAGTGGCGAGTCGCCGTTTGGGCACGTTTTGGAGCGGCGCAGTAACCTAATTCCGCCTGCTCCGCGTAAGACGGTAGCCTCCAGCTACAAGCCTTCGCCAGATTTTCAACCTTCCGATACGTCTAATCTTGCTACCGGGCAGCGGGTAGAACACCCCAAATTTGGCTTCGGTACAGTGAGCAAGCTTGAAACGCAGGCTGGCTCAACTAAGGCAATTATTCAATTTGAAGAAGTCGGCGAGAAGACGTTATTGCTGAGTTTTGCCAAATTGCGAGTGCTGAGCTAATTGGCTGCATTCAGTGCCCATCACAGAGTCTGTTAGGCTTCTGCATCTTCTTGTTTTTATTTTTACCCATGTCTCTTCCCTCTCCTCATAAACACGAGTTGCTCCAGCGCGAATACGGCCAGAGCACCTTTCAACTCGTGCAGACCCTGCGTACTATCGAAGATAAAGCCGAACGTACGCGCCGGGCTCATCAGATAGTGCAGCTGATTTTCCGCCTGAATGCCGCGTTGCGCGACCAGCCCGACGCGCAGCAAAAAGTATGGAACCATCTTTACGAAATGGCCGATGAGGACCTAGACGTAGATAGCCCATTCCCGCTCACCAGTCTTGCCCAGCTGCATCAGCAGCCGAAGCGAGTGCCCTACCCCAGCAAGTCGCCCAAGCTGAAGCCGTATGGCCGCAGCGTGGAGGCGATGATTGAGAAAGCGCTGACGCTAGAGGACCCAGCGGAGCGTGAGCAGGCCACTATCGCCATCGGGCGGACAATGAAATTTCTGTATCGTTCCTACAGCAAAGAGAATGCGAAGGATATCACCATCCTCAAGCATTTGAAAGAGCTGTCGGGGGGCAAATTGGAACTTGACCCGGCTCAGGTTGACGCGCAGAACCTATTTGAGTTTGCTACAAATGGCCGTCCTGCGCCATTCATCGTACCTCAGCCCCGCAACGACCGCTCCGACCGTGACCCACGGCGCAGTGGCGGCGGTGGCAATCGGCGCGATAAGCAGCGCCGCGGTGGCAAAAAGCGTCAGGAACCCCAGCAACCTCCTCAGTAATTTTCGTGGGAGCAGAGCGTTCGGCGGTGCAGTTAAAACTCCCTATTTGAGGGTTTTAACTGCGCCCCCAAACGCTTTGCTCCTCTATTTTAACTCCTTTTTTGATGGCCTCTTTTGAAGTAATTGGCGGACACCCGCTTAAAGGCGAGATTATACCCCAGGGGGCAAAAAACGAAGCGCTCCAGATTTTGTGCGCTGTATTGCTTACCAGTGAGCCAGTTACGATAAGTAACATTCCCGATATCCGCGATGTAAATAAGCTCATTGAGCTATTGCGTGATATGGGCGTAAAAGTGGGCAAGCTCTCCACAGACACGTACGTTTTTCAGGCCGACAGCGTAAACTTAGACTACCTCGACTCGGAGCAATTCGTGGCCCAAGGCCGCGCCCTACGCGGTTCCGTCATGATTCTGGGGCCCATGTTGGGCCGCTTTGGTCAATGTCAACTCCCAAGACCAGGTGGCGACAAAATCGGGCGGCGTCCGCTGGACACGCACTTTTTGGGCTTGCAGAAACTGGGGGGCAAATTGACCCTCGAAGGCAAGGATTTTTACCGTATCCATACGGAAGGCAAGTTGCAGGGCACCTATATGCTCCTCGACGAAGCTTCCGTGACGGGTACAGCCAATATTGTGATGGCAGCTGTGCTGGCCGATGGTATCACCACTATTTATAATGCCGCCTGCGAGCCTTACCTACAGCAGCTTTGCAAAATGCTGGTGCGTATGGGGGCCAAAATATACGGTATCGGCTCTAACCTGCTTACCATCGAAGGTGTGGAAAGCCTGGGCGGCACGGAGCACCGTATGCTACCCGATATGATTGAGATTGGCTCTTTCATTGGTCTGGCAGCCATGACGGGGTCCGAAATCACCATCAAAGATGCGCAGATTCAGGAGCTTGGCCTTATCCCGGACACCTTCCGTAAGATGGGTATTCAGCTGGAATTTCGGGGCGATGATATCTTTATTCCTGCCCAAGACCACTATCAAATTGCTACCTACCTAGATGGGAGCATCCTGACAGTATCGGATCATACGTGGCCGGGCCTGACGCCTGATTTGCTCAGTATTATTCTGGTAGTGGCAACCCAGGCAAAAGGCACGGTTCTGATTCACCAGAAGATGTTTGAGTCACGCTTATTCTTTGTCGATAAGCTCATTGACATGGGCGCGCAAATCATTCTCTGCGACCCACACCGCGCTACCGTTATTGGCCTTGATCAGCGCACACGCCTGCATGGCATCAGCATGACTTCACCCGATATCCGGGCTGGCGTGGCGCTACTTATTGCGGCCCTCTCCGCCGATGGGCGCAGCGTGATTGACAACGTAGAGCAGATTGACCGCGGATACCAATTCATCGATAAACGCCTGAATGCACTGGGTGCACAGATCAAACGGCTGTAACGAAGAAAGCAATAAGTCATAAAAAAGGCCCCCAGACGATGTCTGGGGGCCTTTTTTATGACTTATTGCTTTAGTCAATAACCATGTCGATAACGCTTGTTACCAACGACAAAACGATGCTGAATAGCAAGGCGGCCAAGAAGCCGTCGAGTTTAAAGCCGGGCAATACATAGTCGGCCAGCAGGACAATTACCGCATTAATAACCAGCAGAAACAGGCCCAGCGTCAGAACTGTGATGGGGAAGCCCAGAATTTTAAGAATTGGCTTCAGTACGGCATTCAGCACCGCCAGCACCAACACTAACAACAGCGCATCGCCAAAGCCATCGAGGTGAGCACCGGGCAGAAAGTAAGCCAGAGCATAGGTAACGATGGCCGTGAGAATGAATTTGAGTAAAAATCCCATAGGGTCAGAATGATGGATGAGCAAAAAATCCGACTCCCAACCGGGAGTCGGATTACGGTACGCAAAAAAGCAAATATCGTTGAGAACCTATTCTTCGTCTTCTACTTTCTTCATATCGCGGGCCGCGATGCGCCCCTGCGATACGGCCATCCAGTTGCATAGTTGATACAACAGACGGGCGCCTACGATACCATTCCAGTCGGTGTCGCCGGGAGCTACTTCATTCAAATCGCAACCAATGATTTCCCGACCTGAGCGCACCACCATGCGAATTAGATAAAGTGCTTCCTCGAATTCCAAACCACCGGGAACGGGTGTACCGGTGCCAGGGCAGAGCTTCGGATCGAGGCCGTCGATGTCGAAGCTTATGTATACCTTCTGAGGAAGTTGAGCGATTATTTTCTTACACTCTTTCCGCCACGATTTGCCGGCATACAGTTCTTCCCGCAGAAAACGCTCCGCAAACATGATGATGCGACCATTGCTGCGTTCAGCCAGTTCCGCTTCTTGTTGGCAAAAGTCACGAATACCCACCTGCACGAGCTTTTTTACCTGCGGTAACTGCAATGCGTTGTACATAATAGATGCGTGCGAGTACTCGAAGCCCTCGTAAGCCGGGCGCAAGTCGCAATGCGCATCAATCTGCAGAATACCGAACTCTTCGTGGCGTTCCGCCAACGCGTGGATGTAGCCTAAAGGCGTGCTGTGGTCACCGCCTAATACGACTACTGCCTTCCCAGCATCGAGGTGAGCGCCAGCTTTTTCCTTAAGCCAGGTCAGCAGTGCTTTCCCCCGAGCTGTAGCCTGACTGGTAGCAGTAGCATGCTGGGGGGCTTTCTCGGCTGGCTGACCTTCCTCCAGCCAACTAATGTAACTAGAGGCCTGCTCGCGCAGCGCACGGCTCTCAGCAGCCCATGTTTCGTCTTCCTCCTCCATAGCCAGGCCTAAACGCCACGCATCCGCGATGTCTGGATCATAGAGGTCAACTTGTAAGGAGGCTTCGCGGATGGCAGCAGGCCCCAGCGCTGTGCCCGCCCGATATGAAACGGTTACTTCCCAGGGCACCGGCACGACAACTACCTGCGCCTCTTCAACGGTGAAAGGCAAACCAAAAATGCCCCCCGCAGTGTCACCCAATGCATTAGGATCGAAAGAGGCGAGCTTTTTTTCAAGATTTGATGAGCGTGAATTAGACATGACAAACGAATTAGAAAAGGAAATAAGCACCAAGCTGGCGCTTTTAAAAAAGCAGTGTTATATAATCAGACGCGTGCCTGGACAATAAAAAAGCTGTCATTTCGGGTGTTTCAACGAGCCGCGATTCAAAATCTGCGACAGTTGATATCTACCAAAAATGACAGCTTTTTTCCCCTAAAGGGATGATTAACGCGCCGCTTGCTGGCCGTTCAGAAAGTCGTAAGTCCGAATGATATCCAAGATCTTGACGAAAGTCTCGCGGTCGAAGAACAGCATTAAGGGTAATTCAACCGAATTATTTTTGTCAGAGAACTGCGTGATGACAGAGAAAACCATAGGCTGAAATAACGGATTCTGCGTTACCAACCGAGTTAAGGAAGAATCGAGGTGGCCTTTAGGAGCAATAGGTGGAGCTCCATAAATACTGGCTTTCAGAATGTTGGCTAACTGAGTTACCAGAGCGCCCGTGATGATATTGCTAATTTCCAGCAATAGCGACTCCTGCAACTCATCTATTTCAACGGATTCAGGTTTCGCCAGACGTAAGCACACCCGCGACAGGCGTTGTACATGTTGCCCTGAGAAGAACATTAGCGTCGAGCCATTGAATTCGCCCTTAATATCGGACTGAATAACAACGTGGTCTTTCTCGTACACTTTTACGCGCTCCAGAATGCTGGTTCCGGGTACCAGGTCAAGGCTAGGAACCTCCAATAACACGGTTTCCTGGGCAATAGAAGCAAAAGAATCGGCGGCGCGAGCCAAGCCAATATTCAGGATTTCCCGAATAATGTCTCGCTCCAATTCCGTCATGTGCAAATCCATACAATTCAGTCGGTTGGTACGAAAAAGCCACTATAGGCAGTTTCGAAATCTGCAATACGTGATTTAAGGTCGTTTGGCCAAGAATAGTCGAGTTAATGCTGGCACATCGAGCACAAGGCACACGTGCCCACTGCCCAGCAGCGTCACGCCCCCGAATAAGTCAATGGTATCCAACGGTTTACTCACAGGCTTGATAACAATGTCTTGCTGTCGCAAAAAACGATCGACAATCAAACCCAACTTACGATTATTGTAATCCACAATGATGATACGCTGACGTCCCACCAGTTCCTCATGAGTAGCGGCCGGCAAAGGACCATCGCCGCTGTGCAGCAGGGTCTTCAGGTTCACTATTGGCACATTTTCCTCCTGAATACCCGCCATAAGCGTCCCGCCTACTACATGTAGCTCTTCAGGCTCTAAGGCCACTACCGAGTCGGTGTGCATGAGTGGGATGGCATAGCTGCGCTCCTCCAACTCAAATAAAAGTGCTCCTTTTACAGCAATAGACGTCGGCAGCACTAAGGTAAAGGTAGTGCCCTGCCCTAGCTCCGAATCTACTCGTAATTGTCCCCCAAGCGAGTCGATAGCCAGCTTCACTACATCTAAGCCGACGCCCCGACCGGATATTTCCGTTACCTCCTTGGCCATCGAAAATCCTGGCTCAAATAAGAACGCCCGCACTGCATTCGCGTCGAGGCCAGCAGCTGCATCGGCTCTCACTAGGCCCCGCTCTACTGCCTTACGCCGCACACTTTCTATATCAATACCTCGGCCATCATCGGTTACCCGAATCAAGACATCATCGCGCTCCGTTTGGGCTGAGAGCGTCAGACGTCCGGCGGTGGGTTTGTTCGCCCGTTCGCGTTCCTGTGGCGTTTCAATGCCATGAGCAATGGCGTTGCGTACCAAATGGAGCAGGGCATCGGTGATAATTTGAAGGATATTTCGGTCAATTTGAATATCCTGCCCTTCCAGCCGCAGTGCCACTTCCTTTTGCTCCGAAGCTGCTACGTCGCGTACCACGCGGGGAAATTTATTGAATAGCGAGCCTACATTTACCAGGCGCGCATCCATTACACTATACTGCAGCTCGTCGGTAATGCGAAACAAATGTGAGGCGGCCGCTTGTAGAGCCGGATGTCCGATTTCCCGGCCCAGGGTCATGATCCGGTCGCGGTCAATTATTAACTCACCTACCAAGTTGAGCAGGTGGTCCAGCTTTTTGATCTGTATATAAACCAGGTCAGACAGCTCAAGCTTACGGCCCGCTTCCTCCTCAGTATCTGATTCGGTAGTAATAAGAATAGGCTCCTCTCCCTGCACCAAACGGTCGAGATTAGCCAGCAAATCCTCAGTGGGGGGCATTTCTGCCTCTTCCCCTACGGCCCGAATCATGGCGCCAAGCATATCGACGCCGGTAAACAAGACCGGAACGACTGTGCCAGCAAAGGCTTTCTCTTTATCTCTAATCAAACCAAATATGGTTTCCATCTCATGGGAGACTTCGCCAATTTGGTTATAGCCCATCGCGCGCGCGTTAGACTTAAGGTTGTGCATGAGCCGAAAAAGCTCATTCAGGGCGGCTGTATCTTCCGGGTTCTTCTCTAGTTCGCTGATATGACGACTCATAGCGTCATAATATTCCAGCGCCTCGGCCATAAAGATCTCGCGGTACTCCTGATCCCGTGACTTCATTAGTTAACGGTCGCTAGAGGTGGAGAAAGACGAGTAGTAGAAGCGGGCAGCGCAGTTCGCTGATTTATGATTTCTACAATCTGATCAAGCGGCAATACGGCGTTCGCGTGACCTGCCCGAATCACCGACCCAGGCATGCTAAACACTGCCGCAGACTCTTGGCTTTGTGCGATAATCCGACCTCCGCGCCCCCGGATAGCCTGAGCACCCAAGGTTCCATCGCTCCCCAAGCCGGTCAAAACTATGCCCAGCACCCGCGAGCCAGCGGCCCTAGCAGCCGACCGCATCAGCATATCGATGGACGGGGCATCGGCAGACAGGTTTGGCTTCGAGCTGAATCCAATCTGCCATACTCGCCAAGGCCCACGCTGCACTGACTTTAACACCATATTTTGCCCCCCAGGAGCAATAATGATCTGCCCTGCTTCGAGAGGCATCCCTGCAACGCCAATTTTAACTGGCAATGGAGTCAAACGTTGTAAACGTTTCGCGAATGAAGCAGTAAAATACGCGGGCAAATGCACTGCAATCAGTAAAGTGGTCGTCAGGCATGGATCTAATGCCTGTACAAGTTTCTCTACAGCGGCAGTGCCGCCTGTGGAGGAACCTATCACCGTCAGGCTCTGAGGCTGAGCACTAACTATATGGCGCAACGGGCTAATAAACGTGGCTATTTGCGGCGCGACTGGTACAGCCTGCAACTGCTGAAGCACGGCCCGCCGAAATATTTGTTCAGCACCCAACTGTAAAGGCGCAATATGATCATATATTCCCCAGCGAGCGGTTTCACACATCACACCCGACGACGGGGTAGCAGTAGCATAAAGCAGCACTGCGCACGCGTGCTGCCGATGCAGCCGATCTAGATCCGGTAAGCTATGCTCATCCAGAATTACCAGCGAAGGCCGAAACCTTCGAGCCAGAATAACTAGCTCATCGGCACTGCTAGCCGAACCTACCACTTGGTAGCCTGGCTGGACTTGCAGCAAGCGAGTCAACTCCAACTGCACTAAAGCGGGGAGTTTATCAAGCAGGATAGTAAAAGGGACGGGTAAAAAGGACACGGAATAGGTGGAAGCGCAGAGTAAGAAAACAGAGCGAAACGTATGTGTGCACCCTGGGGGGCAAATCTGTACTTAGGCGTCGGTTTCTTCCGAATTTTGTAAAGCACTACCTACAATCTCGAGTACCTTCTCCTCTGAGAAGGGCTTTACTATGTAAGCTGATGCACCACTTTCAAGGGCTTCATTTACAATAATCTCCTGCCCTACTGCACTACACATTACCACTTTCACGGTAGGATTCACCTGCCGGATTCCCTTCAGCACATCTAAACCCGTATTATCAGGCAGGATAACGTCGAGCGTAATCAGATCAGGATTAGTAGCACTGGTCATTTCTAGAGCTTGCTGACCATTGGCGGCCTCTCCTACCACCTCGTAGCCAGCATCGGTAAGCATATTCTTTAGCATCGTGCGCATATAAAAGGAGTCGTCCACGATGAGAATGCGGTTTTTCATAAAAGTAGAATCAGTAGAAGAAAAAGACGGGGAATAAGCTGAACGGCATTGTTAGCCCTTGTACGGGCTGCCACCCACTAAGATTAGGCTTTGGGGTTAAGCTGCATTATTTCCGTCGGGGTTAGGAGCTTCAGCATATCGAGCACGATAATAATGCGACCGTCCAGCTTGGCAATTCCCTCAATGTATTTGTCTTGGATATTGGCGTCTTGAATAAATTCGGGCGCTTTTTCAATAATCGAGACCGGAATTGACAACGGCTGCGGCACCTCACGTACCACCAATCCAATTGTATAATCTTTGGCTTCAATCGCTAAAGTATACGTGGTGGCAGGCAGTGCTTCCGTGGTTGAGCGCAGCTGGAATCGTTCTTCCAAGTCAATGATGGCAATAATATCACCACGTAGGTTGGCAATTCCCTTCACGAAGGGGGGCGTTTTGGGCATACGGGCAATTTCCGGGGTAATAGTTACCTCTTTTACTTGCTCGATGCGGATCCCATATTCTTCGCGCCCCAATCGGAACACAATCAATTGAATAAGCGCTTGCTGCTTAACAACTTTCTTTTCGCTATTCGACTCTGTTTCAGGCATGCACAAGGTTGGTATAGGCTTGCTCCCACCTGTTACTGATAGGAGCAAGCCTGAAAATAGACCTGAGAGGAATTATTTGGCTTTCGCTTTAGTCCGGGCTTTGGGAGCTTTTTTGTCGGCTCCATTTGAGGACTGCGTCTCCGCTGGCTTTCCATTTACCGGAGCCGGACGCCGCGCCACCGCTTTTTCAGTAGCAGGAGCTTCTGATGATTTGCCCCCCCGCGCGGGTCTAGCTGGCGGAGTAGTCGTTGTCGATGCTTGGGTAACATCATTACGCCGAACAGGCCGCTCTCTTTGAGGGGTTGGCTTGGGCGCAACAGCGTGTCCATTGCGAGGCTGTGTCATCTGAGTTAAGCGCTGGCTCCTCCGACGTGGCTCTGGCTCTGGCTCCGGTTCCATATACTCCATCAACTGGAATGCTGACAGACCCACTTGTAGGTCGTCCGCGATATCAGTCAGCTTCTGGCTGGAGGCCGTCAATTCTTGCATAGAAGTAGACAGCTGCTTGGCAGTGCCTGCCACTTGCTGTGTACCCGATGCAGTCTGCTCAGCAATGGCTACAACTTCCTCTACATACTTTACCACGTCACCGATACTGATTTTCTGCACTTCAGTAGCCGTGAGAATGTCGCGGGAAGTACGGAGCGTTTCGCCGCTGCTCGTTGCAATGTTTTTGAAGGCAGAGCTGGCTTCAAAGGTCGCGTTTTTACCCTTTAACACTCGGCCTTCCATGGTTGAGATAGCCGTTGCAGCTGAGCTAGTATCCTTGCGTACGTCGTCAACTAGTGTAGCAATCTCACTTGCTGATTTGCGCGAGCCTTCCGCTAGCTTACGAATTTCTTCGGCTACCACCGCAAAGCCTCGACCAGCCTCGCCAGCACGGGCTGCCTCAATAGCAGCATTCAAAGCCAGCAGGTTGGTTTGGGAGGCAATATCTGTAATTACCCCCAGCGACTTACTGATTTCCTGGCTTCGCGTACTTAGTACTTCAATGGTTTTGGATGTCTGGGCTGCAGCATTGGAAATCTCTTCCATGTTCTTTACCACCTCAGCTACCGTCTTCAGACCAAGCTGCGAGGTTTGCTCACCTAGTATAGCGGCTTTGTTCACTACATCAGCTTTACCAGCTGTTTCCTTCGTGGCCTGCATGATTTCCTCAATCAGCTTAAAGGCCTGATCGGTTTTCAAAGCTTGGTTCTGAGCGCCTTCAGCCATTTGCTGCATAGCCAGAGCCACATCAACCGTTACGCGGCTCATCTCCTGGCCCTTACCGGCTATTTCCTCCGATGAAGTTCCCACTACCTGCGACGAATCATTGATTTCGCCCAACAGCTCGTTAAGGTTTTCCACGGCAAGGTTCAACGCATTTGACATAGCCATGATGTCGCCAGCCGTGGGTACTTCTACACGCTGGGTGAGGTCACCTTCCGAAATGGCTCGCACTACCCGGCTCACTTCCAAAACCGGCGATGCAATTGATTCGAGCAGTTCGTTGAGTGTGTCAACCAATTCTTTCCAAGAGCCGCTTACACCGCCGACTGTAGCGCGCTCGGTTAGTTTACCTTCTACACCCGCCACCTTGGCCACACGGCTAACTTCCACCGCCAAGCGGTTCAAGTCGTCCACCATGCGGTTAATGGTATCAGCTAGTTCGGCAACTTCACCTTTCGCATCCAAAGTCAGCTTTTGGGTCAAGTCACCCTGCGAAACAGCTGTTACTACTTTTACCAGTCCTCGTACCTGTGTGGTCAGGTTTGAGGCCATTGTATTCACATTGTCAGTCAAATCCTTCCATACTCCACTCACGCTCGGCACATTGGCTTGACCACCAAGTTTACCTTCGGTACCTACTTCCTGCGCCACGCGGGTTACTTCGCCCGCGAAGATGTTCAGCGAATCCACCATGCGATTAATGTTGTCCTTCAAGTCCAACAGCTCGCCCTTCACGTCTACTGATACTTTCTGGCTCAAGTCACCTTTGGCCACCGCAATAGCTACGTTGGCAATGTCCCGCACCTGACTGGTCAAGTTCGAAGCCATGGTATTCACGTTGTCCGTCAACGCTTTCCAGGTTCCACTCACACTCGGCACATTAGCTTGGCCGCCGAGCTTGCCTTCTGTACCTACATCAAGAGCCACGCGGGTCACTTCCCCAGCAAATAGGTTAAGCGAGTCCACCATCTGGTTTAGGTTCTGCTTAAGTTGCAGCAGCTCCCCTTTTACATCCACCGTGATCTTCTGGCTCAAGTCGCCGCGGGCTACGGCCGTGGCCACGTTGGCAATGTCGCGCACCTGACTGGTCAGGTTCGAAGCCATGGTATTTACATTGTCGGTCAGGTCCTTCCAAGTACCACTCACACTCGGCACATTAGCTTGACCACCCAGAATACCCTCGGTGCCTACCTCACGAGCCACACGCGTTACCTCGCCCGCGAAGATGTTCAGCGAGTCCACCATGCGGTTGATGTTGTCCTTCAAGTCCAACAGCTCGCCTTTTACATCAACTACAATTTTCTGAGTCAAGTCACCTTTCGCTACCGCGGTGGCTACGTTGGCAATATCACGCACCTGGAGGGTCAGGTTGGCGGCCATCGTATTCACGTTGTCCGTCAGTTCTTTCCAAGTACCGCCTACACGTGGCACATTGGCCTGACCACCGAGTTTACCCTCCGTACCTACCTCACGAGCCACGCGGGTTACTTCATCACCGAAGATGTTTAGGGAGTCCACCATCTGGTTCAGAATATTCTTCAACTCCAGAATTTCGCCCTTCACATTTACCGTCATCTTCTGGCTCAAGTCGCCGCGGGCCACCGCGGTAGCGACGTTAGCAATGTCCCGCACTTGACTGGTCAAGTTCGAGGCCATGTAGTTTACGTTGTCCGTTAGCTCCTTCCAAACTCCAGCCACGTTAGGCACTGAGGCCTGGCCGCCAAGTTTGCCTTCCGTGCCCACTTCCAATGCTACACGCGTCACCTCCCCAGCAAACAGGTTAAGTGAGTCCACCATCTGGTTCAAATTCTGCTTGAGTTGCAGCAGCTCGCCCTTCACATCCACCGTGATTTTCTGACTCAAGTCGCCGCGTGCTACGGCGGTAGCGACGTTAGCAATGTCCCGCACTTGACTGGTCAAGTTCGAGGCCATGTAGTTTACGTTGTCCGTTAGCTCCTTCCAAACTCCAGCCACGTTAGGCACTGAGGCCTGGCCGCCGAGTTTGCCTTCCGTGCCTACTTCCTGTGCTACACGCGTCACCTCCCCAGCAAACAGGTTAAGTGAGTCCACCATCTGGTTCAAATTCTGCTTGAGTTGCAGCAGCTCGCCCTTCACATCCACCGTGATTTTCTGGCTCAAATCACCTTTGGCTACGGCCGTAGCGACGTTGGCAATATCGCGCACCTGACTAGTCAGGTTTGAGGCCATATTGTTTACGTTGTCGGTGAGGTCTTTCCACACACCGCTAACATTAGGCACGGCTGCTTGGCCGCCGAGTTTACCCTCCGTGCCTACGTCAAGAGCCACGCGGGTTACTTCGCCGGCGAACAAGTTAAGCGAGTCCACCATCTGATTCAAGTTCTGCTTGAGTTGCAGCAGCTCGCCCTTCACATCCACCGTGATTTTTTGAGTTAGGTCTCCTTTGGCTACCGCGGTAGCGACGTTGGCGATGTCTCGAACTTGACTAGTCAAGTTCGAGGCCATGTAGTTCACGTTGTCCGTTAGCTCCTTCCAAATGCCCCCACGTTGGGCACGGAGGCTTGGCCGCCGAGTTTACCCTCCGTACCTACTTCCTGCGCCACGCGCGTTACTTCACCGGCGAACAGGTTCAGGTTGTCGATGGTCTTGTTAATAGTTTCGGCCATCACTTTGAAGTCGCCCGAAACAGGAATCTGGAAGGTCTCGTCCAGGTTGCCCTTGGAGATATTCTTCAGTACTTTACCTACTTCTAATACCGGAACGGCGATGCTATCCATCAAGCCGTTGATATTATTAATCATGTCGCGCCAGAAACCGGAGGCATTCTCACCCGAGGCACGGGCTTTCAGATTGCCCTCCACCCCAGCAACTTTCGAGATGCGCGATACTTCCCCCCCCACACCACCAATCATCTCTACCATCGAGTTGTAGGCCTCAGCGATGTCAGCAAAGATGTCGTCGTTCTGTTTGGTCAGGCGCACCGATACGTCACCTTTTTTAAAGGCATCAAGCGCATATAGAACACGCGTAAGCTGTTCGTTTACGTAGCCATCATCCTGCGTATTATCGATGCTGCGAGTGCTAACCCGTCTGCGCGTCAGGGTGTCACCAGTTGGTGCTTCTTTCCGCTGTGACTGGGTATTATCGGCTGCAGCAACGGCTGCATTTGTGGATTCCGAAGCCAATGCCGATGAACTAGTAACCGGACGGGTGGTGGTTTTGGTAGTCTTACCTGAAGCCATACAAAATGTAGATTGCGAAGCGTGCTAAAAAGGCACTGCTGAAACAAACCGGGGGGTGAACCGGTAGCCAGACTTACAAAGGTAATAAACTACCGGCTTCCGCAGCAATGGAAATAAGCCATCATATAGGATTCGTTCAACCGGCGTCGAGTGAACTACTTACCAATAATATTTGCTCTTATACAGCTTAACTAGGCTAGCATTTAGGCTGGAGGCTGCAAGGATAATTAAGATGGTATAGGTGAGTGGCCGGATTATTCCATCATCTTTGCGGCAAAATTCAACTTTTGCTCCTCTTAGGTCGTTTCTTAGTTGATACCCACCTGTATTTCGTTGCCAATCCCCTTTATATGATCAAAAATTTAGTCATAGTTGAGTCACCGGCCAAAGCCAAGACTATCGAAGGATACTTGGGCAAGGACTTTATTGTCAAGTCCAGCTTTGGTCATGTACGCGATTTACCAAAGGATAACAACGCTATTGATATTGCTAATGGCTTTAAGCCAACCTATGTAGTTTCGGCCGATAAGCGCGAGATAATTGCTCAGCTGAAAAAGCTGGCGAAAGAGGCAGAAGTTGTTTGGTTAGCGAGTGACGATGACCGTGAGGGCGAAGCCATCAGCTGGCACCTTGCCGAAACACTGAATCTGAACGACGCCAAAACGCGCCGTATTGTATTCCGTGAAATCACAAAAAACGCTATTCTCAATGCTATTGCCTCGCCCCGGGAGATTGACCTGAATTTAGTAAACGCCCAGCAGGCCCGCCGTGTCCTCGACCGTTTGGTTGGTTTTGAGTTGTCGCCGGTGCTGTGGAAGAAAGTTAAAACGGGTTTATCTGCCGGCCGCGTACAGTCTGTGGCTGTTCGCTTGGTTGTAGAGCGGGAGCGGGAAATCAATCAATTTAAAACGTCTTCTGCTTACCGCGTTACGGCGCGCTTTGATGCGGGCCGAGGGGCAATTTTAGAGGCTGAATTACCAACGCGCTTTAAAACTGAAGCTGAAGCACAGGATTTCCTGGCTCGCTGTGTGGGGGCCATTTACCAGATTGAAAACTTAGAAAAGAAACCGGGCAAACGCTCTCCAGCGCCGCCTTTTACTACTTCCACGCTTCAACAGGAAGCCTCGCGCAAGCTGGGCTTCTCCGTGGCTCAAACCATGAGTGTAGCCCAGAAGCTGTACGAAGCTGGTAAGATCAGCTACATGCGTACTGACTCGGTAAACCTGTCGCAGGATGCGCTGGCAGCCGCGCACACAGAAATCAGCCGGGCTTATGGTGAGGAATATGCTCATAAGCGCCAGTTCAAAACGAAGTCTGCCTCGGCGCAGGAGGCTCACGAAGCTATCCGTCCTACTGATTTTGCCTTAGTAAAAACAGGTTCAGACTCTCAAGAGCAGCGTCTTTACGATTTGATTCGTAAGCGGGCACTGGCTTCGCAGATGGCCGATGCAACAGTGGAGCGCACCGTAGCTACTATTGGCATCAGCACGCAGCCAGGCACCACACTTACGGCTACTGGTGAAGTAATAACCTTCGAGGGCTTTCTGAAAGTATACAGTGAGTCGAAGGACGACGAGGAAGAAGATGGTGATTCTACCTTCTCTCGTGGTTTGCCGCCTCTGACGGTTGGACAGCAGTTACCCTTGCAATTGTTGCGTGCCACGGAGCGCTATGCTCAACCGCCTGCTCGCTACACAGAAGCATCGCTGGTAAAGAAGTTGGAGGAAATGGGCATTGGTCGACCTTCTACTTATGCGCCTACTATCAGCACCATTCAGAAGCGGGGCTACGTTGAAAAAGATACCCGCGAAGGCAAAGAGCGCAAGTTTCGAGTGCTTACGCTGGAAGGCGAGCAGGTGAAGACGGAGGTTAAAACGGAAACGTACGGGGCTGAAAAAGCAAAGATGTTTCCGACTGACACCGCCATGGTGGTTAATGACTTCTTAGTTGAGCACTTCCCTATTATTATCGACTACCAGTTTACGGCGAAAGTTGAGGGCGAATTTGACCTTATTGCTAATGGTCAGGAGAAATGGGGCGACATGCTCTCCAACTTCTATGGGGCTTTCCACGAGACTATTGAGCGTGGTCAGGATATTGAGCGCAGCACGCTGGGCTCAAACCGCGAGATTGGCACTCACCCCGACACTGGGCAGAAGTTAACAGCCCGTTTGGGTCGTTATGGCCCCTATGTGCAAATTGAGCCAAAGGAGGGTTCCGAGGAGAAGGCCGTGTACGCAAGTCTTCGCAAAGGCCAGTTTATCGAGAATATTACGCTGGAAGAGGCGCTCGATCTATTCAAGCTACCGCGCATAGTGGGGCAGTTTGAGGAGAAAGATATGACGGCTTCTCTCGGTCGTTTCGGTCCTTATATTCGTCACGACGGCAAGTTTTACTCGCTCACCAAGGAGCAAGATCCGCATACCATTACGGCTTCGGAAGCTATTGAACTTATTGAAGCCAAGCGCAAATCAGACGCGGAGCGTTTGATTAAAAATTTTCCAGAGCGCGAGGATGTGCAGGTGCTGAATGGCCGCTTCGGTCCGTATATCGTGGTGGGCAAGAAAAACGTGAAAATCCCTAAGGGTGAAGAGCCCTTGGACCTGACGCTGGAGCGATGCCTGGAATTGGCCGAGCTAACACCTGATAAGCCCGCTAAAGGCGGCCGTTTTGCCAAAAAGACGCCTGAGAAAACCGTGGATGAGCCGGCTATTGCAAAGAAAAAGCCAGCTACGAAGAAGCCTGCAGCGAAAAAGGCGGCAACCACTAAGAAGGCTGCTCCCGCAAAGGAGGCAACAGCCAAAGCAAAATAGTAAATCATTTTAATGCATAAAAAAGCCCCCAGGAAGAATCTGGGGGCTTTTTTGTATCAACTGTGCTGGCAGTTATTCGCCTAAACGCTGACGTAGGCTTTGTACTTCACGCTCCAGTTCTAAGTTGCGAAAGGTGACCTTCATTTCCAGATCGGCATAAGAGCGCTCTAACTGCTGCTGAAGCTGCTTTTGCTCATGAATATCGGTGCAGGTACCAAACCATTGCTCAATCTTACCTTGCTCATCGAAACGCGGCAAGGCCTGGCCCAAAAACCAGCGATATGAGCCATCCTTGGAGATAAAACGGTACTCAATTTCGTAAAACTCGCCGCTGGCTAATGATTGGCTCCACCGGTCGCGCGCACGTTGGCGGTCATCGGGATGCAACAGGTTGTTCCACATTTCGCTGCCCTGGCTTTGCTCCACAGTATAGCCCGTGTAGTCGATCCAGCGCTGATTAAAGTATGTGTGGTAGCCGTCAGGGTCCGTAATCCAGACAAGCTGGGGAATGAGCTCGGCCAGAAAGCGAAATTGCTGCGCGTTAAATTCAGTATCAACAGATGACATAATGGAGGAAATAACGAAAAGCGAAATCAGGGCCGGGCAAGCTGCATTTCCATGCCCGACTGAAAATAAAGACTAAGCTGACTCTGGGCGCCATCGGTAGAGCGGCGCAGACGAGTAACTAACGCACGGGTTTCTTCCCGCGCCAACTGCAGTTGCAAGTAAGGGCGACTCAGCAAACTATCACGCTCCACGGTCCACCGACCATTATCCTGCTGCGTCGGAGCTTCTACATGCAGCAAGCCAGGCTGCAGTTGCAGGTGCGTTGCTTGAGCCAAGGTAGAGCTAGGGTCATTTTGATTCAGCACCCGATCGGCTACCCGCCAGTTGCCGGTGAGGTAGTCGTCGGGCAAGTGCTGGAGGTTAATATCAAACAAAAGGTCGATCATAAAGAGGCAATGCAGATCGGAGAAGCAGCAAATTTACCTAATGCTGTTGTAACCCCAACAGAGATTGATTAGATAATGAGTGTCCTCTGAACAGCAAGATGGAATATACTGTAAAGTGCAAACTCACTACGGTCCAGTTTAATTTCAATTGTATGCTTATTTCTACTAATGGCATCAGCATACTATAGCTTCAAAAAACCTCTAACCCATGTTTCGCACGAACTTTTACTTCTGATACATAGCGACATACAGACTAGCAGGTGTTAAATAAGGCATAAAAATTATATAAATATTTATAAAAACATAGTTACATTCATTCTTCAAAGAGACAATTGCCAAAGCTTTCATACGTAGACGCGGACAGCTGGCCGTTTTTAATGGTTATCCGTATGCAGGGATGCGTTTCTAACACGACAAACCGGCTTCAAACGTGTCGAAAAAAATAGTAGTATTAACTGGCGCTGGTATCAGTGCCGAGAGTGGCTTGGCTACCTTCCGCGGCGCTGATGGCCTTTGGGAAGGTCATCGAATTGAAGATGTTGCTTCCCCTGAAGGTTGGGCACGCAACCCCGAGCTGGTACTTGACTTCTATAATCAGCGGCGTAGTGCCGCCCGAAACGCCCAGCCTAATCCCGGCCATTTTGCCTTGGTAGCGCTGGAAAAAGGTTATGAAGTAGTCATCGTAACCCAAAACGTAGATGACTTGCACGAGCGCGCAGGCAGCAGCCGGGTTATTCACTTGCACGGACAGCTGTTTGAGTCACGCAGCACGCGCCATGAAGAGCTTGTGTACCCCATGACCAGTGACCGTATTGAGCTAGGTGAATTGTGTGAAAAAGGCTACCAGCTACGGCCTAATATCGTGTGGTTTGGGGAGGCCGTGCCGTTGATGGAGCGTGCGATTGAGGAAGCTGCTACCGCCGATATATTTATGGTGGTCGGCACCTCGTTGCAGGTATATCCGGCGGCCGGGCTCCTGCAATTTGCCCCCCAGCATTGCCCCATCATCGTAATTGATCCGCATCAGCCGCCATTGATGGGCCGACGCAACGTACGCTTTGTTACGGAGCCCGCAAGCACAGGGGTTCCTCGAGTGGCCACAGAACTACTATCGGAGTACTAAGTACTAACGTGGGTGATGCGTATACTAGCTTCACCTCAGGAAAGCTGCATCGGCTTGCTTCTAAGTAGACTTTTAGACTACTACGCAAGGCTCAAAGGCAATTTTCCCTCCTTTTAAGCCTACTTTCGGCAAAGGTTTATCTTTGGATTCCATTTCCTCTTTCACCACACAGACTTTTCTGATGGAGTATCCCCTACTGAAGCTAGCTGCCATTGATATCGGATCGAATGCTGTACGGTGCCAAATTTCGGCTGTGCTGGTTTATGGGGGGCGTTTTCGGTTGAAGCGGGTGGAGTACGTTCGTTACCCTATGCGCTTGGGTGAAGATGTTTTTGCCACCGGCGACATCTCACCTGCCAAGGCCGATAAGTTCGTTAAGTTTCTGCACTCCCTGAAGCTGTTGATGGAAGTGCACGAAGTAGCACACCACTTAGTTTGCGCCACTTCCGCCATGCGCACCGCCAAAAATGCGCCGGCGTTGGTTGAGCGGGTACGCAAAGAGCTAGGTTTGACCATCGAAGTAATTGATGGTCAGGACGAAGCCATGTACATCAATAGCGTGATTGAACATGTGCTAGAGGATAATAAACACTATTTGCACATTGACGTAGGCGGAGGAAGTACGGAATTCAACATCTATCACAACCGCCATAAAGTGGCTACGCAGTCGTTTGAAGTTGGCTCTATTCGGCGCATGCAACAGGAAGAATCGGGCCTCAACACGGATGCCCTCAACGGCACTTGGAAACGGATGGAGAAATGGGTGACAGAAAACGCCCGTCGTTACCATGTGACGCGGGCAATTGGTACCGGTGGCAACATCAACAAGCTTTATAGCTTAGCCAAAACCCAAACCACGCTCGATAAGCCGATAACCCGCAAGCGCATCGCTTCACTACTGGATAACCTAACGAAGATGACGATGGATGAGCGGGTGAATGTGGCCATGCTCAACCCCGACCGCGCCGACGTTATTGTGCCGGCGGGTCAAATCTATCTTTCCGCCATGGAGTGGGCAAATATTAACAATATGCACGTGCCCGATATCGGCTTGAAGGACGGAATGCTGCAGACGCTATTTGAACGTCATTTTGAAGACTTCCGCCCGCCGAATGACCATTCCAGCATTCCACCTCATCCCGATGTTCAGAACTCACACAGCGGCGCTGAGTAGGTTAATAAAAAAAGCCCCCAGATCGGATCTGGGGGGCTTTTTTTGGGCAAGCAGCGGTAGTTATACATCTTGAGGAGCTTCCCCGCTAGGTAATTCCTCTTCAATCTCTGAGTTTAAAGTCGCCAATTCAGCTTCCATTTCGGCGTCCTCTATATCAGCGTCTGATGGAAAATCAGGGGCAGTTAACGGTGGCCCTTCATTTGAAGCCGCATTATCTGTTTGCACATCCGCGCGCGTGAGCCATTCCTCATACAAGGAGTTTTCGGACACAGCCGCGTAATGGCGGTGATAAAACTCCTTGTGCACGTTGAAAATAGGCTCCTCCGGGCTTGGGTTACGACGTACGTACGCCCCATCCTCGCGCATCAGGTACGTATTCTGATTGTCTTTAAGATTGAAATACAGGATGTTGATGGCCTCGCGCTTCAGAGCTGGATTTACAATTAGGAATAAAGCTTCAATCCGACGATCAAAGGAGCGCACCATCAAATCTGCGGAGCCAGCATACACTTTTGGCTGGCCGCCGTGGTGAAAGTAAAACAAGCGCGAATGCTCGAGGTAGTCGCCTACGATGCTGCGCACCTCAATATTTTCGCTTAGGC
Organism: Hymenobacter radiodurans; assembly: GCF_004355185.1. NCBI lineage: Bacteria > Pseudomonadati > Bacteroidota > Cytophagia > Cytophagales > Hymenobacteraceae > Hymenobacter > Hymenobacter radiodurans. The sequence goes on from NZ_CP037922.1 coordinate 2,864,168, forward strand.
CCGGCCGGCCCGGCCGTAGGCAGCAAATGCCCCGTACAATAAAGCGAATGGGTACACCCGCCTTGCTGGCCCGATAAAACTCATCAATCATTTCCTTGTCCTCCAAGGAGTTCATCTTCATCACAATACCACTGGGCAGTCCTTTTTTCGCGTTTCGGACCTCCTCGCGAATTAGATGTATGAGTTGCTGACGCATATCTTTCGGCGCCGTAATCAGGTACTCGTAGTCGTCGGGCTGGGAATGGCCCGTAATTACGTTGAAGAATTCTGACACGTCGTGGCCATACACATCGTTGGTCGTCAGCAAGCTAACGTCGGTGTAAATGCGTGAGGTCTGCTCGTTGTAATTGCCAGAGCCTAAGTGCACGTAACGCGTCACCTTCTCCCCTTCTTTACGGATAATCATGAGCATCTTAGTGTGCGTCTTGTACTTGCTCACCCCATAGATGACAAAGCAGCCTGCTTTCTCCAGTTTGGCCCCCTCCCGAATATTGCGCTCCTCATCAAAGCGCGCTTTCACTTCAAATAACACAGATACGTGCTTGCCGTTTTCGGCCGCTTTCAGCAGCGCCGCTGTCACCCGTGAATCGTCGGCTAATCGGTAAATGGTTTGCTTGATGCCTAGCACATGCGGATCCTCGGCAGCCCGCTCCAAGAGACGCACAACCGGATCGATGCTGTTGTAGGGGTGATGCAGAAGTACATCATGATGCTTGAGGTACTCAAACATGTTGTCTTCAGCACCCTCAGGTAAGCTTAGCGGCGGTACAGGGGATGGTTGACGGGCTGCTTTTCCCCGAAAGTTGGGGTGCTTAATAACTTGCAGCAGCCCTTTCATATCAATCATGGAGTTGATAACGAACACATTGCCATTATCAATTTTCCAGCGCTCCTTCAGAACAGTCATTAAAACTGGTGACGCATCCTTCTCCACTTCCAGACGCACCACGCGACCTTTCTTCCGAGTTTTTAAACCAACCTGAATTTCTTTGATAAAATCTACGTCGATGTCGTCTGATTCTTCTAGCGTAAAATCGCCGTTACGGGTGATACGAAACAGGTTGGCCGACTCTATCTCGACGTTGCGAAACAGCTTAGGCAAGTTAGCCCGCACGATTTCTTCGATAGGCACAAAAATCACCTTGTCTTTGCGCGTCAGCTCAAAAAAGCGAGACAGATTCTGCGGAATCTGTACAAAGGTGAGGCGTTCCTGCCCCTTCTCTCCTTCTGCTTCCGTGCGTGTTACCACCCCCAGAATTAGCATCTGATTCATCATTAGGGGGAAGCCATGGTAGGAATCATACACCATCGGCGTCAGCAGCGGGAACAGCGTGTTTTTGAAGTAGCCATCCGCCTTCTTCAACTCCAGCTCCGTCAGCTCATCCATCCGCAGAATGTTGAAGCCGTTTTTCTCAAACTGTGGCTTCAGCTCATTCAGGTACGTGAGGGATTGGTCGTTTACAAAACGGTGCGCAAAATCCAATAGCTTACGCCGAAACGGCATTTCCCGCAGCCCCGAATAGTCGATACGCTCCTTACCGTAGTCGATATAGTTATAGAGCGAACCAAGCCGAATCATGAAAAACTCGTCGAGATTGGAGCAGGTAATACTCATGAATCGCAGCCGATCAAACAAGGTGCGCGACGGATCTTTGGCTTGGTCGAGGACGCGATAATTAAAGCGCAGCCAGCTTAAGTCGCGGCTGATATACTTGCTTTTGCGGATAAGGTCAGCTGATTTGAAGAGTTTCATAGCGAAGAATAAGGCGCAAGTGGCAAGTTACAGCGCCACACTTGTCATTCCGAACAGAGAAAGGAATCTATCCTAGTTGTTACTAAAAGATAACTCCAAAATCTGGATCATGGTATGCCTTGGTTGATGTAGTTATAAACAAAAAAGCCCCCAGCGTGCTGGGGGGCTTTTTTTCTACTATTGCCTCTATACGTCCAGCTTGGCGTACTTGGCGTTTTTCTCGATGAACTCACGGCGCGGCGCTACTTCGTCGCCCATGAGCATAGAGAACAAATGGTCAGCTTCAGCAGCCGATTCTACGTCTACACGCTTCAACGAACGGGTATCGGGCTGCATCGTGGTGGTCCAGAGCTGCTCGGCGTTCATTTCTCCCAGACCTTTGTAGCGCTGCACGTTCACCGTTTCGGGCTTACCGCGGCCTAGCTCATCCTGAGCGGTTTGGCGCTCCTGTTCGGTCCAGCAATACCGCTCTTCCTTACCACGCTTCACCAGATACAGCGGTGGCAGCGCAATATAGATGTAGCCATTGTCAACCAGTGGCTTCATGTAGCGGAAGAAGAACGTCAGAATCAGGGTCCGAATGTGCGAACCGTCAATATCAGCATCGGTCATGATGATGATTTTGTGGTAACGCAGCTTCGTGATGTTCAGACCTTTAGGATCCGCTTCAATGCCAGCCTCTACATCGGCAGGCGTGCCAAACGACACACCCAACGCGGTAATCATGTTCTTGATTTCCTCGTTTTCGTAGATGCGGTGCTCCTGCGCTTTCTCCACGTTCAGGATCTTACCCCGTAGTGGCAGAATAGCTTGGAAAGCCCGGTTGCGTCCCTGCTTAGCGGTACCGCCAGCCGAGTCGCCTTCGACCAGATATAACTCGCAGATTTCAGGGTTCGACTCGGAACAGTCGGCCAGCTTACCCGGCAAAGAGTTGGAGCCCAGTACCGTCTTGCGTTGCACCATCTCACGGGCCTTACGAGCCGCAATACGGGCGCGAGCCGCTAGAATCACCTTCTCAACGATGATGCGAGCCTCTTTGGGATTCTCCTCCAAGTATTGGTTCAGGATTTCGCCTACGGCCTGGTTTACAGCGCCACTTACGTCGGAGTTACCTAGCTTAGTCTTGGTCTGGCCTTCAAACTGGGGCTCCTGCACCTTTACCGAAATAACGGCGGTCAGGCCTTCGCGGAAGTCGTCGCCTTGAATCTCCACCTTCGCTTTTTCCAGCATACCCGACTTATCGGCGTAAGCTTTCAGTGTACGCGTCAGGGCTGAGCGGAAGCCAGCAACGTGCGTACCACCTTCGATGGTGTTAATGTTGTTGACGTAGCTAAAAATGTGCTCCTGATAGGAGTCATTGTATTGCAAAGCTACTTCTACCGGCGTGCCACCTTTTTCACTAATTACGTGAATAGGCTTCGGCATCAGCACCGTACGACCCGCATCAAGGTAGCCAACAAACTCACTCAGACCACCCTCTGAGTAAAACTCCTCGTAAAGGAATTTGCCGTCTACGTCGTTGTCGCGGCGGTCAGTGAGAGTGATACGAATGCCTTTATTTAGGTAAGCCAGTTCGCGCAGACGAGTAGCAATGGTTTCGTACTTGTATACCGACTCCGAGAAGATGGTATCATCAGGCAGAAATTCTACCTGCGTACCGTGTTCTTCGGTATCGCCAATTTGCTTTACCGGATACTGCGGGACCCCGATTTTATACTCCTGTTCGTAGAGGTGACCGTTGCGACGCACGGTTACTTTCAGGTCTTTGCTCAGTGCATTTACGCAACTCACGCCTACACCGTGCAAACCGCCAGAAACCTTATAGGAATCCTTGTCAAATTTGCCCCCCGCGTGAAGCACGGTCATCACGACCTCCAAAGCCGACCGACCTTCTTTTTGGTGGAAGTCGACAGGGATGCCACGACCATTATCGCGGACGGTAACTGAGTTATTTTCGTTGATGGTAACTTCTATTCGGTCGCAGTGGCCTGCCAGGGCTTCATCGATAGAGTTATCGACTACTTCCCACACCAAATGGTGTAAGCCTTTAACCCCAGTATCACCAATGTACATCGATGGCCGCTTGCGTACGGCTTCCAGTCCTTCCAGTACTTGAATACTATCCGCAGAGTACTCAGCGGGGACTCTTTTCTCTTTCGTTTCGCTCATGGAATGCGGGTAAATTCAGCGTCAGTGTTAATAGGCAAAGATACCATTTTTAATCGGTTTTTGCCAGCCACGACCGGATTTTGCCCCCCATACTCGTGCTACTAAAAGACGCATTTTTCTACCATCAGATTGTCCACCGCACCTCCCTTTTTATGTGCACAAACTTACCAGCGCTATTTCGTCTGCCAAGCTGTTTGAGTTCATTTCAGTTAGCCCGATATAGCTAGTACGCACAGGCTAAAATGTCTCTATAGCTACTCCGTACTACCGCAGTAGAATCAACTCAATGATATGTTGAAGAAACGATACTGAGGCAAAAACTCAAGGTGCGGAACTACTAGCTTCTCGGACTAGTTCTGAAACCTTCTACCTTTGCTTGTATGTCACACGAAGTTGCCAATATCACCTTAGCTGAAGCTACTCGTCACGCGCCCTATATTGAGTACGCTCGCTGTCTGAATGCCGAGGATCGTCCTTTTAATCATATTGGCGACTGGCCAGAGCAAGGACAATTCTATCCCGTGCGCGTCGTCGATTCTCATTTGGAAGGCATTCCATTAGTGCACGTGTTAGGCTTCCAAGCCGAAGCGCCATACTTTAACGCCTTTGCTCCACATCGCTTCGAGTTATTATATACTGTTTGGTTGAACTAGGCAATCCGTTTTCAACGCAAAATCATAGAAAAGCTCCCCAGTAATATACTGGGGAGCTTTTCTATGATTGATGACACTCTAAGAATATATACTGCCCTCGGGTTTGGGATATTAGCGCTCTACTTATTAGTTAGCAACGATTATAGATTGAGACGAGCTAAGCGTTCCGCTTTCTACGCGTAGTAGATAGCGTCCGGCGGTCAAGCCAATCAATGAGAAGGCAGCATCTTTTGTATCCTGACGCCCAAAATTTTGAGTACGACACAGTCTTCCCTGCATATCGTACAGCTTTGCATCAACGGCCTTATTTTGAATAATGTCGGCAGCGAATGAGATATATACCTTCTCGGTTGCTTGTGTAGGATAAGCTGTGAACCATGATTTCAAAGCCTTCGTCGAGCCTGATTGAGAAGACAAAACCAGATTTTTATTTTCAGATGCGCCAATATTACCTGTAGTTCCTAATGGAGCAGTAGGGTTGCCAAAATAGTCGCGTGAGCCTGTAGCTAAGCCAAACTCGCTACGAAGGTTCAGCCCCGCGCCGAGCAGGCTCGACGAAGGAAGTAAGGTGTATTCAACCTCAGCGTATTTAGCCGTAGTGAAGGTGCGTTGCGCGACCACTGGATTTACGCCTGACTGTATAAGCTCTGGGTTAGCGATAATGCCGCAGGCTTTTGCGCCTATTTGCTCCTGCCCTGCCGCGGCCCTCCAAGCAGCAAGTGTGGTAAAGCGCGTGCCACCCCACCACATAGTCACTTCTGCATCATCTGTCCAGTAGCAGTTCCCTTGAAATCTTACATCATTTGTTGCGGCTCCATCAATACTCATAATAGATAAACCACCTGTAGTATGCAAAACGTTGTTTTGCAAAGTGATATCGCTGACGCCCCCACTCATTACATACACAGCTTTGGGCCTAGAGCCATTAGCAGGCGGCGATAGAAAAATGGTATTGTTGTATATGGAAGCGCGTTGGATACCACCATTGTCTCCTGAAGACCACAGCTGAATAGAGCCCTGATTATTGTGCTGAGCATCATTAACGCTGATGTTGTAGCGAATTGTTACGTCCGTAAGAGGTGAAGCACCAGGAAATTGGGCAATCAAGTAACCCGGACCGTCATTGTCGTGCGAATAATTGTATTGCAGCACTGAATTAGTGCAGCCTCCATCCAAATCAAACCCACCACCATCGTGTGCCATGCCAGTGCGATTATGGTGCGACTCGCATTCTTGAATTATCAGGTTGTTACAGCTCCAACCCCAGATACCCACTGGCCCCCATTCGCATATGAGTTGAGCCACCCATTATTATAAGCTTCACAGTGCTCAATTAAAGCGCCATCGATACCTCCCAGAACGATACCGTTGCCAGTGTGATGCGAAGTAATATCTTGCCGACCAGAGTTATCATATGCTTTACAGTTAGCTATATACCAATCCGCATGGGCAGCCAAATCTTCAGCATAGGAAGAAATACCGGCGCTCCCATTAGCGTGGGCTTTAGAATTGGTTATTCTTACATTCTTATAACCGCTGCCTCCATTCCAACTACCAATCGAGATACCCGTTGACTGATAACCGCTGACATCGAGACTATCAATCCTAATGTGGTTTAGCTTAGTGTTGGTTGAGTCAAGGTAAAATATGACTCCTGAATCCTTATTTATCAAACGCCCCGCACCTACAAAATTCAAGCGGCGCAACTCAATTCCTGCCATATTATAGCCGTAAAAGCCGTACGAGTTTCCACTTTCTACGGTGGCAGTACCACGACCATAAGAGCTGATAATTATTGGCTTGTGGTCTGTACCTTGACTATTTCCCCTCAACCAGATGCTTCCTTTAAATATCTCACCACCAGCGAATAAAATACGATCACCTGGTTTGTACGTTTCTAAGTTTACCCTCTCAATAGATTTCCACGCATCTTTTGCAGACAAACCGGAATTATTATCGCTTCCCGTTGCATTTACATAATAGGTGCTCGCTATTACAGGAGAACACATCAAGAGAAGTATGAACTGAAGAAGGGTAGCGGTTAGTCTCATCTTGCTTTTTTTAAAGCTAATAAGCAAACCATATACCGGTTAGTCTATATCAATATGAATATTTGATAAGCTTTTTTGATATTTTGGAGCATTTTCACTTGTTTAAATGATATTTCATACCCAAAAATGTTAAAGTATAATTGTCGAATTAAGACAGTTATAGTTCAATTAGCCGTAGTATGACTTCATATTGACTTTACGAGATATATTATGCTATAAATGCATTATTCACTTTGACCAATAGACATAAGAGGAGTTAAAACTTAAGATAGTTATTTTATAATTTATTAAAGATGCATTCTGACCCCGAAGGGTTGTTAAGCTGTTGTTGTAAGTATCTTTTAGCGCTAACTATATTCAGTAAGTTTGTAACAGCACAACTATGAAAAAGGCAGATAATATTTTAGCATGGCTGAGCAATCACAAGAGCGCATAATTACAGCAAATTCCTATTTTCCTGCTCTAACAGGGGTCCGTGCAGTTGGCGCCTATATGGTATTCGTTTATCACATAGTGAATAGCGATCCAGTAAGCTTTCTCTCAGGGAAATCGTTAGGAATAGAATGGCTTACCCGGCTTAGTTTAGAAGCCCACATAGGAGTTACTATTTTTTTTGTTCTCAGTGGTTTTCTGATTACAGCCCGGTACGCAAATGGGCTTAGTTTTACTAAATCCTGGTTTAGGCGCTATATACAAAACCGCTTCGCTCGCATTTACCCTATTTACTTTATATTAACGGTATTTACTTTTTTTATAATGACTCATAAGTATAGCAATAATTGGTATGAGTGGGGAGCTTCGTTTACACCTTTAGATAAAGTAGTAACTATTATCCTCAATGCCACCATTACTCGCGCTTACTTCTCTAATTTTGTATTTATAGGTATACCAACTGCATGGACTTTAACCGTAGAGGAAACATTTTATCTGAGCGCGCCATTTTTACTTTTGGGTGTACGGCAGAATGCTAAAGCACTTTACTTATATCCATTAATTCTACTAACCACTGGATTGTTTTTAGTATCTTTTTGTTCTCGCTATTTACCGTACTACGGTCTAATGGCGGGCATTGACTTTATGCTGGGAGCAACCTTTTTTGGGCGTTGTATTGAATTTTTGATGGGTATGGGCCTTGCGCTGTGGATGAATAAACGAGTAGAGGATAAAGACAAACATTCCTTCACACATGCAACTGTGTATGGTGTAACTGGTATTATCACTGGAGCATTGCTGTTAGCGCTAATTCAGTACTTTATCGAAAAGGACACTCCAGCTAATTCATATATGGTATTTATTGTTAATACTGTTCTATTACCAATTCCGATCGTTTTATTATTCTGGGGACTCATCCGGGAGCGCACTTGGTTACAATCGATTTTACAATCACGGCTGCTTATCCTATTAGGGAAAAGCTCCTATATATTTTATTTAATCCATTTGGGAGCAATAGACTTTGTATTCACTCATTATGTGAGCGATCATTGGTTGGCACGTTTGGTAGCGTATACTTTACTTTCAATTACACTATACCACTTAATCGAGAAGCCAATGCAAAAACTTTTGCGAGCCAAGCCTCTGGAAATTAAGAAGCAAACTTCCACTGCAGTAGTTTGAAGTGCATTCTTCAAAACAAAGTCGAGGTAGTGCTGACATCAGCTGAGCAATCGTATTTCAGCTTAAGATTTAAAACCAAAAGCCCCCTGGTATATATACCAGGGGGCTTTTGGTTAGTGTACCCCGTAAGAGATTCGAACTCCTGACCTACTGCTTAGAAGGCAGCCGCTCTATCCAACTGAGCTAACGAGGCAAAATAAACTCATAAAAAAGGCCTTTTGCGAAATGCAAAAGGCCTTTTTTGGGAAAATCGTCGGGGTGGCAGGATTCGAACCTGCGGCCTCCTGCTCCCAAAGCAGGCGCGATACCGGGCTACGCTACACCCCGAAAAGAGAATGAGGAATAAGAACTGAGAGTGAAGAATCTGTTTGCAATTCCTCATTGCTCATTCTGTATTCCCCATGGAAAAGGAACGCGGAGAGAGGGGGATTCGAACCCCCGGTAGCCTTTAGAGCTACGGCAGTTTAGCAAACTACTGGTTTCAGCCACTCACCCATCTCTCCAAAACAGGTCTCTTCCGGTCGAAGAGTGCGCAAATATACAACTAGAAGCGAAAAATCAGCCTTCTCCAAAAAAAATATCTTCCTTTACGCATCCTACTATATCAGTTTTTACCTGGCAATCGGCGGTTATATTTGTCGCAGTAGCCTGAGTCAGTGCATAGTTGGGCAGCCAGAACACTCCATTCCAATACCTGCTGCATTCCTCGAAGTTTTTTATGAATTGGGCATATCCCCTATCGTGGCTTGAGTTGACTTGCCTTGGTATCTTCTTGATCCTCTATATAGGCTATGCGTTACGCACGAGGCGCTTGGCGGCCCCCTTGGGTCAGCGGGGCTGGCACTTGGGCTGGAAACTACTTTTGCGAACAGCTTACTTTGGGCTGTTTATAATGGCTTTGCTTGGCCCGGCTTACGGCGTTACACAACAGCCCGTACGTACAGCAGGCAAAGATGTATGGCTGCTCGTGGATCTGTCGCGCTCCATGGATGCAACTGATGTAATACCGTCTCGCCTGCAAAAAGCAAAATTGGAGCTTTCGCAACTGATTAACCGCTTTCAGGCTGATCGAATTGGGTTGCTGGTTTTTGCGGCTGATGCCTTTGTGCAATGTCCGCTGACCTATGACCAAAGTGCGCTCCGCTTATTTATTTCAACGCTGCAAACCAACTTAGTACCCGTGGGCAGTACTGACTTTGTGCCACCGCTAGAATTAATTCTTGCCCGTATGGAAGCAACCAGCCGGCCGGCTGGTTCGGTGGCGCGCGCAACTGCGGTAGTTGTTATAAGTGATGGCGAAGACTTTGGGGAGAACATCGAGCCTACTCTCCGCCTGTTGGCTCGCTCGGGGGTACGCCTGTTTACGGTGGGCGTTGGCACCTTGGAAGGTGCCCGCATTCCACGCCTCAGTGGTGGTGGCTTCATCCGCGATAACAAAGGCCGTGAAGCCGTTACGCGGCTAATGCCTACTACACTACGGCGCCTCTCCCAGCAAACTGGGGGGCAATATTTTGAACTGACTGATCAGCGCAATGAATTTCCCCAGTTAGTTAATGCTCTGAATAGGCTTGAGGGCCAAGCTGAGCAGGTGCGTACCGTGGCCGTGGCCGACAACCGCTACCGGCTGCCGCTACTATTAGCATTAGTACTGCTGACGCTGGATATCATCTTTACTGTTCGCGTAATACGGCCATGAAAAATGTGCTGCTCCTTGTTTTACTGCTGATCGGAGGGTGGGGAGGATTCACCCGCATCCGTGACCGGAATGTAGCCGTGCAGGAAGGAGCTACCGCGTATGCACGCCAGAATTTTGCCGGTGCTGCGCGGGCTTACCAACGGGCCGTGGAAGAATTGGGAACCAAGGATGAAGCAGTAATCCTGAATCTGGCTCATGCTTCTACCCGAATTGGTCGCGAGGCCGCAGCCAGATCATACTACAGCCGTTTGGTTACCAGCAAAACACCTGCTTTACGCAGCGTGGCGCAACAACAGCTGGCTGTGCTGGCTGTGCAAAGAGGTGAATTTGCCCAAGCCGTAACGTTATTGCGACAGTCGTTATTGGCTGATGCTACCAATGCCGAGGCACGCTATAACTACGAAGTGCTGCGCGATTATCTGGCGCGGCGGCCTGATACCCCGCGCATTCCCGAACCATCTCCCAACAACGCTTCCAACCCGAAACCCAAGGAAACAGCGCCAAAGCAGGCAGCCAATCAACCCCGTACGAAGGCCGGCAACGACCGCAAAGGACAGCTTGATGAGCCAAATTTGCCCCCCGATCCGCGAAATTCACCTCAGGACCAAACAGACAAGTCGGGGCAATCCAATAACAATCGGCCGGGAGCTAACCCTGGTAGCCCGGCCCGTGGCGGCTTTCAGCCTGGTGCGGGGGCCGAGCGAAACATAGCCAGCGGCTCAGAACCAGGCAGTGTGCGCGGCCTCAGTGACGAGCCCGGAGGTGCCGAAGCTGCCAGCGGCCGCAGCAAGCGAGCAGGGACCGAAGCAGCGAACCTCGACGAAACCCAACTCCAGACGCAACGGGCACGCTTGCAGCAGATGCAGCTTAGCACGGGCCGCGCCCGCCAAATTCTAGAGTCGTTGGGTGCCGCAGAACAGCAGTACCTGCAACAGCTGCCACGACGGGCGGTTCGTAAGCCGGCCAGCGACAAGCCAGCTTGGTAAGGGCAGCAAAAACGCTGGCAATACACCTCCAGAAAGCGGACGCTACTCGGGTTCTTCGTACTTTTGCGGACCGAAGTCTCGGCTTCGTTTTTCTGATCCACTCCCACTTCCACCCATTTTTATGCAAGTCAAAGAAGTAGTTATTGTTGCCGCCGTGCGTACGCCAATTGGCAGTTTTGGCGGTAGCCTCGCCTCGCTTTCAGCCACCGATTTGGGCGGTATTGCCCTGAAAGGTGCTTTAGAGAAAGCTGGTGTTGATCCGAAGGAAGTACAGCAAGTAATTATGGGCAACGTGATTTCGGCAAACCTAGGCCAAGCACCTGCTCGCCAGGCCGCCAAAAAAGCTGGCTTGCCTGATACTGTAGAATGTACCACCGTTAATAAAGTATGTGCCTCGGGCACCAAGGCCATCATGTTTGCGGCGCAGGCCATTATGCTGGGACAAGCCGACGTAATTTTGGCCGGCGGTATGGAAAGCATGTCTAATGTGCCGTATTATCTCGACAAAGCTCGTTTTGGCGCTAAGTATGGTCATTCGCAGATGATCGACGGCCTGATGAAGGACGGGTTGTGGGACCCCTACAACGACTACGCCATGGGCAACGCGGCGGAGCATACAGCGAAAGAAATGGGCTTTACCCGCGAGCAGCAGGATGCGTTTGCCATTGAAAGCTACACCCGTAGCGCAAACGCAGCCAAAGCCGGTAAAAAGAAGGACGAAATCATTCCTATTACCATCGAGAATCGTGGCAAAACTACCGTTATCGAAGATGATGAGGAATATCTGAAGGTCGATTTCGCCAAAGTAGCCGGTTTGAAGCCTGCATTTACAAAAGACGGCACCGTAACGGCTGCCAACGCTTCTACCCTGAACGATGGCGCCGCTGCGGTCCTCCTTATGAGCCGCGAAAAGGCCGATGAATTGGGCATCAAGCCGTTGGCTCTCATCCGGGGCTTCGCTGATGCTGAGCAGGCACCAGAGTGGTTCACGACTTCTCCTTCCTTGGCTATTCCGAAGGCCTTGAAGCACGCGGGGGTAAATGCCAGCGAGGTGGATTTCTACGAAATTAACGAGGCATTCTCTGTCGTATCGTTGGCTAATAACAAGCTGCTCAACCTGGAAGGCACGAAGGTGAACGTGTACGGCGGCGCCGTATCGCTGGGCCACCCGCTGGGTGCTTCTGGTGCGCGCATTGTGACGACGCTGCTGAACGTGATGCAAAACGAAGGCGGAAAAATCGGCGTGACCGGCATCTGCAACGGTGGCGGTGGCGCTAGCAGCATTGTGCTGGAAAAACTGTAGAGCTAGCTTATTTAAAGCAAAAAAGCCCCCAACGGTCGTTGGGGGGCTTTTTTTCTTCATTGAGTCTTCGTGTATTGACGTAATCAGGTTAAAAAACCGGCTAATGCCACGGCAATGCACTTTGACACATTTTCCTGCGTTCTTGCGTCTATGAAACGAGTTATTTTTCTATTACTGCTACTCTCCTCCACGGCTCAGGCCCAGAAACTGCGTCGTTTGGTGAGCTACCGCGACTCGACCAATAAGGTAGTACGCGAGGTGTATTCTGCCTTAGTGAGCCCAGCCGACACTATCATGGAAGGGCCCTACAAGCGTTTTTACCGCTCTGGCAAGGTAGAAGCACAGACCAGCTATGCCGGCGGCAAGCGCGATAGTGCCTACGTCGAGTTCTTTGAGAACGGACAGCGGCGGTTGGAGGTCACCTTCAAGCAGGGTTTGCGCCAAGGGCCTTTCAAAACCTACTACGCCTCTGGCAAACTAGCCCAGGAAGGCACATACGCCAACGACCAGCCCGATGGCACGCTCAAAACGTATCATCCCAGCGGTGCCATTAAGCTGGAAACTTCTTTGGTAAATGGCCAACCCGTGGGTGCCGTGCGGGAGCTATATCCATCGGGCAAGCCCAAAGTGGAAACCACGTATAAGAACGGCCAGGCCAATGGCCCGATGAAAACCTATCACCCAAACGGTCAGGTTCAAAGCGAGTCGACATATAACAATGGCTTGCTGGCTGGCCCTTACAAAACTTACTACGATAATGGCCAGCTAGAAAGCGAAGTAGTGATTGATAAGGCTGGTAAAGGCACGCAGAAAAGCTACTACCGCTCGGGTAAGCTGCGCACCGAAGGCAACTATGTAGCGGCAACTCTGCAAACCCGCCGCGTGACTAACCCTCTCGGCGACGATTTGACCAAAGGAGCTGCTCCCGGGGCCGGCACGGCTAACCTTGATGGCCCGGCAAAAGCTTATTATGAAAGCGGCGCCGTAAAGAGCAAGCTGAACTACCGCGCCGGTATCCTGACTGGCCAGAACCAGGACTTCTATGAGTCTGGGAAGCTGGAAAAGCAGACTGACTATAGCAACCAGGCCCGCGACCGTAAGGTGACTGCCTATTATGAGTCGGGCGGGGTGAAACAGGAGCAGCAGTTTAAGAATAACGTACCTGCCGGTACGTGGCGCACTTTTTATCCCGATGGTAAGCAGGTACAAACCCAGGAAACGTATGTGAATGGCAGGCTGGCCGGAGACAAGCTGACCTACTACCCCACCGGGGCGGTACAAACCAAGCTCGTGTATGAGAATGGCCGCCCTACCGGCTTGGGTCAGGAATTTTATGCCTCAGGCAAATTAAAATCCGAAACGACCTACGTAAAGGGGCTAAAATCCGGTGCTTACCGCCAACTACGCGAAGATGGTACCCCTGAGGTTGCAGGCGCCTTCCGCAACAACAAGGAAACCGGCGTCTGGACGTACTTCGGGCCTGATGGCAAGGCTGTTAAGCAGAATAAGACCTTCCGAAACGGCGAAGAGGTAACGGCTGGCAAGTAACTTCAGCCTACATTTTACTCCTGCAAAAAGCCCCCGAGATATACTTGGGGGCTTTTTTGCTGTCTACCAATACCTCCCATAGCGAACTAGTAAACTCAATCTTAGCTACTATCAAAAATATTTATCAAGGTACCTTGCTTCACATAGTACCTTCTGATATATTTGTTACATCAATTAGAGCTACTACCTGCCGCACCATTAAGCTCAATCGGGGCTTCCTGAACGACAGAGCCAGGGACACATCAGCGGGAACTCCCCGTGTATGCGGTCACTGCTGAAGGGCACTTACTATTGCTAGCGACGTGAGGTAACTCCTCACCTCAGGGCACACTACCAGTACCTGCCCCCTTTTTTCTTGAGTGAATGCCTGCACTAGGGCAACCAGCGGAACCGCGGCCGTCTGGAACAGTCTCCTATTGCCCAAATTTTTCCACTCCTCTCCTTCTCTTATGAACTCCTCTTCTACTCTTCGCTGGGCGCTGCGGTGCCTGGGGCTCCTTCTTATGCTCTTCCCATTTGGCCTGCAGGCCCAGCAAAAAGCCCCCCAGGGAGCTGTCGCAGGCGTTTTACTTGACGCAAGTAACGGGCAAGCACTGCCCTTTGCGAATGTCGTGCTGCTCCGTGCCCAGGATTCCAGCTTCGTAGCTGGAGCCCAAACGGGTGAGGATGGCGCATTCGTCGTTGCACCCGTAGCGCAGGGCAAATACATGCTCCGCGCTACTGTAATAGGTTATCAGGCGGGCCGACGGCTGGTTTCTATTACGGAGGCGGCGCCCGAAGTAAAGCTTGGCTCCCTAAAATTGCCCCCCACCGCCACCCAACTGGCCGGGGTGACGGTACAAGGTGAGCGAGCGGCCGTGGTTGACAATCTGGACAAGAAAGTAATCAACGTAGATAAGGACTTGAGCAGCGTAGGCGGTACGGCCGTTAATGTGCTGCAAAACGTGCCTTCCGTGTCTGTAGACCAGAATGGAACCGTGAGCATGCGCGGCACCAGCAATATTACGGTGCTCATTGATGGCAAAAATTCTGGCGCAGCCTCCGGGGGCACGGGCACTCGCTTGGAACAGATTCCGGCCAGTAGCATCGACCGGGTGGAAGTAGTGACCAACCCCTCGGCCCGCTACGACGCGGCTGGAGCTGGTGGGGTCATCAACATCATTCTCAAAAAGCAGAAAAAAGACGGCTGGAACGGCTCGGCGGTGGCTAACGTGGGCACCCGCGATAAGTACAATACCTCCTTGAGCTTCAACCGCCGGACCGGCAAACTCAACGTATTTGGCTCTTACGATGGCCGCGACGACCACTACCGCAGTCGCACTACGATGAACCAGTTGGCTACTGTGGAGGGCGTACTGCGCACCACTGATCAGCAGGCGACGGGCTTGCGCCACAGCCGCAACCACGGTGGGCGCTTAGGTCTCGATTACACGATTTCGCCCGAGCAAAGCATCTCTCTGACGGTACAGCCCAACTTCAACCGGGCCGACCCGAATGTGATGAACCAAACAGCTTTTCTCCGCACGGGCGACCAAGACCCCATTCTCCAGCAAACGCGCTCAGTGGTGACGGAGGACGTAAAGACAGCCGATGTATCGGCGGACTACAAGCGCACCTGGGCCGAGCAGAAAGGCCGGGAACTGACGGCTAGTATGGGCTACACCCGCCTGTGGGCCGATGTAGTTGTAGGCCAGCAGTTTACGAATGATGAAGTGGCCCAGCTAGGTTGGAAGCAGGATTTTCGGGTCCGTATTCACGCACTCAATGGCCAGGTTAATTATACCCATCCATTGGGCGAGAAAAGCCGGCTGGATGCAGGCTTGAAAACGGAGTGGGAAACGAACGAAGGCACGGACGACTTTCTGTTGCAGACGGCCTCCGACCAGCCTACTTACTCCCGAGACGCCGACCGCTCTTTCGCTTATGACGTCAAGGATTATGTGCAGGCAGCCTACATCACCGGGCAGCACGCGGTCGGCAACTGGAGCTACCAAGGCGGTTTGCGGGCTGAATACACCAATACGCAAGGCCAAGTGCGCGGCGGACGGGGCAGCTTTGAGCTCGATTATTTGAATGTATTTCCCTCCGCTACCGTAGCTCGCACAATAAGTTCGCACGATCAGCGCCTGCAAGCCAGCTACTCCCGCCGCCTCAACCGTCCGGGCTTCATGCAGCAGCTGCCATTGCCGATCTATATGGACCAGCGCAACTACCGCATCGGCGACCCCAGCTTGCGCCCCGAATACATAAACTCCTTCGAATTGGGACACCAGATAACGATGGGCGATGCTACTGTTACGTCCACCCTCTTCTACCGCCAAACCAATAACGCCATTCAGCGCTTCCGCCGCATAGATACCACGGCCACGCGCCTGCTCAACACACCGGGCGTTATCACGGCTGAATACTTCCAGAACTTTGGGCAAAGCACCAGCCTAGGCGCTGAAATGTCTATCAATCAGCCCTTAGCCAAATGGTGGAAGCTGACTGCCAATGGGTCATTATTTCGCAATAGCATCACGGCCGCTACGGGCACCGAGGCCAGCCGACGCAACGTTACGGGCACGCTACGTTTGCTCAACACCTTTATGCCCACGCCCAAGCTCGATGTACAGCTCACCGGCAACTATCGGGCGGCAGTGCTGACGCCCCAGGGACGCCTTGCTCCGGTTGGCTCCGTGGATATCGCCTTGCGCCACCGCCTGTTCCAAGATCGGGCGGCCCTCACGCTGCGCCTCAGCGATGTATTCAATACTCAGCGCCAGCGCATTACGGCCTACTCAGATAATTTCGAGGCCTCTTACTATAACAAGTGGGAAACGCAGGTTGGCTATGTAGGCTTCTCCTGGTACTTCGGCTCCAATAAGCTCCCCAAGAAAATTGAAGCCGCACCACAGAGTGGTGGTGGTTTCGGAGGCTAAGCTTCTGCATCTCTTTCGGATCATCGGGTGTCACTTGTATAGAGTCTTGTTGCTTGAAATCATGAGCAAACTGTTGCGCTGATTTAACAAGTGTACGCCCGATGATCTGGAATAGAAGATGTAGTTCGTCAAAAATTTCATCCCAAAAAACAGCGTTTCAACCCGTCAAACGCAGTATTTAACACATTTTAAAAAATATTTCAGGTGCCAGGCAGCCCTCATAATAGCTTCTGCATCTATTCCCCTGAAAGCAATTCGAAGATGATCTCGAACTCCTACGCACCCTCCTTCAGCCTCACCTTTTTCTCCCAGCCCGCTCTTTCTCAACCCTAAAAAAAATTTTAACAAGTACCTTGCTTTACATAGTACTGTTAGTTACCTTTACAGTGTTCTCTTCCGGTTCGTGGTAGTGCTTCTTTCAACCAGCACCCCGAGTAAGCCACCCACCGGAGCCGCTTCCAGCCTGACGGGTTGGAGCCTCCCGCCCCACTAGGTTTCACGCCCCCGCGTCCGACCATCTGGGCTCGCCAATCGTCTTTTTTCTAGTTACCTGCCTCACTCCCGAACAGAACCGCGGCTGTTCCCCTGTGCCCAGGTGGCTCCTTTTTCTCTCCTTTCTAAACTCTCAAATCGCCATGAAATCCTCTGTCATCAACCGCTTCCTTGCTGCACTTATCTTCGTTTTAGGTAGCCTTCAATTAGTTGCCTCTGGTCCAGAGAACGGCCGTCTTACCGGTCAGCTTCTCGATGGTGAAACCCAGGAGCCTATTCCTTTCGCCAACGTAGTGCTACTGCGCGCCGATGATCATTCCTTCGTTCGCAGCGTTGCAACCGATGCTGAGGGTACTTTCAAGTTCAATAATGTACCACTGGGTGACTACACGGTGCGCACTACAGTACTGGGTTACAAGTCGTTGAAGCCCGTGGTATCGCTCAGCATGTTGCAGGGCAGAGTTGCACTTGGCTCGGTGGAGATGCAGCCCCTGATGCGTGGGCTGGCTGTGCGGCCGGCTAAAAAAGACGCCATCATTCGTCAGGCTCGTGTAGCTTCGGTTAGCCGTACGCTGACTGCCAGCACCTTAACCGTGCGCTAGCCGACCACTGTCTTTCAGTGTTCTTCAATCCGCCCGAC
The DNA here is from genome assembly GCF_004355185.1 of Hymenobacter radiodurans. NCBI lineage: Bacteria > Pseudomonadati > Bacteroidota > Cytophagia > Cytophagales > Hymenobacteraceae > Hymenobacter > Hymenobacter radiodurans. The sequence continues at coordinate 2,881,994 of NZ_CP037922.1, forward strand.
TTGTTGCTCTCCGGCCAGAGCAATAAGCCGGGCGGCGGCATAAAAAGCCCCCCAGCAGCCATTTTCAGCAGAAGTTTCGATTGAAGAATTGGCGCTAGGCAAAAAAGCCGCTACTTAGGCCAATATGTTCCTACGCTGGCTCATGGCTGCTTTCGTCACCTTTATGTTACTGCTTATGACGGGTACGCTGGTGCCAGTAAACAGCGACTTTCGGCAGACACCCGATGGCATCCAGATTTTTGTGGTCTCGAATGGGGTGCACTCCGACCTCGTGCTGCCCGTACGTGAGCCGCGCACGGCCACCAACTGGCTACACATGCTGCACGATTCGGTGGTCGTCAGCAAGTTTGGCCTGCATGAGTACGTAGGCTTTGGCTGGGGCAACGAGGGTTTTTATCTGGGTTCGTATGGGGGGCAATTTCCGGGGCTCGGCACTACGCTACGCGCCGCATTCCCCTCCCCTACGCTTTTACACGTCGATTTTTACAAAAAAGCCCCCCAGCCCGGCGAGCGGGTGGTTAGGCTGCTTATTTCCGAAGCCCAGTACCGCCAGCTATCGGCCTTCGTGCAGCAGTCGTGGCAACCCGATTCGGCGGGCCGGCCGATGCTGCTGAATGCGGCTGGCTATACTCTCGACGATTTTTTTGTCAGGGCCAAGGGTAAGTATCACCTTCTTCGCACCTGCAATGATTGGACGAACCGAGGCCTACGCACCAGCGGCCTGCGTGCCGCTTTGAAGGCTCCTTTTGCCGCCTCCGTATTGTATCAGGCTCGGCGCGCTGCTAAAAAGCCTCCCAGACAACTCCCAGCAGATTAACTGTTGAGGCTGCAACCTATTAGACCTAAAGCGGTTCTTTGCTCGATTCCCGCTGCTCCGCTTCGGCCGGCGCAGCGGGTTTTACGTTAGGTAGCTTAGGGCTTCTGGCTAATTGATTTTGTTTGGTTGTTATTGATTCTCATGTATTTGAATTTTCCCAAAAGGAGCGCTCAAGCTCGATTACTCTTCTTTTTCGCACTATTTCTTGCTCTCACCACTGCTTGGCAAGCGCAGGCGCAGACGGGTACCGTAACCGGTTCCTTGGTGGAGCAAAGCAACGGGCAGCCGGTTCCCTTCGCTAACGTGGTGCTGCTACGGGCCCAGGATTCCACCTTTATTTCGGGTGCTCAAACCACTGAAACTGGCACTTTCGCCATCGAGAATGTGGCCTTCGGGGCCTATACCTTGCGGGCCACTATTCTCGGCTACCGCCCCGTACGGCGCCCTGTTACGCTAAGCGCGGGCAGCCCAACAGTGGCGCTTGGACCAGTCCGGTTGGGCTCAACCACTACTCGCCTTAAAGAGGTAGTAGTGCAGGGAGAACGGGCTATTCTGACCGACAACCTCGATAAAAAGGTAATTGACGTATCGAAAGACCTCACAACCACGGGTGGTTCGGCGGTGGACGTGCTCCAAAATGTACCGTCGGTAACAGTTGACCAATCTGGCTCGGTAAGCTTACGCGGCTCGGGCAACGTGACCATTTTCGTGGATGGCAAACCCACTGGGGCCGCTGGCGGAGGCCGCTCGGCCGTACTCGACCAGATTCCGGCCAGCAGTATTCAGAGCATTGAAGTAGTGACTAATCCTTCCTCGCGCTACGACGCGGAGGGTACGGCCGGCGTCATTAATATCATCCTCAAAAAAGAGCGCAAAGACGGTGTGAATGGCCTAGCAACGGTGAATGCGGGCACCAAAGACAAGTATAACACGTCCTTGAGCCTCAATGCGCGCAAGGGAAAGTTTAACATGTTTGGCAGCTACGATTTTCGCCGCGACCGTCGCACGGGCTTCGGCTCCTCGTTCCAAACTTCCACTTTTCTGGATAACAACAATCAGCAGCGCACCCGCTTACTCGATCAGAATGAGATAAGCTTAGACTACCGCACCTCCCACGCGGGCCGTTTCGGCGTTGATTATGCTATCACCGATTATCAAACCCTGACGCTAAGTGTGCAGCCACGCTTTAACAGAGGGCAAGAGGCTGAAAACCAAGCCACGCGCCAGTCGGCGCCGGGCAATGAGCAATTGCCGGTCGGCAGCAGCTTCAATTTGAACGCGAACGAGAATGGTTCTAACCGTTCTACCGACTATGCTATCGATTACCGGCGCACCTGGGACAAACAAGCCCGCCGCGAACTGACTGCCAACGTTGTGTATACGCCGATTCGGAGCGAAAACGAGATTATTTCCAACCGGATTTCCTACGACGATGCGCCGTTTGTACAGCAACGTCAGCGCTTCGATAACGCCATCGATCAGGCATCGGCTCAAATCGACTACGTGCATCCGTTCGGGGAGAAAGGTCGGCTTGAAGGCGGCTTTAAAAGCGTGCTGCGTCAGTTCGATGCCGACTATCAGTTTTTTGACGCGCTCGCGCTCAACGACCTGCTTTCCAACCGCTTTCGCTACGAGGAATACATTCAGGCCGGCTATGCGACTTATGCCAACGCAACCGGCAAGTGGAGCTACCAGGCTGGCCTGCGCCTGGAGCAGACAAATACCGAGGGGCGACAGTTTGCTACCACCCAAGACACGACCTTCACCCGCAATTACCTGAACCTGTTTCCGAGCGCCGTGCTGGCCTACGATCTGACCAAGGATCAGCGCGTGCAAGTGAGCTATTCACGGCGTTTGAACCGGCCGGGAGTCAACCAGCTCAATCCGTTCATCGACCGCTCGGAGCCGTTGGATACCCGCAGTGGCAATCCGGGTTTGCGGCCGGAGTACATCAATTCTCTTGAGCTTGGTTTTCAGAAGTTTTTTGGGCAGTCCAGTTCCTTCACCACCACCGCTTTCTATCGCCAGACCAACAATTCGGTGCAGCGCTTTCGGCAGTTAGGCTTTAACGAGCAGTTGCAGGCTCCTAGCACCAACACAACGCTGCTCAACCTGGCGCGAGGCACGGCTTATGGCCTGGAACTGGTGGGCTCAGGTAGCATCACCTCGTTCTGGAAAGTCAACGCCAACCTCTCCGGCTTTCGAAACATCATCGAAGGCTCAGCTCCCGGCACTGACATTGACAACCGCAACTTCACGTACACGGGCCGTTTAAATAACAATTTCACGGTTACTAAGAAGCTGGATATTCAATTCTCGGCTAACTATCGTTCAGCAGCCGTTACGGCTCAAGGCCGTCGTGGCGAGTTTTTCTTCACCGAATTTGCTGCCAAGCAAAACGTGTTGAAGGACAAAGGCAGCATCACGCTCCGTGTGTCAGATGTGTTTAATACGCTCCGCTTCAACTTCGACTCATTTGGGCCTGGCTTTGAATCGGTGAGCCGCAATAAGCGGGAAACGCGCGTGGCATTTCTAGGATTCACCTACCGCTTCGGTGGTGCCCAACAGCCAGAGCGCCGTCGTCGCGGTGACCAACCCCAGCAGGGCCCCGAAGACCCTACGGAAGGTGGCATAGACTAGAGCTGTAGCAGAAAGAAAGCCGTGCCGGATCATCCGGCACGGCTTTCTTGTTGAAATTAAAATCCTGTTTATCAATTCATTCAATAACCGATTACGCAGCATACAGCTAGCAAGCACAAGGATTTGAATTTATTTTAATTAAAAAAGTGCAAAACGACAGCTTTTGTACAACTAATACGTATTAGCCGCAGACTACTCTATTATCTACTGCAACTGAACCTACGCTGGCCTAACCCGCAAGCACCCAAATTCATCTTACTTTCTACTGGCTAGGCTCTCGCTGACAGCTGCCCTGTCTGCCATTCATATGCTTGATGTACATCGCGAAATATTACCGGAAAGCTACCTGCTGATCTTAGCTCCTGATTCGCACACTCCCGATGAGGAGAAGCTGAGTCGGGCCCTATTTCGGGCCAGCCGAAGCAGCAAACGGGCAGTGTGGGTAGATTGTAGCTTGCTGCAACACATGCCAGCCGAGGCTATAGAGTTGCTACTAGCTTACGCTTACCACTTGCGCTGCCAGGAGCGCCGACTCGTGCTTTGCCATGTACCGGAAGAGGTGCAGCACCACTTTCTGCACTTAGACGCCGCTTCCCAGCCACTGATGGTATCCTCCTTGCTCGATGCTGATCTTGGCGCAAACGAATAGATTTCTACACTACAAAAAAGCCCCCGTACATGTATGGGGGGCTTTTTTTATGAATAATTAGTCGCGCTTCATCTACTATTCAGCTTCCTGCTTTAGCTGTATTTGCAGTTCAGGCTACGTCGTTGATGAGGCGTGCGGCCAATCGTTGTTACCTTCGCGGCCCTATTGATCTGCATTCGATGAGCATCCAAAAACCCAGCATTCCGAAAGGCACCCGCGACTTTGGCCCCGCCGTGGTGGCGCGCCGCAACTACATTTTTGGCGTCATCCGCCGCACGTTTGAGCTGTTTGGGTATGCCCCGCTCGAAACGCCCACGCTCGAAAATCTCTCCGTGCTCACCGGCAAATACGGCGACGAAGGCGACCAGCTGCTGTTTAAAGTCCTGAACTCCGGCGACTTCCTCAAAGATGTCGCGCCGGATGATATTGCTGAGGGCACGCGCAAAGTACTGCCCAAAATTGCCGAAAAAGGGTTGCGCTACGACCTTACGGTGCCGTTTGCTCGCTACGTAGTAATGAACCGCGGCACGCTTACCTTTCCCTTTAAACGCTACCAGATTCAGCCAGTATGGCGCGCCGACCGCCCGCAGCGTGGCCGCTACCGCGAGTTCTACCAATGCGATGCCGACGTAGTGGGCACTGATTCGCTGCTCTGTGAGGCGGAGATTGTGCTCATGATGTGTGAGGTGCTAAACGGTATTAGTCTCACCGACTTCACAATCAAAATCAACCACCGGGGCGTGCTGCGCAATATTTATCAGGCGCTGGGCAGCGAAGGCAAGGAGTCGGATCTATTTGTAGCTATCGATAAGCTGGACAAAATAGGCCGCGAAGGCGTGGAAAAAGAACTGGCAGAGCGCGGCTTTTCGGCCCAGGCCTCGGAACAGCTATTTGAGCTTTTGGCTACCTCTGGTAATTATGGAGAGAAGCTGGAGAAGTTGAATAGTGCTTTTCAAAAAGCTGGCTTACCGTCGGAAAGTGAAGGCTCAAACAGCCCTACATACAAGGGCCTGAAGGACTTGCGCGAGGTACAGGAGTATCTCACCAGCTTCGGCTTCACGCAATTCGACAAAGTAGAGTTTGACCCCACGCTGGCTCGTGGCCTCTCCTACTACACGGGCTGCATCTTTGAAATCAAGATTAACAACGTCAAAATTGGTAGCGTATCCGGCGGCGGGCGCTACGACAACCTCACGGGCGCGTTCGGGCTGCCGGGCGTGTCGGGCGTTGGCTTCAGCTTCGGGGTAGATCGGCTTTATGATTGTCTGGAAGAGTTGAACTTGTTTCCGCCGAATGCGGCCACGACTACGCGTTGCTTGGTCGTGAATTTTGACGAAGAAGCTGGCCGCGCGGCTCTGCCCGTGCTTCGGCAGTTGCGGGAGGCTGGCATTCCCAGTGAGCTATATCACACCCCAGATAAACTGGTAAAGCAGTTCAAGTACGCCGACCAAAAAGGCATCGCTTACGTGCTGCTGCAAGGCTCTGAAGAGCGCGTGAAAAGTCTTTTCAAGCTCAAAAACATGAGTACCGGTCAGGAGCAGCTCCTTGCTTTGCATGACGTATTGAGCGCTCTGGCTCAATAAATAAAGAATAATCACCAGCTTTCAGCAGCGGCCTGAATTACTGCAGACGCTCACTTCACAATCGGTATTCTCCCACCCCGATGTACTCCCTCGACCCGACCACCCACCTCACGCTTTCTACCTTAAGCCATCTGCTTCGCGAGCGACCCATGGTCGTGTTGAGCGACGAAGCCCGGCAGCGCGTTGCCACTTGCTATGAGTATCTACGCAACCGGCTGGAGCAGTCGGATGCGCCCATATATGGCATCAACACCGGCTTCGGGGCGCTCTGCAACACCGGAATTGCCCCCCAGCAACGCCGCCAGCTCCAACTAAATCTGCTGATGTCGCACGCCTGCGGTACGGGCGAGGAAGTGCCCGAAGAGGTAGTTCGGCTCATGCTTTTACTTAAAGCGCAGAGCCTGAGCTATGGCCACAGTGGCGTGCAGGTAGCGACTGTGCAGCGCTTGCTCGACTTTTATAATCGGGAGATGTATCCGGTGGTGTACCAACAGGGCTCACTAGGTGCCAGCGGCGATTTGGCACCCCTGGCGCACTTGTGTTTGCCACTGCTGGGCCTAGGGGAAGTAAATTATCAGGGCTACCGCCTCGCCTCCACCGACGCCCTAAGCTTATTTAGTTGGCCTGCCATTGAGCTGGAAGCCAAAGAAGGGCTGGCGCTGCTCAATGGTACCCAGTTTATGCTGGCATACGGCGTGCATTGTACGTTACGCGCCCAGCGCTTAGCCAACGCCGCCGATGCGATCGGAGCACTGTCGCTGGAAGCCTTTGGGGGGCAAATTCAGCCGTTTGACGCCCGCTTGCACCAGATTCGCCCCCATGCCGGACAAGTAGCCGCCGCCGCACGCATACGCAATTTTCTGTCTGACAGCGAACTACAAGACCAACCCAAAGCCGCCGTTCAGGATCCGTATTCCTTCCGCTGTCAGCCGCAGGTACACGGTGCCTCCCGCGACGCCTTTGCTTATGTAGCGCAGGTGATGGAAACAGAATGCAACGCAGTGACTGACAACCCGAATGTGTTTGCTGATGATGACACAATCCTTTCGGGGGGCAATTTTCATGGTCAGCCGTTGGCCTTGGCTCTGGATTTTCTGGCTATTGCCGTAGCAGAACTGGGGGGCATTTCGGAGCGCCGTACGTACCAGTTGCTCAGTGGACAGCGCGGCTTACCGCCTTTTCTGGTTGCTGAACCCGGCCTGAACTCGGGGCTGATGATTCCGCAATACACTGCCGCCGGCATTGTGAGCCAGAACAAGCAGCTGTGTACGCCCGCCTCCGTCGATAGCATTGTAAGCAGCAATGGTCAGGAAGACCACGTCAGCATGGGTGCCAACGCCGCGACCAAAGCCCGCCGTGTAGTCGAAAATGTAGAGCAGCTATTAGGTATCGAACTTCTTACTGCGGCTCAGGCACTCGCCTTTCGACGCCCGGCCCGAACTTCGGCCGCGCTGGAACAGATAGTTGAGGATTTTAGGCAAAAAGTGGCTTTTGTGAGTCGCGACCGTGTGCTGTACTCCGATTTACAGGCCGCCGCTGCCTTCGTTCGCACTTACGAGTGGCCATAAGTAAGGAACTATATCATTCTACACTGATCTATAGAACCTGGATTGGAAAAATATTCTTTACTTAAGGGGAGTCTATCCAGTCCTCAACAATACAGTAATAAAGTAACTTGACTTACTGGTGCAGGATTGTGCAAGGGCTTTAATCCAGGCAAATCTCCCTACTTTCAGTCATCCGAAAACGCAAACACCCCCTGGCTACGTTATAAGCTTCGTGAAAAACTTCTATCGTCTTTTTGTTCTACTTCCAGCGCTGTTGTTGGCTACGCTGGCTCCTGCCCAAACCTGTGAGAACACGCCCAATTCAGGGGCCGATTTTAAGGTTGTGGATGCTTCCACGGGCACAGAAATATCAACTTTATGCGCAGGCCGTGAAATAAGACTCGTGGATAACAGCGGTCGGCAACTCGACCCAAGTGTGGTGCGCTACGCCACCGGGGCTGCTATCACCTGCACCGGCTCCGACTTCTCCACCAATGCCTCATACACTCCTAATGCCGCCGACGCAACGCGCGGCTTTGTAGTTATCACCCAAAATACCCCCCAGATAGTTGGAGCGTCGGGTATCATTTTCTCTAAACGCGTTGAGGTAAAGGCTTCACCAGCACCCACCTTCACGCTTACCTCGTGCTCCCCTGACGTTGTCCAGGTTACGATTACGGACCAGGTATACGCTGCTAACCTTTACACCGTAAAAATTGGGAACAACGTTTTCAGTAATGTGGATAGAAGCCAGCCACGCACGTTTTCCGTTCCTGCTGGTGTCACGGCCGTAACTGTGACAGGCAATTATGTCGGCAACAGCCTGTGCAACAACAGCAACACCCAAAATTTTACGCCGGCTACTGCGCCACGCCGCCCTGTTCTTCAACAACTTGAGGTTCGCGACAAAGACATCGTATTTAAATTCAGTGATATTCAGGCAGGCTTTCAATATGAGATTCAGATAGCTGAGATGGGAGCCCCTGGTGGCTACCGTACTATTGCCCGCCTAATTACCGGCAACGGGGACCTGGAGTATACGCTGCTAAATGCCCCCCTGCCCGCCTGCTACCGTATTCGTCCTTCTTCCGCTTGCGACGCTACTTCAAGTGCCGGCTTGCCTGCTTCTAATCAAGTCTGCACTGTTGATTTAGGAACAATCAGCTTGGTTTCTACATCTGCTAACGGTATAAACAAACTTACCTGGACAACTTTTGATCCGGTCATTAGCACTTTCCAGATACGTCGAGATCAGCAGATTATAGCTACTATACCCGGTAATCGCCCCTTTGAATACTTCGATAATACGGCGAGCTGCGGCACTACCTATTCGTATCAGGTGACGGCTTTGGTCGACCGCGCTGCCTCGGCGTCCAACAAGTCGTCAGTAACAACGGCGGCCGGTACTGCGCCGGAACCACCGCGTCTGGTAGCAGGCTTTACGCTCAGTAATAAGGTAGAATTGTATGCTACGAACGCAGTTGGTCAACCCTTGCCTAATGAGCTTACATTTCTGCGCACCTCTCCCAACCCCGTTGAATTGGGCGTGGTAAATGCTCCCACCATTAGCGATACGCCCGAAAACCTAAGCATCACAAGTCCACCAACTTATGTAGCCCGCCGCCGCGATGCCTGCGGCAGTATATCGGGCGATAGCAACCCTGCCTCTCCAGTGGTACTTTCTGTCGATCCTCAGCCTGAAGGAGCGCGCTTCACTTGGTCGCCGCTGGGAGCCCCCAATGCTACTATCCCTGTACAGTACCAGCTGGTACGCCTTGCCCTTAATGGCTCTACTATTGATATTATTCCGGTGAGCGGCCTGAGCTACGTAGACACTCAACCACCTACAAATCAGAGCACTGTGCGCTACCGCATTGAAGCTACAGGTGGCGGTCTGGCCACGGCCAGCTATTCGAATCTGGTAAATGTTACGCGTCAGCCCCGCTTGGCAATGCCAACGGCTTTCTCACCCAACGGCGACGGCTTGAATGATGTATTAGAAGTAAAAGGGCGCTTCTTGAGCACGTTTGTTTTCACCGTCATCGACCGCAACGGCCAGGAGGTATTTCGCGGCACTAACCGCACCCAAACCTGGGATGGTCGCATTAATGGGCGCGCACCAGTGCCAGGGGCTTACGCATGGCGTTTCGAGGCTCTCACCGATGAAGGCAAGCCTTTTATACAGCACGGCGCCATTACCATTGTACGCTAACCCGCGCGTCTGACTCACAGTACCGTAGCTAAGGCCTGACTCTACTAATTACTCAGGCAGGCGTTGAAGTGGACAAACGAAGTACCTTTGTATTTCAGTTGTCGTACGCACACAGCCACGGTTGCTGCTTCTATCCTGGCAGCATCTCAACTATGTGCGGCATCTGCTGTATTACAGAAGCAGATACTATTAAGTATTCCGAAACCTCATTTAAACGCTCTCAGAGCACTATTTTGGCTTATGTTTGATATGATGGGCATGATGGGCAAAGTGAAGGAGCTTCAGGATAAGATGAAGCAGGCCCAAGACGAAGTACAGTTCCTGACGGCCACCGCCGAGTCGGGCGGGGGTTTGGTAAAGGCCACGGCCAACGGGAAGCGTAATGTGGTGAAGCTGGAAATAGATGAGTCGCTGCTCACTCCCCAAGACCGAGAGATGCTTGCTGACCTAGTAGTGGCGGCAGTTAATAAGGCCCTTGATGAAGTAAGTGAGAAAGCCAAAGAAGAACTTAAGAACAAAACGGCCGGTTTGATGCCCAATCTTCCGGGCCTCGACCTTGGCAATTTTGGCCTCTGATCCTTACTCGTCACCTACTTCCTTGCTCCCGCACGTAGCCGTCGTTATTCTTAACTGGAACGGCTGCGAGTTGCTGCGAACGTTTCTGCCCTCCGTGTTGGCCCACTCTGATGGCGCCCGCGTGGTGGTAGTCGATAATGCCTCCACCGATGGCTCGATGGAGCTGCTGGGGGGCTTTTTTCCGGAAGTTGAGGTTATTCAGCATCCCGAAAATCTGGGATTCTGCGCGGGTTATAATCAGGCATTAGCTCAGGTAGATGCGACTTACTACGTTTTGCTCAACTCTGATGTAGCCGTAACTCCGGGCTGGCTCCAACCCTTAGTGGCGCTGCTGGATCGGAAGCCAATGGTGGCCGCCTGTCAGCCTAAGCTGCTGGCCTACGCCGAGCCCACCCAGTTTGAATACGCAGGGGCCGGCGGGGGTTACCTCGACCGTTTAGGCTACCCTTTCTGCCGGGGTCGTTTGTTCGAAACCCTCGAAACCGACCATGGCCAATACAACGATTCGCGCCCAGTAGCTTGGGCTAGCGGCGCTTGTATGGCAGTGCGGGCCAGCGCTTGGCATGAGCTGGGAGGACTGGAAACGGCATTCTTTGCCCACATGGAGGAAATTGACCTATGCTGGCGTTTCTGGAATGCGGGCTACGAAGTGTGGTATGAGGGCAGCAGCACGGTGTACCATGTGGGCGGCGGCACGCTACACAAATCCAACCCCCGCAAAACCTACCTCAACTTCCGCAATGGATTGGCTTTGCTATACAAGAATGCCCCCAGAACGAGTTGGGGGGCATTTTTATCCAACGCATTGCATTAGATTGGATTGCGGCCTTGCGTATGCTAGTCCAAGGTGCATTTGCTGATGCCCGCGCCGTACTGCGGGCGCATCGTGATTTTTTCAGCAACCGTACGTATTGGCGGCGGCAACGAATGGCAGCTCGGCCTCACTTACAGGTGTCGGAACGTCCGGGCGTATATGCCCGAAGCCTGGTATGGGCTTATTTTGGGCTGGGAAAAAGGCTATTTTCCGATCTACAAATCCCAGACGGTACTCCGCTGCCGTCGCAGCGCACGACGCACATTCATCCAGAAAGCCAGCGCAAAGTATAATACTACCGGCGATCCGAAAGTAAAAAACGAAGCATAGATAAATGATAGCCGCACGCTGCTGGTGGAGAAGCCCAGCCGGTTCCCCAAGGCATTGCAGACCCCGAAGCTCTGCTTTTCGATGAAGTCGGTTAATTTTCTCATTACACCTCAGTATGAAGCCCTTACACAGGCTATGATTGGTCAAAATAACGATAAAAGCACCGAATATCAAGATCAGTGCTGTAACTAGAAGCAATTTTAGCCGGCAAAACCGAGTTTTGCCTTAGTTGCTTCGATTCGATAACCTGGCTTTTCGCCCTTAAATAGCTCTATGAAAGATGCTTTGCGCTCACTTCTACCAGTTCTGGTCTGCCTGACGACCGTAGCACTACCGGCTTGTACGCTACCGCGGATGTTAAAGGTTGCGCAGGAAGGTCAGGAAGTGCGAGTGCAGCCGGCAGTGCTGGAAAGCAATGGTGAAAACGTGCTGTTTGAAGTAACCGCCCGCGTACCCGCCAAGCACTTACGCAAAGGCAAAGCCTATAATCTGGACCTCAGCTACAGCTACGATAATGGGTTACAGCAGGACACGCTGGGTCGCATCACCTTTATATCTGGGGAGTATGTGTATGATGAGCAGGATAAAAATAAGCTGGTCATCACGAAGCAGTTTGCGTTTCCCTACACACCGCGCAAGAACCCTGGCACGCTGATCGCCCGGCCCGATGCCCGGCGCCTCAAGCCGGGGGGCAAAATGGTGAAAGGCAATGAGCTTCCGCTAGCTCGGGGCATCGTGACTACTGCCCGCCTCGTCGTACGTCAGGATTCGACCCTGCATGTGCTACCCGAAACGGCCAGCAACGACCGTAGCGGCACGCGCGTGCTGCCTTTTTTCTTTGATGTCGGTAAGTCGGCTATCCGCAATTATCTGGGCACTAACGTGGTCGCGCTGGAAGACTTTATCGACTCCAACCAGCGCACCGAGCGGGTCATGATTGTGGCCGGCCACTCGCCCGACTCCCTCGATGCTCACGATCCGCGCCTAGCGGATAAGCGGGTGCAGGCGCTGGCAAAGTACTACAAGCAGCGCGTCGATGGCTTTTCGTATCTGAACTCGGTGCGCAACATTGTATTTGAAACGCAGGCGTATCGCCAACGCTGGGATTTATTTCTGAGTAAAGTGCAGGAGTCAGCACTCAAGCCTGAGCAGATAGATTCCGTCGTACAGATTGTGAATGATACGCGGGGTTCATTTGCACAGAAAGAGAAGCGGCTGCACACCTTATCCTTCTATGATTACCTCGAAGACTACGTTTACCCGGTTCTGCGCTTTGGCACAGTAGCCGTGCAGTACACGGCCCCGCCCCGCTACGACTCCGAGGTTTATCTGCTTTCTAAGAAGATCGTTGAAAAGGCAGCCGAGGCTGACGCGCTCACCCCAGAAGAACTGCGTTACTCTGCTACGCTCACGCCCCTGCTAGCCGAGAAACAGCGTATTTATGAAACAGCGGTAGCCACCACAGGACGTTGGGAGGCTTATTACAACTTGGCTGCGGTGCTTTTACAGCGCTCCAAAAAAGAAATAACCGACAAATCGCGGCGGGCCTACCAGCGCCGCGCCGCTACCTATTTTACGTTGGCTGCCCATCGCAACCCCACGGCTGAGCTGTTCTTTCGGGTGGCCACGGCTTATCACCGCGCCGGAGATAAATTAGAGGCGCTCCAGAGCTACGATTACGCCATCAAGCTTGGAGGGCCGCGCCCCGTACTGGAGAAGGTTTTTGCAGATAAAGCGGCGCTGGAAATTGAAATTGGTCAGCTCGATGACGCCTTGCGCAGCCTCAGCTTCAGCGGCAAATCCTACCAAAACACTATGAATCTGGCGCTGATCTATCTGATCAAGCAGAACTACGACGGAGCTACAACCTTATACCAGGAAGCTTTATCGATCAAACCTGATGATGCGATGGCGTATTACTGCCTAGCCGTAGTGGCGGCCCGCGCCCGCAACGAGAGCCTTCTAGGGGAACGGCTACGACAGGCCGTAGCGCTGGATCGAGCCTATGCCCAGCGGGCCGTGGAAGATTTGGAATTTAGTAGCTATACGAATTCCAAGACGTTTTTAGAGGCGCTGCGGTAAAGCTTTGATGAGATAGAATGCATTGCTTCTAATTAGGAGCCTCGTTCTTATATCCTTCATTTGCCCCGGCGCCCTATGCGTTGTAGCTTTACGGGCCGGTGTAGCGCCGGCTTTTCTGTTTTTGACCTCTCGATTTCGTTAACCAGAATAACTATGCGGACCATCCAATTCCGGGAAGCCCTGCGCGAAGCCATGTCTGAAGAAATGCGTCGCGACCCGCGCGTGTTCCTGATGGGCGAAGAAGTAGCCGAATACAACGGCGCCTATAAAGTAAGCCAGGGCATGCTCGACGAGTTCGGTGCCGAGCGCGTCATTGATACGCCCATCGCTGAGTTGGGCTTTGCCGGCATCGGCGTAGGCGCGGCCATGAACGGCTTGTTGCCTATCATCGAGTTCATGACCTTCAACTTCTCGCTGGTTGCCATCGACCAGGTCATCAACTCAGCAGCTAAGATGTACTCGATGTCTGGGGGGCAATATTCTATTCCGATCGTGTTCCGCGGGCCAACGGGCAGCGCCGGTATGCTATCCAGCCAACACTCGCAGAATTTTGAGAACTGGTTTGCCAATACTCCCGGCCTGAAAGTGGTAGTGCCCAGCAACCCCTACGATGCGAAAGGCTTGCTGAAAAGCGCCATTCGCGACGCTGACCCCGTGATTTTTATGGAGTCGGAGCAGATGTACGGCGACAAAGGCGAAGTGCCTGAGGAAGAATACCTACTGGAAATCGGTAAGGCGAATATCGTTCGGCCCGGCACCAGCGTTACCATCGTGAGCTTCGGCAAAATGATGAAAATCGCTTTGGCCGCTGCCGATGAGCTGGCTAAAGAAGGCATCGAAGCTGAAGTTATCGACCTGCGCTCCGTGCGCCCCATCGATTACGATACGCTGATAGAGTCAGTTAAGAAGACTAATCGCATCGTTATTGTGGAGGAAGCTTGGCCGCTGGCCAGCATCAGCTCCGAGCTAACCTACACCATTCAGCGCCGCGCCTTCGATTACCTCGATGCACCCGTTATCCGCATCACCTGCATGGACGTGCCCCTGCCCTACGCGCCTACCCTCATTGAGGCGTCGTTGCCTAATGTAGAGCGCACAGTAAAAGCCGTGAAGGAAGTTATGTATCAGAAAGCTTAGTCCGTCTTTACTGTTTTTTAGAAAAAAGCCCCCCAACATCTGTTGGGGGGCTTTTTTGTGTATTTTCCTTAATAAAGCAGCTTTTCAACACAGCCAGGACAGATTGTTTGCCCTACCGTCTCCGATAACCACCAACAGCCCGCTACCCATAGCACTAGCCCAAGCGCAGTTAGTACACCAACTGCCGGCCGCGCACGCAACCGCAGCCACCACTCGACGGGCGAGAACAGGAAGGCGACTATGCAGAGCAAAAGCAGGTGTAGCGGCAGCAAAAAACGGTTCTCCATTGCAACAGGAATAGCCGCAACGCAAGGCAACAAAAGCGCTAGCAATACCAAATAGTGTTGTGAGCGTAACTGCTTGGGGCGGATAGTTGTGAGGGCCAGCGCTATCAGCACATAGTTTAGCAGCTTTAGATGAAGTGATTCAGGGCTGTCTGCCGTCAGCCGGTAAGGAGTTGGAAACCGGATATCCAGCCCATTGAACAGGTGGCGGCCGTAGCGCAGAAGAAAATCGACGGGCTGCTGAGCTACCGATTGTATATACTGCGCATACGATGTGTATTCGCGTTGCTTCAACCGCTCAAACAGCCTCACGCCCGATTCATCGGCGTAAGGCAAGGCGCTGGGATAAGCTAGAGCGCCGTTAAATAGCTGCACGCGTGTTCCCCAGGCAAGCTGATTCAAGTAAAATGATTCTGTCTGGCCTGGTATGCGAGCAAGAGTCAGGGGCGTATTCTCTTGAAAATGAATGCGGTTGATGGCCCACTGCGGACCGAGAGTGAGGGCCATGCCGACAATGAGGGCGCTCCAGCGCCAGCCGTTGGCGCGGGGTGAGTGCCGCCGGCTCCACCACACTGCCAGACCCAGAAACGGCAGCAAGCTCACCAGATACACCGGTCGCATATTAAAGGTGGCCGCCATACTTAGACCAGCCACCAACCACGCCAGCAGCCCCGGTCGGCTTAGCAACCACAGGCTCAGCAGCAATGTACCCAGCGCCGGCATATCGGTGAGCGTAAAACTGAAAAAGTCTCGCCAGAAAAGAAAGCCCAGCAACACCAACAGAAGCCAGCGACAAGCCGCAATCTGACGACCAGTGATGCTTGTCCATACACCCGGAATGAGGAAGCCGAACAATACAGAGGCCCACACGGAGCCTAGCATCTTGGCGGCAGTCAGCATGGAGCAATCGGTAAAAAAGCGAAACGCCAGCGCCGGAAACATCATCAGCGGCCCTACATAGCCCGAAGTGGATCGTCGTAATACAGCAGTGAAAATGACTGATGCTGGCGCTGAAACTTCACCGCCATTACCCAATATTGGACAGCGTCGTGCTGCAGATTGCCACCCTGAAAGTCGTTGAAAGGCAGGTATATTAGGTATAGAATCCAAACAAAAGCCATTCGCCACCCAACCGCCAGCGGCGTACTCAGGAAATCTCGCACGTTATTCCAACTCATGGTTTAATCGTAGGCTGTGCACACGGTGCTACTGTATCGCTCGACTCTAGCCTCTAACGAATAGTGGAGGACTTACTTGGGGGGCAGATTTTGCGTACCTTTTGCCAAAGCTACGCCGCTGAGCGACACATTCCCTTCCCGCGCACTTGCAACCATGAATCACCGTTTGAACATCCGTTTTGAGCAGCTTGAACGCGCTACCAATCAACTCTTAGCGCAGGTAGAATTGCTGGGCGAGCGAGCGAGTACCTCGCCGGGACCCGGGCAATGGTCAGCAGTGCAAGTGGTGCACCATCTGTTGGTCGCCGAAACAGGTATCAATCAATATATCGACAAGAAGCTGGCCCAAACAGAGGACCTGGAGGAAGCTGGGGTAGGCGCATTTTTCCGGGCAAGCTTGCTGCGCCTGTTATTACGCCTACCTTTTTTACGCTTTAAGTCTCCCTCCAGGCTTAAAGCCCTAACTCCAGACGAAGTGCCGACCCTGTCCGTGCTCCAAGCCGAGTGGGAAACCGTGCGCCGCCATTTAGAGCGAACCCTGAATGAATTTCCCTCCAAGCTGCTGAACCGCGCTATTTTCAAACACCCTCGGTCCGGCATGCTCACCATTTATCAAACGCTGGATTTTATGGTAGATCATGTGTTGCACCACCAGCGCCAGATTAGCCGGATTGCGCATGCCGTGGCGCTCCTCCCGCCGCCCTCGCGGTGGGCCATAATGCGAATCAGCCTACCTAGCGTTACTCTTTCTTCTCGCGCACGATGTCGGCGTAGGTCTCGTGGCGGCTGATGTGCTCGAAGGCTGCTACTATTTCAGCGGGCGGCACCGTGAGCTTGCGCTGCTGCAAATCGAGCCAAGCACCATCGACAGTTACGGTGGCGGCTAACCGGCCATCGGCTTTGTAAATACTATGAAGTATGCGCCAGCGGCTACCGTTGGCGTTCAAGCCAGCCAGTTCGGCCGTCACCCGAATGGTTTCGCTCATGCCGATTTCTTTCAGAAAACGGGTGTCTTCGCGAAACAGAATAGGCCCAATGCGTAATTCAGCGAAGCGGCGCATAGTAAACCCCTGATCGGCGAGAAAGTCGAGGCGAACCTGAGCGGCGTAATCGGTATAAGCAGAGTGACGCATGTGCACATTGGGGTCCATATCGGCCCAGCGTACGGTGAAGGTTTTTTCGTAAATAGACATTCAGGTGTAGTTGTAACGGGGTTTTGGTTGACTCGTTTGGGCAAATTAGGTGCTTTTTGGTTGGCCTCGGTAATGACCTGCCCCAAGGGCATCGCACCGATAACCTGCTCACTAGTGCTGGGTTCAAGAAATCAAGAAAAAAGCCCCCAACATAGCTTTGGGGGGCTTTTTTAAAAACGATATCCGGCAAGCTAGATGGCCGGGTCGGCGGGCACGTTGGGATTGGTCAAACGCTCCTGTTGCGGATACGGGTAAAAATTTCGGTTGCGCTCGGCCGAAGCAGGCGGTGTGCCGGTGGTGGGCGGCGCCGGACGACCAAACCGACGGCTATCGGGCAGACGCAAACCCGTCAGATATAGCTCCGCGCTGCGCTGCCGATAGATTTCCAGCAGCAGTGCATCGGCGGTTACGGGGCCACTATAAGCCGGCAAATCGGCGCCCACGCCGTATAGATCGGCGCCGGGAGCCTGGGTGCGCACGGCGTTGATGTCCTGCACGGCCGCCGTCAGACTACCACCACTGCGCACCAGTGCCTCGGCCCTGCTCAGGCGAATCTCATCGGGCAGATAGGCTGGGATACTGGTATTAATGGTAGCAAAAAAGCCAGTTACTACCGGCTGGGGGCATTATTGATGGTTTCCTGACCAATATAAAAAGCCACCCGCGCATCGTTGGGATAAGCCAGCGCGGCCGGCAGCCCGAAGCCCGTCAGCTCGCGGGGCCGAAAGTTGCGCGCTACCACCGCCGACTGATAGATCGGGTTGGGGTTTTGATTATTGAACTGGAAAACGGAGCGCTTAGTCAGATCGATAGAGTTGGCAGCGGCCAGCGTAGCGGAGTAAGTACCGGCTTGCAGCGTGTAGCGCACCTGGTAGGCCTTGATGGTATTGGCCAAATCGAAGGTCGAGCCCAGTACTTTCGCATTAAAATCGGCGGAGGGCGGCGTGGCGGTGATGAGTTGCTGAGCCTCGTCGAGCAGGCGAATGGCTTCGGCTAGGAGCTGTTCGCG
Organism: Hymenobacter radiodurans; assembly: GCF_004355185.1. Classification (NCBI taxonomy): domain Bacteria; kingdom Pseudomonadati; phylum Bacteroidota; class Cytophagia; order Cytophagales; family Hymenobacteraceae; genus Hymenobacter; species Hymenobacter radiodurans. Next base: position 2,900,045 of record NZ_CP037922.1, read on the forward strand.
GGGCACAAACGTGGCCGCTGGCCCACCCTGCCTGCTGGTGGTAAGCGGCGCCTGCTCAAAGTATTGCGACAGTGTGCCCAAGGCAATTGCCCGAAACAGATTGGCGTGAGCCAACACGGCGTCGCGGGTAGCAGGGTCGGCGCTAAGGACGGTGGGGGCGCTAGCTGTCAAATCTTCCGCCATACCGGCCACCCGCAGCAGCCGCGACCAGAGGTTAGTTACGTTGGCGTTGTTGTTGGGCAAGTCGGCGCCGCCGGCTTCCACTTCCAGCACGTTGGTAAAGGTTGAAATGCCCCGTAGCTCACGGGCCGTAGCACCGGGCGTCAGAATAACGGCTTCCAGCGCGCTGTTGGCATAAAACTGACGCATCCCGACGCTCAGGGCGAGCAGCCCGTCGCGGGTAGTCAGCACCTCGGCTTCGGTGGGGTTGTTTGGGTTTGGCAAATCCAGGTCGCAGCCGGGAGCAAGCAGCAAAAGCCCCCACAAAAGGCGAGCGTAGCCAAACGGCTTTTATATGATTTCATAGTAGTGAAGGCTAGATGAAAAATGAGGCGCGCCGACTAGGTTAAAAAGTAGCGCTCAGACCTAGGGTGAGGGTGCGCGGAATCGGCACCTCCACGAAGTCGAAGTTGCGTACCACGGTGCTTTGGCCAGCGGCATTTACCTCGGGGTCGTAGCCGCTATAGTCGGTGAAGACGAGCAGGTTACGACCTGTCAGGCTGGCCCGGATATTCTGCAAACCCAAAAACTTAGGAGTGAGCGTGTACGATACCGATGCTTCGCGCAGCTTCACATAGGAGCCGTCCTCAATGTATTCCTCAAAAATGCCAAACAGCACGGCGCTCGTGCCTTTGGGCACCTCGCCGCGCAACTCGGGCTCGTAGCCTGCCAGGCCGCCATACAGGTCGCGCTCACCTACGCGCCGCGTGAAGTTGAACACATCGAAGCCCTGCACCGCGTCGAATTGCAGCCGGAAGCTCAGTTTGCCAGCCACCGTTACTTCATTGATAAGCGAGGCGAGATAATCTGGGTTGGGGTCGCCGATAACCTTACTCAGCACGGAGCCCCGGGGCTGACCTTCGGGCGTACGCTGGGGCACGCCATTTACGCCTAGCTCTCGCTGGGGAAAGCCGGTGGGCGTCAGCAGCAACGAGCCATCGGGGTTGCGGGCGTAATAGGTGCTATAAAACACGCCCACGGGCTCGCCATTCACAGCAGCTACTTGTCCGAAACCACCCGCAAATGGGAGAATGCCATTGCCTTCAATGCCGTTTACCTCGTTGCGGTTGCGGGTATAGGTAGCAGTTACGTTCCAAACTACTTTCTCCTTTTGCAATGGCACTGCCCGCAACAGCACTTCCACGCCTTTATTAGTCATGGTGCCTACGTTTTGTAGGCCGGTGAGAAAGCCAGTACTAGGCTCAAACGTACGGTTGAGCAGAAGATCATTAATCTTCTTATTATAATAGGTGGCTTCCAGACCTAGGCGGCCACCTAAAAATCCGGCGTCGAAGCCTAGCTCAATTTCCTCTTGCCGCTCTGGGCCCAACCGGGGGTCACCGAGCTGTCCCGGCCGAAACACGCCCAAAAGACCACCAACGCTTGAGGGTACATAGTTAGTTTGCTTGTCGTAGGCCCCGATAGCAGTCAGATTGCCTGATTGGCCATAGGAAGCGCGCAGCTTGAGCGTGGGCACATAATTAGTGAGGGCGCCATTTTTCCAGAACCCTTCCTCCGATAACAGATAGGAAGCACTGCCTTTATAATAGGTTTGCCAATTAGCATCGTCGTTGAGCCTGTCATAAAACGGCGAGGCGGCATCGACGCGCACCGCGCCCGTCAGATACAGACGCTGCCCTAGCCCGAAGGTTTGTTGAGCAAAGTAGCCTTCAATTCGGCGCTCCGTCCGGTTTTCCGATGCCACAGACACACCATTGTTGATAGTTTGCCCCCCAATGCCCAGTTGCTGAGCAGTGAGACTGGTACTCTGCACCTGATCGTATTGCCAGGTAGCGCCTACACTCGTCGTCGACTCCAGCCACTCCGTAAAGTTGCGACGGTAGCCCAGCGTCACATCATTATTATACTGGAACACGGTACGGTCGGCGCGGCGCGCGAAACCAGTAGCATAGTCGGGAGTAGTGTTGCCAGGCGGAATAAAGGCCGTACCGAGTTGGGTATAAGAATCGACCCCAAATACATAATCAGCCGTGAAGCCTTCGAAGGGAGTCAGGTTCAGCTGCACATCACCGATAATGCGGGAAGTGCGCTGGCGAAAATCGAAGCGGTTGATGGCCTCTAGCGGATTGGTGCGGGTGAGGTTGCTGGGGCTAGTGCTGGGATAAACGCCCGTAACGGGGTTGGGGCAGGATTTACGAAGTTATTGCTGAAGATGAATCCCGTAAGAGCGCCGTAGGCAGTCACAAGACCGCCATTCGGAATTTCGCGGCTGTCGCTGAGCGTATAATTGCCCCCCACCGACAAGCTAGCCCAGTTAGTCAGCGTTTGCTGGAGGCGCAAACGTCCCGTTTTGCGGTCGAAGTCAGTGGCATCTACAATGCCTTGGTTCTTGAAATACGAACCCGAAAAGAAGTAGCGCGTGGCCTGGCTACCCCCAGATACGGAGACGTAATTATCGGTACCAACGGCGGTGCGGAAAATTTGATCCTGATAGTCATAGCGCTCCGCTGGCACCTGTGTTAGGTCAGTAGCGACGGTGTTGGTGAAGCGAAATGGATAGGTGTTTACGTCCAGCGTCTTGCGAATTTTGGATACAATAAAATTGCTTGACACCGTGACAGAGGGCTTGCCTTCTTTGCCGCGCTTGGTAAAAATCTGGACGACGCCATTGGAAGCCCGCGAGCCGTAGATGGCCGCTGCCGCCGCACCTTTAATAATCTCGATGCGGTCGATGTCGGCCGGATTCAGGTCGACGAGGCGGTTTTGGGCGTAACCGCCTAAGTCCAGTAGTTCCGGCGAGTCGTTGTTAACGATAACACCATCAATGATATATAGTGGATCGGAGCTACCAACCACGGTGCTGGTGCCGCGCAACCGCACCGAAATGCCCCCCGCCGGATTGCCGGAGTTCTGCGACACCTGAGCGCCGGCCACCTTGCCCTGTAAGGCCTGATCGATCTGGACGGCGGCACCCTGCGTTAGCTCCCGCGCATTTACCGTGCTGATGGCATTGCCAAGCTGTTGTTTGCTGGTGGCTACGGAGTTACCGGTTACTACTACTTCCTTCAGCCCTACCAAGTCCTCGCGCAGCGTAGCATCCGCAGTTATCTGAGTTTCGGTGCCTAGGGTCAGCGGCTGCGCAATGTTGGCGTAGCCTACTGAGCTGATGGCCATTTGGTAAGTGCCAGGCCGAACAGATGCACGTAGCTCATAGGTGCCATCGGCACCGGTAGCCGTGGCCAGTACTGTATTGGCGATGCGCACGGTGGCACCGGGCACGCCGGCACTTCCATTAGCATCAGTTACGCGGCCTCGAATTGTATAGGCAACATTCTGAGCCCATGCTGCCGAGCTACTAAGTATCAGCAGCAGAAACCCTAGCCAGGCAACAGTTGTGCTGCCAAACTGCCGAAACCGATTGGCTCCGGGTGAGTACAGGTGTACCATAAAAGGGGGTTTGGTGAAAAGGAAAAATTGAGAAAGCCTCGAAGTAGGTATAGGTAAGATAGCGTCTACTGCCGACACTTAGCATTTTACACCGAAGATTTTAGGCTTATTCCAGTTGAAGCAGACCATTGAACCTTGTTCCTGCCAATCTTAATTTGGACTCCCTAAATGTTTGCCGCACTTTTACCCACCTATGAACTCCAATCTGCACCACCTCTTTACGATTGCCCAAAAGCCCCAGCGGCGGATCATCGGCCTGATGTCGGGTACCTCGCTTGATGGACTTGATATAGCCCTGTGCCGGTTTGAAGGCAGCGGACCGGCAACCCAGGTGCAGGTTGAACAGTTTGCCACGGTGCCCTACGCTGAGTCGGTGAAAGCCGAAATAAGGCGGGTATTTGCCAAGAGTACTATCGACTTTGAGCATTTGTGCCTTCTCAACCCCTGGATAGCGCTGCTGCACGCTGATATGGTGCTAGACTGCCTCCGTACCTGGAAAATTGCCCCCCAGGAAGTGGATTGTATCGCCAGTCACGGTCAAACGGTATTTCACGCCCCCAAAAGCCAGCACGGCAAACCAGATTTTCCAAACGCCACGCTTCAAATTGGTGATGGCGACCATGTGGCCGTACGCACTGGCATTCTGACAATTAGCGACTTTCGTCAAAAGCACGTGGCCGCTGGGGGCGAAGGCGCGCCGCTGGCCGTGTACGGCGACTATCTATTGTTCTCCAAAGCTGGGGAAGACCGCATCCTACTCAATATGGGCGGCATCGCCAACTTCACTTTTCTGCCCGGCTCCCTTGATGTAGGCGCGATGTTCTCGACCGACGTTGGTCCCGGAAATACGCTGCTCGACGCCTTCACCCAGCTTTATTTCCCCGACAAAAGCTATGACGTTGACGGCGCCATCGCAGCCCAAGGTCAGGTACACGAACCGCTCCTACGCGCATTGCTCGACCATCCATTTTTCGCCGCAGACTTCCCAAAAACAACTGGCCCTGAGTTATTTAGTCGCGATTACGTAGTGCAGGCCCAGCAACGCAGTGGCTCCGCTGGCCTCTCCCCTGCCGATCTGCTGGCCACACTCGTCGAATTTAGCGCAGCGGGCATTGTAAGGGCTATTCGACGCTGCTTTCCAACCTCCGATGCACCGCTGACAGTTTATGCCAGCGGTGGTGGTATGCACAATCCCGTGCTTATGAATACGTTGCGTCTCCAACTTCCGAACTGCCGTTTTCTTACTACTCACGACTTAGGTATTCATCCCGACGCGAAAGAAGCTGTGCTGTTTGCCGTGCTTGCAAATGAAAGCCTAGCCGGAAGCAACGCTCCGCTCGGTAACAGCCGACCAGGTATTCCGGCGGTATCGATGGGCAAAATTTCGTTTGCGAAGTAGCTGCTGTTTGCTGTATTAATTACTGGTTTACTTCGTGCGCACCGGCGTTTAGCGTCAGGCAGGCCAGATACTGCTGCTGATCATCCTCTGCAATGATTTCTAACTCGAAGCCGGCTTCTTCGGCATAATCCTGCAGAATGCTGGCTTCCACAAAAAGCCACGGAAAAGGCGCGCCCCTTTCGCCCTCATACGTCATGGCGTAATCTATCTCGCCGTAATAAGGACCGTTCAAATCAATGAGCAGTGCGCCCTCTTCGTCTTCATATAGATAGGCGACGTCCGATGATGTGGCTAAAATTTGCCCCCCAGGTGCCAGAAAACTGCGCGCGTGCTTTAGAAAACGCGCCAAGCCTTCGAGTGTGCCCACCAAGCCTAAGCCATTCATCAGCATCAGTATGGTATCGAACTGCTCGCCGGTAGCCGGAATGTCAAAGAGGTTGTGATGGGCTACCTCGCGCACGCCTCGTTCCACCATCACCTGCACCGCGCCAGCCGATACGTCGAGGGCGCGCACCGAAAATCCTCGGTTTTGTAATTCTAATGCGTGTGCTCCCGCACCGGCTCCTAAGTCCAACACTCTGCCTCGACATTCCTCCAGAGCACGGCGCTCTAATTCAGGCATTTCCCAAAGCGACCGAAAAAAATAACTAGCGGGCAAAGGCTCATCTTCGCTCACATTGGTGTGCACCGTAAGCGTAGCAGATTTATCGCCGCGCAAATACGCAGTTAATGCGCGACCTAGCGGATCAGAGTTAGCGGAAGACGTCATAAGTTGATGATACGCGCAGTTGCTCTAAGGAGATATAAATTATTTACAAGCTGCAACACACTTTAGCGGGCCGAAATCGGGATAAATCAGCAGCTAGCTATGTTTGCTTTTTTATTAACACGAGTGGAAATTCAGCTTTATTTTTACTGATATTTCAGAAATCTGAATAGTGTAAGGGCATAACTATCAGTGAAATTTCATCGTTTTCAGAGCCTTGCTTATTATTTTATTGCAACGAAAAACTCTTGTATAACGATGAAAATTTATGAAAGAAGCCCCGGTCTAGCTGAAAGACCGGGGCTTCTTAATTCTATACGATTAACGGCGTAATTACTCAGCCGTAGCCTCTTTACGTGGGCGTCCACGACGGCCGCCGGTTCCAGTGCCAGCAGCGCGGGGCTTGCGCTCTTTGCGCTCTGGGGTATAAGAAGGATCCAGCAACGCATTGGTTTCGCTGATAAGGCTGGTTAGCTTTTCCATATTCTTACGAACCTGGGCTAATACCATCTCATTGTCTTCTGCATTTTGGAGAAGTTGCTGTAGTTTGTTTAAATCTGCTGCGGCCATTTTAGGAGAATTTGAAAGAGGAATAAATTAATTTCTTAGGCAAAAGAAAACATTAAATACGACACCAACAAAAAATAAAATTAATGCCACTGCTTTCCTACGAGTAGCTATTGATAAAGGATACATTATTCTTCAATAGGTGAGATATGACGCTATAAGTTAGTTATCAACTATACTTAATGTCGAAAATAAATAATCAGTCATCTAAGATTTCAAGTTAATTTTCTGGTGCCTAAGATTCGTTGCAAATACGATATTCATGTATCAATATCGCATCCTTGCCTTCCCGGTTTGCGTTGAAATGACTACACCACTTTCATTTTTCCTATTATGGCCAGCAACCTTGATTACCTGAATCCGGCGCTTATTCCACTCGAAGAAAAAGTCAAAGCCTATTTGGAAGCCGAGGAAGAACTGGAAAAGGCTCAGATAGAGGCTCGTTCGCTGGCAACCACCAATTTGCCCCCCACTGCCGACGGCTTCGAGCAACGCCCACCCACCGGTAGCTTCGATCAGCAATCGGATGAACTGCAGCAGCGCCTCAACAACATGATCACTGACTTAGATCTGCTTCGTCAAGAGATTATTGAGCTTTTACCCGTCCGCGACGAATTTGTAAAAGTTAATCTGGGCTATGGCCCCAGCCGCGTGGGTGCCTTCACCGTTCCGAGCGCCCCTGGTACCGAAACTAAGTATCATCTTCGGGTAATTCATTAGTCACGAAGTAGCGAGCGCAAAAAAGCCCCCAGGTATATCTGGGGGGCTTTTTTGCGCTCGCTACTTCGTGGGACACAAGAAAATGAGGAACAAAAAAAGGCCCCGCTTAGCGAGGCCCCTTTCCACAACCAAAACACCTAAAAAAACTATTCTTTCGGATATGTTTTAAGCAAGCATCGGGCCAGAAACAGCCGTCTTTTCATTTTCTCTAATTACTTATTTTAAAATATCATGTAATAAATTATGAATTGAATTATTAAATCATTCATAATTTCTGGGAGTAAAATTAAGGATATAAGTTTCTTTAGAATATTTTATACTGACCTGGAAGGCAAGCGATTACCAGAACAAATATCCAGCATTTTTCCAGCAAAATGCAATTTAAGGCCATTTTTCGGAACCTTCTTTGCTCTAATTAAAAATCAATTCAACTATTCTTTTATCGTTCATGAAAACAACTCTTACCCCCTTCAACAGTCGGTCGGATACTGTTCGAAAGCTATTACGAATAGCTAGTGCGTCACTATTCCTATTATCGTTTGGGCAGCGAGCACAAGCACAGTTTCCACGAGTAGAGTCATTTAAGAATGGCACTGCTAACGGTTTTGACTTGTTTGGTACTGCTATCCTTACAGGTACTGGCACCACTGGCGGTACTGGCTATCTGCGCCTCACTGATGCGGTCGGTAATCAAGCTGGAACAGCTATTGACCAAGGCGCATTCCCTGCTCCCCAAGGATTCAGTATTTCTTTTGAGTTCTTTTCCTACGGCAAAACCTCTACTACTGGTGCTGATGGGTTTAGCGTCTACTTGATTGATGGTAACACTAGCACGTTCCGTATTGGTGCCGATGGCGGCTCCCTCGGTTACGCACAGCGTGTTAGAGATGCTAACGCACCCACCGTTATAACCCCGGGCGTATCAAATGGCTACGTGGGCATCGGCATCGATGAGTTTGGCAACTTTTCTAATGCCAGCGAAGGCCGTTCAGGTGGTTTAGTTGCTAGTGGCCTTACCGCCAATGCCATTACCATTCGTGGTAAGGGTAATGGAACGGCTGCAACAGAATACCCATACCTTGCTAGCAGTGGTCAGTTAGGTTTCGACTTGGACGTAGCGACAGCGCGAGCACAGGAGACAAGCGGAGATTACCGCCGTGCTTTCATTGATTTTATTCCTTTCACCAATACGAATGGCACAACGGCTTATCGCATTACGGTTCGCATTCAGCACGGCACATCGGTAACCACTGCTTTAAGCAATATTGAGTTACCGCCTCCGCCACCCACTCTCCGTATCGGTTTTTCGGGTTCTACTGGTGGCTCAAACAACGTGCATGAGATTCGCAACCTAGCTATTGTGCGCCCAACCATCGCCAATAATGATCGGTTTGGCACACGCTACGGAACTGCGGCTTCGTTCGACCTAACTACCAACGATGAAGCACCCGGTAGCAGCCTAGATCGGGCTACTGTAGATTTGAACCCTGCTACTTCTGCTGTTGAGCAAACCTTAACTGTTGCAGGTAAAGGCACTTTCACCGTAAACGCACAAGGAGTCGTCACCTTTAGCGCCCTCAATACCTTTGCAGGCGTCGTCACTATTCCTTATACCATCCGTGACATTCTAGGCACTCTCTCTAATCAAGCCACCATTACGGTAGACGTTAGCGGAGCCGACTTAGCAAGTAGCGTCAGCGGTCCAACTACTGCTAACCCAAATTCTCAAGTAACATATTCAGTTAGCACTACCAATCTTGGTCTGGAAACAGCTAATAATGTTGTTCCTACGCTGCGGCTGCCTTCAACTGCAACTGGTGTTAGCCTACCTGCAGGTGCTACGATTGCAACTGTGGGCAGCGAACGGGTTATTACTTTTGCCTCAGTAGCTAGCTTGGCCCCCAACGCTCCGGCAATCGTTAATGCTGTAACCTTTACGATGCCCGGAACTGGTAGTATTGTCGGTACAGCAGGCGCCACTTCTAGCGTACCAGACCCAACTTTGGCTAATAATACGGCTACTGTTACCACGGTTGTCAGCGGCATAGCCAACGTTGCTACTGGCTGTGCTACGCCTGGCAAGGACGGCCCTGCTACGCTTTCGAGCACTACGATACCTAATACCTACTTCCCTGGCTCAGCTTCTGTAGCAGCAGGTGCCACTTCTATTACAGTAGGGTCATCCACTGGTAGTACAACACCTATTACAAAAGGTGACCTGCTGCTTATCATGCAAATGCAGGGTGCGCAGATTCAATTAGATAATGATAATGATTACGGGAGTAACGGTAACGGTGGAACTGGAAACCTCTCTACAAACTATACAGCTGGCACTTATGAATATGCAATAGCTGCTAATGACGTAGCTGTTGGAGGAGGTAATCTCCAATTAGCTACTGGCCTAGCTAATGCTTACCAAGATGCCAACTTTACCGAACCAGCCGGAAACATCACTACTGGAAGTGGGCAACGTCGGTTCCAAGTAATACGTGTTCCTCAATACTCGGCTGTAACTATTAATGGCACAGTCAATGGTTCTGAATGGAATGGCACGACTGGTGGAGTATTAGTTTTAGATGTGGCAGGACGGACAACTTTTGGTACAAATGGAAGGCTAGACATGAATGGCCGTGGGTACCGAGGAGGTGGAGGTGTGCGATACACTGGCACTACCACTGGCTACACAAATACTGACTACAGAAACGTAGCTTCAACTTCTACTACTGGTGCACATGGTGCAAAAGGAGAAGGCATAGTAGGTACTCCACTATATGTTAACAATAACGGTTCAGTATCAAGTACCGGTGTCGATGGCTATCCACGAGGCAGCGTTGGACGAGGAGCGCCTGGTAACGCTGGCGGAGGATCAACCGCTGGTTTAACTACTTCAAACAGTTATGAAACTGGCGGCGGCGGCGGCGGCAACGGCGGCGCCGGTGGAGGCGGTGGTGATTTTCTTGACCGTGCTCCTAACCCCGACGACGACTACCCAACAGGAGGTAGCGCTGGCTCAAGCGCTGGTTCAGCTGCGTCTGGCCGACTATTTATGGGCGGCGGTGGTGGTGCCGGTAGCACTAATTCAACTACTGCTTCATTAAGCAGTGGTGCTGATGGGGGAGGAATTATTATCCTTCGTACCGGATCTGTATCAGGAACAGGCTCAATTACAGCAGATGGAGATAATGGCAATGCACTAACCAATGATGGCGCTGGAGGCGGTGGTGCAGGAGGTGCATTATTAGTAGTATCACAATCAACTGCTAATTTCGCTACTCTAACTGTTCGTGCTGATGGTGGCAACGGTGGCAGTCCAACCTCTACCAATTCAAATCTTCGCTATGGCGGCGGCGGTGGCGGCGGTGGCGGTCTGATTTATACGAATGGCGATTTTGGAACTGCTACTGCGGCACGCGGCGACTATGGTGTTTCAGTAAGCAACGGCACTAACTATCAGAATGGCGCTGAAAATGGTGTTGCAGGTTCCGTTAATGAGAATCAGACTAATATTCCCGCTGGTATCTCCAGTACTACTGGCTGCTTGCCTGCTCTTACGGTAGCTTTAAGCACTTCAACTCCTAATGTTACACGTAGTGGTGCTACCGTAAATCCTGCTACTTACGCACTTGTTGTATCAAACACGGGTGGAGCAGCAACAGGTGTAAGCGTAGAAACGAATCTAACCGCTAACCTCTTCAATTATGACAACACAGTAGCTCCCACTGTGACGCTAACTCTGGCTGATGGCAGTTCTTCGCCCTATACAGGCTACACTGCTCCAATTGGCAGCTCAAGCGCGCCAACATTCAGCAATCTGGCTATTCCGGCCGGCGCTACGCTCAGAATTTCCTTCCGGGCTACTATTGCCAGTACTGCTGTTAATAACACGGCTTATCAGGCTTCTGCAACTGTTCGGTTCCTTGATCCTACCCGCACTGTAGCTACGAGCCAAGTATCACCAGCTGGTACCTTCGCAGGTGGTGGTACGGCTGGAGGTCAGAACTACTTGACAACAACTAGCACAGCTGAAGATGTTACGATTGTCCGTCCGTTGCCTGTGGAGCTAAAGCAGTTTACTGCTACGGCCGTGCGCCAGGATGCTCAACTTAACTGGGCTACGGCTTCGGAGCTGAACAATGACCGCTTCGTGGTAGAGCGCTCACTCGATGGCTTGACCTTCAGCACTATTGGCACGGTACGCGGCAAAGGCACTAGCACGCAGCAGTCGAAATACAGCTTCACGGATGCTGGCGCGGCTCGCTTTGGTACGCTTATCTACTATCGTCTGAAGCAGTTGGACTTCGATGGAACAGCAACGTTCAGCCCAGTGCGGACTGTAAAATTTGTTGATGCGATCAAAGTAGATGTATCGGTGTACCCCAACCCAACACAGGGCGGTGCTACGCTTGACTTGACTGGCTTACCTGCTGGTACCTACCAAGTGCAGTTACTCGATCTGACAGGTCGCAGCCTACAAATCCTTACCCTCGCTGGTCAGCAAGAACACCCGCTGCAAGTGCAGGCGCTACCTCATGGCTCCTACATTGTGCGAGTGCGCGGAGAAGCTGTGAATGTGGCCCTGCCTTTGGTTCGCAACTAAATCGAGGTTCAAGTTCATTAGGCAATAAAAAGCCCCCGAATGCTCGGGGGCTTTTTATTGCCTTTATTTTTCGATTATCTAACGTAATTGCCATTAGTAACCAACCGCTTATCTAAAAGCAGGTAGTTGATTTAAGCTGTATTTCCTCAATACACTGTAACTTCATCACTGGGGGGCTTTTTTGGCCTTCTCACATCGGTTTCTCTCCTCCCCCTCTTCATATTATGGAAGCTCCCCGCGAAGAATTTATGCGCGAAGCCATTCGCCTATCGGTTGAAAAAATGCAGGCTGGTTACGGCGGTCCTTTTGGGGCAGTGGTCGTGAAGGATGGCCAGATCATCGCGCGCGGCTTCAATCAGGTTACCAGTACCAACGACCCCACCTGCCACGCCGAGGTAGATGCCATTCGGAAAGCTTGTGTGGCCCTAGGCAGCTTTCAGCTGCAGGATTGCGACCTATACACGAGCTGCGAACCCTGCCCTATGTGTCTAGGGGCCATTTATTGGGCGCGTCCGCGCCGTGTATTCTATGGTAACACCAAGCAGGATGCCGCCGCTATCGGTTTCGACGACCAATTTATTTACGACGAAATAGAGAAGCCGCTGAGCGAGCGACAAATACCGATGCAGGAATTCCTAGGGGCTGAAGCTAAAGAAGGTTTTACAGCTTGGACAGAGCATGAAGCACGAACGGAATACTAAAGCATAAAAAAGCCCCCAGAAATTATCTGGGGGGCTTTTTTACAAAATTCAGGTAGCTTATTTCATGCCGCCGCGCATGCCCATCATTTTGGCCATTTGCTGCATGCCACCTTTTGTGCTACCCATTTTATTCATGGTACGCATCACTTTACGCATGTCTTCGAATTGCTTCATCAGGTTGTTCACCTGCTGAATATCAGTGCCGCTACCTTTGGCTAAGCGGCGGCGGCGCGAGCCGTTCAATAGCTCAGGCTGGGCGCGCTCCTTGGGCGTCATGCTTTTGATAATGGACTCGATAGGCTTAAACGCATCGTCGTCAATATCAACATCTTTGATGGCCTTGCTCATGCCTGGAATCATCCCCACCAAGTCCTTCAGGTTGCCCATCTTCTTGATCTGCTCTAGCTGCGAGAGGAAGTCGTCGAAGTTGAACTGATTCTTGCGGATTTTCTGGTTGATGCGCTTGGCTTCGTCCTCATCGAACTGCTGCTGTGCGCGTTCTACCAGCGAAATCACGTCGCCCATGCCCAAAATGCGCTGGGCCATCCGGTCGGGGTAGAACATATCCAGCGCCTCCATCTTCTCACCCGTCGAGATGAATTTGATGGGTTTCTCAACTACGGCCCGGATAGAAAGCGCGGCACCACCGCGCGAGTCACCATCAAGCTTGGTGAGCACCACGCCATCGAAGTTGAGGCGGTCGTTGAAGGTTTTGGCCGTGTTTACTGCGTCCTGACCCGTCATGGAGTCAACCACAAACAGCGTTTCAGAAGGGTTGATGGCCTTTTTAACCTGCTCAATTTCACGCATCATCTGCTCATCCACGGCCAAGCGGCCAGCGGTGTCGATGATGACTACTTTCTTGTTATTTTTCTTGGCGTAAGCAATGCCGTTCTGCGAAATCTCAACCGGATTCTTATTGTCCGGCTCCGAGTACACCTCCACTCCTACTTGCTCGCCCAGCACTTTCAGCTGGTCGATAGCGGCCGGACGATACACGTCGCAGGCTACGAGCAGGACGGTGCGGTTTTGCTTTTTGATGAACATGGCAAGCTTACCGGCGAAGGTAGTTTTACCCGAACCCTGCAAGCCCGACAGCAAAATCACGGCCGGGTCGCCTTTGAGCACTACATCCTCTTTTTCGCCGCCCATGAGCAGCGTTAGCTCATCGTACACGATTTTGGTCATGAGCTGGCCCGGCGAAACGGCCGTAAGCACGTCGCGGCCCATGGCCTCGTCCTTTATTTTGTCGGTGACTTCCTTGGCCACCTTGTAGTTCACGTCGGCATCAACTAGTGCTCGGCGAATTTCCTTGATAGTCGCGGCAACGTTGATTTCGGTGATGCTACCCTGACCTTTCAGGGTTTTGAAGGCCCGATCGAGCTTGGTAGAGAGATTATCGAACATCTTGTGATGTAGTGATGTGTAAGGTGCTAGTATGCCGAACTGCCTGATTAAGAGGCCTGAGGCAATACAATGGGTCGCAGCGGCAAGTTCGCTTCCCCAAAATTAACCCAAAAAACCCTGAAAGCCCACGGCTACGTACCTTCGCGTGCTCAAACCTGCTGTAAAAATGCCCCCCAAGCCCCTGCGTCTGCTTGTTATTACGTATTACTGGCCCCCATCCGGCGGGGCGGGCGTGCAGCGAAGCTTGAAATTTGTGAAGCACCTGCCAAGCTTTGGCGTGGAGCCAACGGTGATTACCGTGGATGCGTCGCAGGGAGCTTATCCGGTAATTGATGAGTCGCTGGCGGCGGAAGTGCCGGATAGCGTGCGTGTGTTTCGCACGAATACAAGCGAGCCATTTGACTCCTATAAAAAGCTCACGGGCCGCAAACAGATTCCGCACGGCGGCTTTGCCAACGAAAGCAAAAGCAGCTTGCAACAGCAGGTTTTCAAGTTTCTACGGGGCAACCTATTTATTCCTGATCCGCGCCGAGGCTGGAATCAACACGTTCTGCGGCAGTGCGCTGAGCTAATTGCCCCAGGCCACACTTTCGACGCGGTGCTGACTAGTAGTCCACCGCACTCTACGCAGCTTATTGGTCTGGAGCTAAAAAAGCGCTATGGTCTGCGTTGGATAGCCGATATGCGCGACCCTTGGACAGATATTTATTACTATAAAGAGCTCAACCACACCCCGCCCGCGCGTTGGCTCGACGCTTGGTACGAACGCCGAGTGCTGGAGCAAGCCGATGAAGTGCTAGTCACGAGTCCCGATACCAAGCGCCTGTTTTTAGGGAAGTCGCCGCGCCTCACGGCCAGCAAATTTCACGTGCTGCCCAACGGCTACGATGAAAGTGATTTTCGGGAGCCTAGCTCTCCACCCACTGATTGTCTGCTTATTACCCACACGGGCACTATCTCCGAGACGTATCATATTGAACTGTTTCTGGCGGCCTGCGCCACCTGTACCACGCGCCATCCGGATGTACCGCTTAAGCTGCGCTTTGTGGGCACCGTATCGGCGGGCGTGCAGGAGCAGATCCGAGAGGTAGGCTTAGGCAAACACACGGAATTTGTCCCCTTCGTGCCACACGACGAGTCGGTGAGCTACTTGCTGCGGTCCACGGCGCTGCTCATGGCTATTCCGGATGTAGCGCACAACTTCGGCATTCTACCAGGCAAAGTATTTGAGTATCTGGCTTCTAACAAACCTATTATCTGCATTGGCCCCGTAGGTTCCGATGCCGATAATTTGCTGGAGGAATGCGGGGCCGGCCGCGCACTGCCCTACGATACTTATAGCGGTATGCTCGACCATTTGGACGGTCTGTTTGCGGCCTGGCGAATCAATTCTAACCTTGATTTGCCTGCTATCAATCACGCGCAGTATTCGCGGCGGGCGCTTACGCAAAAGCTGGCTAAGCTGATTAAATAGGCTTTTTACTTCTGCAGCTTCTCCCAAGCATTGCGCAGCTTACTAGGCAAGTGGCTAGCTACTTGTGCCCGCAAATCGGTCCAGGCAGAGCGGGGCAGCTGGCGGCCGTGCCAGGCACCGAGAGCTTCGGCCAAACGCTGGGCGAGCGTGCGGTAATGTGCGCGCTGGTAATGGCGCAGATTATTGGTGACATCTGCCGGCGTGCGAATGAAATCGCGCACATCAATGATAAAGCAATTATCAGCGCTGGCGACGAACTCAGCCAACGCTTGGTTCATTTGCGCGTGACGCTGCGCGGCGCCCGTTTCGGCGGAGCCGGGAACTTCTATTTCAGCCCCGTTGAGGAAGAAAATAGGAATAGCCGCCGGCAGCTGGCTCCGTAGCCAGCGCAGATTTGCTTGAAAGTCAGCGGGCGAAATTTGCCCCCCAAACTCGAATTCCGATTTGAACAGACGCAGAAAATCCTCGTTCATCCCCCGGAAGCGGCGTTGCACATACTTGGCCGCCAACGTAGCTGCATCAGTAGCCAAGAGATTCTGGTAGCCGCCGAAAGGAATAACAATGTCCGTTGCCTTTTCGCGGTACAGTTCCTGGGTGTAGTCCATAAGCGGGCTATACACTAAGGCGTCAACTTCGGCCGTCCACAAGTTAGTAGAGAAGGCTTCTTCTCCCAGAAAAGGCAGCTTACTTGCTAGGCGCTGCTGCTCGCTGGGGGGCAATTCACGCGTCAGGCGGAGCAGAGACGTATGCTCCACATGCACCGGGATTTGGTGCTCATTTACGTAATTAAACTCCTCTTGTACGTCGATGGCAAAGGCCTGCAAGAAGGGCGTCAGCTGCCCTAAATCACAGCCGCCTTTGAGCAATACCCGCAGTTTGGGGCGGTTTTTATCTGGAATTTGCTCCCCAGCAGCCTTGCCTTCGCTGCCGACGCCCGCAGAAGTTGGGGTTGACCCCGTATCCTTCTCAGCACCCGGTAAATCCAGCGTAATCCAGTCGGGCTTATCCGTCCCGTTCAACTCCGTGGCCACTTCGCCCTGCACTCCCAACGCCGGAAAACCGAGCCAGGCATAGGTGAACTGCTCAACGCCCAGATGCAGGATACGGCAGGAAAACACCAGTTGCTCCAATCGGTTTTCCGACAAATTCAGGCAGTACACGCCCACCAGACCATAGTCGCCGAACCGGTCGCGCACCCGTACGGTGCCCCAACGTAGCGCAGCGTCCGTGAAGCTGGCTCCTAGCTCATCTTTAGCGACTCGCTTCTTCGTGAAATTGAGTTGGTTGGAGCGGTTAATCAATTCTTCCACCCGGGTCAGATCAGCCTGCACGGCAGCTCCTTCCCGAAACTCAATGCGCACCTGCGAATCGCGTAGAAACTCCAGATTGTCCTGGTAAGCGGCGCGAGCCTGCTGCTGGCGCTCCAGCAGTTTGTACTGCTCCAGGCGCGTCAGGCCAGGGTCGGGTTTGCCGCTGAGCAGCAGTTGGGGGGCAAATATTGGCAAGTCGACTGGGTCGGCCACCTGAAGCTGAGGATTATAATACTGCGCCTCCGCCCGATTAATAGGATTATCGTCCAGAAACAGCGCGTTCGGGGCCCGCAGCTGCATTTGAGCCAGTAGCTCCTTAATAATAGGCCCTTTCGGCTGCCAGCTTATTTGGGGGAAAACGAATAAGTCACGAATACCCAACTCCACCAGTTTGGCTTCGGCGGCGGCAAAATCGTTTTTGGAAACGATGGTGTGCACAATGCCACGGGCCGCGGTAGCGCGCACTAGTTCCAAGTTATCGGCAATGGCTTCTACGGCTCCTTCCGAAAGCGTACCGCGCCAAAAAGTATCATCCAGATCCCAGATAATGAGCTTGATAGGTTCGGACATGAAGAGACGCAGTAAAATAAAAGATGGGCATGCGCCGAATACTCGGCATGACCAATAACCAACAACAGTGCAAAAGTACGTAACCCCGGCGCGGATTGCCTACTTTTGCCCCCCAGCGTCTTTTTCCGGATGGCTGACCTCTCTTTGTCTTTCTATGGCACTTGATTTAAATAACAAATCCATCCTGGTTACTGGTGGTACGGGCTCTTTCGGTAAGCAGTTCGTGCATACTGTGTTCGAGAAATTTCCGCACGTAAAACGCCTGGTTATTTACTCGCGCGACGAGTTGAAGCAGTACGAAATGTCGCAGATATTTCCGCACTCCAAGTACCCCGCTATTCGCTATTTCATTGGTGATGTGCGTGATGCCGAGCGCCTGAAGCGGGCCTGCGAAGGCATTGATGTATTGGTGCACGCTGCCGCACTCAAGCAGGTACCCGCTGCTGAGTACAACCCGATGGAGTGCATCAAAACCAACATCTTCGGGGCCGAAAACGTCATTAATGCCGCCCTTGACTGCGGCGTGAAAGAAGTGGTGGCCCTCAGCACCGACAAAGCCGCGGCTCCTATTAATCTTTATGGCGCCACCAAGCTCTGCTCCGATAAACTGTTCGTAGCCGCCAACAACATGAAAGGCAAGCGCGATTTGCGCTTTTCCGTCGTGCGCTACGGCAACGTAATTGGCTCCCGAGGCTCAGTAGTGCCGTTTTTTCTGCAACAGCGCGAAACCGGCGTCCTGCCCATCACCCACCCCGATATGACGCGCTTCAACATCTCGTTGGAAGAAGGCGTCGATCTGGTGCTGTACGCCTTGGAGCACGCCTGGGGAGGTGAAATTTTTGTCCCCAAAATCCCAAGCTACAAAATCACGGAAGTAGCTGAAGCCATCGGCCCCAATTGTAAGCACGAGGTAGTCGGCATCCGTCCCGGCGAGAAGCTGCACGAAGCGATGATCACTGAAACCGACGCGCTGAGCACGGTGGAATTGGAACGTTACTACGTTATTCTGCCCTACACGCCGCAGTGGGACGTGGAAGAATTCATACGGCACTTCAAAGGGAGCCGCGTTCCCGACGGCTTCTATTACGACTCAGCCAATAACGACCATTGGTTGAATGCGGAGCAAATCCGGGAGGAAATTCGCCTGCACGTCGATCCAACGTTCACGGCGTAGCAAACCCAACCGATACTTCACAAGAATGTCGCTCTGCACTAAGAGCGGCATTTTTTGTTTTACGCTATAAGCTTTCTTAACCCTAATCCTTGTACAGATCCGGTTACTACGCCAAGCGCCCCGGCTGTGTATATTTACCAGACTATGATCAACGCCACTGTCACCTTTCAGCCTACGCGTCCTATTCCCTATGGTCGCCAGCACATTACGCAAGAAGATATACAAGCTGTTACGGATACACTCCAGTCCGATTTCCTGACACAAGGCCCGAAGGTGGCGGAGTTTGAGGAGAAATTTGCGGCTTACATCGGGGCTAGGTATGCCGTGGCCGTGAGTAATGGTACGGCGGCTTTGCACCTGTGCACCCTGGCTCTAGGCGTACAGCCTGGTCAGCGCGTCATTACCACGCCCATCACGTTTGCCGCTTCCGCCAACTGCGTGCTTTATTGCGGCGGCGAAGTTCATTTTGCTGATATCGACCCCGCCACCGCGCTCATCGACTTGCAGCAGGTACGGCGGTTGCTGGAAAGTCATCCGAAAGGGCATTTTCATGGTCTGATTCCTGTCGACTTTGCGGGTTTGCCTGTGAATATGGAGGAAGCGCGGGCGCTGGCTGATGAGTTTGGGCTATGGCTGATTGAAGATGCCTGTCACGCGCCGGGGGGCTTTTTTGTCGACTCAACGGGCCAGGAGCAGCGGTGCGGCAACGGGGCATTTGCTGATCTGGCCATTTTCAGCTTCCATCCCGTCAAGCACATTGCCACCGGCGAGGGCGGCATGATAACAACCAATAATCCAGCGCTCTACGAAAAGCTGCTGATGCTCCGCACGCACGGCATCACCAAGAACCCGGCGCATCTTCTCCAAAACCCTGGCGGCTGGTACTACGAGATGCAAACCTTGGGCTACAACTACCGCATGCCCGATATGCTTACGGCCTTGGGCATCAGCCAACTCCAACGGGCTGATGCCGGACTTGCCCGACGACGCGCGCTTGCTGCTCGCTATGATGCAGCCTTTGCCGAAATGCTTCCCTTACGCACACTATCTGCCACGGATGGCCACGCCTTTCATCTCTACATTATTCAGATTGAGGATCGTAAGGGCTTATATGATTTTCTGCGTGAGCGCCAGATTTTTGCCCAGGTGCATTACATTCCGGTACATACAATGCCTTACTATCAGGAAATGGGCTGGAGGCCGGGTGATTTTCCCCAGGCAGAAGCCTATTATGCACACTGTCTGAGCCTGCCAATGTTCCCGGATCTGACTGACGAGGAGCAACAGTATGTAATTGACTGTGTGCGGGAGTTTATAAATGGATAATGATAGACGTTCCATTTGTACAACGACTAGCACTTGGCACAGCACAGTTTGGCCTTGCCTACGGCATTAATAATAACGTTGGAAAGCCTGCTTCAGCCATCGTAGCTGAGATTTTACTTGAAGCAGCTAATGCTGGGATTACGACGCTTGATACAGCGGCTGCTTACGGCGACAGCGAAACTGTGATAGGTACCGAATTAGCTGCTCATGCATTGACATTCGAACTCATTACCAAAGTAGGTGCCGCTCCTCGACCTAATGTGACTCGACAAATTGACGACTCACTAGCTCGTTTGCGTCAATCTACTATCCATGGGGTGCTATTCCATAGCTTTACGGCCTTGCAGCAGCATCCTGATGCCTATGATGCCCTATTGGATGCAAGAGCCTCTGGACGTATTAAATGTGTGGGAGTTTCGCTTTATCATCCTTGGGAGGCCGAGTGGTTGCTGGAGAAGGGTTGGCCACTAGACATAGTGCAGGTACCATTTAATGCGTTAGATCAACGATTTGCTCCTCTGATGCCTGAACTAGCCCGTCAAGGAATTCAAGTGCATGCACGTTCTGCTTTTTTACAGGGCCTACTTCTGCGGCAGCCTGCCACAGTGCCCCCATTTTTTGAACCCTTAAGGCCTAAGCTTGAATTATTACATCGTATCGCAAACGAGATTCAAGTTCCATTAGCGGCAGCGCTCTTATTATTTGCAGCCTATACACCAGGAGTAGCACGGGTGGTTATTGGTGTGGATTCCAGAGTTAATTTGCGCGAAAATCTTGCAGCCGCTCAGTATGTATATGCAGTAAAAACGCTGTATGCTGCCTTCCAGCCTTTAGCTGAGAACTCAGATTCTTTCATTTTACCTTATACATGGCCACCCCGCTAACAACCAAAAAATCGCTGTTTTCCCTTGAGGATAAAGTCGTTCTTATAACAGGTGGCTATGGGCACTTGGGACGCGCGATTGTGGCAGGACTGCTAGATCAGGGTGCGACAGTAGTTGTTTTAGGCCGTGAAGAGGCTTCCTTTAATGCAGCATTCGCAGAGCTTGAGGATAACTCAAAAGCCCACTTTATTCCATGTGATGTAGCTTCAACACATTCTGTAAAGGCGGCTTTCAGGCATAGCAGTGCTACTGTCGGACTACCGTCAGTACTCATCAATAACGCATTTTACAGCCGTGGCAATCAGCCTGAAAGTTTGACTGATGAAGAATTTGCTTTTGGATTAGATGGCTCGCTAGGTAGCACCTACCGCTGCATTCAAGCTATTATTCCTTTTTTTCGTGAGAGTGGGGCTGGCAAAATCATCAATGTGGCCTCCATGTACGGCATAGTTGCTCCAGATTTTGGTGCCTATACAAGTACCCCGCAATTCACAAATCCTCCTCACTATGGCGCTGCCAAAGCAGGGGTAATCCAACTCACGCGGTATTTTGCCTCGTATTTGGGTAAAGAAAATATTCAAGTTAACTGTGTAACGCCGGGTGCCTTTCCAAGCCAGCCGGTACAAGCACATGAAGCGTTTGTAGCGGAGTTGACACAGCGTATTCCTTTAGGCCGAATTGGTCAACCGGAGGACCTTCAAGGGGCTTTTGTATTTCTAAGTTCTCAGGCTTCTAATTTCGTTACCGGACACAATCTGGTAGTAGACGGCGGATGGACGATACGCTAGTTTTGCCCCCCAAGCCCCGCGTCGGAGCTATTATTCAAGCTCGTATGAGCTCAACCCGGCTGCCGGGTAAAGCGTTGCTCGCATTGCCTCTCCATATTCCTGAAACAACGGTTTTGCACCATGTTATTCATCGTGCGCGGCAAGCATCCGCAGTTCATCAGGTCATTGTAGCTACTTCTACCCAACCTTCTGACGATTTGCTAGCAAAGCTGGCGACGGAGGCAGGTACTACCGTTTTTCGTGGTGATGAGCAGGATGTGCTTAGCCGTTTTTACCAAGCTGCGGAGCTACACAAAGTAGACGTAGTGATACGCCTTACCGGTGATAATCCAGCAATTGATCCTGCCTACATAGATGTAGCAATAGCCCACCATTTTGCAGAACAGGCTGATTACACGTTGACTACGGGCTTGCCGCTAGGAACAAACTTGGAAGTTATTAGCACACCAGCTTTAGGGCGCGCGCATGAGCAAGCTACACGGCCAGAAGAGCGCGAACATGTGACACCTTATTTGCGTCGCAACCCTGGGGGGCTTTTTCGTATCCAAACGGTGCCATTCGTTTTACCCGGCTTAGTTCAAAACCTGCGTCTGACCTTGGATTACCCCAGCGATTATGCATTGCTGCATCTACTCTTTTCGCATCTGCCTACCAACTTCGGTTTAAGTGAAGTGGAGGAATTAGTAGTAAAATATCCATGGCTTACGCAGATAAATCACGAAAACGAGCAGCTAAAACCATGACCACCAGTCCCACCTTTCCCCGCCTCGTGCTTCGTGCCGATGGAAATCCGCGTATAGGGCTGGGCCATGTGATGCGCCTGTTGGCTTTGGCCGATATCTTGCGCGACCAGTTCGGGTGCGTATTCGTTATTCAGGAGCCTGACCATGTGCTTCTCAGCCAGCTTCAAGAGTCCTGTTCGGAAGTCGTAGAAATGCCGCCGCAGCCAGCGGGCGGTGAGCCGGCGTGGCTGGCACACCACATATTGCGCCCCACCGACATCCTTGTACTCGATGGCTACGGATTTGAATTCAGCTACCAGGAGGCCGTGCGCCCTTACGTAGCTAAGCTGGTTTGCCTGGATGATTTGCACGCCTTCCCCTTTGCCGCCGACGTGGTGCTGAACCCTGCGGGGGGCATTTCTGAAGCCAATTACGACTTGCGGCGCCCACGGGCCCGACTGCTGAGCGGCCCAAAATATGCGCCGTTGCGGGCTGCATTCCGCTCCAATTCCGCTTCCCGTCCAGTTGCTTCGCCCTCATCGGTGCTGGTTTGTCTGGGCGGGGCCGACCCTACCCACCAGACGCAGCGCGTGGCGGCCACCCTGCTCACGCTACCTGTCGTTGAGCAGGTGCAGATCGTAGTAGGCAGTGCTTATACCGGTTGGGAATCGTTGAGTCAGTGGGCGGAACACGAAGCCAAAGTTACGCTGCACCGAAATTTGCCCCCCGACGCTTTAGCTGAGCTTATGCAAAGTTGTGGGGCAGCGGTGTGTTCACCCAGCACTATCAGCTACGAGTATTGCGCGGCTGGTGGCGGCTTGCTTTTCCTGTTGCCTACCGCCGCTAATCAGCATGATCTACACGAATTTTTGCGGTCGGCAGGCATGGCCCTACTGTACCCCAGCGCCGCCAATGTACTGACTTCCCCAGAGGTGCTGCGCATTGCAGAGCAGCTACGAGCAGCTCAGAATCAGTATTTCGACGGCCACGCCCCAGCGCGTTTACGGCAGGCATTCAATGCCTTATGCCTACCCGATGCACCTTTTAATCTACGCCTAGTCACCGCTGCCGACTCTGATCTACTGCTGGCTTGGACAAACGAGCCAACCGTTCGGCAGGCCTCTTTCAACCCACAGCCTGTTCCCGCTGAGTTTCACGAGCGGTGGCTAAATGCCCGTCTTACTGATCCCTATGCCCTGCTGCTTTTGGCCGAAGAGGAGTCCACGGGCGCGCCCATTGGGCTCATTCGCTTTAGTATTGCGCACGATGAAGCCACTTTGAGTTACCTGCTCGACCCTAGGTATCGGGGGCGTGGCTGGGCGGCCCCGCTGCTGGCGCTGGGCACAGCGCATCTGGCTCAAAGTTATCCGCAGGTACGACGAATAGTGGGGCATGTGCAGCGCCGAAACCAAGCTTCATTGCGCGCATTTGAGCGCGCTGGCTACACGCTGCTACCCACCCCATTATCCGGCGAGCCCGATTCGGTTACCTTTGTGTGGCTTCTTTAGGGGGCAAATTTTTAGTCTTAAAAGTCGCTCATCCTTGGCTGGCTTCAGCAGCGCACCGGCTGACAGAAGAATTGAGTAGCAGCGCCTAACCTCTTTATCTATGCATATCGGCTCCCGCCCTATCGGCCCCGACCAACCGCCTTTTGTTATTGCTGAGCTTAGTGGCAACCATAACCAGTCGTTGGAGCGTGCCTTTGCCATTATTGATGCAGTAGCAGCGGCCGGCGCACATGCCATCAAGCTCCAAACCTATACTGCCGATACCATGACGCTGCCCGGCGCCTACCGCATCGACGACCCGAACTCGTTGTGGTTTGGCCGGGAGTTGCACGAGTTGTATCAGGAAGCTTACACACCCTGGGAATGGCACCAGCCATTATTTGAGCGCGCGAAATCGCTGGGGATGCTAGCCTTTAGCTCGCCCTTCGACGAAACAGCCGTCGATTTTCTGGAATCGCTCGACGTGCCCGCCTACAAGATTGCATCCTTCGAAAATACGGATTGGCCCCTGCTGCGGCGCGTAGCCGCCACCGGCAAGCCCGTCATTATGAGCACTGGTGCCAGCACTTTAGCCGAAGTAGCGGAGGCGGTGGATGTACTCCGCCAAGCCGGTTGTCAGGAGTTGGTCTTACTAAAATGCACCAGCACTTACCCCGCCACGCCCCAAAACACCAATCTGCGCACCATCCCGCATCTGACCCAGCTTTTCCCAGAATGCCCCATAGGCCTCTCCGATCATACCATGGGCGTGGGTGCTGCAGTAGCGGCCGTGGCGCTGGGTGCCTGCGTTATTGAGAAGCACGTAACCCTCCGCCGCGCCGACGGTGGTGTCGATTCGGCTTTTTCTCTGGAACCCGAGGAGGTAGCTGCTTTGGTCACCGAAACGGAGCGGGCTTGGCAGGCATTGGGCCAGATTCAGTATGGAGTGCAGCGGGCCGAGGAGAAAAGTCGTCTGTACAAACGCTCCTTATATGTGGCTCAGGATATACGAGCGGGAGACCTATTTACGAAAGAAAACCTGCGGGTAGTACGCCCCGGCGACGGCCTGGCGCCGCGCTACTATGAGCCCTTGCTGGGTAAGCCGGCCCGCCAGAACTTGCGAGCAGGCACACCGCTCACCTGGGAAGCACTGTAACCCAACATCATGTCGTATCTGGCTCAGCTCGTTGCCCGCACCCGCGACATTTTGCAACTGCGCTTCACCGATTTGTTTGCCCAATTGCCTCCCACAATGTTGGGGGGCATTTCGCCACCCAATCCGGTAAAGCGACTCATAAAAGTGTTGGGTTACGCGGGTGTTCGGCTGGTGGGAAACGCTCTGAAGCCCGTGCACAATGCCGAGAATCTGCGGGGGGCAATTTGGCTGTATGTCGTAAGTCAGAACAACTACGAAGCCCTAGAATTTATTCGCACAGGCTTACCAAACAGCGTATTTGTTGCTGGTCAGAGCAAACAAATCGGGCGGTATAATAGCCACGTAAACCGGCTTTCTCTCCGCCGCAAACTGCTATATTACTGGCAATTCCCATTGGTACTAACCGGGCTTTGGCGCACAGAAGGAAGCCGGGCGCTACGCTTTTTCGATTTGATTTTTAACGCCATCGGCTACTATGAAGTGTATGTGCGGGCGTTGCGTCATTACAAACCCAAAGCCATCATCTTCGCCAATGACCACAACGACGACGCCCGCGCACTACTACTCGCCGCTCGCACCTGCCGGATACCCACTGCTTATGTACAACACGCCAGCGTAAGCACCTACTTTCCACCGCTGAGCTTCGATCTAAGCCTTCTGGAAGGTCAGGATGCCTTGGATAAATACCGGCAATGCGGCCCAGTTCAGGGCCGCGTAGAGCTAGTAGGTATGCCCAAAGCTGATGCTTTTCTACGTCAGCGCAATACGGCTCCGGTAGTGCAACGCGTGGGTATTGCCGTCAATTTGCTGGATGACACGGAAGCAATACGAGCAACCGTAGCTGCTTTACTCCAAGCGTTTCCTAGAATCACATTCACCTTCCGCCCTCATCCCGGCGACACCCGTGATTTCGGTTTTTTACGGGAGTACCCGCAGCTGCTTTTTTCAAATGCGCGCCAGCAAAACGTGTTTGAATTTTTGCAGCAGCAAGACGCTCTTATCGCCGCCGACACTTCAACGCATTTAGAGGCTACACTCCTCAATTTGGCGAGTATATACTATCGCTTAGGCACCCACACTGTTGCCGATGACTACTATGGATATGTGGCGAATGGTCTGGTAGAAAGAGCGGCTACTCTACCGGAATTGGGTGAATTGTTGCGGCGCTATGAACAGCACAAGCCTGCTAACCTTTACCAACGGGCTGCTTACTATAATTCAACTTTGGGCACTCCCCATGAAGGCCACAGTAAAAATATTGCTTTAGATAAATTATTAGACTGGATAGCTAAACCGTACTTTTAGCCGTCTTTTCCTTAAAATATCTCTATGAGAAATTGTTTACTCAGAGTATCACTTCTTTCTGCTATCATACTTTTCGCATCCGGTCTATTTAGCATTAGCTTACAAGCTCAGACCTTAGCTGGATCAGGTAACAAGCTGAATTTTAATGGATTTAGCACATACATAAACTGTGGTACCAGTAACCGCGGCATTACTCAGCAAGTGAGTGTGGAGGCTTGGGTTCGCACCACCAGCAGTGGCTACCAGTGGGTAGCGGGGAAATACTCAAACTCACTAGTAGAGGAAAAAGGCTTTCACTTGTACACCAACAATGGTGCGGCCTATTTCAATGGGCGCACCAGTGTTGGTTTGTATATGTCCTCGGGAGCCTCACGCACGCGCGTTGACGATGGGCGTTGGCATCATTTAGCAGGAGTATGTAACATCAATTCCTGGCAAATCTATGTAGATGGAGTACTGGAAAACAGTGCCACCTATCCTTTCTCCCGAGCAGACCTGACTACAAGTTCAGCCCTAGCTATTGGCGAGTATATTGTACAGGCAGAAAACCTGTTTTTAGGCGACATTGACGAAATCCGGGTGTGGCGCACGGCCTTGACTGAAGACCAGATCCGGACCAATATGTGCCGCAAGATTTCGCCTGTACCTGCTGAGCTAGTGGCCTATTATAACTTCGATCAGACCTCCGGCACCATAGCGGTTGACAAAGGGAGTGTGCCTGTCAACGGTACGCTAAGCAACTTTACTGGCGCTGCACTCTGGCAACCATCCGGAGCCGCCATTGGAGATGCCAGCACCTTTGCTTACGGAACCGACTTGCGGACGACACGTCTCCGCATAAAAGCGACCAACGGCGACTCGGCCATCGTCAACAATATTAGAACCCAAACGGATGGCGTACAGCTGTATGTTGTAAATCAGGAGCCTTCCATTAAGCCTGCTGCAGGAACTAGTGCGGCTGTGTACTTTGGGGTGTTCAGTCGAGGACTTACTGGTGCCTATGATTTTCGGCTTCGTCCTGTGGGCGGTTTGGGTTGTTCAGGTCTCTCTGTGCGGCCTGCTAATGATGGTATTTGGTCAACTCTAACTACAACGACCTCAACTTCGACTTCAGTGCTTGCCACGCAGCAGACCTACCGAGCTGAGTATATGCAGACGGGAATTGTGCTTAACGTACCCGTAGTTGCTATTAGCGGCGACTCTGTAATATGCCTTAACAGCAATACGCAACTCACTGCCGCTGCCGCCGGAGCTCAATCCTACCGCTGGAGCAACGGTGCTACTACCCCCACTATTAGCGTATCACAACCGGGTATTTATACCGTAACAGCAACCTTTGCCGCCGGCTGCACCACTACGCGCAGTCGGCAGGTGGCATTGCGCGCATCCAGTCCAGTGCCTGCTTTTGCTTTGGGCCCTGATACTACCGTATGCGAGGGTACTCCTTTGCTATTGCGAGCGCCAGTAGGTAATGCGTATTCCTACTTATGGTCGGATGGCTCGACGGGCAGCACGCTTCTAGCCCGCCAGGGCGGCACGTATAGCGTAACAGTGCGTAGTGGTTGCAACACCCAAACAGCCAGCAGAACGCTGACCGCTCAACTCTGCGTGCCCAACATTATCACGCCTAACAAAGACGGTCGCAACGATGCCTTCGTAGTTGCTTCTTATACCGTAGGCGAATGGTCGTTGGCAATTTATAACCGTTGGGGCAAGGAAGTGTATCAAACAGAGCGTTACCTCAACGACTGGGGCACCAGTGCTGCGCCAGGCGTTTATTACTATATGCTGCGCCGCAGCAGCACCAACAGCGCCATTAAAGGGTGGCTGGAAGTGGTTCGCTAAAAAATGCCTAATGCAGTAGCCATCAGCTCCAACTCGTATTTTCGTGCTGATGCCTGCTTCTCCTTCTGCCCTTTTACCCCCATAGTCAGTCGAGCGCTTTCACAAGAAGTCAGGCTGGCTTATGTTCTGCATCACTTCAGGCAGGCCTATTTGGTAGTCCCGGAACTGACAATTGGCTACTCAGATATGCAGCCGCAGCTCGAAATAGCAGACCAAGCAGATGGCTTTTTTCAGCGGCAGCAACCATTTCCACCAGCACCAACCTGGCGCGAGTGGCAGGGTAAGCGTATTGCCTTCTTTTTCGATACTAAGCCAGAGCACCCACTGTTGGAGCTTCTGCCCGGCGGTCGGGCTATCATCCATGCCGATATAATTTCGGCCGCCTTTTATCTGCTCAGCGGCTGGCAGGAGTATTTTTCTGAGGAGCGCGACCAGCACGGACGGTTTCCCTACGCAATCAGCGTCCAGCAGCAGTACGGATTTGTGGCGGTACCGGTAGTCAACTACTACTTCGATGTATTGCGCACAGCGGTAGAGTATATTACTGGCCAAAGGTTGCAGCTGCGCGGCTGGGGGTCAAATCAGGCACCATTCGCGACGTTTATAACCCACGACATCGATAACTGCCTCAGCGCCTGGAAGAGCGAGGGCAAAGCGGCCCTACATAAAGGGCAGTTGGCCTTATTCGGGCGCTTATTGTGGCGGCGGCTACGAGGGCAGGACGACTGGAATAACCTGGAAGAAGTGCAGGCCGAAACCGAGCGCTGGGGGGCAAAATCCACGTTCTTTTTTCTTGGTAATCCAGACCGCGCCGCCAACGGCATCCGCAATGCAGACTACGATCTGACCACGCCACACTTCCAAAAACGCATTCAACGCCTAGCTCAGAACGGTGCTGAAATAGCCGTGCATGGCAGCCTCGGGACGTCTCAAAATGCCCCCCAGCTCCGACAAGAGAAGGAAAAGCTCCCGGTAGCAGCACTGGGCAACCGTTTTCACTACCTCAGTTGGGAGCCGCGCCAGTCGCCGCACACTGTAGCAGCGGCCGGGTTTGCCTACGATTCTACGCTAGGATTTGCGGAGCATTATGGCTTTCGACATTCTTACTGCTTACCGTTTTATCCCTTCAATTTCGAGGTGGGCAAAGCGTTTGAATTTCTGGAAATCCCGCTCCATGTGATGGATGCCACCTTACATCATCCTAACTATCTGCAACTGGCCCCGCACGAAATTCTGCCGGCTCTGGTGCCCATGTTTCAGGAAATTGAGCGCTTTGGCGGGGTATGCACCGTGCTTTGGCACAACGAGAATTTTGCCCCCCAGAATCAAAAAAACGGGCCTCGGCAGTTCCAAGAACTAGTACACTACCTTCGCAGCCGCAACACAGCATTCGTAAATGGCGCGGATATTCTAGCCCATCTGAATTCTCCTACGGCGTCAGCATCAGCCTGACAATTAACTAAAAATCAACTAATTAGTAAACAGCACACTTGGGCATCGTTCAGCGGCAGGGACTGCGCAACACCATTATTGCCTACATCGGGTTAGGCCTCGGCTTTGTAAATACTGTGCTGGTGCTGCCCAACCTGCTGGCCGCCGACCAGATTGGGTTGACTCGGGTGCTGGTGTCAGTAGCGACCATTTACGCGCAGCTGGCGGCCTTTGGGTTTGCCAGCACCGGCATTCGCTTTTTCCCTTATTTCCGCGATAAAGCCACTGGCCACCAAGGGTTTCTGCCGATGCTGCTGGGCGTTCCGCTGCTGGGCTTTGCCGTCATGACCATCATCTACGTACTGGGCAAACCCTTTCTGTTGGCTCAATATGAGCGTGACGCGGCGCTGCTCAATCCGTATTACTTCTGGGGGCAATTCTGGCCCTGTTTACGCTGTTTTATTCCTTGCAGGATGCGTACCTGAAGGCGCTCTATCAAACGGCTTTTTCATCCTTTGTGCAGGATATTCTGCTGCGCGTGCTCACGGTGGTAGCGGCGCTTTTATTCTCGTTGGGATATCTAACCTTTCATCAATTTGTGCTGGCTTTTATTGGCAGCTATGGATTCGCTACGCTGCTGCTGGCGCTCTATGTGATGTACTTGGGTGAGTGGCACTTGCGGCCTTCCAAGGCAGCATTGGGGGTAGTGCCCGTGCGGGAAGTGCTCAGCTTCAGCGGGTTCGTGATTCTGTCCAGCTTGTCGGGCACCATCATCGGCTCCATCGATTCGCTGATGGTAGGTTCTAGTATAAGTTTGGCGGCTACGGGCGTGTATACCACTGCGTTTTTTATTAGCACTGCGCTTACTATTCCGGCTCGCTCGCTGAATAAGATTGCTTTTCCGCTGCTGGCGGAGTACTGGAAAGCGCAGGATATGCCGCGCATGGCCGACTTTTACCGCCGCACTACGCGGCTCAACACGGTGGTGGGGTGTTGGCTGGCGCTGGGCATTGGCTTGAATCTGGACTTCATTTACTCGCTAATGCGGCCCGAATTTGCGGCTGGCGCCACGTCCGTGTTGCTGCTGCTGGCCGGACGCCTTTTCGATAGCATAACGGGTGTCAACGGCTTGATACTGGTCACCTCCCCCCGCTACCGCTTCGATTTGGTGTTCAATGTGTCGCTGGCGGTAGCTACGGTGCTGCTCAATCTGCTCCTGATTCCGTTGTACGGCCTCACCGGCGCAGCTCTTGCTACCCTCCTGGCCATGACTGGCATCAACGTGGCGCGCACCTGGTTTGTGTGGCGCGCCTACGGCTTGCAGCCCTTCGATTTTCGGATTCCGCTGGTTTTAGCAGTTGCTGCCGCTGCTGGTTTAGCAGCATGGCTGGTGCCAATTACTCACTCGGTTTTCGTCACGATGCTCGTTCGCTCTACAATGCTTACAAGCGTATATGGGGGGCTTTTGTTGCTGACGCGGGCTGTACCAGAGGTTAGTAACCTGTGGCAGCAGGTGCGCCGACGGGCCCATTTTTAAAGCTCTAGGCTGTCTATCGACGCATCTCTCATAGCAACGCTCTGCTGCGTGGCCCGCCAGATAAGCCAGGTTCCGCCAGCGAAAATGACGGCCGCTATGACTATCATTAGAAGTAGTGTCGAGCCACCGGGTAATAGGGCGATTGGGTCTTCTACATTCTGCCACTTCGGATTTTGCAAAGCCTTCCAAGCCACGGCATTGTTCAGAAAATGCACCACGATGCACGCCGCCAATGAGTGCGTGCGGTAGTACAGCCAACCCAAAAAGAGCCCTAACAGAAACGCCGATACAACCTGAGCCGGATTCAAGTGGATAATCCCGAATAATAAACTGGACTGTACTATGGCTTTGCGGGGACTGTAGTTTTTGAGTAGCCCCGGCAGAAGCAAGCCCCGAAAGAGTAGCTCTTCTAGAATGGGAGCCGAGATGCAAATAACAAAAAACGATAGCCCAGGAAATGCATTTAGCTTCTGCATAGAATCGCTCATCCAGTTGGGCAGATGCAGGAACACAACCAACGTGCGCAAGGCCATCTGCGCGAACACCAGTAGCGGCAGCAATAGGTACACCAACGGAATTTCGCGCGACGCCAGCAGCCGAATCGGCTGACGGCGCACCGCCGGAATTTTCCAGAGCAGAAATACGATGATCAGAGCCTTAGCCAAATCACTGGCTACCACAGTCACAATGATGGATTGCGCGTGGGTTGTAAAGCGAAGGAAGGGAATGGACAGAAATCCTAGGACGAGTGCCAGTAGCATAAACCAGCCGAGCGCGCCCCAACTTTCCTTCACGGTTGGGTACGCAGCAGGTTGATTTATAGAAGCTTGGATTTCAGATTCGGGTAACGTTTCGATCATCGGATAGCTATAGAAAAGATAGATGCTTAAAGCTACCTAAAACTGCTTCATTGCTGTGTTACTTCGCTCGAATCAGGTTTTAAAAATTCGGTATTGCTGTCGGAAGGCATCCGTTTATCAGGCATAAAAAAGCCCCCGCTATGATGATGCAGGGGGTTTTTTTGGGGAGTGTAATTCGTTAAGCCTTCACTTGGGCTTGTTCCTGTGCTAGTCGCAGTTTGCTGTGCTTTTTACCATAGAGGTAATAAATCACTAGTCCGGCTGCCAGCCACACAATGAGGCGCAACCAGGTATCCCAGGGGAGCGAAAACATCATCAGTAAGCAGGTCAGGATGCCCATAATGGGCACCAGCGGCACCCACGGCGTGCGAAAAGCGCGGGGCGCATCGGGCTGCTGCTTGCGCATAATGAGTACGCCGAGGCACACCATCACGAAGGCCAGCAGCGTACCAATACTGGTCATTTCGCCTACTACCTGAATGGGCACCAAGCCTGCGAAAGCGCTGATTAGGGCGGCCAACAAGATGTTTGATTTGTAAGGCGTCTGGAAGCGAGGGTGAATTTCGGAGAAGATCTTGGGCAACAGTCCGTCGCGCGACATGGAGAAAAACACCCGCGACTGCCCCAGCAAATCCACCAGAATGACGGAGGTGTAGCCAATCAGGATGGCGATAATAATGGCTTGACTCAGCCAGGCATACGGCGTTTTCTCGATGGCGATGGCTACCGGCGCGGCGCTATTTTTGAACTCTGTGTAGTTGGCCAGGCCCGTCATTACGTGCCCAAACAACACGAACAGAATAGTACACACGACCAGCGAGCCGATGATGCCGATAGGCATATCACGCTGGGGTTTTTTTGCTTCCTGCGCCATCGTGGCCACAATATCAAAGCCGATGAAGACGAAGAAGATAACACCGGCTCCGCGCAGAATGCCGCTCAAGCCAAACTCACCAAACGTGCCCGTATTGGCCGGGATATAGGGCTGATAATTAGCCGGATCGATGTATTGCCAACCCAACGCAATAAACACCAGCACTACCGATACCTTCAGGGCCACAATGGTTGCGTTAACCCAGGCCGAGCCCTGCGTACCCCGAATCACGATGGCTGTGATGGCCAGCACGATCAGAATAGCGGGCAGATTGACGAACCCGTGCACCACCGAGCCATCGGCCAAAGTAGACGTCTCGAAGGGCGACATAACCAGCTGAGCGGGAATATGCAGGTCGTATTTGGCCAAAAACCGCGTCAGGTACTGCGACCAGCTGATGGCTACGGCCGCGGCGCCCACGGAATATTCGAGCACCAAATCCCAGCCAATAATCCAGGCAAACAGCTCACCTAGCGTAGCGTAGGAATAGGTATAGGCGGAGCCAGCGACGGGTACCATAGACGCAAACTCCGCGTAGCACAGGGCCGAAAAGGCACAGCCAACGGCTGCTACCAAAAATGAAAGCGTAACGGCTGGTCCGGTATGATTGGCGGCCGCTATACCAGTAAGGGAAAAGAGTCCCGCCCCAATGATAACCCCTACCCCAATGGCGACAAGGTTGAAGGCACTCAGACTGCGCTTGAGGGTGTGAGTGCCGGTTTCGGCCGCCTCTTGTCGCAGCAATTCCAGTGACTTTTTGAGCATAAAATGTAGCACGAAGCCGCGCCTCGTGGTGGATAAAAAGAATGGAGATAAGAGAAAGAATATCCGCCTGTAAAGCAGACAGATCACAAAGCTGACGCCGTTGCTACGGCTTCGGCAAAATGGGCAACTACCTGATCTACAGCCAATGCAAAGGCTGAATCAGAGCAGAAATGCCCCCAGCGGCTACTTACAGCTGCAGATTGGCAAAGCCAGGAAGATGAGAGAATGTTCGAACGCTCAACAACAGCAACAACCCATACCCAAACAAGCAGCCCAACTCAGCGTGTGGAGCGGCAGGGTGGCGAAGGAAAATAGAGCAGGTTGCAGCTGAATGTTCACGGCAATTTGTTTTTATATAGCCAGTCGATACTTGCGCTGACCTCGGTTGGCACCGTTCCAGTTGTGCTGGGGGTTGCCGGCGTTTCATTGAGCCTTTCTCTCCACGCCTCGGTATAAAAACAATCCTTTGATCAGAAAGAATTGGGGTCGCAAAGGTAGACTACCGGCATGCGTACTTGCAAATGCGGCTATTCTTTCTCTTTTACCGTGTGGCTTAGCCGGCGCTGGGGGGCAACATAGTACCCTTCGGCTCAAGATGGCGCATGCGGTAACAGTTCATGGCCGTTTCGCCGAGTTGCTCGATGAGGCGGTAGTTGGCCACCGCTCCCACCGCTGCTCCAATTACGGGCACCAGCTGGGCCAGCTTCGCCAAGTCGATGTAGTCGCGGTACTCTTGCTGAAAGGTGCGCCAATCAAACTCATTTACATCGGTGGGCAGCGTGTGGCGGTAGCTGTCCCAGTCGGCAATGCGACGATACACCTCATTGCGGGTGTGCTGACTGGAAAAGGCCAGCTGAAAAATGTACAGTAGATAGAGCCGCTCAGTATAATCGCGCACGTCGTGGCCGTAGAGGGCGGCTACGTCGAAGAGCAGCTTAAGCTTGAGGCCCAGCAGCAGCGGAAAATCGGCCAGGCCCAGCAAAAAGCCCCCCGCCCCCGTCACGGCGCCTTCGGCCGACGCGGTGTTGCGGTAGTAACGGATGCGGGTGCGCACCGCCGTTTCCCGTTCCGCCCACGGCGCCTCCAGCAGCGGCTGGCGCGTAGTGTGCATCGACCCAAACAACACCCCGCGCACCATCTGCCGAATAGCCGTGGTAATGGCCTCATGCACCCGCTCGGGCAGAAACGCATTCAACCGAATCTGTACCCGGCGCGTGAAGCGGTTCAGCAGCGTCGGTGACTTCTGCATGCGCTGTTGCCAGGCGCGGAGTTCAGTGAGGGCTTGTTCGTCGGGGCAGTTCATGTAAGTAGTTACGTAAAACTGATAAGTAGTTTTTACCTACGCTTCTCCACGTTACTTTAAGCCATAAATCCGCTCAATAATCTCCACCACTTTCACTCCTTCCCGAGCATTCGTTTCACATAAATCGCCGCTTTTAACTGCCTCAACCACCTCTTCTATCGCCTGCACATGATTGGCGGCGCTGCCTTGGTAGAAACCGTAGTGATTGGCGGGATTGGTCGGCAGAAGCGGCGGGCATTCGTAGTCGCGGATGTGGCAGTGCTCCACTTTATCCATGTATTGCCCACCGATGCGCAGACTGCCGTGCTCGCCGATGACGGTGAGGCTGCTTTCGAGGTTGCGGTCCCAGACGGCGGTGCTGTAATGCAGAGTGCCAGTACCGCCGCGTACGAGGTCAAAAGTCACGAGGCCGCTATCCTCAAACTCGGTAAGGTGCTGGTGGTTGAAGTCATGGAAACGGGCTTGCACATTAGTTACGTCGCCGAAAACCCAGTAGAGCAGATCGATGAAGTGGCTGAACTGAGTGAAGAGCGTACCGCCGTCCTGAGCGTGGGTGCCGTGCCAGCTGCCGGGGCGGTAGTAGCGGGCATCGCGGTTCCAGAAACAGTTTATCTGGACCATAAAAATGCTCCCCAGTCGGTTTTCCTCAATTACTTGCTTCAGCCAAACGGCCGGCGGTGAGTAGCGATTCTGCATTACTCCAAATACCAACCGGCCCGCCTGCGAGGCCGTAGCCACAACTTGTTCCGCATCGGCGGTGCGCAGGGCTAGCGGCTTTTCTACCAACACATGTAGCCCGTGGCGTAAGCCGGCAATTGCCTGGGGCGCGTGCAGATGATTGGGCGTGGCTACCGTAAGGACATCAGCGGCGGGACCATGGGCGAGATATTCTTCAAGAGACGTGAAGAAAGGAATCCCCACAAATTCGGCGGACAGCTCCAATTCTAGCTCAGCCCTGATATCGATTAAGGCTACAAGCTTGGCACCCGGCTGACGCTGCACCAGCGCCGCGTGGCGACGACCAATGTGGCCCACACCACAAATAGCAAAGCTTACCTCGGGCTGCTCGGCTCCGGAGTGTAACGGTATACTCATGCAGCAGAGCGGGTTAAAGCAAAAAACGCCCGGATAGTCGTAATGATATAGTCTTGTTGCGCCTCAGTGAGCATCGGATGAATGGGTAGCGACAGCACCGTACGGCACAGCTGCTCAGCTACCGGGAATTGCCCAGCAGAGTAGCCAAGGTAGGCATAGGCAGGCTGCAAGTGCACAGGCACCGGATAATACACCATGCTCGGCACGCCACGCTGCGCCAGGTATTCCTGAAGTTGGTCGCGCTGGGGGCTTTTTCCAGAGTTAAGGTGTACTGATGAAACACATGACTGCTGTTAGCGTCGCGGTGTGGAACACGGAGACCCGAAATGTCCCCCAGCGCGGCATCGTAATAATCGGCGATGCGCTGGCGGGTAGCGGTCCAGGTGGGCAGGTGTGGCAGCTTCACGCGCAGCAACGCAGCTTGCACGGTGTCGAGGCGAGAGTTAAGGCCGATGTGCTGGTGATGGTACTTGCGGGTTTGGCCGTGGTTGGCAAGCTGACGCAAGTAAGTCGCGCGGTCAGCATCTCGGGTAAAAAGAGCACCACCATCGCCAAAGGCACCGAGGTTTTTCGCTGGAAAGAAGGATGTCGTTCCCACCTCGCCTACCGTACCAGCGTAAGCTTGCTGGCCATCGGCAAACAGATGGGTAGCGCCAATAGCTTGGGCATTATCTTCAATCAGCGGAATGGCATGTCTGGTTGCAATCTGTTTCAACGCCTCTAAATCAGCGCATTGCCCAAACAGATGCACTGCCAGT
Organism: Hymenobacter radiodurans; assembly: GCF_004355185.1. Lineage (NCBI taxonomy): Bacteria > Pseudomonadati > Bacteroidota > Cytophagia > Cytophagales > Hymenobacteraceae > Hymenobacter > Hymenobacter radiodurans. The sequence goes on from NZ_CP037922.1 coordinate 2,936,493, forward strand.
ATTGCCCCCGTGCGCGGTGTAACGGCGGCCTCCACCGCTGCTGGATCGAGGCAGAAAGTAGTAGGCATTACATCGACAAAAACCGGACGCAAGCCTAGCACAGCAGCAGCTTCAGCGGTAGCTACGTAGGTAAAAGCGGGCAGAATAATTTCAGCCCCGGGGGGCAAATTCAGACTCATCAGCGCCAGTTGGAGCGCGTCGGTACCATTGGCGCAAGGTATTACGTGGGGGCCACCAAGGGTAGCGCTTAATTCTTCGGCAAACGCAGCCACGGCCGGACCATTGATGAACTCTGCTTCCCGAAGCACTGTACTCAGCGCCTCGTCGAGGGTGGGCTGAAGGAGGGCGTGCTGAGCCGCCAGATCCAACATGCGAATAGGGGCGGACGGTACAAGGTCAGTGGGCAATGGGGAGGCGAATGAAGAGTGGGTGCTAGGCATCAAATATAGCGGCAACGCCCAAACCAGCAGCCCATGGCGGCACGCAACCCCTACCCTGATGCTTGCGTTTAGCCAAGCAAGGTCAGACTTCCACACTGATCATTCCACTCAGCACTAACTCCCTACTGCCATGTTTAAGAAACGAATAACCATGCATACCCTGGCCCTCTTGCTGATGGCCGGTGGTATCACCTTCACGCAAGCAAGCTGTTCGCGTCAGGACCGTGCGGAGGTTTCGCAGGAAAGCGACCAAGCCTATAACGACTTCAAGAACTTTGTCTCCGAATCGGAAGCGAAAGCTCAGGCAGCCAGCAATCAGGCGGAAGCCGATTATGAGCGTGAAACCACGCAGATGAAAGCCGACTACGATGCTAAAGTTGCAGCCGTAGATCAATACGCCGACCAGTACGACGAGACCCGGCGTCAGGAAATTGAGCAGCTCCGGACCCGCTACACTACCGCCTACGATCAGCGCGACCAGGCGTGGCGCAACAAAGCCAATACGGCCGGCACTACTACTGGCGGCACCGATGCAACGACAGGTGTGGCCAGTGGCGCCGGCACCATGAAAATGGGCAAATACTACAAGCCTACCAGTCCGGCTGCTCAGCTCACTGCTGCCAACGCGCGTCAGACGTATGAGAACTTCACGCAGATGATCAAGCAGAACGAGGACCGCTACGACATTGACGATTGGCGCAACATCAACGCCGAGTGGCGTGCTCTGGATGAAGCCTATGATGCGGTAAAAGGTGACATCAGCGCCAATGACTTAGCAGCTATTCAGAAGGAAAAGCTGAAGTATGCGGCCTTCAAGTCGTACGACAAAACCGAAGCCCGCGTATCCCAAGGCGCTGATGCCGTTAGTGGCGAGGCCAAAGAAGTGAAGGAAGAAACCGCCGATGAACGCAGCAAAGTAGGTCAAGCCGTCAGCAACACCGCGTCCGATGTCAAAGAGACCGGCAAAGATGTTGGTAAAGGCGCAGCCAAAGTCGGCAAGAAAGTAGGGAGTGCCGTAAAAGGCGCTTACAAAGAAGTGAAGTCGGAGGTCAAAAATACCGACAACGACTAAGTTCACTTTATAAGTCTTCAGCACAAAAAAGCCCCTCAGAACATATCTGGGGGCTTTTTTGTGCTGGTTTAAAATGCCTACTGTTTCATTGCCCGCAGCGCCCAAAGTAGCTTCAAGCTATCTAGGTTACGTAGCCGCGGAGCAGGGCCCAGCACCTGCCGCCATAACAGTGGCTCCACTATACTTAACAGGATACGCGCAGCTGCACCTACGCCAAAGCGCTGTAGCTGCAGAGTCGTACGCAGCAGCTTGGTATCCGCGCCTAATGCTTCCGTTTGGTGCAAGTGGACTAGGTTCTGCACAGCTTGACGCGAATTTCGCAGGAAAACTTCATTCGTTTCCAACCCATCATGCAACACAGGATTATCTAGATGCTGCACCGCAATGCCCGCCGCTTGTAAGCGCCACCCGAATTTGGTATCCTCATGCCCATAGCGCGTGATGGCTTCATCCAGTTTTATCTGGTTGAACACCTCCGCTCTCAGCAATACATTCTTTAGTTTGAATTGATGATGAGGCTTTTGCTGGCGCGAGGCTGCCGCAAAAGCCTCTCTCCTGCGCCCGTAGTGCCAGCGCAGAAAAGTAGTGGCATCGGCCGGCGGGGTTAGGCCATACCTGGTTCCGCCCACTAGCACGGGTGCCGTAGGCTGGAGAATAGCTGCACTATAGCGGGCCAAAAAACGCGTATCTGGAAGGCTTACATTATTATCAAGGAGCAACAACCATGGTTGGCTGGCGCTAGCCGCCAAATGATTCCGCGCTGCTGAGCGCCCAATGTTGTGAGGTAATTCTTGATAAACTACTCGGGGCCAATCAGCTATTACTCGGTTAAGAAGTTTGTAGCGTTCCTCAGAACCATCATCCAGACAGAGAATTTCCACGGGTCCGGCCCAATCTGTTGCCTGCTCCGATAATGCCCGTACCAGTGTGGTGACATCACGGTTATAAACAGGAATCAGAATGGACAGACCGGTCATACACGTGAACGGAGCATGTTGTGGACTGCCTCTCGGCTGAGCAATTATTCAGTCAGCTTGAAGGAAACTTGCGTTGAGTCAAGCAGTTGCCCGTTTTCGCACTTCAGCACCCGCTTCGGGTACTGCCGAATAATCTGGTAGTTGTGCGTAGCCATCAGCACGGCCGTACCGGCATTGTTGATTTCCACGAACAAGCGCATGATATCAGCAGCCACCTCGGGGTCGAGGTTGCCGGTAGGCTCATCAGCCAGCAGCAATAAGGGTTCGTTAAGTAAGGCGCGGGCAATAACCACACGCTGCTGCTCTCCTCCCGAAAGTTGGTGGGGCATTTTGCTGGCCGAGTTGGCTAACCCCACGCGCATCAGCACTTCCGACAAGCGATTCTGAATGCGGGCCTTGCCGCTCCAACCAGTTGCTTTAAGAACAAAAATCAGGTTTTCGGCTACGGTACGGTCGAAAAGCAGCTGAAAATCTTGGAAGATAATCCCCAGCTTACGCCGCAGATACGGCACCTTGCTGGAGCTAAGTTTTTGCAATGGGAAACCGGCTACTGTACCCACTCCCCCACCCAGCGGCAGATCGGCGTACAGGGTTTTCAGCAATGAGCTTTTGCCAGAGCCCGTGCGACCAACCAGATACGCGAATTCGCCTTTTTCAAGGGTAAAGGTGATCTTTTGCAGTACCGTATTCACGTCCTGCATAATGTAGGCGTCGTGGAGTTCAACAACGGGTACGGCGGAATCTGACATAGTTACGGTAACGCGAAATGAATCTGAGTTGAATGCGGCGGGCAACTCAGTGAATACGAGAGCTGGGGGGCTTTTTTCGAATTAAGAACTCAAACTTCCAGCTTTTGTAGCTTTCCAAACTCCAGCCCGGCAATAACTCCAGCCAAGGCGGTTTCCTTCCCTTCCAACCCGTAGCGGTGCAGATCTTTCAAAGGGCGGTCGGCGCGGAAATAAGCAATCAGCACAAATTCCTCGTCGCGGAGCTGTATATAGTCCGGGATTTTTGCCTTGCCTTTTACTTTGATGATGTACATGGAGAGAAGAGCCAGGATGTATAAATGGAGAGTTGGAAGTAGAAATTTCTCCTCTTCGCTTCCAACCTCCCCAGTGCCTAACAGAATTATCCGTTCACCTTTTTATGGTCGGCCAGAAACTGCGCCAGCCCTTTGTCGGTAAGTGGGTGATTGAGCAAGCCGGTAATAACGTTGAGCGGGCAAGTGACCACGTCAGCCCCTATTTCAGCGCACTGAATCAGGTGCGGCACATGGCGCACCGACGCGGCCAATACCTGCGTTGGATAACCATAGTTGCTGAAAATATCTACAATCTGCTGAACCAGCACTAGGCCATCATGCCCGATATCGTCTAAGCGGCCCACGAAGGGGGAAATGTAGGTAGCTCCGGCTTTGGCGGCCAACAGCGCTTGACCAGCTGAGAAAATCAGGGTGCAGTTCGTTTTGATGCCCTTTTCAGAGAAGTGCTTAATGGCCTTTACCCCGTCGCGGGTCATGGGCACTTTCACCACAATGTTCGGGTGCAGTTCGGCAAACATCTCGCCCTCGCGTACCATATCATCGAAGGTGATACCAATAACTTCGGCCGACACATCGCCATCTACCATCTCGCAGATCTGCCGATAATGGGCCATGATGTTGTCCATGCCCTTGATGCCCTCTTTGGCCATCAGGGAGGGATTAGTAGTCACTCCGTCCAGTACACCGAGTTCAACGGCTTCCTGAATTTCACGGAGGTTAGCGGTATCAATGAAGAATTTCATGCGGCAGGTTATTACAAAAGAATGCCCCAAAGCTACCCATTTGCCAGCAAACGCGGCACTGAGTTTCGTTGGGGCATGGGCAAAAAAAAGCGAGCCAAAATCGCACCGCTCAACCGCCTACCCTTGCTACCTTCCGGTCCTGGGGGAGTTCAGCAGGAGCTGGTCGTTCTGACTCGCCGTTGCAAAGATAGCCTACAGATTCTGCAGATGAAGCCATTTGCCCCGATTATTTTAAGCTAAAGCAGCTAATCGCAGAGTATCAATTACTTCCTGTTGCGATTAGCTGCTTTTAGTAGTCAACTGCTGCTTAACGTGCAAACGAATTACGGTTTGCGGTACGCCTTCTCGGCCGCTTTCAGGTTTTTCTTTACTTGGCGCTCATAATGATCAATGGGTGTCATTTGCACCAGTAACGGACTTGTATCATTCACTTCCACGAGCGCATCTTGGTAGCCAGCGTAGGTTACACGCAAGGAAAGGCTAGTAGAGGTAGATTTGATCATGTAGCCACCAGACGAATTGGTAATGCCTCCCTCCTTAGGATCCGAAATAACCGTAATGATAGCGCCGGCCAATGGGTCGTTCCAGGCACCTAGTACAGTACCGGTAAATACCCGTGTAATAATCTCGGGTTCAACAATGATAGCGGCGACTGGCTGAGCAACTGATTTGTTTGCCTTTGCTTTGGGCGTTGCCACAGCTAGAGCTTTGCTCGACAGTTGGGAATTACGAGCCGTTTTTGATTGTGCGTTGCTCAAGGCAGGTAGCAGGAGACATAGCGCGCTGGTGAGGAGGTAGGTAGAGATTTTCACAAAGGTGGTTGTTAAGAAGGGGCAGTAAAGAATGTAACTAAGCTGAATTGATCATCTTCTATACATAGTGCATAAAAAACTTATACAAATATAATGATCATAAACTATAATACAATTTACTTAACAAAAAATATGACTAAAAAGATTAGTGGTCTAGTTTTATTCCCTTTAGATCATGTTTTGAATCAGAAGCCACTACTTATCACTGATCTGGTATTTTTTGAAACATGCTTTCGGCACTTTTTGCAAGCTCGACCTGCCCTCCTTACCTTTGCCCATGCCCCAACAGATTCTGATTCTTGATTTCGGCTCCCAATACACGCAGCTCATTGCCCGACGCATTCGCGAGCTGAACGTTTACTGCGAGATTCACCCTTTCACGCACGCCCCGGCCCTCACTGAGGATATCCGGGGCGTGGTGCTTTCAGGCTCCCCCTGCTCCGTGCGCGATCCTGAAGCTCCTAACCCTGATTTGAGCCTATATCTTGGCCGCGTGCCGGTGCTGGGTGTATGCTACGGCGCGCAGCTGCTGGCTCAGCAAGGTGGCGGCGAAGTATTGCCTGCTACCATCCGGGAGTATGGCCGCGCCCGCCTCAATCATATCGAAAAGAGCAGCCCGCTGATGCGTGAACTCAGCCTCGATTCGCAAGTATGGATGTCGCACGGCGACACTATTAAGGTGTTACCGACCGGCTACGAAGTAATTGCCAGCACCCATGAAGTGGAAGTAGCTGCTTACCATATTAGCGGCCAAGAAACCTACGGCATCCAGTTTCACCCTGAGGTAACGCACTCTACAGAAGGCAAAACGCTGATGCGCAACTTCGTAGTCGATATTTGCGGCTGCGACCAAAGCTGGACGCCCGAGCACTTTGTAAGCAGTATGGTAGCGGCCTTGCAAAATACCATCGGCGAAACCGACCAAGTAATTCTGGGCTTATCCGGCGGCGTCGATTCCAGCGTGGCGGCTTTACTGCTGCACGAAGCCATTGGGTCGCGTCTGCACGGTATTTTCGTGGATAATGGCCTGTTGCGGAAAGATGAGTACGAAGGCGTACTGGAGGCTTATGAAGTGCTGGGCCTGAACGTGCGCGGCGTGGATGCTTCACAAGAATTCTATTCGGCGCTGGCAGGCCTCTCCGACCCCGAACTGAAGCGCAAAGCTATTGGCCGCACATTTATTGAAGTATTCGAGCGCGAAGCCAAAAAGGTAGAAGGTGCTACGTGGCTAGCCCAGGGCACCATCTATCCCGATGTGATTGAATCGGTGTCGGTGAAAGGACCAGCGGTAACTATCAAGAGCCACCACAACGTGGGCGGCCTGCCGGAGTTGATGAACCTGAAAGTGGTGGAGCCGCTCCGGATGCTGTTTAAGGATGAGGTGCGGGAAGTAGGTGCGGCCCTCAATTTGCCCCCCAACATCCTAAATCGTCATCCCTTTCCCGGTCCTGGCCTCGCCATACGCATCCTCGGTGACATCACGCCTGAAAAGGTACAGTTACTTCAGAAAGCCGATGCCATCTTCATTGATTCGCTCCGTGAGTATGGGCTTTACGACAAAATTTGGCAGGCCGGCGTAATGCTGCTGCCCATTCAAAGCGTGGGCGTAATGGGCGATGAGCGCACTTATGAGCAAGTTGTAGCTCTGCGTGCCGTGACCAGCGTAGACGGCATGACGGCCGACTGGGCCCACCTCCCCTACGACTTTCTGGCTCACGTATCCAACAAGATCATCAACCAAGTGCGCGGCATCAACCGCGTAGTGTACGACATCAGCTCCAAGCCGCCCGCTACCATTGAGTGGGAATAGACTGTGCTTGCAAAGGATAAAAAAAGCCCCCCGGATTATTTCCGGGGGGCTTTTTTAGCTTTTATCGTGCCTACTTAAAGGTCAAGATAGCGTCGCCCTCAAAATAATAAGTGGGTTTTTGCTTGGGCCGCTGGTTCCGGCGAATGTGCGTGAACAACACGCGTAATTGCATGGTGGAGTTGGAAGCTGTAAGGCTGAGGTTGGGAAGCTCCACGCTTACGTAATTTGTGGGTTGTTTAACCCGAATCAGCGAATCGGCCAGGTCGGCGGGCGAAACGGACAGCACCGGTTGCCACGTGTCGGGCTTGGTAAGTTGCTCTAGATGAATTTGACCATTATCTTCTTCATTCCGGAGCCGAAATGTGCCTTCTGCTACGGTGAAGGTTTCTATTTCCGCGCCACGACTAGCGTACATATCAAGGTTGCGCACCAAGTAGTTGCCAGGACTTAGCTGAGCTACGCCAGTTTGGTTAGGTCTGAAATTGAATGTCTGGCTTTGCTCTTCATCAGAATTTGTTCCGGTTATTCTATTTCGGTAGTTAACTCTCTCCAACCCACTCACGGCAAACAACCGCTCATCCTGCCAACGCCGACGCTCCCATTCTTTTTTGCCTTGCAATGAATCAGGTGCTGTCAGTGAAGCGGTGAAGAAGGGTTGAATGGCCTCCAGATTATTGCGCTCCGTGAAAAAATCAAAAATGGATGTGATGCGCCGGCCTGCTTCCTTGGGCAGTTCGGGCACCCGCTTACCAGCCCCGTCGAGCTTGCCGTTTTGCAGGAGCTTGTACTCTTCGCTGACCGCGCGCAGTTGGGCCAACTGGCTCCGCTCGGCCACTGAAAAAGCCCCCAGGGCCCACCCGAGGCCAAAAATGCTGCCACCGCCAACGACGCCGGAATCCAGATAATGCCCCGCCCCTGCCGCAGCAGGAAGTAAATAGTAATCAGCATCAGCCAAGCGGCCAGCACCAGCACGAGATAACGCTCTTCCGTAATGCCGTACGCCCGAATGCGGGTGCCAATGGCTACGGCCAACAGCCCCAGCAGTGGAAACAGAGACCAATAAAACCATCGTGCGAAGGTGCGAATCCAGGTGTTTTCGGCGGCGTCGCGGATGGGGTGAATGAGCAGCAAAGCAAAAATACCTGCCACGGCCAAGGCTAGCACCAGCGTCGATACCCAACCTTTGGGCAGTTCCCACAGCCCCAGAATTCGGGCGAGGTAAGCGTACAGGATGGCTAGGTACAGCACCACCAGCGGCAGCAGTACAAACTGTGTAAACAGCTTCAGCCCCTTCGGGTAACCGGTTTCTAGTTCCAGGGCGGCGAAGTCGCGGGGCACGCCGGCCAGAAAAAACCACGTATTGAATACCGTAGCCAACACGACGAATAAGTACGCATAAAGCTTATCATCTAGCTTAACATCAAACAGGTTGTCGATTGCCAACAAAGCCAGCGAACAACCCACGAACAGCACGCCCGAGTACAGACCCGCGGTGAGAATGCGCAAAAACAGCGTCTCGTTGTAGCGCCAGAAGCCAGGCGTATCGGCGCGGCGGCGCAGCTCCAGTAAATACGGCACCGCGGCCACCAGCAAATGTTGCCCGACAAGCAAAAGAAATAGCCGCATTCCCCAACGCAGAGTAGGCTCAGGTGGGCAGCTAACGTACCATAGTGCTAGCAGTGCCACGGTCCCGGCTTGTGTCAATAGGCGTAGCCACATGGGCCAGCGGTAACGCTCAGCAGCTAGGGATGCGCTCAGCGTGAGGGTGAGGCCCAGCACCGCCGCCGAGGCCAGCGGAAAAAGCCACTCGTGCCACCTTGTATCGGTATCGCTAAACCGGATTGCGTAAATAATGGAGGCGCATAGCATCAGCGCGCAGAGGAGCGTAAGCGGAAAGCGGCGCACCACGCGGGCCGCTTCGCGGCCGAGGTTATTGAGAGAAGGGAGTTGCATGGAAGCGCGGAAACAGCGCGGCCAAATAACGTGAATATCCTTTGCTTTATATATTAAGAAAACCTCTTCGCAAGCCCGAAAGGTGGCTATACAAGGTGCTTACCGCTCCTGCTCTTCTTTATGCAGGCCTGCCAGTTGGCGAACAGTAATATAGCCCAGCAGCAAAAACGCAGTAAATAGAATAGTGACGCCGTAGGTGCGCGGGTGAGCCATGGGGTGCAGCACCCGATTGAGGATATCGTAGAAGAGTGTAAGCGGATTAGTGAATACATCCCAGCTATTCCAGCGCAGATAGCGGCCCAAATAAATTCCGAAGCTGCTCAGAACAATGGCCGCCGTAGCAAATCCCCAGCCGACGACCGCGCCCATACGGCGGCGCACCAGGGCTTGCATTTCGATTAAAGAAGCATAGGCCAGCATTAGCCCATTCCAGGCGCACGTCAGGATGAGGGCCAGATCGTACCAATAAGGCACGCCGGGACGAGGCGCCAAGTGAAACAAGTCGGTGAGAATGTAGGGCGCGTTTGGGAAAAACAACAGCCAGATAGCCCCTGTAGGTAGCAGCAGACGTCGCCGAACCGGGCCGGCAGCTAAGCCGAGCATGGTGCTGAGGCCGAAGGGTATCAAAGCCAGAAACAGATTCCAGAGCAGGAACACAAACGTCAGCTCCTGCGTCATAAATACCCGGAACGTAATCAGTACGACGCTCAGCGTAATAGATGCGCCCAGCACTAACAGCAGCCCCAGACGTTGACGCAAATAAGATACTGAGGGCAGCTGAGGCAGAGAAACAGGCATAAGCAGGCAGAGCAATGTGGCAATTACCATAACGACCAAGCACGCGGTTTGGGTATAGACGAGCCCCGCGCCCTTGCTAAAGATAAGACACGGCCCTGAAACTCCCAGCTGTATTGCAGCAACCACAGTGCGCGCAGCTTGCAGAGATTTGCCCCCAACGGCCACAGTAGTAACTCAGGGAGTATAGGCAGATATCATCCCCGCCGATCCTGCGTACCTTTGTAGGGCATACATGGTGGCCTCGTCCGCCCCCGCGTTTTTTCTCCCCCTATATTCCATTGCCCCTCCTTTATGAGGCACTTGTACTCTCTTCGCTTAGCTAGCTGGCTTTGCTGTTTTTGGTGGCTGACCGCCCTGCCCTCGATGGCCCAAACAGCGCCGGCGCGGCCGGCCAGCAAGCCAGCCGTTACGAAGCCGGCTACCACAAAAGCCCCCCAGCCAGCCAGCACTGCTTCCAACAAAGCTGTAACCCCCAGTAAGCCAACGACTACAACGACGGGCAGCAAATTGCCCCCCACGGCACCAAAGTCGACGGCTAAGCCTCGCCCCGCCCTACCTACCAATCTTAACTCCTCCGATCAGAACACGCGCTACCAAAATGGCAAGGTGCTGCTCGATCAGGGCCGCTACGACCTGGCAATGCAGGAGTTGGCACCCCTTACCCCGCCTGCCGCCCGCTTCGAGCGTGGTGCTGAGGCCGCTTACTTATATGCGGTAGCAGCCACTCGCGCCAAGAAATGGGCGGAAGCGGAGCAAATGCTCAATTTAATTCGCTCTGAATATGCCAAGTGGGAGAATCTACCCGAGGCGTTGTACCTGCAGGCGCAAGTGTCGTTTGAGCAGGGTGAGCCCGACAACGCTTTGCAAGTGCTCGAACTGATTCCGAACAAAACACTTGCCACCGAGCAGAACGCTATAAAAGCTACCTATTTGGCTCGCATTCAGGACAAAGCACTGTTTCAGACCCTATTGCAGCGCTATCCTAAAGATGAAGCCTTAGGTCGGGCCTACGCTGACAAGCTGATAGCCGGCGGGTGGTATACCGAGGCTGACAAACCAGTGCTGGAGCAATTAATTAAGGATTTTTCCCTCGATCGGGCCCGCTACTCGGCTATTCCTCAAGCTCAAAAGAAGGCTATTTATCGAGTAGGGGTACTTCTCCCTTTCGAGTTTAATGACCCAAGCTGGGAGAAAGTACGTCGAAACCAATTTGTGACGGACCTCTATGCGGGTTTGCTGCTCGCACAGGATTCGCTGCAGCGCGAAGGTCGCCCCGTTCAGCTCTTTGCTTACGATACGGGTGCCGATACCATCCAGCTCAAGCAAGTGCTGGCCTTGCCCGAGCTAGCCAGTATGGATATGATTATTGGGCCCATTTATAAGTCGGGCAGCAAGTTGCTGGCGCGCTATGCCCAACAGCGCCAGATTATTACCATCAATCCCCTTTCTCAGGATGGCAACCTGACCATCAGTAACAACTGGCATTATCTGTTCGAGCCCAGCATGGCTACGCAGGCTCAAGTGGCCGCTCAGTATGCGTTTCGCACCTTCAGTGGACGCACGGCGGCTGTTCTTCACGAGGACACCAGCGACGATCTGGCCTTCGCGCAGGCCTACAAGACCGCATATGAAGCGCTGGGGGGCAAAGTACAGGTATTGCGGCGCCTCAACTCCAACATGGAAGAATCATTGGCAGCGGGCTTTGCGGGCATCGACTTCGCCACCTTGGGACACCTAGTCGTTGCTTCCGACAACCGGAAGGCTGGAGCATTTACGCTCAAGCAACTGCAAACCCAGGCTGCTCAACTTCCCCTTATTACCTACGGCTCATGGCTGGAAAATCCATCGGTGAGCCCCAGCCGCCTCGATGCGCGCGACGTATATCTGATTCATCGCAAATACATTGACCCGACCAGTTTTGGCGTGCGCCGCTTTCGTCAATTGTACGTGCAACGCCATAATTTGCCCCCAGCGTTTTTGCCCATTCAGGTTTCGAACTATTGTATTACTTCGGCCACCAACTTCACCAGCACGGCCCCGCGTTTCAACAGGGCTTGGCCACGTCGGGTCCAATTTCGGGGTCACTATTCCAAGGTATCGGCTACCCTAATGGCGCCCACGATAATCAGTACGTACCGCTTATCAAGCTTGAACGATTGGAGGTAGAAGTGCAGAATCCGGTGGGTAGCCGCTAAGCTCCACCGCTGTTTTACCACTACTTTCCCTAGACTTTTACGCCCGTTGCCTGTTTTACATGTATGAATTCGACGTCTCTTTCTCCTGCTCCTGAGCTGACGCTTGCCAAAAGTGAAGCTCTTTTTTCCCGCGCCAAAAACCATATTCCCGGTGGTGTTAATTCGCCGGTACGTGCCTTTCGAGCCGTAGGCGGCCATCCGGTATTTATGCAGTCGGCTCAGGGCGCTTGGCTGACAGACGTTGATGGCAACAAATACATTGACTTTATAAACTCTTGGGGGCCAATGATTTTGGGTCACGCTCCCCAAGTGGTAGTGGAAGCCGTTCAAAAAGCAATTCCCAGTTCTTTATCATTTGGCGCGCCCACCCAACGTGAAGTGGAGATGGCCGAATTGATTAAAGCCATGGTGCCCAGCATTGAAAAAGTGCGACTGGTAAACTCGGGTACGGAAGCCACCATGTCGGCTATCCGCGTGGCGCGGGGCTATACGGGGCGCGACAAGATCATCAAGTTTGAGGGCTGTTATCACGGCCACGGCGATTCCTTCCTCATTGCGGCGGGTAGTGGTGCCCTCACCCTGGGTACACCCGATTCGCCGGGCGTAACCGCTGGCGTAGCCCGCGATACCATCACCGTTCCCTACAACGACACCGAGGCTGCGCGCCAGGCTATTGAGGCCAACGCGGGCCAAGTGGCGGCTCTTATCCTGGAGCCGGTAGTTGGCAATATGGGACTGGTAGAGCCCGCCGCCGGCTATCTGCAAGCCCTGCGCGACCTGTGCACCGAGCATGGCATCGTCTTGATTTTTGACGAGGTGATGACTGGTTTCCGCCTTGCTCGTGGTGGCGCGCAGGAACTGTTCGGGATCAAGCCCGACATGACGACCTTGGGCAAAATCATCGGCGGCGGTATGCCCGTTGGTGCCTATGGCGGCCGTCAGGACATTATGGATAATGTAGCGCCCGCTGGCAAAGTTTACCAAGCGGGTACGCTCTCCGGCAACCCCATCGCAACGGCCGCTGGTATTGCTCAGCTAACTTATTTGCAGCAAAACCCTGACCTATATACTGAACTCGACCGCATTAGTGCCCGCTTGGCCGATGGCACCCGCCAGATTGCTGCCGATCTCGGCCTAAACTATACAGTCAACCGGGTTGGCTCCATGTTCAGCGTATTTTTCACGGATAAGCCAGTTCATAATCTGGAAGATGCTAAAATCTCTGACACAGAGGCTTTTGGCCGCTATTTCCAGGCGATGCTGCGCCGGGGCATCTATCTAGCTCCGGCCCAGTACGAAGCACTATTTGTAAGCACCGCTATTACCGACGAGTTAGTAGATCTATATCTTACAGCCTGCCGCGAATCTATGCGGGAAGCGCACGGGTTATAAATGGCCCCATTTGTAAGCTTATAAAAGCCCCCCATAAAGTCTCTGGGGGGCTTTTTTTACATATAAAGCATAGAAGACTGCGCAAGTAGGAAGCCTGAAAGAGCACAAACAGAGGTGATGGCAATGGCAAGGCTCAGTCTTATCACTTCCCATATACATCGGTTATTCGGTATGGCTGAGCGCATTTTACTCAAATCTTGTCTTTCTCTATCGTAGCCATGTGCTAGCGGTTACCTTTGCGGCCAAACTGTAGCTCCTCTTATGGCCCAACTTCGTCTCTTTTCTTCATTATTCGTGTTGTGGTGCCTGCTCGCGCCTGCCCTTCAGAGGGCACAAGCCCAGACGCCAGCGGAGGCCAACAAGCGCTTGTTTGACCGTAGCATTGATGAGTTGAACTTTCGTACCATGGAAACCGTGTACGACAAGTCGTTTACCCGGCGCAAGTTTCCGGTTACGCTTCGTACCTATCAGGCCCGCCGCGAGTTTGACGACTTCAACAATAACGCCGACCTGAAGCGGCTGTTTCAGAACTACAACGACGTATCGGAACGCTTTAAGAACCGTTTTGGTAAGGGTCGTCGTGATTTGGCGGAGTTTCAGAAACAGCTTAACTCCGTTCTGATCGACAAGAACTTTGAGTTCTTTATCCGCGTGCTGCCCCGCGACGAGCGAGTGGCGCTCATCCGGTCGTTGCAACGGACTGTCAAACAAGCTACCGCCCAATTCAACGCCTCCGAAGATCCGGCCCCGGAAGACTTAGCAGCTGATGGCGCGGCCGTGCCCCCCGCTGATGTTGATGCCGACCCGGAGGCGGCTTCAGCCGCTGAGCCGCTCGTAGATCCTACGCCGCAGCCAGAAGCTGGTATCCAGGAGTCAGCTTCCCCTGCACCCACCCGCGCTGCTGACGCTCCAGCCCGCCACGATTGGGTTGACTACTTTACCCTGCTGCTGGCTGGTACTTCTACCCTGCTATTGATATATCTTATCGTGAGTGTGCTGCCTGATCTACGGGCTCGCCTCGACGGATTAGCTGACCAGATAGATCCGCAAGCCCAGCGTCGCACACCGCGTCGAGATGCGATGGATCTGCCCGAAGACCGCTACGAAGAGGAAGACAATTAACAGCTAGGAAAATATCAGGCAATGAGCACTCAAAACTCATCCTATTTACTCTTAGCTGTTTACCCATTTTATTTTTTGAAATATGATTCTTACTGATCAGCAGATCCTGGCCGAAATAGAGCGGGGCAACATCGTGATTGAACCCTACGACCGGGCTTGCTTGGGCACCAACTCATACGACGTCCACTTAGGCCGCTACCTGGCTACTTACCGTGATGCGGTACTTGACGCCCGTGCCCACAATAAGATTGATGTGTTTGAGATGACGGAGGAAGGCTTCGTACTTCAGCCCGGCACCCTTTATTTGGGCGTAACGGAGGAATACACAGAAAGTCATGCGCAGGTACCCTTTCTAGAGGGAAAATCCAGCGTAGGTCGCTTAGGAATAGATATCCACGCCACGGCAGGTAAGGGTGACGTCGGCTTTTGCAACACTTGGACGCTTGAGATATCCGTAACTCAACAGGTGCGCGTTTACCCAGGCATGCCCATTGGTCAGCTTATCTATTTTGCCGTGCAAGGCGACGTACAGACCTTCTACAATCGCAAAGCCAACGCCAAGTACAATGAGCGCACCGACAAGCCCGTTGAGTCGATGATGTGGAAGAACGTATGGTGAGAATGACTCGCAGAGCCTAAGCCAAATAAATACGTCTGCGTGTGCGTTTACTGCATAATAAAAATAAAAATTAGGCTCTAACTTATGCGTTCATCAAGTCAAGCCTGAACCCACTGGCACAGTTTTTCGTTAATAACCTATACAACTGCTATTGTAAACCTTTACTGGTCCGATTGGTAGTTTGATAAATTGAGTTGCTAAACGACTGACACTGATGAGAAAGAAACTTGCCACCGCTACCCTGGCCCTCACCGTCGCTCTCGGTGCGCAGGCTCAACAGAAGCCTGTCGCTACCGTTATGCCCCAGGACCAGACCCGCCCTACACCACGGCTAAATGCGGTGCAGGAGCGTGCCCAACGCCTCTCCGACCAGATGGCTAAGGAATTGCGTCTCAATGGCTATCAAGCCACTAAGCTACGAGCCATCAATGAGGATAAAGTGGCTAAAATGGCTGCCATTGAACAGCAACATGCTGGCAACCCAACCCTTATTGACGAGAAGTGCAAGGGCGTGTGCAAAGAGCGCGATAAAGAGTTGACCGCTGTGTTGACGACCAACCAATACAGTGACTACTATAACTCCCGCAGCTCCTACTATAAGTACGATAAAGACTATGCGGCCACTGCTTCCGATTTCCTTTTCGTAAATTCGGTGAAGAACCCGCTACCAGCTAACAGCAAGGGTGCCACTATTGGTCCAGGAAAGACTACCACACCTACTCGTTCTACTTCGAGTTCTGGCAACAGATAAGCCTAGTTTTTGATACTAAAAAAGCCCCCCAGAAGATCTCTGGGGGCTTTTTTATGGCACAGGTTAAAGTAATCTATTTACTCTTGCTTTCCTCGTCTTCCAGGTGCTGCATGAGCGCGCGGCACAGTTCCTGCATTTTGGCAGCCATTACTTTATCGTTGGTAGCCGTGGTGATGCTTTCGGCCATTGCACCGATGGTATCAACGTAGAAGCGCTTCATTTCATCAACAGGCATTTCCTTCGTCCAGAGGTCAATTTTCATAGTACCTCGCTCATCACGATCCCAAAGGGCTATGTTGATGGCTTTGGCGAAGTGAATATCGGGACCAGCATCGGTAGCCTGCCAGCTAATGGCTTCCGGCACTTTCTGGTCGTCGAGGGCGATACTAAAGCGAATTTCAGATTTCTTCATTGCTTGAATTGCTAAACGATTGTGGGTTAAATAGCTGATTGTTTGTAGCTGCGTCGATATCAGCACAACAATCAACTATTTAACCCACAGCTATTTAACATTGAAATTTAAACGTAGTTATTAAGCATGACCGGCATCACGAGCATTAGAATGCTTTCGTTGTCGTCGGCAGTGGTTGGCATGAGCAAGCCAGCTCGGTTGGGCGTACTCAACTCCAGGGTAATTTCTTCTGAATCAATGTTGGAGAGCATTTCTGCCAGGAAACGAGCATTGAAGCCAATCTCCATATCCTCGCCCTCATACTGGCAGGCCAGGCGCTCGCTGGCTTCGTTGCTGAAGTCCAAGTCTTCGGCTGAAACCGTTAGCTCAGAACCAGCTAAGCGTAGGCGAACCTGGTGAGTAGTCTTGTTGGAATAGATGGAGATGCGCTTTACCGAGTTCAGGAAATCGGCCCGGCTGATGATCAAACGATTCGGATTGCTGACCGGAATTACGTTTTCGTAATCAGGATAGCGCTCATCGATTAGGCGGCACACAAGGCGCATCTGATTGAAGCTAAAGAAGGCATTGGAGCTGTTAAATTCTACTTTCACCGTAGTGGCCTCGGATGGCAACGCACTTTTAAGCAGATTGAAAGCTTTCCGCGGAATAATCAGGTTAGCTGATTGACCGGCACCTACATCGAGGCGGCGATAGCGCAGCAGGCGATGGCCATCGGTAGCTACAAACGTAGCTTGGTTATCCGCAAGTTGCACCAGAATCCCGGTCATGGCTGGCCGGAGCTCGTCGGTACTTACGGCGAAGATAGTCTTGTTGATAGCCCGCGCCAGCGACGAGGACGGTATTTCAATTGGAGCCGAGCCCTTAACTACTGGCACACGTGGAAAATCAGTAGCATTCTCGCCGGCTAGCTTGTAGCGGCCATTGGCGGAGCTTATTTCGATGGTGTACGTTTCCTCATCCAGCGTAAAGGTTACGGGCTGGTCGGGCAGGTTTTTGAGCGTATCGAGCAGAATGCGGGCGGGGGCAGCAATGCGACCTGTTTCGCGGGCCTCCACTGGCAACTCGGTTATCATGCTGGTTTCCAGATCGGAGGCCGTAATAGTCAACTTGCCGTCCTCAATCTCGAAAAGGAAATTCTCCAGAATGGGCACTACGGGGTTGTTCGTGACTACGCCGTTAATGCTCTGGAGCTGCTTGAGCAAGGCAGAAGACGAGACAATGAATTTCATATAGTGGGGGTTCGGCCAGGGTTGGGGGAAGGCGACAAAGATAGGAAACGCACCCGGCTTTGCCAGCGCCAGCAGCAGGGAATAACATAACCTGCTAGTCAGGATTTGCTGACGAAGTTTAGCGTGATGAAAACTCCAAAACTTCGCCTCCGGTAGAAGCGCGATAAAGCCTGTGCAAATTATAACACAATACTGAAAGTGGCCTAATCCATGCTGTATAGCATGAAATTCGCTAATGTTGATTCACATAAAACCTGATCACTTTCTGCTTTATGGCTCCCGAGGCTCTACACCGTTTAGTTTATCAAAGTACCGCTACCCTGCCCATGAATGATAAGGAGTTGGAATCCTTACTTAAGCAGGCGCGCGACTGGAATGCGCAGCATCAGCTTACCGGTGTTCTGCTCTACAGCGAGCATAGTATCATGCAAGTATTAGAGGGCCCTAAAGACGAGGTGTTCTATATCTTCAATAAAATTAAGCAGGATATCCGCCACCGCAACGTGATTAAATTAGCCGACGGTGAGATCCAGCAGCGTGATTTCTCCCAGTGGTCTATGGGCTTCAAGGTTGTAGCTATAAGTGACTTCGAGCATCTGGCTGGGTACTTGAATATTAACCGAACTGATTTTTTGCCCCCTAGTACTGAGCAAAACGATACATCTCTACATTCGCTCCTTGCCTCATTTGTAACTGAGGATATTATTAAATTTTAAATGACGCATACCGCCGCTTGCGCTGCCACGCCCTTAAGCCTCCAAATACGCCTAGCAACACTAATGGAGCGCAAATATTAATGAGTTGCCAGCGGCGGCGCTGTTCTGTTACTTTCACTTTATCGAGCGGCCGCAGTGTAATTTGCTTACTGCGAACGGCGATGAGGCCGGTTTCGTCGAGCATGTAATCCACGGCGTTTAAGGCAAGCTCGCGATTGGCAAACTCGGTGTTGGCGAGCCGGTCGAAGCCGAGGCGGAAGGGCTGACCAGTTTTAGGATCCAGTTCGCTACGCACAAAGTCGCCATCGCCGATGATCAGTACTTTGCCGGGGCGGGCATTGGATGCCGTGGCGGGTTGAAACTGCGTGGTACCTGGCTGAGCACGATTAGCAAACAGTGAGCGAAATTGTCCTTCTAGCAGGTATCCTACTGGCTTAAAGCTCTCGCGGTACAGCTTGGCATTGGGCTCCATGCGGGCGTCGTTCAAATTTACGGGCACTGGAGACGGCAGCACACGAGTATAGCGAGAGGTGAAAAGCAGTGGCGTTTTGCGAATGCCGACTGCCTTTACCGTATCGATGGTACTCACAAACTTGGTATAGACAGCGTCGAGATTGCGGGTGATGGGGTGCGGGCTAAACTGATTGATGAGCGGATAAAACTGCCACGGCATTGGCTCTACGGTGGGCTGGTCGCCGGTGGTACCGGTCACAAGCGGGATTACGCCGGAGTTCAGGTCGAGCACCAAGTTGGGATTGATGCGGGCACCGTACTTAAATAAGAGGTCCTCTAAGTTCAGCTGATATGGAAACGACAACATGCCGCCACGGGCCGCACTATCGAGGTTCACGCGCATGGCATCCACAAAAAAGAGCGCTTTGCCCCCCTGAATAACGAATTGGTCGAGCTTGAACTTCTCGATTTCGGAGTAGGCTTGCTCAGGCTTGGCCACAATCACCGCGTCGAGGGTGCGCAGATTAGGCACAGCAGCCAAATTGACGCGGTATACGTCGTAATACTCCTGCAAAGAGCCTATCAGGTCGCCAGCTTGAGCATTGGTCAACTCCCCGTGTCCTTCAACTACGCCAATGATTTTGCGGCGACCGGGCGACAGTTTGCGAATGTTGCTAGCCAACTCGTATTCGAGACCTTCAATGCTCTGATTAAGACGCACATCGGAAGAAGCAGTCTGATTGCCGCGTAATAGCAACACTTGCTTTTCGCGGGGCCCAACGGCCACGGTAGCCCAGGGAAAGATGATTTTCTCGACGCGCTTCCCGTTTTCCGTAGCAGCCAAGTTGGTTGGGCGAAGCCCCTTTTTGATCAGGGTTTCGTAGTATTCGCTGCGTGCTTTCTCAGAGCTAGCCGCCGAAGGATCGACAAATACGTAGCGCAGATTTGCCCCCCCGTACACTTGCATCTCATTCAGCGTTTCGCGTACAGCCTGTTGGAGGCGGCGGAAAGCGGGCGGAAAGTCGCCATCTAGATATACCGTGACCGTAACCGGCTCGGGCAAATTTTGCAGAAGCTGCTTCGTAGCCGGCGACATGGTGTAGCGCTTTTCCTCCGTTAGATCGAGGCGAAAAAAGAGCCGCTGTCCAACAAAATTGAAGAGCAAAAGCACTCCTATGATTAACAGAAACCGGATGAGGTCGCGGCGCTTGCGGGAAGGTTGAATGGGTGATTCGGGCATGTTGTGCGGGGCTTCCATCTTAGCTTTTTGGTAGGGTCAAGATGCAAGCAGTGTTACCAATTGCGGCTTTGCAGCACTAGCCGGGTGGCTAAAAGCAGTACGGCCATTAGGCTAAAAAAATACGTCAGGTCGCGGGAGTCGATCAGGCCTTTGCTGATATCGCGGTAATGGGCCGCGATGCCGAGCTGGCTGATATAATAAGCAGCGCTGCCTTCAAAAACGGATGCTAGGGAATCAAAGCCCGAATACACTAAAAAGCAGCCTACCACAGCCACCAAAAAGGCGATAATCTGGTCGCGGGTAATGGCGGAAGCAAATACGCCCATCGCCACAAACACCCCAGCCAATAGCGCCAGCCCCAGATAAGAGCCCACCGTAGCCGCCGAATCAATATTGCCTTCCGGGTTTCCGAGCTGATACACCGAATAATAATACAGGAGCGTAGGTAGCAGTGCCAGCAAGGTCAGCAGCAGGCAAGCCAGAAATTTGCCCCCAGAATCTGGCCATCGGTGAGTGGCCTAGTGAGCAGCAGTTCGATGGTGCCCGCCTTTTTTTCCTCGGCAAAGGTGCGCATGGTAATGGCCGGAATCAGGAAAAGAAAGATCCAGGGAGCAATATTAAACAGGGTTTGCAGGTCAGCGTAGCCGTAGTCCAGCACGCTACTATCGGGAAATACCCACACGAACAGCCCGGTAGCCACCAAGAAAACGCCCATCACCACGTAGGCAACCGGCGAGCTTAGAAAGGCATTAAATTCTTTGCGAAGAATGGCAAACATTGAACTCTGTCTTCAATTTTGAAAATTGATAGCTATTTTATTTAGTAATTTTAATTTAATAATCTCATATAAATAAAAATACCATAAAAAAGATGCAGCAATCAGATAATTTAAATTAAAATCGTTTCTAAGTATAAAGAATTTATCAACTATGTGATAAGACATAAACGCTAATACAAGAAGCAGGACACATTTGCTTCTGGCATCCTCAACATTAGACAGCAGGACAGATACACCAGCAAAGTTGATTAACACAAAAGCAATTGACAAGCAAAACAACAGCGTACTAATCTGGTTGATATCAGTTTTATTTGATAAAGGAAGCAAGCTAAATAACACTAATACTAAACCTGAGAGGCCAAATATATATGCAGCGATTTTCATCTTTTTTAATTCTACTGCTATGAGTATCCATAAGAGCATCATTAAGATCCCAACCAAAAAATAACTAAATATGGCCGGAATAAATTGAAAATCCATTCCAATAATATTGAATTGGAATGGGGTAATTAATCCTAATTCAGCATATGCTTTTTTGTTTAGAATAAAAAATACTGTTAAGGACAAGAAAAATAAATTAGGAACAGCAAATGACAAAACCCGAATAGCACGTAGCCTATTTATTGAGCTTATTGAAACCGCATTCATTTTCTACTTCGTCAAATTCTGAAATACTTGCTCCAGCGACTGCTCTTCCTGGCGCAGCCCCAACAGCACCCAACCTTCCTGGGCCGCGAGGCGCGAAATTGCCCCCCGAACGTCAGTTCCGGCGCTGGCCCGGATGTGGTACATATTCTGGGGGGCAATTTCGACGCTCGTAATGCCTGGCAAAGCCCGCAAAGGTGCGGGATCGATGGCTTGCTCAAACTCCGCACGGATAAGCGTATCGCCGGCGGCGCGGGCACCTAACTCGCTCACGGAGCTGTCGGCCACAAGTTGGCCCCTATTAATAATTACTACTCTAGTGCACAGAGCCGTTACTTCGGGAAGAATGTGAGTTGAGAAAATCACAGTTTTATCTTCACCCAGCTCCCGGATAAGCGTGCGGATTTCGCCGATCTGGTTGGGGTCGAGGCCGGTAGTGGGCTCATCAAGAATGAGTACGCCGGGGTCGTGAATAAGCGCCTGCGCCAAGCCGACCCGCTGCCGATAGCCTTTCGATAAAGCTCCGATCTGCTTGTTCTGCTCCCGGCCGAGCCCTACTCTATCTACCATGGCAGCCACGCGCCGGCGCCGGTCAGTACCCTTCAGTCCGTGCACAGAGCCAATAAATTCGAGGTACTCGTGCACGTACATATCCAGGTAAAGCGGGTTGTGCTCAGGCAGATACCCTACCTGGCGGCGCACTTCCAAGGGTTCGGTCAGCACGTCGTGGCCGGCTACACGCACGGTACCGGCGCTGGGGGGCAAATAGCCGGTGGCAATCTTCATGGTGGTGGACTTGCCGGCCCCGTTCGGCCCCAGGAAACCCAGAATCTCGCCCTTGCCCACTGAGAATGAAATGTCATTCACAGCGGCTTGAGTACCGAAGTTTTTGGTCAGATGCTGTATTTCAACCATAGAATGTAGCGCGAAGCTCCAGCTTCGGGCATCTTTGCGAAGCCCAAAATGGGATGCAACGATAGGTTTGGACGAGGAAGCACGGAGCTGGAGCTCCGCGCCACAAGTTTACTTTTTAGGCTGTAATGGCCGCATTTCCAAGTCCACAATGTGGAAATTAAATGGCGTTTGCAGCGCATAAATGATTGTATCGGCAATATCCTGGGGCTGCATCATGTGCTCGTTGGCGTCGGTGCCGGGGATATCATCGAAGAAATTCGTTTGCACCGAGCCCGGATACAAGCAGGTTACTTTGATACCATCATTGCGCACTTCCTTAAACAACGACTGCGAAAAGCCTCGCACAGCAAACTTGGACGCACAGTAACCCGCCATTTTTTCGATGCCCGTAGTTCCGGCAATGGATGAGATGTTCACGATATGGCCGATTTGCTGACGCTTCATGGTAGGCAGCACGGCTTGGCAGCAATAAAATGTACCGTGCACATTTGTATCGAACATCGTGTGCCAGTCTTCGGCCGAGAAGCCATCAACGGGACCAGCAATGCCCAGCCCGGCATTATTTACGAGCACATGCACTTCGGAGCCAAGTTGATTAATAGTATTGGCAAAGGCAACCTGCACACTGGCTTGCTTGCGCACATCGCACTCGAAAAAATGAAACCGCTCGTGCTTCAAATTCGTCGGGCGGGTGCGGCCCCAGCCGGCCACTACTGCCCCCTGGGCCAGCAGTGCCTGAGCAGTAGCCAGTCCAATCCCTTTGCTGACGCCCGTTAGAATAGCTACCTTGCCGGTCAGGTCCATAGTTTGGGTATGTTGCGAGTGAATAGTTGGTTGCAAGTTAGCTGCCTGCCGCGGCTTTTGCGCAGTTGGGTAAGTCTGTTCATCGTGATGTCAGGGCTGGCGGGCTGCGCGAAGGATCATGAGGGCGATTGTTTTAAGAGTACCGGCAGCATTGTAACGGAGCGGCGGGCGCTCCCACCCTTTCAGGACTTAGTTACCTACACCAATGTAGATGTGATACTGGTTCAGGATAGCACAGCGAATGAACCCTACGCCGAGGTACGCACCGGCAAAAACCTGCAGGAAGACATTGAGCTTCAAGTTGAAGATGGGCGCCTCACCATACGAAATACGAGCCGCTGCAACTGGGTGCGCCGCTACGACACGCCCCGCGAAGTAACTTTGCACGTAGCCAGCATCCGCGATGTCGCCTTACTGGGCGCCGGTAATATCCGCACGGCAGGCAACTTCCGCGTCAGCACCGTTTTCTTTCACCTCGTGGGGGCCGGCGACTACGACCTCGACCTGACCAGCGACATTATCTTTTTGGATATGTATGAATTAGGTGATGTACGTCTGCGCGGGGCCGCCGACGAACTGAGCCTAACCGTGGGCGGACTAGGCTCCCTGCGCGCTACCGAACTCCAAACCAAACGCTGCTTTTTTGAGCTCACCCGCAACAGCGACGGGTCAGCCTACGTTTCGGCTTCCGACATTGTGGGTGGCAGCCACGCCGGCACCGGCATTCTTTACTACAGCGGTAATCCTGCTGCCACCGACATTCGGATAACTGGCAAAGGCAAGACAGTAAAGCTCGATTAACTATCGACTCTTGCCGCCCGTTAAATATCGCCTAGCTGAGGCCGGATCAGGAGTTCTTCCACCACCGCCTGCGGCGACAAGGAGTAAGCCCCAAAGATAGCTTCGGCTACATCTTCTGCCTTAATAAACCGCTCGGGGGCAAATCAGCACCCTCCCAGCTAGCCGTGAGCGTAGCCCCCGGCAACACAGCCGTCACCCGGATATTCTGCTCTTTCAACTCTTCGCGCAGCGCTTTTGTCAGGCCAAGCAAGGCAAACTTTGCTACGCTGTAGGCGCCGCCACTGGGATATGCCCGCAAGCTGGCCACTGAGCACATCGTGAAAATATGCCCCCACCGTGCGCCAATAAGCTGGGCAGCAAGGCGCGGGTTACATCGTAGGTGCTATATAGATTCACGTCAATCATATGCCGTAGCACTGAGCCTTCTTGGTCATCATCTTGAAGGCGACCAGGAGTAAATGCTCCCGTGTTATTAATTAGGACTTCGATTTTGCCCCCCAGCGCCAGCACGAAATCGGTGAAGCGGCGGGTGTCAGCAGGTTGGCTCAGGTCGGCGGCTAAGGTGTACAGCTCACTACCCGGAAGTTCCTCCTCCACGTCAGCGGCTAGCGTTAGTAAATCGGCGGCTGAGCGGGCGCAGGTAACCACCGCGAAACCAGCCCGCGCAAAACGCATGACCACAGCGCGCCCAATTCCCTTCGTTCCGCCGGTAACAATGATATATTTTTGCATTCCTTTACTTGTTGAGTTCGTTTTTACGTAGGGTTATCAAACACGGGCCGAGCATTTCCTAAGCGTAGCTGTTTGCTCTGCAAGTTCCTGTATTTCTCCCTTCCTCCTTCCGCTTTATGGTCAAAAACTTCGGCGAGTTTCTGCTTTTTCTACAAAGTATGGTCACGCGGACCGAGCGCCTTAAAACGCTCTGGAATCGCACCCTTGAAGAGGCCGTAATTATCGGCTTCAATTCTGTTTTTATCGTCGCTATCGTCAGCGCTTTTATCGGAGCTGTAACGTGCGTTCAGATCTCGTATAACCTTGTTAGTCCGCTTATTCCGAAGTCGACCATCGGCTTTATGGTGCGCGAAATGACTATTTTGGAGCTTGCGCCCACTATCACCAGCATCGTGCTTGCGGGTAAAGTGGGGTCGAGCATCGCGGGCGGCTTAGGCACTATGCGTATCACGGAGCAGGTAGCAGCGCTAGAAGTAATGGGCATCAACTCTGCCTCTTACTTAGTGCTCCCGCGAATCGTAGCAGCCATTCTCATGTTCCCGTTGCTGGTAATTCTGGCAATGCTTCTTTCCATCTTAGGAGGCTACTTGGCCGGCACTCTCACCGGTGCCATTTCAGCTCAGGAATACATCGAAGGACTACGGAGTGATTTCATTCCCTACAATATCACCTTTGCCCTAATCAAGTCGGTAGTATTCGCTTTTCTGGTGTCTGCTATTTCCTCTTACAAAGGCTACTTCACCACGGGTGGGGCGCTGGAAGTAGGAGCAGCCAGCACCGGCGCCGTTAATAACTCTATCATCGCTATTCTGCTGGCTGACTTCGTGTTAGCTGCGCTTCTTCTGTAAATGCTTGAATGGCTGAGTGGTTAACTGGCTGATAGTTCCAACTTCTGAACGCAACCATTTGGCCATTCACCCTTCACCCATTTCATCATTCAACCATTTAGTACCATGATTGAAATTCATAACGTCCAGAAATCCTTTAATGGCAACCAAGTGCTGAAGGGTATTACCTGCACGTTTGAGACGGGCAAGTGTAATTTGTTGCTGGGTGGTTCAGGCACTGGTAAAAGCGTGCTGTTACAGTGCATTGTGGGGCTGATGCAGCCCGACATCGGGAGCATCACTTATGACGGCAGCGTGTTCACCAATAACAAGGTGCAGATCAGGCAGGAAATCCGGCGCAAAATTGGGATGCTGTTTCAGGGCTCAGCGCTGTTCGACTCTATGACGGTGTTCGAAAACATTGAGTTTCCCCTGAAAATGCTTACCCCCGAAATGACCAAAGAAGAACGTCGCGACCGGGTAGAGTTTTGCCTGAAGCGCGTAGGTCTTGAAAATGCGGGCAACAAAATGCCGGCGGAAATTAGCGGCGGCATGAAGAAACGCGTGGGTATTGCCCGCGCCATTGCGCCCAACTGTACCTATCTATTCTGCGACGAACCCAATTCCGGCCTCGACCCACTCACCAGCCTCAAGATTGACGAGCTGATTCACGAAATCACGCACGAGTACAACATCACCACCGCTATCATCACCCACGACATGAATTCCGTGGTGGAAATCGGCGACCATATTATCTTTTTGCATAAAGGGCAAAAGCTGTGGGATGGTACCAAAGACGAAATTCTGAATGCACAGGTACCGGAGCTGAAAGAGTTTATCTTCAGCAGCAGTTTGGTGCGAGCTGCCAAAAAAGTGGACGACGAATCGGAAGGAGGCCTCGCGGCCATCACAGAAGGCGAGTCTACCAGTGCATGATACATTTGTTTATTCTACATAAAAAAGCCCCCAGAATTACTTTGGGGGGCTTTTTTCGTTTAATCAAGATTGGCTTTGTGGTCGCGAAGGCCAGTTAAGTGAGCCAAGTGGTGCTGTCCGTGCCAGGCATAGAGCACCAGCGCCTGATCGAGCGTATAATCCCGATCGTTGCCGGGATGATAAAAGGTGCGTTGCCATTGGGCCTCCGTTAGATGATGCAGCAATACAGACCAGCGGGTATGCAAGGCCTCTAACAGCGTTAACGACACGGTGATAGGCGTTGCTTCCACGTCGGGCAATTCGGCCCAGGCGTGCTCTTCATAGGGCTTCACGG
The DNA here is from genome assembly GCF_004355185.1 of Hymenobacter radiodurans. Taxonomy (NCBI): domain Bacteria; kingdom Pseudomonadati; phylum Bacteroidota; class Cytophagia; order Cytophagales; family Hymenobacteraceae; genus Hymenobacter; species Hymenobacter radiodurans. The sequence continues at coordinate 2,963,044 of NZ_CP037922.1, forward strand.
TGGGCCTTTCCTCCGTGAGAGCCAAGCGGAAACGCGTATAGCTATTAATGTGTGAATCGGCCAGATGGTGAATGACCTGCCGGCCCGTCCAGCCACCGGGGCGGTATGGCTCCTGCAAACGCACTCCACCAATTTCGCGGGCTACAGCCGTAAGCTGGGCTGGCAGTTGCTCAATCTGTCGAATTAGAGCAGCTCGCTCCGTAACGGAAAGCTTACCGGCCGGCAGCGTGGGCTGCCCAATTGGATAACGAAGATCGGGGCTGGGGGCATTTTCAGTTGGTTGGGTGAAAGATGTTTGGCACAAAAAAAGCCTTCCATACAAGGAAGGCTTTCTTTCTAAAACGACCAAAATTTTAGCCGTTGCGCTTATTTAGCTCATCGCGAATTTTGGCGGCCTTTTCGTAGTCTTCTTTTTCCAGAGCCTGGGCCAGCATCTTCGTCAACTCGTCCAACGACACCTGACCACTGGGGTCGCGAGGGGTTGGCGTTGAGGCCGGCGTACCGCCGTTATCGTCATCATCGTCGTCCTCGTCATCATCGTCCGAAGCATCTTCGGCATTTTCATCGAGGTCGCTTAGAATGATACCGGCTTCGCTCAGTACGCTTTCCACAGTGAAGATCGGCACGCCGAAACGCAGGCCGATAGCAATGGCATCGCTGGGGCGTGCGTCGATTTCGAAGGTTGTGGCCCCATCGGAGCACACAATCTTGGAATAGAATACGCCTTCCTTTAAATCCGATATCATCACTTCAATGATGGCCACATGCACGTGCTCCGCAAACGACTTGAACAAGTCATGCGTCAGGGGACGGTTGGGGCTAATTTTTTCTATTTGAATCGCAATACTCTGCGCCTCAAACATGCCAATGATGATGGGCAACCGGCGGTTACCTGTTTTTTCGCCCAGGATAAGAGCGAAAGAACCCGATTGGGATTGGCTGGATGACAGGCCGAGAATTTCGAGCTGAATTTTCTTCACAAGCGATTAAGCTGATTTTAGGTGTGTCGATTTGCGTTTACTAAACTAGTAATCAATAAGTTAGTGCGTTAAATAAAACAATAGCAGCAACCCATCAAAACTTAATGTAGCGACGCACTAATTCAACTCTTTAACGGCCTGAGTTAATTTCGGTAATACGTCGAAAACGTCGCCAACGATACCATAATCAGCCGCTTTAAAGAATGGCGCTTCTGGATCCTTGTTGATGACGACAATAACCTTCGAAGAGTTTACGCCAGCTAAATGCTGAATAGCTCCCGAAATACCGCAGGCAATATACAAGTTAGGCGACACCGTGATACCCGTTTGGCCCACGTGCTCATGGTGAGGGCGCCAATCTACATCAGATACCGGCTTGGAGCAGGCAGTAGCTGCGCCCAAAGCTTTAGCTAAGTCTTCAATCAGATTCCAGTTCTCAGGGCCTTTCATGCCCCGGCCACCAGACACCACTTTGTCGGCTTCCGGGAGCAGAATACCACCAGCCTGCTCCTGCATGATCACCTGCTTTGGTGCATCGGAGAAGTCGGCGTCGGTGAGCTGAGCGGAGAAGTTCTCTACCGTTGCGGTTTGGCCAGCATTGTGCAGAGGCTCCATCGAGTTCTTCTTCACGGCAATAATTTTGCGCTCGCCACTCAAAATAACGTCCGAGAAGGCTTTGCCGGAGAAAGCACCACGCTTCACCACAAATTGCCCCCCATCGGTTTTGGGCAGCTCTACTACGTTAGTAGCCAAGCTCGCTTGCAGACGCACCGACAGGCGCGAACCGACAGCCGCTCCGATGTTGGAGTTAGCTAATACAATTATCTGCGCACTTTCCTGCTGGGCCGCGGCGGCAATCAGTTTGGTATAGGCGCCGTTTACGAAATCCTTCAGACGGGAATCGTTGTCGTATAAAACTTTGCTGATGCCCTGCTCGCCGAGAGCGGCAAGGTTAGCTTCAGTAGCCTCACCCACGGCGACAGCCGTAGCCGTGGTGCCAAGCATCTGAGCCACCTGGCTGCCATAGGAAGCTACTTCCAATGAGGATTTTTTGACCTCGCCGTTATCACACTCAACTACAACTAGAACAGACATTTATTTAGACATAAGAAGTGAACTACAAGAAATGAGTTGTTTACCAGAGAAGCTTATTAGCAGACGTTTATCTCATGTCTGCTTCGTGGTTCTCTAATCTCAATTCTGTATTAGATTACTTTGGCTTCGTTGCGCAGCAGCTTAATCAGGTCGCCGGCCGATTCGGCAGGGATAAGCTTAACACCCTGCTTCTTGGGGGGCAAAGCATACTCGGTAACCTGGGTGCGGGGAGCTTCGCCGGTTGGCTCTACTACTTTCAAGGGCTTGGTCCGGGCCGTCATGATACCGCGCATGTTGGGGATACGGGGTTCACACATGGGCTCCTGACACGAAACAACGAAAGGCGTAGCCACCTCTACTATTTCTTTGCCACCTTCAATCTCACGCTCCAGCGTAGCCGTACTGCCTTCTACATCAAGCTTTATGGCCGGTGCTACCGTTGGAATGCCGAGCAGTTCGCCAACCATGCCGTGTACTTGAAAACCATTGTAATCTATGCTTTCCTTACCCATCAGAATGATGTCGTAGCCACCTTCTTTAGCGGCCGCCGCAATTTGCTGAGCTACGAAATAGGCGTCGGTGGGCTTGGCATTGACCCGGATAGCGTCATCGGCACCAATGGCTAAAGCCTTGCGAATATTGGGTTCAGTATCGGCTTCGCCTACGTTGAGCACCGTCACATTGCCCCCCAGTTTTTCCTTCAACTCAATGGCGCGAGTGAGGGCATATTCATCCCAAGGATTAATTACAAACTGCACCCCAGCCTTGTTGAGCTCCTTATTATCAGGAGTAAAGGTGATTTTAGTGGTCGTGTCGGGCACGTTGCTGATACAAACGAGAAACTTCATCGAAGGTGCTTATATGGACAAATAACTACGGGAAAGCCCCTAATTTCGGGCGAAGATACATAAAACTCCTGCCCCATGGAAACCTCACCCAGCCGTTTACAGCAACTCCTAGCCTTCTACGCCGATGACCCCAACGACGCATTTACGATCTACGCACTGGCCACTGAATATAGGTCTACGGAGCCGCTAGTGGCTATGAAATATTATCAAACGCTACTGGATGAACACCCCGACTATGTGGGCACATACTACCATGCAGGCAAGTTGCTGGAGCAATTAGAAAAGCCGGAAGAGGCTGAAAAAGTTTACCGTCAAGGCTTGCAGGTGAGTCGCAAAGCCGGGCAGATGCATGCGGCCAGCGAATTGCAACAGGCTCTCAACCAGTTGCTCGGCTTAGACTACGAAGACGAGTAAAATGACTGGTTTATTTTTTTTGCATGAGCGCGCGAGCTGCTTCCACGGCTATCCGGGCATTGGGGGCGAAGGCATCGGCCCCGATGGAGCGCCACAGCGTCGGGTCGGCGTTGAATGGCTCCCCTCCTACTAACACAAATACGTTGCTGGCACCTATCGTATTCTTTTTGGCGTCAATAAGTTGGCGTAGTATGCCCACGTGGTGAGCCATAGAAGCACCAATAACTAGCAAATCGGCTTTAAACCCAACAACTGCTTTCCAAATGCCATCAGTCGGCGTGTTCGCACCTAAAAAGTAGGGCGTCCAGCCATCAAGTTCCAGAAAATCGGATACCATTCGCACCGGCATGCTATGCAAATCGCCGGACACCGTGGTAGCCACAAAACGGAAGCCATTGGGGGAACCAGCTTGCAGATATGGGTGTAGCATAGCCATAGCCAACTCCGTAGCGGCGGTGCAATAATGCTCTTGCGCTACAGTAATTTGCCCTTTGTGCCAGCGCGAGCCCACCTCCCACTGCACAGGCATAAATACATGCTCATAGAGCAGCCGGACATCAATCCCGTCCTTCGCTTCTTTTCTGAGTAAGCTAATAGCTTCCGTACGCTGCCCAGCTAATAAATGCGCTAGATAGGCATCAGCTAAGTCTTTAAGCGGAGTTTCCTGAAGCGAGACGGCGGGCGTCGAAGTGGCCTTTTCAACCAGCGGGTGCTCTAATTCTTTAAAAGCGGCACTCAGATAGCCTGCTGCGGCAATATACTCTGTGATGGGCAGCCTTTGGGCAAGCACCTGCTTCAGGGCTGCTAACTGCTGTGTCAGACTTTGATCGTGGGCGGGGTCGGGTGGATGGTGCCGGGCATGAAACAGATGCGTTTCAAATAAGCCCGCACTGTTCATTAGGATGGCATTGGCGAGCGCCGTCAGATGGCTTTGCATCTCCTGCTCCAGCGCTCTCCGACCTTCCTCATCGCCTTCGCAGTAATTTATACCGGGTGCTAGCTGACAGTAGAGCGTCGCGGCCTCCCCAGTTATATTCTCGGCCTGTTGATAAATGCTTTCGGCCGTACGTTGCTGTTTTACATTCATTACTGTATACCCATTGCTGCCCCCATAACACTGCTACACAGCTTATTGTATCAACAGCTATCTATTTTACATAGAATACATTCTGTGAGAAAAAGGCATAGCTTACCCTATCCGGTCTTTGTACTCTGAACCGCGCCGACTGGTTTCGCAGAATGCGTTTTTACCTGCCATATAACGACAAAAAGCTTCTTGTATAAGATTCGGTGGCTGGGCAGTGCCTCCACTACAAAATTAATAGTTACCCGCTTTTGGCAAAACCCCTATTAAAGCCGTTAGGGGGCTTCTATTCAGTTATATCGCCTAAGGCAAGCAAGTCAGCAGTACTTTTTTGAGAGTACAGACCGTGTTGTTATCTGGTTGGTACTGAACTTTCTCTGGCCAATCTGTGTCAGAGGGACCATGCCCAAAACCTCTTTATGGCTTATTGGGGGGCTTTTTTTAGCTACTCCAGCCAATCTGCTGGCCCAGACTACCGATCCTACTCTCAACGCTGATGCGCCGTTCGTGCGCAACATCCGTCCTGATAGGCCCGGCCGCACCATCACGACCAACATGGTACCCTTGGGCCAAGTGCAGATAGATGCGGGTACCAACCGCTTTGAGCCGGCCACCACTACAGGTTTTGGCCCGAATCGTACGCTGTCAGGGGCTACGCTGCGTATTGGCTTGCCTAGTCATATTGAGTTGCGCCTGACGCAGGGCTACCTCCACCCCACCGACAAACTCGCCGCCGCATCAACAATGATTACGGGCAACGATTTTGAAGTCCCAGTGCCTTCTGCATCGCTTCCTGGTGGATTTATGCCGTTGACCGTAGGGGCCAAATTTCTGGCTTCTACAGTCCCCAATGCTCGCTCCCAAGTGGTGCTTTTGGGTGAATTGACGCTACGCAACGGCAATACGTCTTTTCCAAATAAGGTACTGGAGCCCGGAGCCCGTTTACTAGTATCGCAACAGTTGGGGCAGCGCTATGGGCTGGAAGCTAACCTTGGCTTCCGCCAGCGTGGCTTCCGCGCCGCCGACACAAAATTGGGCACCTACCTTGGCACGCTGGCCTTGAATGGACCCTTGGGGGGCAATTTTGGCTTCTTTGCTGAAACTTATACCACTTGGCAGCGCGAATCAAAGCTGGCGCCTGGGGCTACGGCCGGTGTTTACTGGCGGCCGCTGCCCAACCTCCGCTTCGACCTGAATGCTGGCCAAGGCTTCACCCGCGAAGCCGAGGGCTTATCCGTAGGGGCTGGCTTTAGCGTACGCCTTCCCAAATAGTAACCTAGTATTCGTTTAACATGAAACGGCCGCCCCAATACTTATTTAGTATCGGGGCGGCCGTTTTTTCAGACAGACCCAAGCGCTACGGACGCTGACCTACACTGGCGGGCTCAATGCGAGTGGGTGTTTGCTCGCCGCCGATTATTCCGGTGGCACTGCGCGCAATGGCCGAAATAATGGCGGTCATGTTGGTCAAGTTCAAGCTTTCCACTTCGTCATCTACCGAATGATACAGCTTATCCGTCGGAATCTGGTCGCTGCTGATGGTGTGGGCCGGCACCCCCAATCGGGCTAGCGTCGCATTATCGGAGCGGTAAAAAAGGTTTTGCTCGGGGTACGGATCTGGCTCGAAGCGAAAGGGTGTGCCTTCCAGCTTTTGCTGAAGCAACTTGCCAAAGTCGGAGCGCTCATAGCCAGTAATGAAAGCCGTTTGGGGGCCAAATTTGGCTTCCTTACCAATCATTTCAATATTAAACATGGCCACAACCTTCTGCGGATCAATTTGCTGGGAAAAATACTTAGAGCCGAAGCCTCCAATTTCCTCCGCCGTGAAAGCCACGAATACCAACGTCCGCTGGTTCTTCTTTTTCTTCCCGGACGTCTCCAGCTTGTTGTTTTTGAAGTACTCCGCTAAGGCTACCACGGCTGTTGTGCCGCTAGCATCATCATCGGCCCCATTGGCGATGGAGTCGCCAGCTACGGCTGGCAACGTGCCAATGTGGTCGTAATGAGCTGAGAATACCACCATTTCGGCCGCACGGGCCTTATCCTTGGCCTGTCCGGGCAACACCCCTACTACATTGCGTAGCTCCACGGTTTTGATAGTAGTCGTGGCCGTAGCAGCAAATTTGACGGGGCGGCCGGGGCGGCAGCTAACACAAATACGCTGGCAAAAGGCTTCGGCTGCTCACCCTGCATACCTCCATGACTCAGATAGCCAGATAATTGTTTGAAACGTTGCGCATGTGCCGGATCGACCAGCACCAGTGTGTTGGCAGTAGGCTGCAGCAATGCGCCCATCTGTTGGCGCACGTTATCCTGGGGGCCAATAACGACCACGCGCGGCGGCATAGCATCCTCACTGGTCCAGCTAAGTGTAGGCAGCCCCGATACAGGTAGCACATTTTCGGGCGCTACCGCCACGCCATTCAGTGTTGCGCTGCTAGCAACTACCCGTACTTCGTACGCCGGAAACACCTGCTCGTAGGTAGTAAGACCTGACATCTTCTCCAGCCCAATCCGTTCAAACTCAGCAGCCAAGAATTTAGCTGCCTGTAACCCGCCCGGCTTACCAGCGGCTCGCCCCTGCATGTCATCGGCCGCCAACGTGCGGATGACGCGCTCAACGTTTGCTTGCTTAATTGTTTTCTTTTGTGCTTCAGCTAATTGCCCTATACAGGCCAATCCAAGGATCAGGACGAGTTTTTTCATGGCTCAAGGTAGGAATTTTGCCTCATCACAAAACCACTAATTCCCTTTGGCTTACCTTTTCCCCGGCTTTTCACTTACCGTTATTTCTATGTCGCTGCGCTTGCTTCTGTTTTTTCTACCGCTTTTTCTATTCAGCGCCTGCAAAACGGCAAAAGACACTACCCCCAATGCCAGCCTGCGTAATACGCGCTGGGTACTCCGAACCCTGGGTGCTACCCCCATCACCACGCCCGAGAATAGTCAAGAAATCGATCTGCAATTCAACGCCACTACCGATCAGATAGCTGGCTACGCGGGCTGCAACCGTTATTTCGGCCGCTTCGAACAGCCTACAAATGCTGCGCTACGCCTCTTGAATATTGGCTCCACCCGAATGCTATGCGAAGCCCGACAACAAGTAGAAACCGACTATTTAAAAGCGCTTCAAGAAGTCTCACGCTTTCAGATAAAAGGCGATACTCTACGGCTTTACGCAGGCACAAGTGAGGAGCCACTGGCAATTTTTGAGGCCGTTTATCTAAGATAGGCGCACAAAAAAGCCCCCCAATTACGTTGGGGGCTTTTTGTGCGCCTATAGCACGACCTATTTGGCGGGCAGTGCGGGCAACGTATTCAGCCAGGGCATGAAAGCCACAAAGTCGGCTTCGGTGCGCAGAGCCGGGCGCTTTTTAAGCTCCGCCTGAATTTGGGCCGAGTGTTCGGGTAAAGCAGCCGTCAACGCTTTTGCGTTTAGCTTGAGAGGTTGCAACCGACCATCAGCCGTACGGACGAAGTAGTCGGTTTGATCAACCAGCTCATCATAGCGCCGGTCGGCGCTGTACGCGCCGGCGAAGCTGGCTTTTTGCAGCGTTTTGCGCTGAAGCTTGAGAAGGCTGTAGTTGCCCGGCACCAGTACTTCAAAATACTCCCGGCGCATTGCCGGATCGGGCGCGTCATAGAAGCGCTTGAAAGCTCGCGGCTGCGTTTTGGTCGGGTCGTTCAGAACGAAAGACTCTATCCTGTTCATATCCAAGTATATGGAGTCCTTAGCATTCCGAAGCAATAACAGCAAACGCTGATTGGCATCATACTTCAGTTTTAGCTCCGGTAATGGCACCTTGGAAGCAAGTTGGACGCTGCCCGGAAGCCAGCTAGGAATCAGATAAGGCGTTCCCCGTACTCCCTCGTAGCGATTATCGAAGCGAACAAAGGCTGAGCCCTCAACCAAGTTCTTAATATTTTCCTGGGCTGCATTGCCCGAGTTGATCACTGTACTTTGGGCCGTAGCTTGCAGACTCACCAAGGCGCTGGCGATAACAATAAATAGTTGAAAGCGTCTCATTTAGAGATTGAAGTTGAATAATCAGCAGTATTGCTCCGAAAATATATTCATTTTCAGATTAAAAGTCAGACTACGCGCTGTAAACACAAGATTAGCTCAGCGTAAGTATAAGGTCATCAGCGTTTACTAAGGTTCCTTCGCCCAGGTGCAGGCTTTGCACGGTAGTGTCTTCGGGGGCGGTGATGGTGGTTTCCATCTTCATGGCTTCGATAATGAAGAGCGGCGTGTTGCGCTTCACCGTTTCGCCATCTTTCACCAGCACTTTGGAAAGCATTCCCTGCAAGGGCGCACCAATCTGCCGCGGGTTCGACTTATCCGTTTTTTGGTTACGCACCGTTTTCACTTCCACCGAGCGGTCGCGCACTTCCAGATTGCGGGTCTGGCCGTTGAAGGAGAAGAACACGGTGCGGTTGCCGTCGTCATTCACGTTGCCCACCGAGCGCAGTTTCACAATCACTGACTTGCCGCGAGCAATATCGATGATGGTTTCTTCGCCGGGTTTGAGGCCGTAGAAAAACACCCTCGTCGGGATTAGCGACACATCGCCAAACTGCTGCACGTGTGCCCAATACTGCTCAAATACTTTGGGGTACAGCAAATAAGAGAGCAGATCGGTGAACTTGGTCTGGGGGCCAAATTTCGTTTGAAACGAGGCCCATTCTTTATCAAAATCAATAGGTGCGAGGTGCTCATTAGGCCGGTCGGTGAAGGGCTTCTCATCCTTGAGAATAAGCTTTTGCAACTCTGCTGGCCAGCCCCCTTCCGGCTGCCCGATGTCGCCCCGAAACAGGCTCTGCACCGACTCGGGGAATGACAGGCTTTCCCCTTTTTCTAGCACGTCCTGTGTGGTTAGGTTATTGGTCACCATGAATAGCGCCATATCGCCAACTACTTTCGACGAAGGGGTTACTTTCACGATGTCGCCAAACAGCTGATTTACGTCGGCGAACGTTTGCTTCACTTGTTCGAACTTATCGCCTAGGCCCAACGCCGCCGCCTGGGGCCGCAAGTTCGAATATTGCCCCCAGGAATCTCGTGCTGAAATACTTCTGACGTGCCCGCCTTCAAGCCCGACTCAAACGGATAGTAGTACTCACGCACCGTTTCCCAGTAGTTCGAAAACTCGTTCAGACTCCGCTGATCGAACTCCCGATGACGAGGCGTACCACGCAGCATCTCCACAATAGAGTTGAAGTTGGGCTGGGAAGTAAGACCGGATAATGAGCCTAGGGCCACATCAATTACATCAACATCGGCCTCAATTGCTTTAAGGTAAGTAGCCGCTTGTAAGGAAGATGTATCGTGGGTGTGCAGATGAATGGGCAAATTGATGGTAGACCGAAGACCCTGAATAAGCTCAGTGGCGGCATAAGGCTTTAGTAGGCCAGCCATGTCCTTAATGCAGAGAATATGAGCGCCGGCGTCTTCGATTTGCTTAGCCAAGCGCAAGTAGTAATCAAGGTTGTACTTGGCGCGCTTGGGGTCTAGAATGTCGCCGGTGTAGCAAATGCTAGCCTCTGCCAATCCCTGGGTTTTGTTGCGCACAAAGCCAATACACGACTCCATGCCCGGCATCCAGTTCAGGGAATCAAAGATCCGGAAGATGTCCACGCCCGTTTCCCAGGCCTGCTGCACGAATCGCTCGGTGAGATTATCGGGATAGGCTTTGTAGCCCACCCCATTTGCCCCCCGAATGAGCATCTGGAGCAAAATATTCGGTACTGCGGCCCTGATTTTAGCCAACCGCTCCCACGGGTCTTCGTGCAGAAAACGTAGAGCCACATCGAACGTCGCGCCGCCCCACACTTCCATTGAGAAGGTCTGAGGGTGCATTTTGGCGTAGCGCTCCGCTACCTTCAGCAAATCGAAGGTGCGCATACGGGTCGCCAGTAGGCTTTGGTGAGCATCACGAAACGTCGTGTCGCAATAATGAATGGGCTTATCGGCCCGCAGCCACTGGGCAAATGCTTCGGGGCCCAGCTCGGTCAGTTTGTTCTTAGTGCCGGGCTGGTGGGGTTCGGTGGTATTGGCGGCCGGAATTTTGGGTTTGCGCAGATCCCGCGCGGGGTCCATCAGATTTTTAACGTCGGGGTTGCCATTTACCACCACATCGCCGATGTAGGCCAGCACTTTAGTGCCCCGGTCTTGGCGAGGCTTGTACTGAAATAGCTCGGGGTGGTCTTTGATGAAGTCCACATTGGCCTTGCCGCTTACAAACTCGGGGTTGGCAATGATATTTTGCAGAAACTGAATGTTGGTTCGTACCCCTCGAATACGGAATTCATCTAGCGTGCGCGCCATTTTCTGGGCCGCTCCTTCCAGCGTAGGCGCATGGGCCGACACTTTCACCAGCAGCGAATCGAAGAAGGGCGACACTTTCACACCTTGGTACACCGAACCCTGATCGAGACGAATACCAAAGCCGCCGGCCGAGCGGTAGGCCACAATTGTACCGTAATCGGGTTTAAAGTCGTTTTCGGGATCTTCGGTGGTGATGCGGCACTGAATAGCGAAGCCCGTGCGCATTGGTTTGCCCCCCGGCTCCAGCCCTATCTCAGGCGAGGAGAGGTTGTAGCCGGAGGCAATGTAGATCTGCGTTTTGATCAGGTCGATACCGGTAATCATCTCCGTTACGGTGTGCTCCACCTGAATACGCGGATTTACCTCAATAAAGTAGATGCGGTCCTGCTCGGGGTTTACCAAAAATTCTACCGTGCCTACGTTGTTATAATTCACGGCCCGGCCCAGACGCAGCGCGTACTCGTACAGCAAATGCCGCTGGTGATCAGCCAGATCCAAAGCGGGAGCAATTTCCACTACCTTCTGAAAACGGCGCTGCACCGAGCAGTCGCGCTCGTAGAGATGCACAATGTTGCCGTGGTTATCGGCTACCAGCTGTACCTCTATGTGCTTAGGCCGCTCCACGAACTTCTCCAAGAACACAGTGTCATCGCCAAAGGCTTTCAGGGCCTCGTTACGGGCCTCAAAAAACCCTCTTTCCAATTCTTCATCCGTCCGAATGACGCGCATCCCTCGTCCGCCGCCGCCCGAAGCTGCCTTGAGCATGACTGGGTAGCCAATACGATGCGCTTCATTCAAAGCAACTTCCAGATCAACCAAATCGGCTTCGCTGCTCTCAATAATGGGCACCTGGCACTGCAGCGCCACACGCTTAGCGGCTACTTTGTCGCCCAAGGCTTCCATTACTTCCGGCCGCGGCCCCACGAAAATGACGCCTTCCTCTTGGCAGCGCCGGGCTAGCGTGGCATTTTCAGCCAGAAACCCGTAACCCGGATGAATTGCATCGGCTCCATTCTCCTTAGCAGTACGCAGAATGGCCTCGATGTCCAGATAAGGCTTTAGTGGCTCATCGTCGCGACCAATTTGATAGGCCTCATCCGCCTTATAGCGGTGCAGCGAATACCGATCCTCGTACGTGTACACGGCCACCGTTGGGATTCCCAGTTCAGTGGCGGCACGCAGCACGCGGATAGCAATTTCGCCACGGTTGGCAACGAGTAGCTTTTTAATATTCATAGTTCAGGAGATGAGGGAGAAGCGGAGAACGAATCGGGACGAAGCTAGGCAAATGCGCAACAAGCACCATACGTAGTCAGCGAATTTTTGCTAACTGAGCCTTATTCGCAATATCGACTCCTTTGGTTATTCCGATATAAAGGCTGCTACTCAAGGTAGGAAGCATTCCTAAAAAAGCCCCCCGGTAGTGTCCTGCTTCATGCAAAAATCCCCTGGTTAGCCAATTAAGGCTAACCAGGGGATTTGATTGGAAGTAACTTCAGTCGGTCTAGCGAGCGGCTCGCACGGAGCTGGCACCGCTGGCGCGGCTGCTTACTACGCGCGCATTGCCTTTATAGCGAATGTCGCTGGCACCGGAAGCGGTGGAGGAGAGTTCTCCATCGATATTCACCTGAGCCTCACTAGCACCCGATGCCGTTATCTGCGCACCTCTGGATTGCAACGCATATGCTTGATACTCACTACCGCCGCTGACGTTCACTTTCTGCCGCTCGGCCTGACCGGAAAGCCTCACATCGCTGGCACCAGAGCAGTTTACATCCAGGCTTTTCGCTGTGAGGCTGAGGATTATATCGCTGGCTCCGCTGGCTTGTATCTTAAAGTCGTTCGTAGTAAAAGCTGACTGGCCCTTCACTGCCGATGCCCCGCTCACAGAAATTGCTTTAAGTGTGGGGCAGGTGATATAAATATTCACGCTATTCTCTTTGCTGCTGCCCACCAGGTCACGCCAGTTGAAATCACGGTCGCGGTATATTTTCAGGGTCCCGTTCTGCACCTCCGTTTTAAGGTATTTCTGGATTTCCTCTGATGCCTCCACTACCACGCTCGTAGCGCTGCCCTGGCGCAGAAACACATTCACCGCGCCACTGGCGCTCACGGCTTCAAAGTTGCCTGTGCGGCGGGTTTGCTTCGTTTGGGCTTGCACACAAAACTGGAGCGTACACGCAACTAACAGTAGAAAAAGTGCCTTGAAATGAGTCGAGGTTTTCATAGAGTAGAATAAGTATTTGAGAGTTGTTGAGGTAGATGGCTGTATCACACGAAGGGTTGCCTAAAGTGTAGATAATATACTCATTTAGCTGCTGAAATCAGACACAAAAAATCGGTAATAGTATTTACAATCAGCATGTTGCTTGCTGGGGGACAAATATTTTTCACTTTCGCTCCCAACGGCTTGCAACCATTTGCCTTCGAGGTGCCTCCCCTCTACAGACTACTCACAACTTTCGCTATATGGTACAAGCCTTGACCCGCTCTTTTTTGTGGTTAACAGCCGCGCTCATGCTCGGCAGCTGCGTTGAAGATTCAGACGTCAACGCCGAATTACTGAATAGGCGCTGGCGACTAACAGACGTAGGCGAAACGCCCATTGAGGTTTCCAGCTTTTTCCAGGATAGAGAATCCTATATTCAGTTTGTCGCTTCTGGCAACCGCATAGAAGGCTTGTCAGCCTGCGACGAGATTGGGGGGCAATTTTCGCTTAATGCGGCCACCAATACGCTCAATATCACGCAGCTAACGGTGAAGGCCGGCAGTTGCTCAAGCCCAGTAATTGGGGGGCGTTATCTGGCAGCACTACCCCAAATTACCACATACAAGCAAGAAGGCAATACACTTCGTCTTTATGATGCGACGAACTCGCTAATCCCACGCTTGACTTTTCGCACAGACAACTGAGCTTACTTAGATCCCTTATTTTACCTACTGATTGTTAGTGGATTAATTGTTAGGCGCTATGTTATTCAGGCCGGCAGAAGGTGCGCTTCTGCCGGCCTGATTTAGTGATAGACGGCGGCCTTTACTCCAATTACTGGCTTCTTGGGCAGCCGTAGTTTCGCCTTGCGCAAACCTTGGCCGCTTGGTTCAGTTGTGAAGTAACCCTTCTCACCTGAACTACCTTCATGGATTTCGCTCAAAAAAACATTCTCATCGTCGGTGCCTCATCGGGCATCGGGCTGGCTACGGCTAAGCTGCTGCACGGTCTTGGCGCCCAATTATTTACCGCCTCGCGCCATCTTTCTCCCGAGTTGGCCGAACTGCAAACCACCCACCTAGAGCTCGATGCCACCCACCCCATCGCGCCCACCGCCTTCGATGGCCTGCCCGATACCTTGCACGGCTTTGTGTATTGCCCCGGCAGCATCAAGCTGCGGCCTTTCGAGCGGATTCCACTGGATGATTTTCGGGCTGATTTTGAGTTGAATGTAATGGGCGCCGTGCAGTTGTTGCAACCCCTGATGAAGCGACTGAAGAAGGCCGAAGGCGCTTCGGTCATTCTGTTTAGTACGGTGGCCGCCACTACGGGCATGAGTTTTCACGCCAGTATTGCCACCGCTAAAGCTGCATTAGAAGGCTTAACCCGCGCGCTGGCCGCCGAATTTGCCCCCCAGAACATCCGCGTCAACGCTGTCGCACCGTCGCTGACAAATACACCGCTCGCCGCTCCTTTATTAAACACTCCCGAAAAAGCGGAAGGCGGAGCCAAGCGTCACCCATTGCAGCGCATCGGGCAGCCGGAAGACCTGGCTTACATGGCGTCTTTCCTGCTCTCCGACCATAGTAGCTTTATTACCGGTCAGGTGATGCCCGTTGATGGCGGCATGGGTCGGTTGAAGTAAAATAGCCAGATTCACGTTAGGAAACATTTATATTATGGCTAAAATCACGCTTTTCTGGCACCGGCGCGACATTCGCTTGCATGATAATGTGGGCTTGGCCGCCGCATTGCAAAGTGGCTATCCAGTGGTACCGCTGTTTATTTATGACCGCGAGATTCTGGATTTGCTTCCCAGTCGCCGCGACGCGCGGGTCACGTTTATTTATCAGCAAGTGGAGCGTCTTGCGGCGCAGACAGAGGCGGCGGGGGGCAATTTTCTGGCTATTTATGGTCGGCCGCTGGAAGTATTTGAGCAACTGCTGAGTCAGCACGAAGTAGCGGCCGTATATACGAATGAAGACTACGAACCCTACGCCAAAGAGCGCGATTCGGCTGTAGCGGCAATCTGCCAGCGGCACGGGGCTGATTTTCACACATTTAAGGATCAAGTAATTTTTGCCAAAAGCGAGATTCTGACGAAGTCGGGCACAGTACCTAAAGTATTCGGCTCTTATCAAAAAGCTTGGTTGGCCGCCTTGCGCGATGAGCACTTGCAGGCGTATCCGTCCGCCGATTTATTTCGTGCTGAGAACTTATACCGGCTGCCTGATGCGCCAGCCCGGCCAACGCTGCAAGAAATGGGATTCGAGCATTTTGAACAGTTTGTGCCCGCCGCCGAATTGCCGGATGAGGCTCTGGTTCGCAACTACCACCTGACCCGCAACCAGCCCGGCTTAGTGAACAGCAGCACTAGGCGGTCGGTGCACCTGCGCTTCGGCACCCTGAGCGTGCGCGAGGTGATGCGCCAAGCCAAAGAGCTGAACCCCAAGCTGCTCTCCGAATTAATTTGGCGCGACTTCTTTATGATGCTGCTCTGGCATTATCCCTTTACCGCCACCGAGAGCTACGACCCGAAGCTGCGCCGCGTGCCGTATCGCAACAACGAGCAGGAGTTTGCCGCCTGGTGCGAAGGCCGCACCGGCTATCCGCTTGTTGATGCGGGTATGCGGGAGTTGAACGTTACTGGCTACATGCCCAACCGCGCCCGTATTGCCGCCGCCGGTTTTCTGGTGAAGCATCTGCTCATCGATTGGCGCTGGGGCGACCGGTATTTTGCTGATAAGCTGCTCGACTATGATATGTCGCAGAACGTGGGCAACTGGCAGTGGATGGCCGGCACCGGGGCCACTGCCGCCCCGTGGTTTCGGGTATACAGCCCCCAAAGTCAGCAGGAACAATACGACCCTACGTTTGCTTACGTGTGGCAGTGGATACCCGAGTATGGCACCTGTGATTATCCCAAACCAATTGTAGATCACAAGTTTGCGCGCGAGCGGGCCATCGAAACGCTGCGCGCGGCTTACCGACAGGCAGAATAAGCGAGCGAAACGCGGCCACGACTTTTTACGTGGCCGCACTGCTGCTCACGGCTCAACTTTACCGGGCTTCTTGCTGTTGTATCAGTACTATGGAAAATACGGAAAAGGACCGCATCAAGCAGGCTTACCTGACTTACGTGCTGGATAAAAATAAGCCCCCAACGTCGGTGTTCAAGCTTACCAGCAAGCTGAATATCCCGGAGGAAGACTTCTACCGCCACTACCCGAACTTTGAGGCCATCGACCGGGAACTGTGGGCTGACTTTGGCCGGCAGGCGCGCGAAAAAGCGGCTTTGGAGCCCGTCTGGCAAGAGTACGGTGTTCGCGAAAAGCTGCTATCCTTCTACTATACTTTGCTCGAAATCCTGAAGCAAAACCGCAGCTACGCGCTCATGGCGCTGCGCCGCTCGATGCCGCGCGTACCGGGCGTCACGCCCCGCGTGCTCGACGATTTTCGGACCGAGTTCGAGATGTTCATTGCTGATTTGCTGCGCGAAGGCCGCCGGACCGAAGAAATTGCCCCCCGGCGCTTGGTTCAGGACAGCTACCCACGCCTGTTCTGGACGCAGGCGCTATTTGTGCTTACCTTCTTTGCCAAGGACGAAAGTCTGAACTTCGAGCGTACCGACGCGGCCGTGGAGAAAGCGGTTACGCTCAGCTTCGACCTAGTGGGCCGCAACTCCTTCGACTCCGCTCTCGATTTGACTCGTTTTCTGCTGCATCGGCGTCGCTAATGGCTGAATCTGTGGACAATTTGCCCCCCAGCTCCTCGCTGGCGGAAGAGAGCGTGCCCGGCCGTCAGCTTGATTCGCTGCCCACTACCAAAGTGGCGCGGGCGGCTCGTTTTGCCAAGTCGGGACTGAAAGTAGGCGCCAATTATGTAAAGCACTACGCGCGCCGCTCGGTGGGCGCTACCAGCAGCGAGGCCGACTTGCACGCGGCCAACGCCGCGGAGCTGTATGGCACGCTGAGCGAGATGAAAGGCTCAGTGCTGAAAGTGGCCCAGATGCTGGCGCTGGAAAAGAAATTTTTGCCCCCTGCCTACGCCGATCAGTTTGCCCAAGCCCAGTATCAGACGCCCCCGATCTCGGCTCCGCTGATTATCAAAACTTTCCGGGATGCGTTTGGCAAGTCACCCTTTGAGCTTTTTGCGAAATTCGATGTAAACGCCCGGCAGGCCGCCAGCATTGGTCAAGTGCATTACGCCCTATCGCGCGACGAAAAAAGCCCCCTGGCGGTGAAAGTGCAGTACCCCGGCGTGGCCGACAGCATCCGCTCGGATATCCGTCTGGTGAAGCCCATTGCCCTGCGCGTGATGGGCCTCGATGAGGCGCAGGTCCGGCCTTACTTAGAGGAAGTAGAAACGCGCCTGCTCGAAGAAACCGATTATAAGCTGGAGCTACGGCGCGGTACTGAAATAGCCGCCAGCTGCGCACAATTGCCTCATCTGGAGTTTGCTCGCTACTATCCTGAGCTATCCTCGGCCCGCATCCTGACGATGGATTGGCTGCCTGGCCAGCATTTGAAGGAGTTTATGGTAACAAATCCCAGTCAGGAAATCCGCAACCAACTAGGGCAGGCGTTGTGGGACTTTTATATGTTTCAACTCAATACGCTGCTGAAAGTCCACGCTGATCCGCACCCCGGCAACTTTCTGCTACGCGCCGATAACGGCGGCACCGTGGGCGTGCTGGACTTCGGCTGCGTAAAAGAAATTCCAGCCGATGTGCATCGGCTCTTCAATGCGCTGCTGGCTCCCGAAACCCTGGCCGATGAAGCGCGTCTTGCAACCCTGCTCGACGAAACCGGCATTCTGCGCGCCACCGATACCGCCGAGCGCCGCGCCCTGTATGTGCGCACGTTGCGCGCGTCGCTGGAGCTAGTTGGGCGGCCTTTCCGGGAGGTTACCTTCGACTTTGGCGACCCTGCTTATATGGCGTCATTGTATGCGTTGGGTGATGATTTGATGCAGGAACCGGAGCTGCGCCAACAGCGCGAGCCTCGCGGCTCCGAGCATTTTATTTATCTCAACAGGACCTATGTGGGCCTGTACGCCTTGCTCACCGAATTGGGAGCGCACATTCGCACGCAATAAACCCGCGGTGGTGCCTCCACCAAAACTATAGTTGGGGCTTCCGGTTAATGCGTCCTGAACTAACAATGATTCGTGTAGCAACATGAGTTGGCGCTGGCTCAGGACGCACTTTCTTTTCCCTCTCTATTTCCATGAAAAAACTCTGGACTCTTTGCGCCGCGCTGCTCAGCGTAGCTACCGCGGCTTCGGCCCAAACCACGGCGCTGAGTTGCTGCGCCAAGCCGGCCGTAGCCACCGAGACATTCGCCATGCTCGCCTCCAATACCGACTTCTCGGGTGGTCACGATGCGCCGCTGCCCTACTCCTATGAGGGCGAAGGCACGATGGTCAAATTCAAAACTGCCGATGGCCAAACTGGTCAGGGTTTCGAAATCAAGAGCGCTACGCCGTCCAAAAAGTATCTGTTCGTGATTCATGAGTGGTGGGGCCTGAACGACTACATCAAGAAGGAAGCCGCTGCTTTCGCCCGTGAGTTGCCCGGTGTCAACATCATCGCGCTCGACCTATACGATGGCCAGGTGGCCACCACGCCCGATGAAGCCGGCAAGTACATGCAAGCCGTAAAAACGGACCGCGCCCAGAATATCATTCGGGGCGCCATGCAGTACGCCGGTCAGGATGCGCAGTTTGCTTCTGTGGGCTGGTGCTTCGGTGGGGGCTGGTCGTTACAAACAGCGTTGCTCGCGGGGCCCAAAGCCGTGGGTTGCGTGATGTATTATGGCATGCCCGAAAAGGACGTGGCCAAGCTCAAAACCCTGAACACTGACGTGTTAGGCATTTTCGCCAGCGAAGACAAGTGGATCAATCCTGAGGTTGTGGCGCAATTTCAAAAGGATATGGCCACCGCTAAGAAGAAGGTGACCATCAAGAGCTACGCCGCCGACCACGCATTTGCCAACCCATCTAATCCTAAATACAACCAAAAGTTTGCCGCTGATGCCCACACCGCCGCCGTGGCTTATCTGCGCAAGAACTTCAAACTGAAGTCTTAATTTAATATGCAAAAAAGCCCCCCAGATTCATCTCTGGGGGGCTTTTTTGTGTAAGCTGCGGTGGGAAGAGGCGTAAGCGTGTCAACCAGCTTTCTGGCGAAAGCTGAGAGTCGGGTTACGCCGGCTTCAGTTGCCAACTATCCGCGAGCAAGGCGGCCATTTCCGCAACGCTAGCCGTGAGTTGCTCCCAAGAGTTGAGCACAAAGTATTGCTCTTGAAAGCGCTCCTCGGAATAGGGCGTGTCGAGCACCGTCGAAAGCTCAAACGCATGACGGACGGTTTCATCGTGCACGCAGTGGTGAATCTCGCCGGCTGAGGATAGCAAACCGGCTCCATAAATGCGCGGCTGCCCGCCTTCCTGCACCAGCCCAAACTGGACCGTAAAGCCATACAACCGCCGTAGTCGCACCAAAGCAGCCACATCGTGGCGGTGCTGCCGACCTACGATGCCTAGGAAGTGCAGAAAATCGGCGAAGGCAGAGTCGGTAAGCAAGGGCGCGTGCCCAAATACGTCGTGAAATAAATCGGGTGTCTTCACAAAGTCGAACTGCTCCATTGCCCGCAACCGCGTGACGGCCGGAAACTTACGCTCTGCCAACAACGCAAAAAACGTAGCATCATCCACTGCTTCGGGCACAGGTACCAGCTCCCAGTTGGTGTAGCGCTGCAGCTGCTCACTTACCGCATCAAAGTGCGGGATGATAGTGCGCTGGAAGTCGAGGCGCGCGAGGCCAGCTCCAAATGCTTGCGCCGCCCGCTTATGCAGCAGAGCCGTCTGGCGGTCGAATAACACTTTCCAAACGAGTTGATCCTGCGTGGTGTACTGGTCGTGGGCTTGTTCGAACATAGCGCTAGGTAGAATTATTATGTCATAAAAAAAGCCCGGCTCTTGACGGAGTCGGGCTTGTGGTTTTCGGGGTTGGAGGTGGTTACTTACCTTCCTTTCCGGCCATGCAGCTCGACTCCGCCTCCATTGGGGCGATTGACGGTTAGCATAATGCATTTGGCGGATTGCAGTAACATGGAACAAATATAGAAAATCAGAATAATAAGTTGTACGCCACTAGCCAACTTATTTTCAGATAGATACCAAATTTCTGAAAATAGTTATCGGGGGGCATTTTTGTCCAAACAGCCAGAGGTAGCCGATGTATTTTACGTAAACCTTTGCGTTCGGCAGGACTTCTAAACACCCTAATACCGAAGCAAGCTGGTTAGCACATAGCTTCATTGTGACGCGTACTATTAGCTGCGTCACCTTAAACTTGCTTAGAGCTTACCGCTGACTTCGTAGCCCATGCTCAGGTTGGTATCGCCGGTAACGTGCAGGTCGATGCGGGCTTTCTTGTCGGACGGATTGAGGAGGAGCGCGGTGGAGCCCGGCAAAAACCGTAGTATGGCGCGCTGCCCAGGGGCCAACGTAGCCTTACCAAAAATACCACCCCCGCGAGGCCGCTCCTTTATTTCCACGGATACGGTTCCGGTGTTACGAGCCACTACCCGAAAGGCGCCCGGCTGCCCGCCTCCCAGCGCGAACTGCTTGCCGGGCTCAATCAAGAGGTCGGACTTTAAGCTGCCGCCGCCAGCCAAGCAAGCTGTCGTGAGGAATAGCACCAGTGCAGCAGTTGCCGTAGCTACCCGCCGCGTTGGCACCAATTCGCGGAGCAGGCTCCTATTCTTAGTGAGCGCATAATCAAGCGAATAGCGCCCGCCACCTACTACGGTTACAAGCACAAAGCACCAGAAAAGGAGCTGCTGATAATACATGCCCAGCACGGGTTCGGGCGTTTCATACCACAAAAAAGCGATGACGAAAAACTGAAAGGCCAGCTGGACCGCGCTCCAGCGCGTAAGCAGCCCAAAGGCAATCAGCAGGCCGCCTGCAAACTCTCCCCAGGTAGCCAGCCACGCCCACATATACGGTGAGGGAAACGTAAAACCCAGAGTAGCTACTTGCTGCACAAACCAATCAGGTGGCCCCAGCGCGGCCTGCCCACCTACCAACTTAGCCGCCTCAGTAGCAGTGGTCATGCTGACGAGCTTTGCCCAGCCGGCTCCAATGGCGATAGACAAACCAATGTGCAAACGAAGGAGTAGCCAGGCAACGTCGGCGAGGCGGGAGCCCAGCGGGCTGGCGGAAAAGAGAAGCTTTTTCATGGTCGTTGGGTAAGTAATTGAACGACCCAAAATTGCCCCCTGCTCAGCTCCCTTACGCCCCGCATCATAGCTTGGGACGTCCCAACTTATGGATTGAGCCTAGCCGCCACCTCACTCGGCGTCGCCGATTTCAGCTTTTTGAACACCCGGTTGAATGTTGACTTGGAGTTGAACCCCGATTCTAGCGCCACCGCCAGTAAAGTATAGTGCTGGAAGCGCGGGTCTTGCAGCTTGCGCTCGGCCTCGGCAATGCGATACCCGTTGATGTAATCATTGAAGTTTTGCCCGAAACACGTATTGATGACGCGCGAAAGCAACGAGGTATTGGTACGAAGCTGAGCGGCCAATTCGCTCAAGGTCAGTTCCGGCGCCAGATAAGGTCGCTCGGTTTCCATGTGGCGGGAGAGCTTATTAGCCCAGCGAGTCAGGTCCGGGTCGGGCACCACCTCCGCAGTGGCCGATGTGGCGAGTGACGTTACCTGCTGGGGGGCTTTTTCTCTGAGTTTGGGTTCGAGTTCTGCTGGTTCAAATACTTCCGTGACTACTGCATTCGTCACAGTCAGAGAACTACTCTGGACAAGCTCGGTGCTGGTCGGCTGAAAGTGCAGAGCCGGCGCTGGCTGGTAAGGCGCCATAAAACCGGCAATGCTCAGGTAATAAATCAGGAGGCCGGTTGCTAGGAATGAATACCACACCTGGATATAAGACAACGGCGCCGCAATGTTTACCAAGCCAAACAATAGCGAAACCAGCAGCCCCACTAGAACTGCCACCATCAGGTTGCGCAGCCACTGGAAGCTAATTGGGCCCGTGTTGGAGTAATTGTCGTTGAGGTAGCGGCGGTAGCGGCGATAATCGCGCAAAGTGAGCCAGCCGTAGGCAAATATGGAAAGATAGCCTAGCACCTCTAAGTAGTTGTCTACTTCCTCGCTTAGCCCCGCCAACGCCCCCTTTGTACCAAAATGCCCAGTAAATGGCTCGCCTAGCATCCAGTGCTGCCACAGCACATCATAGCAAAACACGATAAAGCGCCAGCCCAAATACCCTGCTGCGGGCAGAAAATGGCGCTTTTCCGCCCAGCCAAAGCGAAAATCCTGGTTGGTAAGGCTTCGGAAGTAGAAGTAGAAAGTAGGCCCTAGCGCCAGCCAATGGCGGAAGGGAAAATAAAACATGAAGGTAGAATAGATATTGTGCGCGTCGTACCAACCAGCAAACCCTAGCATCCACTGCGTAAGTGGTAGGGTGTTGAGTAACAGCAGCAGCGCCAACCAGCCATCGGAGGCAAGCCCCCGCCGCCACCCACGTACCAACAATATCCCCATAAACACGATGCCCTGCACAAAGAATGGCAGCAACAGCGAGCTATACGGGCTGAATTGGAAGAACATGCGCTAAAGCTACACAACCAGCACGTTACGACACTATACCAGTTCTTTACGGAGTGCGTACACGCGCCGCAGATTCTGAATCAGCCGGCTTGATTCCTCGAAATTCAGCGTCTGCTGACCGTCAGAAGCTGCTTCTTCTGGCTTCTCGTGGGTTTCGTATAAAATGCCATCGGCCCCGGCCATAACGGCGGCCAGCGCCATTGGGGCTACATAATCGCGGATGCCGATGCCGTGCGACGGATCTACTACCACGGGCAGGTGCGTTTTCTCCTTGAGAATCGGCACTGCGTTCAGGTCCAAGGTATTGCGCGAAGCCGTTTCGAAGGTTCGGATGCCCCGCTCGCAGAGAATCAGCTTCTCGTTGCCACCCGAAAACACGTATTCAGCGGAGGACAATAGCTCTTCAATTGTCCCCGAAATACCACGCTTGATGAGTACCGGCTTATCGACTCCCCCTAGCGCATCGAGCAAGTTGAAATTCTGGGTGTTACGAGCGCCAACTTGGAACACATCCACGTAGTCGTGCATCTCCTCCACCTGCGACACCTGCATTACCTCTGTTACTACTTTGATGCCGCGGGCACGGGCCATTTGGTGAAACTGTTTTAGGCCTTCCATCCCTAATCCACGGAAGGAATATGGGGAGGAGCGCGGCTTAAAAACGCCCCCCCGCATCAGCCACACGTTGTTATCGAGCAGGTGTTGCATGACTTTCTCCATCTGCTCTTCGCTCTCAATACTGCACGGCCCAGCTACCAGACTCAGCGAACCTTCACCGATAAATACACCGTCGCCTAAGTCGAGTACGGTGGGCCGCACGCGCCACTTGCGCGACACCAGCTGGTAATCGTCTGATACCTGATGAATATCCCGAATTCCGGGCAGCTGGCCAATAGCGCGCAAGTCGACCTCTGCCTTGCCGATGCCTACCAAGTAATGGGCGCGCTGGGTCGTCACCTCCGTAACCTTATACTTCAGGGCTTTTATCTGATTGATAATATCCGCCTTGGTGGTCGCGGTAATATCTTTTTCGAGTTGGATGAGCATGGATTGCTGGTGCTGAGAAAGGTGTTGGAGTGCTTAATTCAGCACCGAGGAAACGAAAGCTTTGGCGGCAGCCGGCGCATCGTCGGCGCCTTCGAGGGCCCGAATGAAGGCGGAGCCGATGATAGCGCCATCGGCGTAAGAGCACGCGCGGTCGAAGCTGGTTTTGTCGCCGATACCGAACCCGATGAGACGCGGATTGCGCAGATTCATGGCCGCGATACGCTCGAAATACGCTTCCTGTACACCTTCACTTTGGGTATTTTGCCCCCCAGTAGTGCCGGGACCTGATACTAGGTACAGGAAAGAATCGGTCAGCTCGTCGATGCGGCGGATACGGCTCTCACTGGTTTGCGGCGTGATAAGGAACACGGGGCGCAGGTTATAGCGCCGGAATATTTCCTGATACTCAGCTACGTAGTCATCCAGCGGCAAATCGGGCAGAATGATGCCATCAACGCCAGCTTCGGCGGCTTGGCGGCAGAAGTTCTCTACTCCAAACTGCATCACCGGATTCAGGTAACCCATGAGCAGCAGCGGCGTGTTGGGCACCGTTTGGCGGATATCCTGCAATTGCTTGAACAGCACGCGCATGTTCATGCCGTTGGCCAACGCGGCGGTGCTGCTTTGCTGAATTACGGGACCATCGGCTAGCGGATCAGAAAAGGGCATCCCGATTTCGATCAGGTCGGCGCCGGCGCCGGAAAGAGTTTGAATGAGCGGCACCGTAGCGTCGAGTGTGGGGTAGCCGGCGGTGAAGTAGATATTGAGCAGTTTACCTTTCTTAGTGGCAAACGCTTGTTGGATACGGTTATTCATCGATCAGTTAGTGAGTTCGTGCAGTAAGTCATGGGCCACCACCTTAGTGCATTTGCTCGGCGTATTTCAGGTAAGTATCCAAGTCTTTGTCGCCGCGGCCCGAGAGGTTCAGCACCACAATATCATCAGGGCCCGCCCCTATTTCGGGTAAAGCTGCTAGCGCGTGCGCCGTTTCCAAGGCTGGAATAATGCCCTCCAAACGACTCAGCTCGGCCACCGCCCGTAAAGCCGGCTCGTCTTCAATCGAGATAAATCGTGCCCGACCCGATGCGCCCAGAAAGGCATGTAACGGACCAATACCGGGATAATCGAGGCCCGCCGATAAAGAGTACGGCTCCGTAATCTGGCCGTCTTCGTCCTGCATAAGCAAGGTGCGCGAACCGTGAATAATACCCGGCTTTCCCAGCACTGAGGTTGCCGCGGAATGACCCGAGCTAATGCCTTTACCAGCCGCTTCTACTGCAATCAGCTTCACGGAAGGCTCATCCAAGAAATGATAAAAAGCCCCCGCCGCATTGGAGCCGCCGCCCACGCAAGCTACCACATAGTCGGGCAGTTCGCGGCCAACTTTCTCTAGCAGTTGCTTTCTAATCTCTTCGCTGATAATGGCTTGCAGACGCGCCACCAAATCGGGATACGGGTGTGGGCCTACTACCGAACCAATAATGTAGTGTGTATCCACGGGGTTACTGATCCAGTCGCGGATGGCTTCGTTGGTGGCGTCTTTGAGGGTTTGGCTGCCGCTGGTAACGGGGCGCACTTCGGCGCCGAGCAGGCGCATCCGCTCCACGTTGGGGCGCTGACGCTCGGTGTCGGTTTTACCCATGTAAACGATGCATTCCATCCCCATCAGAGCGCAGACGGTTGCCGTAGCCACGCCGTGCTGACCAGCGCCAGTTTCGGCAATAATGCGCGTCTTACCTAAGCGCTGCGCCAGCAGAATTTGACCGACAGTGTTATTGACTTTGTGGGCGCCGGTGTGGCACAAGTCTTCGCGCTTCAAGAAGATGCGGGTACCATAGCGAGCCGACAGGCGCTTGGCTTCAAACAACGGCGTGGGCCGGCCCACGAAGTCGCGCAGGAGCTGCTGGTAGTCGCGCTGAAAGTCGGGGTCGGCGAGGATGGTGAGGTATTGCTCACGCAATTCTTCCACGTTTGGGTAGAGCATTTCGGGAATAAATGCCCCCCGAACTCACCGTAGTAGCCACGGGCATTGGGTTGGAAAGCGGAAGTAGTAGCCATATCGAAGGTGAAGGGTTGTGATGCTGGTTTTGAAATCAGTTAGTTAAAACGGTGTCATGTTGAGCTTGCCGAAGCATCTCTACTGATAAGTAGAATCAACGAAGCGGGAGAGATGCTTCGATTCCTCAGCATGACACGTTCTTGTGCTTAATGTCTATTAGTTCGGCAACGGCCGCGCCCCGAAGCTGCTGAAACATCTGCCCCAGCCGAATCGGGTCTTTCTTACCTGGAGAAATTTCAAACCGACTGTTTAAGTCTACGGCAAACAAGCCGGGCAGCTGGAGGTTCCGCAGCGTTTCGGCGTGCGTTAGGTCGAGGCCTCCGGCGAGAAAGTAGGGAACGGGTAAGGCGTAGTCGCGCAGGAGTTGCCAATCGAAGACGAGTCCGTTGCCGCCGGGCTGCTCGCCTTTGGTGTCGAACAGGAAATAATCGCAGTGCGGGACGTAGGGCAATAGCGTATCGAAGTCAAAATTGCCCCCCAGCGCAAACGCTTTGAGTACCAGCAAATCCGACGCACGCAGTTCCTGACATTGGGCGGGCGTTTCATCGCCGTGGAGTTGCACAGCGTTTAGTTTGAACTCCTGCACTCGCTGCCTGATAACTTCAGTCGCTTCATTCACAAAGACGCCCACTTTTTTGATGTTGGGGGGTAAATTTTCTAAGCTGGCCGTGCTTAGCTCTTGCCCTACATAGCGACTGGATTTGGGATAAAATATGAAGCCCAGAAAATCCGGTTGCAGCGCTGCCACGGCCGCCAAGCTATGCGCCTCGCGCATTCCGCACACCTTTATATATAAAGTAGGCTTCATGTTACTGAATTGACGCTGTGTTTTACGCCGTAATCGGCTCGGTAGCTTGTAATTCCTGCACTAGCGCGGCGCATGCTTTTTCGGGGCGACTGTGACGCATGAAAGCCTCGCCCAGCAGGAAGCCGCGGTAACCATAACTACGCACTTGCCGGATAGCGGCTGCGGTGCTCAGCCCGCTTTCCGATACTTTCACGAATTCATCAGGGATGCGCTCAGCCAGCTCAGCGGAAGTTTCCAAACTCATGCTGAAGTCGTGCAGATTGCGGTTGTTGACGCCTACCAAGTTGACTGCTTCAGCGTCGAGGCTGCGGTCCAGTTCTTCGGCGTTGTGCACTTCCAACAACACTTCCATACCTAGGCTGCGGGCGAAGCGACCAAGCTTTGCTATTTCGGCGGGCGTAAGCACGGCTGCTATGAGCAGCACGGCATCGGCACCGATGCTTTTGGCTTCTAGAATCTGGTACTCATCTATCACAAAATCTTTGCGCAGAATGGGGCAGAAATTGAAGCGGCGCGCTGTTATCAAGTCCTCATTTTGCCCCCCAAAGAATTCCTTATCCGTGAGCACCGACAGCGCCGAAGCACCGGCCTGCATGTAGCCAATAGTCGTGCGCTCTACGGGCGCATGCGGATTTATCCAACCCTTTGAAGGCGATTTGCGCTTAAACTCGGCGATAATACCGCTTAAGTCTTCGCGTAATAGGTAGTGACGAAGCGATAATGGCTGCGTTTTGAAGTACAGGCTGCGCTCTAGCAGCTTCACCGGCACCAAGCTTTGGCGCTCAGCTACTTCGCCGCGCTTATGTTGAATAATCTGATCAAGGATAGTAGCCATGAGTTAAGAACAAGAAGCCGCGGAGTTTGGTCGGCTGTGAGGATGAAAATGAATAGGTAGAGCAGGATGTAGAAATGCAGATTCGTGCATTTACACGTTCAACAACTGCCGAAAAGCCCCCGAGCGCGCCCACTCGCTAACGACTCACGAGCTGCTTCCAACGCCGCGGGCAGCGACAGTGCGGGGTCAGCGCATTGAATAGCCAGAGCGGCATTTGCCGTTACGACATCGCGCTGGGCAGTGGTTCCTTTGTTATCAAGCACTTGCAGAAACAATGCGGCAGATTCGGCTACAGTTTGTCCCCCAGCTAGGTCATTAGCGGTATAAGTAGGCATACCGAGCGTGGCGGCGGTTACCACCTGCTCGCCCCGCGCCGACACTACTTTGGCGGTGCCCGTCAGCGACAGTTCATCGTAGCCGTCGAGCGCGTGAACGACGGCGTAGCGGGTGCTGGTTTGCTGAAACAAGTAGTTATATAAACGCAGCAATTCTAGGCTGAACACCCCCGCCAATTGGGCTGCTGGCCGCGCTGGATTAACCAACGGACCCAAAATATTGAAGAAAGTGCGTACGCCCAATTCGCGGCGTACGGGCCCGGCGTGGCGCATGGCCGGGTGAAAGGCTGCCGCGTGCAGAAAGCAGATATTCGCCTCATCTAGCTGCCGCCTTAGGTTGTCGGATGGCGCCTCAAAATCGTAGCCGAAGTGAGCCAATATATTGGAAGAACCACACACCGACGACACCCCGAAGTTGCCGTGCTTGGCCACCTTATAGCCTGCACCAGCCGCTACAAAACAGGCCAGCGTGGAGATATTGAGCGTGTCTTTACCATCTCCGCCAGTGCCCACAATATCAAGCACTTCGTGGGTGCCTAGTTCCGGGTCGCGGCAGAGGTCGAGCAGGGCATCGCGGAAGCCGCTCAATTCCGGCACCGTGATGGGCCGCATCCGGTACACGGTCATAAAAGCGGCCGTTTCGGATGCATTGACGCCTCCCTGACCCAGGCGAAACATAGCCTCGCGGGCTTCCTCACGGGTGAGGGTTTGCTGGTCAAAAAGGGTGGTGAGGATCTGTTTCAAAATCGGTGATTTATAGAGATTGTACTGACCTGTTTCTTATTCGTATGTCATGCCGAGCGGAGCGAAGCATCTCGCGTGTTTAGTGGGATTACTAACCTCTCATCAGCACGCGAGATGCTTCGGCTCCGCCTCTGCATGACGTTCTGAGCATGGTGCTTCATTTTAGTCAACAAGCCAGTTTTTCAGCATTTCGTGGCCGTGTTCGGTCAGGATGGATTCGGGATGAAACTGCACGCCGCGCACGTCATACTGGCGGTGACGCAGGGCTAGCACCTGACCATTAGCGTCGCTGGCCGTTATTTCCAGTTCTGCCGGCATCGACTCAGGAGTTACAACCCAGGAATGGTAGCGGCCTACCTTAAATTTGGTAGGCAGGTTTTTGAATAACCTGTCCTCGCCAGTAATGATATCAGCGTCGGTGGCAATGCCGTGCAGCACGGCGGGCAGGTTATACAATTGCCCCCAAAAGCCTCGGCAATTCCTTGATGGCCAAGGCATACGCCCAGCATCCGTTTCGTGGGCGCATAGCGCTCGATGATGGCGGGCATGAGGCCAGCATCGGCAGGAACGCCGGGGCCGGGTGAAAGCAGAATGGAATCGTATTGCTCCACTTCTTCCAACGATATTTTATCGTTGCGCACGACGGTGGTTTGGGCACCGTAGCCTAACTCGCGCAGGAGCTGCACGAGGTTGTACGTGAAGGAATCGTAATTATCGAGAACGAGGATACTCATGAGGGCGAGAGAGTTTAAGCGAATTAATGAACGTCATGCTGAGCTTGTCGAAGCATCTCTACTGGTTGGTAACTTCAATGCTATAGCAACGAAGCGGGAGAGATGCTTCGATAAGCTCAGCATGACAAACACTTAGTAGTTTTACTTGCTAGCCGTGGCGGTAAGCTTCTCCCCTATTGCTTCGGCCATTTTCAAGGCTTTGCGCAGGGCGGCTAGCTTGTGATGCACTTCGTTTAGTTCGGAATTGATGTCGGAAGCGGCTACTACGCCGGCGCCGGCTTGGTAATGGAGTTGGTTGCCGGTGCTAAGGAAAGAGCGAATCATAATGGCGTGGTTGAAGTCGCCGTTGAAGCCTAAGTAGCCGAGGGCGCCGCCATAGTAGCCGCGACCCGTTGGTTCGAGCTTATCTATGAGCTGCATGGCGCTGTGCTTAGGGGCACCGGAGAGCGTGCCGGCCGGGAACGTATCGGCTACTACTTGCAGCGGCGAGGCGTCGGGAGCCAGCGTGGCAGTTACTTCGCTTACTAGGTGGATGACGTGGGAGTAGTACTGGATTTCGCGGAAGACCTTCACTTTCACCTCGTCGCCGTGGCGAGCCAAGTCGTTGCGGGCTAGGTCAACTAGCATCACGTGCTCAGCATTTTCCTTGGGGTCGTCGGCTAATTTCTGGGCGAGGGCGGCATCTTCGGCATCGTGGCCGGTGCGGCGGAAAGTGCCGGCAATGGGAAACAGGCTGGCGGCGCGCCCTTTAATTAGCAACTGAGTTTCGGGCGAGGAGCCAAAGATTTTGAAGTTGCCGTAGTCGAAATAAAACAGATAAGGCGACGGATTCACGGAGCGCAACGCGCGGTACACATTGAACTCATCGCCCACAAAACCCTGCGAAAAGCGGCGCGACAACACAATCTGGAACACGTCGCCTTTGCGGCAGTGGTTCTGGCCAGCGGCCAGCTTCTCTAAAAACTCCTCATCGGTCAGGTTGGTGGTCTCATCACCTATCGGCGCAAAACCGAACTCCGGCAAACTCGGATTGCGCACTAGGTTCACCAGTCGCGTCAGGCCGTCGTGGTCAGTGGGCTCATCGGCGGGCGAGTGTTCAAACACGTACAGCTCATTGCGGAAGTGGTTGATGGCAATGACGTAGCGGTAGGTGCCGTAAATGATGTCCGGAATCTGGCCGGCCGATTCTTTGGCGGGGTTCAGGGTAAGGTCTTCGAAATACTGCACCGCCTCATAGCCCATGTAGCCAAAAAGCCCCCAGTAATGAAATCGAACTCGCTTTTCTCCGTTTGGAAGCGGCTCGCGAATTCGCGCAGGCGATCGAGAGCGAGGCGGGGTTGTACCAGCGTTTCGGTGGTAGTGGTGCCGTCCGGGAAGGTTTGGGTCAGCTCACTGCGGCTTAGCTCAAAGCGCGCCAGCGGGTCGCAGGCTAAGTAGCTGAATGCGTTCTGCTGCCCGTGATAGTCGGAGCTTTCCAGCAGTAGGCAGTTGGGATACTGATCGCGCAGACGCAGGTAAAGCCCCACCGGCGTCACGGTATCGGCCAGCAGGCGTACGTGGCGGGTTTTGAGCAAGTAAGTAAGTTGCGGTGAGTTATTCATGGGACGCGGGGGGCTTTTGGGCGGTGAGCGATGCCTTCTGTTTTAAACCACCGGAAAACAAAAAAGCCCGGCGGGTGGCCGGGCTTTCCTTTATGTTTGATGCGAGGTTCTATTTACAAATGACCTTACCGCACGCACAGGTTTTCCCGTCCGGAGTTTCGGAGAGGCCACCACCATGCTTGCGAAGTCATTGAGAAATTCATTGCCACTGAGTAAAGGCGTTTGTGTCGCAAATATACGGGCGAACTCACACTGCGCAAGTAATTTTTAAATCGCCAACGCCATAGCTTGCTCAACGTCATTGCCTGACACGCGCTTTTTTGCCCCCCGGCGCATTCGATTGGTATAGCCACTGATAAGCGGCCGGAAACTCACGCCGCCAAAACCACTCGGCGTGCTTGCCATCCGGCACAGCGTGGTAGCTGATGGCCGCGGGCTTCACTCCTGCTTTTCGCAAAGAATCTCGCATGGCAGCCATCAGCGGCACCATTGTCTCGCTTTCCTGTTCGCCAGCGACTAAGTAAAACTGCATGGGCTGCCGCACTTTAGTGCGGCGCACGTAGGCAAAAACAGAGTCCTGCGCGAACCACAAAGCCGGCGAAAACACTCCGATTTTGCTGAACACTCGGGGATATTTTAAGCCCGCGTACAACGAAATCAGGCCACCCATGGAAGAGCCAGCTATGCCCGTATGTTGACGATTCTTTAAGGTACGATACTTTGCATCAATGTGCGGCTTAAGGGTTTGCACCATAAAATTGAGATAGGCATCGCCCTGCCCGCCACCATACTTCGCATTACGCCACGGCGAGAGCTCATCGAGGCGCGTGTCGCCGCCGTGGTCCACGGCTACCACAATGCAGCCCGCATCATGCCCAGCTAGTTGCAGCTGACGCAGTGTTTCGTCCACGCCCCACTCACCGCTGAAGCCCGTAAACTCATCGAAGACATTCTGGCCATCGTGCAGATACAGCACGGGGTAGCGCCGATTACTGGTGGCGTAGTCGTTGGGCAGATACACCCACACGCGCCGCTTTCGGTTGAGTTGAGGAATAGCAAACGAGTCGGTCAGCACAGTCACATTAGGAGTCAGTGTGTGCTGCTTGATGGGTGCGCCACCCGCCAGATCCTGCCAATTACTGATTACGTGGGTGACCGTTTTGCCCGCGGCAGCCGAATATCGCCGATTCTCGACGGCTTTGTTGGCAGCATCAGTTTCTACCGTTTCCCAGGTGCCACGCGTGAATTTGTACTCGAAATTGCCGGTGCTGGGGGCAAAATCACCTGGTAGCTGCCATCCGCATTTTTGGTAAGCGCGTGGGGGGCATTTTTGGGGTTCCAATTATTGAAAGAGCCCGCCACATACAGTACGGCATCGGTGGGTGTATTGGCTGGTACGTGGTCAACGCGCAGCGTAACCTGGGCCTGTAGGGAGCCTGCGCACAAGAGCAAGCTGAGTGATAAGGAAGGAAGACGCATGCAAAAAGAGTGTTGTCGGCGCCCGGAGATGTTCGTGGTGTCGAGCTTAAGTAATTGGTAAAGATAAGGCTGCCGTATCATCCCGTTTTTATACCACGCCGAAATAGAATAATGCCCTACCTTTGCAACGCAATCGTTTGCGCAAAACAGCTACCGTAGCCGTATCTGCGGTTTTATTAAAAGCTGATAATGTTCACTTTATGCTTACTCATTTACGCTGCTTTCTACTCTTTCTTCTGCTCTGGAGTGATGCCTTCCTCACCCCAGCACTAGCGCAAGAAGCTACCCGCCGGCCGGAGGGCGACGTATTTGTAGACAAGCAGGGCGTGCTGCGGTGGCAGAAAACGAAGAAAGAGGTAGCCTTATTTGGCGTAAACTATACTACCCCGTTTGCCCACGCTTACCGGGCTCACCAGCGCGTGGGCGCTGCGCACGAGCAAGCCATCAGGCAGGATGTGTACCACCTGTCGCGGTTGGGTCTGGATGCGTTTCGCGTCCATGTGTGGGATGTGGAAATCACGGATACACTCGGCAATTTGCAGGAAAATGAGCACCTCAAGCTGCTCGATTTTCTGGTGGCTGAACTCAAGCAGCGCGGCATTAAGATTATTCTGACGCCGATTGCTTACTGGAATAATGGTTACCCGGAGCCCGACACTGGTACGGGCTTTTCCAGCATTTACTCCAAAGCTCAAGCCTACACCAACCCACGGGCGATACTGGCGCAGGAACGGTATCTGACACAGTTTCTGAACCACCGCAATCCCTACACCAAGTTGCTCAACCGCGAAGACCCGGATATCATCGCCTACGAGGTTTGCAATGAGCCGAAATACAGCAAGCCTGAGGCGCCTGTAACGGCCTTCGTCAACCGCATGGCCCAAGCCATTCGCGCCACCGGCTGCCGCAAACCGGTATTTTACAACATTGCTGAAAGTCCGGATGTGTACGATGCCATTCTGGACGCCAAGGTGGATGGCGTCACCTTCCAGTGGTACCCACAAGGCTTGGTGAGCGGACACGCATTACGCGGCAACTTCCTGCCGTACGTGGACCACTATCCGATTCCATTCCGCACCGATAGGCGCTTTACTAGCAAGGCCAAGATGGTGTACGAGTTTGAGTCGGCCGACATACTTCAACCGGTGATGTACCCGTTTATGGCGCGCAGCTTCCGGGAGGCTGGTTTTCAGTGGGCCACGCAGTTTGCCTACGACCCGATGGCTATTGCCTTCGCCAACACAGAATACCAGACGCATTACTTGAACTTGGCCTACACGCCGGCCAAGGCCCTGAGCCTGCTGATTGCGTCTAAAGTGTTTCACCGCGTGGGCCGGAGCCAGTCGTTTCCCAACTATCCGGCCGACTCGGTGTTTGATGCGTTTCGGGTGAGCTACCGGCAGCAGCTCAGCGAGATGAACACGCCGGAAGAGTTCTACTATACTGCTTCCACCACCACTCAGCCCAGAAAGGCCGCCAGTTTGCGCCGTGTAGCGGGCGTTGGCTCCTCGCCCATTGTGAGCTACGGCGGCACCGGCGCCTACTTCCTCGACCGGCTGGCTGCTGGCGTATGGCGACTGGAAGTAATGCCCGATGCCGTGCCCATCCGCGACCCGTTCGAAAAAGCCTCGTTGAGCAAGCCCGTCACGCAGATTTTGTGGAACAACCAGCCACTGCAAATCACGCTAGCCGAGCTGGGGGGCAATTTTTCCCTACGCGGCCTGAATGAAGGCAACACTACGCAAACACAGGCAAGTGATGGGCGCGCCACCGTGCGGCCCGGCGTGTATCTGCTGGCGGCGGGGGGCAAATCGACCAGTCGCTATACGGCTCAATCCGCTTTCAACCACATCAAGCTGGGCGAGTTTGCCGCTCCAGATCCTACCAAAATTGCCCCCAGGTACTGCATAAGCCGATGGCGCAGGTTTCAGCGGGGCAGCCAGTTCGCATCACGGCTCGCCTTACCGGAGCCGAGCCGCAGGACAGTGTCTTTCTGGTGGCCCAGCACTACTATGGCCGCACCCAAGTGTTGCCCATGACTACTACCAGCTACGCGACGGTGGAGGCTACGGTGCCCGCCGAGCTAGCGTATCCGGGCTTGTTGCGCTACTGGATTGTGCTGCGCAAGGGGCAGCAGGCGCTGACGTTTCCCGGCGGTTTCACGGGCCAGCCCCGCGACTGGGATTATTATCACGCCGAGAATTATGCAGTGCCCATTGTGGCAGCCAGCACGCCTTTACCTCTCTTTACCGCGGCCCTAGATAAGGACCAAGTAGAAGCGCGTGGCCTCACCTCCACCAGCTGGACGGATTATGTTACCACTCCGACTGGCGAGTTGGCATTGCGCCTAGTAGTCGCTCAGCCCGATAAGTCGAAACCAGCGGCACCGGCTGGTCCGCAGGCGGCTTTGCGGACTTACTTTGGTCATAAGTTAGCAGGGCGAGCTACGGAGTTAGCCAGCTTCAAAGAAGTAGTGGTGAAAGGCCGCGCCAACCAGCCCGCAACCACCGTGAAAGTGGTGCTCCAAACCAAAGACGCGGCGGCATACGCTGCTACCGTACAGCTTGGCGCCGAAACGCAAGAAGTGCGCATTCCGCTTTCTGCCTTCCGCCCCGATGCGCTCCTGCTGCTGCCTCGCCCCTACCCCGGTTTTCTGCCGCTTACGCATGAATTTGCCCCCCAATCGGCGTTCAGGCTCCCCGACGCTGAGGTGTTGCAAGTAGTGGTCCAAGGCGCTGCGCCGGCCAATGGTCAGCTGCACGTTGATCTCGAATCAGTCTCTTTACGATAAGCTGCATGTTTTCTATCCCGACGCTCTCACCGGTTCTTTCACGCCTCGGCGCAGGCTTTTTGTTGGTTGCCGCGCTAAGTCAGTGCAACCGCCCCGATAAGCCCCAAAGCCTGGCTCCAGCCGTTGATTTCAACCAGGACTGGCAGTTTGTTAAAGACATTGATACAGTTGTCACCACCTCTCTTTTTGCCAAAACGGCCGATAGCACGGCGCAGTGGATCGCCGTATCGTTGCCGCATACGGCTCAAATCGAGCCTGTTGTCACCGATAAAAAGCAGTGGCAGGCCATCTGCTTTTACCGCAAGTTTTTCCAGGTAGCCGCCACCGATTCCACTAAGCGAGTAGCCCTACATTTCGGGGCGGCCATGCACACGGCCGATGTGTACCTGAATGGCAAGCGGCTCCAGCGGCACCTGGGGGGCTATTTGCCCTTCATGGTAGACATTTCCCGTCAGCTCAAGTTCGGTGAGGAGAACTGTTTGGTGGTAAGGCTTAATAATCAGGACAACCCCGATGTGCCGCCCGGCAAACCCCTCAAGGACCTAGATTTCAACTTCTACAGTGGCCTCTACCGCTCGGTTCAACTGTTAGTTCAGGATAAAGTATACATCACCGACCCCATACAAGTCGGGCGGCCAGCGGGTGGCGGCATTTTGTTGCACTACGAAAACGTAAGCCCCCAATCGGCGACGCTACAGGTGCAAACCGATGTGCAGAACGATGCTGCCGAAGCGCAGAAGGTGCAAGTACGCGCTACCTTGCTCGACGCAAAAGGCACCTCGGTAGGCAAGACGGAGAATCAAGAATCCACTATTGCCGCTGGTGCTTTCGGGAAAGTCAACCAGCAGCTTTCAATTGCGAAGCCGCAGTTGTGGTCGCCGGAAACACCGTATCTATATCGTTTGATGGTGGAAGTGCTACGCGACGGCGAAGTCATTGACCGCCAAGAAGTGAAAACTGGCGTACGGACCATTCGCTTTGCCACTGATGGTTTTTACCTAAACGGCCAAAAACTGCGCTTACGCGGCACCAACCGCCACCAGGAATATCCTTATCTGGGTTACGCCCTATCAGACAACGCCCAGTACCGCGACGCGTGGCAGATTCGGGAGGCGGGGTTCAACTTCGTGCGCTGCTCCCACTATCCGCCCTCTCCGGCATTTTTGCAGGCCTGCGACGAGTTAGGAATTCTGGTAATGAACTCGATTCCGGGCTGGCAGTTTTTTGGCGACGCTGATTTCCAGAAAAACAGCCTGCAGGACGTGCGCGATATGGTGCGGCGCGACCGTAACCACCCCAGCATCGTGCTCTGGGAGTCGTCGTTGAATGAAACCGACATGAGCAAGCCCTACATGGAGCAAACCCACGCGGCCGTGCACGAGGAACTACCCTGGAAAGAAGGCGTGTATACGTGCGGCTGGATGGACTACGCTTACGATGTATTTATTCCCGCCCGCCAGCACCGTAAAGCCCCCGATTACTGGAACAAATACGATGGCAAAAAGCCCCTGTTTCTGTGTGAATACGGCGACTGGGAATACTATGCCCACAATGCTGGCTTCAATCAGACTGCCTACGCGGGCCTGAAAGAATCGGAGCGGACCTCGCGCCAGCTGCGCGGGCAGGGCGAGCGAGCATTGGCCCAACAAGCCCTTAACTTCCAGGAAGCCCACAACGACAACTACCGCAGTCCCGCTGTGGGTGATGCCAACTGGCTCATGTTCGACTATAAGCGCGGCTATGCCCCCGATATTGAGTCATCCGGCGTAGCCGACATTTTCCGCCTACCGAAGTTTGCTTACTACTTCTACCAGAGCCAGTATGGCCCCATAAATGCCCCCCACGGCTTCGGTAAGCCTATGGTATACATCGCCAACTACTGGCAGCCAACTTCCAGCAAGCAAATAGTGGTGTACAGCAATTGCGACGAAGTAGAATTGTCGCTCAACGGCAAGGTAATAGCCCGCCAGCGGCCGGATAAAAACAATTTTTCTGATCAGCTACCGCATCCGCCGTTCACCTTCGCGCTTTCCGCTTACACGCCCGGTACCTTGCGAGCCATAGGTTACTACAAAGGCAAGTCGGCGGCCCAAACTGAGCGCCGCACGCCGGGCGCTGCCAAAAGTCTGAAGCTTACGTATGCCCGGCACGGCAAAGATCTGGCAGCCGGTCAGAATGACGCCGTTTTCGTGTACGCCTCTGTAGTAGACGAAAACGGTACGATTGTACCAGATGCGATTCATTCGGTGCGCTTCACCACAAAAGGCGGCGAGCTGATTGGCGATAATCCGGTGAAAGCAGAAGCCGGGGTTGCCACTATTCTACTAAAAATGCCCCCCAAACAGGGAACAGCACAACTCACAGCTACTGCGGCTAGCTTAACTGCTAACACACTCACGCTTAAGACCCAATAAAAGTTTTAAACCCGGTGATAGGTAGTAAGTCGTGCTTTACACAAGCGTTTGTGTAAAGCACGTGAATGATAGAAGCTAGCGTCACTCAACTTCTAATTTTCTTCCGGTCAGAAATATTTATTTTTTCTATGATTTGGCCTGTCATATATGCGGTTGACAAAAAGAATTATCGATTGTGTTTTTTATACAATGCGCCAGCTTAACCTTATAGAAAAAGGATGTAAGTCAGGAAAATCTCTGTTCACAAGTGAGATGGCCTATTTTATTCACTGTGTTGTAGCAAAAAGGTGTTTCTAATGCCACTATGGCCATCTAACACTGAAGTATATACTTCACCGGTATATTAAGTATTAACAATTTCTTTCTCTTTTTCTACGCATAAATTAATTGCATTTTTTAACGTCAAAACTTTAAATTGCGCAGTTTTTTCACCATTTTAGAATGTGCGGTTGAAATGATTAGTGCTGAATTTTTTAGTCCGCCGGCTATATCAGTTCCTCACTTCATCGCACGCCTTTTTGCTTACCCGGCTTGGCCGGCTTGTTTATTCCCACCTCAAACATTTTTTCAATGAAACACCCTTACTTGGCGAAACTATTGTTTCTCCTCTTGTTCATCTGTGCCGGTTTTACCGGCGCGTTCGCTCAGACCGGCTCCGTGAGTGGTCGGGTATTGGACGAACAGAGTCAAGGATTACCCGGCGTGACTGTACTGGTTGAGGGTACGTCCCTGGGTAACTCCACTAATGCTGATGGTACTTTCTCTATTCAAAACGTGCCGGCGGGCCAGCAAACCTTGGTCGTATCCTTTATTGGATACACTACGAAGCGTTTGCCGTTTGCCATTACAGCAGGGCAAAACACCGAATTGAACGCGACCCTAGGCGAAAATACTACCCTGCTCAACGAGGCAGTAGTAGTAGGTTATGGTACCCAGCGTCGGCAGGACGTGACGGGCTCCGTAGCTACCGTTGACTCTAAAGACTTCGTGCAGGGACAAATCACTAACCCCGAGCAGCTCATCAATGGTAAAGTAGCCGGTGTGCAAATCACGACGGGCGGTGGCGCCCCGGGCTCAAACAGCAATATCCGCATTCGGGTGGTGCTTCGTTGAACGCTACCAACGAACCCCTCATTATAATCGATGGTGTACCAATTGACGGCAACAGCATCAGCGGCGCGGCAAGCCCTCTGAGCACCATCAACCCAAATGATATTGAAACCTACACCGTACTAAAAGACGCTTCAGCCACCGCCATCTACGGTTCACGCGCTTCCAATGGTGTTATCATCATAACGACTAAAAAGGGCCTAGAAGGTGAGAAGCTGACTGTTGCATTTAGCACCCAGTACTCACGCTCGAAGAAAGTAAACGAAATCAATGTTCTCTCCGCTGACCAGTTTCGCGCTGTCGTGAATGAGCGGGGCAATGAAACACAAAAGGCATTGGTAGGAGCAGCTAGTACCGATTGGCAGGATGTGATTTTCCAATCGGCTTCTACCTACGACAATAATATCAGCCTAACGGGAGCTTGGAAGAAACTACCCTTCCGGGTTTCAGCGGGTTACCTAAACCAAGATGGTATCCTGAGAACCAGCAACCTAGAGCGTATTACGGGTTCCATCAGCCTCACGCCCGTATTGCTCAACGATAACCTTCGCCTGACTATAAACGCGAAAGGCAGCCGTGCAAACAGCTTCTTCGCTGATGAAGGGGCCATCGGAGCCGCTACCAATTTTGACCCTACAAAGCCCGTTACGGGCGACGCATTTGGCGGCTATTTTGAGTGGGCTCAGCCAAGCGGCAACCCTATTCCTACTGCTACCCGCAACCCGCTAGCCTTGCTGGAGCAGCGCCGCGATGAGGCTACCGTTGACCGTTTCATCGGCAACGTACAGCTCGATTACCGCCTACCTTTCTTGCCCGATCTGCGCGCCGTATTGAACTTGGGTATGGACCGCTCTTCCAGCGAAGGCACTCGCTTTGTTCCAGCTATTGCGGCTCGCTCGTTCACCCGCGGCGGTGAAAACAACCAGTACGCTCAGGACCGCTACAACAAGCTGCTTGACTTCTATCTGAACTACGTGAAGGCCTTTGGTAGCAGCCGCCTCGACCTCACGGGGGGCTATTCTTACCAGGACTTCATTCGGGAAGAGCCCCGCTTCGCTGATCTTCGCGAAGACCGGACTCAGTTCGCTCCGGCTCCCTTCCCTTTCCCTTTCAAAACGCAGAACACGCTGGTTTCTTTCTTCGGCCGCGCCGTGTATAGCCTGAAAGACCGCTACAGCGCTACGGCTACGCTTCGCGCTGATGGTACTTCCCGCTTTGTGGACAACAACCAGTTTGGCTACTTCCCTGCCTTGGGACTTGCCTGGAACATCAAAGAAGAAGCCTTTCTCAAGGACGTAAACGTTCTCTCCCAGCTTAAGCTGCGTGGTGGCTATGGCATTACAGGTCAACAGGATCTGGAAACAGCCGTGGGCAATTATCCTTTCTTGGCTCGTTACACCCAAGGTGACTTAAACACCCAGATTCAGGTTGGTTACAACCCCGATGGTACCCCCCGCTTCGTGTCGACGCTACGCCCTGAAGGCTACAACCGCGACCTGAAATGGGAAGAAACGACCACCTACAATGCTGGCCTTGACTATGGCATCTTGGATGATCGTATCTCGGGCTCGATTGATGTGTATAAGCGTAATACAGAAGACCTGCTGGCTGTAGTAGCCCTACCTGCCGGCTCTAACCTCATTAACGAGTTTGCCCGCAACATCGGCAGTCTGGAGAACCGTGGCGTTGAAGTAGCACTGAACTTGGTGCCTGTTCGCTCCGAGAATTTCAACTGGAGTGTCAACTTCAACGTGGCCTACAACGAGAACAAAATCACTAGTCTGAACGACGTAAATGACCCCAACTTCGCCGGGTATCTGGTAGGGGACATTTCGGGTGGTACTGGCAACCGGATTCAGATCAACTCTGTTGGTTACCCCGCTAACTCGTTCTACGTGTACAAGCAGGTATACAATACGGAAGGTGCGCCGTTGGAAGGCGTATATGCCGACCTAAATGGTGACGGTCAGGTGACGGAATTGGACAAGTATCGCTACAAGTCCTCTAACCCTAAGACTACCTTAGGCTTGAGCTCTAATGTATCGTACCAGAAGTTCAACCTGTCGTTTACACTGCGTAGCTACCTCGATAACTACGTGTACAACAACGTGTATTCCGACCGGGGTACGTACCGTGGTCTATTTGACCCGAACAACTTCCTCGGCAACGTATCTGAGAACGTGTTGGAGACCAATTTTGCCAATAACCAGTTCTTCTCAGATTACTATGTAGAGAACGCCTCGTTCGTGCGCATGGACAACATCACGCTGGGATATAATGGTGGACGTTTTTTCAATGAAAAGCTAAACTTTGGCCTGACCTTCGCTGTTCAGAACCTATTCGTTATCAGCGATTACCAAGGCTTGGATCCCGAGATTTTCAACGGCATCGACCGGAATTTCTATCCTCGTCCACGCACCTTTACTGTTGGTCTAAATCTGGGCTTCTAATTAGTTCGTACTTCTCAAAAAATGAAAAACCTACTCATAAGGAGCCTACTAGCCTTCACGGTTATTACCTCCACGCTTGGCCTTTCGTCTTGCGTAAAAGACCTCGACCGGGAGCCCGAATTTGATCCTACCTCTGCCCTGGTTTATACTGACCCAGCTAATTACGAGGCTGTTCTCGCCAAGCTGTATTCTGGCTTGGCAGTAAGTGGTCAGCAGGGCCCCAGCGGCGCACCCGACTTGCGGGGTTTTGATGAGGGCACCTCTCCTTACCTGCGCATGTATTGGTTCACCCAGGAGTTGCCAACAGATGAGGCTATTATTGCGTGGAATGACGGTGACCTTCCCGATCTGAATCGTTTGACTTGGACGCCGAGCAATACGTTTGTGCGCACCATGTACAACCGTATCTTCTACCAAATCACAATCTGCAACGAGTTCATTCGTGAAACCACGGATGAAAAACTCAGCGGACGTGGGGTGTCGGGCACGGTACTGGAAAATGTAAAACAGTATCGCGCCGAAGCTCGCTTCCTGCGGGCACTGAGCTATTTCCACGCGCTCGATATGTATGGCAATGTGCCCTTCGTAACGGAGAATGATCCCGTAGGTGCTTTCATGCCCAAGCAAACAACGCGTGCTGAGCTATTCAGCTATGTTGAGTCGGAGCTGCTTGCCATTGAACCTGAGTTAGCGGCAGCCCGCCAAAACCAGTACGGTCGTGCCGACCGGGGTGCTGCGCAAACCCTACTGGCTAAGCTTTACCTAAATGCTCAGGTATATACGGGCCAGCCTAAGTTCGCTGAAGCTGCTACTTACGCTAAAAAAGTAATCGATTCAGGATACAGCCTGACTCCTACTTACCGTAATCTGTTCGTAACCGATAACAATACGGTTGCTGCTTCGGAGATCATCTTCCCAGTTACCTTCGATGGTTTGCGCACCAAGACTTTCGGTGGCATGACCTTCCTTGTACACGCTGGTGTGGGTGGCTCCATGGATGCCGCAGCTTATGGCATTAACGGCGGCTGGTCAGGATACCGGGCTAAGTCTACCTTGGCTGACAAGTTTCCCGACCTGACGGGTGCTACTGACCAGCGGGCCGCCAACTTTGTAACGGATGGCCAAAAGCGTGAGAACAATGACATTTTCACCTTTACTGATGGCTACGCCCTGCAGAAGTACCGCAACGTGAGCTCCACGGGCGTGAAAGGCTCGGATACCGGCGGTGACCACCCCGATACCGACTTCCCCTTGTTCCGCTTAGGCGACGTGTATCTGATGTACGCCGAAGCACTGTTGCGCAGCGGCGGCAGTCAGACCGAGGCACTCACTTATGTAAACCGCGTGCGTCAGCGGGCCATGGCCTCCAATATTACCGGCAGCCAGCTAACACTGGACTTTCTCTTAGATGAGCGGGCTCGCGAATTGTACATGGAGTGCTATCGTCGCACCGACCTGATCCGCTTTGGCCGCTTTGCTGGTCCTAGCGCCAACTACGTGTGGCCATGGAAAGGTGGTGTACTTCAGGGTCGTCCGGTTTCGGAAGCCCTCAATCTGTACCCTATTCCTTCCTCTGATCTTACTGCTAACCCCACGCTTAAGCAGAATCCTGGCTACTAAGCGTTTAGATGAAGTTACTTATCTGAATACCTGATGCTGAGCCCCAGCAGAAAGTTGAGTCCAGCATCAGGTATTTGGTAGTGACCCTCCCACCCTCTTCAAAAAATTTAACTTCTCTACAAATGAAAAACTGGCTTACCCAAATCTTGGGTCTTTGCATGGCCGTAACGCTGCTTTCTTCCTGCGAAAAGGATGAGGAGCAGGTAGTTGCCAAGCCTGGCAGAGAGACCACGCTCACCACCGTTTCTACCAACGTACCGCTGACCCTGGATGACAAGGACAAGACATACGTTGTCTATTCCTGGACTCCCGTTTCCTTCGGTTACTTGGGAGAAGTGGTTTCTTACACGCTGGAAGTTGCCAAGAAAGGCAATGACTTTGCTGGTGCAAAAACCTATCAGACAGGCTCAGCATTAACCAAAACCTTTACTGTTTCCGAAATCAACAGTCTGATGATTGAGATGGGGGCGGTGCAGGATGCTAAAACTAAAGAGTTCAGCCCTATCGAGTTGGAAGTACGCGCGAAAGCCGCCTTGGGCACCAGCCCTACGGCCGATGCTATGGCTAAATACTCAGCCGTTACGACCCTGGCAGGCAAGCCTTATAACGCCAATGCTGCTATTGTTTACCCATCTCTGTGGGTACCTGGCGCTTACCAAGGCTGGGCTCCCGACAAAGCCCCTGCAATTGCCTCGGGCGACAAGGACAACAAGAAGACCTATGAAGGGTATATCTA
The DNA here is from genome assembly GCF_004355185.1 of Hymenobacter radiodurans. Taxonomy (NCBI): domain Bacteria; kingdom Pseudomonadati; phylum Bacteroidota; class Cytophagia; order Cytophagales; family Hymenobacteraceae; genus Hymenobacter; species Hymenobacter radiodurans. The sequence continues at coordinate 3,006,399 of NZ_CP037922.1, forward strand.
TTTTCCATCGGCTGATAAGCTGAAGTTCAAGTTTACCAGCAAACCCGCTTGGGATGATGTCAACTATGGTAAGGGTGCTAGCGCTACCGACTTATCAACCGATGGCGGCGCCGGCGACTTAGAGGTAACAGAACCAGGTTATTACTGGTTGAAAGCCAATACTGAAACACTGAAGTGGTCAGCTACCAAAACTACTTGGGCTGTAATCGGCTCGGGTACTGCTAAAGGCTGGGATAATGAGACGCCCATGACTTACGATCCTATCCAAGGCGTTTGGACTATCACCACGGCTCTTTCGCAGGACGGTGAAATTAAGTTCCGCGCTAACAATGGCTGGGATCTGAACTACGGTGATAAGGGTGGCGACGGCTTGCTGGAATCCGGCGCCGACAACATCAAAGTACCTAGCGCTGGCAACTACACCATCACGCTGGACCTTAGCAAAGGAGCTGGCAACTACACGTACACGCTGAAGAAGAACTAAGGTAGGCTTACTTCTATCTACCATTCTTAAAAGGCCGCTGCATCGCAGCGGCCTTTTTTGCATCACCACCTTACAGACCAGTTACCCAAGTTGCACAGCGTCGGGGGGCTTTTTTGTAAAAAAGCCCCCCGGTGGATTATCGGTCAAACGATGCTAATCCAGCGCAATGCTTTCATCTACCAAATTCTTTTCCGTGCTTCGCTTCTGCTGCTCCGGGCACTGCGACGGTAGCTAGCCCATTTCCCGATCTTACCATCCCTTTCTCAGACTACTTCTTCTATGATAATCATTGCCGACGGCGGCTCCACTAAAACCAACTGGTGCCTCATTGACGACGCGGGTACCCGCATCCAATTTAATACGGAAGGTTACAACCCAGATTTTATTGGTACGGAAGGAATCCAAGCCTCTCTGCAGAAAAGCCTCCCCGACACGCTGGAGCTAGATAAGGTCACAGAGGTGCACTACTATGGGGCGGGGGTTTCGTCGGCGAAGAAAGCGGAGATAGTAGCGGCCGCTATGCGAGCTGTGTTTACGCAGGCCAAAGTCGTAGTCGACCATGACCTGCTGGCGGCGGCGCGGGCCCTGTTGGGGATTAAGCCAGGCTTTGCAGCTATCTTGGGTACGGGCACCAACTCCTGCATCTACGACGGCAAAGACGTAGCCATGAGCGTCGATTCGCTCGGCTATTTCCTGGGCGACGAGGGCAGCGGCTCCTACATCGGCAAGCGCCTGTTGCGCGACTATCTGCGTGGCCTATTGCCTGATGGCTTACAAGAGAACTTTCGCGAAACGTATGGCCTCACCCGCGATGAGGTTTTGGACCGACTTTATAACAAGCCCTTACCTAACCGCTTCCTGGCCAGTTTCGGCAAGTACGCCTACGACCATAATAACGTGAGCTACTGCCGCGAAATAGTGGTGGAAGGCTTCAAGGCTTTCTTCGATAATATCGTAACCAAGTATCCTAATTACCAGGATCATACATTCAACTGCATTGGCTCGGTGGGCTACAACTTCCGCGATGCCCTGATTCAGGTGGCCAAAAGCTACGATATGGAAGTGGGCAAAATCATCCGCTCCCCTATCGATGATCTGGTAGACTACCACACCATTCTTACTAAGCAAGCTTAATTCTCGCCTTCATTCAACAAAAAAAGCAGCTCCGAAATCGGAGCTGCTTTTTTGTTGGGCGCTGGGGGGCTTTTTTAGTGCTGCACAACCAGGCGTGTTGTCTGAATTTGATTGCCGGTGCTCACCCGCACTAGGTATATGCCGTTAGCCAGCCCCTTGAGAGAAAGGGGTAGCTCATGCGCGCCGATGGCCTGCCGGGAAGTGGTAGGCAGAGTGCGCACCGTAGCTCCCAGCAGATTCGTAATTGAAACGGTAACGGGAGCAGCCGTCGTCAGCTCGTAGCTAAGCGTAGCCGTAGCGGCCGCCGGATTAGGCGCGGCGGTCAGCCGCAGAGCCGTTGTGTTGCGAGGGCCGCGGACAGCCAGCACGTTGGTTGGCCGATTGATCAGGCGGGAGGTATACACGGCGTATTCGCCGGGCTGTAAAGTCAGGTTAGCCGTGGGGTTTGTCACGCTGAGCGTAGCCCCGGTGAGGTAGTTATACCAAGTACCAGTTTGCTGAAACTGTGGATTAACTGCCTGAGGTACAATATCAAAGTTACCCACCACGGTTACCTTCAGATTGTCATCCTGCAAATGGATAGTTTTCACGGCCCCCACTACACTCTGGGTAAAATTGGTGGTTTCGAAAACTGGCTCGTTCTTTTTCAGCGCAATCAGGCTGGCATACACATTATACAGCTTGCGCCGCTCCTGCACATCACGATAATCCCAGCGGATGGGCTTGTTGGCCGTCCTGCAGTCGTTGTTATTAGTGCCATCAGGGCAGCGGTTGATGGCAAAGTCGTAGCCTAACTCCCCAAATTGCCACACCATTTTCGGGCCCGGCACGGTAAAGAAGAAAGCCGCTGCCGCTTCCTGACGAGCCAGCGCTACATTCAGGTCCTTGGTATTGTGCGTAGCGGTGGCCGCCCCGAATGACAGGTTTTTATACACCAAACGCTCCTCATCGTGGCTTTCCATGTAGCTCACCAAGTGGGGCTGCTCCCAGTTGCGGTTGCGGTAGTACGTAGCACTGAAATCCGACTTATCGCCGGTATTGTAGCCCATCGTAGCCTCGTTGTATTTATCTGTCATTTTGCCCCACAGCATCATGCCGTAGTCGGCCAATATCTTCTCCTCGTCGTTATCGCTCAGGTGCTCCAAGATGCAGTACACGTTAGGATCAATGGTGCGAAGCTGGTCGTAGATATTCTTCCAGATGGCAATGCGCGAATCGTCGCGGCGGCTCCAGGCACCTACATCTGTAGGGTTATTGCGCTGGGTAAAGCCTTTTGATAAGTCGTAACGGTAGCCGTCAATGCGGTATTCCTGAAGCCAGAAGGCATTTACCTGCTCCACGAAGTATTTCGTGAAGGGACTTTCGTGATTGAAGTCGTAGCCTACGTTGAAAGGGTGCGTGGCATCCGGATTAAACCATGGACTATCAGCCGTCGGCTTGCCGCCCGCAAAATACAGCTGTGCCATCGGCGACTGCCCAAACGAGTGGTTCAGCACCATATCCACAATAACGGCAATGCCACGCTTGTGGCACTCGTCTACGAAGCGCTTCAGGTCGTCTTTGGTACCGTAGTATTTGTCGGGAGTAAAGTAAAACGAAGGATTATAGCCCCAGCTTTCGTTACCCTCAAACTCATTGATGGGCATTAGCTCAATGGCATTCACACCCAGACGCTGCAAGTAGGTAAGCGTATCAGTAAGCGTTTTGTAATCGTGGCGGGCAATAAAATCACGCACCAACAGCTCATACACTACCAGATCCGTACGCTTGGGCTTCAGAAAATTTGTAACCTGCCATTGATACTCTGGCTGTCCCGACTGAAAGGTCGACACGATGCCAGTCGTCTTACCCGTCGGGTACTGGAGGCGAGCCGTGGGAAACGTTGCATCCGGGATAAAACGGTCATTGTTAGGGTCTAACACCTTTTGTGTGTAGGGGTCGGCAATGCGCAGGCTCCCATCTACTAGGTACTGATAGGCATATTCGCGGCCGGGAGTGAGATTGTCAATCTGAATCCACCAGCGACCATTGCTGCTGTTGTCCGGAGCATTATCGGTGGCACTCACGGGCGTGCGCTTCAGCGCCGATACCGGGCTGGACTGCCAGTCGTTGAAGTCACCAATGGCGTGAACAAATTGCTTGTTTGGCGCCGTCAGGCTCAGGATGACAGAAGTGCCACCGTTCAGGTACGTGGCCCCATCTTTCTTTGCTCCGGCAGGCAAGGGCGCTGTGGTTACCGCCTCACGGGTCTGCACCGTTAGCTCTGTTTCAGCGGAGACAGTAGCGTCGGTGGCCGTGAGGCGAAGCACATTAGCGCCGGCTTGGGTTAGTGTTACGGTTCGGGAAATGGAGGTAGCATTGGGCTCCGAGGCGCCAACCTGAACTCCGTTCAGGAACAGAGCCAGCGTGGCGGGCAGGGCGGATGTGCCCGTAACCGTGGTGGGCGCGTTAAGCACGAAGAAATTGCCCCCCGCTCCGGTGGGGGCTGTAAAGCGCAGATTAAACTTGTTCTGGGCTACGTCCACGAAGATGTCGCCTCCCGGACCGCGCCCTACCTTACTACCATCCGCATTTTTAAAGATCATGCCCAACCGGTAAATTTTAGTGCCGGCCGCAATGGGATAGAAGGTATTGGGCGTGAAGGTGATAGTGTAAATGTTGGCATTGGTGGCGGAGCGCGTCATCTTCGCTGCCGCGTCGGCCTGATTGAAAGCAGGGCTTTTTACGTTGGTCCAGGTGGTGCCCGTAGGACTGTCAGTCACTACCCCGGTCCAGATGTAAACGTCGCCGGTAAAGTTGGCTAGCTCCCCATTGCCCTGAGTGGCATTGAAAATGATGGTAACCGGCTCTGATGCCAGAAAAGTGGAGGGCTGAGTTGTTACTTGGCCGTACGCGGCGGGAAGCCCGGTGAATAGCACAAGCAGGCTAAATAAAAGTCGAAGTTTCTTCATTAATAATGGATTGATGGTGGGACGTCAGGAAAGCCGAACAGAGCGCAGAGCTTTATTTTATTCAGGATGAGTAAGCCAGAAGAATAAAGGTACACAACGAACTGTTTAGCTTAGTCCACAGGCGCACGCATTTGTTTGTAGCTTTGATGGTTCCGGCTCCTGAGGCCATTTGCTTCCGCATGACGCTTTTCTTTCGATTTTCTACAGAAGTCCGGTGGTGGCTGGTGGCTCTCTTCGCGATAAGCTGTTTACGACCAGCCATTTGCCAGGCCCAAAGCTCCGCTGATTCGGCTTTAGTAGCGCCTACTTCTCCCCTCTTACAGCCAACCCAACCTGCCGATTCGGCCCACCTAAGCCGTCGGCTTCCCATTTTGGCCGGAGGACTGGCGCTGAGCTACACGGGCCTGGTTTATGGATTGAGCAAGAGCTGGTACACCGGCGAGCGCACTTCCTTTCATTGGTTCGATGATAGCCGCGAGTGGAAGCAGGTAGATAAGGCCGGACACTTCTGGGGGCTTTTCACGAAAGTCGGGGGGCAGTGGATATGCTGCGCTGGGCGGGCGTCGCCGACCGTAAAGCGCTGTGGTATGGTGGCTTCGTTGGCTTCCTGCTCCAAAGTCCCCTAGAGCTGCTCGATGGCCGCGACCCTGCGTATGGCGCTTCGGCTTACGACCTGGGGGCCAATTTTCTGGGCTCCGCCGGACTTATTGCCCAGCAGCTGGCCTGGAATGAGGTTCGGATAATGCCCAAATACTCCTTCCGCACCACGCGCTACGCAGCGCTTCGGCCCAATGTGCTGGGTAAAAGCTTGCCTGAGCAATACCTGAAGGACTATAACGGCCACACCTACTGGCTTTGCGCCGACGTAGCCGCTTGGCTACCGCAGGAAAGCAAATGGCCCAAGTGGCTGCAACCCGCCGTGGGCTACGGCGCTCAGCAAATGGTGTACAACGACCCCGCCGCCAACGCTGCCTTGGGCCTCTATGATTACCGGCAGTATTATCTGAGCTTCGATATAAACCTGATGCGTATCCCCACGCGCAGCAAATTCCTGAAGCGCGTGTTTTATGTGGCCAGCATTTTTCACCTCCCTGCTCCCGCTTTAGAATATAACTCGCGTCGGGGTTTCGTGGTGCACGGGCTATATTATTAAGAGAATTCCGCTTGGAAGCTGGCTTCATTGGCTCGGGGTCCATTGCTGGCCGACGTACGAGTAAAAGGCTTCTGGTCCCAGCTATTTCTTCCTAGCAAGCCTTCAAAAACGAAGGTAACTCGCTTTCTCAATCCTTCACTTCAGAGTAATTATTACCCGGTCCACACAGCCGGGCTGGACTATCGCGTCTACAATTTCAAGGCTATAAAACACAACCTATAACGGCGGCAACATTATAATAATACAATATCTACAACTAAAAAGCTCGTCAATTCCTTCTTTTAAAATACTCATGTCAGAGAAATATTCTTGACATTAATTCTACTCGTGAGTAAATTAATTGGGGACTTTTATTTTACAAAACACTGATTATCAAATGTTAGCTCAACTGTTTTCACCCTTTACCATCTACGTCATGTACCTATCAAATCTCGCACTTAAACCAGAAACGTAACTATGAAAAAATTCTTATTACTACTCTTTTTGATTCTGGCTGGTTTTCGCGTGGCGACGGCGCAGGATCGAGCGATACAAGGGCGAGTAACGGACCGGGCTACGGGTAGCGGCCTACCGGGTGTAACCGTACTCGTGAAGGGTACGACTATCGGAGCATCGACCGATTCGGAGGGGGCTTTAATCTGTCAGTGCCAGCTTCGGCTACCACCCTCACCTTCAGCTTCATTGGTTACTCCACTGTCGAGCGGCCTATCACCGATGCAGGCACCATTAATGTAGCGATGGAAGCTTCTACCCGCGAGTTGGGTGAAGTAGTCGTAACAGCGCTGGGCCTGGAAACCAGCCGCGACCGATTGGGCACGGCCCAATCAACTGTGCAGGGCCAAGCACTGGTGCGCTCCGGCGAAACCAGCCCAATTACGGCCCTTTCTGGTAAGGCACCTGGTGTACTCATCACCCGTTCTACTGGCGACCCCGGCGCCAGCGCTAACATTCAAATTCGCGGCGCCAGCACTATTACGGGCAATTTGCAGCCCCTGATTGTAGTGGATGGTATTCCGATATCGAATACCTCTGTGGGCGAGAATACACCGGGTAGCTCGGGGGGCATTGTGGCGAGTGGTGGAGGTGCAGCTTCCAACCAGATAGCGGGAGTTGTGCAGCAGTCGCGCCTCAATGACATTAACCCCGATGACATCGCCTCTATGGAAGTATTGCGCGGGGCAGCGGCAGCAGCGCTGTGGGGAACACGGGCCGCAAATGGCGTGCTGGTGATTACTACCAAAAAAGGCCGCAACGCCGACAAGCTCAATCTCTCCTACCGCACCACCTATGGTATAGACGAAATCAACCAAGTGCCCGAACTTCAGCAACGCTTTGGCCAGGGTGTGAATGGCCTGTTTTCCCAAAGCAATGCCCGCAGTTGGGGCGACCGTATAGCCGACCGCTCAGGCGGACTGGATGCTGCCATTACAACGCCCGGTGCGCCTGGTTACCAAGGGTTTATCACTTTCGCCGACGGCACGCAACGCTATGCTATTCCGGCGGGCACGGCCGCAAACCCTCACGGTGGCAAGAACAGTCGCGACACCTACGACCACAGCGATGAGGTATTCGGGCGAGGTTATACCTGGGATAACATTGCCACACTCAGCGGTGGCGACCAACGCAGCAATTTCTATATCAGCCTGGGCAATACCCACACCGAAGGCATTGCGCGCAACAACAGCGACAACGACCGCACTACCGTCCGGGTAAACGTAGATCGGCAGCTGGCCACCAAGTTCCGAGCTGGTATAAACGCCACGTATGCGCGCACGTTCTCAAACAGGGTGCAGCAGGGCTCCAGTGGCAGCAGTATCTTCCTGGGGGCCTTCGTAGCCCCGCTGACTTCAACAATGCCTACTATATCGGCGACTACACCGATCCGGAGGGCAACATCTTCCTTCGTCGGCAATCCTCATATCGTAACCAATTAGGGAACAGCACTAATCCTGGGTTTGACAACCCCTTCTGGACCATTGATGAGGTGCGCGACCAGACACGGGTGCAGCGGCTTATCGGGGCTTTGGAGCTGACGTATGATGCCACAAACTGGCTGAACATTATTAATCGTACGGGCGTCGACACCTATACCGACCGGCGCTCCACGGTGTATCCAATTGGAGCGGGGCAGTCGCCTACCGGGCAAATCGGGCAATCGACGATCCAGGAAACGCAAATCAATAACGACCTGATTGCGCGAGCTACACATGATTTCTCCGAGAATCTGGGGGCACTTTACTGGTGGGGGCTAATTTAAACATCCGGCGGGGCGAGCAGGTCGGCGCTAATGCGACCAACTTCATCAACCCCTTCTCGCCGCCTCAGCTAGATAACACACTCGCCGACAGCCGCCAACCCTTCAACCTCGTGGTGGAGCAGCGTACGGCGGCCGCTTACGCGCAAGTAGACCTAGCTTTCTTCAACCAGCTCTACCTCACGGGTACCGGCCGGGCCGAAACTGCATCCACTTTTGGCCCTGAAACCAGCAGCACCTTCTTCTTTCCGGCCGGTACGCTCGCCTGGCAGTTTACCAAGCTTGCGCCCTTCGCTGAGAACAAAGCGCTGAGCTTCGGTAAACTTCGGTTGGCCTACGGCTCGGTGGGAGTGCAGCCTACCCCCTATCTCACCCGCACCTACTACATCCCAGGTGACGCTAACATCATTGCCGATGGGTGGGGTACCACCCTGGATGCGGCTAACTACGGCGGCGGCTTCGTACGCTCCAACGTGCAGGGCAACCCCGAAATCAAGCCTGAGCGCAAAACCGAATTAGAGGGTGGCCTCGACCTCCGCTTCTGGCAAGACCGCATCAATTTCAGCATTACAGGCTACACCAACCGCACCAAGGACGCTATTCTGACCGTGCCGGTAGCAGCCACAACTGGCTTTGTATCGACTAGTGCCAACGCAGCTGAAATCGAAAACAAGGGGCTGGAGATAAGTCTCAGCGGTGATGTTATTAATCAGCCTGATGGCTTTGTCTGGAATATTGCGCCCAACTACTCCCTCAACCGCAATGAGGTAACCGACCTGTCGGGCGCAGAGTCCATTTTTCTGAATGGTTTCACGGGCACCTCGTCGCGGGCCGTGCGGGGCTACCAAATGGGCGCTTTGTGGGGCAGCCGCTGGGAGCGTAATGCTGAAACCGGAAGCTTGGTGTTCGACACGAATGGGTTCCCAATTCAGGCCGCTACAGAAGGTATTATTGGCGACCCTAACCCCCGGTGGCGAGCAGGCCTCGGCAATACCTTTAGCTACAAAGGTTTATCGCTGAATGTGCTGTTCGACCACGTTGACAACCTCGATGTATGGAACGGCACGAAGGGTGCGCTCTACTCCTACGGCACCGCTAAAGACACAGAAGTGGAAACAACAGTATCGGCGGCCGATGCGGCTAATCTGCGTCTGTGGAACAGCCAGACGGTAGCGCAGCGCTACCAGCCTAATGCCGATGGCTCCTATACCTTCCGCGGGTCAGTCACTGACTTTGGAGCCGGCCCGGTGGTGGCGGATGAGCAGTGGTATCGGAATGGCTTGGGCAATGGGTTTACTGGTCCAGCTGAGCAGTTTATTGAGAATGTGAGCTATACCCGCCTGCGCGAAATCACGCTGGCGTATAGCTTGAAGCTGCCTTGGCTAAAAGACCGCGCGAAGTTGCAATCGGTGGACGTGTCATTGACGGGCCGCAACCTGGCGTTGTGGACCGACTATACCGGCGTAGACCCCGAAACCAACTTAACAGGTGTATCCAACGGCCGTGGCTTGGACTACTTCAACAACCCCAGCACGCGCTCCTATATCATGTCACTGAACTTCAACTTCTAAGCAGTGCAAGTAGGCTCCCAGCACCGACGGATTACCGATGTACTGACTTGAGCCCCGCATCTTTCTCCACGCTTTTGCTTGTTCAACCATATGAAAACATCCCTGCGTTATTATCTGCTGCTAGCCTTACTATTGGTAGGCTTGGGTAGTTGCGAAAAGATTACAGAAGGCTACGATATCAACCCAAATGCCCCCCAGGATGCCCCAGCTGACCAACAGTTGACAGCGGTACAGGTATCGGAAGGCTTTGTGTTGAGTGGTGAAATGGCCCGTACGGCCGGTTTGTTTAGCGACTACTTCACCGGCACTGACCGCCAGTATGAGGGCTTGCAGAACTACACCACCGTATCGGGCGACTACGATAATATGTGGAGCAATACCTTCACGCTGGTGCTGGCCAACGCCCGCATCGTGACCCAGAAGGCGGAGGCTGTCCAAAACTTTCAGCTGGCCGGCATTGCCCAAGTGCTCGAAGCCCAGATGATTGGTATGGCAACTTCCCTTTGGGGCGACGTTCCTTACTCACAAGCCTTTCAGCCAGGCAAACCAGCTCCATTCGACAAACAGTCCGACATTTACGCCAGCGTTCAAACCTTGCTCAGCACGGCCATTACCAACTTGGGGCGCAACGGCATCAATCCTGAAGAGCGCGACATTTATTATGGAGGCGACCTAGCTAAATGGCAGGCCGCGGCTCATTCCCTAAAGGCTCGCTTTTATTTACATGTGCGCAACTATCCGCAGGCGGCAGCCGAAGCGCGGCTAGGAATTGCCAGTCCGGCTGGTGATATGCTAGTGCCTTACGACGGAACCGTGAGCACCAGCGCCAACCCCTATTACGACTTCATCGACATAAACCGTACTGGTTACATGGGAGCGGATGGCTCCTATGGCTCGCGCCTGCTAGATGGCCTCCGCAACAATGCCCGCACCAATGAGTCGGCCCGCTTTGAGTATTTCTACACCACCGAGGTTGGCTACAGTGACCTTGATCCTAACATATTGGAAGGTGGTGCTTTCGCGGCCGATGCTGACTTTCCACTTATAACCTATGTCGAAACGCAAGCGATTCTAGCTGAAGCCCAAGCCCGCGCCAACGATCTGACTGGCGCCTTGGCTGCTCTCAACAATATCCGGGCTTACAACCGCACCACGTTCACGGGGGGCAATTATGCTGCCTACACGCTCGCCGATTTTGCCGCAGGTGGACTAATGAATACAGGCCAATCGCAGCAGCAAGCCTTACTTCGGGAAATTCTGACAGAGAAATACTTGAGCTTGATTGGTCAGATTGAACCCTATAACGACATCCGCCGCACCAACAATCTTATCGGCGTGCCCAAAAAACGTGCTGATGCACCCAATATTCCGCAGCGGTACTTGATTGCGCAGAATGAGGTGAATACTAACCCTAATGTACCGCAGCCTATTCCGGCCTTGTATGATCCCACTGAGGTTAATCGGTAATTAGCTTTCTCTACTTAGTACAAGCCTCGGTCCCTTGGGCCGGGGCTTTTTGTTGTTAGAAAGATAAGTGACATCAATTAAGCCGTTTGGAAGGTATGGGGCACGTTACTGCAAGCGGCAGGGTTGAGAAGAAGCTCACCTGTATCCCATAATACCTTTACGCATGAGTAAAGCACCTAACTCTGCGCTACTTTTGCTTTTCACCCCAATTTGAACCCACGCCTTACCGATATGAATGTAGGAGACCGAGTACGCCTGCTTACCGGCCGCGAAGAAGGCATCGTCACCCGTTTGCTTGACAACGACCTCGTGGAGGTTGCCATTGATAACGACTTCACTATTCCCGTGCTGCGGCGCGAGGTGGTAGTAGTTGCCGCCGAAGAGCACAAAGCGTTTGGGCAAAGTGCCGCTTCCGTAGCCGCCGAGCGCCAAGCCGCTGCCAGCGCCCCACGGCCCAATTTTGCCCCCCAGAAGCCTGATGCGCCCAACAACAACGCGGGGGGCAAAAAGGCAGACAAAGGCCCAAAGCCAGAATTGCCGAAGGCGCAAAAGGGCTTGTATCTGGCGCTTAGCCATCAGTCGCCGGAACTGCTAGCCGTGCAATTGATCAATAATACTGACACGGATTTGCTGTTCACGTATGGCGAAGAGCAGCAAGACAAATACCGAGGCTTACTCTCCGATAAACTCGGACCGAAGTCGGTAAGCAAGCCATTAGCTCACCTTCACTTGAAGGATTTTGAGCAGTGGCCCGCGGCCGTCGTGCAGTTGCTCCCCCACAGACTGAACGGTGACACCGCTTTCGAGTTGCTCACCAAGCGCTTGTCTTTCCGGGCTAATAGCTTCTACACCAGCCGGCAGCCCGCGCCGATCTTGCAGAAAGAAGCCTACCTGTTTCAGCTCGACGAGAAACCTGCCGCGCCCGTAGCTCCTGAGAAGCTCGCCGAAAGCCTGCAAGCCCAGCTAAGTGGCAACGCGCCGGCCAAGCCGGCGGCGGTTGCGCCTATTCCAGAGCCGGTCAAAACTATTTTGCCACCTTCGCACGAGGTTGATCTGCACCTGGAGGTACTCAACCCGGATGCTGCAACGCTCGATCCGCCTCTTACTAACACGGCAATCCTGCGCCTACAACTCGATGCGTTTGAGGATGCACTGAGCCGGGCGTTGGCTACCAACATGCACGAAATCGTATTTATTCACGGCACTGGCAACGGTACTTTGCGGAAGGAGATACACAAAAATCTGAGCCGCAACCGCGACATCAAGTTTTTTGAGGATGCCCAGAAAGAGAAATTCGGCTACGGCGCTACGCTGGTGCGCCTGAAGTAACTCTCGCTTTACACGATTCAATCAGTTTCCTCACAACACCAAAAAGGCTGCCTTCTCAGGCAGCCTTTTTTTATAAACAACTAATCAAGCCTACAAGTGGGCAATCGGATCAGCATTACCATCTGGGTCGTTTTTCACGGTACCTTGGGTAGTGAAGCTCTTGCCTTTAATGAGAAGTACACCAGCCATGTGCGGGGTTGCCATTGACGTGCCGCTGATAGTGTTGTAGCCGCCATTCAACCAGGTTGACTGTATGCTAACACCGGGCATGCAATAGTCCACCGGCGGGTTGCCGAAGTTGGAGAATGAGGCCCATGAATCCGAGCTGTTCATGGCCGAAATCGTGAAGATGTTAGCTCCATTCACCCGAGCAGGCGAGTGATTATTGGCATTATCGGTTTCGTTGCCGGCTGCTAGGGCGAAAAGAACCCCTTTCTCCGAAGCCCGCAATACTGCCGCATCAAGTGCCGTTGATACGCCACCGCCCAAGCTCATATTGGCTACGTCGCCGGCTTTGCCATTGGCGCCAACATAGTCTACACCGGCAATTACACCAGAGTTAGAACCACTACCGCGTGAGTCCAGCACACGTACTGCTACTACTTTTGCACCAGCGGCTACTCCTACTACACCACTAGCGTCGTTTTTAGCGGCAATAGTACCAGCGCAGTGCGTGCCATGGCCGTTGCCATCGTTAGGTGAAGCGTAGTTTTTGCCGCTGGTCAGGAAAGACTTGCTGCGGGCTACGTCAACGTTCAAGTCGGGGTGATCCAAATCGATACCCGTGTCGATAACCCAAGCTGTGCGACCAGTCGCAGCACCATCAGCAGTACCTACGCGAGCAATACCGTAAGGTGTAACTTGAGCAGCCTGAATAGTGCTGCCGCCACCGTTAGGGTTACCAAGTGAGATAATCCGGTCCTGCTCCACGTAAGCTACGCTAGCATCCTGGCGCAACTCAGCAGCTTCTGAAGGGCTAAGCTTAGCGACGAATCCTTTAAGCGCATGCCCGTAAGCCAGACCTACTTTTTCAGCACCTAGTCCTTTGCTTTTCAGCAGCTTCTGGCCAGCATCTTTTACTTTTTTCACTTTCGCGTCGTAGGAGCCTTCGCTGCCTGTCTCGACCGAACCATCTTTTAATACAACGATATACTGACCTTCAATTAAATCATCTGATGCTTTTGCGTCAGCACTGATCTGGGCAACCGATGGATCGTCGGCATCGATAGAGTTATCGGAGCAGGCGGTGAATACAGCTGAGGCAGCTACGAGCGAAGCGCTCATTACCCAAAAAGAAAGACGCGGATGTAATTGGTTTTTCTGCATGCTTTTGAAAAGAATGATGGGTGAGAAAAAGATGAATTCGCCGCCCGCTGCTGAGGTCTGCATACCTCGGTACTAGCAGCGGTCAGTGGGGTGATTGTTTGGCCAATGTATAGATTCGAAAATAACATCCAAGGCAAGTCGCGCTTTCGGGGGGGCAAATCCACGCCTTTTAATTTCATTTTAAGCCCAAAAAATGCACATCACATTAGCGCCACGGCAGAATTAGGAATAAAATACTCTATTTGTGACATAGTGATAATTATATGTGTTTTTCGGTGTTAGTTGGACTCCTCAAGGCCTAGCTGAGAGTAGTCAAGCTGTGGGTTCTTACCTCTTCTATAAAACAGGTGTCAGCCTCAACGGTAACCATGCAAGCAACGAAACCGCTACCTTTGCTTTTGTGATGGGTCGCTCCACCGCGGCGCCTTCGGGCGGCGAGGAAAGTCCGGGCAACGCAGAGCACCCTGCTTCCTAACGGGAAGGATGGGCCGTAAGGCTCAGACAGCCAGTGCCACAGAAAACTACCGCCTACGTTGCCTTCGGGCAGCCGGTAAGGGTGAAAAGGTGCGGTAAGAGCGCACCAGCGGCCGGGTGACCGTGTCGGCTGGGTAAACCTCAGGGGTTGAAAGACCAAATAAGCGGGCACGCTGCCTAGCAACAGGCAGCACCGGGCGGCTCGTCCGGCGTCCGTGGGTAGGTTGATGGAGCCTTTCGGCAACGACTGGCCTAGATAAATGGTGGAGACGCCGAGCTTTCGGGCTTAGCGGACAAAACCCGGCTTACAGACTCATCACCACCGCATCACCGGTCGTCGTAACTTCGGTTGCGACGACCGGTTTTGTTTTAAAGCTACTTGGGGGGCAAATATTTCTGATAGGAGCCTTCAAATTAAATAATTACAATTTTTCATGTGTATTGTGTTCTTTCCTCATCGAATCCTTCAATAACTTTACTCACTAAACGGGTAAAGCTTTTCGTTACCTTCGCTACACCCTCAGTATTAATCTATTCTGCTCTCAGCTTATGCCCAAAATCCTCATTATCGACGACGAAAGGTCGATTCGTAATACACTAAAGGAAATTCTGGAGTACGAAAGCTACGCCGTCGATCAGGCCGAAGACGGTCCGTCGGGCCTAGATATGCTTATCAAGAATAAGTACGACGTGGTGCTCTGCGATATCAAAATGCCCAAAATGGATGGGCTGGAAGTATTAAGCCGCGCGCAAGAATTGGCCCCCGATGCCGCTTTCATTATGATTTCGGCCCACGGCAGCATCGATACCGCCGTAGATGCTACAAAGAAAGGTGCCTACGATTTCTTGCAGAAGCCACCAGACCTGAACCGCCTCTTGGTAACCGTGCGCAATGCCCTCGACCGCACCAAGCTGGTAACCGAAACCAAGACGCTTAAAAAGAAAATCGCTAAGAGTTCCGAGATGGTTGGCAGCTCGCCGGCGTTGGAGCAAGTGCGCAAGGCCATTGCTAAAGTCGCCCCCACCGATGCCCGCGTACTCATTACCGGCCCCAACGGTGCTGGAAAGGAGATGGTGGCCCGCCAACTGCACGAGCAAAGCAACCGCGCCAACGGACCAATGATTGAGGTAAACTGCGCCGCAATTCCATCCGAGCTGATCGAGAGTGAGCTGTTTGGTCACGAAAAAGGCTCGTTCACATCGGCGGTAAAGCAGCGCATTGGCAAGTTTGAGCAAGCGCACGGTGGCACCTTGTTTCTGGATGAAATCGGCGACATGAGCCTTTCCGCCCAGGCCAAAGTGCTGCGAGCTTTGCAGGAGAACAAGATAACCCGCGTGGGGGGCGAAAAGGAAATCACGGTAGACGTGCGCGTGCTGGCCGCCACCAACAAAAACCTCCAACAGGAAATCGCGGACCGCAATTTCCGCGAAGACTTATATCACCGCCTGTCGGTTATCCTTATCCAAGTTCCGCCGCTGAATGACCGCCGCGAAGATATCGGCGACCTCGTGCAGAAGTTCCTCGACGATATTGCTCGCGACTATGGCAACAAGCCCAAAATCGTCGCTCCCGAGGCCCTTGCTTACCTCAAAAGCCTCGACTGGCGCGGCAATATCCGCGAGCTCCGCAACGTAGTGGAGCGCTTGGTAATCATGAGCGACGATACCATTACGGAATCAGACGCCAAAATGTATTCCGGCAAGTAAATAGCCACAGGTTTAACGCACTAGCCCCACCTCTTCCAACCAAAGAAGGCGGGGCTAGTGCGTTAGCGCCTACACCATCTGGTTGCAGCCGCGCACATCTGAGTTGTCCAGCCGGCCTAACACCTCAAATGAGCCATCAGAATATTGACGAGCTAAGTCTTTGGTTTCGATAAAGGCGCAGGAATCAATATTCGCCAAGTCGATGACATTAATAGCACCGGCCGGGCGTGTAGTGTCAACGGAAAATGGGTCGGACGGCTCACGGAGCAGAATGCGGAGGACTGGGGGGCAAAAAAAGCGGCCGTTGCCGGTGCTGTAAGCTTGAGAAAGCAACTCGGTCATGCCGTATTCGGAGTGAATACCTTGCGGCCCAAAAGCGGTCTGCAACTCGGCATGCAACTCCTCCCGAATCATTTCGCGCCGCCGTCCTTTCATGCCGCCGGTTTCCAGCACCGTGAGCCCTAATAGCTCGGGCGCCCCCGCATAGGCAGTTACCAAATCGAGCAAGGCATACGACACGCCCAGAAGCATTACCTGACGACCAGAATCGCGCTTAGCTGCTGCTAGCGCCTGCAACAAAGCCTTATGGTCGTGCAGGAAAAACGCGGGTTGAGTTTGGCCCGATACGGTGGCAAAATGTTCAACCATAGCCACCAAGGAAGACTGCCCTTGCTCTAGATAGGAGGGCAATAGCGCCAGAAAAATCCAGTTGGTCAGGGGGCCGTAGGTTTGCTCAAAAATTCGCGCGGCGTTGCGCCTGTACAGCGCTGGGTCGCGCAGGAGGTGGCGGCTGCGTTGCTGCTGGGTGGTACCGCTACTCAGAAAGATTTCCTGCGGAGCCCAATCGGCGGGTGCGGTGCGTACCTCGTGGGTTTTGAAAAACTCAATCGGCAGGAAAGGTATGTCCGTCAGCTTTTTAGCGTCACTGGGTTTGCGGCCCAGCGCGGCGATATAGTCATGGTATGGGGGGCAATTTTGGGCCTGATACCGAAATAAGGCCAGAGCTATTTCCTCAAAATTGGTAGGTGAGACAGAAGGTAGAACACGCAGGTGCTCATCGCGGAAACTCATTGCAAAACAGTGGGGTTAAAAGCAAGGTATAACAAACGCAACACGTCTTCGTTGAGAAGTTGTATCTTCCGTTCTGGCTGAGAAGGCTACGTTCGACCTATCTTTTTTTCTTCTATATGAACCTACTTCGTACTCTTCGGATGGGTGCCCTACTCCTGCTCACGGGCCTGACAGTATCCTCATGTCTGGAGCCGCCAGAGTATCCGGAAACGCCCACTATCGACTTTGAGCGCATTACCTCGCAGCGAATATCTGATGCCAGCGGCACTTACGATAAAGTTACCATTACCGTTAGCTTTCGGGATGGCGACGGTGACCTTGGTTTGAATGAGGCGGACAAAACGGATGATTCTCCCTGGGCTCGCATTAAAAATGGATTGCCTAACCCATACTATAACAATTATTACCTCACGCCTTCTATCCGCAACGCTCAAGGCGATTTTGTAGAGTTGGAGCTGCCTGATCCCAGCTTTAACTACAACAGTACTTATCCACCGCTGGCTACTGACAGCCGCGAAGCTCCACTGCGCGGCGAGCTGAACTTCACCTACGATTTCTATGTGGGCTCGCCCTTTACCCCCGGCCAGACCGTACGCTTCAACGTATCCATCTTCGACCGTGCTCTGAACCAGAGCAACACCGTCACCACCGACCCCATCACAATTCCGCGTTAAGGGAATTTCGTCGTTAAGGAAAGGTGAGAAAACCCCGGCCAGATATACTCTGGCCGGGGTTTTTCGTGCTCGTTGAGTTGCTTAATAAATCGCTGGGAAGCGCTTCGGATCAGATTCCTGCAGCATCTCGTATACCGTATCAAATACATCTTCGGCGTTGGGTTTGCTGAAGTAATCGCCATCGGAGCCATAGGGCGGACGGTGGGGCTGGGCAGCTAAACAACGGGGCTGCGAGTCGAGGAAGCGGTAGGCCTGCTGGTCGTCGAGCACGTGCTGCATCATGTAAGCCGTAGCGCCACCGGGCACATCTTCGTCGGCGAAAAGTATGCGACTGGTTTTACGTACGCTGTCCGCAATAACGTGCTGCAAGTCGAAAGGAAGCAGCGTCTGCACGTCAATCACCTCCACCGAAATCCCAACTTCGCCTAGTTGCTTGGCCGCATCCAGTACGATCCGGCACATAGAGCCATAGGTTACGATAGTCACGTCGGTGCCAGCCTGCAATACTTCCGGCACTCCAAGCGGTAACGTAAACTCACCTACGTTCTGCGGAATGCGCTCCTTCAGGCGGTAGCCATTCAGCGGCTCAATAACCAAGGCGGGCTCGTCGCTGCGCAATAGGGTATTATAAAAGCCGGCGGCCTGCGTCATGTTACGCGGCACACACACGTGCATACCCCGAATGCTGCTCAGAATCATGCCGATAGGCGAGCCGCTGTGCCAGATACCTTCCAACCGATGCCCACGGGTGCGCACGATTAGTGGAGCCTTCTGTCCACCCTTAGTACGGTACTGCAAGCACGCTACATCATCCGACAAAATCTGGATAGCATACAGCAGATAATCAAGGTATTGAATCTCGGTAATGGGCCGTAAGCCGCGCATCGCGGCGCCAATGCCCTGGCCTACAATGGTGCACTCACGAATGCCGGTATCGGTCACGCGCAATTCGCCAAATTTCTCCTGCAAGCCAGCAAAAGCCTGGTTTACGTCACCGATGCGGCCGACATCCTCGCCGATGGCGAAGATGGTGGGGTCGCGGCGGAAGTTAGCGTCGAAGCAGGCCTGCAATACCTCGCGGGCATCAACCTGGGGGGCATTTTCGGCAAACTTAATAGGCTCAATTTCTATGTTAAGCGCAGCCTGCTCGCTTTGGCTATAGAGGTAGGAATTGTAGCGGTCAGCATTTTCAGCCAGCGTCTGATCGAGCCAATTGGTCAGTTCGCGGCGGCTGGCGGAACGCTGTTGGTCGCGGGTGAAGCGTAGGGCTTTCCGAACCGTACGCACCATGTCGGCGCGGATGGGTGCGGGGTTGTGCTGCAACTGCTCCACCATTTCATGGAGGGCGTTCTGACGGCCGGTTTCATCTACCAGCTTTTCTAACAATACCACTACCTCGTCGCGCTCCTGCTTAATGGGGTTGAAAAAATCCCCCCAGGCAGCCGTACGCGCTTCACGCACGGTATTCTTTGCTTCATTCTCCAGTTGATCCAGTTCCTCACTCGTAGCGTGTTCTTCGGACAGCAGCCAGTCACGCATTTTGAGCAAGCAGTCGTGCTCTTCCTCCCAGGTCAGGCGGTCCTTGGATTTATATCGCTCATGCGAGCCCGACGTGCTATGCCCCTGAGGCTGCGTTACTTCCGTCACGTGAACGAGCACCGGCACATGCTCGCGGCGGCACACCTCGGCGGCCCGCTGATAGGTATCAAGCAACGCTGGATAATCCCAGCCTTTCACGACAAAAATCTCAAAGCCCTGCTCGCCGGGTGCCTCGCGCTGCAGGCCACTGAGAATGGCGCTGATACTTTGCTTACAGGTCTGATATTCAGCCGGAACAGAGATACCATAGTGGTCATCCCACACCGATATGAGCATCGGAATCTGTAGCACGCCGGCAGCATTCAGCGCTTCAAAGAACATTCCTTCGGAGGTGCTGGCGTTGCCAATGGTACCAAAAGCTACCTCGTTCCCATTCACGCTGAACTGGGTCAGCTCATGCAGTTCGGGGTTCTGACGGTACAGCTTCGAGGCATACGCTAAACCAACTAAGCGCGGCATCTGGGAAGCCGTCGGCGACACGTCCGCCGAAGAGTTTTTCAGCTCCGCGAGGTTTTTGAAGTTACCATCTTCATCGAGCAGGCGAGTAGCAAAGTGACCATTCATGGCCCGACCGGCGGTGGCAGGCTCGGCTTCTACATCGGGGTGAGCGTAGAGCTGGGCAAAATACTGCTGCAACGTCAGCTCGCCGGCGGCCATCATGAAGGTCTGGTCGCGGTAATAGCCGGAGCGGAAGTCGCCGGGCTGAAACACGCGGGCCATGGCCAGCTGAGGCAGTTCTTTGCCATCACCGAAAATGCCAAATTTGGCCTTGCCCATAAATACCTCCTTCCGCCCAGCCAAGGAGGCGTGGCGGCTTTCCCAGCCCAGGCGGTAGTCGTGGAGCAGGTCTTCTTTGCTGAGGGTGGCCGGGGTGGCGGCTAGTGCAGATTCGGCAGTGGACATAGGGAAGAGTAGAAATAAAGCAGATGGCGCCGATCAGTAGAACTGGGGGTTTCTTCGAACGGCGCACAAAAGTACAGATTTGGGCGCGATACCGGCTACAGGCCCCATCAGCCCCCTACGAGGCCGGTATGTTTTTGTCTATCTTTGGGGAGTAATCTGTGGAATTGTAGTCTGCTTTTGCCGCTCATTGCGCCATTATTTGCCTCTGTTTTCTCCGACCTTTACTGCTATCATTTTATGAAAAAGTTTGCCTCTCCCCTATTCAGCCTGGCTTTGCTGCTGCTATGCTTTTCAACTCAAGCTCAAGGCGTAATGACGTTTGAGAGAGAGCAGCATGATTTCGGCAATGTGCCCGAAGGCACGATGGCCACGCACGAGTTCAAGTTCAAAAACACCGGCAACCAGCCCATTATCATTGCTACCGTACAGGCCTCCTGCGGGTGTACTACGCCCGACTGGACCAAGACACCCGTACTACCCGGCAAAACGGGTATGGTGAAAGCCGTATATAGCAGTGCAGGCCGGCCTGGGGTGTTCAACAAAACGGTAACAGTGACCAGCAACGCTGCTACGCCAAACACTACACTCACCATCAAAGGCACGGTGCTTGGGCCTGAAGAAGTAAAGGCCAGCCTCACCCCCGCCCAAAAAGCCCAAGCTCCCCGCCTCGTACTCGACCGCACCACCCACGATTTCGGGAAGATGGAAGCGGGCCAGCAGCCTTCTGCTCGGTTCACGGTGAAAAATACAGGCAAGCAAGACTTGTTACTAGGCATGATAACCTCGCCTTGCAATTGCGTAGGCTACAAAAAAGCCCCCCAGCCCATCAAGCCCGGTCAAAGCGCCGTGATAGAGGTGCTCTACGCGCAGCGCCAGCTCGGCCCGATAACGGATGTAGCCACGCTGAACTCCAATGCCGTAGAAGGTCCTGCTAAGCTTACCATAAAAGCCAATGTAGTGCGCGATTTGAACGCGGCCAGCATGGTTAAAGAGAGCGCAACCGCCGTTCCCTTCAAGTAAAAACTGGCGCTTCGCCTTGCTTCATCCGCTTTGCGTAGCGCTTTGACTTTATTTTAAACTATAAGAAAGGTCGCAGCCCTTATCTTTGCGGCCGTTTTCACCCCTCGTCATCCACCCATCTTCACTTCTCTGCCATGATCATCGGCGTACCGAAAGAAATTAAGAACAACGAAAACCGCGTGGGCCTGACGCCCGCTGGCGTAGCTGAGCTTCGCAAGCACAACCACACCGTATATGTACAAGCTACTGCTGGCTTGGGCAGCGGTTTTCAGGACGCCGAATACGAAGAAGCCGGAGCATTGATTCTCGCTACCATCGACGAGGTGTATGCGCAGGCAGAGATGATCGTGAAGGTGAAGGAGCCGATTAAGGAAGAATATAACCTGATCAAAGAAGGCCAGCTGCTCTTCACTTATTTTCACTTTGCCAGCGGCGAGGAGCTCACCCACGCCATGATTGAGCGCAAGGCCGTGTGCTTGGCCTATGAGACGGTAGAGCTTCCCAACCGTGCCCTGCCCCTGCTCATTCCAATGAGCGAAGTGGCCGGCCGCATGGCTCCGCAGGAAGGCGCAAAGTATCTGGAGAAGCCACTGAAAGGTCGTGGCATTCTGCTGGGCGGCGTGCCCGGCGTAAAGCCTGCCAACGTGCTGGTTCTCGGTGGCGGTATCGTTGGTACGCAGGCTGCGAAGGTGGCTGCGGGTTTAGGTGCTCAGGTTACCATCATGGATATCAACCTGAACCGTTTGCGTGAGCTCGATGACTTCATGCCGAAGAACGTGGTGACGCAGTATTCCAACGAGTACAACATTCGCGAGGCCATCAAAACCGTTGACCTCGTAGTAGGTGCCGTGCTGATTCCAGGGGCAAAGGCGCCTCACCTCATTACCCGCGACATGCTCAAAACCATGCGCCCCGGCACGGTGCTCGTGGACGTAGCAGTGGACCAAGGTGGCTGCATCGAAACCTGCAAGCCGACCACGCATGAAGATCCAACCTTCATCATCGACGACATCGTGCACTACTGCGTGGCCAACATGCCAGGTGCAGTGCCTTACACGTCTACTTTGGCTCTGACCAACGCTACGTTGCCCTACGCCGTGCGCCTAGCCAATCTGGGCTGGCAGGAAGCTTGCCGCCGCGACGCAGCTTTGCGCCTGGGCCTGAACGTGGTGAATGGTGAAGTGGTATATCAAGGTGTAGCTGAAGCCTGGAATCTGCCCCTCGTAAGCGTTGATTCTGTACTTGAAGAGCCTTCGGTTTATGATAACCGCGGATTTCAGAGTTTTTAATTAAATACTAGTTTTCAAATAGCGGAAGAGCCTTTCCGGCCGTAAGGTTGGAAAGGCTCTTTGGTTATTATGACCAAACTTTAGTTTGGTGAACCGCTCCTACATGAAAGGAATTATTTATACCGGCGAGGCCATCATCGACCATAAGCTACTGGCGATGCTGCCCAAAGAGCTGCAAGCATTTTTACGGCAGCACAATGGCGTAGTAGCTTACTTCGGTGGCTTGCATATTCGGGGCTGCTGTGCTGAGCCGGCGTGGCACTCGTTGCGAGAAGCGTGGCAGGGTGAGCAGGCGCTGCAAAAGACTTACGACACGGTCCTGAAGATTGACATCCCATTTGCGCAGGACTGCGTGGGCAATCAGTTTTTGCTGCGACAGGGCGAGGTTGTTTTTCTTGATACGGAAACCGGGGAAATCGCCCCGCTGGAAGTTGACTTTAAGCATTTCCTGATTGGTGCCGAGAAGTTTCCGGTGGATGCGCTGGGGCTGGAGCCTTTGCGGCGCTGGCAGCAACAGGGTGAAGTTTTGGCGCCCGGCCAACTGCTACACGTGTATCCGCCGGTTTGTATTGCCGCCACTACTGACAAAGCCACACTAACGCCAGTTTCAGTGCCGAAGCGAATGGCTTTTCTGGCTGACTTATACCGTCAAATTAAGCACTTGCCCAACGGTCAGTCGCTCACCATCAAGCCGCTTCAGGATTAGATTTCTTAGGATGCTGTCACCCCTTCTGCGCCTGTTGCTCCGCCGCTTTGCCTTACTGTTAGGCGTGTATGTGCTGCTGCGCGCGGGCTTTTACTGGGCTAATCAAGAAGTGTTTCGCGAAGCATCGGCTACGGAAGTAGCGTGGGCGTTTTGGCACGGCTTCCGGTTTGATATGGCAGCGCTACTACTCCTAAATCTTCCGTTTCTGCTGCTGTCGTTGGTGCCGCGGTTTGATAAAGGCTGGCAGGGTTTTGTGCGGGGCGTTTATCTGACTCTGAACGCAACAGGAATGGCCCTCAATATTATTGATAGCCAGTATTTCAAGTTTATAGGGCGCCGCACAACCGATGAGCTGTTTACCATCACCGACGACATTCAGCGCCAGGCTGGCCAGTTAGCTTTTCATTACTGGTTCTTGGTGCCGCCGTTTATGGTGTTGTTTGGGCTGCTGTGGCACTTCTACCCGATGCCAACGGCTGCAAATTTGCCCCCCAGTCCGGCGGCAAGCTCACTGCAACGCCGCTTTATTCGGCCCCTGCTGGAGATAGTACTGGTGGCGGTGCTGGCGGTGATTGGCATTCGGGGCGGTTTGCAGCTCAAGCCATTGCGCACGGGGCACGCCTTTGTACAATTGCCGCCGGTGTTGGGGCATCTGGCATTGAACAGCACATTTACCTTTCTGCGAAGCCTTGGCTACCAAGCTGTAGAACGACGCGCGTATTTTCAGTCTGAGGCGCGGCTACAACAGGCATTAGCACCTCGAATGCCAGCAGCCGACCTCAGCGCGCCGCGCGACAACGTGGTGATTCTGCTGCTGGAAAGTTTTTCTTCCGAATATACCGGCATCGAAAACGGTGGCCGTGGCTACACGCCTTTCTTTGATTCGCTGGCCACCGGGGGGCTTTTTTTTCGTGACCACTACGCCAATGGGCGGCGCTCGATTGAGGCGCTGCCCGCTGTGCTAGCTGGCATGCCGGCGCTGATGGAAAGCCCATTTATCACCTCCAATTTTCAAACGAATGAGCTGCATGGCCTAGGAGAACTGCTGGGTCGAAACGGCTATGCTACCTCCGTGTTTCACGGCGCTCAGAATGGTACGATGGGCTTCAATACGTTTGCCGGCATGGTGGGCGTGCAGCGGTATTTTGGGCTCAATGAATATCCGGGCGGAGCCAAAAGTCCAGACTACGATGGGCATTGGGGTATTTTTGACGAGCCCTACTTGCAGTATTTCGCGCAGCAGCTAAGCCAACAACAGCAGCCGTTTTTCTCTACTGTTTTCACGCTCACCTCTCACGAGCCGTTCCCGGTGCCGGCCAAGTACAAAAACCGTTTTACACCAGGCAAATTGCCCATTCACGCCTCCATCGGCTACACCGATTTCGCGCTCCGACAATTCTTCAAAACTGCCGCCAAACAGCCCTGGTATAAGAATACACTCTTTATTCTGCTCGCCGATCATACGTCACAAACACTCACACCAGAGTATCAGAATACTTTAGGCAGCTATAAAACGCCCCTTCTTCTCTTCCACCCTAGCGGCAAATTGCCCCCCGCCAATACAAGCCGCATCACGCAGCAGGCCGACGTACCGGCTACTGTACTAGATTACTTGGGTATGCCTGACAACGGTAAACTACTGCCCTTCGGCTATTCCGTATTCGATACCTTAGCCAATGGGCGCGCACTGTTTCTGACGGGCGGCTCCTACTACCTCGTTCACAAAGATTATGTCACGGAGCTGACGGCCAACGACCAAGTGCGCCTCTACCCTTACCAACGCCATAATTTGCCCCCACGCCTGTTGAGAATGCTGCCATGGCCCAACAGTACGGCCAAGAACTGCGTGCCAGCGTGCAGTTTCTAACGAATGGACTGCTGGATAACTCCCTGTATAAGCTATCGAAGTAAAAGCAGCTTCACTCGTCTGTCATGCAGAGCATTCTGCGCCTGAAGCAGCGGCGAAGCATCTCGCGTGCTGACATTGCAATGGTGAACTCAACGAAGCGAGCGAGATGCTTCGCGCCGCTCTCCATGACGTACTAATTTAAACTCCTAAGAAATAAGAACCAGCGCCTGCTCATATTTCGGAATTTCGGCTAGGCGCTGATTGCTTTTTTGTGCGAAGTCGACCAGCCAACAGTAGTGCTGTAAGCCATTGGTCAGCAGCAGGAAAGGCGCACCGACAGTTTGATTATAGGTAGTAACTTGGTGCGCAACGGCAGCTGTGATAGGCACGGTGGTGGCTTTACACTCTACCAATAAAAGCGGGGCGCCCCCAGGACCGAAAGCGCATATATCGGTGCGTTTCTGGCGTTGGTTGTAGGCATGGCCGCGCTCCAAGCTGAGCAAGCCACGTGGGTAGCCCAACTCGTTCATAAGGTAGTGCACCACGTGTTGGCGCACCCACTCTTCGGGGGTGAGCACCACATTTTTGCGGCGCAATACGTCCCATATCAGGGAGTTTACGCCCGATTTTGTAAGTTTGTACTCGAAAGGCGGCAGGTCGAGAGCTTGCATCACCTCCAAAGGTACGGCCCGGAATCACTGCTTCCGCTTTTCATCCGCTGTACCGTCGTTCGAAAGTGCGACGGTTTTTTTGTATCAGTTTGTGAACAAGCAAGTAAGCGAACGGGAAGCTGTTCAGTTGCTTCATCTTTTTCAATTCAAAATTTCACCATTTACCCCCACCCTATGAAGGACAAATCCGCGATAGTGGAGAACTGGCTGCCGCGTTATACCGGTGTGCCACTCAAGGAGTTCGGGCAGTATATTCTGCTTACCAACTTCATCAATTACGTGAATATGTTCGCCGAGCAGTTCGACGTAGAAGTGCGCGGACTAGATAAGCCGATGCAGTCGGCTACGGCCAACGGTATCACGATTATCAACTTCGGCATGGGCTCGCCGATGGCTGCTACCGTTATGGATTTACTGTCAGCCATCAAGCCTAAAGCGGCGCTGTTTCTGGGCAAATGCGGCGGCTTGAAGAGCAAGACCAAGCTCGGCGACCTGATTCTACCCATCGCGGCTATTCGCGGCGAGGGTACTTCCGATGATTATCTGCCTCCGGAAATTCCGGCTCTTCCCTCCTTCCGTTTGCAGCGGGCCGTGTCGTCGATGATTAAGAAGCACGAAAAGGACTACTGGACCGGCACTGTGTACACCACCAACCGCCGCGTGTGGGAACACGATGAGGCCTTCAAGGAATACCTGCGCCAGATTCGGGCAATGGCTGTGGATATGGAAACGGCCACCATTTTCGTGGTGGGTTTTATCAATGAGATTCCCCACGGCGCCCTGCTGCTGGTGAGCGATAACCCGATGACGCCCGAAGGTGTGAAAACGGCCGAAAGCGACTCCAAAGTAACGCTCGGGTACGTGCACACGCACTTGCAGATCGGTATTGACTCGCTGATCGAGTTGAAAAACTCCGGCGAATCGGTGAAGCACATGCGCTTCGAGTAGACGCATAAAGAATTGTCACTCTTTAAAGCTGGCATTCTAAAAAGAACGTCATGCAGAGCACAGCGAAGCATCTCGGCAGCGGTAGTAGGATTACCAACCTAATATCTGCACGCGAGATGCTTCGCTGCGCTCTGCATGACGTTCTTTTTACAGGTTTTTATCGCTTAATAATTTCCCGGCGCTTAGTAGATATCGCGGTACATTTTGCGGCGTGCCTTAACTTGCCTACATGATTCAACTTTTACGCCCGCTTTTCCTATTGATGCCGCTGCTAGCTGCCTTCAGTAGTTGTCAAAATGCGCCCCAGCAGCAAGCCGCCGACCTGGTAGTATACAACGCCACCGTGTACACCGTCGATTCGGCGTTTTCTAAGGCTCAGGCCTTTGCTGTACAGGATGGCAAGTTTCTGGCCGTCGGGACGGCTGATGAAATTCGGCAGAAGTATAAGGGCAAGCAGGAAGTAGACGCTGGGGGGCAATTTATCTACCCCGG
This sequence comes from Hymenobacter radiodurans, assembly GCF_004355185.1. Taxonomy (NCBI): domain Bacteria; kingdom Pseudomonadati; phylum Bacteroidota; class Cytophagia; order Cytophagales; family Hymenobacteraceae; genus Hymenobacter; species Hymenobacter radiodurans. Next base: position 3,033,471 of record NZ_CP037922.1, read on the forward strand.
TTTCTATGATGCGCATTGCCACTTCTACCGCTACGCCTTGGGCTTGCGCTTCGCCGATTTGGTAGGCACTACCTCCTGGGGCGACGTGGTGAGCACCTTACAACGGCAGCGGCAGCAGTACCCGCAGGCCGCGTGGCTGATTGGCCGCGGCTGGGACCAAAACGATTGGCCCACCAAACAGTTTCCGACCAAAGACACGCTGGATAAGCTGTTTCCCGACGTGCCTGTGCTCATCATCCGTGTAGACGGCCACGCGGCCATCGTCAATCAAAAGGCACTAGACTTGGCAGGAATCACAGCTAGCACGCCCATTAGCGGCGGCGTAATCGGGCGCGATGCGCTGGGTCAGCTTACTGGTTTACTGGTGGATAACGCGGTTGGTCTGGTTGGGGCTAAGATTCCTGAGCCTTCAGCAACGGAAGCCAACGCTGCTCTCCTCCAAGCACAGCAATTATGCGTAGCAGTAGGCCTCACTAGCCTCGCCGATGCGGGCCTTGACAAAGCGAACATCGACCAGATGGAAGCTTTGCAGAAGCAGGGCAAGCTCAAGTTGCGCCTGTATGCGATGCTCAACCCCACGGCTGCCAATAAGCAATTCTACTTCAAAAACGGCCCCGTAGAGACTGACCGGCTTACGGTACGCTCCTTTAAAGTGTACGCCGACGGCGCCCTAGGCTCGCGTGGTGCTTGCCTAGTTGAGCCTTATCACGACCGGCCAAAAGAAACTGGGTTCCTGCTTTCTACTGAAAAGGAGTACCGGGCGCTGGCTAAAGAAATTGCGGCCAGCAAGTTCCAGATGAACACCCACGCCATCGGCGACTCGGCAAACCGCATCATTCTTAACATTTATGGCGAAGCGCTGAAGGGGCAGCAAGACCGGCGGTGGCGCATTGAACACGCGCAAGTAATTACGCCGGCCGATATGGGTAAATTTGGGCAGTTTGGAATTGTACCCTCGGTGCAGCCCACCCACGCTACCTCCGATATGTACTGGGCGGGCGAGCGGCTGGGGCCGGAGCGCGTAAAAACGGCTTACGCCTTTGAGCAACTACGCAAGCAGTACGGCCAAGTAGCCCTAGGCAGCGACTTTCCCGTGGAAGATATCAACCCGCTCTTTGGGTTTCATTCTGCGGTTGCTCGCCAAGATGCGAAGAACTACCCGGAAGGCGGTTTCCAACCCGAAAACGCTCTTTCTCGCCCCGACGCCTTGCGTGGCATGACCACTTGGGCTGCCCACGCCGCTTTTGAAGACAAGCAGAAAGGCAGCATTCAGCCCGGTATGGCCGCCGATTTTGTATTGCTCAACAAGGATTTGCTCACGGCTCCGGCACCCGAACTGCGTGGTGCTCAGGTGCAGCAAACTTGGATTGCTGGGGAGCAGGTATTCTCGATAAAGAAGTAGTGCTTATTTCATTATTGCGAGAGTCAATCAAAAATTAAAGTCACAAAAAAGCCCCCAGACACAATTCTGGGGGCTTTTTTGTGACGACGTTTACTATTAACTCCACCCTTGCTCATCGGCGCTAGAGCCGTACATGGCCGGCACCGGAATATCGAGCAGACGCAAATACACGCTAAGCTGGCCACGGTGATGAATGCTGTGGTTCAGACCCATAATGTGCAGAGCGGCACCTTTGGGGCGCTCCATTAACACTTGGTCGCCGGCATGGAGCTTAAACGGCTGAGTTAGCTTCTCGTCGTCGGATTCACTCAGGGCTTTGCGCAAGGTTGCCGAATACTCGTCGAAGCGGGCCAGCAACTCCTCCTTGGAAGTCGGCGTAGGTCCTGGCTTCGGAGCATTTTTGTCTAGAAAATCGCGCGAATCACGCTCAACAAAAAGGGTTTTGAACGCCAGCAGATTCACGACGTGTGACGCCAGCTGCACCAGCTTCATGCTCTTCGGGTGAGGCTGGTAATTGGCCTGTTCAAAAGGTACTCGCTCCAGTATTTTGCGGGTCGTAATCAACTCATGGTCAAGCTCAGCGAGGATGTTTTGCTGGAGAGAAGAAGTGTGCATGGGGTGGATTGAAAAGTAAGAAAACTAGATACAAAGGCATAGAGGCACTTAGGCGCGTCTACGCGTGATGGTCATTGCTCGAACACGATAGGTCTTATTGATTCGTTACCAAGCCGAGAACTGCGCTTCTACAGGACAGTTTGTTTTACTGGTGCTTCTGCAGTGGCAGCATCAGGGCGCAAATTCTGACCACGCATTCTGAACAGGAAAATCAGACCCAGAATAAAGAACACGATCAGGGCCAGAATACTGTTGCGCATATTGCCCGTGATTTGGAAGATGATACCGAAAACGGCGGTGCCAATCACGATGCTGAGCTTCTCGGTCACGTCGAAGAAGCTGAAGTAGGAAGCCGTATCGGGGGTATCCTCGGGGATGATTTTGGAATACGTAGAGCGCGAAAGGGACTGTATGCCGCCCATGGTCAGGCCAATGACTGAGGCCAGGGCGTAGAAGCTCCAGCCAGCCTGCACAAAATAGCCCGCCACGCAGATTAGCGCCCAGATGGCCACCGACCAGCTTAGCGCCCGCGTATTGCCAATGGCCTCCGACAGGCGGGCAAACAAATAGGCCCCAGAATAGCGACTACCTGCAACAGCAAGATGGTGATAATCAGCGCCTGCGACTCCAGCTTGAGAACTTTATCGCCGAACACTGTGGCTACGTACATCACCGTTTGTACGCCCATGTTGTAAGTGAAATAAGCCAGCAAAAAGCGCTTGAGCATGGGCAACTGCTTGATCTGCTGCCACACATTACTTAGTTCGTGGAAACCATTGAGCAGGAAATTGCCCTGCGCGGCAGGCATGTGGTCGGGGCGACCGGTATCAGCGGGCAGACGGGAAAGCGCAAACTGCCCAAAAATGGCCCACCACAAGCCCGTAAACAGGAAAGAGATGCGCGGCGGTAACGATTTATTCGCCGGATCGATACCAACCAGATCGGGCTTGAGCACGATTACCAGGCTCAGCACCAGCAGAATAACACTACCCACGTAACCAAGCGAAAACCCTTTGGCCGAGAGCCTATCATACTGGTCTTCGGTGGCAATGAGCGGCAAGTAGGAGTTATAAAACACAATGCTACCCGCCCAGCCCACGGTGGCCGACATGAGCAGCACTATCGATAGCCCAAACGTGGCTTGGGTAAAGAAAAACAAGCCCGCACACGAGGCTGCGCCCAGAAAGCAGAAGAAGCGCAGAAAGAGCTTCTTGCGGCCTGAGAAGTCGGCAATGGCAGTAAGAATGGGGCTCAGCGCCGCGATAATGAGAAACGACGCGGAAATGGCGTAAGTGTACAGAGAAGAGCCCGGCAGGTTGAAACCCAAGAAGTTAACCACATCCTCACCCCGCTCATTCACGGCTACTGAGCCGTAGTAGATGGGAAAAATGGTGCTGGTAATTACCAGCGGGTACACCGAGTTAGCCCAGTCGTACATGGCCCAGCCATTGGTAGTACGGGGGTTATTCTTCTCGACTGGGGCCGAAGTAGCCACGGCAGCTTGCTGCATATAATCAAGGAAAGGAAATGGTAGTGGGCAAGATAATGGGTTTTCGCGCAGTGCGGGTTACGCTAGTGGTTCAGTTGGCAAATCTGAATCCTCGGTAGCTTGATCTCCCATATCATTTTCCAGCAAAGAGGCATATTGGGCGGGCGTATCTACATCAAAAATGCCCCCCGGAAACGGTACGCTACCCGCGGAATTACCGTAGCTGGCAATAACTTTTCGCGCCCCCTCCGCACTAGCCAATTGGCGCAGTGCAGGGAACGAATCGGCACTGAAAACTGCTGGCACACCCAGCGTACCGCCATAGGCAGCAGCCACTACTGGTGCATGACCCGCTTGCTGTTGCTTGATCATTGTCAGCAATAACGCTGGCGTAACCAACGGCTGATCACAGAGCATGATTAGCACGGCTGAAGGCGGCTGGGGGCCTTTTCCAAAGCAGCCAGCCCGGTTCGGATGGAAGAGCCCATGCCCACCGCCCAATCAGGATTATGGGTAACGAGGAAGGGTAAATCGTCAATCTCTGCAACTAACTCCTTGTGCAAAGCGCCCGTCACCAGCACCAGCGGCTGGCAACCCGTAGCCACGGCCGTTTCGGCGGCGCGGCGGAGAAGGGTTTGGCCCTGGAAGTATAGCAGTTGTTTGGCCTGCCCCATCCGGGTTGAGGCCCCGGCGGCTAACAGGATCAGAGCGACGGAGCTTGTCGCAGCGGAAGCAGTTAACTCAGAGAGCATGAGGCCGCAACCGTTGCATTTGCCCCTGGCGTAAGGGAAGAGCGAAGCACGGGCGTCTGCTCATGAATTGGGCCGTCGAGTTGGTGCAAAAAGCCCCCGAACGTCCCCTGAGCACCGCCTGCATCTCGGCCACAATGGACAGCGCAATTTCTTCCGCCGTCTCCGCCCCAATATTCAACCCCACCGGACTGTACAACCGCGGCACGAGGCGCTGAGTCGGCTGCAAGCCTTCCTCTTCCAACTCCGCCAACAGCCGATCAGCCTTTTTGCGGGGCCCTAATAAGCCGATATACGGTGTACCTGTGGGCAACAAATAGCGCAGTGCCGCTAAGTCATAGTGGTAATTATGGGTCATCAGCAGGGCAAACTGCTGCGTGGGGGGCAAATTTGAGAGTTGGTCGAAGCTTACTACGCACACTTCTTCCGCCTCAGGAAAGCGCGTGGCGGTGGCCTGTCCCGGCCGCCCATCCACGACGCGTACCAGCCACCCCAAACTCGCGGCTAGGCGCACAAGCGGCTGCACGTCGTTGCCCGCTCCGAATACCGTGACGCGCACCGCAGGCTGAATTACTTCCAAAAATATCCGCAGTGTGCCCGCTACCGTATCGTAGTCGGCGGTAGCAGAACGGCCACTTTGCAGGGTTTGGTGGGCGTGCTCCAATAGTTGCGCCGCTGTATCGGCGTCGAAGTTGAGCGTGCCGTGGCTGGTAGCATCACGCAGCAATAGCAGTCGCTCCCCTACTTGCACTTCCGTATTCGTGGTCAGGCTGAAGGCAGTTATGAGCACGGCCGTTTGCTCCTGCTGGGCGCACACGCGCAGCATTTCCATGGGATTCGCTGGATCTTCAAAATCGAGGGGCTCCAGCAGAATTTGTATAACTCCCTGGCAGCCCAAACTCACCCCGTGCTCCACGTCTTCCTCCTCATCCATGGAATCATAGGTAACCAGCGCCGGCCGGCGGCGCACAATGGCCTGGCGGGCCCGGCGCCGGGCGTCTCCTTCCAGACAACCACCGCTGATTGCACCCATCAGCTGACCATCTTCGGTCACCAGCATGCGCGCGCCCGGCCGTCGGTAAGCGGAGCCACTTACATGCACCACGGTGGCCAGCGCGCACGCTTGGCCAGCCGCACGGTGAGCGTCGTAGGCAGCAAGTAAACGGCATATTTCACTCATAAAATAACTTATTGTTCAGCATCAGCCGCCTCATAACAGACCCGGCCCTTGCGGCACTCAGCAGCTTCCGCCACCTCATCATCCGGACCAAACGACTCCATTGTACGCAGACACCAACAAGTGGCGGTCATTCCGTCGACTAAAAGCCAAGGCTGCTCCCCTCCTTCATTCGTACCTAAGCCAGTTTTGCTACGCAAAAACCGACAGATCCCCGTGTGGTTTTCGAATTCAATGGGAATATAAGTAGGCATAAAACTAGCTATTCAACGATGGCCTCAACCCCTAGCCCCTTCTCCTAGGGAGAAGGGGGACTAGTTCTAATAACTAGATGGCTAATACTAACTAGTTTGCTAGAAACTAAAGCTAGTTCCCCTTCTCCCCTAGGAGAAGGGGCTAGGGGTTGAGGCCCCTACGCCTCCCCGGCTTTTAGGATAGCGCGCTTCACGATGGCGGTAAAAATCGGCACCTTATAAGCATTGTGTTCTAGGGGCGTAGCACCGGCAGTCGCTGCTTGGCCGGCGGCGCGGGCGGTTTCTTCATTTATTGGTTTGCCAATTAAGGCGGCTTCGGCGGCGGTGGCGCGCAGTGGAACGGGGGCAGCGGCGCCCAGCACGATACTCGCCTTGGTGCAGCGGCCATTTTGCTGCTCCAGCACTACGGCTACGTCGGCCAGTGCCCAGTCGTAGCTTTCCCGCTCCCCGAATTTGATATACCACGAGCCAGTAACAGCCGCTGGCGCGGGCAGCAGCACATCGGTAATCAGCTCATTGGCCTGAATAGCGTTTTCGCGTTTCACATCCTTATCCGGCGTCACGAAGAATTGCTCCAGCGGCACGCGCCGCACACCTTGCGGACCAGTCAATTCCACCTGCGCCCCAAAGGCCACCAATGCTGTGCTGATGCTGGAGCCATGCACCGCCGAGCACACCGCGTTGCCCATGATGGCATGGTACTTATTCTCAGCCCCAGGCTGGTTCGCGAAGCAAACGGTGCCGCCTTTTTTTAGGCACTTAAAATTCTCGTTACGGAAATACCAGCAGTGCGGACGCTGCATAATATTGCCCCCCAGCGTGGCCGCATTACGCACTTGGGGCGTAGCCGCGTGGCTGGCCGCCTCAGTGAGGGCACGGAAGTTTTTTTGCAGGTCGCCGTCGCGCTCTAGCTGTGCTAAGGTGACCAAAGCGCCGAGGTGCGTGCCTTCTTTGCCGGCATTGCGAATCGCATCCAACTTAGGCAAATTGCCAATGCCTACTATGCGAGCGGGCGCCAACACGTGCTCCTTCATCAAATCCAGCACATCTACGCCACCAGCTTTGAAGATGGTGGCCGACTCCGGCTTGGCATTCACCAGCATTGCGTCGGCTACCGGCGTCGTGTTTTGGCCCGTAGCCTGCTTGACGCTTGTGGCGTCGGTCCATTGAAAGGCGTTCATCGTGCTAAGTCGTTAAGTAGGCAGTACTTGATAGTCAGGAAATGAAGTAGCCTGAGCTACACTTTGCCTAGTTTCTGTTTGGATTTGGCCAGCGCATTCAGAACGCGCTCCGGAGTAATGGGCAACTCGTAAATACGCACGCCAATGGCGTTATACACCGCATTAGCCACGGCCGCAGCGGTGGCTACGTTCGCGGATTCGGCAATGCCCAGCGCATCGGTTGAACTGGTAGCCGTGTATTCCTCTACCATAATAATGTCGATTTGGGGTACCTCACGCGAGCCCAATATCTTGTATTGGTCGAGGTTGGCGTTCATCATATGGCCGTAGTTACGGTCCAGGTGGCGGTTTTCGTACAGCGCCCAACTGATCCCCTGTAAAATTCCGCCATTGATCTGGCTTTCCAGCGCCAGCGGATTGATGGGCCGGCCGCAGTCGTGGGCGCCTACTACGCGCTCCACTTTCACGTAACCTGTTTCCGTATCTACGGTCACTTCCACAAACTGAATTCCGCCCGATTGCCCAAAGGAAATGCCCGGCCGAAAGAAGCCGCCATAGTCGTCCTTGCGCTTTTCGGTGGCTGCTATTTGCTGGGTTGGGAGCTTCTGGGCCGCTTCGCGAAAGCTGATGCTTTTACCGCCGTTGCCCTTCGCCACAATTTTGCCCCCCACAAACGCCAACTCACTAGCAGCCACACCCATACTCGGTGCCACGGCGGCCAGCAGCTGCTGACCAACTTTATAAGCGGCCGTACGAGCGGGCGGCGTAATGGAGCCGGTGGTTTTGCTGCCACCCGAGCCTGGGCCAGGCGGATAATTCGTGTCGCCGATGCGCACGGTTACGTCGGTGGGTTGCAGACCCAATTCTTCAGCTACAACTTGGGCCAGCACCGTGCGGATGCCCGTGCCGAGGTCCTGCACGCTCGACATAATCTCCACGGAGCCATCCTGATGTAAGCGCACTTCACACGACGAGTCCATATCAATAAAGCGCCCCCACTCCGATTGAGCCGCACCCATCCCGCGCTTCACCACGCCGGGCGAAGCGCCGGGCGCTTGGCGCTTACTCCAGCCAAAACGCTCAGCGCCTACGCGTCGCTGCTCGCGGCGCATCTCGCTCTTGTCAATTTTGTCGCGCAAGGTTAGGGCATCCACGCCAACTTTTTCGGCCAGCTCATCAATGAGCTGCTCTAGGGCAAATGCCCCCTGCGGGGCACCCGGCGCACGGAAAGCCGCACCGGGTCCGGCATTGGTCAGTACGTCGTATTGTTCGCCCTTGAAGTTGGGGTTGGTCAGATACATGGTTTCCGCAATCCAGCCCACGCCCGCGCCCAGGCCCACACCCGCAGTCCCATGACTAACCAGCTGCATAGCCGTGAGCGTACCGTCTTTTTTGGCCCCAATGCGCAATGTTTGCACCGTACTGGGCCGATTACCCACGGCAACATGCTCTTCCCTTCTATCCAACATAATACGCACAGGCACCCCCGTTTTCTTCGACAGATTCATGGCGGCTACCCCGTAGTTACCGGCCCCATATTTGGCCCCAAACCCGCCACCCATAAACTCGGTGATGACGCGCACCTGCGTTTTGGGCAGCTTGAATAGCTCGGCCATTTCGCTACGAGCCCCGGCAGTGTCCTGCGTGGAGAGGTACACGGTCAGGCCATCGGGGCGGTAGTCAGCTACCATACCGTGGGTTTCCAGCGGGGCGTGGGTTTGCACCTGGGTTCTGAATTCGCCCTCTACAATGATTTCAGCTTCCTTAAAGCCTTTTTCGACGTCGCCGCGCGAGCCGCCAAACATGCTTTTTGTGGATGGGCCGCGCACGTTGCCTTTCTGGGGCAAGCCCCCGCCGCGCCGCCACCGCCGCCACTTTCTTCCATACTTACCTGCTTGCCACCGTACACCAGCGGCGCGTCGGGTTTGCGGGCCTCGTCCATATCAGTCACGAAGGGCAGCAATTCGTAGTCTACTTTGATCAGGCGGGCAGCTTCATCAGCGGCTTGCTGGGTGGTAGCGGCCACGGCCGCAATGGGCTGGCCAACGTAGCGCACCTTCGGAAATTTGCCCCCTGTAGACTGCACTTTGGGGTTTTTATGGTTGGGGTCGCGCTCAATGGCCGAACCCATCACCGTTTCAATAATATACACCGCCTTCACGCCCGGGTAGCGCTCGGCGGCGCTGGTATCCACACTCTTTACGGTGGCGTGCGGATGCGGGGAGCGGTACATGCGGCCAAAAAGCATTCCCGGCAGATTCACATCATAGGTATACTTGGCTTGACCTGTCACTTTCAAATGCGCGTCGAGCCGGCGAGTGCGCTTGCCCAGCACGCTGAGCTTGTCATTTACCGGCAGCACGGGCGGCTCATCGGCCGGCACCTCGCGGCTGATGGTTTTCAGATTCACCCCCGGAATGCCCACTGGCATCGTCAGCGACTTGGTAGCGGCTGGCGCGGCCGAACCGATAGCCGGAGCAGCCAGCGCGGCGGCTAGCGCAGCGAACTTGCCCTCCTTCTTCGCCGACTTTTTGAGTTTGCGGTAGCTGGCCATGATTTATCCTTTGGCGGCCTGAGCCTGGTTTTGGGAGTAAGCAATGCCGGCCGCGGCCAGCGTCGCCTCAAATACTTTCGGATACGTACCGCACCGGCACAAATTACCGCTGGTAGCCGTTTTCACGTCGTCGAGTGTAGGCCTAGGGTTGCGCTGCAGAAGACTGGCGCAACTCATTACCATGCCGGGCGTGCAAAAACCGCACATGCTGGCATCATGGGCTACAAAAGCTTCTTGCACAGGGTGCAGCTTGCCGTTTTTGGCTAAGCCTTCGATAGTCGTTATTTCCCGCTTTCCTACTTCAATGGCCAGGGTCATGCAGGAGTTGACGGGCGTAGTATCGAGCCACACGGTGCAAGCCGAGCAGGCACCCCGGTCACACACTACTTTGGTGCCCGTCAGGTTCAACTCTACGCGCAGCACTTCGGCTAGCGTCTGGCGGGGCTCAATAGCCACTTTTTTCTTGTCGCCGTTAATCTTGAGCGTGATGCTAGTGCGCCCTGGACCGACGGTGTCGGGCGCCGGGGCGGCCTCCGCCCCCGACAAGCCAGCAATGCCGCTGGTCATAAGCACGCCCCCGGCCGCCGTGATGCCTGCACCTTTCAGGAAGCCGCGCCGCGACAGGCCCCGGCCCGCGTTGGCACTTTGTTCAATGTTCTCTTCGGGATCTTTCATCTAGCTTAGAAATAAGAAAGCGCTTGAGTAGAATACGCGTCCAAACGGCTGGGGGGCTTTTTTAGGCCTCAGCAATGCAGGTCAGTTCAGCCACGGATATTGCTTACCATACGAAGGTTGATCAGCTATGACTAAGATAAACAGATCATTCCAGAAATACCTTGAAGCTACATTTAGCAGCTGATTGAAAACACTCGCACACAGAAAAGCCTGACTCTAGAGTCAGGCTTTTCTGTGACTAATTGGCGCTTATTTGCTAACGCTGACAAGGGCCAGGCGTCGTGGAAATGACACCCGCTCGGCCAGCTTCGCAAGCGTTGTTGTAGGTTTTGCCGTCGCAGCCGCACACCGGATCTACATTCGCAGGGCATGGCCCCGAACTGATTTTGCTTTCATCAATGCAATTCGGGTCCGGATCTGAGTCGGAGTTGCAGGCCATCAGACTAACTAGCAGGAAGCAGAATAATACCTTTTTCATGGTTCTGGGCTGGCTGAGGTGGAAGTACTAAGTGGAGGCTAAAAAAGCCCCCCAGGTTGCATTCACGATGGTTTCATGCCCAGATAAAATAAGAAACATGCCGCTGGCACCTCCCTTTACAGACTGTATCTTCGTGGAAGCAGAGTAACAAAGCAGTGGAGCCCCAGCCCGAATATCGCAAAATCATTCACCTCGACATGGACGCCTTCTACGCCTCCGTGGAGCAGCGCGACAACCCAGCGTTGCGCGGCCGGCCCGTAGCCGTAGGTGGCTCGCGGCAGCGGGGCGTAGTAGCGGCGGCCAGCTACGAAGCGCGGGAGTTTGGCGTACGCTCGGCCATGGCATCTTCAGTAGCGCTGCGCAAATGTCCCGAATTGGTATTCGTCAAGCCCCGCTTCGATGTATACAAAGCCGTTTCGCGGCAGATTAGAGCCATTTTTGCCGAATACACGCCCCTTATTGAGCCAGTTTCGCTGGATGAGGCCTACTTGGATGTCACCCAAAACCTCAAGCAGATTGCGTCCGCTACGCAGGTAGCCCAGCAGATACGTGCTGCTATTCTGGCCGAAACGCAGCTCACAGCCTCGGCCGGCATTTCCTACAATAAGTTTCTGGCCAAGTTAGCCTCCGATTACCGCAAGCCAAATGGGCAGTTTGTCATTCGGCCACATCAGGGCCTGGCGTTGGTTGAAAGCTTGGCTGTGGGGCAGTTCCACGGTATCGGCCCGGTTACGGCGGCTCGCATGAACCAGTTGGGCATCTTTACCGGCCTCGATTTGCGCCAACAAACGGAGGCTTTTTTACGCCAGAACTTTGGCAAATCGGGCAGCTACTACTATGCTATTGCCCGTGCGCAGGACAACCGGCCCGTGGTAGCCGACCGGATTCGTAAGTCCGTAGGCTCCGAAACCACATTCGAGCAGGATTTGGCCAGCTATGAAGAACTGGTACAAGGAATTACCCCCTGCGTAGAATCGGTTTGGGACTATTGTAAGCGCACCGAAACCAGAGGCCGCACAATCACGGTGAAAGTGAAATACGCTGACTTCCAGCAGGTCACGCGCAGCCGTACAGCCCTAACCTCCGTTCATTCCAAAGCCATACTCGAACAGATAAGCTTAGAACTGCTAACCGGACTGCTTCCCTTATCCCAAGGCGTCCGACTGCTGGGCGTGTCTCTGTCGAATCTGGATACCGAAGAAGTTGCTGGCCGACAATTAGCCCTAATTTTTTAGGATTCAGCGTAGATACATAAAAACGAGAAGCCATCCTCTCCAAAAACCCTAAATCTCTACGCTGGGGGGCTTTTCCGCTTGTCAGGCTCATCCATTACCTACCTCAATCGATTGAGATCGGTCAATTTGTAAGGTCTTATTTCGGTAAAAGCACATGATTTTATTTGCAAATTGTTGGAGTTTATAGTACTCTTAACAAGAATTTCGTCCAACATCACAACTCTCCACTAACTTATGAATGCCCTCATAACGTCATTGCGAGTTGATTTGGCCCTTGTAGCCCGGTGATGTCAGGCCAGTAGCCACACATTTTTTTTGAGCTTTTACACAATCGTTTGTGAATGAAGCTTGACACAATCGATTGTGCATCTTATTATTTTCCATCCCCACCATTCCCCACTTCATGAAAAAGCCTGTACCCAAACTGAGTCGGTTCGCTATTCCGGCTATTCTTTGCTGCCTGCCCTTTCAGCCCTACACGGCGGCGGCGGCTTCTTACGCTAATTTCCTGGCAAGCTCACTTACCTTCCAAACGCCTGATGTGACCATCAATGGCCGGGTGACAGACGAAAATGGAGAAGGCCTACCGGGCGTGAACGTGGTGGTAAAAGGCACCACCAATGGCACGCAAACGGGTGCTGATGGCAGCTATACCCTCACCGCCCCGACAATGGCACCCTTGTCATTTCGTACGTTGGTTACACATCGCAGGAAATTGCCGTTGGCGGGCGCACTACTATTAATATAGGTCTGACTCCAGATGCCAAGGCACTGAGTGAGGTCGTGGTAGTTGGCTACTTAACAGAAGACCGTCAAAATGTAAGTAGCTCCGTGAGCAGCCTCGATGTAAAAGAGGCAAACAAGGCGCCAGTTGCTACGGCTACGCAAGCCCTGCAAGGCCGTCTGCCCGGCGTACAGGTTACTGGAAATGGTGGCCCCGGCGCGGCACCTATCGTTAATATTCGGGGTATTGGTACCCTGGGTAATGCCGGCAGCGGGCCGCTATATGTAATCGACGGGCTGTGGACGGACAATATCAGGGATCTGAACCCCAATGATATTGAGTCGTTGACGGTGCTGAAAGATGCCTCTTCAACCGCAGTTTATGGCTCCAGAGGCGCAAATGGTGTAGTTCAGATTACCACAAAAAAGGGCAAGGCTGGTGCTCCATCTATTAACTTCAATGGGTACACGGGCGTTGAAAGCGTGTACAAGCAATATAACCTGACCAACGCTAGCGAATGGGCCGACCGGGCCGTTATTGCTTACCGGAATGCGGGCTTAGATCCATTGAATAACGGCCAAAACAGCTTGGCTGGCGCCGTGAAAGGACCAGGTGGAGCTTTCAACCCCGATATTGATACCGATTGGCAAAAGGAGTTTTTCCAGACGGGCCGGGTCGAAGATTACAACCTGTCTTTCTCTGGCGGCTCCGCAGGGGAGAAGAACGCTACCAACTTCCTGATTTCGGGCGAATACTTTCATCAGGAAGGCATCGTAAAAGGCCCCGATTTTCAACGCTATAGCCTACGCCTCAACTCTGGCCTCACCCGTGGGCGCTTCCGTCTACAGGAGAATGTGCAGCTGACGCACTTGAGCGCAACCCTGCTCAACGGCAATCCTTTCATCGACGTGCTGACCATAATACCCAGCATTCCGGTGTATGACCCGGCCAATGAAGGGGGGTATGGTACCGGCTCGCCCATTCTGAACACATTTGCCACCAACCCAATTGGAGCCCAGGAGTTGCTGCAGCGTACGCAGTCTGACAACCGCCTGGCGGGTAACATCAGCGCCGAGTATTCCTTCTTCGATTTTTTGACTTACCGCCTGAACGTGGCCGGAGATGGCCATACTTACAGCAATGCGGATGCCCAGAAGTCTGGTATCCTGCGGCAGAACACCCGCATCAATACCTCGTCGCTTAATGAGTTTTTAGGCTATGACCTCTTCCTATTGGGAGAGAACACCTTGAACTTCAACAAGCGCCTGGGCGACCATACGGTGAATGCGCTGGTAGGTGTTTCGGAGCAGAGCTTCCGGGCGCACAACATCCAAGCGGGCGGACAGGGGTATACGCCTGCTGGGGGGCAATATTTCTTTGAGCTGAGCGCCGCCCCAAAGGTGGGAGTTGTGCAGGGCACCTCATACAAGTACACGAAGCGCTCCTTCTTCGCGCAGGCTACCTACGATTACAAAAACCGCTACCTGCTGTCCGTCAGCGGACGCCGCGACGGTTCCTCCCGCTTCACGGAGGATAACCGCTGGGGCAACTTCGGTGCTGCCTCGATTGGGTGGCGCATCAGCGAAGAGGATTTCTTCAAGAACTCCCTGCCACAAGTCAACAACTTGAAACTACGCGCTAGCTATGGTGCGAATGGTAACGATGCCGTAGCTGGCGCCGCCGGCGGCAGCTACCTAACGCAAGCTATTGTAGGGCAAAATGTTAACTACGTAATCGGCACTGACCAACGAATTGTAAACGGCTCTTCGCAATTGGCGCTGCCTAGCCCCGATATTCGCTGGGAAGAACGGTACACGAAAGATGCCGGTCTGGACCTTGGTCTATTTGACGACCGCCTCACACTCTCCACTGATTACTACATCTCCGAGACCCGCAACGCTTTGGCTCCAGTGCAGGTGCTTACTTATCTGGGTCACTTTGGCGCTACGCTATTCCAGAATGCTGGTGATATCGAAAACCGGGGTTTCGAGTTGGCTTTAGGCTACCACGAAAACAAGAACGCCTTTACCTACGGCGCCGACTTTACTCTTACCACTGTTAAAAACGAGGTTACCTCCCTACCCGTTGTAGGCCAGGTATTGGAGGGCGGCGAGCTTCTGACTCGCTCGGAAGTAGGTCGTTCGCTCGGCGAGTTCTACTTGATTCCCTTCGACGGCATTTTTCAGTCGCCAGATGAGGTAGCTAATTATAAGAGCTCCAATGGCACCGTTATTCAGCCCTTCGCTTCCGCCGGTGACGTGCGCTATCGCGACACCAACGATGACGGCCGGATTAATAATAGCGACGCCGTGTACTCGGGCAAATCCATTCCTAATCTGCTGATGGGCCTGAACCTGAATGCTGGCTACAAAGGCTTTGATCTGTCGGTGTTCTTCAACTCAGCGAGCGGCAACAAGATTTATAATCAAGCCCGCAGAGACTTAGAAGGGTATGCCGGCCCGAATAACTACAACGCCGACGTAGAGCCCTGGTCCGTGGAAAACCCTTCTTCCTCTACCCCTCGCCTGTTGCAGGGTGGCGGTGCTGGCAACCTGGGCTTAGCAGCTGCTTCCAATTCCCTCTTCAACACCACGCGCTGGCTGGAAGATGGGTCGTACATCCGGCTGCGCAACATTCAGCTTGGCTATACCCTGCCTCAGTCACTGACCAGCAAAGTACCTAGTCTGGGCAGCGTACGCGTGTATGTAACCGGCCGCAACGTATTCACCATCACCGATTACACAGGGTTTGATCCGGAGATTACTGGCACAGGCTTCTACAGCCGCGGCGTCGATATCAGCTCTTACCCCAATGTGCGCAGCTTCACGGGGGGCATTCAGGTCAACTTCTAAATCACGACGGGGCGTTGCAGACTCAGCTGTGCCCTACCCAAATCGTTTTCTTTACTTAGATGAAAAGCAATAAAATAATCACGCTTCTACTCGCAAGTGGTCTGTTTATGACCTCGGGCTGCGAGAAGGATCTACTGGACCAAAGCAACCCGAATGCTCCCACTAAGGACAATTTCTGGCAAAACGAGAGTGATGCTGTAAAGGGGGTATTTGCGAGCTACTCAGGCTTGCAGCAGTTTGCCTGCTACTACCGCAGCTGGCACTTTATGGCCCATCGCTCCGATGAGTCGTTTAGCGCGAGCCCCTTCGTAGAGCTAGCCAACTTTACGCGCTTCATTCAGCCCGACGTAGACTTCTTTATCTCGTCGTTTGCCTGGAATGACTACTACCGGACGATTTACCGGACGAACCAGGTAATTGGCCGCGTGCCGGGCATTACCATGGATGAGACGCTGAAAAAGCAGCTGGTGGCCGAAGCCAAGTTTGTGCGGGCGCTGTCGTACTTCGATATGGCTTACTTCTTCGGCAATGTGCCACTGATTCTGGAAGAGCCGAATGACGTGAATGCCCGGGCGCCCCAAGTGTCGCAGGCTGAAGTAGAAGCGCAGATAATTACCGACCTGCAATCAGCTATTCCTGACCTGCCGCTTTCATACGGCAACAACGACAAGGGCCGGGCAACGAAAGGCTCAGCGCAGGCACTACTGGCTAAAGTGTACATGCAGCAGCGCAAGTGGGCAGAGGCTTCGGCGCTGTTCACGCAGCTTGCGGCCTCGGGCCAATACGACCTGGTGCCTAATTACCTCGACAACTTCACCGACACGAACGAAAACAACCGCGAGTCGGTGTTTGAGGTGCAGTTTACGGGTTCGGTGCTGGAAGTTGGTCAGGGACAAGACAACGGCTCTGCCTCAGAAAGCCACGACCGCCCCAACTTCTTTGGCCCTCCCGGTCCTACGTTTGCCGACGTGCAGCCCCGGCGCTGGTTACTCAACGCCTATACCGATTCAACGGTAGGGTTTGCGCCCGGCAGCACCACAAAGCACATGATTGACCCCCGGCGTGATATCAGCATCGTTCATTCAGGCAACCCTGACCGCTTCTATGGCCGCACCTTTCAGCAGTGGAACTGGAATCCCAACCAGCAGTACTGGCGCAAGTATCTGAATGACCGCACCCGCACGGACGAGAACTTTTCTTCGGGCATTAACCACCGCGTTATTCGCTACGCGGATGTGCTGCTGATGCAAGCGGAGGCGCTGACCCAACTCGGTCAGATAAGCGCTGCGCTTCCCTTGGTCAATCGGGTACGCGCCCGCGTCGATCTGCGGCCTCTCACGGGTACTTTCACGCAAGCATCCATGCTCCAGGCTATCTATTCGGAACGAGCCAAAGAGCTGGCTGGTGAAGGCACGCGCTGGTTCGATATCCTGCGCTGGGGCCTGATGGATAATCAGGCAGGAATTAATGAGCTTATCACCCGCGATACGGACTTCACCAACTTCCGTTTGGGCACTTCCAAGCTCCTGCCCATTCCGCGCCGCGACCTAGGCATCGACCCCAATCTCAAACAGAACCCTGGCTACTAACCGATTGATTCATCACTAGACCAACAGCCGCTCTGGCCCACCGCTGGAGCGGCTGTTTTTGTCTGATACATATTTAAGTGTGGTTGCTATGCGTGTTTTTGCCCCCCAGACGAACTTCTGCCATCCGCGGCACTTCATTTCCCGACTATGGCTGCGCTGTCTGTTGGTAGCTCTGTGTGGATGTATCAGTGCCCAAGCCTACGCTTTGCAGGGGCTTACGGGGCTGCACGATCCATCTACCATTGTTAAGGATGGCGACCGGTATTGGGTATTTGCCACGGGCCAAGGTATTTACAGCATGTCGTCCACGGACCTTATTAACTGGACCCCTGGGCCGCGCGCAGTATTCGTCAACAATGCCTATCCGAGCTGGATTAACACCAAGGTACCGGGTTTTCAGGGCAATTTCTGGGCGCCTGAGGTCTTTTTCATGAACGGCAAATTCCATCTGTACTACTCCTGCTCTACCTTCGGCTCACAGGTATCGGCTATCGGGTTGGCTACCAACGTGACGCTGGACCCCAGCAACCCCAATTACCGCTGGGTGGACCAAGGCGAAGTGATTTCGACGACTACCAGCAGCAGCGCGAATGCCATCGACCCGGCTGTATTTCAGGATGCAAATAATAATGTGTGGCTTACCTATGGCTCGTTTTTCGGTGGCCTGCGCACCACGCAGCTTAACCCGAGTACGGGCAAGTTGCAAGGCACCACCGAGTTTAGCGTGGCCAATGGTGACGTGGAAGCGGCCCACATTATACGTCACGGCAACTTCTACTACCTGTTTATCAATCGTGGTGCCTGCTGCCGGGGGGCAAATAGTACCTACTTCGCGCAGGTTGGGCGGTCGTCGTCGCCTTCCGGGCCTTTTCTCGACAAGAATGGGGTCGATTTGAATAACAACGGCGGCACAACTGTGCTCAACTCCTCGGGTCGCTACATTGGGCCGGGCCATATTGGTGTGTTTGAGGAAAATGGCGTCAGCTACGTTTCACACCACTATTATGATCGGGATGATAACGGCAACCCCAAGCTCGGGCTGGCAAATCTGACCTGGGACGCTGCCGAGTGGCCCGTTATCAGTCGTGATTGGGTGAAGCCGGGCCGCTATGAAATTACCAACAAAAACAGCGGGCTTGTGTGGGATGCCTGGGGTTGCACTGGCGTCTCGGGCCAGATGATTGCGCAGGGCACAAAATCAGGCTTGAACTGCCAGCAATGGGATTTCACGGCGCTGGGCAACGGTGAGTACAAAATAACCAACGCGTTGGGCAGCCTCGCCGCCGATGTATCGGGCTGCTCTCCTGACGCTGGGGCCAAGCTGCAGCTCTTCACCGATAATGGCTTAACGTGCCAGCGCTTTCGCCTGGAGCGGGCCAACGATGGCACCTTGGTTATCGCGTCTGTCAATGGTAATCGGGTGGTGGAAGTGCCTTCGGCTTCTACGGTGGCTGGTATACAGCTCGGCCTTTGGGACTATAATGGATGTGCATGCCAACGTTGGACATTGGCTCCAGTGGGCACACTTACCGCGGCTAGTACTCCAGCGCTCTTAACGGAAGTAAGTATCTACCCTATTCCGGCTATCCGAGGAAGCTTTACAGTAGAGCTGGGGGGTAAAAAAGTGGGCGGTGCTGTCACGATTCAGATCTTCAACCTGCAGGGCCGGTCAGTGTACCAAAGCGAATTTGCCCCCCAGCAGGGAAAGGTAGCGATAGAAGCGGCTTTGACGCCAGGTGTATACTTGGTGCAGGTGCAACAGGCGGGTAAGCGCATGAATCAGAAGGTGACTGTTGAGTAGAGCGGGACTATAAAGTAGAGAGCCAAGGACACAAACGATTGTGTAATTCAACAACTCTTTCTACTTTACATACCAAATCTGAAGATGCTCTTACCATAATCTGCCCTCGTTAGTACCTATCAGCTTGCTCCAAGAGATTTATCTCTAGCAATTTAGTAGTAAACTAACGCCTCGGCAGTGATACTTGCTCAAACGTTTCGCTACTCCCTGCTTACCCTTCCACCTAGGGTTATCGCCCATTTAAACCCCCTTTTTCTCCCGCTATGAAATCTTTTTCCCGTAACTCTTTGCTAGGCGGAAACCTGGCTGGCGTACTTCTCCTGGTAGCCTGCAACCAGCAACCCTCTAGCACTGAAAACGCCAACTCCGGCGTCGCCGCTGACTCCACCCAAACAGCCTCCACCGCTATGACCCCAACCGCTACTTCCTTCGGTAAGACGACCGATGGGACGGAAGTCCAACTCTACACCCTCACCAACTCGCACGGTCTGCAAGCCAAAATCACCAATTACGGTGGTACGCTGACCAGCTTATTGGTGCCGGATAAAAGTGGCAAGCTTGGCGATATCGTGTTGGGCTTCGACAACGTGAGCGGCTACCAGAGCCCGGAATATGTGAAATCAGGTCCTTATTTCGGCGCACTGATCGGGCGGTATGGCAACCGTATCAAGGGGGGCAAATTTACCTTGGATGGCAAGGAGTATAAGTTGGCCACAAACAATGGCGCCAACCACCTGCACGGCGGCGTGAAAGGCTTCGATAAAGTAGTGTGGCAAGCCAAGCCCGGCAGCTCGGCCGACGGCCAAAACCTGATGCTGACTTACACTAGCAAAGACGGCGAAGAAGGCTACCCCGGCAACCTGAATGTGCAGGTAGTGTACACGCTCACCAACGACGACGCGCTCCGCATCGACTACACGGCTACCACCGATAAGGCCACGCCTGTCAACCTTACTAACCACAGCTACTTCAACCTCAACCATGGCACGGCCAAGGACATCCTGAGCCATCAGGTAACACTTGATGCGGACCGCTACACTGTGGTAGATGCCGGGCTGATTCCGACGGGCGAACTGCGCCCCGTGACGGGCACTCCCTTCGACTTTACGACGCCTCACGCCATCGGTGAGCGGATTGGGCAGGTAGAAGGCGGCTACGACCACAACTGGGTGCTCAAAGGCACTGGCAGCGGTATGCATCAAGCTGCCATGGTGTACGAGCCAACGTCAGGCCGCACCATGACTATCACCACCGACCAGCCCGGCGTGCAGTTTTATACCGGCAACTTTCTGGATGGCACCCTCACGGGCAAAGGCGGCACCAAATACGTGAAAAATGGCGGTTTCTGCCTGGAGACCCAGCATTTCCCCGATTCGCCCAATCAGCCTAAGTTCCCCAATACCATCCTGAAGCCGGGCGAAACCATGCGCACGTCTACGGTGCATCAGTTTGGGGTGCGCAAGTAATCCTGACTCATTAAGCAACCCAAAACGACTTCTTTATTTCTATCGTGCAAGATTCACAATCGATTGATTTGGGAGCAGATGCCTACGTTATCGGGGTCGACTATGGCACCGATTCCGTGCGCGCTTTGCTGGTGAATGCCCGTACTGGGGCTGAAGTGGCTCAGGCAGTGCATTATTACGCCCGCTGGAAAAAGCTGCTCTACTGCAAGCCCGCTCGCAACCAGTTTCGTCAGCATCCGCTGGATTACATCGAAGGGCTGGAAACCACCATTCGGCAGGTAGCCCAACAGGTGCCCGCTGAGCAAATTGTGGGTATAGCCGTGGATACCACCGGCTCTACGCCCTGCGCCGTGGATGAGCACGGCACTGCCCTGGCCATGACGCCTGGCTTTGAGGAAAACCCGAACGCCATGTTCGTGCTCTGGAAAGATCACACAGCCTTGGCAGAGGCCGCCGAAATTAACCACAAAGCCCGTACCTGGGGCGGTGAGGATTACACCAAGTACGAAGGCGGTATCTACTCGTCGGAGTGGTTTTGGGCGAAGATCATGCACGTGGTGCGCGAGGACGAGGCCGTAGCCCAAGCCGCCTATTCCTGGATGGAGCACTGCGACTGGGTGACGCTACAGCTCACGGGGGGCAATTTGCATGACTTCAAGCGCAGCCGCTGCGCTGCCGGCCACAAAGCGTTGTGGCACGAGAGCTGGGGTGGGTTGCCACTGGAGCAGTTTATCGTTCATCTCGAACCCAAGCTAACGTT
Source organism: Hymenobacter radiodurans (assembly GCF_004355185.1). Classification (NCBI taxonomy): domain Bacteria; kingdom Pseudomonadati; phylum Bacteroidota; class Cytophagia; order Cytophagales; family Hymenobacteraceae; genus Hymenobacter; species Hymenobacter radiodurans. The sequence continues at coordinate 3,054,472 of NZ_CP037922.1, forward strand.
GCTACGCGGGCATCTGTACCAGGCCACGTTTACCGCCGATCAACCCGCCGGCAACTTGTCCGCCGAGTGGGCTGAGCGCCTGGGCCTGACCACCAATACGGTAGTTGCCGTGGGCTCATTTGATGCCCACGCCGGTGCCGTTGCTGGCGAGATTGAGGCCTACTCCATGGTAAAGGTGATGGGCACCTCTACCTGCGACATCGTGGTAGCGCCCAGCGCCGAGGTAGGCAACAAGCTGGTGCAAGGCATCTGTGGGCAGGTAGATGGCTCTGTAATTCCGGGTATGTTGGGTCTGGAAGCGGGTCAATCGGCTTTTGGTGATCTGCTGGCTTGGTTCCGCCAAATTATTGAGTGGCCGCTACTCACGCTCCTGCCTCAATCGAAGGTACTGACGCCTGAGCAGCAAGAAGCCCTGCGCGAAGAAATGAGCGACCGGCTGCTGATTGAGCTAACCAAAGCTGCCGCCGAAGTTGACCCCGAAGAATCGTCTGTGTTAGCTCTGGACTGGGTGAATGGTCGGCGCACTCCCGATGCCAACCAAGCCCTAAAAGGCGCCATTATGGGCCTGACCATGGGCACCAGCGCTCCTCAGATATTCCGGGCGCTAGTTGAGGCCATCTGTTACGGCTCCAAGCAAATTGTAGAGCGTTTCGAACAGGAAGGCATTCCCATTAAGCAGGTTATCGGTATCGGCGGCGTGGCCAAAAAGTCGCAGTTCGTCATGCAAACCCTAGCCGACGTGCTCGACCGGCCCATTAAGATTGCTACTTCTGAGCAGGCGCCGGCTTTGGGTTCAGCTATGTATGCGGCCGTGGCCGCCGGTGTGCACCCTGATGTGCTGACCGCGCAGCGGGTTATGGGCAGCGGCTTTGCCGAAACCTACGAACCAAACCCAGCGCGAGTAGCTGACTATCAGCGCCGCTACGCCGAGTACAAAACTTTCGGTCAATTTGTGGAATCCGTAACGCTGGGGGGCAAAGATGACGCACCCGAGCCCACCGAATCTCGCGACGCTGCACCCGTTATCACTGCCAACGCATGAGCCAGTATCAGGATTTGAAACAGGCCTGCTATGAGGCCAACATGCAGTTGCCCAAGCTTGGGCTAGTATTGTTCACCTTCGGCAACGCCAGCGTCGTGGACAGGGAGCAGGGCGTATTTGCCATCAAGCCCAGCGGTGTACCCTACGACACGCTGCGGCCTGAGGACATCGTAATTATGAGTCTGGGGGCAAAGTGGTAGAAGGCACCAAGCGTCCCTCGTCGGATACTAAGACGCACGCGGTGCTTTTCAACCATTGGGACCACATTGGCGGTATTGTGCACACGCATTCTACCTACGCTACCTCTTGGGCGCAGGCTCAACTGGATATTCCCATTCTGGGCACTACCCACGCCGACCACCTTACCGCTGACATTCCCTGCGCCCCGCCCATGGCCGACGCTATGATTGCCGGCGACTATGAGCACCAAACCGGCTGGCAGATTCTTAATGAGTTTCAGCGCCGTGGCCTCTCCCCTACTGAGGTGGAAATGGTGTTACTCAGCAACCACGCGCCTTTTACCTGGGGCAAAACCGTGGAGAAAGCCGTGTACAACAGCGCCGTTCTGGAAGAAGTAGCTCGCATGGCTTACCTCAGTTGTACCCTGCGACCGGACGTGCCACGCCTGAAAGACGCCCTGATTCAGAAACACTACGACCGCAAACACGGCGTGAATTCTTACTACGGACAGTCATAGCAATTGCCTGCTATTCACCCTAAAAGAACGTCATGCAGAGCGCAGCGAAGCATCTCGCGTGCTGATGTTGGATTACTACCCCTAGTAAACACGCGAGATGCTTCGGCTTCGCCTCTGCATGACAAAATACTCTTGAAACTCTCTCCTATCATGATCGACATTTCCCACTACGAAGCGTGGTTTATTACAGGTAGCCAGCACCTCTACGGTCCCGAAACCTTGGAGCAAGTCGCGCAGCATTCCCAGCAGATTGCGGCGGCCCTGAACACGGAGCTACCGATCAAAATCGTTTATAAGCCGGTTTTGACGGGTCCCGATGAGATCTATCAGCTTATGCAGGAAGCCAACACCACCAAAAACTGCGTGGGGTTGATTGCCTGGATGCACACTTTCTCGCCGGCCAAAATGTGGATCAACGGCCTGAAGATTCTGCAGAAGCCACTGGCTCACCTGCACACCCAGTTCAACCGCGACATCCCGTGGGCCGATATTGATATGGACTTCATGAACACCAACCAATCGGCGCACGGCGACCGGGAGTTTGGGTTCATTGGCACCCGCATGCGCCTGAATCGCAAAGTGGTAGTGGGCCATTGGCAGGATCCGGCCGTGCACCAGAGCCTGAACGTGTGGGCCCGCGTGGCCTGCGCCTGGGCTGACTGGCAGGGGGCAAAATTCGTCCGTTTCGGTGACAACATGCGCTACGTAGCCGTAACCGAAGGCGACAAAGTAGAAGCCGAAATCAAGTTTGGCTACTCCGTGAATACGTATGGCATCGGCGACTTGGTAGCAGTTATCAACGCCGTGAGCGATGACCAAATTGATGAGTTACTTGCAACCTATGAGCAGGAATACGAGTTGGCCGAAACGCTGAAAGACGGCGGCAGTCAGCGCGAGTCGCTGCGCGAGGCAGCCCGCATTGAGGCCGGCATGCGCAAGTTTTTGCAGGATAACGGCGCGAAAGGCTTCACCGACACCTTCGAAGATTTGCATGGCATGGCGCAGCTGCCGGGCATCGCTACCCAGCGCTTGATGGCCGAGGGCTACGGCTTCGGCGGCGAGGGCGACTGGAAAACGGCCGCGTTGGTGCGGGCCATGAAAGTGATGGGCGCCGGCCTGCCGGGGGGAAATTCTTTCATGGAAGACTACACCTATCACTTCGCCCCCAACAACAACCAAGTGCTGGGCTCCCACATGCTCGAAATTTGCCCTACTATCTCCACGGGTAAAGTGCGCTGCGAAGTACACCCATTGGGCATTGGCGGCAAAGCTGACCCAGTGCGCCTCGTATTCAATTGCCCCGCCGGTCCGGCGCTCAATGCGACCATCGTAGACATGGGCAATCGTTTCCGGCTGCTGGTGAATGAAGTGGAAGCCGTAGAGCCCGAGCAAGACCTGCCCAAGCTGCCCGTAGCTCGCGTGCTTTGGAAAGTAAAACCAAGCTTAACAGTTGGTGCGGCGGCCTGGATTCTGGCCGGCGGTGCTCACCACACGGGTTACAGCCAAAATTTGACGGCTGAATATTTAGAGGATTTTGCCGAGATGGCCGGTATCGAATACGTTTTGATAGATGACGATACCAAGTTGCGCACATTTAAAAATGAGTTGCGCTACAACGAAGTAGCTTATGGCGGCCGATAATTTCGCTACTTTCCCAAATCCTTACTATTCGTCAGCCAAAAGCCCTACAACTTTCAAATGAATCAGCTCGCAACGATTGACTACATCGTTTTCATTATCTACTTCATCATTGTTGCCGGCTATGGCATCTGGATTTATCGCCGCAAGAACACACACGATGGAACGGTTGACGGCGATTCCAAAGACTACTTCCTCGCGGAGGGCTCTCTGACCTGGTGGGCTATCGGCTCTTCCCTTATCGCATCCAACATCTCGGCCGAGCAGTTTGTAGGCATGTCGGGCTCTGGTTTTAAGATGGGTCTGGCCATTGCCACCTACGAGTGGATGGCATCTATCACGCTGATTATTGTGGCGGTGTTTTTCATTCCGGTCTATCTGAAAAACAACATTGCCACCATGCCGCAGTTCCTGAGCCAGCGCTATAACAGCACGGTGGCCATGATTATGGCCGTGTTCTGGCTCATGCTGTATGTGGTTGTTAACCTGACCTCTATCCTCTACTTAGGGGCTATTGCCATCAGCAGTATCTCAGGTTTCGACCTTACGCTCTGCATGTACCTGCTGGCCATATTCGCTATTTTCATCACCCTGGGTGGTATGAAAGTAATCGGCTACACCGACGTGATTCAGGTGTTCTTCCTGATTCTGGGTGGTTTAGCGACTACGTATCTGGCCTTGAATCTGGTGGCAGAGCACTATGGTAGTACAGGTGTACTGAAGGGCTTCTCGCTGATGACGAGCCAGGCCAACGACCACTTCCACATGATTTTTAAGCGCGACAACCCTAACTACCTCGATTTGCCCGGCCTAACGGTGCTGCTCGGCGGTATGTGGATTGTAAACCTGAACTACTGGGGTTGCAACCAGTACATCACCCAGCGCGCCCTCGGTGCCGATCTGCCCACAGCTCGCGCTGGTTTGCTATTCGCTGCCTTCCTAAAGATGTTGATGCCCGTAATTGTAGTGTTGCCAGGTATTGCGGCGTACGTCTTGTTTAAGGCCGATGTATTCGGTGCTGAGATGATGCAGGACGGCGAGCTTAACCCCGACCGGGCCTATCCGGTACTGCTCAACATTCTGCCCGTGGGCCTGAAAGGCTTGTCGTTTGCCGCACTTACGGCGGCGGTGGTAGCCTCGCTGGCCGGCAAAGCCAACAGTATTGCCACCATCTTTACTCTCGACGTGTACAAGAAAGTGTTCAATGAGGGTGCCTCCGAGAAGCAACTGGTACGCGTGGGCAAAATCTCGGTAGTAGTAGCCATGATTTTGGGCGTACTCATCGCGCCTTTCCTCGGTATTGATAAGAAAGGCGGCTTCCAGTACATCCAAGAATATACGGGCTTCGTGTCGCCGGGTATTTTCGCCATGTTTATTCTAGGCTTCTTCTGGAAGAAAACGACCTCCACGGCAGCTCTGTTTGCTACCATCGGCGGCTTCCTGCTATCGGTTCTGCTTAAGTTCCTGCCGAACATGATGGACCTGTCGTTCCTGGCTCCTATCGGCTTCGCTGTTCCAAGCGCTACGGGCGTCTACGAGATTCCCTTCCTCGACCGCATGGGCATTGTGTTCATTGTCTGTGTACTGATGATGATAATCATTAGCCTGATTGAGAACAGCATGGGTGTAAAAACCAATGGGCTGGAAATTGACCGGACTATGTTCAAGACTAACCGCAGCTTTGCCATTGGCTCTATCGTGGTCTTTGTTCTAATCACCACGCTTTACACGGTTTACTGGTAATCAAAAAAAGCCCCCCAGTTATCCCCTGGGGGCTTTTTTAAATGATTGGAGTTAATGAATTCACGAGGCTACTTCCCACCTAAAAACGTACTTATGGAAACCCATTTTATTTCCCATAAAGCACAATCGATTGTGTTGAGCTTAAGTTTAGCTGGCGCGCTGATTAGCAACTCAGTACAAGCCCAGACGGCCAACGCGCCCAGTACCATTACAGTGCAGGTAAACAAGCCCGGTGCTCCGGTTGCCAAAACCATGTACGGCTTGTTTTTCGAGGATATCAACTTCGGCGCCGATGGTGGTCTTTATCCGGAACTTGTTAAGAATAAGTCGTTTGAAACCGATGACCGCCTGATCGGCTGGAAAGGCATCAAAGGTGCCTCGGCCCTCTCCACCTATACGGTTTCCAGCCAGCAGCCCATCAGCGAAAAAAACAGCCACTTCCTTCGCCTGACCGCCACCACCGCCAGCCCCGACGCGGGCTTCGTGAACGAGGGCTTTCGGGGAATGGGCGTGAAGGAAGGTGCCGAGTACACATTTTCGGTGTATGCCCGCCGTGGCCCCGGCAACATTGGGGGGCTAAATGTGACGATTGAAGAGCCTGCTCGCCCTCAGGGCGGAGGTCCTGAAGCGCCTGCCTCGGGTAAAGTTTTGGCCCAAACCAAAATCACTGGCCTCACGAACGAGTGGAAAAAGTACAGTGTCGTACTGAAGCCGTCAGCTACGGCAGCCAGAGCGCGCCTCAAGCTGACCATAGATGGCACCGGCACCGTCGACCTAGACGTGGTTTCGTTGTTCCCGAAGGATACCTGGATGAAGCGTGAGAATGGCATGCGCGCCGACCTAGTGCAGCTGCTAAAAGATATGAACCCCGGCTTTCTGCGCTTTCCCGGCGGCTGCATTGTAGAGGGCGTTACGCTCGACAACCGGTACCAGTGGAAGGAAACAATTGGTGACGTGGCTTCCCGCTCCCCCATTATCAACCGTTGGAATACGGAGTTTAAGCACCGCTTCACGCCGGATTATTATCAGTCGTTTGGGCTGGGCTTTTTCGAGTATTTCCAACTCTCGGAGGACTTGGGCGCAGAGCCGCTGCCGATTTTGAACGTAGGTATGGCATGCCAATTCAACTCCGCTGAATTGGCCCCTATTACCGCCGCCGGTGGCCCCAGCGCCCCCGCCCACGACCACGCCGACGATGAGCCGACGCTCGACACCTTCATCCAGGATGCGCTGGACCTGATTGAGTTTGCCAACGGCCCCGCGACCAGCACTTGGGGGCAAAGCGGGTGGCAATGGGGCATCCGGCCCCTTTCAATCTAAAGTACATCGGCATTGGGAACGAGCAGTGGGGGCCGCAGTATTTGGAGCGCTACGAGCCGTTTGCCAAAGCCGTGAAGGCGAAGTACCCGAATATGAACATCGTGAGCAGCGCGGGTCCTTCGCCGGGCGGTGAGCTATTTGATAAGGCCAGCGCAAAGTTGCGGGAGCTGAAGGCCGAGCTGATTGACGAGCACTACTACGCGAAGCCCGAGTGGTTTCGCGAGAACGTAGGCCGCTACGATAACTATCCCCGCACCGGTCCGAAAATCTTCGCAGGCGAGTACGCCGCGCAAAGCGTAGCTATCGGCAGCCCCGATAACAAGAACAACTGGGATTGTGCCATCTCGGAAGCCGCCTTTATGACGGGCTTGGAGCGCAATGCCGACGTGGTGACTATGGCCTCCTATGCTCCTTTATTTGCCCACGTAGATGCCTGGCAGTGGACGCCGGACCTTATCTGGTTTGACAACCTGAAAGCATACGGCACGCCTAACTACTACGTGCAGAAGCTGTTCGCTACCAATCCCGGCACCACCATGCTGCCCGTGCAGCTCGGCAACAACGCCAAAAACGGCCAGGATAACCTCTTCGCCAGCGCCGTAGCCGATGATAAAGTCGGTGAGGTAGTGGTGAAACTGGTGAATTACTCGCCCCAGCCCCGCACTGTAACCCTGAACTTAGCAGGCGCGAAGAAATTGGGCAAGTCGGGCAAAGCTATTGTATTAGCCAGCAATGATTTGAATGCAGTAAACAGCATTGAACAACCCATGAACATTGCTCCAAAAGAGGAAAAATTCACGGTAAAGTCTTCGACTATCAGCTACACCTTGGCGCCCAATTCCTTCACAGTTTTGCGCGTCCCTGGTAAGCGATAAGCGTTTTATCAATCAATAATTGATGGGTGGAGAAAGGAAGCGAGAGGTTCTTTTTTCCACCCATTTTTTGCCCTGGTCGCTTATTCAAGCCCTACCTTATGAAACACTTAGCTAAGCTTCTGCTTCCTGCTTTGGCCGTGGGACTGTCTGTTCAAGCGCAAAAAATGCCCCCCAAGCCAGCTTTTCATCAGTGGGCGCTAACTCCGCCAAGGGGCTGGAATAGCTGGGACTGCTACGGCCCTACCGTAACCGAAGTCGAGGTGAAAGCGAACGCCGATTATATGGCTAAGTACCTTAAGGCCAGCGGCTGGGAATATGTAGTGGTGGATATTCGCTGGTACGTGGGAAACGATACAGCCCACGGCTACAACGAGAAGAATCCTGACTGGAACATCGACCAATACGGACGCTTTGTGCCGGCGGTCAATCGGTTTCCGTCAGCGGCGAATGGGCAAGGATTTAAGCCGCTGGCTGACTACATGCACGGTAAGGGGCTAAAATTTGGGATTCACATCATGCGCGGCGTACCCGTGGTGGCCGTCAACCGGAAACTGCCCATTTTGGGGAGTAAGGCAACGGCAGCTGATATCTACTCAAAGGAAGGTCAGGCGGGGTGGCTGCGCGATATGTACACGGTAGTCGCCGGGCGGCCGGGCGCGCAGGAGTACTACAACTCGCTGTTTAAAATGTACGCCGATTGGGGCGTGGATTTCGTGAAAGTCGATGACCTTTCTTCGCCCTACCACGCGCCGGAAGTTGAGATGATTCGCAAAGCCATCGACCTGACGGGCCGGCCGATTGTGCTGAGCACGTCGCCAGGCGAAACGCCCATTGCGCAAGCCAAGCACGTGCAGCAGCACGCCAATATGTGGCGCACCGTGGGCGACTTTTGGGATAGTTGGGAACAGCTGAAGGAGCACTTTGAGGTCTGCAACCGCTGGGCGCCATACAGCATGCCGGGCGCCTGGCCCGACGCGGATATGCTGCCGCTGGGCCGCATTGGAATTCGGGCAGAACGGGGCGACGACCGCATGTCGCGCTTCACCAATGACGAGCAATACACGCTCATGTCGCTGTGGTCCATCTTCCGTTCGCCGCTGATGTTTGGGGGCGATTTACCCAGCAACGACGCTTTTACTCTGGCTTTGCTGACGAATAAAGAAGTGCTGGCCATGCATAGCACAAGCACCAACAACCGGCAGCTTTTCCGCCAAAACGACCTTATCGCCTGGGTAGCCGACGACCCCAAAACCGGCGACAAATACCTGGCGCTGTTCAATGCTCAGGATCAGGAGCTTGCAACGGAGAAAGAAGCTGCCTGGTCGAGCGGCCTAATTACGCGTCAAACGCCGGGGCATAGCAAATCCGTAGATATCGACATTCGGGGGGCAAAAAAGCTGTATCTGAATGTGCGCAACGGCGGCGATGATATTGCCTGGGATCACGCCGATTGGCTGGCTCCTACCCTATCCGACGGAAAAAAAAGCGTTGCACTGAGTAGTTTACCTTGGAAGCAAGCCTCCGCTGGCTGGGGCCAGGTGACGGCCAACAAAAGCGTGTCGGGCGCTGACCTGCTGGTGGGGGGCAAAAAATACACCGACGGCATCGGCACCCATTCCAATTCCATGATTGAGTACGATTTGCCCCCCGGCTTCACTCGCTTCACCGCCACCGTCGGGCTGGACAACGCGGGCGCTTCGCAGAATACGGGCGGCACGGTGCAGTTTCTGGTGTTTACCAAGAACCCATTTAAGCCGGTGCCTCCCGACTCAGCGCAGGTAGAAGTAGCCTTGCAACAACTGGGTTTCAACTCCGCTTGCACTATTCGCAATATGTGGACGGGCAAAGAAGTAGGCACGTTCACCGGCACATTTGCCCCCCACATTCGGCGTCACGGTGCTGGGTTGTATCGAGTTTCTGCCAAGCAGAAATCAAAGTAGGATTAACGTCCGTTCAATCAACAGAAAGGGGCCGACTGCATGCAGTCGGCCCCTTTCTGTTGATTAATACGGCTCGGTTATTTAGCTGGCTTCACACCTTCGGTTGTCATCACCACGCGTTTCATCGTGCCGTCCTTGTTGTAGTAAAGGTTATCGATGCAGACGGAACGGCGGAAGCTGCCTCCATCCGTTTGGAGAGCGCCGTTGTGGTAGATGAAGTACGACTGCCCTTTGAAATCGATGATAGCTTGGTGGTTAGTGTTAGAATTGCCCGCTATTTCGTTCAAAATACCTTTGTACTCCCACGGCCCTTCTATCTTCTTGCTCATGGCATACACGATTTTCTCCGGGAAGCCCGACGCGTACGATAAGTAGTACCAGTCGCCGCGCTTATGAATCCAGGGCGCTTCAGTGAATTTAGGCAGGTCTATGGTTTGGATGGGACCATCCAGCTCCGTCATATTGGGCTTTAGCTTGGCGTAGTAGCAAGCCGTATTTCCCCAAAACAAGTATGCCTGACCTTTTTCGTCGATCCAGACAGTAGGGTCAATATCGTCCCAACTTATCGTGGCTTTGGTGGTCATATCATTGGTAATCAAGGCTGAGCCGCGCGCATCTTTGAACGGTCCCAGCGGATTGTCGGCTACGGCCACCCCGATGGCTTTTCCTTTGATGGTGCCATGCTCCACGGCCACGTACCAGTAAAATTTGCCGTTGCGCTCTACCACCTGCGAAGCCCAAGAATCGCCTTTTGCCCAGGCAAAATCTTTGGCAGCCAGCGGCACCGGATGCTCCGTCCAGTTCACCATATCCGACGACGAGAAGCAAAGCCACTCGTTCATCACGTAGCGTTCCTGCTTGGGCGGCGCCTCATCGTGGCCAGCGTAGATGTACACTTTGTCCTTGTAAACCAGCGCGGCCGGGTCGGCGGTATACTTGTTTTTAATGATAGGATTGCCCCCTGGCGGGTTCAGCTCAGGTTTCACAATCGATTGTGCAGAAGCTGAAAAAAAAGCAGATAGCCCAAGACAAGCTGCCGCAACTGTTAGGTTTATTCTCATCTAGATGGGATTAAGAAGACTATGACTAATGCGTAAAGGCCAATGGCCTGCCCATTAGGTGAGCAGACCATTGGTTGTATTACCTACGCTTCTTGTACGCTGAGCGACGCGGTAGCCAGCGCTGCCAACATGGTTTTTATTCCTTGTTCAGCATCGGGGCCCAAATGCACGCGCAAGGTGCGCCGATCGTTTTGCTGCAACGCTTCTAAGTCGCCCTGAGCTTGGGCATTCTTGAACGTGCCAAACGTGTACGAGCGGCCCGGCAACGGCAAATCTTGCGGATGATCGACGGTGAATTGCACAAACAGGCCCGTATTGGGTCCACCCTTGTGATACTGCCCCGTAGAGTGCAGAAAGCGCGGTCCATACCCCGACGTAGTAGCGATGTGCAGTTGCTCCTGCACCTGAGCCCGCAGCTGCTGCAAGCTCTCATTCATCGCCGGCGATTCCGTGAGGTAAGCCTGCACGTTTAGGAAGTCGCCGGGCTTTGCCTGTGCGAAGAAGTTTTGGAGCACTTCGGCGGCGTCATTGCCACTTACGGCGGTATAGTACGCTACACCGTTTTCGGTCACTTTTGGCGCCTCTTTCTGCGGAATCTGCCCGTCCTGCTCTACCACTTTCATCAAACGATCAGTAGCAGTTTTGGCGGCCTGCACATTGGGCTGGTCAAACGGATTGATGCCAAACACGGCACTGGCTACGGCCGTTGCTACTTCCCAACGATAGAATTCAGCGCCCAGATCCAGCGCATCCTTCATCAGAATTGTGATAACCGGGTGACCGTCTTGCGCTAACTGTTGCAGCTTGGTTTGGTTGGCTTCATCAGCTTCATTTTCATAGCCCACGTACACAAACACGCGGTCATGGCCGTACAGGCTTGGCTCACCGAGCGGCTCACCGGCTACGGGCAAAATGCCCTTGCCTTCTTTGCCGGTGCTTTCCGCCAACAGTTGCTCCAGCCACAAGCCCAAGTCGCTTAACGAGGCTGGCACCACCAGCGTGAGCTTGTCGCGGCCTTGCTCAGCTAGCACGCCTAGGGCCGTACCCAGTTCCAAGCCCGGATTTTGCCCCCCAGCGCCGTAAGCGCCGCAGGCCCGCATCATTCCGATGGCCCGCGCCAGCAGTTCGCCAATGCTTATGCCGTGCAGTGCAGCGGGCACCAGACCAAAGTAAGTTAAGGCCGAAAAACGCCCCCCAACCTCCGGGAAGTTGAGGAAAATACGCCGGTAGCCCTGCTCCGTAGCCGAGGTCACGAACTTGGAGCCGGGGTCAGTAATAGCTACGAAGTTTTCGCCCGCCTTATCTCCTTTAATTTGCTTGACGCGGTCGTAGAAATAGTCGCCAAACGCCAGCGGCTCAGCCGTCGTGCCCGATTTGCTGGCTACGATAAACAGCGTGTCAGCCAGCGGAACGGATTCTTCGATCTGCTTTACCGTGCCGGGATCAGTAGTGTCCAGTACCGAAATGGGCAGGCCGTTTTCGCCCATCGGGAATGACTCCTTAAATACAATAGGTGCCATCGTGCTGCCACCCATACCCATTACGACCACGTGCTTGAAGCCGGCGGCCTTCACCTCGTGCACAAACTGTTCGATCTCGGGCACTGCCTTTACCATTGTTTCGGCCACGCGCAACCAACCCATAAAGCTGCGAACGCTCTGCTGGGCCTCCGCATCTTGGGTCCAAAGGGTGGCATCCTTTTGCCAGAAGCCTTCGGTGAAGTTTTTGGCGTTGAACTCCTGAGTTTTAGCGTCGATAGCCGCTTGGAAATCGCCTAGCTGCATCGTGGCCGGAGCCACCGTGATGCCCAAGGCTTTCTGCCGTTTCTTCTCTAACGACTCCATCAGCTTGCCAAAGGGCTCGTTGAATTTCTTGGCGCCATCAACCTCTAGATGGTTGGTCAACTCCTCCAAGTTTAGCCCCAGTTCCGGTAAGCGACGAAGCACTTCCTGAGCTTTCTCCAGGCCTTCTTCCAGATGGTCAGCGGGCTGACCTTTCTCGCGGAAAATATCCAGCGTCTCCACCGGCACTGTGTTCACCGTGCGCGGCCCAATGAGGTTGGTGATGTACTTTAGGTCGTCGTACTTCGGGTTTTTATTGCCGGTGCTGGCCCACAACAAACGCTGCGTATTGGCGCCCTTGGCTTGCAAAGCTTCCCACCGAGGACCCACAAATATCTCCTTGTAGATTTGGTAGGCCTGTTTGGCACTGGCCAACGCCACTTCGCCTACCATCGACTGCGCCAACTCGCCTTTCTCGCCGCCTTCAGCCGCAATCTTTTCCAGCATTGGGTCAATCAGCACATCAATACGGCTGAGGAAGAAGCTAGCTACGGAGGCAATTTTGTCGATGGGCTGGCCAGCTTTTACGCGGTCTTCTAAGCCTGATAAGTAGGCATCAGCTACCAGCTTGTAGCGTTCCAGACCAAAAATCAACGTCACATTCACATTGATTCCCTCAGCAATAAGCCGACGAATGGCGGGTAGTCCCTCCAATGTTGCCGGTACTTTGATCATCACATTGGGGCGGTCTACGGCTTTCCAGAAGCGTATACCCTCCTCGATTGTGCCTTCCGTATCGTTCACTAAGGCCGGCGATACTTCTAAGCTCACGTAGCCGTCGCCGGCATTATCGTGGCTATCATAAACCGGACGGAACAGGTCGCAGGCGTGCTGGACGTCAGCAATGGCCAACTCGGTGTAGATCTCATCTGCCGATTTATTCTGCAAAGCCAGGCTTTCAATAGCCGCATCGTAGTCGTCGCTGCCCCCGATGGCTTTCTCAAAAATGGCCGGATTAGACGTGACGCCGCGCAGGGCTTCGTCGGTAATGCGACGCTGTAACTCACCGTTGATGAGAATTTTACGCCGAATGAAGTCGAGCCAGATGCTTTGGTCAAACTGGCGGATAGCTACTAATGGGTTCATGCGAAAGATGGTTTTAAAACTTAGATGTCAGTCTTTCTGAGCGGCTGAAGATAAATGCCCCCAGCATACATTCTGTCTACGTGTTAATTCAGCAAAACGAACTATAAAAAACGGGTTCGGAGAAACGAAGTAAAATTTGCTTCGTGCCCCTCATTATGAGACGGGCAACAACCTTTCTTCATCATGTTGTCTAGTCGGACAAATTCAAGGTAAGAATCGGATAAATCAACTATTGGCACCGATTCGACAACATTATTTCACAATCGTTTGTGCAAAGTAGGCAAAATAGCGCTTTTGCCCACCACTTACTTCTGCCCCGGTACTGGCCAGCCATCCTTATCCCAGACTAACTTTTCCATCCGCAACTTAGCCCGCCCCTTGTCGGCCGCATCATACCCGTGAAAAACCAGATAATCTTGGTTATCAAAGGTGTATACGGAATTATGACCGACGCCGTACCAGTCCTTGTTGCCTTCCATCACCAGGGTGCCGCCACCCTGCTCCAAGCCCACGCCGGCTTTATCAGTGTAAGGGCCAGTAATTTCTTTGGCACGGCCAACCACCATTTTATACGTGCTTTGCGGCCCACGGCAGCAGTAGTCAAATGACGTAAACAGGTAATAATAAGACCCTTTCTTGAAGATAAAGGGTGCTTCAATGGCCGCGTCGCCGGGCATGGAGTCGGTAAGTTGGGCATTGCGGGGCCGGCTGGCAATGGTGCGCCATTGCTCGGGTTGGGCAGGAGCCGACAGATCATCACGGAGCTTTACCAGCTTAATTCCATTCCAGAACGAGCCGAAGCTAAGCCAGGGCGTACCGGCCGCATCGCGCGCCAGATTGGGGTCAATGGCATTCCACATATCCCGGCCCGGCACCGACTGAATAACTTTGCCTTTGTCAACCCACTTATAATCAGGCGACGCCGGATTCAAGGTTTTATTCGTCGCTAAGCCAATGCAAGAAGTGTTTTTCCCAAAGGCTGAGATCGAATAATAGAGGTAATACTGCCCATTTTGAAAGGAAATATCTGGGGCCCAAATGTGGTTATTCTTAAACCCCGGCACGGCTTTTACAGCCCAGCTTGGAGCCTCACTGAACACGGGCTTCTCACGCTGCCATTGTTGCCTATCTTTCGATGACCATATTGCAATACCTGGCCCCGTGCAGAACATATAATACGTGCCATCTTGCCGAATCATCACTGGATCGTGGGCCGGGATTCGGTCTTTGCTTGCCTGCGCCTGCGCCCACTGAGCGACTAGCAGCAGAAGGCTCAGGTATACAAGTTTTTTCATAGGAGCATCTGATTTACATTAACGATTGTGTAATCTATGCTTAAATAAGTAAAATTGTGCAGATTCATTGTGACTCTTTGTTGACAGAGGAAGCAACTGAACGAGCTAGGGCGGGCACTACCCCACGGAGTATCACGAATACGAATTATGAACCCACGCAAACCCAAGAAGGAGGAAGTGCCTGACAGCCCAGTTTCTATGGCCGATTTAGCCAAGGAGCTAGGCGTTTCCATGACCACGGTTTCTCGTGCCCTCAGTGACCACTACAGCATTGGGCCGGCCACTAAGCAGAAGGTACTAAAGCTGGCCAAAAAGCTTAACTATCAGCCCAATCAGATGGCGGCGGCGTTGCGCAAGGGCAAGAGCAAGCTTATTGGCGTAATTGTGCCCTACATTGAAGGGCGCTTTTTTCCCTCGGTGGTACATGGCATCGAAACGGCGGCCCGCAAGGCAGGCTTTAGCGTAATTTTTTGCCAGTCGAACGAGGATGTAGCCAACGAGCGCAAGAACATCGAAACCTTGCTTAACGCGCAAGTAGCGGGTATTTTGGTTTCGTTATCCCGTAATACGCGCGATTTCAAGCACTTCGAAAAGGTGCGGAAACGGGGTATTCCCTTGGTGTTCTTTGACCGCATTCTGGAAGGCGACAACGTAAACGCCGTGGTGCTCAATGACCGGGAAGGCGCCTTTCAAACTACTAAGCACCTCTTGGAGCAGGGCTGCCGCCGAGTGGCGCACTTTGCAGGGCCGCAACACCTGAATATTTACAAAAATCGTCGTCAGGGATACGTCGATGCGCTACGCAGCTTTGACTTGCCGCTGGATGAGGATATGATTATCTATTCCGACATGACCCTAGAGCAGGGCACGGAAGGCATGAAGCAACTGCTGACATTGCCGAACCCGCCGGATGGTGTTTTTGCCGCCGGCGACTCCGCTATTCTGGGGGCGCTTCAGCTACTCAAAAGCCGGGGCATTCGCGTGCCCGAGGATATTGCGCTGGCAGGCTTCAGCAACGAAGGGTTCACGGCCATCACCGAGCCCATGCTGACTTCCGTAGATCAGCGCTGCGAGGAAATGGGGCAGGCCACGGTGCGCTTATTTATGGAACTGGTGGAGGCCAAAGGCACGCCCTTTTATCAGCGCCAAGTGGTTCTTCAGCCACAATTATTTATTCGGGAATCGTCACTGCATTCGGGCAAGCGTTAGGATGTAAATTTGCCCCCCAGCGGTAGCCATCGTTGAACAAGCACACCTAAAGCAGGGCCGCGTGAGAGAATATCTGCTTTTCGTTGATACGGAAACTTCCGGCATCCCGCAGGACTGGAACAAGCCGTATTCGAGCCGTGACAACTGGCCCCATATCGCCCAGCTGGCGTGGGTGGTGTACACGCGCGATGGACAGGAAGTGAAGGCTGAGAATCATTACATCCTCTCTAGCGACTACGACATGAGCCCAGCCTCCGCCACTATTCACGGCATAACGCCGGAATTTTTGCGTGAGCATGGCAAGCCGCGGCACGAGGTAATGCGCCGTTTGTACGACGATCTACTTCAGTATCAGCCGCTAGTGGTGGCGCATTTTATGCAGCTCGATTATCATATGATGGGCGTGGGCTTTTATCGCGCCGGCCTGGATAATCCGGTGAGTGAGCTGCCCACGTTTTGCACCATGCTGACCTCCGCTCGCTTTCTCCAGTATTCGACTCAACCAAAACGCGGGCTGCGGCTAAATGAGCTGCACCAGCGGCTTTTTGGGGAGCCAATGGCGCGCGAGCACGACGCACTAACCGATGCGTACGCCACCACTCGCTGCTTTTTTGCCCTGTGGCAGCGTGGCGACATCAACGAACAAATAATAATGGCCCAACGCCCCCTTGGTGAACCCGGGAAAACCGTTTCGCGGCGGTGGCGCCCATCTCTGACGCATTTTATCGTAGTTCTGGCCCTCGCTGCCCTAGTGGCTCTGCTCCTTCTCTTCTGACATGAACGACCGCCTGGAATTTCTCAAAACGGCAACGCCTTTCAACCGCCTTCCCGTCGATGTGCTGGAGGAAGTAGCGGAGTTGCTGCAGGAAGTAACGCACCCGAAGGAAGCAGTTATTTATCTGCAGGATGTGTCGAAGTTACGCGGAATCGACCTTATTGTGGAGGGCGAATACGAGACGTTTTTTTACGATAGCCAGCAGAACAAACGCCTGATCGAAATTAGCCCCCGGGCTCCTGCTACGGCGGTGTATCAGTGTTGCTGAACAAAAAACGGTCGTTGCGCACCGTCATAGCCCGCAAAGGCACGCGCGTTTATTTTCTGCATCGGCGCGACTTTCGGGCTCTGTGCCAGGCGTACGAAGACTTCTTTCAATACTTCACGCACCGCTACGGGCAGCAAATGCTCAACCCCGAGTATGCCCACTTTTTGCGGCCCGATCATAAGGCTGGGGGGCAAAATTACATAGCCTCTGATCAGCTGTATTCGCGCCGCCTCGAAACCGTGGAGCTGCGCGATGTTATGGCCTGCCCCGGCAGCACGCCCATTCATGAAGTGGCCCGCCGCATGGCCGCCGCGCGCACCAGTTGCTACTTCATTACCAACGACGAGCCTAACGCTTCCATTACAGGCTACGTGACGGATATAACCCTGCGCGACAAGGTGGTAGCTGGCTTGCTCGACGCGAATCAGCCGGTGGCCACAATCATGGATGCGCCCGTGGTGGACATTGATAGTCAAGCATTTGTTTATGAGGCTGTGCTGCGGATGTTCAGGACTAAAACCCGGTATTTGTTGGTGAAAAAGGCCGACGAATACATCGGGTTTATCAGCCGCAACAAGCTACTCAGCGACCAGGCACAGTCGCCGTTTGTGTTCATTCAGGCCGTCAAGCAAACGCTGTCGGTGCGGGAGTTGAAGCGGCGCTGGGAGCAGGTGCCCAACATGGTGTACCAGCTACTGGACCGCGGGGTGAAGCCCGAAATCGTCAACCAAATTATTTCCAGCGTTTCTGATACGATTGCTCTCAAAGTCATCGAGGGAGTAATTCAGGAGCAAGGGCCGCCGCCCGCCAAGTTTGCGTTTATCGTGCTGGGCAGCGAGGGCCGCAAAGAGCAAACTCTGCTCACGGACCAGGATAACGCCATCATTTACGAAGACAAAGCCAACGAGCAGCGCGAAGCGGTACGCGCATATTTTCTGGAGTTTGCACGCATCGTTTCGGAGCGGCTCAACAACATCGGTTTCTCCTTTTGCGAAGGTGGCCTGATGGCCATGAACCCGAAATGGACGCATTCGCTTTCGCACTGGAAACGAAACTACACAGCCTGGATGACGGAGGCGAACCAGGAAACGGTGATGAAGTTTTCCAGCTTTTTCGACTGTCGCTACCTCTACGGCGAGGAAAGCTTGGTAACGGAACTGCAAGATCATCTGCGCGCCGAGTTGCAAGGCCGCCTCGACCGCTTCCTGTATTACATGGCCAATAACGCTCTGCAATACGAGCCGCCGCTCACGTTTTTCCGCAACATCCGCACCTTCACGCAAGGCTCGCAGCAGGTTTTCGACTTAAAAAAAACCATGACGCCCATTGTTGATCTGGTGCGCGTGTACGCCCTGCGCCAGCAGATTTTCACCACCAATACTGGTGAGCGAATGGCCTTGCTCAATGAGCAAAACGTGTTTACCGACAAAGAATACCAAGAGCTTTTGCACGCCTATTATTACCTGATGGGCATCCGGCTCAAGAAGCAGGCCCAGCAAATCATCAACGACCGCACCCCTCCCACCAACTATCTCGACCCGCGCACACTCACCCAAGTAGAGCAGGTTACGCTAAAAGAAACCTTCAAAGTAATATCCGATTTTCAGGTTAAGATCCGGGTGAGCTTCACAAAGACGTTATAACTATACAAAGCCAAAAAAGCCCCCAGAAATGTTTCTGGGGGGCTTTTTTAGTGAAATCAATTCAAATTAGCGTGACTAGGGACGACGGTTTACGGCGTTCAAGTCTTCGAATGCCTGCTTCAAGCGCGCCACGAAAGTCTCTTCGCCTTTGCGCAGCCACACACGTGGGTCGTAATACTTTTTGTTCGGCGAATCGGCGCCGTCAGGGTTACCGATTTGGCCTTGTAGATAGCCTTCGTTCTTCTGGTAGTAGTCTTTGATGCCTTCCCACAATGCCCACTGCAAATCAGTGTCAATGTTCATCTTGATGGCACCGTAGCTAATGGCTTCGCGGATTTCTTCTTGGCTAGAACCCGAGCCGCCGTGGAACACAAAGTCAATGGGCAGTGCCTCCGTGATGCTGTGCTTGCTACGTAGAAACTCCTGCGAGTTGTGCAGGATTTTCGGCTGCAACTTCACGTTGCCGGGCTTGTACACGCCGTGCACGTTGCCAAAGGCCGCCGCGATAGTAAAGCGGGGGCTGATGGCGCTCAGCTGCTCATAGGCGTAGGCAACCTCTTCAGGCTGAGTATACAGCTTAGAGCTATCGACGTCGGAGTTGTCCACGCCGTCTTCCTCGCCACCAGTTACGCCTAGCTCGATTTCCAGGGTCATCCCGATCTTGCTCATGCGCTCCAGATAGCGCTTGCAGATTTCGATGTTCTCTTCAATCGGCTCCTCCGACAAATCGAGCATGTGGGAGCTGTACAGTGGCTGGCCATATTGGGCGAAATGCTTCTCACCGGCTGCCAACAAACCATCAATCCAAGGCAGCAATTTCTTGGCCGCGTGGTCGGTGTGCAGAACAACGGGCACATCGTACAGCTCAGCCATCAGGTGCACGTGCTGAGCGCCCGAAATGGCGCCTGCGATGCTGGCGCGCTGGTCACCATTCGGAATTGACTTACCAGCAAAAAACTGCGCGCCACCGTTTGAGAACTGAATCATAACCGGCGAATTCACCGCCTTGGCTGCTTCCAATACGGCGTTCACCGTGTTGGTGCCCGTCACGTTCACGGCCGGCATAGCATAGGCATTAGCCTTCGCATGACGGAAAAGGGCCTGAATTTCGTCGCCGTGAAGTACGCCGGCTCGCAGTGTGGTTAGTTGTTCAGTCATCATAAGAAATGGTGTAAGAGCAAAAAGTATAGGGTGGGAAGTAGGAGTGGCAATTTCCAACATTTTACCGACGAACCAAACGCCCTTTTTAAGAGGTATGGCGGCAGCTCACTTCAAAACGACGGTCATGCAGAGCGAAGCATCTCGCGCGATGATGTTGCGGTAGTAATCTAACGACCGCACGCGAGATGCTTCGCTCTGCATGACCGCCTCATGGATTCAGTCTTTACTGTCATTTGCCGCAGTTGCCATTACTGTACTCGCGTCAGGCGCACATAGTCCAGCATAGCTTGGTTCACTGCGCCATTCATATTCTCATTGGCGGGCTCAAAGGCCAAAGTCAATGTTTGGGGGCCATTTTCCAAACGAACCAGCACCGAGTTGGAGAAGCCCCAGTTCGACCACTCGGCTACGCCGCGCTGAGGCATTACAATAGTTCCTAGCTGTTGCTGACCGTTGCGCAGGGTGCGAATAGCGCATTTATTCTCCGTATTGATGGGTCCGTTGCCATTAGCATAGCGAAAATCAACAGCATACAGACCTGCTGCCGGCACCGTCACGCGAATAGGCAGCGTCTTGTTTTTCGTCTTACTGATTTCCACGAAGCCTTGGCCAGTGAATCCCTTGTACGGCAATGTCGCCTTCGGCGCAACAGCCTCCAATTGATAGAGCTGGCTGAACTTCTCGCCATTTACCACCAGCGGCTCGCTGGCAAACGATTCGAGCCCTGCCGCGTCTACGGCTATCACCTGATACTCAGCGTACACAGTAGCATCGGCAGGCGATTCTAAGGCGGTGGTCGTGGCTATTGCCTGGCCATTTCTCAGAATGCGGTAGCTTCTTACGCCTTCCTGCTTATTCCAGGTAAGGCGGTTGTTCGCAAAAGTTACTTCGGGCGCTGCCGGTGAGAATCGGTTCGCTACCTGAGTCACGGGGGCTTTCTGGGGGGCTTTTCCGGCTAAGAGAATCCGCACCTTATGGCGGCCAATAAGCGTGGCAGGGATGGTAGCTTTGGCCAATGGCTTGTCATCCATTGTGATGGTCGTTATTTCATTGCCGTAGCCTTCCATTTCTAGGTCCAGCACCGCACCGCGATACTTGAAGTTTGAAAGCTTACGCGGTCCGGCAAATGCCTTTGGTACAAACGGCCGCAGCACGAGCTTATCGGCCTGAAAATCCATTCCAAACAGCACCTTGTACACGAGGCTGAGGCTACCAGATAGGCTCCAAAGCATATTGCTGGAGTTGATTTGGGTGCCGGCGAAATCGCCGTTTTCAGCCACGAAGTTTTCCTTATTAGTCAAGAACAAAGCGGCGGGGCGGTAAATGGCGGCAATGCTTTCCGTCAGGGAGGCGTCGTTGCCGACTTTAGCCGCAGCCAAGGCCCAATAGCTTTGCACAAAAGGCCACACGCCGTTATTGTGGTAAGGCGGAATGCCGGGTATCTGCGGGTAAATGCAACTGATGCCGTAGGGTGTGGTGGGTGTTTTTTGCACCACTTGCTCCGCACGCTCGCCTTCCGCAATACCAAAAAGTACGGTGAGCGCCTCGCCCAAGGCCTCAGCCCGTGGCGACAATATTTTGTAGGTACGCCCGTACAGAAACTGGCCGTAATATCCTTTTTCAGGCTGCCACAGGTGCTTATTTATACCCTGCTTAATTTGTTGGGCCAGCTGCTGGTGCTTGCTGGCTACGGCCGCCTCACCGAGGATTTGGGCCATCTGGCTAAGCACTACGTTGGCATTGTAATGCACAGCATTCGTACCCAACGTTTCCGACTCATAAATGTCCACGGGCTGCATCCATTTGGGATAGGTCTGCTCCCGCCAATCCAGAAACGACGACTCGCCGCGTACCATGCCCGTCTGCGCGTTGTAAGCGTTCTGCACGTCGTCCTCAATCGACTTTTGGATGATAGGATACACCGTGCGCAGCCATTGCTCGTCGCCGGTCACTTTATAGATTTCCCAGGCCGCCGTGGCCCAAATCATGCGGTCAGTGGAGCACGGATACGCACCGCCCGTGCCCGTATCCTGAATAATACGCCCCTCCTTCGACACCTTGCGCATCAGGCTACTCTTGGCTACTTCGGGTTGCAGCATGGCCATCGACAGGATGATGCTGTAGCTGATGTCGCGGGTCCAGACACCGGCCCACTCCTTACCGGTGCGAAAGGTACTGTCCGGCTCCACGGCGCGCCGGGCTTCCTCTAGCGCCAAATTATACAGCGCATCGGTTATCGGATACTGAGAAGAGTACTGCGGAAAGTCATCCGTGTTAATCGACTTTTCCCACTTCCCAGCGGTGGTTTTGGCGGCCTGGGGGGCATTTAGGGTCAGTGTAGTCTCGTAAATTCCGTTGCCATCGGGGTCTTTCAGCTCCAGCTCGGGCTTGTTCACCAGGTTGTCAAAATCCCAGCTAAGCGGAGCCGTATTACCAGCTACAAATACCTTCTTGAAGTCTTCCTTATAGATCTTTTCGCCCTTGAAAGTGGTGTAGTAGCCTTGCTTCTTAAACGCCGCCAGCACCGGCCGCATATCCAGCCGAATCTTCATGGATGTGTTGGGGGGCAAATACAAGTTGGCTGGCACTGCACCGGGGTCTACGTAGCGCTGCCCAAACACAATGACCGGTAGTTCGGGGGCTGTTTTGCCCGCCCGCGGCACCGCAATAAACCGATGATCTTGGCCCGGCGCCAGCTCGTTGTCCTTGCCGTTTATACTAAACTTAAAGTTGATTTCCGGGCTCTGAAACTCATTCGCCGGGCTTTGGTAGTTTGAGGTGAGCGAGGTAGGTGAAACGACCCGCGCTACGTGCTTACCCTGCACCACACTATCGCGATACACGGCGTACGCCTCCGACTTCCACACCGCCCCAGAGTCGTCGGTATCAGTCGATTGCTGCATCTGACAAGCACTTAAGAGAGAACATGCGAGCACAAAGCCCGCTGAATAGGATAGTTGCTTCATACTGAAAATTTGGAAACAGGGCTGCCTGCATTGAGCTCCGCCAGCGGCTTACGCAACCACAGAACTCTTCAGGCCAGGGGACGAAAGATAGAGCAGTTTCGGCATCCGCGCAGGAATTTACCGACAGCGTAGCCTCACTTAAAATGGTTAGTTTCTACAAAAGATAAGAATGCTACAAAATGGCCAGCCTAAACCGTAGGAGAATAGCTATACTTTACTTACTTAGCAGTAGGCTTCTCCCTCTTGCATTTCCACTCCGTTATGCAGTTTCTACTCCACTGGCACCGCTTCTCCCTGCTTCTGACTTTTCTGCTGGGGCTGAGCCTGAGTGCGCCTGCTCAGAAAAAGCCATTGCCGGGCTACGTCGTTACGGCTGGCGGCGACACGCTGCGGGGGGCAATTGTTCCGGCTAGTAGGCTCACGCAGCAATACCGGGTGGAGTTTATTCCAATGCAGGGCCACCAACGCCTTTTTCTAGATGGCTATCAACTCGCATCCTACACTTACTACACAGACCTGGACACCATACGCTACGTTTCGCTTCTGTTTGCACAGCGCGGCATCGATAAGCCCTGTCGGGGTTTCCTACAGCAGGTAGTGGCCGGCAAGGCGCAATTATATTATTACAGCTTTCACAATTCTGGTCAGCAAATGACCTCCTTTAACAGTGGCGGCTTGCTCAGTACTAGCCCCAGCAATTCGACTGCTTCCAGGCAGGTGAGTGCTTATGCCCACTCCCTGATGAATAGCACTTCGTTAACTTCTAGCATCAAACCGCAGAAAAACGCAAAATACCCCACATTCGGCCCGTTGAGTAAGCGTGGAGTGTACAATCCCGACAACACCCTCGTCATCTATCGCGCGGATAAGAGCCGGCTGGAAGACGTTAATGAATGGAGATTCCCGAAAGATGCGGCTGTTTATTTTGCCGATTTTCCCGACCTGGTCGCTGACCTTCAATCAGGTCAGTACCGGGCCCGCGACCTACCACAAATAGTGCGACGCTACAACGCCTGGCATCTCACGCGTAAGTCTGCTCCTTAATAATGAGTTGACTAGCTAACGTTCACTATGCGTACCTAGTGACCTACCCGAATGGAAGCTGTTTACGAATTACTTTTCATCCTACCTATTAAGGTCTAGATAAGCCTACCTAATTCACAATTAATTAGATACTTGCTCACGTTATCTAATGTTATCTAGACCTCATCTATGTCTCACACTCTCCGTCAGCGCTGTGGACCGGTTCTACTTATTTGCTTCTTAAGTTTGAGCATCAGCGCCTTTTCTCAGAAGAAAAAGCCATTGCCAGGTTACGTAGTCACCACAGGAGGCGACACCTTGCTGGGGGCCATCTATCCCACCGACCCTTTATTGCAACAGATTCAAGTAGAGTTTCTAACGGTGCAAGGAAACCAGCGGCTCACTCTAGATGGCTATCAGCTTGCTTCCTACACTTACTTTAAAGACCAGGATACAATACGCTATATTTCCTTTCCTTTTTTGCAGAATGGCAGTACTAAGCCAAGTCGCGGTTTTTTGCAACAGCTAATAATCGGGGAGGCCCAACTTTATTACTACAGTGCGCATGATACTGGGCCAACACCGATGCCCAACAATCCTAACGTTTATTTCTATATCGTCCCTCAAAAAAACTCGAAATATCCTTTGTTTACGGCACCAAGGCGGCGTGGATTAGGTCGAAACCCCGCACGCTCCTTTGTTATTTATCGTGAAAACCAGGATCGCCTTGCTCATACTAATGCGTGGAAATTTCCCAAGGACGCCGTCACTTATTTCAGCGAATGCCCAGAATTAGTTGCTGATTTAAAATCCCGCCGTTACCGGTATCGCGACATTCCACAGATCGTACGGCGATACAATGCATGGTTCCAAACGCAAAAGCCTACACCCTAATTAAGCTGGATAGTCAACTTTCAGTATTTGTACCTGTTCCATTCTGCGTATGGAAGCTGATGTTATTGTGATTGGGGCTGGGCTAGCGGGGCTGGTAGCCGCCGCAGAGCTAGCTGACGCGAATAAGCGAGTACTGCTGCTGGATCAGGAACCCGAGCAAAGCCTCGGTGGACAAGCTTTCTGGTCGCTGGGGGGCATTTTTCTGGTCAACTCGCCTGAACAGCGCCGCCTCGGCATCCGCGATTCGCACGCGCTGGCCTTAGATGACTGGCTTGGCACCGCTGCCTTCGACCGCCCCGAGGACAAGTGGCCCCGGCGCTGGGCCGAAGCTTATGTTGAGTTTGCGGCTGGCGAAAAGCGCTCTTGGCTTTATCAGCAGGGTATGCGCTTTTTTCCCGTGGTGGGTTGGGCCGAACGAGGTGGTTACGGCGCTATCGGGCACGGCAATTCTGTGCCGCGCTTCCACGTCACGTGGGGCACCGGGCCCGGTGTGGTAGCGCCATTTGAGCGCCGCGTGCGCGAAGGCGTAAAACGCGGCCTCATCACCTTCAAATTTCGGCATCGAGTAGAAGAGTTAATCGTAACAAATGGCGTCGTGAATGGCGTGTTGGGTGAAATCCTCGAACCCAGCGACGTGCTGCGCGGGCAGAAAAGCTCTCGCATAGCCGTCGGCGACTTCGCGTTTTATGCCCAGGCAGTCATCGTAACTTCTGGTGGTATTGGGGCCAATCATGCGCTGGTGCGGCAAAACTGGCCCGCGCGCCTCGGCGAGCCCCCCAAAAGCATGCTGTCGGGTGTGCCCGCCCACGTCGATGGCCTGATGCTGGGCATCAGCGCCGCCGCTGGGGGCATTTAATCAACCAGGACCGTATGTGGCACTACCCGGAAGGCATCCAAAACTGGAACCCTATCTGGCCCAACCACGGCATCCGCATTCTGCCCGGCCCTTCCTCGCTGTGGCTCGATGCGCATGGGAATCGCCTGCCCGTGCCCTTGTTCCCGGGCTTCGACTCGCTGGGCACGCTGCGGCACCTGCGCCAAACAGGTCACGACTACAGCTGGTTTGTGCTAACACAGCGCATTCTGCGGAAGGAATTCGCTCTTTCCGGCTCGGAGCAAAACCCCGATCTGACCAACAAAGACTGGCGCCAGACCCTTGGCCGCGCCTTTGGCAAAGCCGCACCAGCTCCCGTTGAGGCCTTCAAAAAGCACGGCGCCGACTTTGTAGTAAAAGACAACTTAGCCGACCTCGTACAGGGCATGAACGCTTTAACAGAGGCGCCGCTCATTGACCTTGCTTCCCTGGAGCGCGAAATTCGAGCCCGCGACCGGCAGCTGGACAATCCCTTCAGCAAAGACAGCCAGATTACGGCTCTGAGGGGTGCCCGCAACTATCTGGGGGACAAACTTATCCGCACGGCTAAGCCCCACCGTCTGCTCGACCCGGCGGCTGGGCCGCTCATTGCGGTGCGCCTGCATATCATCACCCGCAAAACCCTTGGCGGCCTCGAAACCGACCTTTCGGGGCGGGTACTGAATGAAGATGGCAACCCGGTGCGTGGCCTGTATGCGGCGGGTGAGGTAGCCGGTTTTGGTGGCGGTGGGATGCACGGCTACCGTGCTTTGGAGGGCACTTTCCTCGGTGGCTGCCTTTTCTCGGGCCGAGTGGCCGGCCGTGCCGCTGCGCACGCCGTTATTTAGCACACCCTACAGTACAGGGAAGCTGACTGCGAGGCGGCGTTTACATTTAAGTTCGTTGGCAAGTTTCTGTCGCTGCCACTGCCCTTATGAAATGTACTCGCCTCTTACTGGCTTGCCTTGTTTGCCTGATCACAGTCAAAAGCGCAGCCGCGCAACCGGCTAAAACCAGCTTTAAATTTGATTTCGGATCGGGTAAAACGGCGGCTGGCTACCAGCAGATTTTACCGACTGCTGTGTACGCAGCAGACAAAGGCTACGGCTTCGATTTCAATACCACTGTTAAAGCTGTTGACCGAGGCGGAAAAGACGCATTAAAGAGCGATTTTATAGCCAGTGACAAGCCCTTGTATTTCTCCGTCGATCTGCCGGAGGGCAACTACAACGTGACCTTTACGCTGGGCGACGCTAAGGGCCAGTCGTCTACTTCCGTAAAGGCCGAATCGCGCCGCTTATTGCTGGAAAAGACGAAAACCGCTCCGGGCAAATTTGCCACGCACACGTTTACCATCAACCTCAAAAGCCGGCAGATTCTGGGGGGCAATTCGGTGGCGTTGAAACCGCGGGAGCTGACCAAGCTTGATTGGGATAATAAGCTCACGCTGGAGTTCAACGGCGCCGCCACTTGTTTGAATTCTCTGGAAATAACGCCTGCCCCGAACGCAGTAACAGTTTTCCTGGCCGGCAACTCCACCGTCGTCAATCAGGAAGAGGAGCCTTGGGCCTCCTGGGGACAGATGCTGCCGCGCTTTTTGAAGTCCGGAGTAGCCGTGGCCAATCACGCTGAATCGGGCCTGAGTCTGGGCAGCTTTCTAGGCTCGCGGCGTTTGGAAAAAGTACTGAGCGTAATGAAGCCCGGCGACTATTTGTTTATCGAATTTGGGCACAATGACCAGAAGGAAAAAGGCCCCCAGGATGGCGCCTACAACTCCTACACGGAGCGTCTGAAGCTGTTCGTAGCCGAAGCTAAAAAGAGGGGTGGCATTCCGGTCATTCTAACTTCTACCAGTCGCCGCTCATTTGGCCCAAATAGCAAGATTGAAAACAGCTTGGGCGACTACCCCGAGGCCGCTCGCCAAGTTGCGCGCGCCGAAAACGTCGCGCTCATTGACCTCACCGCCATGACCCAAACGCTCTACGAAACGATAGGGGTGGAAGAGTCGAAGAAAGCCTTCGTGCATTACCCGGCCAATACCTATCCGGGACAGGAGCAAGCTCTGGCCGATAACACGCACTTCAGCCCGTATGGCGCCTACCAAATTGCCAAGTGCGTAGTGGAGGGCATCAAAGCCAATAAGTTAGGCTTAGTGAAGTTTCTCAGGAATGACACCCCACCCTTCTCCCCTACCCAACCTGATGCCTTAGCCGCTTGGCAGTGGGCCGAAAGCCCGCGCACCGATACTGTAAAACCTGATGGCAATTAGCATGATAAAATACCGCCTGTATTGCCTGTTACTGATCCTGTTTTTGCCCCCCGCGTATGCCGCGGCGCAAACCCGACCGGCGGGCAAACTGGCGCCCAAGCCCCTGTACCGCGACCCCATTTTCGACGGTGCTACCGACCCGGTGTTCATCTGGAATAAGCGGGAGAAAAAGTGGTTTATGTTTTACACCAACCGCCGCGCCACCGACCCCACCGCGGAGGGCGTGACTTGGGTGCATGGTACGCGCATCGGCATTGCCGAATCGGCCGATGGTGGCGCCACGTGGAGCTACCGCGACACAGCCAATATCAACTACCGCCCGACCCCGCAGTACACGCACTGGGCGCCCGATGTTGTGGAGGATGAAAAAGGCGGTTATCACATGTTTCTGACCTACGTGCCGGGCATTTTTACTGACTGGAATCACCCGCGTCATATTCTGCACCTCACGAGTGCGGATTTGCTGAATTGGAAATACGAATCGACGCTTAACCTAACCACTGACAAAGTCATTGATGCCTGCGTATTTCGCCAACCCGATGGCACGTGGCGCATGTGGTATAACAACGAGCGCGACGGCAAATCCATCTACTATGCCGATAGCCCCAACCTGTACACTTGGCAGGACAAAGGCTTAGCCCTGAAGGAGCGCGGCGAAGGTCCTAAAGTATTCCGCTGGCACGACCGCTACTGGATGGTAATCGACAAGTGGAAGGGCCTGGGCGTGTACAGTTCCACCGACTTACAGCAGTGGCAGCCGCAAGAAGAACGTCTTGTAGAGCTACCTGGTAAAGGCGCAGAAGATCAAGCTATTGGCGGCCACCCCGACGTGGTAGTGCAAGGCGACCGGGCGTATCTGTTCTATTTCACCCACCCCGGCCGCACCGAAGGCACACCTTCCGCAGCGGCCACTTTAGCCACCAAACGCAGCCTGATTCAGGTAACTGAGCTGCACTACGCCAACGGCAAGCTCACCTGCGACCGGGACCAGCCCACGTATATTCAGCTCAAGCCAACTGGTAAACAACCTAAAAAACGATTGTAAAAAGCCCCCCAGATGCCGCCATTTTTCTCCTCAAAAAGCCTGAAAGCTTTCCCGCTTATCATCAGTTTTTTTATCAGCTTTGGTGCGTTTGCTCAGCAAGCTGTACCGAAAGGACAGGCACTGGTTTTTGCCTACTTCAAAGGCAACGGACAAGATGGTCTACACCTAGC
Organism: Hymenobacter radiodurans; assembly: GCF_004355185.1. Classification (NCBI taxonomy): domain Bacteria; kingdom Pseudomonadati; phylum Bacteroidota; class Cytophagia; order Cytophagales; family Hymenobacteraceae; genus Hymenobacter; species Hymenobacter radiodurans. Next base: position 3,083,286 of record NZ_CP037922.1, read on the forward strand.
GCACAGCCAGGATGGCTACACCTGGTCGGCGCTGAAAAAAGACAGCACCTTCCTGCGGCCTACTGTGGCTCAAGACAAGCTCATGCGTGACCCTTGCGTGATTCGGGGCAAAGATGGGCTGTTTCACATGGTCTGGACGGTGAGCTGGAACGATAAGGGCATCGGTTACGCCACTTCCAAAGACCTGGTGAATTGGTCGGCGCAGCAGTTTATTCCGGTGATGCAGCACGAGCCCGCAGCGCGTAACTGCTGGGCGCCTGAAATTACGCTCGATGAAAAAACGGGCACTTATCTCATCTACTGGGCCACTACCATTACCGGCAAATTTCCCGAAACACAGAGCACCGCCGACAAAGCCTACAACCACCGCATCTACTACGTCACGACCAAGGACTTCAAGACGTTCAGCGACACAAAGCTGCTGTACGAGCCGGGCTTCAACTCCATTGATGCCACTATTCAGCGCGACGGCAAACGCTACGTTATGATTCTGAAAGACGAAACCCGCGAGCCCGCTCAAAAGAACCTTAAGGTAGCTTTCAGCAATAATTTGCTGGGTCCGTACAGCAAAGCCTCTGCTCCCATCACCGGCAAGTACTGGGCAGAAGGCCCTACTGCTATTCAGCTAGGCAAGCAATGGCTGGTGTACTTCGATAAATACACCGAGCACAAGTACGGCGCCATTCGCTCCACTGACCTCAAAACCTGGACTGACATTTCCGACCAAGTACGCTTCCCGGCCGGCGCCCGCCACGGCACTGTCATTCAAGTATCGCAGAAGGAGCTGGAACTGCTGCTGAAGCAGTAATTGCTAGAACGGTTGTGCGATTATGTACCTGCCATCATCAGAACGTCATGCAGAGCGCAGCGAAGCATCTCGCGTGTTTTCCAGGATTAGTAACCTCACATCAGCACGGGAGATGCTTCGCTGCGCTCTGCATGACGACCTGATTAACAATCTACCCTGCCTTTTTTACCAAGTACTTCTGCAGGGGGCATTTTTTGAGGTCGCGAATTCCCTCCGCCACGATGGCCGCGTTCAGCTTCGCACCGGCCTCAATGGTGTGCGTGTGGTCTTGGGTGTTGAAGTAGGTTGCGCGTACTTTTTGCTCGCCCTCCGCGTCGTATTTATCGGCCACAAGGCTGTTTAAGTCGATATAATACGCACCACCTTGCTTAGCGGCTGCCGCGGCCCACTGGCCGTAGTCGGCGGCGGCGCGCTTCACCTTGCCGTCTTGCCACTGATTACGTGGAATAAGCGAGCATACAATGACGGTGGCGCCTTTTGCTTTGGCCTCGACGATGTACTGGCGCAGATACCAGCCGTAGCTGTGCACTACTTCCTGCTGCTTGGTAATGGGATTATAAATCTCCTGGCTTTCGTCGCCATTGCTACGGATGGTGCCGCGGGCACGGGCGGTATCGGCCAGGGGACCATTGTCGTTGTGGCCGAACTGTATGATGACGAAATCGCCGGGCTTTAGCTTGGCCTGCACATCGGCCCACAATCCTTTAGTGCGAAACGTGCGACTGCTGGTGCCACCCAAAGCCGCGTTGCGAATGGCAAGGCGTGTAGTATCGAAGTGCGCGGGCAAAAAAGCCCCCAGCCCCAGAGGCCGCCGTCGCCGTTGCCTTTTCCGTTTTTCACAGTTGAGTCGCCGATGAGGTAGAGTGTGGGTTTTGGCCGTTCTTTTTGCAGAAAAGCCAACGAGATAAACACAGCAAAAAGAAGCAGAAGGCTGTACAGTTTGCGGCCTCTTTTCTTCGAAAAAACTGACAATACAGTAGCGGCGGGCTTCGGCGTTTTCATAGCTAAGTGAAGGAATAAATTAGCGTTTGGCGAGAAAGCTTCGCAGAGGCAACCGCTTAAGTTCTTTGATACCGGCTACTACCGATTCGGCATTGATGCGCGCTCCGGCTTCGTTGGTGTGGGTGTGGTCACCGGCGAACAATTTGGCGACTTCCTCGGGGCCCATTTTGTCGTATTTGTCGGCTGTGATTTTATTCAAGTCAATGAACTGCACCCCTTCCTGCTGCGCTACTTCAGCCGCCCATTTACCAAAATCCTGATTGGCACGCTTCACCTTATCATCCTGCCACTGGTTGCGCGGAATCATAGAGGCCACAATGGGCGTGGCGCCCTTCGCTTTTGCCCCCGAATAAAAGAGCGCAGATACCAGCCGTAAGTGTGAACCGTTTCCTGGCGGCCATTGGGCCAAGTTAAGCTCTTGGTTTCTTCACCGGTGCCGCGCAGCACGCCACGCCGGCCGGCTTTGGTGGTGTCGGGCTCGCTGCCTTCGTTGTGGCCAAACTGCATGATGAGAAAGTCGCCGGGCCGCAGCAGCGAATCGACACGCCGCCAGCGCCCTTCCGACACGAAGGTGCGCGTGCTGCGGCCAGCCATAGCGTGGTTGGCAATAGCAATGCGCGTGGTGTCAAAAAAGCCCCCAGCTTGCTTCCCCAGCCCATTTGTGGCAAGTGCGAATTGTTGACGGTGGAGTCGCCGATGAGGTAGAGCGTGGGCTTGGTCTTGGCCGATTGAACGAATGCCGTCAGGCAGCCAAGTAGCGCAAACAGAACGACGAGTTTTTTCATAAACAACGCACCAGTAGGCAAATGAACCGATCAGCAAGGAAAAGCTTCGCCTTACCGCAACTCTCCTGTACTGTTCGGTGCGCGCCAGCAACCGAAGCACTACTTCGACAGCCCAGATTAAAGCTTTTGTAGTCCTCCGCGTCGTGATTTTGGACTAGCAGGAAAGTAGTATCGGGCCCTGCAGGAAGCAACGGGCGCCTGTAGCAGGCTGTCAGAATACACTGATCATTAAAATGTTATAGACAGGACACTGCAGGACACATCGTGGAATTTTATTGGTCAGCTTTGATAAGTGCACTCTCACCCGGTGTGCATGTATTTCCGACCTACCCAATTTCCACTTCCAACCCCATTACTATGCTTAAAAACCTACCATGGCTCAAGCGTAATATTGCCTTTTGCGCTTTGCTAGCTGCAACGGGTACGCCTTTTATGAGCGCCGCGCAGGGCAAGAAAAAAGCCCCCAGACCGCCCAGCGCCAGCTTGAAAAGCTCGGGCGCGGCATTGTGGCCGTCAAGCTCGACGAGAGCAAAGTATTCGTGAGCTGGCGCCTGCTGGCCACCGATAATCCGGAAGTCGGCTTTAACCTGTTTCGCAAAACGGCCGACGGCGAAACGGTTAAGCTGAACACCACTCCCATTACGGAGAGCACCAACTGGGTAGACGAAACTGCGGCCGGCATCCAGGACGCAACGTACTTTGTGCGCGCCGTGCGCAACGGCGGACCAGGACACGGCGAGGAATCCTCGAACCCGGAAACCACCGGAGTGTGGGGCCAGCAGTTTATGCGCTTGCCTTTGCAGCGCCCGGCCGGGGGCACCAACCCCAACGGCGCAACCTACACGTATAGTCCCGGCGACTGCTCGGTGGGTGATATGGACGGCGACGGCACCTACGAAATTGTGGTGAAGTGGGACCCCTCCAATCAGCAAGACAACTCGCTGAGCGGCTTTACCGGCAACGTCATTCTGGACGCCTACAAGCTCAACGGCGAGCGGCTGTGGCGCATCGATCTGGGTAAGAACATCCGGGCCGGCGCGCACTACACGCAGTTTATGGTGTACGATCTGGACGGCGACGGCAAGGCAGAAGTGGCTTGCAAAACGGCGGATGGCACCATCGACGGCACGGGTCAGGTGTTGGGCGACGCCAGCGCTGACCATCGTAACACGGCTGGTTATATTCTGCGCGGGCCGGAGTTCCTGACGGTGTTTAATGGCCTGACGGGCGCGGCCTACCCCAGCGTACGCTACCTGCCCCAGCGCCATCCCACGGTGGGCGACAACCCCACACCAGCCCAAATCAATACCATCTGGGGCGACAATTACGGTAACCGAATCGACCGTTTCCTGGCTGCCGTGGCTTACCTCGACGGTGTAAACCCCAGCCTAGTAATGTGCCGCGGCTACTATACGCGCACCGTGCTGGTGGCTTGGGACTTCAAGAACGGACAGCTCACCGAGCGCTGGACCTTCGACAGCAACGACGGCACTCCCGGCAACCTAGCCTACCGCGGTCAGGGCTATCATAGCCTGGCCGTTGCGGACGTAGACGAAGACGGCAAAGATGAAATCGTGTACGGCGCCTGCGCTATCGACGACGACGGCAAAGGCTTGTACACCACCGGCCGCGGCCACGGCGACGCCATGCACGTATCGGACCTGGACCCAGACCGGCCGGGCCTGGAAATATTCTCTGTGCACGAAACCCAGTCCCAATATGGCTCGGCGCCCAATGACTTCCGTGATGCGCGCACTGGCACTCTAATTTGGGGCGCACCGGGCCCGAACCAGGGTGATGTAGGCCGGGGCGTAACGATGGACGTGGATCCTCGCACGTTGGGCACCGAATCGTGGAGCACCCGCGGCGGGCTGTACTCGGCCAAAGGGGTTCAGATTTCGACCGTTAAGCCCAACAGCATCAACTTCGGCGTGTGGTGGGATGGCGACTTGCTGCGCGAACAGCTCAATGGCACTGATATCAACAAATGGGACTGGCTGAACAGCCGTACCAACTCTTTGCTACCCGCTGCTACGCTTGGCGCCGGCTCAAATAATGGCACAAAGGCAACGCCTAACCTGAGCGCCGACTTGTTTGGCGACTGGCGGGAGGAAGTAATCTGGCGCAACACCAACAACGAGGAGCTGCTGATTTTTACGACCACGATTCCTTCCACCTACCGCCTCACCACGCTCATGCACGACCCCGTGTACCGCCTAAGCATTGCGTGGCAGAACGTGGGCTACAACCAGCCGCCGCACCCTGGCTTCTACCTGGGCGATGGCATGACGCTGGCCAGCGTCAGCAGTCCGGTAGGGGAAAAAGCGGCTACCTCAGCCACCGTATATCCTAACCCCACCACTAGCTCGTTCCACATCAACGCCCCTGGTGCATTCACCTACGAAGTGTACAACAACTTCGGACAAGTAGTAGAGCAAGGCGCGGGCGAGCCGGCGAATACAATTGGGGCCAGCTTGAAGGCAGGCTTGTACACGGTAAAAGTGCACTCCACCGAAGGCGTGCAAACCATCCAAGTATCCAAGGAATAATCGACTCAGTTAAGTTAGAAAAGGGGCGCTGACGATATCGTCAGCGCCCCTTTTTTGTGGCTTGTAAAACCACTAAGAGGCAGCCGGCACGAACAAAAAAGCCCCCCAGACAGGAAAAATGCGGTGAGTTCAGGACGAAGCAGGATACTACAGGTAGCACACAGAAGAAATCTGGCCTAAGTTGGCTACCTAAATGCCCCTTCTGCCCTTCTGAGCTACTGATTATGAAAACCAATCTGCTGACCTGGCTCACCTGTTTGACGCTGCTCTGGGGTGGTAATGCCACCGCCCAAGCACCCCCGCAAAAGCAGGTACGCTACCTCTCCGGCACCGACAACACGCACACCGCCACCTGGGATTTTTACTGCACCGGGGGCGAAAAAGCGGGTTTTGGACCAAAATTCAGGTTCCGTCGTGCTGGGAGCAGCAGGGTTTTGGCAGCTACAACTACGGCCGCGACTACAAAACCTACGGCAAAAACTTCCGCTTCGCCGACGAGAAAGGCCTATACAAGCACACCTTCCAGGTGCCCGCCGAGTGGCGCGACCGGGAGGTATTTATCGTGTTTGAGGGCTCCATGACGGATACCGAAGTCAAAATAAACGGGCAACTGGCCGGTCCGATTCATCAGGGGGCTTTTTACCGTTTCAAATACAACCTCTCCGACAAGCTGAACTTCGACAAGCCCAACGTGCTGGAAGTGACGGTGAGCAAGATGTCGGCCGACGCTTCCGTGAACAACGCCGAGCGCTTGGCCGACTACTGGATTTTCGGTGGCATTTTCCGGCCCGTGTATCTCGAAGCTTTCCCCAAGCAATTTGCCCCCCAGCTAGCCATTGATGCCCGCGCCGACGGCTCGTTTAAGATGAACGTAGCCCTGAAGGGTCTGCGCCAAGCTACCGACGTGCAGGCCGACATCGTGAATGCGCAGGGCGCAGTAGTAGGTACGGCGCGGGGCCAAGCCAACGCCCAGGATACGCTGGTACAGCTCAAAACTACGGTCAGCAAGCCGCTGCTCTGGACCTCCGAAACCCCGAATATGTACCGCGTAAACGTGAGCATGCAGGCTGGGGGGCAAAAGCTGTATCAAACCTCCGAGCGCTTTGGCTTTCGCACCATCGAGATTCGTCGGGGCAAAGGCGTGTATGTAAACAGCACGCAAGTCAAATTCAAAGGCATCAACCGCCACAGCTGGTGGCCCGAAACTGGCCGCACACTCAATGACTCCATTCACCTAATGGATGTGCAGCTGATGAAGGAGATGAATATGAACGCCGTGCGCATGTCGCACTACCCGCCCGACGCTAAGTTCCTGGACCTCTGCGACTCGCTGGGCCTGTACGTACTCGACGAGCTGGCCGGCTGGCAGAAAGCGTATAGCACGCCCGCCGGCGCCAAGCTGGTGAAGGAGATGGTGCAAAAGGATGTGAACCATCCCAGCATCATCTTCTGGAGCAACGGCAACGAAGGCGGCCACAACAAAGAGCTGGACGACGACTACGGCCAGTACGACCTCTCCAAACGCCCCGTTATTCACGCCCACCACCGCCCCGGCAACCAGCACAACGGCATCGACTGCAACCACTACGAGAACTACTACAGCTCGCAGAAAATCCTGGCAGACTCGCTGATTTACATGCCCACCGAGTTTCTACACGCCCAGGACGACGGCGGCGCGGCTGTGGGTCTGCACGACTTCTGGGAGTTGCACTGGGCGTCCCAACGCTCGGCGGGGGCTTTTTGTGGGCCTTGGTCGATGAAGGAATCGTGCGCACCGACCAGCGCAATATCATCGACGTGAACGGCGTAAACGCCCCCGATGGCGTGGTGGGTCCGCACCGCGAAAAGGAAGGCAGCTTCTTTGCTATCCGCGAGATTTTCTCGCCCATCAAGATTGATCTGAAGGAGCTGCCGACCAAGTTTAACGGCACCGTGGACGTAGAAAATCGCTACCATTTCAACAACCTTAGCCAGTGCTTTTTCCAGTGGGAATTGGTGAACTACCGCCTGCCCGGCGAGACTTTCACGGGGTCTACCACCATGAAGAAAAGCCGGGTTGACAGCCCCAAGGTTTTTCCATTGGCAAAAGGCAAACTGAAGCTTGGCTTGCCTAAAGACTGGAAAAACTACGATGCTCTGGTGCTCTCCGCCTTCGACCCACAAAAGAACTTGGTGTATAAATGGACGTGGTCGACGGGGGGTAATAAACAGCTACTGCGCAACGTATTGACGCTTCAGGACAAGGAGAAGCAACCCATTGAGACGAACGAAACCGACAGCACCCTCACGCTCAAGGCCAGCAACATCACCGTCACGTTCAACAAAACCAACGGTCACATCACTGGCCTGAAAGGCAACAGCGGCGACAAGCTTTCCTTCGGCAACGGCCCCATTTTAGCTGCCGGTCAAGCCAAGTTCACGGGTCTGCGGCGCCGCACTGAGGCCGACGGCGAAGTAATTGAGGCCAGCTATCAGGGCGACTTGAAAACCGTGCGCTGGAAAATGTACGGCAGCGGTTGGCTCCAGCTCGATTACGAGTACGCACTGCAAGGCGATTTCCCCTTCACCGGCCTGAGCTTCACCTACCCCGAAAACTTCGTAATTGGGGCCAAATGGCTGGGTAAAGGTCCCTACCGCGTCTGGAAAAACCGCCTGCAAGGCGTAAACACCGACGTGTGGGAAAACGCCTACAATAACACCCACACCGGCGCTGCCCCCTGGATTTACCCTGAGTTTAAAGGCTACTTCGCCGACATTGCTTGGCTGGAAATGAACACCGTGGAAGGCAAGTTCCTGGTTGCCAGTCCCGAAAAAGGCCTGTTCGTGCGCCTCTTCGATTTCTACGGCCTCTCCGGCGTCAAGTCCAGCCCCGATCTGCCGGGGGGCAATTTATCCTTCCTCGACGCCATTCCGCCCCTAGGCACTAAGCTCGCCTTGAACATTGACGCCAACACGAAAAACCTGGGACCCAACAGCGAGCTCAACCACCTCAACGGCTCCACCAAACGCACGCTTTATTTCTTCTTCGGCCTGCCCAAAACAACCGGCACGCCCCAGCCCTACACCGTCCCCGCCAAGAACGATTTGTTTTAAGTAAGGCAGCAAGATTCTCTTAGTCATAACAGCCAAAAAGAACGTCATGCAGAGGCGGAGCCGAAGCATCTCGCGTGCTGATGTTGCCATGCTAACCTTATTAAACACGCGAGATGCTTCGGCTCCGCCTCTGCATGACGTTCTTTTTTATTGTCGAGATGCGTTCTTCGACACCTCGACTATTGCTTAATCTACTTCACCATCTCCATCTCCACGCTGGCCATGATAAATGGCCCCACACCTTTAAAGTCATTTTTCTGGATAGGCTCGCTGAGGTAGTATTCATAGCTGCCGTCGCGGTAAGGTTTGCCCCCCAGACCACCTACGCTCACCGTGCCATTCAGCGTCAGCAGTCCATCAGGTTCCGTTTGCACAAACTGCTTCAGAATTCCCTGGTAGCCTTTGTCGGCCACTTTCTGATAAGATTTATCGAGGTAGCCGAGGCGGGCCCCCTTAGCCAGCGCATACACAAACATGCACGAGGCCGAAGCCTCCACGTAGTTGCCCGCCCGAGTACCCTGGTCGGACACTTGCCACCACGCACCGGTTTTGGGGTCCTGATACTTCGCCAGCACGGGAGCCAACCGTTGCAGATACTTAATGAGCTTGGTCCGCTCGGGATGGTCTTTGGGAAAGTAGTCGAGCACATCTACCAGCGCCATTGCATACCACCCCATACCGCGCCCCCAAAAGTTGGGCGACAAGCCAGTTTGCTTATTGGCCCATTGTTCCGTGCGGCTCTCATCGTAGCCGTGGTAAAGCAGCCCAGTCTTCGGATCGACCAGGTTTTTCTCGATTAGCGCAAACTGTTTGGCTACTTCATCAAATCCTTTTGGCTGCTTAAATAGCTTACTGTACTCAGCAGAAAAAGGCTCTGCCATGTATAAGCCATCCAGCCACATCTGGTTAGTATAGCGCTGCTTATGCCAGTAACCGCCGGCCTTTGTACGCGGCTGCGCGTCGAGCTGCTGATGCAGACGCTGGGCGGCCTTGCGGTACTTCTCCTGTTGTAAGCCCGGCTGCTGACTTAGCGTAAGCAATATGCGGCCGGTGTTGATATTATCAAGGTTAAAATCCTCGTATTTGTAACGCTGAATCGAGCCGTCCTCGCCAATGGAGTAGTCCATGATGCGCACAATGTAGTCGAGGTATTTTCGCTCGCCAGTGCGCTCCCACACGCGTTCGATGGCCTTCAGCATCAGGCCCTGCTCGTAGCCCCAGCGGGCCACTTTATTCTGCTCCAGCCCCAGCGAATCGGGGTAGCGCTTGATAAACGAATCCACCATGCGCTGCGACAACGCGGCAGGCTTATTCTGGGCAAAAACCGCTGGGCAGAGCAGCAGAAACAACAGCGAAAGCAGCAGGTTTTTTTTCATAGAGAAAACTCGTCTGGGGGGCTTTTTTGAAGCTTATTAGCTCACAAATGATTTTTTATATGGTCATAAAAGTCGACCGTCATGCAGAGGCAAAGCCGAAGCATCTCGCGTGTTTAGTAAGAGTAGTAATCAGTCATCAGCACGCAAGATGCTTCGCTGCGCTCTGCATGACCGCCTTTTGATTTTTATAGGTATTTCCACTCAGCCTTAGCGGCTTACTTTTTGGAGACGACCACAGCTTTCTTCTTCACCTTTTCGCCAAACTCCACACCTAGTTTCGCCTTCGAGACATCTGTATTAGTAAGCCGCACATTCTTGGCTTTGTCCGCACCAGATACGCGCAGGAGCACGGCCGCCTGGGGGGCATATTTGATGTTATCGAGGGTGATATTCTGGCTGTTGTGCACTTCCATTACCGGGTCGGTTTTCTGCGTTAGCAACGTCACGTTGCGCAACTGAATATTGTCTGCCTCAATGCACACCAAGCCCTGCTGACTTTGCAGCACCGCGTTTTCGATGCTGATGTCTTTGATGCTCATCTCGGGCAAGCCACGCACCATGATACCGGTTTTGGCGCCGTTGCAGGTCACGTTGCGAATCTGAATTTTGCGGAATTGCGGGGTACCTTCATCCACCGGCTTGGCCGGTGAAACGGGCCGTTCTTTGGAGCCTGCTACCTGCGGCGTGGGGTCCTTGATCATGTAGTACATGTCGAACAGAATAGCCTCGCCGGGAATGTCTTTCATGTCCACGTTTTCGATGAAGATATTCTCCACTACGCCGCCCCGGCCCCGCGTCGTTTTGAAACGCAAGCCAATATCGGTGCCGATGAATGTGAGGTTGGAGACATAGATATTGCGCGCTCCGCCCGACATTTCGGAGCCAATCACAAAGCCGCCGTGGGCCCGGTACACTTTGCAGTTGCGGATGATAAAATTCTCTGTGGGCATGGCCCGCTGCCGCCCCTGCTCATTGCGCCCCGATTTGATACAAATCGCATCGTCGCCTACATCAAACGTGGAGCCTTCCACCAACCCATTTTTGCAGGACTCCAAATCCAGTGCATCGGTATTGGGCGTGTAGGGGCCGTTAAACACCGTCACATTACGTACGATTACATCTTCGCTCATCATGGGGTGCAGGGTCCAGGCTGGCGAATTCTGAAACGTCACGCCTTCCAGTAGTAGCCGTTTGCAGTGGTCGAGCACCAGCATATCGGGGCGCAGATAGTCCTTTATTTCCTCAAAATCCTTGATTTCGGATTTCTCTTCGCTGAGTACACCAGCCTCTTTTACCATGGTACCCTTCAGGCTTTGTGGCGAAGGATACCACCGATCCTGCTTCTCGTTAAGCACACCGCCCGACGCTACCAGCTGCTTCCACTCCGACTCCGTGGAGCGACCTTTCTGCACCATGTACCACGCTTCGCCCGCGCCATCCACAATGCCTTTGCCGGTAACGGCTACGTTTTCGAGGTTTTTGCCATAAATCTGCGGCTGATTGCGCACCGCGGCCAAACCTTCCCAGTTAGTTTTGATCAGCTTGTAGTCAGCCATCTTATCGCTGAACTGCACCAATGCTCCTTCGGCAATGTGCAGGTTCACGTTACTGCGCAACTCAATGGGACCCGTGCGCCAATGTCCGCGCGGTACCAGAACTACGCCCCCACCCTTTTGGCCACAGGCGTCAATCGCTTGCTGCAGGGCCGCAGTGTTGGAAATTACCCCGTCGGCCACCGCGCCATACTTAGCAATCGAAAACGTGTCGGCCCGGAAGGACGTGGTTTTGACGGGGGGCAAATTTGGCGTAAAAGAAGTTTGGGCAGCAGCCAGCGTGGGCAGCGTCAGCAGGCTAAAAAGAGCGAGGCGTTTTATCATAGCAAAGGGAGAGTAACGGAAAGGAAATTGATTACTAAAGTTAGAAGGCTAGAGAGCTAGTTCCCCTCCTCAGCTGAGGAGGGGTTAGGGGTGGTTGGCTCGTTGAACGATTCGAGATTAGATGGTTCAGGTAAACAACATCAGCAACGCCTTCCCTCCGGTGGCACCACCCCAGCCGCGCCTTCAGCGCGGCGTCCCCTCCTCAGCTGAGGAGGGGAGTTGGTCGTTCTACCTTAAGGCATTTTGCTTAAGCCTTCCCACTGCACTTTCCAGCCTTTTGGAATGCCGGGATTCTCTTCTTTGCAGCCATCGTAGCCGGCGCACATGAGGGCTACGGCCGCCAATAAACCACCGTTGCCGGGTAGGTAAATGGGCAAACGACCTTCCTGGTAATTGTGGCCACTGGGCAGGTAAGTATTGGTGCGCACTTTCATGAGCAACGCATCTACAGCCCGATCGGGCAGGCCGAGGCGCGTGGCGGTCATGGAGGTCATGGGGAAGTCCCAGCCCCAGGTTTTATCCCAGCTCCAATCCTTCCAAATCAGGTCGAAGGTGCGGCGCATGGTGGCGGGGTCAACTTGGCCGGTGGCGGGCATTACGCCCAAGGCGGCCAGCACGGAAGGGTGGTCGGTTTTGAACTCGGGGTTAGTGTAAGAGTCGGGGGCGCTTTCGGTGGCTAAGTACACACCGTTGGCCTGGGGCAGCGTCGAGAGCTTTTGCAGGACGGCATCCCACTTTGGGTTACGTGGCTGGCCTTGGCGCACGCGCCATTGCTGGGCCGTGTTGAGGGCCCAATTCCAGTACACCAGCTCGAAGGTTGGGTTGAAAGTTTCTTCGGCTTTAAAGCGCTCCTGCGCTGGAATTACGCCTTTACCGAGAATGTAGCGGTCTTTTTCTTTCTCAAAAAACGGATACGAAGCCATGAATTCGGCGGTGGCCGACACCCGATCTTGATACAGCTTTAGCGTAGCCGCATCAGGGCGCTGCCGGTAGATTTCCTCGGCGAAGTAGATGAAGTGGGGCTGCTGCCAAATCAAAAAGGCCCCCACCGACGAAGGTCCTTCCTGACCCCAGGGGTCCGTCATTTTTTGCCACCGCACACCCTCGTACCCCTGGCGCTTAGCAATGCCGCGCGCTACAGCTTGTACATCAGGGCGGGCGTACCAAGTTAGGCTTTTTTCGAGCAACGCCGGGCGACCCCACAACGCAAAGTGAGCCGAGTGCCACCAGTGCATTTCCAAGTGTGGCCGGCCATACCAGCTATTGAGCACGAGGCCCGTTTCTTGGGGCGGCTGTGAGCCGGCACCTTGCAGCTTCGTGAGGTACTGCGACAGTACAATGCGCCGCTCTAGCTCCTTAGCCCGCGGATCAGTGGTGCCGCTGAAATCAACGGCTCCACCGCTCCGCCAAAAAGCCCCCCACTGCTGCTGGCTGTTCTGACGCGTGGCGGCGAAGGTTGGGGCAGGCGTGGAGCGCGGACGAGGCGAGAAACGACAGGTGAATTCCAGCACCTTTTCGCTCTTGCCGGGCGTAAGCACAAACTCGTGGGCTTTGCCCGCTGCCACCGTTGCCGACTGTACCCAGCTCAGCGCCGCATAGTATTTGGTGGTATCCAGTTGGTGGGAAATCAGAGCGGCACCTTTTTTCTGCTCGGCTATGGCTGATTTGTGCTGATCAGGCTTGGAATAATCGGTGCCCATATCGGCCCAGCCGGCCGTCGGGAATGGGAAGCGTAGCGCCACTTTCAAGCGGCCCGATTTTATCAAATCGGACTCCACGCGCGCGGCTACTACATCCTGTTCTTGGTGCCCTACGGTCACGACATCGACTGGCACGTTTTCTAGGGCAAAGTGGCTTTTCAGCTCGCCTGTCCACGGATTCAGCTCCTGTCGGATATCCCGCAGATCTTTAATAGTGGCTTCCTGACCATTCTTTTTGAGTAGCACAAAGCCCAGATTCCCCAGCTGCAAGCGGTGCGGATTAGCGCGCAGATAATCTACGGCTTCCTTGTTGCCGGGCGTTTTTACCTGCACCGCATACGGCACCTTCCGTCCATTCAACTCCACCTCGCGCAGACTTTGCTCAAACTTGTAGCCCTGCGTGTTCGGAAACGTATGCCAGCCCCACTCCGACTGCGTGCCCAGCGGCACGCCCTTTTCATAGTAAGTCGGGAAAGTTTGCAACCCCGTGACATCAGCCGTGAAGGCAAAAGCCCCATTGCCCACTGACAGCGACGAAAGCGTATCGGTGTTCGTGATAATCACACGGTGGCGCTCCACCAAAGCTTGGCGGTTGATAGGCTTTTGCTGAGCGACAAGGGGCAGAATGATACCAGCCAGCAGGACACAGGAAAGGAATTTCGGGAGAAGGCGCATGGGCTAATTTGCTATTGAAAGAACGTCATGCCGAGCGGTAGCGCAGCATCTCGCTCGGCATGACGTTCTGATTGTTGATATTCATTCGTGTTGATTCTTATTCTCGCACGAGCGTTACGCTCATAAGGCCAATGACCACGTCATTGGCTAGGGCTTTAAGCGTGAGGCTGCGAAGCTTTTTCTTCGGATTGAGGGGCATATCCAACACGCTGGCGGCTCCACCGTCGATGGCGCGGGTGCTGAAGCCTTTGATGCTGGTGTAGTCCTTAAAATCGCGGGTGAGCAGGCCGGTTTTGAGATGAAGGCGGAAGGGTTTGGGGGCCCCTGTATCAAAGGCGAAATCATCCTGAAAGTAGTCCTGCTCAATCGGCGCCCAGTTATCAGGGTTGCGCAGAGGCAGCGTATCGGTGGTGCCGTCGGTGTAGGTTACCACCACTTCGCCGTTCACGAGTTGGCTTTGCATAGGATTGGTGGAGCCGGCCATGAGCAGGTAGGCATGGCTGGATTTGCCCCCCAGCGGCACTGTCGCCTGATCCGCGTAATTGTCCCACTGCGACACGAACAGAATGTTCTTCTCCCCTGCCGCGCTAGGCGTGCGCAAGGGCGTACCCCAGGGCAACGCAATTTCGTTTTTGCCCCCCGCCAGCTTGCGCAAACCGGCGTCGTCGATGACGGCTTGGGTGAGCGGGTAGCACCAGTTGCCAATGCCTTGGGTGGGCAGTTGGAGCGTAGGTCCGGCGGGACGAGGCGAGAGGTATACGTTCTGAAAAATTCGCGTTACCTGGTCATTAAAATGCGGGGCTAGATTGACGGTTTCATAGCGCGCTTTGGCGACTTTGGGAGCGTCCCAGGTCAGTACTTTGTCCACGACCCGGCCGTTGCTCCATTCCACGGTCACGACATTGGAGCCGGGTACCACGAACGCAGTGGGCACTGCAATTTCTGCAGTCGTGCCGCGCGGGATTTTCAGGTTGGTAACGTACAGTTTGCGACCATTGCCTACGGTTACTTTCGCGGCTATATCTTCCGTATTATTCTGTACCCAAAACCGCAAGCCATTCGGCTGGGGGCTTTTTCAGCAATAATTTTCACGGCGTCCTGAATCTCAAAAGGCAGGGGTGCCCACCAGGAAAGTCCGCCCTGACGGAGCTGCACGAAGGCAGTGCGGGCACCTGTTGAGCCAATTACTTGAGCCGTTAGCGTCGAGCCGTTTGGGGTCGCATTGCGCAACGCTTTTTGCGGGTCGAACACCTTGGTGATGGTAGCGTGCGGGAAACGCACTTCCAGCTGGCTGTTGGCGGCATACACCGGAGCTATTGCGGCCGTGTCGGGTGCGGCACCTTGCCAAGTTATGGCTACCTCGTATTTCGCGGCTGGCGCGCTATTAATTTCAATAACCGGCTGACCTACAGCTGCCTCTAGCGCTTGCCACTTACCGGGCTGCCCGTTCACGGTTATCGACTGAATATCGTCGGCCTGGGCTTGCACCTGCATACGCAGCCGGAGCGGCTGGGCGAAGCGCGGCGTGATAGTGTAAGCATCTTGCTGTCCCTGCCGCTTAAAGTCAAAATCGATGTCAGGCACCGACAGGGCAGCGTTGTTCCAGGCGGCGGGCAAACCTGGGCGGATGGTCAAAATGCCCCCCAGCGCATCCGGTACAATGCCGAACAATCCTTCCAAGAGTGTGCGGGATGCCACACCGATAGGGTCGGCAAAGTCACGGTACAGCTCGCCGCGGTGAGCATCGTAGAAGGACACCTGCTGAATATTGCCCGGACTAGAGCCCAAATACATGCTTTCGAGCAGAGCACTTTTCCAAAGCTTAAACGCCTCATCTGTTCGCCCGGCCTGCCAGTTAGCCAGCGTAGTATGCAGCACTTCGGCTAGCGCCACATTGTTGATAGACCAGTCGTAGGGCTGCCAGTTGGTGGTGGAAAGCAGATGGTAGCCCTCATCCGGCAAGCCCGTGGCCCGCACCGGAATATGCGGAATGCTGGTATCCACATAGCGCAGGGCTTGGTAAGCCTGAAAAGCATCCGGCACATCCGAATCGAGGGCGTGATACACCGTCCAGAGAGCAGCGGCGGGGTGCAGTTGCTTCAACCCCAGCGCATCCTGATACTCGGCGTACCAACCCTGGCCCGGCATCCACAAACGGGCGTTGAGGGCCTGATGAATCTTAGTGGCTTCCTGCTGGTATGGCTCAGGATTTTGGCCCAGGCGTGTTGCTAGCTCAGCGGCCACCTTGTTGGCGAGGTAGTTATAGGCCGACGAATGAGTTACGGCGCCACCACTGTATTGCAGGGCGTCGCTGGCCCAGATGGCGGCGTAAGCGTCGTAGAGGCCGTCATTATCGGTGTCGAAGTTGCGCTTTTCCCAGGCCAGATGGCGCTGCAATACGGGCCACAGTTCGCGGGCCATGGTCAGGTCGCCGGTCCAGCGCAGGTGGCGCAGCAACGCGTCGATATAGACCAGGTTCATATCGTAGTGATGAGGGCGAAAGTCACCCCCAGGATTGCGCGAAATGTAGCCGCTGCTAAACACCGCCGTTCCCAGTTTTTCCTGGTGGCGCGCCAGGTGCAGGGCCGTATCCATGACCAGCGGCCCCACCGCCGGACTAGTCAACTGCGACTTGGCATACGACCGAAAGTGGGTTTGCGCGCGGTCGTGCCAGCCGAGTGGGTCAGCGGTATAGGCCCCGCGCCAGCCATTAAGAGGCATGCGCCAGGCAATGGAGCCGTGCAGGTATGCAGGGTCCTGCCAAATAGCATCCGCGGCAATGCTTAAGGCGCCACCTAGGGTATTGATGTAAGGGTCAGGGGTTTGCACCCGCACACGGTTAGCCAGCTTTTGCCGGGCAGCCTCGGCGCGCGTCCAAACTTGGGGCAACTCGTTGTAGCGTGGGGCGGCCGTTTCCGGCTTTTGAATGGTGAAATAGAGTGCTTCCCCGGCTTTTACCTTTATAGCGCCCGTCAGCACAGGGGTTGTTGAGTTTTGGGAGGCGTAGAGTTGGGCGGGCGATGCTTGCTGAGTAGCATCGGCAATGTGGGTTTCGGAGGTTGGTGGAACGACGCCTGTCAGCGTAGGGCGGGCAGCTGGAATGATGGCGACGGGGGGCTTTTTGCTTGCTGCCTCGGCTACTAGAGCTTCATTTTTTGGGGGCTTGGGTGGGGCGCCGAATGTTAGACGGAAGGTGTTGTTTTTTAGCTCAAATACATTGCCCTGGCAATACTCCGGCTTGAGGTAGAAGTTGGATTCGGGGTCGGCGCCGATGTCGCCGTCGCGGCTGAATTTCTTGCCCGTAGCGCCGCCGAAGGCCCACAGCAGGCGAACTTTCCCGGCGGGCACACCATCGAAGGTGGCACGAACCAGCATGCCTTCCGCGTCGGCTTGGGCCAGCACCTCCAGTTGTAGCTTACCGGCTCCCAGCAGTGCATCCTTCACTTCGTAGAGCATGGCGCCGGGCCGGTAGCGGGCCTCAATGCTATCAGCCTCAATCAGCCACTTGCTTTGGCCATCGACTAGTAAGCCGAGCTTAAAATTGCCCCCCATGCCAGGCAGGTACAGCGCAAACTCCGGTAGGTCGCCGGTTTCTACGCGGAAGGCGGTGTTGGTGCCGTAGAGCGCACGGGTGAAGCGCTTGTTGCCATTGGTGATGACGAAGTCGGAGCCGTCGGGGCGGTAGCGGAGCGTGCGGGCCTGATCGTGCCAGAGCGCTGGCGGAGTTGGCGGCGCAGATTGCGCCTGGGCGCCGGTGCTCAACAAACAAACTATGCCCACCACCAGCCAGCCTGCTACCAGTGTCGGCAGCGAATTTTTAATGAAGGTTTTTCTACAGTCGGATCTACTCATTACCCTTTTTTATGCGTGAATTTGCCCCCCAGGGCCGCAAAAAACCCGGCTCTGACCAGGCTATATTCCTGGGAGAGCCGGGCTTTACTTTACCTGCCTGTCAGCGACTTTAGTAGCCGGGATTCTGATCGTAGAGGCCGGGCGTGGCGCTTAGCTCATTCAGCGGTACGGCGTAGATAACGTCATTGGGGCCAATATTACGGCGAATCTTGCCCGAGGCGTCTTCCTTCGCAATCCAAGCATTCATGGTGGTCAGCACGGTACCGGAGCGTACCAGATCGTGCCAACGCAGACCTTCTCCGATGAATTCGCGCCGACGCTCATCCATCAGTTGGGCCATGGTCAGGCTGCCCGTAAGCGCAGGCAGTTTGGAGCGGGTGCGAATCTGGTTTACGATAGTTAATGCCTCAGCTGGCGTGCCGCCGCCACCGCGCAGAATTGCTTCGGCTTTCATGAGCAGAATATCGGCGTAGCGCATCACAATGAAGTTGATGGGCCAGTCGGTGTTGCCCGTACCGCGACCGGCAGCACTCACGTATTTTTTCAGTACAGTACGGTTTTCGGCAACGCCTGCTACTAAATAACCCGTCTGCACGCTGGCGGCCCGACGGTCATCGTTAGTTGCCAAAATGCTCAGAAAATCGGTAGAAACTGGTTTTATCTCAACCCCGCGCGAACCGAATGGAATACCCAGCGAAGTGAAGTAGTTGTCAGGTACCATCACGCCCGGATGGGTAGCGCCGTTGCCCACAATGTATTGAACATCAAATACTACTTCCGCATTATTCTCATTCGTGTACGAGAAAACGTTGGCGTAGCTTGGCAGCAAAGAGTAGCGGTTGCTGGCAATTACTTCGTTAAGCAACGCCAGAGCTTTGTCATTCTCATTACTTGCCAAACCGGGGCCATCGATATCATAGGTTGGGCCCGAACGAGTGAGATACACCAACGCTAGCAGGCCCTTCGCCGCACCCGACGTTACACGGCCCACATTGACGCCAGTATAATTCAGCGGCAGATTATCCTTGGCGAATTCCAGATCCTTGATGATCAGGTCGTATACCTCTGCTACCGAGCCGCGCGGAATTTTGGCTACTTCCTGGGGCAGCAGCGCTTTGTCGATAACCGGTACGCGGCCGAACATGCGCACCAGGTCGAAGTAGTGAAATGCACGCAGGAAGCGCGCCTCACCCTCGTAGCGTATCCGCAGCCCTTCGCCTACTACTGAGCCGTTGGCGCTCAGCTGATCGAGCATGGTGTTGGCCCGGAAAATAGCGCCGAAGTCCGATGCCCAAGTATCGGACATATAGGGACTTACTGAGAGCGTGGTGTTGAAGTTGTTGATGGCATCCCAGTCGCGTACACCCTGGCTGCTGACGCCATAAATGTTGTCGGAGCGCAGTTCAGACAAAATCAGGATGCGGTCAGGATATCCACGGAGCTGGCTGTACACCGCGTTCATGGCCTGCTCGAAGTCAATGGCGGTCTTAAAGAAAGCCGGTACCGACCCGTTGGAAATCGGGGTTTGATCGAGGTCATCTTCGCAGCTGCCCAAGGTGAGAAGGCAAGCAGTGGCGAGAAGGAGAGATATTTTTTTCATGAGAAGTAGTAGTTAGAAGCTAAGAGCTGGGATACCGGAGCAAGCCCCGACCGTCAGCTGGTGGCTGAAACTTAGAAAGTAACGTTGAGGCCCAGAACCAACGATTTAGCCAAAGGCAATCCGCCGTAGTCAACACCCGAGGTGAAGGTGCTGCCATTGTCGGTGTTCACGGCATCGGGGTTGAAGCCGCCGTAGTACTTGTCTTTGCCGAACCAGTTTTCAGCCGTTACATATACACGGGCACCCTGCATTACACTCTTGCTGACAATGCGGCCCAGGTCGTAGCCCAGCGTGATGTTGCGCACGCGGTAGTAGTCGGAAGAGTACAGCCAGTCGGTGTTCTTGATGAAGCCAAACCGAGCAGTAGCCTTGCCTTTCACACCGTCGCCGGGGTCTTCTTCCGAACGCCACCGGTCGCGGGAGCGGCCAAGGGCGTTTTCCTGGTAGCCCACGCTGGTGCGGTCGATGGCGCGGCCAAACATGGAGTAGATGTAGCCACCGTTCTGACCCTGCACAAGGAAGCTCAGATCGAAGCCTTTGTACTTGAAGGTGTTCGTGATGCCCCAGGTGTATTTAGGGTTAGGCTGACCCACAATCACGCGGTCGTTGGCGTCAATCTTACCGTCGCCGTTGGCGTCTTCGTAGCGGGGATCACCGGCCGTCTGGTTGTTGTAGAGCGCGGCGCCGTTATCGATATCAGCCTGGCTCAGGATGCCATTCTGGCGAATAACGAAGATGCTATACATCGGCTTGCCAACCTGCAATACGTTGCTGGGCAGGTCAGCTACGGAGGCTACTTCGATGGTTGCGTCGCCGGGGCCAAGGTGCTTCACTTCGTTCGCATTGTGGCTGAAGTTGAGCGAGGTAGTCCACTCCAGGGCGTTATTCAGGTTGTTGGTAGTTAATTCCACTTCCCAACCGCGGTTCTCCACTTCTCCAATGTTTACGAGGTTGTTGCCAAAGCCCGAAGCCGTGTTGATGGGTACGTTCAGGAGCAGGTCCTTGCTGGTTTTGGTGTAGTAGTCGAACGAGCCGAAGATGCGGTTCTGGAAGAAGCCCACGTCCACACCGAAGTCGATGGTGCGGTTGCGCTCCCACTTCAGCTCGGGGTTTTCTACCCGGTTCGGAGCCTGACCCGTAGCCAAAGCACCACCAAAAGTGTAGTTATAAATACCCAGGGTGGCAATGCTGTTGTAGTCGCCGATGCTGTTGTTGCCCGACAAGCCGATGCTGGCCCGCAGTTTCAGGTCGCTGAGGAGCGTAATGCTCTTCATGAACTCTTCCTGCGAAATGCGCCAGCCCACGGAGGCGGCGGGGAATACACCGAACTGATTTTGCCCCCCAAAGCGCGACGAGCCGTCGCGGCGGATGCTGGTAGAGAGCAGGTATTTACCATCGTAGCTATACTGCAAACGGCCGAAGTAAGAAATCAGGACGTTCTGGCTTTCGGTGGTGTTATTGCTGCCAGTGCCGTTGATGTTGGTAGCCGCGTTTAGGGTGGTTACTTGGTTGTTGACGAAACCGCCGGTAGCGCCGAGGCGCACGTTATCGATGCGTGAGATATTGTAGGCATAACCCGCCAGCGCCGTCAGGTCGTGCTTTTCGCCGATGACCTTGCTGTAGGTGGCCGTGTTCTCGTTCACAAACGTTTGCCGGCGGAATCCACTATAAGAGCCCGAAGCTAGCGAGGTAGGCAGATCACGCACGGCCGGCTGGTACGATTTGGCCGTTACGTCGTTGTTGTCGAAGTTGATGCTGGTGCGCAGGCGCAGGCCACTTATTACTTCGTACTCCGCAAACAGGGTGCTCAGGGTGCGGAAGGTTTTGGTTTGGCCGATGGCATTTTCCATCACGCGCACCGGGCTGGCCGTCGATACACCCCAGCGGTACACTTCGTTTTTGCCGTAGCCGGTAGCTACGCCCGCGGTGTCCTCCACGATGGGGGCCATGGATACGAGCTGATGCAGGCGGTTGTCTTTGCCCTCAATGCCCGGGTCGTCGGTGATGGAGTAAGTAGGCGTCACGTTCAGACCGAAGCGCAGCTTATTGCTGGCTTTTACTTCCACGTTGGCGCGCGCCGAGTAGCGCTTATACCCAAGTCCCACCATCATGCCCTGCTGATCGGTGTAGTTTCCTGATATGAAGTAGTTTACATTATCAGTGGCGCCGCTGGCTCCTACTTGGTAGCTCTGGGTGCGGCCTGTGCGGAAGGCTTCGTCCTGCCAGTCGATGTACTGCAAGCCGGGGTGACCGGGCTGAAACCACCGCTCATCAATCATCTGGGCGGGCACAATGTTGGTTACCCGTAGGATAGCCTGACGCTCAGCCGTGGTTTGGCTGGCGGTGCGGCCAGCGCCCGAGCGTACCCAGTTGTCGTTGATGATTTCGGCGGCCCGCTCAGCCCACTCTTCGGCGCTCAGCACGTCCAGCTTTTTGGCGGCCTGCGAAACACCAACGTAGGTATTCAGCGTGATCTGAGGCTTACCCGACTTACCTTTCTTCGTCGTGATAATAACGACGCCGTTGGCAGCGCGCGAACCGTAAATAGCGGCCGCGGCAGCATCTTTCAATACCTGAATCGACTCGATGTCGTTGGGGTTGATGTTATCGAGCGGGCTGCCGCTGGCAAAACGCCCCCCGCCATTCTGGGCTACGTTGTCGAGTGGGAAACCATCGATTACATACAGCGGCTCATTGCCGGCCGTGATGGAGCCTGCGCCCCGTACCTGCACACTAAAGCCCCGGCCGGGTACACCGGTGTTCTGCTTTACCTGCACACCCGCCATCTGGCCTACCAAGGCCTGATCGACGCGGGCAATAGGCCGCTCTTCCAAGCGGCTGGCGTCGAAGGTGGCGATGGCGCCGGTTACGTCGCCCTTCTTCTGCGTGCCGTAGCCTACTACCACGACTTCTTCCAGGCTCTTCACATCTTCAGCCATCTTAATGGTGAACGCCTGTGAGCCAGTGAAAGGGCGCTCCTGGCTTGTGAAGCCGATGAAGCTAAACACCAATGTACCAGCCGTTTCGGGTACTGATAAGCTGAAAGTACCATCGGGGCCAGTGGTGGTGCCGTTGGTAGTGCCCTTGATAACGACCGTGACGCCGGGCAAACCTTCGTTGTTTTGCGATACGACCTTACCGGTCAGCTGCCATTCGGCTACTTTATTGGTGCTGCTGGTGTGGGCTTGCACGGCCGTGATGCCCGGTCCTGCTAGCAGTAGCATTGGCAGGCATACCGCTATCGGGTAGCGCCGCCATGTGTAACTTTTCTTCATGAGTAGGTATGGGTAGGAAGTAGAGTGTTTTGACAAGACCGAGGCTTTTGAGCATGACCAAATTATTACCTCCTCTAGCCGAAACCCTCCTGTAGACTACCGCCTTGAGCCGATTCCCCTGAAATTATTTTTCCAATAATGCTTTGGACTGTGTTTTTGGCACGGCGCGCTTAGCGGTAGAGCTTACAAATACTGGCTTGGCTGCGCAAGTATCTATGGCCGTGCAGTTTGTAGTAGCGGTTACTGAGACTTATACCTCTCTTTCCAAGTGGCGGACTTTGTCAGCCGAGCATCTACTTACCTGCCCCCTTCACAGCTGTCATCCTGACGAAGGAAGGACCTTCTCACGCCAGCACGAGTTGTTACTACACGAGTTGTTCATCGGTGAAAAGGTCCTTCCTTCGTCAGGATGACAGCTGTAGAGATATAGGATAGATGGAAATAAGTGACAACGCTTCTTCAAAAAATTGTTGAGACATGTATCTCCAGTGCTGTATGGCTGATGCTTCTACATAGACACAAAAAAGCCCCCCAGTAGAGCATTTGCAGCACTGGGGGGCTTTTTTTGATGCCTGTTAACTCTAGGAGCCTAAGTAGTTGCCAAAGCCTACAACCACCGTTGAAAATACCACGACTAGGATGCCGAGCGAGATGGTGCGCATGGTCAGGCGGTTGGAGCCGCGCCACTCGTGCAAAATCAGGCCCCACATGCTGCTAAAGGCAATAATGAAGGCCATGTGCAGCGTCCAGCCGGAGAAGCGGTACTCGCCCATTTGGCTGTCGCCCATGCCGTAAAAGAAGAACTGGAAATACCAGGTAAAACCCGCCAGCGCGCAGAAAATAATGTTGCGCGCAATTGGGGCCGACATATTAGTGTAGTCGGTGTATGTCTTGTTCTTGATATTCAAATAAATGGTCCAGATGGCGTTCGTAGTAAGGCCGCCGAGCAGGATGATCACCAGGATGGCATTGTTGGCGTAGAGTGGATTTGTGCCGTTATCCGTCGCTAGTTCCGCAATAGATTGGCCAGCGGTTAGGCCGAAAGAAAAACAGGCGCTCATCACGCCTGAAAACACGGCCACAAGCAGGCCCTTACGCATATCGAATTCGGCCACGCCGGCTTGTTTTTCTTCCGTGGTCTGGTGCTTTTCTTTCATCACGCCGGCCATCCCACAAATCAGGATACCCGCCACGCATACCACCAACCCCATGATAATTACCTTGCCGGACAGGGTGCTGATCAGGGCCGGAAAAGTACCTTCCCAAATAGGCGGCACCAATGTTCCAAACACGGCGCATAAGCCTAGGGTGACGGCCATCCCCAGCGATAACCCCAAGTAGCGCATGGCGAGGCCAAACGTCAGGCCACCGAAGCCCCACAGAATGCCCCAGAAGTAGGTCCAGAGAATGGTTTCGGTGTCTGCCTGGGCCAGCACCCCGAATAGGTTAGGCACGGTGAGGTAGCCAAGCAACAGGGGCGCCATTAGCCAGGAAAAAAGCCCCCCCACGAGCCAATAGCTCTCCCAGGCCCAGCCATTTACTTTCTTGTAAGGCAGATAAAAGCTGCCGGAGGCGAAACCGCCTAGTGCGTGGAGCACCACTCCCAGAAAAACACTCATAAGTCGAAGTTGTTGGTCGTGTTGTTTTACCAAATCTGCCTTAATCGATTACCGGAACCCTCCTGTTCTCTCCTGAAAGCAGGAAACTACAGCCCAGCAGGGAATAAATCGGCGAAAAGCAGACAGTTGCAAGAATTTATTTCGTCCGCGAACAGGAGAGTGCAGGAGTTTTACTGCGTACACTTCCTCTTCTTTTGTGAGCAATCTAATTATCCGGTTTTCGCCCCTCAAATCAGCAGCCTCAATATGGAAAAAACGCTCACCTTTCAGCACGTCAGTTACTTGTGGGATGAGGCCCAAGCGGCGGCACTAGCCAGCGACGAAGTAGCGCTATTCATTTACCGCTCCAACCTGCTCGGGGCCGATTTGCGCCTGACCAACTACGCGGGCGGCAATACCTCCGTTAAAATCACCGAAACTGACCCCGTAACTGGCGAGCAAGTGCCCGTGATGTGGGTAAAAGGCTCGGGCGGCGACATCGGCACTCTCACCAAAGCCGGCTGCGCCAACCTTTACGTCGAGAAACTGCACCAACTGAAAAACCGCTACCGCGGCCTGGAGCACGAAGACGAGATGGTAGAACTGTTCAACCATTGCCTCTTCGACCCCAAGTGCGCCGCGCCCTCCATTGATACGCCCCTGCACGGCCTGCTGCCTTTCAAGCATATCGACCACCTTCACCCCGATGCACTCATTGCCATTGCCGCCAGCCAAGACGGGGAGCAAATCATGCGCGAGATCTGGGGCGACACGATGGCGTGGCTGCCCTGGCAGCGACCCGGCTTCGATCTGGGCTTACAGCTCGAAAAAGTAGTGTTGGAAAACCCCAACCTGCGCGGCGTAATTCTCGGCGGACACGGCTTGTTTACCTGGGGCGACACGTCGTACGAGTCGTACATGAACACCTTAGAAGTAATTGAGCAAGCCGCTGCTTATCTGGAAAGCAACTACGGTAAGCAAAAGCCTGTATTTGGTGGCGTAAAGCTCTCGAATGGCCCCGATGCAGCCACGCGCAAGCAGCAAGCTGCTGCTATTATGCCTACGCTGCGCGGCTTGGCATCCGGCCACCGTCGGATGCTGGGTCACTTTACCGATGATCCGCGCGTGCTGGAGTTTGTGAACTCGAACGACTTAGCGCGTTTGGCGCAAAAAGGCACCAGCTGCCCCGACCACTTCCTGCGCACCAAAATTCGCCCCCTGGTCCTCGACCCGGAGGTGATGAGCCAGCCATTGGCGGAAGTAAAAACCTATTTGCAAGAGCATTTTGCGGCCTACCGCCAAGATTATGCGGCCTATTATGAGCGTAGCAAGCACGCCAACAGCCCGGCCATGCGCGACGCCAATCCGGTTATCATTTTATGGCCCGGTGTGGGCATGTTTGCCTTCGCTAAAGATAAGCAGACGGCTCGTGTAGCCGCCGAGTTCTACACCAACGCTATCAACGTGATGAAGGGCGCGGAAGCGGTGAGCACCTACGTTGGTTTGCCTGAGCAGGAAGCGTTTGACATTGAATACTGGTTGCTGGAAGAAGCTAAGCTCCAGCGCATGGCGCCCCCTAAGTCGCTCTCGGGGAAGGTGGCCTTTGTTACGGGTGGTACGGGCGGTATCGGCAAAGCAATATGCGAGGCCCTGCTGCAACAGGGTGCTTGCATCGTCGCTGCCGACCGTGCCGACCTGGACGAAACCCAAGCCGATTTGCGCAAGCAATATGGCAAAGACAGCTCTTTGGCCGTAGGCATTGAAGTTACGAGCGCAGACGGTATTGCCGAGGCCCTGCGCCAGAGCGTACTGCAATTTGGCGGCGTGGATATCATTGTCAACTGCGCGGGGCTGAGCATTTCCAAGCCTTTGGCCGAGACCACGCAAGCCGACTGGGATATCCTCAACGATGTGCTGGTGAAAGGTCAGTTTCTGGTGAGTCAGGCCGCTGTGGAGATTCTGCGCCAGCAGGCTTTAGGCGGAGATATTGTGAACATCGCCAGCAAAAATGGTCTGGTGGCTGGTCCGAACAACGTGGCCTATGGCACGGCCAAAGCAGCGCAGCTGCACATGTCGCGCCTCTTGGCCGCCGAGCTCGGCCCCGACAAGATTCGCGTGAACACCGTGAACCCCGATGCCGTGCTACGCGGCTCCAAAATCTGGGAAGGCGCTTGGGCACAAGGTCGCGCTAAGGCTTACGGTATTTCGGTGGAAGAATTGCCCCAGCACTACGCCAAGCGCACTTTACTCGGCGAAGAGTTATTGGCTGAAGACATTGCCAAAGCCGTGCGCGTGTTCGTCGATGGAAGCCTAAGCAAGTCTACGGGCAATGTGCTCAACGTTGATGGCGGCGTAGCGATGGCCTTCGTGCGCTAAACGAATAAGATAGAAAAGAAGGGCCGGCTTAGTAGTCGGCCCTTCTTTTTTTGTCCTCGCAAAAATTCTATGCGCTATGTATCAGGTGTGTTCGATTAAACACGCAGAAATCTAACGACCTAAGCCGGATCCTACCGGGGGATTTTTTGCAAGACGTGAATTGCGGGAACGTTCCCGGCAACGATGGCATAATGAAATCCAGTCAATCGTTTCCAATTGAACTTTAATCTCCTTAATTTAAGCCTAGGTAGCTTAATTGCACCTGAACCGTATGCCGCAGACACACGAAAAAAGCGAATGATTTTCCGTGTTTTCTCTCAGCGCTAGTTTCTCCCACCCAACTATCCGCTATGGCCGTCTTACTTCCGCCTAATCAGAGCATGTACAAGTTGCAGTTTAAGCCTTTCGACAAAACCCCTAAGTACAAGCAGATTGTGCAGTCGGTGATAACCGATATTGAGCGGGGAACCCTAAAGAAAGGCGACCAACTGCCCTCCATCAGTGAGCTAAGCGCCGAATACTACCTGGCCCGCGACACCGTCGAAAAAGCGTATCGGGAGCTGCGGGAGCGGGGTTTTTGCACTTCGGTGCAGGGCAAGGGCTACTACGTGCAGGCCACTGATGCCACCAAGATCAAAATCCTGCTGGTATTCAACAAGCTCAGCTCCTACAAGAAGATCATCTATTACGCTTTCCTGCAAGCCCTGGGCGACCGCGCTACCGTCGATCTACAAATTCATCACTACAGCGCCCACCTGTTTCAGGAAATAATTGAGAAGAACCTGGGCAAGTACAACTACTATGTGGTGATGCCCCACTTTGCACTCGATCTGGATAAAGCCGACTACCGAAGCGTTCTTAATTCCATTCCCGCAAACGAATTAGTACTGCTCGATAAGGACCTGCCCGACATAAAACGCGATGTACTGACCGTATATCAGGACTTCGACAAGGACATTTTTACGGCCTTGGAAGGCGTGCAGGATTTGCTGGAAAAATACGAGCGCATGGTGCTGGTACTGCCCAGCGTCGGCAACAATTATCCGGTGGAAATTGCTTGGGGTTTTCGCACGTTTTGCATCAACTACAACAAGGGTTTTTCGGTCAAGGAAAACGCCATAAATGAAGTGCTGGAAGCCGGCACCGCTTACGTAGTAGTGGAGACTACTGACCTGGCAGAACTGATGAAAAAAGTACGTCAAACGCCTTTCTTGCTGGGTCGCGAAATCGGTATTTTATCGTTCAATGCCAGCACGCTGAAGGAGCTGTTGGGCATTACGGTTATCACCACTGATTTTGAGGCTATGGGCCGCACGGCCGCGGAGCTTTTGCTTGAGAAGCAGCGCGTAAAAGTCAAGAATCCATTCTACACCATTCGGCGCGGGTCGTTGTAAGAGCAGTAGTCTCAAAAAGACCCTTTCTGCTCATCGGGGGCTTTTTTTGTAGAGAAACATAGTTGTGTCTCGTCGTTGCGTAGCACAACGTTCTACTTAAACCGTTCAATGCGGAGAGGCAAAGTAAAGTGCCTCAATTCCGTATTGACAACACGAATTAGTTCAGGGCGAGGAGAAGCAACTGAGTGCTTCTCCTCGCCTTTTTTCTCTCACTTAATAGGCCAGTAGTTTGGGGCAGATTTAATCCAGTAAAAAAGCCCCCCGCACAGGAGAGTTCAGAACAGTTTGGGCGGACAATGGTGCTAGGTTGCTTCTCTGAAAAAAGCTGTGTTTTTAGTCTGGGTGGCTAACCTGCTAAACCGAAGCTGCCCGACCCTGATCTTCCCACTATCGACCCCTACCCTACTATGCTTTCCGACCAACAAATTCAGGACCTTAACCAACCGCTGTTGAGTGAGCACCAGCTCCGCTTCAGCTATCTGGCCGACATGCTGGCCCGCCGTAGCCTCGACGCGCAAGATGTGATCCGGCAGCTCGTTGAATTTCAGGTAGCTATTCCAAGCTGGGCCCTGGGTACGGGCGGCACGCGCTTTGGGCGCTACCCATCGGGGGGCGAACCGCGCAGCCTTGAGGAGAAGATTAGTGATGTGGCACTACTTAATCGTCTTAATCGCTCTTCGAACTCGATTTCCCTGCATATTCCGTGGGATATTCCGAAGGATATTGCCGCGCTCCAGCAGCAACTGCAAGCGGAAGGGCTGACAATTGATTCGATGAACTCGAATACGTTTCAGGACCAGAAAGACCAGCCAGTATCTTACAAGTTTGGCTCGCTGAGTCACACGGAAGAAGGTGTTCGGCAGCAGGCCATTCAGCATAATATTGAGTGCGTAGAATACGGCAAGCAGCTGGGGGCCAAAATTCATACGGTGTGGCTCGCTGATGGCTCTAATTTTCCGGGTCAGCAACACCTGCGCCGCGCGTATCAGCGCACGGCCGAATCGTTGGCCAGCATCTACGAAGCCATGCCTTCGGACATGACGATGCTGATCGAGTACAAACCTTACGAGCCGCACTTCTACTCCATGGTTATTCCGGATTGGGGCACGTCGTATTCGCTGTGTCAGTATCTGGGCAAGAATGCACAAGTGTTGGTTGATTTAGGCCATCATTTACCGAACACCAATATTGAGCAGATTGTGGGCCGCTTGCTGCATTTCGGGCGTTTGGGGGGCTTTCACTTCAACGGGTCCATGTACGGCGACGACGACCTGACCACGGGCAGCATCAAGCCGTATCAGCTCTTCCTGATTTTCAACGAGCTGGTAGATGGCGCTCAGGACACGGCCGTGACGAACCCAGCTGTAGCCTACATGATTGACGCCAGCCACAACACCAAAGATCCGCTGGAAGACTTGCTCCAATCGGTGGAAAGCATCCTAGGAGCTTACGCCAAAGCCTTACTGGTAGACCGCGCAGCCCTGCAAGAAGCCCAGGATAATAATGACGTGGTGCGGGCCGAAGAAATCCTGCGCGACGCCTTCCTCACCGATGTACGGCCGCTTGTGGCCGAAGCCTACAGCCAAGGTGGCGGGGCGCTCAACCCCATTGCGGCCTACCGCGCCGGCAAAATTCGGGAGCAGCTTATTCAGCAACGCGGCAAATTCAGTCTGTCTACTGGCTTATGAAAAAGTCTATCTACGCCGTGTTTGATGTTGGCAAGACCAACAAAAAAGTCTTGCTTTTCGATGAGGATCGGCAGATCATTGACGAGCACCAGCAGGTATGTCTGGAAACCGTAGATGAGGAAGGATTTCCGTGCGAAACGCTCACGCGGCTTTCGCAGTGGGTGCAGGACCGCTGGCACGCTCTGCGACATAATCCGCACTACAATCTGAAGGGAGTGAATTTCACTTCCTACGGCGCCAGCTTTGTGCACCTTGGCGCCAATGGGCAGCCCATATTGCCGCTCTACAATTACCTAAAGCCGATGCCACCAGCCTTGATGGCTCAGTTTTACGCTGAGCTTGATCAGGGCCCCGTTGACTTTGCTACGGCTACCTGCTCGCCGCAAATGGGAATGCTTAACTCCGGTATGCAGCTGTATTGGCTCAAGCAAACCAAGCCCGAGCATTACGCTCGCATTCGTACGTCGCTGCATTTGCCGCAGTATCTCTCGTACCTGATTAGCGGTGAAGCTTTTAGCGATTATACCTCCGTCGGTTGCCACACGGGCCTCTGGGATTTCAAGCGCAACCAATACCACGACTGGGTATACCGCGAGGGCATCGACGACAAATTAGCCCCCCTGACTAAAGACTCGATTGCTTCCGTGGTCGATGGCATTTTGGTGGGCGTTGGCTTGCATGATAGCTCGGCGGCGTTGCTCCCGTATATGCAACAGGATGAGAAGCCTTTCCTGTTAATTTCAACGGGCACCTGGGCTGTGACGCTTAGTCCCTTCAATCGAGAGCCACTCACGCCGGAGCTGTTGCGCCGCGACTGCCTGAGTTTCCTTTCGCCCAAGGGCGAGATGACTAAAGCATCACGGGTATTTTTCGGTCGCGAGCATGACTTTCAGGTGCAGCGTATTGCTCACCACTTTCACGTAAAGCCCGATTTTTACCACTCCTTGATGCTGGCCCGGCCTTACGATGAAGCCTCGCATGACTTTCAGCCGTGGTGCATGCGCGGCACCGGTCCCTTCCCGGAGCGGCACGCGAAAGAGTGGGATCTATCGGGCTTTACTACTGCGGGTGATGCATACCATCACCTCATGCACGGCCTCATGGATATTCTCACCGAATCCATCAACCTGATTCGGCGCGACGAGAAGCTGATTTACGTGGATGGTGGCTTCGCCCGCAACCCGTTGTTCATGCAGATTCTCGGCTGGAATTTCCCCGACGCGAAAATCAAGACTCTGGAAGTACCTCAAGCTACTGCCCTTGGTGCCTTGATTCATTTAGAACAAGGTGAAGCTTGGAAGAAAACGCAATTGCTATTCTCCTAATATCCACAACGACAATTCCCCTCCTCATCTGAGGAGGGGACGCCGCGCTAACAGCGCGGCTGGGGTGGTTGAGGGCGTGGCTGATGTTGTTTGGAAGGTTACAAAGGCGGTCATGCAGAGCAGAGCGAAGCATCTCGCGTGCTGACGAAAGGTTAGTAACATAACGGAACAAGCTACTTCGCTTTGCTCTGCATAAAGTTCAGCCAAACACCTAAACAACATCAGCCACGAGCTCAACCACCCCAGCTTCGGCTTCGCCAAAGCATCCCCTCCTCATCCGAGGAGGGGAGCTTCGTCCTGAATTCATCTCTTTCCTCTTCATGAAAGTTGCTTTATTCATTCCCTGTTACGTTGATCAGTTTTATCCGCAAGTAGGTATTGCTACCTATCAATTGCTGCAAAAACTGGGGATACAGGCTGCCTTCCCGCAGAAGCAAACCTGCTGCGGCCAGCCGATGGCTAACAGCGGCTGTGAGCAGGACGCTATTCCCGTTTACCATCACTTCGTCGATACCTTTCAGGGCTACGACTACGTCGTAGCGCCAGCGGGCAGCTGCGTGTATCATGTGCGCAAGCATTTCAATATTATCGAGCAGACTCCGGCTGTGCAACATGTGCGCGAGACCACTTACGATCTGATTGATTTTATCACTACTATTCTCGGCGTCACGGAAATACCAGGTGTATTTCCGCACAAAGTAGGTTTGCACCTGAGCTGCCACGGACAGCGCGGTTTGCACCAAGCAAATGAATCGGAAATAACCCCAGTTCGCGATGGGTATTTGCGGCGTCTGCTAAAGTCCCTAGATGGCATTGAGCTAACGGAACTCGACCGCAACGATGAGTGCTGCGGATTTGGTGGCACTTTCTGCGTGTCGGAGGCCGCTATTTCGGCGCGCATGGGGCAGGACAGAGTGCAGGATCACCTACGAAACGGCACGCGGGTGCTTACGGGCGGCGATATGTCGTGCCTGATGCACTTGGAGGGCATTGTGCGACGCCAAAAGCTACCCATGCGGGTGATGCACGCCGCCGAAATATTGAATGGCACCATCTTATGAGTCACCCCAAACGAGCGGAAGTCTTTACCCGCGATGCAGAGCGCACCACTTGGCACGATGAAACCTTGTGGTTTGTGCGCCAAAAGCGCGATAAGGCCGTGTATGCGGTGCCCGAGTTTCAGGAGCTGCGCGAGCTGGCCTCCCAGATCAAAACGCATACACTGAGCCGCCTAGCTGACTACTTAGAGCAGTTCGAAGCGCAGGCCAAGGCAAATGGTGTGCACGTGCATTGGGCGGCCAACGCAGAAGAGCACAACGCCATTGTGCTCGATATTATTCGGCAGGAAAAGGCCAGCAGCATTGTCAAAAGCAAGTCGATGCTAACGGAAGAATGCCACCTAAATCCCTACCTGCTGCGCCACGGCGTGGAGATTGTGGATACGGACTTGGGGAACGCATCGTGCAGTTGCGGCAAGAGTCGCCGAGCCACTTGGTGCTGCCGGCCATTCACTTGAAGAAGGAAGACGTGGGCGCCACGTTTTTTAAGCACTTGGGCACGGCGGAGGGCGAAGTCGATCCGCAGGTTCTCACCGAAGCGGCGCGTCAGCACTTACGCGCCAGGTTTTTGGCGGCTGAGATAGCTATTTCGGGGGTTAATTTTGCCATTGCCGAAACGGGCAGCATTGTCGTTTGCACCAACGAAGGCAACGCTGACTTGGCCGTTAACCTGGCGCGGGTGCACATTGCCAGCATGGGCATTGAAAAGCTGATTCCCCGCCTTTCTGATCTAAGCGTGTTCACGCGCCTGCTGGCCCGTAGTGCCACTGGCCAGCCCGCCACTACTTACACGTCGCACTTCAGCCGGCCTGCCGCGGGCAAGGAAATGCACGTGATTTTGGTAGATAATGGCCGCACGCAGCAGCTCGGTCGCCCCGATTTTCGGGCCTCCCTAAAGTGCATTCGGTGTGGTGCCTGCATGAATACCTGCCCAGTGTACCGCCGCAGCGGCGGCCACAGCTATGACTTCACCGTACCAGGGCCGATTGGGGCTATTCTGTCGCCCAACATCGACATGCGCCAGCATGCTTCGTTACCGTTTGCCTCCACGCTCTGTGGCTCCTGCACGGATGTGTGCCCGGTGAAGATTGATATTCACACCCAGCTTTACAAGTGGCGCCAAGTGATTGCGGCCGCTGATGAAATTCCGGCTAGTAAGAAGTGGAGCATGCGTCTGCTGAGTCGGGTGCTAGCCCGGCCGGGTATGTACGAGTTGGGGGGCAAATTTGCCCGCACGGGTCTGCGTTTTGTACCCCACGCCCTCACCCACGCACCCGGTTACAACCCGTGGGCCATTGCCCGCGAACTACCCGAGCCGCCACCCCAAAGCTTCCGCGAATGGTTCAAGCAAACCAATCCCAAACCATGACGGCCACTTCTCGTGAGCGAATTCTGGCCGCGACCCGCGCCAATCACTTCGAAGAAAACCCATTACCTACCGTGCCTTCGTTTGATGGCAACAATACAGTGGAGCGCTTCACAGAAGTTCTGCAAAGCATTGGGGGGCAATTTGTGCGTGTTTCAGCGGGCCAATCACTCGCAGAAGTAGTACAGCGGCTTTTCCCATCTGCTGGTCCGCTCGCTTCTCCCCTGCTTCCCGCTACAATTTTCATCGACGAGCAAACGCCGACTGCTGTGCTCAACACGGTAGATGTGGCCGTGTTGGGGGGCGAATTCGGCGTAGCTGAAAATGCCTGCATTTGGCTACCCGAAGCAAACATGCTACACCGGGCTTTGCCCTTGATAACCCAACATCTGGTGCTCGTGCTTTCGCAGCAAAACATTGTGGCTACCATGCACCAGGCTTATGCCCGAGTGCAAGACGTAGGTGGCTATGGCATGTTCATCGCGGGCCCATCCAAAACGGCTGATATTGAGCAGTCGTTGGTTATCGGAGCCCACGGTGCCCGTAGCCTTACCGTGCTTTTGTCTTAGTACACGCCGCTTCACTGAAAAAAGCGTGGCCCTATACGATGTTAAGTATAGGGCCACGCTTTTTTCAGTGAAGCGAAACAATGCTTTGGTCAATTCCTTAGAATAACCGGTCTTTGAGAAGAGAACTTCAGGGCCGGTAGATAAACTGGTGGCGTAGCACACAGAAACACTTCATGAGGAAGCAAGACGTACTAAATGAGATTCAAGCCGGTAAAGATGAAGAATACTACCGGCTTGTCACCGATGCCGCGCTGTACTATGCTGTAGCGGGTTTTCTGCCTGAAGCTACGGAACTACTGCGGGCGCTTTGGCAACAGCTTCCCCATAGTCGCCATGTGTGGCTGCAGGATCAGGCGTTTATAGTGTTGTGGCAGGTGGCAGGCATGTCGGTTCCGGAGGCTCCGTTTCCCCTGCAGGTTATTGACGATATCGAGTGGCGACATCGCGGCTACCTCGGCGGCGACCGGTACGCATATCCGATGCCAGCCGTGGAATGGTCGGAGTTGCGGGGCAAGAACGCCTTCCGGCAAGCCCAAGCCTGGTTTACCTCCGGAGACTATGATCCGCAAATTCTTGTGCTGCTCCAGCATGCTTTGCAACAACCCCAAGAACTAGCCGACTATGAGTTAGGCGACGCGGTATGCATTGGTGCTGAAGTTGCGGCCAAGGCCGGCAATGAAAAGCTGACCCTTGCCATATTGCATAAGTGGCCTTATTATGCCGCCCCCGACAACCCGAATTGGTTTTTTGCTAAGCTGGCTTCTAGCCGTCACGTCGCTCCAATGTTGTTGCGTGGAGTGCTTACCGCCAATCTGGGCTTGACCTTGGAAACTTGCCGGCAGGATGTAGGTAAGCTGATTGCAGCCTTAAACCGCCGCATGATTCAGGGTCCTGAACCTTTATACGCCCACCTCACTTGGCCAGAGTTGCTCGCTCGATTAAACCAACTAGCGTTGGCCGCCGAGCCCGACTTGCTGGATATGAACCAGTGGCCACAGGACTGGATTGGGCGGGAGCCTGCCAGCGGAGCGGAAATTACCCATCAGGAGCAGCAACTCGGAATAGAGTTGCCTGCCGACTACAAATCCTTTTTGCGGGTTTCCAACGGCCTAGCTAATTTCTCGGGAACTGACCCGCAACTACTGCCTGTGACTGAAATCAATTGGTATCAGCATGCGGAAGATCCGGAGTTGTATGAGATTGCCAAAACCTACTTCGACGCTGAGAGTGACGAGGAAGAGGCTACCATCGCGGCCTCCGTGGAACGGGCTGTGCTGATCAGCAGCCTCGACCACGAACAGTTACTGTGGCTGATTGCGCCACAACAGCCCGGTGATGCCTGGCAGACATGGTTTTTCGCCTCCTGGCTACCTGGCGAAACACGCTATTCCAGTTTTCGGGCCTACGTGGAAGAACAACTTAAGACGCTGGAGCAGCAAAACGCTTAGTCCCAAAGCAGAGTTTGCTGAGTTCTAAAATAAAAAGCGGCCTCTATGAAGGGCCGCTTCTGCCTTCTCAGCCTAAATATCTTAGAACTTCACACTAGTACTGTTCGCTACGGCTACGGACTGCTGGTTTTGGGAGGTGATATTCATATCCTTCACAGTCCAGTTCTTGGCGTAGCTGATGTCACCAGCGGTTTGCGCCGTCATCGTGATGTTGCTCAGGGTCATGTTTTCAAGCAGAGAGTTTGCTTGACCTTCGGCCGAAATCGCCTTTTTGGCGTTGGTCACGCGTACGTTGCTGATGTGCACGTCGCGGAAGTAAGGGAGGCCTTTTTCGGCAGGCTCTACTTTGGTCAGCATGGCTTTCCAATGGGCCGGCAGCGTTTCCTGAGTGTAGCCTTCGGGCAGCGTGGAGTAGCTGTAGGAGGGGTTCCAGTTCATGGTCATCTCGATGGCCACACCTACGCCGTCCATCTCGATATTATCAACGCGAATATCCTCTACTGTACCGCCCCGCGTGAGGGCCGATTTGATGCGGATACCAACCTTGGTGCCTTTCGCTTTCAGGTTGCGGGCAATGACGTGGCGAATGCCCCCCGAGGTCTCGCTGCCGCAGGTAAAAAGCCCCCCACCGGCACCAGCGACGCAGTTTTGGATGAGCACGTACTCCGTGGGCTTGTTCACCCGCAGGCCATCCGCGTCGCGGCCCGACTTCAGGCAGAAGTTGTCGTCGTTGCAGTCGATGTCGCAGTTTTGCACCAGCACGTAACTGCTGGAATCAATGTCGATGCCGTCGGTGCTGGGGCCGTGGCCGCCGAGATTATTGCGGATGATGAGGCCGTCGGCGGTGACGTTCTTGGAGTACAACACATGAACCGTCCAGAAACCGGCCCGCTGCAACGTAATATCTTTAATGGTAACGTTTGAGGAGTTTGACACGAGCAGCGTGCGTGGGCGCTTGGCGTCGTAGTCGACAATCCAGCGCAGGCCTTTTGCATTATAGTCTTTGCGCAAAGCCCAATACATATCCCAGAATGGCTTGCCTTGTCCATCCACGGTTCCTTTGCCAGTGATGGCCACGTTATCCTGATCCAGCACATTGATGAGCGCCGCGGGCCACACCATCTCGATGCCAGCAATGCGGCTCGGCATTTCAGGGTAGTCTTTGATATCCTGGCTGCCGAGCAGCGTGACACCTTTATCGAGGTGCAGAGTAACGCCTTTCTTCAAAAAGATAGAGCCCGTCAGATACTGACCAGGCTCAAATGTAACCACACCGCCATTTTTGGCAGCGGCGTCAATGGCTTTTTGAATGGCTTTGGTGTTAAGTGTTTTGCCATCACCGACTACGCCATACGTAGTGGCTGCAAACGTCGTTTTAGTCGTGGGCAGTGTTCTGGCGCCTACTTCCTTTACCCAGGCCGGATCTTCGGCGGTGAGCGCCGCTAGGTCGGTTACAAACGGACATAACCAGGAAATAAGCAGAAACAGAAAGGAGAGCAGCAGCTTCATGTGAGGTTGGGTTGGTACAGCTCAGGATAAAGCCCCAAATGCAACATGACGCGAGACGAAGGGGCGGTACAACAGATTCCCACCACCGCTGTTTTTGCCCCCCAGCCCCGCGTCAGTTAACACTTGCTTTTGCTTACTTAGCCAAATCTGCATTTTCTCTCCTGCTGAACCCTCCCGCACCCTCCTGTTACCAAAAAATTATTTGGCAAAACAGGCAAGAAAATTTAGATGGCTGCGCCTTGAACTTCGCCCTTATTCGCTAGAAGCAATTCATCACACTTGGCTAAAAATTAAGCCCGTCATGCTGAGCATGACGGGCTTGAAAATCTGGTTGATGATCGGCTAGTAACCAGGGTTTTGCTCAGCTTGGCGCTGCTCCTGCGTCAGAGCTTGGCCACCGCGGAAAATCCGCTCCAAGTGCTCACGTGGAATCGGCCGCAGCTTGTGGTAGGGCTGAATTTCGGCCCGGGTGTCGGGGTTGAACGTGCGGGCGCGCTCCAGCAGCGTTTCGGTGCGGGCCAGGTCTTCCCAGCGGTGCAGCTCGCCGGCCAGTTCGCGGGTTCTTTCGTTTAGAATGAAAGCAATGAAGCGCGCCTGCGTAGTGGTAGCCGACGGTGGATAAAGCTCGGCGGGGTCATTGGTCGTGAATTTGGTCATGGTAACTTGCAAGGCCGGAGCCGTGCTCGTCACGTCGCCGCGGGTGCCGCCTTCTACAAGGGAGAAAGCCGTTGGTTTGGCCTCGCCGGCCTTATATGCGGCCCGGTTACGCAGAATATTGATGTAGCTGATGGCCTTGGCATAATCGCCTTTGCGACCGTAAGCCTCAGCAGCAATCAGGTACGTTTCGGCAAAGCGAGCCAGAATGCCATCACGAGTGCCAGCTTCTTCGTTCACACCAGAGCCAGCCCGGAAAGGATCGATGTACTTGAGCAGCTGGGGATATTTGTTGCGCACGCCTACTGGGCCGGTTGGGTCATAGGCAGAAGCTACGGCGCCAGTAGCGTTGCGGAAATAGCGCGCAAACGTAGCGTAGCGCGTGCGAGCAATCTGGGCAGCCGTGAGCGTAGTCTGGGGGTATTTACCCGAATGAAAATGGCTGTGTCACCTATCACGAACTTACGCTGACCGACCAGCGCGGGGGTCGGTGCATTTGCGGCCGTCCACGGCGGAATAGTGGCGGCGTTGTTGGCTAGCCAAGCCGTTTTGAAGCTCTTATAA
This sequence comes from Hymenobacter radiodurans, assembly GCF_004355185.1. NCBI lineage: Bacteria > Pseudomonadati > Bacteroidota > Cytophagia > Cytophagales > Hymenobacteraceae > Hymenobacter > Hymenobacter radiodurans. The sequence continues at coordinate 3,121,427 of NZ_CP037922.1, forward strand.
AACCGTGAGTCGTTGCGCCGGTCGTAGATGTCCATGGTGTAGTTGGTGGGCATCAGGCGGCGGAAGGGCCGGTCGTTGAGCAGGTCGCGCGACATGCCGGGCGTGTCCTCATAAAACATGGTGAAGTAGGAGTGCACACGGTTGCCAAAGCGGCCCGCCAGCGTAATCACGTTGTTGAACTGCGTGGAGAAGATAACTTCCCGACTTGTCTGGGCAGCGCGGTTGTTGGCGTAGCTGGAAATATCCCAGAGGCGGGCAAAGTCGTTTTCCAGAATGTAGCGGCCGGAGGTAATCACCTGGTCGGCGTAGTAAGCGGCGCTGTCTACGTCAGTGGGCTTCTGGCCGCGCTCGTCGGTAATGGCGCTGCCACGCGTCAGATATACCTTCGCTAAGTAGTGCTGGGCCGCACCCTTGGTCGCCCGGCCAAACTCAGCGCTGGTGGGGGACAAATTTTCCTCCGCGAAGCGCAGGTCTTTGATAATCTGCTGGTACACCTGCGGCACGGGCGTACGCTCGTATTCCAGCTGCACACTTTCAGTAGGCTTGAGCGAAATGGGAATGGCGCCGTACTGCTGCACCAACTGGAAGTAATAGTAGGCCCGCAGGAAATGCAGCTCGCCGAGGCGCTGGGCTTTCTGCGCGGGCGTGGCCAGCGTAGTAGTGCCCGTGAAAGCCGGAATCTTGTCGATGCCAATGTTGCAGCGGTTGATGCCATCGTAGTCGGCCGTCCATACGTCGTGCACGAAGCTCTCGATGCCGTTACCGGTATTCAGGCGGGCACGCTCGTAGGTATTCCAATACACGTAGTTTACCTGGTCGGCGTGGGTAAACTCATCGGTGCCGAAGTTGAACATCGCGTAGCTGTGCTCATTGGCGTACTTGAAGCGAGTTTGTTCGTAAGCCGCTTTTACGAGGTCTTCCAGCCCTTTTTCCGTGTTGTAATAATCGTTGGTAAGGGTAGAGACGAGTTCTTCCTGCAGATAGTCCTTGCAGGCCGTGGTAGTCAGGCCGAAGGTGGTAAGCAGGGCAATGGTTATGAGTCGATAGGAACGTTTCATGAGACTAGGCTAGACGTGGGGAATTAGTCGTCAAATCAGAAGCCGATGCGCAGGCCAACCACCAAGCTTTTGGTGCTCAGGTTGCGGGCTTGCGCCAGCTCGCCAGAGGTGGTACCGATGTCGGTAGCTTCGGGGTCTAGGCCTTTGAACTTGGTAATCAGGAAGGGATTGACCGCATTCACATACACACTCAAATTGGTGCTGTAAAACTTGGCAGCCAGGTCTTTGGGAATGGTGTAGGTAAGCGAAATGCTACGCACTTTGGCGAAGCTGCCATTCTGGTACCGCATAGCGTCGCCGAAGGTGGCGATGTCCTGCTGGCTGTTTGGCCGGGGTGCCTCGGTGGTCGGGTTGGCGGGAGTCCAGTAGTCCACTTGTTGGCCCGGAAAACGCCCCCCAAGGCCAGGCCGGAAGCCCGTGGCCAGCATCTGCCCGACGCGGGCATACACGAGGAAGCTCAAATCGAAGCCGGCGTAGGAGAAGCTGTTGCTCACGCTGCCGCTCCATTTGGGACGGTTTGAGCCCAGCACAATCTGGTCTTGGGTGTTGATCAGGCCATCATTGTTTACGTCCACAACTTTTATCGTACCGGGCTGCGCGTTGTAGCGTGCCAGGCCTTCGGTGTCGTAGCTCTGCCAGATACCGTCGAACTTATAGTCGTAGTACACGCCCAGCGGCTCGCCGATAAACCAGCGGTTGCCCAGGTCATCCTGCTTGCCCGAGGCTAGCTCCACGAATTCTTCCTTGTTCTTGGTAAAAACGAAGTCAGTGCCCCAGCGGAACTTGCTGGTTTCCACGTTCACCGTCGACACCGTTGCTTCTACACCGGTGTTGCGCGTGGCGCCGATGTTTTGCAGCACGTTGTTAAAGCCCGAAACCGTAGGAAGCGCGCGGGGCAGCAACAGACCGGTGGTATTCGCACGGTACACTTCCACCGAGCCGTTGATACGATTTTGGAACAAACCGAAGTCCAGACCTACGTTGACGGTGTTGGTCCGCTCCCACTCCAGCTCACTGTTGGGTAAGCCCCCAGCGTATTGGGTAGCGTGCCGGGGGTGGGCGTGTAGCCATAGGCTGGCGTCTCGTCCCACACATACGGCGTTTGCTGCAAGGTGCCGCCGGTGGTGTACGGGTCCACGGAAGCCTGGCCTACGGAGCCGTAGCCGCTGCGCAGCTTCAGCTCGCTCAGCATGGCTATGTCTTTAAAGAAGCCTTCTTCCTGTAGTTTCCAAGCCAGAGCCACGGAAGGGAAAAATGCCCATTTACGGCCCTCAGCCAGCACCGAAGCGCCATCGGCGCGGCCCGTAGCCGTGAGCACGTACTTGTCGCGGAAGCTATAGTTCACCCGTCCCATCCACGACATCAGCTGCCGTTGAATAAAGGGGCCGGAGCCGAAGCTTTGAGCCGCCGCGTTGTTAGTCGAGCCCAGGTTGTACCACTTCTGCGAGTCGTAAGGCAGATTGGTGGCACTGATGGACGAGCCTTCGCTGCGGTCCTGCTGAATACTTTGGAGCAGCGTTACTCCCAGGCTGTGGTCGGAGGTGATTTGCTTATCATAGAAAAGCAAGTTCTCAACGACGTACGTAAAGTTCTGATTCTGGTCGTATTGCGCAAAGGATACGGCGTTGGGGCCCCCACCCTGCCCGGTTGAGCGGGCCGAGCGAAACTGACCGTTGCGGGCGTTGCGGAAGTCGGGGCCCACGTTGAGGCGGTAGCGCAGACCTTCGAGCAGGCGGGCTTCGGCGTACAGGCTGGTGAAGAAACGGGCTACGCGTCGCTCGCTGAAGGTATTCTCCGGGTCGAGCAGCGGGTTCAGGATGTTGGCGTCCGCGCCGGGGTTGGTCTGAAATACGCCTTCCGCGTTGTATGGCGCGGCATAGGGCAGTTGCCCCACGGCCTTGCCGTAGATGTCGGGGCCGACGTTCTGAATGCCGAGGCTAGCGTTGGTGGAGCCGCCCACCGAAATGACTTTGTTGACTTTGAAGTCGAAGGTGGCGCGGGCAGTGTAGCGAGTAAAGTCCTGGCCGGGCTGAATACCTTCCTGGTTCAGGTAGCCCACCGACAGCGACGCGCGCAGGTTTTCGGAGCCACCGCTGGCGCTTAGCTGGTGGTTTTGGGTGAAGGCATTGCGCAAGGCCGCATCCTGCCAATCGAAGCTCTTGATCTTGCTGGGGTCGTAGATCGGAATCTGCGTAACGTTCGGGAAGCCGTACAGCGCAAAACGAGCTTTCTCCTCCTCCGTCGCTTCGCGCGTTTCAGGAACGCGGGCGTCGAAATCCCGCCAAGTGTACGCTCCGGCGATGTTGGCCCACACGTTCGGGTCGGTGCCAAACAGCGTGAAATCGTTTACGGGATTGGGGTAAGGCGTGGTGTAGGAGCCGGACGTACGATACGCTTCGCGGCGCACGTCGGCAAACTCCGCCGCGTCAAACAGCTCCGGAATGCGCAAAGCCCGGTCGAAGCTGCCGTAGGTGTTGTAGCTGATGTTGAACTTACCTTCCTTGCCGCGCTTGGTCGTAACGATGACCACGCCATTTGCCCCCGCGAACCGTAAATGGCCGTAGCTGAGGCATCTTTTAGCACTTCTACCGATTCAATATCATCAGGATTGAAGTCGTTCAGACCTGTGCCTTGGGCCAGCGGGATACCATCGACCACGTACAACGGCTCGTTGGAAGCCCGCACCGAGCGGTTGCCGCGAATACGAATGGCCGGCGTCTCGCCAGGCCGAAAATTGCCCCCCGCCACGTCCACACCGGCTGCGCGGCCTTGCAAGGCCTGCGTCAAGTTCTGAACTGGCACCTGCTTAATCTTCTCCTCCGATACCGACGACAGCGCGCCCGTTACATCGCTCTTTTTCTGGGTGCCGTAGCCGACCACCACCACGTCTGCCAACTGGGTTACATCCTCGGCCAATGTCACGTTTATGGGCGACGCACTCGCGGGCACTTCCTGGGTTACGAAGCCAATCGACGAGATTGTAAGCGTAGCACCGGCCGGGGCCTGCAAGCTGAAGCTGCCATCGGGGTTGGTACTCGTGCCCGTAGTAGTGCCTTTCACCACCACACTTGCCCCCGGCAAACCACTTTTATCGGTTGCCGTTGTCACTCGGCCCGTCACGGTTTGATCGGTCTGGGCATAAACACTGGCGGGCGCCAATCCAACCAAAACGGTCAGCGGCAGCCAGCGAGCTGAGTTATAAAGTTGTAACATAAAGGAGGAGTTGGAAGTGGGATTGCAAACAAGGACTTTCTGCCTACCAAGTACTTGTCTTCCTTGCCCAAATCCCTCCCGCACTCTCCTGCTACCGTGCTAGTTATTCTTCGATGTGATCAAAAGTTTTGCGATTGCCTCACACAGCCTATATCAATCGTACTTTGCTATGGCTCATTTCAATGGGCTTTCGTTTTTGTTGTGGTGCGTTGTTTTTACTCTACTCTTATTTGTGAAATCTGTTCACTCACTCTGTCCAGCGTTGCCTCATCAACCGTTAACTCCATTGAGTTCTTCGTGTAGTCGGCCAAGATTTCTTTTATTTCTTTTTTGTCCCGTTTGTTCAACAGTACTGATAATGTTCGAAAATTCATTGTGTCGTATTCATTGTCTACCAAATCAGCAACTCCAATTGGGTCCCAGTCATTTAGAATTTCTCTGATTTTTATAAAAGTGTTCTCCCATTCAGGTTTAAACGATTTATTATTAGATGTCAATTGTATGCTCCTTAATTTTTCCATTATAAGTCCTGCGATGTTTTGAAGTCGGACGAAATATTGTCTATCTGCCCCTTTTAATTCTTTAACAACTCTTCTTAAGTCGAAATAACAATGATGCAATATTCTAAAGTCGTCAGTACTTAATTGACCACGAGAGCCAATGTATTTGGTAATCAATCCAGCGGTGTCACTGTCAATTGAAACTAAGTCAATGCCCAATATCTCATCTCCTTGTCTGTCAGGGAAAGGAGTTATTAAATGTTCATTGTATAGTTTAACTATCTCGTCCATAAAAAATGCGCCACAACACCGGCATAAAACGCCTCACTCCATCTCAAAGACCTGATTCAGGTAGCTTTGTGGAGTCAAAATCAACCAGAACCTTGTGACTTTAAGCCTGATAAAATACGCGTTCTAACAGCGCTACCACCGGCGAGTTATCTGGGTTGGTCAGCATCAGATCGGCCATATAGTCCCACCAGCGCTGCATAATGGGCAGCGACGGTAGCTGATCAGCGGTGTGCTCGGGCAGGCGACGCTGCACGGCGAATAAGGTATCGGTGGCGGGATTCAGGTAGATAGAATACTCGCGAATGCCGGCCTCGTGCAGGGCTTCGGTCAGCTCGGGCCATATTTCGTCGTGGCGGCGCTGGTACTCGGCTTGTACGCCGGGGCGGAGCTGCATAGTAAAGGCTATTTCTTGCATGGGGGGCTTATTTTTTACCTTGAGTACTCACGCGCCACTGGTCGGTGCGGAAGGGTGAAGCGGGTAGTCCGGCTTTATTGTAGAAGTTAGGCATGGGCGACTTACTCCAGCCAAAACGCACAGCTACCGGCTGCTTTACCTGCTCGCTCCACACTACAACCGAGTTGCCCTCAATACGAGCCTGAGCGGGCCGAAACACGCTGTCGGGGCCGGCGATAATGAACTCGCGCAGATCCCCGTTTTGCGCCACTAGGCCGCCCGATGTATAGTCGAATTGCAGGCGGGCTTTGCCATCTTTCACTTCCATCTTCTTGTAAATCGGCCCCGAATAGGGCAGGTTTTTCTGCCCATACTCTTTGGCTAAAGCCCACAATGCCAACCGGTGGCCCACAACCTGCTTGTTGCGCGGATGAATATCAAGCGAGTCGCCAACGTCAGTGGTGACCACCATGCCTGTGTTCGGCACGGTTTGCATGCTCACCAGCTGGGCTTCGCGGATTTCAGGGTTCTGGCCTTTGTGGGGGGTAATTTGAACAAAGTAAAATGGCAGATTCGGCTGCTGCCAGTCTTGGCGCCAGTTGGCAATCATGGCCGGAAACAGCTTACGGTACTGATACGCGCGCTCGGCGTTGCTCTCGCCCTGGTACCAGATCACGCCCTTCAGCGTGTACGGAATCAGGGGCTTAATCATGCCGTTATAAAGCTTGTAGGGCGACTTATTGCTGGTCGCGCTAAGTGGCTCGGCGGGTTTGGGCGTCGTGGTTTGGGGCGTGGCGGCTTTTTCTTGCTGCCACGCGGTGAGGGCCGCTTCGTAGGCGGGGCGCTGGGTCAGGCCTTGGTCGTAGCGCGTGAGAATGGGCTGCAAATCCGGGTCCTTTTCCAGCACGTCTTTGCGCGTCCACGACTCGGCCGGCGTGCCACCCCAGGAAGCGTGAATCAGACCCACCGGCACCTTGGTTTTCTCGTGAATTTCCTGGCCAAAAAAGTAGGCTACGGCCGAAAAGCCCCCTACTGTTTCGGGGCTGCACACTACCCAACTCCCCTCCGTATCCATCTGGGGCGTATCGGCCACTTTCTGCGGCACCGTGAACATGCGAATGGCGGGGTATTTCGCCTTTGGTACTACCTCCGCTTCATTCACGACGCCCGTCATCCATTTAGAAGAGCCTTTCGCCACCGGGAAATTCATGTTCGACTGCCCCGAGCACAGCCACACCTCCCCTAGCAGCACATTGCTGACAGTCAGCTTATTCTTGCCTTGAAAGGTAATCGTGTGTGGTCCGCCAGCCGCACCGGTCGGTATCCGCACCTGCCAGTTGCCTTGGGCGTCGGCGGTAGCTTTCTGGGGGGCTTTTTGCCAGCTGGCAGTTACCGTTACCGCTTCGCCGGGGTCGGCCCAGCCCCAGAGAGCAACAGTTGTTTTTTGCTGAAGTACCATATTGTCGGCTATCAAAGCGGGCAGTTTGATGTTGGCCCAAGCAGGGCTAGCCAGCGCAAACAGCAGTAAAAGCAATAAGTGGCACGAATGAAGCCGATAGGTCATGCTGGGGGGCTTTTTACGAAGTGATTTTGAAGATAAAGGCAGAAGCGGTCATGGATTTCCCGCCCTGGGAAGCGCCAAACAAATACGCCGGCTTTCCATCGCGCAGCAATAACTGAGGCCGTTCCAAGCGGCCGTAGCGCTTCAGATTAGAGGGCGCAGGCGGCTCCACTACGCCATAGTCGCGCAGGGGCAAATAGGCAATTTTGGGGAAGTCCCAGCGCTTGCCGTCCTCCGATTCCAGGTAGAGACCAACTTCGTGGTTGTACACGCCCATATCGCGGGCCAGCAGCCGAAATTTGCCCCCCTGCCGCCACACAAAGGCGTCTTCAAACTGCTTGTTATGGCCTTGGTTGGAGAAGTCGATAACCGGATTGCCAGTGTGCTTCACGTAAGGACCTTCCAGCTTATCAGCCACGGCCAAACCGTACTTACGGTTGCCGCGAATGGTGGGGTCTTTAGCCGTGAGGTAGTCCTGAGTGTTCCACGATTTATAGTACAGCCAATACTGCCCGTTGGGGTGCTTGATGAAGGCCGGATTGGTGGTGCAATGGTCATCCCAGGCGCCTTCGGCGCCGGGCTCCAGCAAGGGCGCATCAGGTCGCTGCCAAGGGCCGTTGAGCGAATCGGCGGTGGCTAAGCCAATGCGCTTTGTGTTGGTTTTGCCGTTGCTGTTGCCCATGTAAAACAGGCAGTATTTCCCATCTACAAACTGAATACTGGGATTGTGGCAGGTGGTAGCGTCCCAATATCCGGGTCCGCGCGGGGCCAATACTACATCTACAAAACTGAACGGGCCTTCCGCCGAATCACCAACAGCGTGGGCAATTTCGGAGCTATTGATCCAGCCCCCCATACCTTTCTTGGCCGGCCAGCGCGAGAAAAATACGTGCACTTTGCCGTCGGGCCCGTCGATGGGACTTGTGCACCACACGTAGTAATCGGGCAGTTCCAGTGCGCGACCTACGGGCTTCAGGTGCTTGCTGAATTTAGAGAGGCGGCCTTTGGGATAATCAATCAGCCGGCCCGCAGAAAAGCCCCCCAGCGCCCGCGCCACTGGTGCGAGGGTTAGCGTAGCAAGAAAGGCGCGACGGGTAAGCATGGCTAACGGTGGTTTCGGATTAAAATAGATGACAGATCATTAGGACGGCGTCGCGTCACTAGAGTCATAACCCTGGCGACGCTTTATCCTGGCGCCCATTCGTTGTCGTTGGGGTTAGTGTCACGGGGCCTAGCAAACCAGACTCTTTTGGGGCCCATTTTTCAGCCGTGAAAAGGCCATCGGCGCCACGGTTTTCCTTGAGCTTGCTCGACATATTGATGTTGTAGGCATTCTTGTAGGGCACCTTGTTGCGGTCCATGTGAATGATGCGGTTTGCCATACCATTACTGACAGTAACTACCAGCTTGTTGGTCGTTTGCATTTGGTCTTTGGGCACAAATACCTGATACGTCGGGCCTACAAGCGTGCCTAGCTCCTTGCCATTGAGCTGTACGCGGGCACTTTCCGCCACCCGGCCCAAGTCCAGCAGAAATCCTTCGCCCGTACCCTGAGGCTTGGCGAATGAAATGGTATAAGTGGCCGTACCAGAGAAGTTTTTGACTGCTTCGCCGTTCCAACTGGTCCACGAGCTTAGTTCTTTCACCTGCGCTTTGGCCGGCAGTTCCGGTCCACCCGATACAAAGCTCACATCCCAAGTGCCTTGCACGGGCTGCGAGGCGCCGGTAGCTTTCATATATGCGTAAGCAGGACCCGTCAGAGCGGCATCGTTGGTTTCTAGAATACACGATTCGCCGGGCACCAGCTGCACGTACACTTCCGTGCCCGCCGCCGACGTACGCGAGGCCGCCACCCCCAACTTCTCGGTCATGGGGTTGTATAGCGCCACCGATTTGCCCCCCACACGCAGCGGCACCCACCCTTCCACTGGTTTTTCGCCCCAGTTGGCCACAAAGTAATAGTGTCCTTTATCGTGGCGGCGGCGCACAAATTCGAGGCCCTTATCTACCATCATTTCGCGCTGCACGCCAGCGGCAGTCAGCGCTTGGTCGACATCTTTGCTAACCAGCACGGAGCCTTTGCCTACGCTAGCTTTTTGCACCCCACCAGCGGTAGTAAACTTAAGCGAACCGATCAGCTTCTTAAAGGCGCTACGACGAGCGTCGAGCTTGCCCAAGCCGGGTACATCGGCAGGCAATTGGTCCTGAAACACAATGGTAGCCCCGTTCTGAGCCAGCTTCATCAGCTGCTCTATCGTGGTCAAAGGCATCACCTGCGCGGCCGGCACCAGAATGGTTTGGTAAGCCGAGCCGCCACCTGTTTGCAGTGTTTTACCGGTGTTTTTAACCTGCTGAATTTGCAGATCGGAGATGAAATCAAAGCCATAGCCTTTGGCCAGCAATGCCTCACCGGTAGCTCCTACTGGCATGCCTTTGAAGCCGTGGTCGATGCCGTCGAAGTGCTGAAGCATGACCTTGCCGGGTTTGCCATACGAGTCATAAATGGGCAAGTACACCAGCACGTCGTTGCTGGGCTGCCCGGCCTGCAAAAAGGACTGCGCGTGCGCCACGTAGCGGTTTAGCTGGGCGAAATCCGTCCAGAACGTATTATTCGGGTTGAAGTGAACGGCGGCGTAAAACAGCCAGCCCGGCCAAGCTGCGGCCTGGGGTGAGTAGTTGGTGCCGTGGTAAAACGTGTGATTAACGCCCCCCAGCAGCATACGGTCCATGGCCTTTTTGATGTCACTGAGCTTAGACAAGAAGTGGTCATTTTCCCACGTCGCGGACTCCGACGACGTGAGTTTTTTGCCCGTTACGTGAGCGGCCGAAGAAGCAAATTTGATACGCAGCAAGTCCTCCCCTTCAATTTCAGGGATATCTGTAACTGCGTACAAATCGAGGATATTAGCTGGTGAGCCGTGCGCCTGATTGCGAATCAAGGCTTTATGCGTTTTGGCCCAATCGCTCCAGGTTTTGGTGTAGTTTTCCAGCAGCAATTCCGACAAGGTCTCGCGGTAATCGGTGAGCACGCGCTGATTTTGGTCGTCGCTGGCTTTACCAAATAATGCGGGCAAGTGCTGGCGCAAATCGTAGCCGCGGCGCTTCTGGAATTCAGCAAACATCTGGGGCGTCCAGTTACTCTCGCCCTGAGCATCGTCTACCTCGTAGGAATCGTTGAAAAACGCGCGAATGCCGGATACGTCGCGGCCCTTGAAAGCTTCGTCAAAACGCTGCAAATAATGCTGCGTTGCGGTTTGGGAGAAGTGGTCAATTACGTCGCCCTCGCCGCCGGGGCCGGCCCGCTCCACTTGCTTGCCGTGCCAGCCTTGGAACACGCCATACAAGGTCCAGTTGCCAGCGGGCGCTGTCCAGTTAAGCTTGCCGCTAGCATCTACTTTACTGGTCAAATCTACCGTCTGGCCCCTATCTGAATAAGCCATGAGCGCCTGCAACGGCAGCGGCTTCTCAAACCGCACTTGGTCGAAAGCATGGAGCTGCAAATCCTTGTTTTTGGCTATCGGCTCTACTAACTGCTTGATGTCAATTGGTTGGCCCACCGTGCGGATCATCGGCTTCTGAATGTAGCTAACCGCCTCCTTCAATTGCTCTCCGCCTTTCACGGTATACGTCTGGTAGGCCACGTACTTGCAAGCATCCTCTGACGTCACCCAAGGTCCACCAAACGGCCACCCGGACGCCTGCGCCATATCCACACCCAGCCCCAAGCGCTTCGACTCGGTGAGCGTGTGCGTGAGCATGGTCATCCACTTGGGCGAGAGGAAGTCGATGAACTGTTTTTCCGTGCCTTTCACCCCATAAATCGGCGTGATTTCGGTGCCACCCAAGCCTGCTTGCTGGTACTGCGTAAGCAAGCGCGTCAGATCCTGCTCGTTTACGGCGCTACCCTGCCACCACCAGCGCGTCCACGGCTTGTTTTGCTGGGTGATTTCGGGCCATTTCAAGGCTTGGGCCGAAGCAGCGTTTTGATGAAGCGCCGCGGCAACAAGCAGAGAGAAAAACAGGGATTTTTTCATGGGAGAAGCAAGAGAGCAGAACTGGAAGCTGGCACTACAGAAGAAGCAAAGAAGCCTGAAGAAGCAAGACTTAAGACTAGAAAAGCTAGGTTAGAGCTAGCTCCCCTCCTCCGCGGAGGAGGGGTTGGGGGTGGTTGACCGGAGCGTTGTTTTGTTGCCCTAAAAAAGGCGTTCATGCCGAGCGCAGCGACGCATCTCGCTCGCGCTAGTGAGAGTACTAATCTAGTGTCAGCACGCACGATGCGTCGCGTTGCTCGGCATGACGGGCTTATTTGAAAAAAGCCCCCCGAACAACTAAACAACGTCAGCAACGAGGTCAACCACCCCAGCCGCGCCGTTGGCGCGGCGTCCCCTCCTCCGCTGAGGAGGGAGTTGGTCGTTCTTTAGTTTCCAGCGCTTACTGATTTTGATTTAACATCATTCATTTTGTAGATCTCGCTGCCGGCCAGCAGGAAGCAGCCGAGGCCGTAGTCCTCGAAATCGGGCTTGCTGGTGTAGCTCACGGGCTGGCCGTCTTTGGGCTCTTTGCCGGTGCCTTGCACATAGCCAAGGAAGCCATTGGGGTGCACGCACTCCTTAGCCATGGCGTTCCAGGCTTTGGCGATGATAGGCTGGTATTGCTTGGCGTCGAGCAGGCCGTTGTTGATGCCCCAGGCCATCCCGTAGATGAATAAGGACGTGCCCGTTAGCTCTTTGCCACCGAAGTTTGTAGGGTCGTGGAGACTGACGTTCCAATACCCGTCGGGGCGCTGCAGGGCGGGCAAAGCCTTTATCATGTTCAGGTACATTTGCTCGTACTCAGCGCGGTGGGGGGCATTTTGGGGCAGGATTTCGAGCGTCCGGACCATGGCCGCCACTACCCAACCGTTGCCGCGGCTCCAGTAGCAATCTTCACCGTTGGGCTCCTTGTATGGGGGCACAAAGTCCTTGTCGCGCCACCAGAGCTGGTCTTGGGGGTTGTAGAGGCCGTTGGTACCGTGCACCGTCTTGGAGTAGTTGTAGAGGCGGTACATCTTCTCGTAGTAGGCCGTATCCTTAGTCATTACACCGAGCTTGGCGTACACGGGCATGGCCATTTGCAGGGCGTCAATCCACCACCAGTCGTCTACCTTCGGGCTGTTCACCATCAGGTCGATACTGGCTTTGATGTCGCGGATGCGCTCGGGCTTGGGGTCTATCTCGTAGAGCGCAAGGTAGGTTTGGCCGGCGGCTTGGTTGTCGGCGTTGCGAGTCGTAATGCCGTTATTCAGGCCCCATTGGTGCTTTTCGCCCCAGTCCACGGCGTAGTCGTAGTACTGCTTCTGCTTATCGATGCCGTAGAGCGCCATCAGGCCTTCGTAGTACACGGCCCGCGTCCAGATGTGGCTGGGGCGCGTTTTGTTGGTCACGATTTCCTTGCCTGTGTCCGGCCACTTTTTCATGAAGTAGGCGTTGGTCTTGCGCATGGTTTTGAGCACGTCCTTCTGCTTGGGCATTTTCTGGGCCTCCGCCGTCGTTCCCAAGCAAGCAAGTAGGCAAGCCGCCACTAATACTTGTTGCCAAAAAGCCCCCAGCGCTGCGTCATCATAATGGGTTGTGGTGTCATAAGATTTACTGATTTCTGTAGTCGTTCGGGCGCGGGTTGCTACGACGCCGCTTTGGCAATTTCTACCGCGTACACCTGCTCCTGCCCCTCGAAGTTGGCCCGGAAAATTATCCACTTGCCATCGGGTGAGAAGTGGACATTGGGCTCCAGCTTGTAGCCGTGGTGCTTCATGTTCACTAGTCGCTCCGACTTAAACTTGTCGCCCTCGGGCGGAACAAATAAATCCACATGCCATCGGGGGCTTTGGCTACCTGGCCCGCGTCGCCGCCGTCGCCCGCGAATAGCTTCTGATCGGGTGAAACATTGAAGTGAATCGACCACTCGTTGCGGTCCATTTGGTAGAGCTTTTCCTTGCCGGTTTTCACGTCGGCGCCGGCTAGGTAAAAGGTCACGCTGCGGGGCTTCTGCAAGTCAAACCACACCGTTTTGCCATCGGGACTAAAGAACTCGTGGCCAGCAATTTCGCCCTCCACGGTGCGCTTGTGTACCAGCTTGTTCTGCTTGGTTTTGATGTTGATGTGCCAGATGCGGTCTACCTTGTGCCAAGGGCCTTCGTGGCAGTACATGAGTAGGTCGGGGTCGGTGGGCGAAAACTGGACGTGGCCCAGCCAGGTGTTTTCCTTGTAAATGTCGGTCCGCTTGCCCGTTTTGGTGTCGATGGTGAACAGAATGTGCTCCACCTTGGCGTCGTAGATGCGGTTGAAGAAGTCGCTCTTCGCCGGGTACTTGCGCAATATCTCGCGGGCTTCTTCGCCGCCGAGCGCGCCAGCGATGGTCGTTTCGTTGGCGTTCAGACTGGTGATGTTGCCCGGAAAATCTTTGGGAAACACATAGATGCGGCGGGTCTTTTTCGTGTCCACGTTGGTGGCGTACACCGTGTCTTGGGCTTGGTAGAACACGTCCCGACCTTTGGGAGCTACTATTTCTCCGCTCACTTTGGCGAAATAACGGCTCAGTGGCTCTACCTGCCGGGTTTTTAAGTTTACCAGACGCAACTGCTTGCCGCGCTCATCGGTGTGGTAATACACCATTTTGTCGCCTTCGCCGGCTTTGCCTTGCAGGAAGGGATTGTTGTGAAAATAAAAGCTGCCGTTGCCGCCGTCGGTGGGCGTCAGGCGCACCACTTTGTGGCCCGTGTCCTGGTCTATCCAATCGGCGGGCATGGGCTTACCACCGGTTTCCTGCTTGGTTTGGGCCCCAGCAGTGGCTCCGAAGAGCAGCAGACCGCCGCTGAGCAGGAGTGAAAGTCTGGTTGGTTTCATAGTTGGGATGGGAGATTGAGTAGGACGTTTAGAATTCAGGACTTGGGCGCCTTTGCCGCCGTAGCAGTTGGCACCCGCACGTACTTTTTGAGGTCGCGTAGGGCAATGACTCTGTAGTTGTTATTGTGCAGGTAGCGTAGGTATTCCTCGAAGAGCGCGGGCGGCGTGGTTACCCAGTCGTGGGCGTAATCAGGGACGCCGTGCACGGTGAGCACCACAATTTTGCCCCCCACGGCCTGTTGAATAGCCGTGAGTACGTGCTGCTTATCGGTGCCGGTAGTAGTGAAGCTGGGGATGAGCAGCGGGTTATGCGTGGCGGGATCGTAGGGCTTGTCGCCGCCCACGCGGGCAAATTGATAGCCCTGCTGGGGCAGCACCGTGAAGGCAATAGGGTGCGTGTCATAAGCGGGGTAGGCAAACGTGGTTGGCTTGGAGATGCCATTAGCCGCGCAGCGGCTCTCAATAGAATCCAGCTCGGCCACCAGCTCGGGCGCGCTCATTTTGTTCACGTGCTTATGCGTGAGCGTGTGGCTCCCGATTTCGAAGCCCTGACGATGCAAGTCCGCTATTTGAGCCCAGCTCATGTACTTGGTTTTGTCGGCGAAATCGGGACGAAACTCGCAGACGTAGAAGGTGGCGCCGAAGCCGTATTTCTTGAGCAGGGGCGCTACATAGGTGGCGTGCGTCAGGGCCGCGTCGTCGAAGGTGAGCACCACCACTTTATCCGGCACGGCCCGCCGTAGCTGCTGGGCACCAGCGGAAATAGCCACTAGGCAGAGCGCCACCAAAAGCAGCACTTGACAGGCGTAATCCCTTAAACCGTGGGGGTGAGAGGTGGGAAGCATGTGTACAAGAAACAGTCTTCTCTGCCCCTAACCCTCCTGTACTCTGGGGTGCAGTGAAATTCGTTCGCTCCAAAATGCCGTAGCTCGTGCCAAAACAGCTGCTTACATGGAGTGTCGTACCTTTAGAAAACACGCAGGCCGCCAGCGAGTTTTTGCACGGCGCATAGCTTATGCTCCGGCCGCTACCTGCGCAAAAGTGTAAGCCAGTCAGGGTATAAAAGCCTGGGTGCTTGCATCGTTTTAGCCTACCCTTCCATCCGCTCCCACCTACCTCCATCTTATGCACGGCACCGTTCTACTCCTGCTAAAGCGCTACGTTCAAACCCAGTACGACCATAGCACCTGGCTGAAGCTCATGGAGCTTTCCGGCCTCGAAAACATTGAGTTTGACCACAAAACCGCCTACCCCGACGAGCACATATATGCCCTAGTAGGGCAGGCCGCTGAGATGACCGGGTTGTCGGCGGGCGAGCTGCACGAGAAGTTTGGCGAGTACTTGGTGCCCGATCTGATGTTTATGTACCAGAAGTACGTGCAGCCTGAGTGGAAAACCCTTGATATGATAGAGCACACGGAGCTTACCATGCACAAGCAAGTACGGCGCGAGCACCCCGAAAATAGCCCCCCAGTGCTCAATGTAGAGCGCCTCGGCGAGAACGAGCTGATCATTGACTATGTATCGCCGCGGCGCATGAGCGGCTTGGCAGTAGGTATCGTGCGCGGCTTGGCTACGTATTTCGACGAGGCCGACCGCATCGATGTGATGCCCACCACCAGCCACGACGGCGAGCAGGTACGCATTCATGTGCGCCGGTCGTAGCAGCGTGTTTTTACGAATTTACCGTTGAGTTTTGGGAGATCTTTACAGGTTGTGAAAGCATGGCGCGGGCGAAAGTAGATGGTGAGGCAAATATCTTTTTTACTCTGATGCACGTTCTAGGGTGCTGAAACTAGCGAGTGTACTATTCCATAATGGCTTGTACTCTGCCTGTTTCTGATCCTAAAACTCGCTTCATGTCTATAAAAATCACCACCCGCAGCTTTCTTCTTGCCCTTTCCATTAGCCTGTTTGGTTGCAGTTCCAGCAGCTCCGATGCTGATCCGGAGCCTACTCCGGCACCAGCCCCCGCTCCTGCCCCGGCGGCGCCTATTACCTACAAAATCACTTACGCCGGCAACAGCCTGCTCTCCGGCTACTTAGGCTTTGTCATCGACAGCAAGATCATGGCCGAAGTCAAGACCCAGGGTGGCACTGCTTTAGGGGCGGGCACCTCCGAAAACTTCGCGGTGGCCAACTATGTAACTCCGCAGGTACTCGACCAGATGCCGAAAATCAACGCCGCCTTCGACCCGACCAAGGACGTGAACGTGCTGGTGCTCTGGGAAGGCACCAACCATATTTACTACGGCGCCACGGCCAAGCAAGCCGAGGAATCACTATTGGAAGTGTGCCGCCGCGCACGGGCCGCGCATCCGGAGTGGAAAATCGTGATGGGTAGCTTGCTGCCCCGCTCCGAAGACGATTACCCCGCCACCCAGGAGCGCGACCGTCTGGCCGTGAACGTGGCCCTGCGCGCCGTAAAAGCCAGCGGCAACACGCTATTCCACGAGCTAGCCGACGTAGCCCAGGACTCACGCATTGGCCCCGGCGGCACCGAGAAAGACAAAACATACTACCACGACCTAGTGCACCTCAACGACGCCGGCCAGGCGGTAGTCGCTCCCATCTTCGCCAAGTCAATCGTGGCGGTTATTAAGGCCGGCAAGTAGAGACACTACGTGTAACTTCTAGCGTTTCTACTAATAGAAAAAAGCCCCCCAGAATTGAAAAGCATTTCTAGGGGCTTTTTTTGTCCATTTCGTCTTAGGCTGACGTAGCTACCTTCCCTTCACAGGGGAGATAAGTGAGCAATAATAGCGCTCGGATCTAGAGCAGCTTATCGGGCGGAGGTTGCCCGACTCAGTGCTGTCGCCTCCTGCACGAGTTCCCGAAATTCAGTGCGCGAGCCATCCGTGTCAGAAGATTCGCTGGTGCGGGCCAAGGCAGCGGTGCTAGCCCAGGTGGCCGTGCCCACGTAGCGCGAACGACGGAGCAGCAAACCGAACTGAGCCACGGCCGCGGCCCAGCGCAGGTTGTCGGAGGCTTGTACAATGGATTCATCGAGCCGGACATTACGCACTGGGAGGGTGAGCAACTTGCTCGCGCTGCCAGCCGGCTCCTGATAGCGCAGCTTCACGGTCAGCAGCTCCGTGCTGCTCGTGGCGGCCGGATGGGGGCTATTTGTCTGGTACTTCAGCGGGTCGATGGTGGTGCTGCCCGTGGCGGGAGCCGCTACCGGCACGACTTCGTAGAGGGCCGTTACCTGCTGGCCGGCGCCAAGCTCGCCGGCATCTTTGCGGTCATCATTGAAATCCTCGGCGGCCAACAGGCGATTTTCATAGCCCAACAGACGATACTCGCGCACTAAAGCAGGATTAAACTCGACCTGTATTTTTACATCCTTAGCCAGGGTGAAGAGCGTGCCGCCGAACTGCTGCACTAGCACCCGCCGGGCTTCACTCAGCTGGTCAATGTAGGCGTAGTTGCCGTTGCCTTTATCAGCGAGCAATTCCATTTTGCTGTCTTGCAGGTTGCCTGCCCCGAAGCCCAGTACCGACAGAAAGACGCCCGATTCTCGTTCCCGCGTAATCAGTCGCTCCATATCAGCGTCACTCTGTTCCCCCACGTTGAAGTCGCCGTCGGTGGCCAGGATAATCCGGTTGTTGCCGCCGGGCCGCTGGTGCTGCCGAGCGAGTTGATAAGCCAGGCGCAGTCCTTCCCCGCCGGCAGTGGAGCCACCGGCCTCCAGCGCATCGAGGGCGCGCAGAATAGTAGCGGGCTCGGCCCCCGAAGTGGGTGGCAGCACCACCCCGGCCGCCCCGGCGTACACCACAATGGATACATAATCCTGGGGCCGCAGCGACTCGCGCACCAGCAGCCGCAACGACTCCTGCAGCAGGGGCAGTTTCTGTGGGTCGCTCATAGAGCCGGACACGTCGATCAGAAATACTAGGTTGGCCGGCGGCAGATTTTCCACCGCTACCTGCTTGCCTTGCACGCCCACCAGCACCAGTTGGTGCGCTGGGTTCCAAGGGCAGGCGGCCACTTCAGCATTCAGCGAGGCCGGGCCGGATTGCGGCTGCGGGTAGCGGTACGGAAAGTAATTCACCAACTCTTCCAGGCGCACGGCGTCGGGTGGGGGCAACTGCCGGTCCTGGGTCAGGAAGCGGCGCACATTAGTATAAGAAGCTCGGTCTACGTCGATGGCGAAGGTGCTGAGCGGATTGCGCTCGGCCGCCAAAAACGGGTTTTCGTGAATAACAGCGTAATTTTCGCGGGTGGAGCTTAGGGAGTCCGATGACTTGGGGTCAGCAGGCGCTGAGGCCTCATCCGGCGCGGGCTCCAAAGCGGCGACCTCTATTCTCTCCAGCTTTTCGGTTGAATACTGTTGGTGGCAGGCGGGCAATAGCCACGCGGCCCCCAGCAGCCCCCACAGGGGCAGCAAGCGGTTTATTTTCATGGGAAAGAAAATTGTGGGGAGGAAAAAAGCCCCCCGGTGACTGGCACCGGCCACTCGCCCCGCCGCAACTCGCGACCTTGCAGGGAGCGCACTACGACCTAGTTTTCTTCGCGACGAAAACTCAGCGGTAGCATTGGCCCGGCTGACCACCATTGGCTTGGTCCGGGGGAGGCAAATACACAGGCAGCGCCGCCTGTAGTCCTATATACCGGCACTCCTTCCTAGGTAACCCAACACCATACCCCTATCTTCTTACCCTGTTCAACGGGGCCTCACCCCCCAGCCCCCTCTCCCAAAAAGAGGGGAGCCAGACGCTAGTCGTGCCACGCGGCAACGTCGGCTGCTGCCTCCGCAACCGCTACCATATTTGAGATAGCAGAGAAAAGCCCCCCAGAAATATTCTGGGGTCTTTTCTCTGTTATACTGACCTTTTTACTGCTGTTATTAACTCGGTAGCGGTGCTGGAGGCGCAAGCCGACAGGGCCGCGCAGGCCGCGCGCTAGGCTCCCCCTCTCCCCTAGGAGAGGGGGCTGGGGGTGAGGCTAATCCTCCCTATCTTCCGCCCCCAATCCTACTTACCCATTATCGTGACCTATCCCGAATTTGAAGCCCGCTGGCGCCCGGCGGGTGGCGCGGAGCGCGCCAACTACGGCCTCTTCCTCCAAGACCTCTGCGACCTATTAGAAGTACCCAAGCCCGACCCGACTACCGACAACCCCGCCCAGGATGCCTACGTGCTAGAGCGGGCCGTGCAGTTCAACGACGGCGCTAAGAAAAGCACCGGCCGCATCGACCTCTACAAGCGCGGCTGCTTTGTGCTCGAAACCAAACAAGGCACCGATACACCCGACCAACAGCAGAAGCTGGAGCGCGCCGAGTTGGGCTTCACCGCCGCCACCCGCCGCAAGGGCCACGCCGTGCGCAACTCCACCAAGTGGGAGCAGATGATGCAGGCCGCCCGCCAGCAAGCCCTCGGCTATGTGCGCGCCCTGCCCGCCGATGAGCCCCGCCCCTTGTTTGTGCTGGTGGTGGATGTAGGCTACTGCATTGATGTGTACGCCAACTTTGCCGGCGTCGGCGACTCGTTTGTGCCGTTTCCCGACCAAAGTAAGTTCCGCCTGTCGCTGTCGGCGCTGGCCGACGAGAGCACCCGCGCCCTGCTGCGCCAGGTGTTTCTGGAGCCCCGCGCCCTCGACCCCAGCCGCCGCGCCGCCCGCGTCACGCGGGAGCTGGCGGGCTACCTGGCCGGCGTATCGGCTCAGCTGGAGCGAGCCGGGCACGCGCCCGACGTGGTAGCGCAGTTCCTGATGTGCTGCCTGTTCACCATGTTTTCCGAGGATGTGGGCCTGATTCCGAAGCAAAGCTTTACGGGCATGCTGCGCACCTACTCCACCCCGGAGTTGCGCGAGTTTCTGCCCGATGCCCTGGCCGGCTTGTGGCGCACCATGGACCTGGGGGGCTTTTCGCCCGACCTCAAGGCCCGTCTGCGCCGCTTCAATGGCAAGCTGTTTCATGATGCCACGGCCCTGCCCCTCTCCACCGACCAGATGCAGCTGCTGCTCAAAGCCGCCGAGGCCGACTGGACCGAGGTGGAGCCCGCCATCTTCGGCACCCTGCTCGAACGCGCCCTCGACCCCAAGGAGCGCCACAGTCTGGGCGCCCATTACACCCCGCGCCGTTACGTAGAGCGCCTGGTGCTGCCCACGGTGCTGGAGCCCCTGCGCCGCGAGTGGGCCGCTGCCCAGGCCGCCGGCGCTCGTCGCCTCGACGAAGGCCAGCCCAAAGAAGCCCGCGCCGAGCTGGTCCGCTTCCTCAACCGGCTCACCTCCATTCGCATCCTCGACCCGGCCTGCGGCTCCGGCAACTTCCTCTACGTCACGCTGGAGCACCTCAAGCGCCTGGAGGGCGAAGTGCTGGCCGCCATCAACAGCTACGGCCACACGGGCCTGCTCGATTTGGGCGGCGGCACCACCGTGAGTCCGCGCCAACTACTGGGGCTGGAGCTAAACCCGCGCGCGGCCGCCATTGCCGACGTGGTGCTGCGCATCGGCTACCTGCAATGGCACCTGCGCACCCACGGCGTCACGCAGCTGGCCGAGCCCCTGCTGGATGAGTACCAGAACATCCGCCAGCAGGATGCCGCCCTCCAGCACGACCCGCCCGTGCCCCGCCTCGATGCCCACGGCCTCCCCGTCACGCGCTGGGACGGCACCACCCGCCTCCACCACGCCACCGGCCAGCCCATCCCCGACGAAACCGCCCGCACCGCCGTCTTCGATTATCCCAATCCCCAGCCCGCCGCGTGGCCGGAAGCCGATTTTATTGTCGGCAATCCGCCGTTTGTGGGTTCGTCTCGAATGCGCGATGCCCTCGGCGACGGTTACACCGAGGCCCTGCGCAAAGCCTACAAAGGCAAAGTGCCCGACTCGGCCGACCTCGTGATGTATTGGTGGTACAATGCCGCGGCCGCCGTGCAGCGGGGCCCCGCCGAGCGGTTTGGCTTCATCACCACCAACAGCCTCAAGCAAACCTTCAACCGCCGTGTGATGCAGCCTTTCTTGGAAGGCGACCCAGCCCCGCTCACGCTCACCTTCGCCATTCCCGACCATCCGTGGGTTGATGCTGCCGAAGGAGCCGCCGTGCGCATCGCCATGACGGTGGCCGAACGAACTTCGGCTAATTCATCCGCTGGGGGGCAATTATTGAATCTGAAGACTGAATCTGTTGCTGAAGGAGATGAAGCTGCTGAAGTGACTTTTTCAGGGCAAGATGGAAGGATAATGCCTGATTTGTCAGTTGGAGCTGATATTGACAGCGCTAAGTCGTTAAAAGCTAATGCCGGGTTGTCCAACAGAGGAGTACAGCTCTATGGGTTAGGTTTTATTTTGGAAGAGCAGGAAGCTAGAATACTGATAGCTTCTGACAACGATAAAGCAAGGACAACTATTCGTCCTTATGTAAATGGCCGTGACTTGGCAGCGAATGGACGAGGAGTTCTTGTAATTGACTTTTTTGGTTTTACTGAAACTGAGGCTTTAGCCCAAAATGCGTTGGCATTTCAGCGCATCTTAGAAAGAGTTAAGCCTGAAAGGGACCAAAGCAGCGAGCCTCAAGTGAAAAAGAAATGGTGGCTTCATGGTAGAACTCGCGACGAAATGAGGGTTTCGGTTGCAGGTCTATCTCGCTACATAGTTACCCTACGAGTATCCAAGCACAACTTTTTTGTTTTTCTAGACTCGAATATTCTTCCTGATGACAGAATTGTAGTTATCGCGTCTGATGATGCATACCACCTGGGCGTACTTTCAAGTAGAATCCATACTATTTGGTCACTTGCATTGGGAAGTAGGTTGGGAGTTGGAAATGACCCTATTTATAATAATTCCCGCTGCTTCGACCCGTTCCCCTTCCCAGCCGCCACGGCGGAGCAGCAGGCGCGCATCCGGGAGCTGGCCGAACAGCTCGACGCCCACCGCAAGCGCCAGCAGGCCCTGCACCCCAGCCTCACCCTCACCGACCTCTACAACGTGGTCGAGAAGCTGCGCGCCGGTCAGCCCCTGGCCACGGCCAAAGAGCACACCATCAACCAGCAGGGCCTGGCCTCCGTGGTGCTCAGCCTCCACCAGCAGCTCGACGCGGCCGTCGCCGAAGCCTACAATTGCCCCCCAGACCTCCCCGACGCCGACATTCTCACCCGCCTCGTGCGCCTCAACCACGAGCGCGCCCGCGAGGAGCAAGCCGGCCACGTCCGCTACCTGCGCCCCGCCTACCAAGCCCCCGACCAACAGCAATCCGCCCTACATTTGCCCCCCAGCGCCGCCGCTACCCCCGCCCCCACCGACACAAATGCCCCCAGCCCTGGCCCACCGAGCTAGCCCAACAAATGCAAGCCGTCCGCGACGCCGTCCAACAGTCCCCCAACCCACTTACCGCCGCCCAAGTAGCCGCCCGCTTCCGCCGCACCAAACCCGAAAAAGTGCAGCCCCTGCTGGATACCCTCACCGCCCTAAGCCTGCTCCGCCCCACCGAAGAAGGCACCTACGCCGCCTAACCAGAGAAAGAAGAACGACCAACTCCCCTCCTCAGCGGAGGAGGGGACGCCGCGCCAACGGCGCGGCTGGGGTGGTTGACCTCGGTGCTAACGTTGTGTAGTTGTTCGGGGGGCTTTTTTCAAATAAGGCCGTTATGCCGAGCAACGCGACGCATCGCGCGCGCTGACACTAGATTAGTACTCTCACCACCGCGAGCGAGATGCTTCACTCCGCTCGGCATGACGGGCTGTTTAGTTGCCCGACGGCCTTTCTTGCTGCCTAACGGTCTTTCTGGCTGTATGACCACCTTTCTAGCTATACCCTCGTCTCTCAAACGGCTACTTTCCTTCCACTACCAACCCTACCCAAGCGTGGGCACGGTAGGCACAATTGCATATTTTAGCTTTATCATAATTTATTCAATATTAATTTGTATTATACTATTTAAAATATATATTACTGTGCACTATCACCTGATTTATTCGATGTATGGAATCTAACGGAGGCAATGCCAATATCATAGAGTTTCCAGTGCCATCGGATGAATGGCAGCTATACGTTGACGCTTTCAGCGAAACTTGTGAGCGACTTGCTGACCCAAATTCGTTCACGGCGGCTTTTCAGTTGGAAAGCGATGATATACTGTACGTTATAAACACGAATGACTCGATGATAGCTGGTACGCCATCTTTCACCGACGTGCCGCATGCTGGCTTTGTAGATCTCATCTACCTGGCAATGCCTCCCAAGTACCGCTTGAAAAAGCCCTACGACGTTAATGTGACTGCCCTCCGGAATGGGGAGATAGTGGAAGCTACACTTCGGTTTGCCGAATTTAAGTTTAGCAAAGAAGGAGAACTGGTAGAAAGAACGGGAGGAGTCATTCATAACCCGCCCTATTAGCACAGCAACATGGCAAAAACCCGAATTCCCAGCAAAGACGATTCGGCTCCTGAGGAGTCGAACCCAGACGCCCCCACCTCCACCAGTCGCCCCTCCGACGAACCCGTCGACCTCTCTACGTTGGATAGCGGCGTACTGCACAACCCGCCCCAGGCCACCCAAAGCCAGGGAGGCGGCACTACCGACGAAGAGTAGCGCGACGGTAGCCCGATAACCGCCTACCAGCACGCGCGGCAGCGTATGTACCCTTAGTGCCCGCCAGCATGAAGCATTGTATTCTTCTGCTTCTTTTGAGCGTTGCCCTGCTCCCGCAGCCGGCGCGGGCCCAAACGCCTGCCGCCGCCGATAGCCTGCGCCGGCTATTGCGCCAGCAGCCCCGCCCCGACACCGTCCGCGTGCAGCGCCTGCTGGCCCTGGCTCACGCCGTGCGGGTGGCTGATATTCCGCAGGCCACAGAGCTAAATCAGCAGGCCCTGACGTTGGCCCGCCAGCTGGCGTACAGCGATGGGCAAGCCGAAGCGCTACTGGCCATCAGCATCCTGTACCGCCGCCAAACCAACTATACCGAGGCTCGGCGCTACGCCCAGCAGGCTCAGCGCCTGTTTGCCCAGCGCGCCGACCAGGAAGGAATGGGCCGGCTGTGGCTGCAAATGAGCTGGATAGATTTGTTGCAAGCCAACTATGTGCCCGCCCTGGCTTCTGCCCTCAAAGGGTTGTCGCTGACGGAGAAAACCGGCGACCTGCAAACCCGCCTGCGCCTCCAGGTCAACATTGCGAATACTTACGCCAAGCTGGGCAACTATACCGAGGCCTTGCCGATGCTGCAAGCCTCCCTAAAAAACGCCCAGCGCCTGGGCGACGAGCAAGCAGTGGCGCAGGCACTGAACGGCTTGGGCAGTGTGTATCAGATGCTTGAAAAGTACCCGCAGGCTTTACGCTATCATCAGCGCTCCTTACAGATGAGTAAAAAGCGGGGCGTGGTGGGTGCTGAAACATCCGATGAAATTAATCTGGCCGATGTATATGGCCGAATGGGAAATCAGGCTGAAGCTATGGCCCACGGCCAGCGGGCCCGACAGTTGGCACGCGCCACCAACGACCAATACAACCTGCCCTCGGTGAAGCTGATGCTGGCCCGGGCCTTTCTGCTGGCCAACCAGCCCGACAGCGTGCTCACGCTCGCGCACGACGCTCTGCGGCTGAGCCAGGAGTCGGGCAGCAACAGCAATATTCGCGAAGCCAGCGACCTGCTGGCCGAAGCCTACGCCCAGCGCCGCGACTTTGAGCAGGCCTACCGCTACCGCAACCTGCAAATAGCCTACAACGACTCGCTTTCGGGTGAGGATACGCAGCGCCGCAGCAGCGCCCTGCGCTACGGCTATGAGCTGGACCGCAAGAAGGCCCAGATTAACCTGCTCAACAAAGATCGCCAGCTCCAGAAGCAGAAAGCCGAGCGCCAACGGCAGAAGTTCGTGGGCCTGCTGGCTGGCATTGTGGGGCTGTTGCTGCTGGCCGGGCTATTGCTGCGCAACGTGTACATAAAGCAGCGCGCCAACCGTCACCTCAACGAGAAGAATCAGGAAATAGCCGCCCACCGCGACGACCTCGACCAGGCCCTCACGGAGTTGCGTGCAACCCAGGCCCAGCTGGTGCAGCACGAAAAGCTGGCCTCACTGGGGCAGCTGACGGCCGGCGTGGCCCACGAGATTCAGAACCCGCTCAACTTCATCACCAACTTCTCCGACCTGGGTGTGGAGCTGACCACCGAGCTACAGGAAGAGCTGGCCAAGGAATCGTTGTCGGAAAGGGGCCGCGAAAACATCACGCAGCTGCTCGATGATTTGTCGCACAACCAGCTCAGCATTCATCAGCACGGCCGCCGCGCCGACCGCATTGTGAAAAGTATGCTGGAACACTCGCGCGCCAGCAGCGGCCAGCCGCAGCCCACCGATCTGAACGCGCTGGCGGAAGAGTGTCTGCGCCTGGCCCACTACAGCTACCAGGCCGCCAACAAAGATTTCAAAGCCACGCTCACCACCGAATTTGCCCCCACCTGCCCAGCCTACAGGTAGTACCTCAGGACCTCAGCCGCGTGCTCATAAATCTGCTCACCAACGCCTTCTACGCGGTAGCGGAAAAACGCAAGCTGCTGGGCGAAGCCTACGAGCCGGAGATCAGCGTCCGAACGGAGCAGACCGAAAAGGAGGTTTGCCTGCGCATCCGCGACAATGGCAACGGCATTCCGGCCGAGGTGCGCCAACGCATCTTTGAACCTTTCTTCACCACCAAGCCCACCGGCGAAGGCACGGGCCTGGGCCTCTCGCTTAGCTACGACATCATCACCAAAGGCCACCGGGGCACGCTCAACGTTGAGACGAAGGAAGGCCAATTTACAGAGTTTATTATTTGCCTCCCCCGAACAGTGGGGGCCGCTCAACGCCCCGCCCACACCGCCACCGCGGAAATGACGAAGGCCAGCGTGTAGGCCTAGGCTGGTTTTACCTGCTTCTGAAAGAACTTCAGACTGGGGGGCTTTTTTATTTGCGCACGGCTTCAATAATGCTGAAGGGCGACATAGTAGGCAGGATGCGGGTTAGCTCCAGCCCAGCCTGATCGAATAGCTGGCGATACTCCGCTTCGGTTCGCTCGCAGCCGCGTAGGTACAGCAGCATCTGCAGGTCCAAAAACTTACCAAAGGACGGCTCGTTCCCTTCGGGCAGCACCATTTCCACCACCAGCACTTTGCCTGCCGGGTTCATCGCCTCACGGCAGTGTTTCAGAATAACCACGCTTTGCTCATCGTTCCAGTCGTGGATGATGTGCTTCATAATATAGGCATCGGCTCCAGTAGGCACCGCATCGAAAAAATTGCCCCCCACCCGCTCGCACCGGTCGGCAACGCCATGCGATTGTATCAGGTTGGCGGCGGCTTCTACAATGGCCGGCATATCGTAGAGAATGCCCCGCAGCTTGGGGTATTTTTTTAGAATAGAAGCCAGCAGCAAGCCGTGTCCGCCTCCTACATCAACAAGGCTGGAAAAGGCCGAGAAATCGTAGGCTTCCAGCACGGCGGCGCTGCTAAAGGCACTGTTGCTGGACATGGCATCGTTGAACACTTTACCCGCCTTCTCATTCTTCCAGAAATAATCAAAAGAAGAGGTGCCAAACACTTTGTCAAAAGCTGGCTCGCCCGTTTGCACGCTATAAAGCAGCTCAGCCCAGGTCTGAAACTGAAAATCGTTGGTCATCAGGGTTACGAAGGGCCGCAGACTGCCCGGCACGTCACTAAGTAGCGGCTCAGCTGGCGGCGTCAGGCGAAACCGCTTGTCTTCGTCTTCCGAGAATACGCCCACGCTGGCACAGGCCCGCAGCACCCGATACAAGGAACGCTCGTGCGTATTGGTGCGGCGCGACAGTTCGCCCGCGCTTTTGGGGCCGTCTTTCAACAGATCGGCAATGCCTAGCTCGGCAGCTACACCGATGGCGCGCGAAGCCGCGAACCCAAACATCACCTGCATGAGCTGGATAGGAGGAGGTAGCTCCGGGTTCATACCTGAGTTGATTATAGAAGGAGGGGATAATAGCCTTAGCTCTGCATACACATGGCTTTTTGCTGAGCGCTACACTAATATATACAATTAATTCTATTATTATTTACAAATAGTACAACCGAATTTTTTGCTTGATAGCACACACTTTAGCTCATCGTTTTTGCGCAAAACCACGTTTGTACCATCTCAACCCTCCTTGCAACCCCTCACTTTACTACCACAACTATGAACAAGCGTGATTTTTTGCAGCGTGGCCTGCTACTAGCTATCAGCGGTCTGGTGAGCCCTGCCCTACTGGCCCGCGCCCGCGACGAAAAGTTTTTGGCCGAAGCCCGCGCCACTCCCGTGGCCGACGGCCCTTTCACCCTGCCGGCCCTCCCGTATGCATTTAATGCGCTGGAGCCTCACATCGACGCACGCACGATGGAGATTCACCACGACGCGCATCACAAAACCTACGTATCGAAGCTCAACGAAGCCGTGGTGGGCAAACCCCAGGAAAAACAGTCGCTAGCCGAGCTACTGGCCTCTGCCAGCAAGCAGCCCGACGCGGTGCGCAACAATGCCGGCGGCCACTGGAATCACTCCATGTTCTGGCAGATACTCGCCGCTAAGGGCGGCGGACAGCCTACCGGCACCCTCGCTACCGACCTCACCAAGACCTTCGGCTCGTATGAGAAGTTTCAGGAGGAATTTGCCAAGGCCGCTACGGGTCGCTTCGGCTCGGGCTGGGCGTGGCTCAGCGTAGATAAGGCGGGCAAGCTGTTCGTTTCCTCCACCCCCAACCAGGACAACCCCCTCATGGACATTCCCGGCATTCAGCGCGGCACGCCCATCTTGGGCCTCGATGTGTGGGAGCACGCCTATTATCTCAAATATCAGAATAAGCGCCCCGATTACGTCAAGGCGTTTTGGAACGCGGTAAACTGGTCGGCGGTGGGCCAGCGCTACGACGCAGCCCGCAAGAGCTAGGCTGGAAGGTGGAGTAGGCCTGTTACAATAATGTATGAGCGAAATGCTTCGCTCATACATTATTGTCATTCATATAAAAGGCGGTCATGCCGAGCGAAGCGACGCATCGCGCGTGTTTGGTTGTTCAGCTTGGCAACATCAGCACGCGCGATGCGTCGCTTCGCTCGGCATGACCGCCTTTTGTGTTATTGTTTTTGTTCTCGCTACGCTCTCACTGCTTTGCTGTATGTTGCTCAATAAAGGCCAACAAAGCGGTTTTGAACAGCTCTATTTCCTCGATGGTATTGTAGGGCGCAAGTCCCAGCCGAATCCAGCCGCCCTGCTCATTTACCTGCAGCTTATCGGCCATAGTGGAGGCGTAAAAGTGGCCGTGCGCAATGCACATATTGTAGTTGTCGGCAAACCAGGCGGCGGCCTCCCGCGAGTTGATGCCTTCCAGCGTAAAAGCCAACGTGGGCGTTTTGCGCGTGCCGGACGGCGCGCGGTATAGGTGCACGGGGGGCAAATTCAGCAGGAATTCTTCCAGATGTAGCGCCTGCTCCGTTTCCTGTTTCTCAATGGCTTCCATAGCAGTGCGCAAGCGTTCTTGGCGCGTAGAACCTATCCCCAGCGTTTGAATAAACTCCAGTGCCCCCAACAGGCCGGCAATAGCCTCATGGTTTTGGGTGCCGGTTTCTAGCTTGTCGGGAATGTGAGCGGGCGCGGGGGCCAATTTGTAGACCGGCAGCTTTTCAAACAGCCCCGCCGACACTACCGCAATACCTAAGTGCGGACCGAAAAACTTATACGCCGAGCAAAACAGAATATCAGCTCCCAAGGCCCGAAAGTCAATCGGCAGGTGCGGGACGGCGTGCACCGCATCCAGCACCACAAGGGCATTTACAGCTTTGGCGCGCCGAATCACTTCTGCTACCGGCGTCACGGTACCCGTCACGTTCGACGACATACTCACGGCCACAAGCTTGGTTTTCGGGGTTAGCAGCGTGTCCAGCTGGTCGAGTTGGAGAGTATAGGTTTCGGGGTTTAGGGGGATGAATTTCACCACCGCGCCGCGGTCTTGCGCCAGTGTCACCCACGGGTCTACGTTGGCCCGGTGGTCGATTTCGGTGACGATGATTTCGTCGCCGGGCTGGATAAACGTGGCTAGGCTGCGGGCGATAGCAAAGGCCAGGGAAGTCATATTTTGACCAAAAGCAACCTCCTGCGGCTGGCAATTCAACAAGTCGGCCATGCCACGCCGCCCTTCTTCCAACAGCTCGTCGGTGGCTTGGCTGGTGGTAAAAGTACCGTGCAGGTTGGCCATGCCCCCGGTGATGTAGCCTAGCATGGCATCAATGGCTTGCTGGGCCATCTGCGTGCCGCCGGGCCCATCGAAAAAGATAAACGGCTTGTTGTGGTTGTGCGCCCGAAGCGCGGGAAAAGATGCTCGGAGAGTACTCGGGGGTGATGGCAAAAGCGACATGCGAGTGGGATGAAATAAGGATAGGCGCTACAGATTGCTCGAAAGGTATAAAGCTGCGCCAACTTGCCCTAGCCCACACCAAAAAGCCCCCAAAGAGCTACTTGGGGGGCTTTTTTCAATCTATGTGTGCAGTTGGGTTATCGTGGTAAGGCTTCAGCCACGGCCACAGACAAAGGCGTGGTGGGGCGCCCGATTAGCTGCGAGAGCTGCCGGCTGTCGTCGTGCAAAGCCCCCTGCGCAACGCCGCCATCCCAGCCGGCGATAGCATGTGCCAGGCCCTCCGGCACCCCAAAGCTGCTCAGGGCCGCCGCGTATTCAGCCACGGGCAGGTCTTTGTAGGGAATATCCTTGCCGCTCTGCCGTGAGATTTCGGCAGCCAGCTCGGCCAGCGTATAGGCGTCATCTCCGGCCAGCTCGTACACCTTGCCCTCATGGCCTTCACCCGTGAGCACGGCCACGGCTGCATCAGCAAAATCGGCGCGTGTGGCCGACGAAATCTTGCCTTCCTGCGCACTTCCAAGGAAAGCCCCACCCGCCAGCGCGCCGCCAATGGAGCCCGTGTAGTTTTCGGTGTACCAGCCGTTGCGCAGAATGGTAAAGGGAATACCAGAAGCCTTCAGGTCGGCCTCTGTGGCCCGGTGCTCATCAGCCAGACTCAGGGGCGACGTATCGGCGTGCAGCAGGCTGGTATATACGAAACGCGAAACGCCCGCTTGCTTGGCTGCCGCAATTACGCTTTGATGCTGCGCGGCGCGCTGCCCCACCTCGTTCGACGAGATGAGCAGCAGCGTATCTACGCCGGCCAGGGCAGCGGTGAGAGTTTCAGGCTTGGAATAGTCGGCGTGGCGAGCTTCCACGCCTAGATCAGCGGCTTTGGCCGGATTGCGCACCAGGGCCACCAGCTGATTGGCTGGTACGCGTGTTTTCAGCTTTTCAATGACGAGGCGGCCGAGTTGTCCCGTTGATCCGGTGATGGCAATACGCATAGCTTAATTGGTTAGGTGATTGACGAAACAAATGTAAGTTGTATACTTACCTAAAGTAAGTACGTACAAAAAGGTAAGTGTGAAAAAAAGTATAGAAACCACTCCCACCGCCGCTGCGACGCTCTCCGAGAAGTTTCGGCGCGGCGACTTAATGTCCGCCGCTTGTCCGTCCCGCACCGTGCTGAAGCATATTACCAGCCGCTGGGGCGTATTAACGTTAATAGCCCTGGAAGGAGAAACGCGGCGGTTCAGTGAGTTACGGCGGCTGATTGGGGGCGTGAGCGAGCGAATGCTGGCGCAGACCTTACAGTGGCTGGAAGCGGATGGGCTAGTGAGGCGTGTTGCCTACGAGGTAGTGCCGCCGCACGTAGAATATAGCCTGACTCCTTTCGGGCAGCAGGCAGCGCAGAAAGTACGCGACCTAGCCGATTGGATAGAAGTCAGCGTCCCGGATATCCTCCAACATTGGGATAAGGACCCGGCCAGCCAACCCGCCAACTGATATCCACGCCTGAGTTGCCACTTCACCTTAAGCTTAACCAATCGAAGCATTGGGGGGCTTTTTTGCGGGATCGTGCTACTTTTAGAAGCGGGGCAAACACGGCAAGCCCTGATTACGCTTCCATGAAGCGCCCGCCCGCGACTTCCGTGCACCAGCTGACCGTATTCTTGCCGCTCCTGTACATTTACCTACCAATCCACCCGCTATTATTCCGCCCGTATGCGCCCACTACTTACCCTGCTCCTATTAGTGTCTGGCTTCGTCGCTCAGGCTCAGGCATTCAAACCCGAAGAAATTGCGCGCTGGCAGCAGCAGGCCAAGCAAGTAAATATTATCCGCGACCAGTGGGGCGTGCCGCACATCTACGGCAAAACCGACGCCGATGCCGTGTTCGGTTTGCTCTACGCCCAGTGTGAGGATGATTTTGCCCGCGTCGAGGAAAACTACCTTACTAACATCGGGCGGCTGGCGGAAGTGGAGGGCGAAACGGCTTTGTACAGCGACTTGCGCGCTAACCTGTTTCTGGACAGCACCCAGGCCATCAGCATCTACCAAAAAACCCCCCCGTGGATGAAAGAGCTGCTGAATGCCTTCGCCGACGGCACCAACTATTACCTCTACACCCACCCCACCGTGAAGCCTAAGCTGCTCACGCGCTACCAGCCCTGGATGCCGCTCATGTTCAGCGAGGGCAGCATTGGCGGCAATATCAGCGTGGTGCCATTGGAGCGCTTAAAGGCGTTTTACAGCCAAAAGAAATCAACCTCCTGGCAGCATCCCGATTTTGAGAAGCAAGACCGCGAGCCGGTGGGTTCCAATGGGTTTGCTATTGCCCCAGCCAAAAGTGCCAGCGGCCACGCCCTGCTACTGATTAATCCGCACACGTCCTTCTATTTCCGGCCCGAAGTGCAAATGGTGAGCGAAGCCGGCCTAAATGCTTACGGCGCCGTTACCTGGGGACAGTTTTTTGTCTACCAAGGCTTTAACGAAAACTGTGGCTGGATGCACACCTCCAGCCAGGCCGACTCCATGGACGAGTATCTGGAAACAATTGAGGAGAAAAATGGCAAGCTCTACTACAAAGTAGGCAAAAAACGGCGGCCGGTGCAGGTCAAAAAGGTGTCGTTGGCTTATAAGCAGGGCAACCAGGTGATGCGCAAGGAGTTCACCACCTACCGCACTCATCACGGGCCGGTAGTAGGCCAGCAGGCTGATAACCAATGGGTGACGGTGCGCATGATGGATACGCCCTTGGAGGCGCTAGAGCAGTCGTACCTGCGCACGAAGGCTACTGATTACGCTAGCTTCAACGAGGTGATGAAGCTCAACGGCAACGCCACCAACAACACCGTTTTTGCCGACAGCAAGGGCAATATTGCTTACTGGCACGGCAACTTCATGCCCATCCGCGACCCTAAATTCGACTGGAGCCGGCCCATTGATGGCAGCAACCCGCAAACCGACTGGAAGGGTCTGCACAAGGTAAATGAGTTGGTGCAGGTGCTCAACCCCGCCAGCGGCTGGATTCAAAACTGCAACTCCACGCCCTTCACCGTATCCGGCCCGAGCAGCCCTGCAAAAGAGAAATACCCCGCCTATATGGCCCCCGACGCTGAAAACTACCGCGGCATAAATGCCGTGCGCGTGCTCAGCCGCCGAAAGATGTACACGCTCGACACGCTCATTGCCGCCGCCAACGATCCGTATTTGGCTGGCTTCGAGGAGTTGATTCCGGCCCTGGCAGCGGCTTATCAAACCCCGGCCGGCAAGGCCAGCACGCAGTCGAAAGCAGTGCCGGAAGCCATAGAAGTGCTGCGAACCTGGGACAAGAAATACGGCAAAACCTCCGTCGGACAAACGGTGGCTATCTATTGGGCCGAGCGCATCCAGAAGCTGGCCCGCACCCGCGCCCTCCCCGATCAGCGCCTCGACAATCTGACCTTCACCGCCTTAGTCATCGAAAAAACGACGCCTCAGGAAAAAGTAACTGCCCTAGCCGAAACCCTCGACGAGCTAACCCGCGACTTTGGCACTTGGAAAATGCCTTGGGGCGAAGTAAACCGCTTCCAGCGCCTCACCGGCAAGATTCAGGAAGTGTATGACGACAGCAAGCCAAGTATTCCAGTAGCCTTCACTTCCTCCGCTTGGGGCTCTTTGGCAGCATTTGGGGCGCGGGCGCAGCCAAACACCAAAAAGCGCTATGGCAACGTCGGAAACAGCTTTGTGGCGGTAGTAGAGTTCGGGCCGCGCATCAAAGCTCGCTCCGTGCTGGCTGGGGGCGAAAACAGCGACCCCAACTCGCCCCACTTCACCGATCAGGCGGCTATGTACACGGAGCAGCGGTTCAAGGACGTGCTGTTTTACCCTGAAGATGTTCGCAAAAACGCCAAGAAATCCTACCATCCAGGCGAGTAAGTATTGCAGCCGTCAGAACAGCGTAGAGACGCGACACTTCGCGTCTCGTCGTTGCTGATGTTGTTTATCTATACAGCGCAGACCCAATCGTTCAACGACGCGACGCGAAGTGTCGCGTCTCTACATTTTTCAAAAACAGCGAGGCCGCGCCGTCTGATTACTGACGGCGCGGCCTCGCTGTTTTTCCTTCAACAGTTTAATCAATCATAACATTAGCCCCCGTCAGGGCCACGTTGGCTTGCAGCACTTGCTTGGCAGCCAGCGCCGACTTGAGCGGCTGCCCGCCGCCCACGAAAATCTGCACTTGGCCGGCCTGTTCCATGCGCTCGGCTTTCTCATTCAGCAAGGATAACTGCCGGGGCGTGAGCGTAAACTGAACCGTCTTTTTCTCACCGACTTTGAGGTTTACGCGCTGAAAGCCTTCGAGCGCGTGCAGGGCCACGCGAGTCTTGGCGTTGGGGTGTTTCACGTAAAGCTGTACCACCTCGTCGCCGTCGCGCTTGCCGGTGTTTTGCACTTCTACGCTCATCGTTACGGGCTGGCCAGTTGGGGCGCTGGGGGGCATTTTTAGGCCGCTGTACTTAAACGTAGTATAGCTCAGGCCGTGTCCGAATGGGTAGAGCGGCGTGTCCTTGAAGTAGCGGTAGGTGCGCCCTTCCATATCATAGTTATCGAAGGGCGGCAGCTGCTTTTCTGAGCGGTAAAACGTCACGGGAAGACGGCCGGCGGGGTTGTAGTCGCCAAAGAGCACATCGGCCAGAGCCGTGCCGGTGGCTTGGCCGCCGTACCACGTGTTGATGATGGCGGGGATATTGGCCGCTTCCCACGGCACACCTAGCGCACTGCCGGTCATCATAGCAAAGACCACCGGCTTGCCCGACGATTTGAGCACCTTCAGCAGCTCGGTCTGTACTTTGGGCAGGGCAATGCTAGTGCGGTCGCCGCCGCTGAAGCCTTCCACATCTACCTTCATTTCCTCACCTTCCAAGCGCGGAGAAATGCCCCCCACGAAGATGATGGCGTCGGCGTCGCGCACTTGGGCCAGGATATTCTTCGCGTTCATGGGCACAATGTGCGCGCCGGCAAACTTGAGAATGGTGCGGCGGTCGGCCTGGAAGTACTCGATTTTGATGTCCATCTTTTGGCCCGCCACTACTTTCTGCTTGTGCTGGGTGGTCGAAACGCCGCGGCTTTTCCAGTTATCGATGACCAGCTTATTGTCGACGAATAAGCGGTAGCCATCGTCGCCGGTTATCTGGAAGGCTAGCTCCTCCGACTTCTCCGGGGTGAACGTGGTGGTATAGCGGGCTGAGAAATTCTCGGAAGGCAGGCCGGGCACCACTTCGATTTTCACGTTGGCCAAATAGCGGTCGAGGCCGACTTCCTGGGTGGTTACCATGGGTTGGCCTTCCAGGTTGGTGCCTTTAAAATACTCCGCTTTGAAGCCGGGCTGACCGTTGAAGGCAAGGCTCTTATTGATGTCGAAGGTCTCATACACGATGTTGCTGGCGTAGTCAACACCTTGGATAAAGGTCACCGCTGTGCCTTTACCTACTTTGGCCCGAATACCTTCGAGCGGGGTCACGTTATCGGTGGGGAAGCCGTTGTAATTGCCGAGCTGCACGGCGTCGTTGTCGGCGTTGGGGCCGAGCACGACCAGCTTCTTGATGTCCTTGCGGAGCGGCAGCGTGTTCTTCTCGTTTTTCAGCAGCACCAACGATTCGTGGGCCATTTGGAGGGCGTGGGATTGGTGGGGGGCACTTTCCACCACGCTCATCGGAATCTGGGCGTACTTCACGCGCTCCACTGGGTCGAACATGCCCAGCTGAAAGCGAATCTTATACAGTCGCTTCACCGACACATCCAGCTGCTGCTCGGTTATGAGCTTGCGCTGCACCGATTCCAGCAGGGAGTTGTAGGTAAAGAGCTTGCCCGTGGCGCATTCGAGGTCGGTGCCGTGGAGCACGGCGTTGGCGGCGGCAGTGGCCGCGTCGGGGTCAGTTTTGTGGTTCTGCCAGAAGTCGTTGATGCCGTCGCAGTCGGAAGTGACGTAGCCCTGAAACTTCCACTTATCGTAGAGAATCTCATTCATCAGCTTGTCGCTGCCGCAGCAGGGCTGCCCGGCGTAGGCGTTGTAGGCGCACATCACGCTGGCAACTTTCGCATCCACAATTAAGTCGCGGAAGGCGGGCAAATACGTGTCCCACAGGTCGTAGTCGCTGATTTTGGCGTCGAATACATGGCGCAGCTGCTCGGGGCCGCTGTGGACGGCAAAGTGCTTGGCGCAGGCCGTCACCTTTAAATATTTTGGGTCATCACCCTGGAATCCTTTTACCAGCGCTGAGCCCAGCTGGCCCGTCAGATAAGGATCTTCACCATAGGTTTCCTGGCCCCGGCCCCAGCGCGGGTCACGGAAAATATTGATGTTGGGCGTCCAGAACGTGAGGCCCTGGTAGATACCTCGCTCACCGCGGCGGGCGTACTCGTTATGCACGGCGCGGGCTTCGTCGGAGGTGATGGTGGCCATTTTGAGCATGGCGTCGGTGTTGAACGTAGCGGCCAACCCAATGGCCTGCGGAAACACCGTCGTCTTCATGCTTGTGCGAGCCACACCGTGCAGGGCCTCATTCCACCAGTTGTAAGCCGGAATACCCAGCCGATCAATAGCGGGCGAAGCATTCAGCATTTGGCTCACTTTTTCCTCCAAGGTCAGGCGCCCGACCAGATCATTGACCCGCTGATCGATGGGTTGATCAGGGTTGCGAAACGGGAAGTCTTCGGGCTTGCTGGGGGGCATTTCTTGGGCAGAAGTGGCAGCTGGGGCAGTGGCGGTCTGCTGGCTTCCTTTACCGCACCCCGCAAGGGCTGCCAGCGACAAAACGATTAATAGTTTCTTCATCCTTTGGGTGAGATGGTGAAAAATGGTGGTCGTGGACTACTAGGACCTGAGACTTGTCCTTTCCTTCATTAATGGGTACTTAAAATTACCAGTCATGCCGAGCGGAGCGAAGCATCTCGCGTGTTTAGCAAGAGTAGTAATCAGACATCAGCACGCGATATGTTCCGCTCGGCATGACCGGCTGAGGTTAGCAAGCCTTGGTTACTGAAGGAAAAGACGCGCATCTAAAGTAGGCGGCTTGCCACCCACGACCAGTGATTTTAAGCCAAATCTGCGCAGTGGGGCAAGAAATAATCTATGTAATCGATTGTGATAGCATTTCTTATCGATAGTAGTGCCTTTAGAACTCAGCCCTTTGCCTGCCGCTCTACGTTTATCTAGCTTCGAATCCAATACCCAAGATCTTACCTCACCCCAACCTTATACAACCTAGAAAAGCAAAATCATGGCAGGAAAACTCAATGGAAAAGTAGCCCTCATTACGGGTGCAAGTGCTGGTATCGGTGAAGCCTGCGCGCGGGCCTTGGCTGCTGAAGGAGCAAATTTGGTATTGACCGCTCGGCGCGACGAACGGCTGGAGTCGTTGGCCGCCGAGCTGCGCCAGCTGGGCGTAGAAGTAGAATTTGTGGCTGGTGACGCCCGCGACGAGGAAACCGCCCGCCGCACCGTACAGGCTGCCACCGACTCGTTTGGTCGCCTCGACATTCTGATCAATAACGCTGGCGCGGGCAACTACAAAAACCTGGTCGACACCAGCGCTGACGAGTACGATGAGCTCATGGACACCAACATGCGCACCACCTTCCTCTTCACCCGTCACGCCGTACCCGTGATGCAGGCCCAGAAATCGGGCACCATTCTAATGCTCTCGTCGATGGCGGGCGTGTATGGTTTCGCGGGCGAAGCGGTGTATTGCGCCACCAAGTTTGCGCAGGTAGGCTTTGCCCAAGCACTGGATAAAGAGCTGCGGCCGGATGGCATTAAAGTGGGCGCTATCTGCCCCGGCGGCGTCAAAACAGAGTTTGCATTAGGCAAAGGCCGCACCGAGGAAAAAGTAGCCCAATCGGGGATGCTGGACGCGGAGGACGTGGCGGGCGCAGTACTGCTGGCCTGCACGCAGTCGGCCAACTCGCGCATTATTGAAATACAAATGCGCACCATGGACGAGGCGCTTACCTAGGCTTTAGATTTTTAATTCATCCACAAAAAATCCCTCCAACATACTTTGGGGGGCTTTTTTGCACTTATCAGGCTTGTGTATTCCATACCCTAGAAATCCGAACGGTGTAGCGACGCGACGCAAACAGCTTTTACGCTGCTGACTCAGGATGGCGGAGCAATTGATACAAGCTGGCGATGTGGCTGAATAGTACCACCGGCACAATAAACGCGGGCAGCCACACAAACGGAAAGCGCAGCACCCCCACATTCGGCTGCTCAAAAGCCAGCCGCTGAAGCGGTGTTGGGGCCGAGAGCAACGCCAGCGTCACGATGATGGCCAGCAACGCCAGCGCGGCTACATTCCAGACAATCAGTCCTCCCCTACCCAGCCGCTGTTTGCGCCACAAGCTCGCCACCACCGGAGCCGTAAGGCCCGCCAGGATGTCGAAGTTTCGGCCGGAAAACGTCATCATTTCGGGCACCAAACGATGGGCAGCGAGGCCAAACAGGCCAATTTCCACGCCCACCCGCACTACACTGATGGAAGTCAGATCGGCGAGCGGCAGGCGGGCCATCCAGCGGCGGCCTTGCGGAGAAATAACGATGGCCAGCATAACGGCCACGGCTGGCAAAAGCGCGCCCAGCGCCAAGTGGGGCGGCAGCGCGTCCAGATTGGTTTGATAAAAGCCCCCCAACGCCAAGCCAGCCTGCACGGTAAGCCACACCCCAACAATCAGCCAGTAATAGGTAATTGAGCTGCCGGCGCGTTGTATAGCCTGCGCCAACAGCCACGCGGTAAAGGAAGTACAGGCCACAAACAGCACACTAAGCCAAGCCGGCACCGGTGCATTCAGATATTCCAGATTGGCAGTTGGCATCAGGTAAAGCTTCAGGAACGGATGACTGACAGATAATATAGCATTTCTTGAATAAAACTACTAGCGCAACCTTCTGTCCGGTCAAATCTGCTTTCACATTTGCTGCACCTGCTGCCAGATAG
The DNA here is from genome assembly GCF_004355185.1 of Hymenobacter radiodurans. Lineage (NCBI taxonomy): Bacteria > Pseudomonadati > Bacteroidota > Cytophagia > Cytophagales > Hymenobacteraceae > Hymenobacter > Hymenobacter radiodurans. Next base: position 3,159,612 of record NZ_CP037922.1, read on the forward strand.
CCTCCTCCACGGGAATGCCGTGGGCCAAATTATCTTGGCGGGTGGCAAATGACTGCTCGCCGGGGTAGAACACCTGCTCGCCCGCTTCCGACGGCGCACCGCTTTTGGTGTAGCTGAGAATTTCCTCTATCAAGGCCGCGTGCATGTTGGGCTGGTGCAACGCAATAAAGCACTGCGATACACCCGCTTCAGTGCCCGACTGCGTGATGGCCGCCGTGGAGCGGCCGCCGCTGAGGGCGGTCAGTAGCACGTCGAGTACCAGCGACAGGCCCGACCCTTTCCAGAAGCCAATGGGCAAGGCCCGCTCCGAGGCCAGAATATCGGCGGCGTTGGTGGTGAGTTGGCCTTTCTGGTCGTAGCCGCCGGGCACGGGCAGGAGTTCTTGTCGGGTGGCATACGTATTCAGCTTGCCATAAGAATACTGCGAAATAGCCATATCCAGCACGACGGGGGCTTTTCGCCGCGCGGCACGGCAATAACTAGCGGATTGTTGCCCAGCCGTGCATCCGTGCCGCCCCAGGGCGTAACGTTGGCAATGGTATTAGTGAAGCAAATGCCAATGCAGCCGGCTTCGGCGGCCTGCCAACCGTAGGTGCCGCCGCGCATCCAGTGGTTGGTGTTGCGGAGTGCCACGCAGCCAATCCCATGCTCCTTCGCCAAGGAAATAGCCCGCCCCATGCACACGCTGGCGCTATACATACCGGGAGCTAAGTTGCCATCCCAGCGCTCCAGCGCGCCATTTTGCTCTACACATTCCGGCTCGGCGTCGGGGTGCACTAAGCCGCTCTGCACGACCTGCACAAACGTCGGAAACCGGTTGAGGCCATGCGTATACACGCCGTCGCGACTGTTTTGGGCGAAGATGGTGGCGCAGTGCTCGGCGCGGTCTTCCGAAAAGGCCAGCGACAATAGCACCCGCTTAAACTCCTGCTGGAGCTGTGGGTAAGGAATACGGAGACTCATGGGGGGCTTTTTGGTTGATGGTTAGCAGTTACTTGTAATGGTCGTCCGCTGGAAAGCAGCTTGCTCTTATGGATTCGAGCAAGCATTATGACACCTGCTTCCGGTTTCAACTGACCTACTCAAGTTGGCAATACGCGATTTTTCGAATTTTTACCCGCTTTTCTTGCCACTAACTTCTATTCTGGCAGCTCCTCTGCGTTTTGCCCACCGGCTTTTTTCAGACCTCAATAAGAGAAATCAGCCCCCCACATAGTGGCGCGACGCGTGAGTAAGTGTATGGGTTTTGGCTTGGGTCGCAGCTCATCCGTAGTAATACGGACAAAAAACAAAGCTGAAGTGTCGTAAAATCCGTAGTAGCTACCTGTCCCCGCGGGAGCGCCTACACGTTATACACAGCAGTATTTACGAGCAGGCACCATCTCTCCTGCGCGTCTGAGGCTTTATACATTCCGATTGATGGCCAGAACAATTATCGTTTCCAACCGCCTGCCCACCAAAGTGCAGCGCACCAACGACGGCCTCACCTTTCAGCCCAGCGAAGGCGGGCTGGCTACCGGCTTAGGCTCCATCTACAGGGCCGATGGTAATATTTGGGTGGGCTGGCCTGGCTTATTTGTAGAAGACCCCGCTGAGCAGCAGCACGTAACCGACCAGCTACGCAACGACAGCATGGCGCCGGTATTCCTGACCGAAACCGAAATCCGGGATTTCTACGAAGGCTTCAGCAACTCCACGCTCTGGCCTATTTTCCATTATTTCAACGAATACGCCACCTTCGAGGAGTCGCATTGGGAAGCCTACGTGGCCGCCAACGCCAAATTCTGCGAAGCCGTACTCGCGCTGGCCGGCCCCGACGATACTATCTGGGTACACGATTATCAGTTGCTGCTCCTGCCGCAGATGCTGCGCGCTGCGCGGCCCAAGGCTACCATTGGCTTCTTTCTGCACATTCCGTTTCCCTCGTACGAGCTGCTGCGGGTGCTGCCCTGGAGCACGGAGCTGTTGGAAGGTATGCTGGGCGCCGATCTGATTGGCTTCCACACCTTCTACTACATGCGCCATTTTCTGAGCGCGGTTTCCAATCTGCTGGGGCTTCCCAACCAGAACGGCCAGATTGAAACGCCCAGCCGCATGGTGCTCGTCGATGCCTTTCCGATGGGTATCGATTATGAGCGCTACGCTACGGCTGCCGCCTCGGAAGCGGCGCTGGGGCACATCCAAACGTTTCGCGAAGCCTTGCGCGGGGTGCGCATGATCCTGTCTATCGACCGCCTCGACTATACCAAAGGCATTGCGCAGCGACTCCGGGCTTTTGAAGAATTGTTGAAGCGCTACCCCGAGTGGCGCGAACAGGTGAGCCTGCTGATGCTGGTGGTGCCCTCCCGCGACCAAGTAACGCAATATCAGGCCCTGAAAGTGGAGGTAGATGAGCTGGTCGGCCGCATCAATGCACAGTACGGCACAATTGCCTGGACGCCCATTCTGTACTTCTACCGCTCGCTGCCCTTCGACCAGCTGGTAGCGCTCTACCGCTTAGCCGACGTGGCGCTGGTAACGCCCGTGCGCGACGGCATGAACCTGGTAGCCAAGGAATATATTGCCTGCAAAGCCGACCAGCGCGGCGTGCTCATCCTCAGCGAGCGAGCCGGCGCGGCCCAGGAGCTTTCCGATGCGCTGCTCATCAACCCCACCGCCACCGGCAAAGTGGCGGACGTACTGCACCAGGCCCTCACCATGCCGGAAGACGAGCAGAAAAGCCGGATGAGCAACTTGCAGGCCCTGGTGCGCCAGTACGACGTGTTTGCCTGGACGGAGCTGTTCATGAACCGGCTGGCGTACAGTAAGATTAAGCAACTGACATTGGGCACCGACTTCTTGGATGCTGAGGCCAGCGCCCAACTACGGCGCGACTACCAAAAAGCCCCCCAGCGACTATTACTGCTCGATTATGGCGGCACCTTAGTTGATTTCCACAACAACCCCGAGCACGCCAAGCCCGACGAGGAGCTACTCCGGTTATTGCGCGTTCTTACCGCTAACCCCCGGAACCGCGTCGTTATTATCAGCGGGCACGACCGACCCACGCTGGAAAATTGGCTGGGCCATCTTCGCCTCGATTTTATTGCCGAGCATGGCGTGTGGCTGCGGCAGGCGGGCGAAGAGTGGTACCTGTTTCGGCCCATGGAATCAAAGTGGAAAAAGGGCTTTCGGCCTTTGCTGGAGCAGTATGTCAGTCGCACTGCCGGCTCATTCATTGAAGAGAAAGACTACTCCCTGGTGTGGCACTACCGCCGCGCCGATGCGGCCTTGGGCGAAGTGCGCTCGCGGGAATTGCTCAATCACCTCAACTTTATGACTTCCAACACCGATTTGCAGGTACTGGAAGGCAATAAAGCGCTGGAAATAAAGACGATTGGCATTACGAAGGGTACCGCCGCACAGCGTTGGCTTACGCCCGATTATTCCGACTTTATTCTGGCTATCGGCGACGACCGCACCGACGAAGATATCTTCCGGGCCTTATCTCCTGATGCCTACAGCGTGAAAGTGGGCAGCGCCATTCACTCTGCGGCCCGCTACTCTGTGGGTGGCATCTCGGACGTGCGCAAACTGCTTACCGGGCTTGCTGAGGTAGAAGCTACCCGCCCAGATGTACACGTAGCGCAGTCCACGCCTACCTAACAGAGTACAGTTGGCAACTGAATAGCTATAGCAAAAAAGCCCCCAGAACTTGTCTGGGGGCTTTTTTAGGTTCAATTGTTCTTTACTGACTATTTATCTGCTCAAAGCGGGCATCCAACTCAGCACGCGAGGCTTGCCGGATTTTCTCTGAGGTGCCATAGCCAATTTCCTGCTCCCCGGCCGCCAGTCGAGCCACGATGCTATCGGCAAACTCATCGACGGGCACGGCCCAGGTATGCAGGCCCGGCCCACCCAAATCGGTATTCACACCGGGCGGCACAATTTCCAGCACACTCACTCCCAGAGGCGCCAGTTGCTGCCGAAGCGAGAGCGTGAAGGAGTGCAGCGCGGCCTTGGTAGCGCTATAAATGGGCGCGGCCACCATCGGCGCAAACGCCAGCCTCGACGACACATTGATCACCGCTGGATTGGCTTGCTGCCGCAAGTGGGGCAGCAGCAAAGCCGTCAGGTGAATGGGCGCCTCGAAGTTGATGGCAATTTCCTGCCGTTGCTCTTCCCAGGCATCTAAGCTGGGGGGCAAATCGGCTAGCTGAAAACGGTTTTGGATGCCGGCGTTATTAATCAGCACGTTCAACGCCGGAAAGTCAGCCTGCACTCGGCGGGCCAGTTCAGCACGGTCGGCGGCCTGCGCCAAGTCGCACTCGTAGATGTGCAAGCCGGGCACCTTGTCTTGCGCTTCGCGCAATTTATCGGCGCGGCGCCCGCAGATAATTACGTCGCTGCCCGCCTCGCGCAGGCGTTGGGCCAGGGCCAGCCCAATGCCGGACGCGCCGCCCGTTATAAGAATCGTGTTGTTTTGGAGGTTCATAGAATAGCTACGGCTGATGGTTGATAAGGAACAGATTCTAAGGTTCCTAAACGCAGACGAAGCGTGCGAGAACGAAAAACCTGGACCCTAGCTCTCATTTTTTGCCAGCGGCAATGCCCACAGGCCGTACACCAGCAGAAGCGAAAAGGCATAAAAAAAAAGGCATCCCACCCGGAATGCCCTTTTCAAATCCCAAAGTTGAAGACAAAGTCCCACCCCTACTTCAACCTGGGTTAGTCCACCAGAACCGGCGCCACAACTGACAGTATTGGCACCATTCCAGAGACTAAGACTGTTGGTGAAAGCCAGATAAGCAGCTTATCACAAGTATCTTCACTAAAGCGAGAGCCTCAATTATGATGGCAATTTAGAAAAAAGTTGGTAATACCAACTGTTATCACCTTAAAAATTTATAGGGCAAAAGTAAAAAACCTGTACTTTTATTAAAACAGCCCATAGAATGAAGGCTGTTATCGTTACAACAAACAATTATTAAGGAACTTTGCATTGTGTCGCCGCTCCACATGCCTATTTCCTGTCATTTCCCCTTCTACACAACGTAAAGCATGGCACCTACTCCGAAGCGTGTTTCCATTATCGACATAGCCAAGGCGCTAAACCTGTCGGTAGCGACGGTATCAAGGGCATTGGCCGACAAAAAAGATATTGGCGAGGCTACCAAAGCCCGGGTACGCCAGTTGGCCCAAGAACTAAACTATCGGCCCAACCAGCTGGCTTCGGCGTTGCGCAAGGGCCGGAGTGGCACGTTGGGCGTCATTGTGCCGCACATCAAGGGCTATTTCTTTCCAGCCGTTATGCATGGCATCGAAACAATAGCTAGCAAGGCGGGCTACAACGTGCTTCTGTGCGAATCGAATGAAGACGTGAGGCGCGAGCGGCGCAACGTCGAAACGCTGCTTTCGGCGCAGGTAGAGGGTATTCTGATGTCGGTGTCGGCCACTACCCTCGACCAGACGGACCACTTTGAGCAGGTGCGCCAGCAAGGCACTCCGCTGGTGTTTTTTGACCGTATGCCCGAACTAGTCGGCAGCACCGGCGTCGTGCTCGATGACTTTTCGGGCGCTTATCAAGTGGTTACTCATCTGATTGAGCAGGGCTGCACGCGCATTGCACACCTAGCTGGTCCTCAGCACTTAAACACAAGCCGCAATCGTTACCTGGGCTATGCCCAGGCCATGCGGGCCCACGGACTACCCCTCGATGATGAGAGCCTCGTTTTTGCGTTGCCGGCGCTGAGCCAGGAGTCCGGCCGCATGGGTATGGAGCACTTATTGGGACTAGCCCAGCCGCCGGATGCGGTGTTTGCCGCCTACGCCATCCCTACGGCCGGCGCACTGGAAGTCCTGCACGAGCGTAAGATTCGAGTGCCGCAGGATATTGCTCTGGCCTGCTTCAGCAACGAGCCCTTCACCACCATGACTACCCCTCGCCTGACCGCCGTAGATCAGCGGGCCGAGCAAATGGGCGAAACGGCCGTGCGCCTGTTTTTACAGCTCTGCAAGCGCGGCCCAGAATACGCGCCGCCACCTATCGTACTCAAGCCCGAGCTTCGCCTCCGCGACTCCTCTCTGCATATGCAGCATTGGCAGCCTCAGCTACAGGCTTCTTAACCAAGAAATGTAGCAGGAAAAAAGCCCCCCAGCAGATCCAAATCGTCTGCTGGGGGCTTTTTCGTGCTAATGTAGGGCAACACAGGTACCGCAGGTGCAACCAAAAACACAACAGTAGAAAAGTGCGCTGTAAAGTGGCCTGGGGGGCAAATTTGCCACTTAGAATCCGCTGTAGTAAGTTGGGTCGTTGCCGCGGCTACCTTCTGCCCACCCGCCTGCAAACGCCGTTAAGACCTCCGCCCCTACTGCATTAGAACATGGATTATCTACAGCTAATGCCCGCCGTTTGGCGCCTTCGGTTTCCGAAAGACACAGAGCGAGATTTTATTCAGCATTACGAAGAGACCAACATCAGAACCATCCAGATATCCTTGGCTTTTGGCTTCGTGCTGTACTCAGCATTTGGCATTCTGGACATATTCTCGGCACCCAATTCTACCTCCACCGCGTGGTTTTATCGCTTCGGCATTGGCAGTCCCACTCTGCTGCTCATCGTTGTCATCACCTACATAAAAGCGCTCCGCTCCTATCTACCCCAGATTATTAGCCTAGGGTGCATTGTGGCGGCCGCTACCGTCAGCCTGATTATCCGGGAAACAGACCCGAGCGAGTTGGCCCACACTCACTATTACGTTGGTCTTATCATCATTATGATGTTTACGGGGTCGTGGGCGCGACTGAAGTTCTGGTATGCCTTCATTTCTAATACCCTGATAATCAGCATTTATTTCGTTGTACTAGTTACTGATGGGCATTCCATTCACGATAGACTGCTCATTATCAATAACGGGATGATGCTGCTTTCGGCGCATTGCGTTTCTGCCTTAACCTGCTACTTTTTTGAAGTAAACAGCCGGATTGATTTTCTTCAACGCCGCACAATTGAGGCGGAAAAGAATAAATCGAATGCCCAACGCGAAGAGCTCGAACTACAGGCGGAGCAGTTGGCCAACGCGCTTAACTCCTTAGAAACCACACAGGCGCAGTTGGTGCAGCGGGAGAAAATGGCCTCGCTGGGCGAGCTGACCGCTGGTATTGCCCACGAGATTCAGAACCCGCTGAACTTTGTCAATAACTTCGCCGAGGTCAGCACGGAGTTGGCCGCCGAGCTGTTGGCCGAAGCGGCCCAGCCCGAACCGGACTTACCCGCTTTGCGCGAGGCCGCCGAGGATTTGCGCCAAAACCAGGAGCGCATTCGGCAGCACGGGCGGCGGGCGGCCAACATAGTGCGCGACATGCTGGCCCACGCCCGCGCTAATAGCGGCGCGCGTGTTCCAACGGACCTGAATGCGCTGGCCGACGAGCACCTGCACCTGGCTTACCACAGCTTTCGGGCCCGCGACCCGCAGTTCAACGCCACGCTTACTACTCACTTCGACCCCTCTTTGGGGGTTGTTGAGGCAATACCGGAGGCCTTGAGCCGGGTGATGCTCAATTTATTTAACAATGCCTTCTACGCGGTGCAGCAGCGGCAAAAAACGGAGATCAACGGTTATCGCCCGGAGGTGCAGGTGCACACGCATCGCTCCAATGGGCACATTGAGCTGCGCGTGCGCGACAATGGCCTGGGCATTCCGGCTCCTATTCGCGACAAGATTTTTCAGCCCTTCTTCACCACCAAGCCCTCGGGCGAAGGCACCGGCCTGGGCCTCTCGCTCAGCTATGATATTATCACGCATGGCCACGGCGGCACGCTCTCCGTCGACAGTCAGGAAGGCAAGTTTACGGAACTCACCATTGACCTGCCACAAAGCAATGAGCCAGAAAAAGCCCCCCAGGCGGAGTTATGATAAGGTCGGGAAACGCTGTCGTTTTTCAGCAAGCAAACTTCCTGATTAATAGAATTATCACTGTGTGAATACATAGGATAGAATATAAATATATGTAGCCGACATTATAAACTATTAAACATTTTTTTGTAAATTAGCAGGAGATACACAGCAGTGAATTCCCTAGGTACAAGCCACTTAGCAGGGAGCAAAGTACGCTCCGTACGTTTTTGGTGCCAATACCAGTGGGGTGTTTGGCTTTAAAGATTCAAGTTCTGCTTTCAGTGGGGTTCTAGCCCCTTCCGACGCTGTCAATTCGCTGTTTCCATTACCGCTCCTTCACGATCCTCATCTCCGCGCACACACCTTGGTATTGTCAGTAGTTTAAGTCTCTGATAATTTTTTTGAATTGACTACTACGCTGCTCCTGCGGGAGTAATCGGAGTTGCGGGCAGTGCCAGCAGCACCCCGGAAAAGCCCCCAGGTGCAAGAATAGCATGGGTATGCAGGTCGGGTTTGTATGCTGCTTCGCCTCGACGGTGCTTCGCTCCTTGTCATGAAACGGTTTTGTGTGCTGCTACTGTGGGGGTTAAGCATAAGTACCCCTATCAGGGCTTTTCAGCTTAACGCCAGATTGGACAGCCTGCATCGGCTCTTGTTAGTAGCCCCCCCGACTCCGGGCGGGTGTTGCTGCTGACCCAGCTGGCCTACGAAAACACGCAAAGCAATCCGCTAGCAACGATATTTTATGGCAAGCAAGCCCTAAAGCTTGCCCAGAAGCTGGAGTATCGGCGGGGTGAGGCGTGGGCGCTGATTCGGTTGGGTTCGGGTTTTCGGGAGGCGGGCAACTACCCGGCCGCGCTGCAGGTAGGAATACAGGGTCTGCGGCTGTCCGAGGAGCTGCGCGACCAAGAACTGATTGGGCGGGCGCTGAACACGCTGGGCTATTTGTATTGGGAGCAAGGCTATAGCCGGCCGGCCTTGGCATACTTTTTCAAGGCGAAACGCGTAGCCGAAAAAAGCCGCAACATCAAGCTCCTGACTCGCATCATGGGCAACATCGGCAACGTGTATGCCCAGCTAAACCGGCTAGATTCGGCGCGGCACTACTCACAGGTGGGCTACGCGATGGACCTGAGCGCGAAAGATCTGATCAGTGAGGTAGGCGACGCGGCCATGCTGGGCAATATCTACGCGAAGCTGGGCAACCCACGGCTGGCTCGCCACTACTACCGCCGCAGCGTACAGCGGGCCCTGAGCCAGCATATTACGTTTGCGCTGTGCCGGGCGTATCTGGGGCAGGCGCAGCTATTCAAGGCCGAGCAAGGACCGTGGGCCGATTCAGCCATATATTTTGGACACAAAGCCTTGGTTGCCGCCCAGCAAGGCAGTTACCCTAAAGGAGTGCTGGAGGCCAGCCGCTTTTTATCGAATGTATACGCCGCCCGCCGCGACAACACCCGCGCGTTTCGTTACCTGACTTTAGCCAGCACTACCCGCGACAGCCTGTTCAGCCAAACCAAAATGGCGCAGGTGCAGGCCCTTGAAGTAAGCGAACAGCTCCGCCAGCAGGAACGCGCCATTCAGCAGGCCCAGGCCGATGATGAACACCGCTCTCATTGGTTGATTGCTGCCTTAGCCAGCATCATTCCGGTGCTGCTGCTGCTGTGGCGCACCATTCGGCATACACAGCGGGCAAACCTGAAGCTGAATGCTCAGAACGCGGAAATTGCCAACCAGCGCAACAAGCTAAGCACTACCTTATCGCAGCTGAAAGTAACGCAGGCGCAGCTAGTGCAGCGGGAGAAAATGGCCTCGCTGGGCGAGCTGACCGCTGGCATTGCCCACGAGATTCAGAACCCGCTGAACTTCGTCAACAACTTCGCGGAAGTAAGCTCCGAGCTGGCCGCCGAACTACAGGCCGAGGCCGCTCAGCCCGAACCGGATTTGCTGACGCTGCGCAGCGCCGCCGCTGAGCTTCGGGAAAATCAGGAAAAGATCTATCAGCACGGGCGGCGGGCGGCCAATATAGTGCGCGATATGCTGGCCCACGCCCGCACCATCGGGGGCGAACGGGTGTTAACCGACCTGAATGCGCTGGCCGACGAGCACCTGCACCTGGCGTATCATAGCTTCCGGGCCCGCGACCCGCAATTTGTGGTCACCCTTACCGCTCAGCTAGATCCGGCGCTGGGCCGCATTCGGGCCGTGCCGCAAGCGCTGGGCAGGGTATTGGTAAATTTGTTCAACAATGCGTTTTATGCCGTGCAGCAGCGGCAAAAAGTAGAAACCGGAAATTACTGCCCGGAAGTGCAGGTGTACACGCATCGCCGCAATCGCCACATTGAGCTGCGCGTGCGCGACAATGGCCTGGGCATCCCGGCTCCAATTCGCGACAAGATTTTTCAGCCCTTCTTCACCACCAAGCCCTCGGGCGAAGGCACCGGCCTGGGCCTCTCGCTCAGCTATGATATTATCACGCATGGCCATGGCGGCTCCCTCTCCGTGAGAAGCCAGGAGGGCGAATACACCGAATTTATTATTGAGCTTCCGCAGGGCATTGCCTACAAAAAAAGCCCCCAGACGCGGGCGTAGCCAAAGATGTAGCCCTTATAGATTAGCTATCGTCCGGGAATAGTTTACCAGATAAGCTTGTAGCCAATGCCGCGCACGTTCACGATCTGTACCTGCAGGTTGGCCTTCAGATAGCGATTCGGCTACATCGAATGTTCAAAAAGAACAAGATAAGCGACAGCAAATGTGGCTAATTCTGCAGCAGCTTCAGCGTGCGCTGCATCGCTCCCTGCCGTAGTTGCAAGCTATAGACACCTGCTGGCCAAGCCCGATTCATGGGTAAGGCCAAGGTATTAGTACCCACTTCTAAAAAGGCACGCTTTTGCAGCATTACCTGTCCTAGGGCGTTAGCTAAGTGCAGGGTTGCTTCGCCGGCCTCCGGACTGTTGATCTGCACCTGCAACTGCTCCCCTAACGGGTTCGGCCAGGCCTGGACTGTAAAGGCCGCGCTCGTTGCTATAGGCACTGCTTGGATGGTTGAATACGCGAAGGTGCCATCCAGGTCCACCTGCTTCAAGCGATAGTAGAGCAGCGCGTGCCCATAACGGGGTGCATTCTGATCTATATAGTCATACGTGTGTCGCTGCGTAGTTGTGCCCTGCCCCGGAGTGCGGTGCAGCGGCTGGAAGCGCATCCCATCGACACTGACTTCCACCTCAAAGTGCTGATTATTTAGCTCTTGGGCGGTCACCCAGCGCAGCAGCACGTCCGCGCCGCGCGGCGTGGCGCTAAAGCTGACCAGCTCGACGGGCAGGGGCACCTCGCGCGTTTGCGTATACTTCACCGTCGTAATGGCCCCGTTGGACGAAGTCTTACCTGTTACCAGCACGTTCCCTGCTTTGTCCACGGCAATCGAAGGAGCCGCCTCATCTCTGGAGGTGCCAGGGGTTGTGGCCGGCCCATCGTAGGCCGCATTCCACACCTGCTCGCCCGTCGTGGCAGCAAATTTTATCGTTCGATAGTCCGCGGGATTACTGACAATATTGGTGATGGAAGTACCCACGATATAGACGTTGCCCGCGGCATCCAAAGCCATCGCGTCGGCCCCGTCAATAACTCCGAAAGCGCTTGGGTCATTAGGTCGAGTGTAGCGTCCTTCCCACAGCGGCTCCCCAGTCGGGGTATACTTCAACACGAGGGCTGATGAATTCAACCCAAGCTCTTGGGATTTGCCTACTATAATAGCATTGCCTGCTCCATCAACGGCCAATGCTGCTGCCAGATCTGACTTTTGGGCAGGACCATCATATCGCACCGTCCACAGCTGCCGCCCCGTAGCGGCCTCATACTTTACTGTGACGATGTCGCGGATGCGACTTGGTTCGTCAAACGTAGTACCCGTGACGAACACGTTGCCCAGGGCATCCAGCGCTACGGCTGTCGCCTCGTCTTGCTTGTTGGCCGGACTATTATAGGCAGCGACCCAGAGCGGCTGGCCCGTGGCGCCATCATACTTGAGGGTCATATAGTCCATTTGACCAGCTTGGATCCCGGCTGTACCCGTGACCACCACGTTATTACTCGCATCGACGGCTAGCGCCACGGCATTGTCGACTAAACTGCCGGGGCCATTATACTGCCGCTCCCACAGCTGTTGGCTGGTGGCGCCATCGTACTTGACCGTGGCCCAGTTCGTGCTCTCCAGCGAGCCGCTATAGTAGGAGCCGGTCACCACGACATGGCCCGCCCCATCCAACGCCAAGCCCACGGGGGTACCACCCGAGCGGCGTACGACCCACAACGTCTCGCCCGTAGCGCCATCATACTTGACGGTCAGGTACCCTAACGAAGTGCCCGTGGTAGCATAGGTGCCGGTCACGTAAACATTGCCGGCAGCGTCTACTACCATTTTCTTCGGGCGCTCATCGTAGTTAAACGTGTTTTGGGAGCGGGTTGTCCAGAGGGGCTGCCCACTGGGGGCGTACTTGATGGTGACAATATCGTAATTGGGATTGAAGCGCCCCTGACTGCGGTAGACGTAGCCCGTTACGATAACATTGCCTTCTCCATCCACCGTCACGGCAACTGCCCGATCATCTCGGGGCTGAATAGTGCTGTTATAATGAACTGCCCATGCCTCCGTCACTTGGTCTGATACAGCAGAGGGAGGTGGCGTGTCCTGTGCCACTGCGGGTACGCTAGTCGTTTCCAGAAAGGTCAAGCTAATAGCAAGAGCTAGCAATCGTGTACACGTTTGTTTCATAGACGGTTGTGAATAGAACGAGTATTCCTATCAACACCTGTTATTGCACAGGATATCTTGAGATTTAATACACTCAGATGTAGATAGACAGTTAAAAAAAAGGAGATTCTTAGCGAAACTTCCACTAAGAATGATTATAAAATTTATATTATTAATATAATTCCTCACCTACGTATCTTCCTTGCATTAGTTGCCTTGATATATCAAATTCGGCCTGACCGCTTGACAATGGCGCTAGCAGGCGTAAGCACAATAAATTGGTGCTGTCTAACCCCATTAAAGGGAGGAAATTTCCTGCCGCCGCATCTACAGAATGATTTTTAGTCTTTAGCTATTTATTCACTAAGCTTTAATGGGCTTACTTTCTACCGCGCTAAACTTCAGCATACTATCGAATTGATAGCGGCTGTAGTCTAGTGAAGACAACTATGAACGGATTCTGGAGTAAATGAAGGGCGCTTCTTATTCCCTTGCAGCAAAGACTCTCAGTCGCTGGCCAACTACCAGATAAGCTTGTAGCCGATGCCGCGCACGTTTACGATTTGTACCTGCGGATCATCCTTCAAATAGCGCCGCAAGCGGGTAATGAATACGTCCAGGCTGCGGCCATTGAAGAAGCTATCGTTGCCCCACAGCTCCTGCAGCACCGTGGCCCGTTCTAGCACTTGGTTGCGCTGGTCGTAGAGGCACTTGAGCAGCTCAGCTTCGCGATGGGTGAGTACTTCTTCGCGGGTGCCCAATAGCAGGCGCTGCTTGGGATGGTCGAACTGATACTGACCGATGGTGAGCACGCTGGGGGGCGCTGCGGCCGGCGGGGCCGCGCTTAGGCGAGCCTTAATGCGGACAATCAGCTCATCCATGCTGAAAGGCTTTTTGAGATAGTCATTGCCCCCCAGCTCGAAGCCGCGCACGACATCGGCGGGCTGCGAGCGAGCAGTCAGAAAAATAATGGGCACAGTGGCGTTGTCGCGGCGGATTATTTCGGCCAGCGAAAAGCCATCGAGGCGCGGCATCATCACATCAGCCACCACAATATCGGGGCACTGCTGGCGGAAGAGCTCCAAGCCTTCCTGCCCGTCGGCGGCGTAGCGCACCGTAAAGCCCCGCACCTCCAGACTGTCTTTCACAATCATGCCCAGCGCGGGCTCGTCTTCGATAAGGAGAATGGAGGACATGAGGGGAAAGGGAAAAGCTGATTGTTAGGTAATTAGGCAGGCAGCCACAAGGAAAACTCACTGCCGCGGTTAGGCTCGCTGCGCACGGCAATATGCCCCCCATGCCGCTCCACTACTTGCCGCACGTAATACAAACCCAATCCGAAGCCCTTGACGGGGTGCAGATTGCCGGTCGGTACGCGAAAAAACCGGTCGAATACGGCCGCTTGGTAGCTTTTTGGAATACCAATACCATCGTCCTGCACCGTCAGGCGCCAGCCGGTTTCGTCGCGGCGGCCTTTGATGCCGATGGTGACCTGCTCGCGCGAGTACTTGATGGCGTTATCGATGAGGTTATTGATGACGCCCGCTACGTGCAACCGGTCCAGCGACAACGACTCGGTCGGCTCGATATCAACATCAAAATGCACGGGCTTGGGAGCCTGCAACTGATGGCGCAGGACGAGTTCGTGCACCAGTTCCGCGGGCCGCACCGGCTCCGGGTTTATGGTCAGTTGCTGCCGTTCCTCCACGGCACTGTTGAGCACTTTCTCCACCAAATCCGACAGCCGTTGCAGCTCCTTCCGCGAGATACTCAAATAGGTTTGAGCTTTCTGCGGATCATTCAGCGCGCCAAAGTTCTGCATCGCTTCCACCGCCGCCGACACCGTAGCCAAGGGCGTTTTCAGCTCGTGGGTCATGTTGTTGATGAAGTCGTTCTTGACTTCCGACAGCTTTTTTTGCCGCAGAATAGTGCTCAACATCAGCGCGAAGCAGCCCGTAGTCAGCCCCAGCAGTGCCACCGAGCCGCCCAACAAGCCGCTCATCTGGCGCAAGATATAGGACGTTGGGGTCGGGAAGGAAGCCTGTACAAACACCGAACGAATAGGATTGAGCGGAATAGGCGGCGTTTGGACCGGATAGCCAATGGGCGCAGGCTTATTGCGCGGGTTTACGGCCAACATGGGTTCCGCTGCGGGCACGTTCAGCGTGTCGAGGATGGCTTGCGTTTGCACATTGCGCAGGCGCAGCTCGGCTTGGTAGGCGGCGAGAAGTTGAGGCAGGTTCACGCGGCGGCTGCCCGTCCAGTCGTTGAGGATGATGCGCGAGAGGGTGCGAGCAGCCGTATCGGCCGCGGCCCGCCGGTGGCGAGTCGTGATTAGTATCCGGTCAGACTGGAATAGGCGGGGCGTCGTGTCCTTCCGCCCGGGCTCAGTCGACACTACAATACGCTGAATTTGCCCCCCACTGTCGGAGTTGAACTCTCCCATCAGGATACGCCGGTTTACACCTTTCTGGTTGCCCTGCACCAGTTGGCGCGCGCCGCTGAGCAGCTGCCGCTGCACCACGGCAAGCAAGGCCTCGCGGGTGGTACGGTCGAACTGCTGACTGGTGAGCTGGTAGGTATTGTACAGCCAATACGCCTGAAAGCCATTGATGCCCAGAATACAAGCTGCCATAAGCCAGAAAATAGAGCGGATGCGGCGTTTCATGGGCGGGCGAACGGTAGAGCAGAACGAAAATACAGCCTTGCCGCGTGGTACTCACCACCGTTAACATTCTTTAACACATGATAACAGTGCTTTACACGCCGGAAGTAGTGCTTTGTAAGCGTAATTCAGTGCTTCAAACTTCTGCTCTCATGAAACTCCTCCCTACTTCCGTGCTCACGCTGCTCGTCCTTGGCGTGGGCGCTGCCACTTCCCTCCATGCCCAGACCACCGGGCGCATTTCCTACGAGGCCACCCGCCGCATCGACCCAAACCAGCGGCGCATTGTGATTAATGGCCAGGAGGTAAAGCCCGGCAGCCCCGACTTTCCCGCTGACCTTCCCGATGTGCGCTCCTTCGGCCAAACCCTGAGCTTCAGCGGCGACTATGCCAAGGAAGCCCAGGAAGGCGGCGGCGGAATGGTTCGCATTGTGGAAGGCGGCCCAAACAGTGCTCCGCAGACCACGAACATAGGTCGCCCCTTCGAGGAAACCGTTTTCCTGAACCTGAAGGACCGCACCTACGCCACCGTGGTATCGGTCAAGAAAGATGATAAAACCACCGAGTACCGGGCCGATGCCCCCTTAGCAAAACCAGAAAACTGGCAGCTCACCGACCAAACCAAGAAGATTGCCGGCTACATTTGCCGCAAGGCCACCGTGCCTTTTCGCAAGGAAACCTACACCGTTTGGATTACGACCGATCTGCCTTTCACCTACTCCCCCATTCGCGACCTGACGCCGGAAAAAGGCGTTGTGCTGGCCGTGGAGGGCTCCGGCGAGCAATTCAAGGCCACTAAGGTTGATCTTAAGGCCCCGGTGAAAGAGGCGGAAGTGCGGCCCAGTACGCAGGCGCAGACAGTAACTACTGCTGAACTGACTGATTTGCGCGAAAAAGCCCGGGCCGATTTCCGCTCCCGCATGATGGAAAACTTCCGCGGCCCCGGCTCCAACTAATTTCTGGCTTCTTCCCGAACTGCTTTTCGCTTGTAAGTAGCTCTACAATCAGTGCGCGGTGGTAGAGGCGCAAGCTTTTGCGTCTCTACCCTGACATGTGTTGTAAATAAGTCGCTGCAATTGCCGAAAAGAAGCCGCTGGGGGGCAAATTTCCATAAAGCCGCTACTCATATGCGCTACGCTCTACTCCTTTTCGTATGCTGCTGGAGCACTGTGCTGGCCACCGCCCAGCCAACGGCCCCAACCCGGGCCGGCGGGCCTGGCCAGATTCTGGGCGGCATCGCCGATTCGGCCAGCGGCAAGCCCCTCCGGGAAGCGTCGGTGTCGCTGATGGCGGCCCGCGATTCGTCTTATATCTCTTTCACCATCACCGATGGCGACGGACGCTTTGTTCTGCGCGGCGTAACGCCCGGCCGCTACTTTCTGCTGCTCACTTTCGTTGGCTACAAAAGCAGGCTTTTGCCAGTAAGTGTAGCGGCCGCCGGAGCTACCGACGTTGGTATGCAGCGCCTGGGGGGCTTTTCTCATACGCTGGGCGAGGTGGTAGTGCAGCAGGAGCGCGCCCCGGTTTCGGTGCAGGGCGACACGGTGGCTTTCAGCGCTCGCGCTTTCCGTACCCAGCCCAATGCGGCCGTGGAAGCGTTGCTAAAGAAGCTACCCGGCGTACAGGTCGACCGCGACGGCACCATCCGCGCCCAAGGTCAGCAGGTAAATCGGGTATTGGTGGATGGTAAGCCCTTTTTTGGCGATGACCCCAAGCTGGCCACCCGCAACCTGCCCGCCAACATCATCGATCAGGTGCAGCTTTACAACCAGCGCAGCGACCAGTCGGCCTTTTCCGGCATCGACGACGGCCAGCAGGAGAAAACCATTAACCTGATTACCAAGCGCGACAAGCGCAAAGGCTACTTCGGCACCGAGTCTATCGGGGCGGGCACCGATGAGCGCTACCGCGCGCAGCTAGGCTTGAATCGCTTTAATAATGGCCGGCAGATTTCGGCGCTGGGTCAGGCCAACAACATCAATCAACTGGGCTTCAGCAACGATGGCAGCCCCACCGCCGGCGACGTAAGCAGCGGCCCCGGCGCGGGCGGCGGCAGTAGCCTACCCGGCGGCTTTGGGGGCGTAGGCGGGCCGGGCGGCGGCCAGGTTACAATAAACATGGGCGGCCGTGGGAGCGGCAATGCACAGCCAGCCAGTAACAACCAGCCCAGCAGCATCACCGAATCGTTGGCTGGGGGGCTAAATTACCGTGATGCCTGGGGCAAGCGCGCCGAAGTGGCCACCAGCTACTTCGCCAACCGCACCACGGTGACTACCGACCAGGTAAGCCGGCGCGAAAACGTGGCCGGCCTCGACGCGGGCATCGGCGAAACCGGCCAGCCCCTAGTTACCGACCAAAGCGCTGCGGCCCGCGCCCGCACCGTAAGCCAGCGGCTGAACTTTCGGCTGGACTACCGGCTCGATACCCTTACCTCCTTTCGCTTCACGCCGGCCCTGTGGTGGCAAAATACGGATCAGCGCCAAGCTAAAGATCAGCTAACCAGCATCGGGGAGCGGCAGCTAAATACCAGCCTTAGCACCTACAATGCCTCGGCCAATACGCTCTGGGGCAACGGCAATCTGCTGCTGATGCGCCGTTTTGCCAAGGCTGGCCGCACCTTGTCGGCTAACCTCAGCGCCGTGCTGAATAACCAGGATGGGGAAGCCTTCAACCAGGCTACGAACACTTTTTTCGCTCTCGATGGCACCGGCCGCACTACCCTGCTCAACCAGCGAATAAGTCAGGACTACCCGGCCCGTACACAGGCGCTCAATCTGGCGTATGTCGAGCCGTTGAGCTTGCAGCAAAAGCTTGAGTTTAGATATAATCTGGCCAATACGCACAGCACCTCCCGGCGCGACGTGGCCGACTTCAACCCCACTACTGCCCGCTACGATGCCGCAAATGAAATCCTTAGCAACCAGTTCAGCAGCGGTTTTCTGACAAACCGGGCGGGCCTGACTTGGCAGACGCGCCGCCTGCGCTACGGCTTCTCCCTGGGCCTCGACGCCCAACAGTCCAGCCTGCGCGTCAACAATCAAAGCGCCGATACTGCCCTCACGCGCGACTACCAGAGCTTGCTGCCCAGCGCCATGTTTACGCTAAATGCTAGCCGTAGCCGCACGCTGCGCCTAAACTACCGCACGCGCTTGCAGGCACCCACGGCCAGTCAGCTTCAGCCCGTAGCCGACAACACCAACCCACTATACATCCGTCTCGGCAACCCCCAGTTGCGGCCCGAATACTACCACACCCTCACGGCTACCTTCAATCAATTCAACGCCGTGAACAACCGCAGCGTGTTTGGCTTGCTAAGCGCTAATCAGGTTCAAAATCGCATTGTGTCGGCCACCAGCTTCAGCTCGGCCGGTGTCCAAACCACGCGGCCCGTCAACGCCGATGGCTACCGTAGCCTCAACGGGTTTCTGTCCTTGGGTCAGCGGCTGGGCTGGCACAAGCTGAATGTAAATCTGACCACTAACGGCAACTTCACCCAGGGTCAAAGCTTGGTTAATGACCAGCAAAATCAAGCTCGCAACTGGAGCCTGGGGCAAGGCCTGAGCCTCAACACGGCCTTCAACGACAAGCTCGAGCTTGGCCTTGCCGGCAACGTCACGTACCTGGACGCCCGATATTCTCTCCTGCCCCAACAAAACACTTCGTACTGGACCCAGACTCTGGAGGCCGATGTATTTTATCAGCTGCCCGGTCGCTGGGCCGTCAGCAGCGACCTTTGGCTCACGCGCTACGCGGGGCGCTCAGCTGGCTTCAACCAAGGAGTATCGCTGTGGAACGTTGGCCTCACCCGCCAGCTCTTCAAGGACAAACAGGGTGAGTTAAAGCTGCAAGCCTACGATCTGCTCAAGCAGAACCGCAGCATCGTGCGCAACGTGACAGACACTTATCTGGAGGACGTGCGCAGCAAAGTTCTCACGCGCTATTTCATGCTCAGCTTTACTTACAACCTGCGGCAGTTTGGGAAGTAGGGTTGTCGATAGAGGTAGATAAAACAATGAGTGGAGTTGAGCAAAGGCAGTAACTGAATACCTTACTGCATATTTCCATTAGCCTCGCCCGTATGTCGTCGTCCATTCCTATTCAACCCACGCTAGAAGACCCGCAGACGCTGCTGCTCCCCTTGCAGGCCACCGATTTTGAGGCCCTGTACGCGGCCGCTTCCGACCCAAAGGTTTGGGAGCAGCACCCCAACAAAGACCGCTGGAAACCGGAAGTCTTCCGAACGTTTTTTGAGGGTGCTATGCAGAGCCAGGGGGCTTTCAAAATCATCGACAAAGCGACCAATGAGGTGGCGGGCAGCACTCGTTTTTACGGCTATGATGAACAGGAAGACAGCATCCTGATTGGCTACACGTTCTACGCCACCCGCTACTGGGGCAAGGGGCTCAACCTGAAGGTGAAGACGATGATGCTGGACTACATCTTTCAGTTCGTGTCGCAGGTTTACTTCCATATTGGCGCGGCAAACACCCGCTCACAAATCGCGATAAGCCGTTTAGGGGCGGAAAAGGTGGCCGAGGAGGAAGTAGCGTATTTTGGTGAGGCGCCCCAGTTAAACTTTGTTTATAGAATCGGGAAGGAACAGTGGATTGGGCGCAGCTAATACGGCGTAACAAGCCAGGCCCGAAGGTTGCTCGCTGGGTTATTTGCGAAAGCGGTCGGCGGGCCGGAGCATGAAGTTGCGGGCTACATTAAACCCGAAATAGATGTCGCCATCGAAAAATTGCCCCCCAGTGCGCGGAATGAACAGCGGCTCAATCATGCCTTGGGCATTGGTAACGTGGAGCTGAAATACGTGGCCGCCCGTTTCAATATCTACGCCGGCGGCCACAGCATCACGCAGTCCGGTGGCGCGGGAGGTGGGTAAGCGAAGAATATTCCGCGGCAGGATGTATTCGTGAACAGCCCGAGCGCATCTGCCCCTACTCCACGAAGCTTGGGTTGCTGAGTACTAGCTACAGGCGCGGTGGCGGGCGGCTTGGCAAAAGCTGCGCATATCTGCACCTGAAGAGAGGGAAACATGCTATTTTCGTCCGTGCCAAGCCTGACTATTCAGGTCGCCGGACCTGCTGTTTTGCTGCTTTATGAACTTGAAAAGATACGTTGCGCTGAGCCTGTTGAGCGCGGGCCTGCTGGCTTCCCACCCTGCTCTGCCGCCTGTGCCGGACGCCGACGTAAGCGCCGTTAAAGCCCAGGCAATAAAGGATCTGGACAACGATTACAACGACTACAAGAAAGTAGCTCAGCAAATCTGGGGCTTTGCGGAAGTGGGCTACAAGGAAACCAAAAGCTCGGCCCTCCTCCAGAAAACCCTGCGCGACAACGGCTTTCAGGTGCAGGCCGGCGTGGCCGATATTCCAACGGCTTTTGTGGCCACGTACGGCAGTGGCAAGCCAGTTATTGGCATACTAGCCGAGTACGATGCGTTGCCGGGTTTGTCGCAGCAGGCCAGCGCGGAGAAAAAAGCAATAGCCGGTCTCGACGCGGGCCACGGCTGCGGCCATAATCTGTTTGGCACAGCCAGCGTAGCGGCGGGCATCGAGCTAAAAAAGCTGATTAAGGAAGGTAAGTTTAAAGGTACCGTGAAGGTATTCGGCTGCCCGGCCGAGGAAGGTGGCAGTGGCAAGGTGTATTTGGTGCGGGCCGGCCTATTCCAGGGCGTAGACGCCGCTGTGCACTGGCACCCCAGTAATCAGAACCGCTCAATGATGAGCAGCTACATTGCCAACAGCTCGGCCAAGTTTCGCTTTCATGGTATTGCCTCGCACGCCGCCGCCTCGCCCCAGCGCGGCCGCAGCGCTCTCGACGGCGTAGAGGCGATGAACAACATGGTGAACATGATGCGCGAGCACGTGCCCCAGGAAACGCGCATTCACTACATCATTACCAACGGCGGCAAAGCACCGAACGTGGTGCCCGAATTTGCCGAAGTGTATTACTACGTGCGCCACCCCAACCGCGACGAGGTGAAGGATGCTTTTGCCCGCGTGGTGAAAGCGGCTGAAGGCGCCGCCTTGGGCACCGGCACCACCATGGACTACGAAATTATCGGCGGTACCCATGAGCTACTGCTCAACGAAACCTTGGCGCGGGCGCTACAAGTCAACCTAGAGCGGGTGGGCGGCGTGACGTACACCCCGCAGGAAGTAGCAATTGGCAAGCAGATTCAAGCCTCGTTTGGCTTTCCGGCGCCGCCCATTGAAGAAGCAGCCAAGGTGCAGCCCTTCGCCGTTACTGATGGGGGTGGCAGCTCCGATGTAGGCGACGTGAGCTTCGCGGTGCCTACCGTAGGTCTCACGGCTGCTACCTGGATTCCGGGCACACCGGCTCACAGCTGGCAGGCGGTAGCGTGCAGCGGTCAGGAAATTGGGGCTAAAGGCATGCTGGTAGCCGCCAAAACCATGACCCTAACGGCCATCGACCTGTTTACGGATCCTGCGCTGCTCGAAAAAGCCACTGCCGAATTCAAGCAGGACGTGGGTGGTTATGTATACAAGCCTTTGCTCGGCGATCGTAAGCCGGCCCTCAACTACCGGGATTAGTTTTTAAGCCAGATTCTGCGTCTACAACAGTATCAGCTCCATCTGGGGGGCTTTTTAAGCTGATATTGGAGTAACCGCACCTAGCAAATTTTAGCAAACAGCCTCCTAAGTGGAGGCTGTTTGCTGTTCAGGACCTGTGGGAGGAGTTGTGGTTGCGGTTTTGGTGGTAGTGCGGCGGCTCTGCGCCCAGTAGCCCAGGCCAACGGCGGCTAACAGGGCAGCTCCGCCCGCTACTTTCTGGCCGTTGGTTAACGCGCTAAGTCCATTCTGCCGTTTTCCTTTTTCCCCGGACTTCGCCGACCCGCCAAACAAGGAAGTACTGTTCTTTTGCTTAGCAGCTTTCTTATCCTTTTTGGCGCTCTGTTTCTTGCTCTTTTTCATATCAGTAGCATTTAGGAGGAAGTGCGTGCATGAGTGTCACCCAAAGCTGAAATCTGTATTCGCGGCTCCGTGGTGCAAGGTTATGTCGAGCTTCTAGAGTGGGACGCTGATGCGGGGAAGTGCTTCTGGCCCTTATCGGCCACCCTCCTTTTTACAGGCTTCCTCGGTTCCTCGTCCGGCTTGGGGGGCAAAGTTTCCGGCCCAAGATCTTTATCCTTAGCCATGTCTGGTAACAGGGAAGCTAAAGGGCCGCTGGGGGAAGTAAGACCATCTAGTACCTCCTTGTGGGTCAAGTAAGTAATGGCGGCGGCGAGCAATCCTACCCCGCCAACTATTTTCTGGGTGGTACTCAGCTTGCCAATTTCCTTACTTATCCGGCGATACTTGCGGATCGATTCGGCGGCCACGTCCAGCATATCTTTTTCCAGCTTCTTAGCCTTTTTAGAGCCTTTCTTCTTGCCTTTACCCATAGCAGTACACGATGGTTAGAGATGACAATCAGGTTCGGGGATTCGTAGGGGCGGCTCGCTCGAATAATTGCGGGTGAAGATGTCTTCTTCATTCGCAAAGCCAGCCCGCAAGGTTGTCTTTTCCTACACTTCTTTTGCCCATCGCGGGGGGCAAATTCGTCACTGGTCGGGGGGCTTTTTTCAAACAAGGCGAGGGGTTCGTCACAGCATTTTGCTGTTCGTCACATTTTGTTTTGGGGGCAGTTACGGCCGCTTATTCTTGCTCATGATAGGCCCAGCTAGCGGGGCCAGGTGTATCAAAAACGACAACCCTACGCATCATGAGAACTTCCGCCATCACCACACTCACTTCCTCTTTTAACTTATTGCAGCGCGCCCGTCCTTTTGCCTGCGGCCTCCTGCTCGTGCTGGGTATACCCACAGCGACGAGCTGCATGCGCTCGGCCACTACGCCCGTGGGGGCTCACCCCAGAGTGAAGCCACTGTGCAGCCCATTGATATAAAACGCCTCCTGGCCGTGGCCGACTCGGCCGCGCAGGCCCAGATTACGGCCGGCCTCACGCCGGGCATGAGCGTGGGCGTAGCCCAGAATGGCCAACTGGTATTGGCCCGAGCCTATGGCAAAGCCAACGTAGAAACGGGCGTCGATGTGGGCTCCATTACTTCGTATAAGGTGGGCTCCATCACCAAGCAGTTCACGGCGGCCATCGTAATGCGGCTGGTGGAAGCGGGCAAAATGTCGCTCACCGACCCCATCACCAACTACTTGCCCGACTACCCCACGCAGGGCCACCACGTCACTATTCACCACCTGCTGAATCATACGTCGGGCATCAAGGCGTTTCGGGTGATGCACGAGGAAAACCGCCAGCGCTTCCGCCTCGACCTCACCTATCCCGAAATGATCGAGATGTTTGCCAAGCAGCCTTTCGAGTTCAAGCCCGGCGAGAAATACGAGTACAACAACTTTGGCTACTACTTGCTGGGCGAGATTATCAGTCGGGTGACGGGCGTCCCGTACCAAGATTATCTGGAGCGCGAATTACTGAGGCCGCTGGGCCTGAGCAATACCATGTACTGCGAGTCGAGCCGCGTGATTCCGCAGCGGGCAGCGGGCTACGAGTATGAGGGAAAAACGCTCATCAACGCCCGCTATCTGAGCATGCGCATTGGGCCCGCCGCGGGGGCCTTTCCTCAACCGTAGGCGACATGCTGCACTGGACAACTTTGCTGCACGGTGGCAAGGTGGTGTCGCCCGCTTCGCTCCGGCTCATGACTACGCCCACCGTCCTGGCCAATGGCGACACCATTGGCTACGGCTATGGCTTGCAGTTGGCGGAGTTGGGGTCGCATGAGCAGATATTTCACACGGGTGGTGCCAATGGGTTCGTGTCGGCGCTGGCTCATTATCCCAAAAATGGGCTAACGGTGGTAGTCCTGGCCAATTCGGTGAAAGCCAATCCAGCTACCATTACCAAGGCGCTGGCGCGCACGGCCCTCGGTATACGCGTGCGCGACTTGCCCCTGACGCCCGATAATATTGCGCGCTACGCTGGCACCTACACTTATAAGTCGGGCGCCAAAACGCGGGTGCTGAAAGTGTATGAGGAAAGCGGCAAGCTGCACGCGCAGGTAACCGGCGGACCGGCTTTTCGGCTCCGCAGCCAAGGCAGCAATGTGTTTATTCCCTCCGGCAACGACGACAATCAAATCATCTTCACGCCTTCTGCGGATCGGGCCGCAGGCCTCACCATTCGGGAAGGCCGTTGGGAAGTGACGGAGGCCAAGCGCCAGGAATAAAGGAGCCTCCCTCCTACTGCTCTTTGTACGACAATATCTACAGCGCTATGGGATGGTTGGGTTAGCCAAACGCGGTAGAGATGCAACACTCTGCGTCTCTACAAAAAGCCCCCAGACGCAGAAAACAGAAAAGATTACCTTCATTTTAAGCCAAATAATGTACAGTTGAATGTGTGCAGGAAACTTTCCTTTCAGACCGTCATGCCGAGCGCTTTGTCCTGCGCTCCCAGACAATAAGTCCCTTTCCCTCAAAACACTACGCCTGCCTAACGCGCCCCTCATATGACACCCACGCTAGAAGAGGCGCAGCCTCAGACAACAGACCTCCCGATGAATGATTTCACGGAGTACATCGATAAGCCCTCTACGCTTTCCAAAATTGAGTTTGGGGTCGCCACTGTCCTTCTAATTTTCTCTATCCTATTGCTCGACAGCAGCGACGCGACCGTTGCCCGCCGGTTGTTTGAGGAGGCGGGAATATCGTTCGGCTACTACGCCAATTTCTTCTACCCGCGCGTGCTCGTTTTCGTTACCGTTTACCTCGCGTTTCTGCTGGTCAATTTTGTGGTAGTGCCCCAGCTACTTCGGCGCGAACAGGTGGCCCGCAATATCCTGCTGCTGCTGGGGGCTTATGTGGCGGCGGGGCTGGTTTTTGGCACCACTGACACCTATGCTGCCACGTATCTTTTCCGTGAGTATCCCACGGAGCAGGACACTTACAATGCGCTGTTCCAGCAAGGATTCGGGGGGCTTTTCAGTTGCTGGTTTTTCTGGGAACGTACTCTCTGTTGAAGTACGCGGCTCTGCGCTTTATCCCAAGGCCCCTGATTATCAAGCAGGAGAACCGATCTATTGTGCGCGAAGTGGCACTGGCATTCAGCGTGTGGCTAGTGACCATATTGCTACTCATGGCGGTGGGAGCCGAAGAGCTGATCCTGTATGGGGCGATGCTTGTGCCGCTTACGGCAGCCTTCTATTTTTTCGCCTATTACTACCTCATCCCAAGAATGGTAACAAAGCAGCGGCCGGTGCGATCATACATCCTCTGGGTGCTGCTGTCCCTGCTTATATCCTTTGGGCCGGTGATGCTCCTGGTTCTGATCTTCTGCGATGATCCGGATGTAGGGGCTGGTTTTGCCTTTTTCAATGAGGGCTTTCAACTCTTTCTAACGGCTCCGCTGACCTGGAATCTCTATAAGCGGCGTGTAAAGAGCAAGGAGCAAATTGGCGTGCTGCAAACCGAACTGGGCCAGTCGACGGCCAACCTGGATTTTTTGCGTTCCCAGATCAATCCGCACTTTCTATTCAATAGTCTGAACACCTTATACGGTACGGCCCTGCAGGAAAACAGTGAGCGCACGGCCCAGGGTATTCAGATGCTGGGCGACATGATGCGGTTTATGCTGCACGAAAACCACCAGCGCCAGATTCTGCTCACCCGGGAGGTGGAGTATATGCGCAACTACATCGAGCTACAGTCGCTCCGGACGAGCACCTCACCCAACATCAGCATCGAAACCAGCATTGAGGATGTAGTGGCCGAGAAGTGGATTGCGCCCATGCTGCTGATTCCCTTCGTGGAGAATGCCTTTAAGCACGGCATCAGTCTGAAGCGCAAATCGTGGATACGGGTGACCTTGCACTACGAAGCCGACAAGCTCTACTTTGACGTGTACAACAGCACCCACCCCAAACAGGAGCTAGACCTAGAAAAAGACCACTCCGGCGTAGGCCTAGAGAACGTGCGGCAGCGCCTAGCCCTCCTCTACCCCGGCAAGCACGAGCTATCCATTAGGGAAACCCCACAGGAGTTTTTTGTGCATCTTACACTACAGTTAAGCGGCAGCACTCAGCAATAGGTAAGCAAGGGCTATAAAGTTAAAATGCTGGAAGGCTAGAAAAAGCTAGGAAGATCTAGAATGCTAGTTCCCCTCCTCAGCTGAGGAGGGGCTAGGGGTGGTAGGCCGGAGCGATAGAACGATGCTAAGGCTAGTCCTAAAAACCGTTCTGACGTTTTCAACCACCCCTAGCCCCTCCTCAGCTGAGGAGGGGAACTAGCTGTTTAACTTGCTAGCTTTAGTTTGGTGGTGCACAACATAGAATAGGCAATAACATTACAACATCTTCATGCGAGATTCTTTGGCTTCTGCTCGGCAGGACGCTCTTTTCTCTTTCCCCACCCGACTGAATACATATGAAAGCAATAGCAATCGACGACGAACCGATGGCGCTGGAGGTGGTGCGCTCTTTGGGGGGCAAAATTCCGTATCTGGAGCTTAAAGCTTGCTTCACGGATGCCTGCGAGGCCATGGAGTATTTGCAAAAGGAGCCCGTCGACCTGTTGTTTCTGGATATCAAGATGCCCGACATCTCGGGGCTGGAGTTTGTGACCAGCCTGCAGAAGAAGCCGCTGGTCATTTTTACTACGGCTTATTCCGAGCATGCTGTGACGGGCTTTGAGCTGGATGCCGTCGATTATCTGCTTAAGCCCTTCTCGCTGGCCAGGTTTATGAAAGCCTGCAACAAGGCCCACGAGCTGCTCCGCCTCCGCGACCAGACCGTCCAGACTAAAGACTACGTGTTTGTGAAGACGGGCACGGAGCAGGTGCGCGTGCCCTACGCGGAGATTCTGTACATGGAGGCAGCCGGTAACTACGTCACGTTTGTACTGGGGGGCAAACGCTTGCTCTCTCGCATGACCATGACGGAGCTCAGCGAGCTGCTGCCCACCGACCAGTTTGTGCGGGTGCATCGCTCCTTTGTGGTGGCCAAAGACAAAATCGACAAGCTTGAGCGCCACCAAGTCACGGTGCACGGCCATACCGTGCCAGTGGGCGCTTCCTATCTGCCGCAGTTGCAGGTATGATGATAATGAGCTAAAAATTCAGAGAACTGATAGGCTGAAAACTGCCCGTCCGCAAGCGTATGCCTGCCAGCACTAATGCTGGAATGGAGAAGTATGCAGTAATTCTAAGCATCTACTTCACCTATTCAGCCTCTCCTGGCGCTATCTTATACGAGTAAATTTTGTTCAATTATTTCTTGAAATACATCTATATAGTTTTTATATTTCACTAACTGAATAAATTAAGACTAGCCGGTTTTCTTAAAAATGACAATGGTCATTGGATGGCCGCGTATTGCCCATATTTTCTCGGTGACTAAGCTATTGCATTGCCGGAAGCAACTATGTCGACTACACTTTATACTATTTGATTATCAACGTTATATATAGAAGCAAATCCTGCGTGTAGAGTCTCAGCTAAACGCTAACTCCGCAATTCAGACGAGACAATTGAAGCGGCCTGAATACACTCCGGCCGGCGGTAAAAAAGCCCCCCAGCACCTTCCTTACGGACTGCTAACCTGCTTTTCCTCACCCAATTCATATTTCCTTTATGAACACCTCGAAAGTTGCCATTGTCGGGGGCGGGCCCGCTGGCATTGCCGCCGCTAAGTCGTTGTTGGAAGACGGACTTACGCCGGTTCTCATAGAGCAAAGCAGTCACATTGGGGGGCAGTGGAACCAGGGGGCGGCGCATAGCGGCATCTGGCCCGACATGCACGCCAACTCTCCCCATGTGCTGATGTCGTTTTCGGACTTTGACCATCCGGCCGGCACCCAGATGTTCCCGAGTAATCAGGAGGTGCTGGCGTATCTCACCGCGTATGCCCGCCACTTTGGCTTAGGGCCTTACATCCGATTGAATACTCGCGTGGAGCTCATCAGCAGAGGGCCGGAAGGGCAGTATTGGGTCACGACTCGCACTCAGGACGGTGAAGAGGAGAAGGAGCTGTTTTCGCACGTTATTCTCGCCTCGGGCCGCTACAATTATCCCAACTTCCCGAACACGCCCGGCCTTGATCAGTTTCGGGGTCAAGTGCTGCACTCGTTTGCTTACCGGGGTCGGCAGGCCTTTGCCGGGCAGCGCGTACTGGTGGTGGGCAACAGCATTAGCGGATTGGAAATCGCCAGCGACCTCGCCCTGAACGACGGCCCGCCGGTGCTATCGTCGTGCCGCAAGCCGCGCTACATCATTCGCAAGCTGCTGCATGGCCTGCCTGCGGAGCAACATGTGTTCAATCGTTTTGCGACGTACCTGGGGCAGATATTGCCGCCACCGGAAGCGGCGGCGGGCCTGAAGCATTTCATTGTCGAGAACTTCGGCAACCCGGCTGATTTCGGAGGTTTGCCCCCCAGCGACAATCTGCTGGAGGCCGGTGCCTCGATGTGTCAGGAGTACCTCGACCAGCTGGCCAGCGGCCGCATTCGTGCCGTGACGGGGGTGCGCACGTTCACTCCTACTGGCGCTCTCCTCACGTCGGGCGAGGAGGTAACCGCCGATGTACTTCTGCTGGCTACGGGCTACGGCCTGCATCTGCCCTTTCTAAGTGAGGACATCCGTCAGACGGTACTCGCCGACGATAAGTGCCTCGACCTGCACCACTTTACTTTCCACCCCGATTTGCCCAATGTGGCCTTTCTGGGTCTTTTTGGCCAAATCGGCTCCTATTTCCCTACTGTGGAGCTGCAGGCGCGTTGGGTGGCAGCATGTTGGAGCGGCCAACACGCCTTGCCCACCCGGACGCAAATGGAGCAGGGCTTGGCCGAATCAGAGCAGTTTAAGCAGGTGCGCGAGGAAATCACGTCGCACGAGTCGATGCACCTGTTCTCGCAGGATCTGGGAGTAGCTCCCACCCTCGACCGGTACCCCGATCTGGTTCGGGAGCTGCTGTTTGGCCTGCTGGTACCGGCCCAGTTTCGCCTCGAAGGTCACCGCAGCCGCCCAGATGCCCGTGCCCGCTTCGAACAGAACAGCCGTTGCTACACCGCTGGCCAGGCCGTCCCGCTCGACCAGCAGCAGCGTGCCGGCCTGATGATGTTGGCCCGTGCGCTTCCCCAAAATCAGGCGTTGCAGAACTTAGTTGAGCAGCTACAGCCCGTGGCAGTACTATAGGTTCACACCCCGCTCAGGCTTGAGCGGTGATAGGCTTTTTCGAGCAGACTGAGAATCCATCTGGACGAAAAGCAAAGCAGTTGAGTAATGCCCACTAATACAGCCAACCGCTAAAAGCGAAAGGGCAGCCGCATGTGCGGCTGCCCTTTCGCTTTTTCGAACCCGCTAACCTAAGCGGGCAGGCGCATGCCATCACCACCGATGGTGCCGCCGCCTTGTAAGAGCAATGTATACATAACGGGAAGGGTGTGCGGCCTACGAATAGGCCAAGTGAAAAGGACAGTTAAGGGCAGCCGTTAGTAAGAAGCAAGCCCTTTATACCTATTCACAAAACCGGGCCAAAGTGCACTCAGCGGAAGACTATTTCGTGCTTCCGAGTAAATGAAGTTAGCGTCTGCTTAAGCAGCAATAGCACCTACTTCTGGGGGCCGATTCTGCCGCAGTTGCAGGTACGAATCCTGTAACGCGGTTGGATTGGCTTCTGTTTTTAAATTAAAACTACTGAGTTAATATTGAGACAAAGCTCAGGACTAAGGTACACGATAACAAGAATCTTAAAGACGCTAAAGCAACATACTTAGGATAGATGCTATTGCTCAGCAAAACAGACCCTGCTAGTCTGGCGACCATCAATTATGCACTTATTCTGTTAGGAGGCGCATTTTTATATGTAGCCAGATACTTATACCAAAAGCGGGCAAATCTGAAGAAAACAGGAATAGAGACTAGCGGAATAGTCTACCGCTTTCAAAAGCAGGACGATGACAATGAATCAGTTACTTATGCTCCTGTATTTCGTTTCGTGACTTTTAGTGAGGAGGTCGTGTTCGTTCAACACTGGCTTGGCAGCGGCAGACCTTCATTGCGTGTGGGCCAAGAGGTACGAATACTGTATAATCCATTAAATCCGCAGGAGTACGTCCTCAACTACAGACTAGTAGATTGGAAAGCTCTACTATGTGCTTTAGTAGGTATAGTCTTAATTGTTGGAACACTAAGTGCTCATTTTTTAGGATAACTTGAATTAACGAACGCAAGCATGCACTTTCACGAACGATTATACCAGCTCCACATAATTCTTGGCAACCCGCAAGCTCCGGCTCTATGGGAACCCAAATGCTGGCACGCAATTCAAGATTCGCTGCTTCGAGCTACTAAAGCTGCCCGCGGTTCGGCCTCTCTTAACTCACTTCAATACGAACCTAATGGACAGTATATGAAGGATGTAAAGTTTGGGCGGCTTGGCTTGTCCGCTATATCGGAGGCGCGATGGTTACACGATTATACCGCTTATCCTGAAAGACAAGGTTGGCTTTTTCACTCTTTGGAGCTTTGGGCACCAGGCCGTACGACCTGCAACAATCAGAATTTAGCGCCAGATATGTACCTGGGTGTTATGAATGAGGGCTACTATGCCAACCTTTCAAATATTCTCTATAATCCGTATATCGTTCTGGCTGGCGCCCTCGATAAAGAAGAGTCATTCCTTGCCAGCATTAATCAACTCGCTACCACGCTTGCACAACAGACACAGGCAGTTTTTACCCATAATAAGGTAATTCCTTGGGGCAATTCATCTGGTTCCAATGGATTTTCAAAAGCAATTGGCGACTTGTTATCTTCTTCCATTTTCTTACCAAGCAAACATACTGCGAGTCCATTTCTTGATCGTATTGAAGAGTATTGGAAATAACAATATCCGTGACAAACCCTCTTACACACCAATACTTTAAATAAAAAAAAGCCCCCAACGCGCGTTGGGGGCTTTTTCATTTTCGCTTGTATTAACTTCTACTTCTGCGCAGCAGCCCAAGCGTCCATGGTCTTTTCAGCTATGGCCAGGGGCATGGCGGCATTTTCCAGCAGCTCGTCGTGGAAGGCGCGGAGGTTGAATTTGCCCCCCAGTTGCTTTTCGTACTTGTTGCGCAGCTCGATGATCTTCATCTGCCCGGTTTTGTAGGCTAGCGCCTGCCCCGGCCAGGCCATATAGCGCTCAATTTCGGCGGTGGCGGCTTGCTCGTCGATGGAGCGGTTGTCGCGCATGTACTGGATAGCCTG
Source organism: Hymenobacter radiodurans (assembly GCF_004355185.1). Lineage (NCBI taxonomy): Bacteria > Pseudomonadati > Bacteroidota > Cytophagia > Cytophagales > Hymenobacteraceae > Hymenobacter > Hymenobacter radiodurans. Next base: position 3,191,134 of record NZ_CP037922.1, read on the forward strand.
CTCACGGGTCATGTTCTTGCTGTGCATGCCTGCATCCACCACCAACCGGATGGCGCGGTGCATTTCCCCGTTCAAGGCGCCCATGCGCTGGTAGGGGTCGGTGTAGAGGCCCAGCTCCTTGCCGAGGCTCTCGGTGTACAGGGCCCAACCTTCGCTGAAGGCACTGTAGAAGCCGAAGCGGCGGAACTTGGGCAGGTTTTCGTTTTCCTGCTGCAAGGCAACCTGATAGTGGTGGCCCGGAATGGCCTCGTGCAGAAACAGCGACTCCATGCCGCGGGTCACGTTGTACTTGGTGGCGTCGATGATGGGCACGTAGAAGATGCCGGGGCGGGAGCCGTCGGGTAGGCCACGATTGTACTGAGCACTGGCCGAGGCGGCGCGGAAGGCTTCAGTCTGGCGCACCTCAAAGCCGGTTTTGGGCACTTTGCCAAACATCTTCTTCAGGTTGGGGTCAATCTTGGCCTGTACGCCGCGGTACACGTTGAGCACCTCCTCGGGCGTTTTGAAGGGCATAAACTTGGAGTCGGTGTTCAGGTAAGTGAAGAAGGCGTTCAGGTCGCCCTTAAAGCCCACCTCCGTTTTGATCTTTTCCATCTCCTGCCGAATGCGCTTCACCTCGCTCAGGCCCGTCTGGTAAATCTGGTCGGGCGTGCGGTCAGTGGTGGTCCAGAACTTCACGGCGTAGCGGTACATATCAGCCCCGCCGGGCACGGCCGCAATGCCGGTGGTGGTGCGGGCCTTGGGCAGGTACTCGTTCTTTAGAAAGTCGTGCAGCTTCTGGTAAGTAGGCACCACCTGCTCTTTGATGGCCTGCTGGTAAGCAGCGCTGAGGCGCTGCTGATCGGCGGCGGATACGGTGGCCGGAAATTTGGCTACGGGTCCGTAGAAGATGCTCTTGCTGGGGTCGGTGGTGACCATAGCCTGCATCTGGGGCAGCATTTTTTCTACCAGCGGACGGGGCAGCACCACCCCGGCTCGCATGCCGCGGCGGAAGTTGCCGATAGCCGAATCGGCCCACACGGGGTAAGCGCGCACCCGGCTCAGCCAGTTGTCGTAATCCTTGGTGATTTTGAAGGGTTGGTTGCCGGAGCCCGCGCCCAGCTGCGCCAGCGAAATAGGCAGGCCGCTCATCTGGGTAATAGGCATCATCCATGAGTTTTGCTTTAGGCCTTCCAGCCGCATCTGCATGTCGTAGAGGAAGATGTCATAGCTCACCCGGTCGTTTTCGGAGAGCTTGCTGCGGTCGAACTTCTTGAGTGCGTCGAGGTACTGCTGGAAAAACTGCCGCTGGGTCGTGCGGTAGGCCACGGTGTTGTCGTTGGGCAGCTGGTCATTGTAGCGGTTGTCGCCCTGCCCGGTGGCTTCCAGCGGGAAAAGCTTGGCGCGCTCGTCCCAATACTTCTCAAACATAGCCGCCAGCGCCGGCGAATCGGCCGCCACGGGGGCGGTGGTATGGCTAGTAACGGGCGTATGGCTGGTCAGGGTGCCCAGCAAAGCCGCCGCCAGCGCCGCCGACAGGAAAAGGTGTTTCATAGGGAAAGGGTGAGGTGGTAGGTAAATATAGTGGCGTTTGGGGAGTGAGATTATACCTGTTGAGGCAAAAGCTAGAGCTAAAAACTAGAGAGCTAGCTCCCCTCCTCAGCTGAATTCCGCGCATCTAGCGGCGTGGGTTGGGGGTGGTTGATAATCGTTGGGGGGCTTTTTCTGGTGAAAAGGTTGCCTCAATAGCTGCCAATACCCCGTCAAGCTGCTCCATCACTGCTCGATTTTCAAATCGTACTACTCGATAACCTAAGCCAGCCAGATACTCGGTCCGCATGACGTCGTTGGCCTCACCATTTGCGGTGAAGTGACCAGCGCCGTCTAGCTCAATCATCAGTCTTTCAGCTGGACAATAGAAGTTCACTATGTACGGCCCAATTCCGTGCTGACGACGAAACTTGCGGCCAGCTAATTGACTGCGTTGGAGGGAACGCCATAGAATAGCTTCAGCCTGGGTAGAATTATTCCGCAACGCCCGACGGATAGGCTTTTGGTAATTCAGATTGTGGACCTTTTGGGGCTGACATGGGTGTTAGGGTCATTTAGTAATCAAGATAAACACCGATTGCCAACCACCCCTAGCCCCTCCTCAGCTGAGGAGGGGAACTAGCTCTCTAGTTTTTTTAGCTGCATAGCTCTAGCTTCTTTCTAAATCTTTCGCCTGCTACTTTATTGGCAGCTGCTTCTCCAGCAACGTCAGTAGTTCCTGTAGGTTAATGCCCCATAGGGCGGGGTTGGAGTGGGTGCCGTGGCCGGTGGTTTTGTCGCTAATTGGCAGCAGGATGTAGCGTCCGTTCGGCACCTTCTTGATTTCCTGTTCTAGGATGCCTAATTCTGGCGGGTTCACTTGGTCGTCGGCAGAGTTGATGGCCAGCAGGGGGGCTTTTATCTTGCTCAGGTGCGGGGCCGGGTTGTAGTCGCGGGAGGCGTCGAACTGGTAGATGAAGTCGTTCGCGTCGAGGGAGGTCAGTAGTTGAGTTCTCCTTTTTTCTAGGGCAGCTTCGGCCAGTTCGCGCGTGGGGGCCGTTTTCTGCATCTGCAAGGGGCTGCTGGTCATAAAGATCAGCGACGAAATAGCCCCCGTCAGGCCCGTACGGGGCTGAGTGGTGTAGTTGCCGCCCTGCCAGGCCGGGTCCATCTGAATCAGGTCGATGGCCATTTTGCGCAGCATGCGGTTGCGGCCCGCTATTTCCACCGGCAGACTGGCCAGGGGCACCAGCGCGTCCATAAAGTCGGGGTAGCGGTAGCCCCACACCCAGGTTTCCATGCCACCCATTGAGGTTCCCATGACCAGCCTGGCGTGCGCCACGCCGAGGTGCTCGGTGAGCAGGCGGTAGTTGGCCGTCACCATGTCGTTGTAGGTGTACTTGGGGAAGCGCATCCGCAGGCCGTTGCTGGGCTTGCTGGACTGGCCGTGCCCGATGGCGTCGGGCAGAATGATATAGTACTTGGCCGCATCCAGCAGCTGGCCGGGCCCAAAGAGATTGCCGGCAAACTGCTCACTTAGAAATTGCTTACCGCTGCCCGTAGTTCCGTGCATGATAACCACCGCATTCGTTACCCGCCCGGTTGCGTCTTTACGCGGCTTACCAATGGTCGTGTAGTGCAGCTTCAGCTCCGGCAGCTTCTCCCCGCTCTCAAACGCGTAGTTTTTCAGGCTGAAGTCCGCGTCAACGGGCGCCGGATACTTTGGTGCCGTTTGGGCATAGCCGAGCAAAGGCAGCCACAGCAACAGAAACAGTAGTTTTCTCATTGTGGGTGGGAAGTAGAATGGCTAACAGGCGAGCGAGTCAGGCGCCTGGGGGGCTTTTTTGCTTCTTAAAAGACATTGCTGAAATCATCTTCAGCTCTGGCCCTAGGCATTGCAATGGTTTTTGGAAACTATCCGCAGGCCCAAACGCGAGCAGCCTGTAGGTCCGTAAACAGGCGCCACTCGAAGGGCATCTGCGGCTGAGTTTGTGTCTGCGCCTGCCCAATCAGCATTTTATTGTGCGGGTCCATGGACTCAATGCGGGCAAACCGCTTCAGTCCCACGCCAATTAGCTGTGGGAGCACCTGCTGAGCAATCCATTCCAGGTCGGCGGGGGGTAATGAACCCAAAAGCCGGTCGTCGGCAATCCAGCCGGTAATACGATATTGCCGGGCCAGCACTACAGCATCGAGTGTGGCTTGGCGCAGAATAGCACTGCTGCCAAAGCCCAGCCACTGCGCTTCAATGGCGCGGGAAGCGCCTTCGTGTAGGTAAAGAGTCAGGTAAGGAGTAGCAGTCAAAAGCAGCATAGGCAGGGAACAGGCGGAAAATATAAGCGCAGCAAGCGGCTGTAAAGCTTACAGGTTAATGGAAGCATTTCAGCTTCGACGGGCAAGAAGCTAATAAATCGCGATTCTCCGTATGTGTAGGCTACCCTTTGCTACTCTACCACCCGCTTTTCTGCGTTTCTCAGATACTGCTCATCTATCACGGCGCCCAGGCCCGGCACATTCGGCACCTCAATAACGCCTTGGGCCCGATAACGAATTCCGCCCACCACGGGGTCCTCGGTGTACATCAGCGGGGTGTCGAAGTCGCAGTGGCGGATGGCATCGTGGGTGAGAGCCAGGTGCGCGGCGGCCGTCATGCCCAGGCGCGACTCCATAAAGCCCCCCACTTGCAGGGTCATGCTGGCGGCGGCGCCCAAATCGACGATTTTCTTGGCCCGATGCAGTCCCGACGATTTGCCCAGCTTAATGTTGAACTGCGGGCAGGCGCGCAGCTGAATCAGGCGCGCCGCGTCGTGCTCATCGCCGCAGCTTTCATCGGCCATAATCGGAATGGGCGACGCCGCCGACACCGTAGCCAGGTCCATAAACAGGTGGCGGGCAATGGGCTCTTCACAATGCGCAATACGATAAGGCGCGAGCGCCTGCAACACGGCAATGGCCGCCTCAGCCGTCTGCCAGCCCTGATTAGCGTCGATGCTCAGCGGATGATTGGGCCCAATGCCCTGCCGAATGGCCCGAATGCGCGCTACATCGGCCTCTAACGTTTCCCCCAGCTTTACTTTAATGAACGGAAAGCCCTGCTGCTGAAACCGGATGGCGTCGGCCTGCATTTTGGCGGGCGGCCCTAAGCTCACCGTCATGTCGGTAGTGAGAACTTTATCAGATTTGCCCCCAGAAAAGCGTAGAGTGGTAGGCCAGCCTGCTGGGCGGCTATGTCGTGCAGGGCTATATCAAACGCACTTTTGATGCTGCTATTGGCGTAGATGATGCGGTTCATGATAGCCAGGCACCCGGCAATGTCCAGCGCATCGTGCCCGTGCAGGCCGCGCGCCAGGTATTGCGCTACGGCAAAGCAGGTATCAATGCTTTCCCCGTTGATGGTCATGTAGGGGCTGCATTCGCCGTAGCCCGTACAGCCGTCGGCCGTGCGCACCCGCACAACCACATTCTGCACTTCATTGATGGGACCCAGAGAAATAACGAAAGGCTCTTTCAGCGGCATAAAGAGCTTAAAAATCTCAATGGAGCGAATAGACGTTTGTAGCATGAGGCAAAATAAGCAGCCCGCCCATCATTCCCTATTGGCTGCAAAAAAGCCCCCAGTGGCCCACGGTGGCTTGCGCAGCCTGATATCCCTAGCCATAATGTCGTAATTTTGCCCCCCAGTTCCTTCGGCCACTTCCGCATCTTATGGAATCTTATTCTCCCCTGCCTTTGTCCTCCCCGGCCCCCGTTGCGCCGCCCCTGCTGAATTGGGCCGGCAATTACCGCTACAGTACCACCCGGCTGGCGCAGGCCAACTCCGTAGAGCAGGTGCAGGAAATCGTGCGGACCACTGACCAGCTAAAGGTGCTCGGCTCGCGCCATTGCTTCAACGGCATTGCCGACAGTACCCAGCAGCTGCTTTCCCTTGAGGCAACGGAGCAGGCTATTTACCTCGATACGGATGCCCACACCGTAACGGTGCCCGCCTCCATCACCTACGGGCGGCTGGCCCCTACCCTGCACAACCAGGGGTTTGCCCTGCACAACCTGGCTTCTCTACCACATATCTCCGTGGTGGGAGCCTGTGCCACGGCTACGCACGGATCAGGAATACAGCACGGCAACTTGGCCACGGCCGTTCGGGCGATGGAGTTTGTACTTGCTTCGGGTGAAGTACGGGTGCTGTCGCCGGAAACGGACGGCGACGAGTTTCTGGGCGCGGTTGTGCATGTAGGCGCGCTGGGTGTGGTGACCAAGCTGACGCTCGCCATGGAACCTACCTTTCAACTGCGGCAGGATGTATATGAAAATCTACCGCTTACACAAGTCTGTGAACACTTCGCGGCCATTCAGGCCAGCGCCTACAGCGTGAGCTTATTTACCGACTGGCAGGATGAGCGCATTACGCAGGTTTGGCTGAAGCAGCGCCTAGTGCCCGGCGCGCCGCTTCAGCCGGCTCCATCAGAATTCTTTGGGGCCCAGCGGGCTACCCAAGACCTGCACCCATTGGCCGGCCTTTCGCCCGTGAACTGCACGGAGCAGATGGGTGTGCCGGGCCCCTGGCATGATCGGCTGCCGCACTTCCGGCTTGGCTTCACCCCTAGCTCGGGTCAGGAGCTGCAATCAGAATATTTTGTGCCCCTGCGCCACGCCCAGGAAGCCATTCGGGCCGTGGCACGCCTGCATGAGCACTTGCGGCCGTCCTTGCAGGTTTCGGAGATGCGAACGGTTGCGGCTGACGCGCTGTGGCTGAGCCCGTGCTATCAGCAAGACTCGCTGGCCATCCATTTCACCTGGAAACCCGATTGGGCCGCTGTGAGCCGGGTGCTGCCGCTATTGGAGAGGGAGTTGTCGCCTTTCGGGGTGAGACCGCACTGGGGAAAGCTATTCACCCTGTCGGCGACCCAGCTGCAAAGTCAGTATGAGAAGTTGCCCGCCTTTCAAGCCCTGATGGCGCAGTACGATCCGAAAGGCAAGTTTCGCAATGCCTTTGTAAATACTTATCTCGCAAAGCCGCTTTAAAAAGGGCTAGATGTGCCTGAGAAGCATAAAATTCACAAAATCTAATATATAATTTAGGAATTGATAAAGTGTCGCATCATTCTTGATATAGCTATACTAATTTCCACCCTTTTTCTACTTTACTAAGTTCTACATGTTTGCTTCTTTACTTTCACGCTTACTTATTTTATTTATTGCCATCACCATTTTCAGTTGTACATCGAAGGAGAAAGAAGAAGTAGCGCCAGCTCCGGTTAAGAGCTTAGTGGGTCGATGGGATGTCTTGGAGGCCTCCGTAACTTATTACGCTCCAGACGGTCAGTACCTGCGTACACAGCCCTTGTTTGGGGCGGGAAAGAGATACTACATCTTCTCATCTGATGGCACGATAGAGCCTTACACCAAGGACAAATCGTTGCAAACTGGTTATTACACCAACACTAATAACAGCTTGTCGCTGTCGTTTGATTACGGAACCTTCCAGTACACGATTCCCCCTACAATCAGCGACACGGAGCTAACATTAATTGAGGACACCCGCAACCTCACCTCCGTGCCAGCAAGCCGCCGAAACCGCGTGACGCTGGTGAGCCTGAAAAAGTATATGTCGCCCGAGTAGGCACAACAACAGCGCTTAACAGCCATACGCATAATCCTTTTCCGACGCTTCTATTTGCCTCATGGGCATCTGAGTGCGCCCTCACCACAAGAGCCCGCGAAACGTGTGTTTCGCGGGCTCTTGTGGTGAGGGCGCATTTACAATATCAGGACAGTACGGGACGGTTTCCGGCGAAGCGTCAGGCACATTCGTCACTCGCTTAACCCTTGTTCTGTCGCCTGATGAGAAAGTGCTGTTTCTGGCTCATTTGCTGGCTCCTTCTGTTTCTCTCGCACCTGACGCGCGCTCAGCCTGCGCCCACTGTGCCGTTGGTGCTGGCCGAAAGCTATAGCGCGGAGGGGTTTGCGCTGGTGCATGAGCGGCAGGCCGCTCCGCTCTACCTCGATGAGCAGGATGCCGAAGTCGTCCGCGTGGCCGCCGACGCTCTGGCCCGCGACATTACTACCATCACTGGGGTTACCCCAGCGCTTTGGGGGGCAAATAAGCCTCTGGGGGCTTTTCTGTACTCATTGGCACATTGGGTCAGTCGAAACTTATTGATCAGCTAGCTGCTAGGGGGCAAATCCAGGCAACGAGTCTCGAAGGGCGGTGGGAGGCATTTAGTATAAGTGTGGTTGACAAACCGTTCGGGCGGGCGGGCAAGGCTTTGGTCATCGCGGGCAGCGACCGGCGTGGCACTGCTTTCGGCGTGTTTGAGTTGTCGCGGCGGCTGGGCGTGTCGCCGTGGTACTGGTGGGCCGATGTTACGCCCCGTCATCAGGACAATTTGTACCTGACGCCCGGCAGCTTTAGTAGCGCGTCGCCCACGGTGAAGTACCGTGGTATTTTCCTCAACGACGAGGACTGGGGCCTCCAGCCCTGGGCGGCTCAAAACCTGGATAAGGACAGTAAAGACATCGGGCCCAACACTTATGCCCGCATTTTCGAGTTGCTTTTACGCCTGAAGGCTAACCTGATTTGGCCGGCCATGCACCCTAGCACACGGGCATTTTTCTCGTACCCTGGCAACCCGAAGATGGCCAACCGTTACGCCATTCTGGTAGGCACTTCGCACGCCGAACCCATGCTGCGCAACAACGTGGACGAGTGGAAGGAACAAACCATGGGGCCGTTCGACTACTTCCGCAACAAGCCCGCCGTATACCGCTACTGGGAGCAGCGGGCGCAGCAGGCCGGCAAGCTGGAGGCTATGTATTCGCTGGGTATGCGCGGTGTGCACGACAGCGGCATGGAAGGTGCCAAAACCCCCAAACAAGCCGCCCAGATGCTGCACAGCGTCATTGCGGATCAGCGCGAAATCCTGCGGCGGCACGTAGCCCCCGACGTAACGACCGTGCCACAAGTGTTTACGGCCTACAAGGAAGTGCTGGATGTGTACGACGAAGGCCTCAAGCTGCCCGATGACGTGACGCTGGTGTGGCCCGACGATAACTACGGCTATATCAGCCGCCTCAGCAACCCCCAGGAACAGGCGCGTGAAGGCGGCTCGGGCGTGTACTACCACGCTTCCTACTGGGGCCGGCCTCACGATTATCTGTGGTTGAGCACTACCCATCCGGCCCTGATTCGGGAGGAGATGATGAAAGCCTACGCCCTGAAAACCGACCGACTGTGGGTGCTAAATGTGGGCGACATCAAGCCCTTGGAATACAACATCCAGCTGTTTCTGGATATGGCCTATGATGCACGCCCTTTCCAGCAGAGCACGCATGTTCCGGCTCATTTGCAGGCATGGGCAGGTACTATTTTCGGTGAAAAACTCGGCCCTGAACTCCGGTCTATCCTCTGGGAATACTACGATCTGGCCTTTGAGCGCCGCCCCGAGTTTATGGGTTGGAGCCAGACGGAGCCTACCACCCCCACCCAGCGCACCGCCTACAATCACTTTGCCTACGGCGACGAAGCCCAGCGCCGCCTCGACCGCTACGCCGCCCTGATGCAGCGCGTGCAGCAGCTGCGCCCCCAGATCGAGGCGGCGCGGGCCGACGCTTTCTTCGAGCTGGTGTACTATCCGGTGGTGGGCGCGGCGCTGATGAATCAGAAGTTTCTGTACCAGGACAAGAGCTACTGGTACGCCCTGCAAAACCGCGCCAGCGCCACCGATTACACAACTTGGGCACAGCAGGCGTACGCCAGCATCGAGCGGGAAACGGAGCACTATAACAACCAGCTGGCGGGGGGCAAATGGCGGGGCATAATGTCGATGAAGCCGCGCAACCTGCCTGTGTATCAGGCCCCTGCTGCGCTTCCGCTGGTCCTCGACACTACCTGCATTTGGGGTATCGCACCGGAAGGATTTGCCCCCCGCGACTCCACGATAGCCGCCACGCCAGCGCAGGCCCTGGAGTTCCCAACTTTCTATTCGTGGGGTCCGTCCTCCTACTTCGTTGACGTGTTTCTGAGCCGACGCCGGGCTGTTGCCTGGAAGGTAAAGTCGTCGGTAAAGTGGTTGACGCTATCCGCCCAAAAAGGTACACTAACCTCGACTGGGGGGCAAAAACAACAGCGGCTACAGGTCCGCATCGATTGGCAAAAAATACCTAAGCGCGGCGCACCAACGGGCGTCCTGACGTTTAGCGGAGCCGGCAAAACCTTCCGCGCGGCCGTACGCGCCGCCGCCGCGGAAAGTAAATTGGCCACTGACTACGAGGGTTTTATTGAAACCAATGGCTACGTTTCGATGCGGGCTGCGCACTATAGCCGCAAAGTGGATAAAGCCGCGAGCCGGTGGGCGCTGGTGGATGGTCTTGGCCACGCCGGCCAGGCTCTTCAGGCCCACCCCCTGCAAGCAAAGCCACTGGTTGATACTGTCAACCTAAAAACGCAGGCCCCGGCCGTTGAGTACGATTTCTACACCTTCTCGCGGGCTGCTCCCACTATCACGGTATCAACGCTGCCTACGCACCCCGTCACCCGCAGCGCTGGTATGCGCTACGGCGTCTCCCTGGATAACGGCCCGGTTCAAATTGTCGATTTTAAAACGGTGGGACGGTCGGAGGAATGGAAGCAGAATGTGCTGCGCAACCGCGCCCAACGCCAAGTTAAAGGACCGCTGCTGAGCCCCGGTCGGCATACGCTCACGCTTTACCTGCTTGATCCGGGCGTGGTGCTCGACCATCTCACCATTGATCTGGGCGGCCTGCAACCCGCTTACAGCCCTCTTCCGGAAACCTGGAAAACGCGGGATCCTCCCTCTCCTGCCGCTGCGCCGCGAAAAGCTTCGGCCCGGCCGCCTGCGGCCACCCGCGCCGATGAGCAAGCCTTGGGGGGCAAAAGTCCGTTGCCGTAGCTTACGCCAGTTTGCTATAGCGCTACCTATGCCAATATAAACCTGCATTTTTTCTCCATTCATAGCCCACTCAATGACTACCGCCCGGAAAAACCTCTTTGCCGTTGGTCTGATTACGTCGCTGTTTTTCCTGTGGGGCTTTGCGCTCAACCTGAACCCCATTCTGATTCCGCACCTCAAGAAAGCCTGCCAGCTGACCGATGCTCAGTCGGCCCTGATTGATTCGGCGTCTTACATCGCCTATTTTCTGCTGGCTATTCCTGCCGGGCAGTTTATGAAGCGCTTTGGCTACAAGGGCGGCATTTTGCTGGGGCTCCTGCTGTTTGCCGGGGGGCTTTTTTGTTTTACCCCGCCGCGGCGGCTCGCTCCTACCCGTTTTTCCTGGTGGCGTTGTTTGTTATTGCCTGCGGGCTGACGTTCCTGGAAACGGCGGCCAACCCCTATATCACCGTGCTCGGCGACGAGGAAGGCGCTACTCAGCGCCTCAACTTTGCGCAGTCGTTCAATGGCCTGGCCGCTACGCTGGCGCCTTTTCTGGGGGGTATTTTTATCTTATCGGGCAACACACTCTCCAGCGCGGAAGAAGCCAGCATGTCGGGTGGGCAGTTGGATGCCTACCTGAACGCCGAGGCGGCCGCGGTGCAGGTACCCTACCTGCTCATCGGCGGCGTAGTGCTGCTGGTGGCCCTGCTCCTCTACTTTACGCGCCTGCCTGACATTGCGGAAGTAGACCGCGGGACTGAGGCCACTCGGCCCCTGCTGCGGGAGAAAAACCTGTTACTGGGCGTGTTAGCGCAGTTTTTCTACATTGGGGCGCAGGTGTGCGTGAGCAGCTTCTTCATTCGCTTTTCCCAACAAGTTGCCGGTATCGGCGAGAAAGCGGCGGCTCAATACTTGGCGGCGGCGCTGTTGGGCTTTATGGCGGGCCGCTTCATCGGCACCTTTTTGATGCGCTATATTCCAGCGCCGCGCCTGCTGGCAGTGTATAGTTTGCTCAATTTTTTTCTGGTGCTGCTGGCCGTCATTCTGCCGGGCACATTCTCGGTGTACGCTCTTATGGGGGTTGAATTCTTTATGTCTATTATGTTCCCCACCATTTTCTCGCTGAGTATTCGCGGCCTGGGGGGCAAAACCAAGGAAGGCTCTTCGCTGGTGATTATGGCCATCGTGGGGGCGCAGTCTTCCCGGTCCTCATGGGTTGGTTGTCGGACAGGAGCAGCATTCAGACGGCCTATCTGGTGCCTGCTTCCTGGTGGTCTTTTACTTTGCCCTCAAAATATGCGCGTCAAGCATATACAGCTCGTTACAGCCCACTGATCTATGTTCGATTTAACCGGAAAACACGCCGTCGTTACGGGCGGAGGCAGCGGCATTGGCCAGGCCATTTCGCTGTTGTTTGGGCGCCAGGGCGCCATCGTACACATCCTCGACCGCGACGCAGCCGCCGGCCAGCAAACGGCGCAACAGGTACAAGCCAGCGGCGGCCAGGCCCATGCCTACGGGGCCGATGTAAGTCAGCAGGCGCAGATTGTTGACATTTTTCAGCGCATTGGCCGCATCGATATTCTGGTGAATAACGCCGGCATCGCACACGTGGGCAACGTGGAAAACACCTCCGACACCGACTTTGACCGTGTGTACCAGGTAAACGTGAAGGGCGCTTACAACTGCCTGTTTGCCGCCGTGCCACTGATGAAAGCACAGGGCGGCGGCGTAATCGTGAACATGGCTTCCATTGCCGCCCACGTCGGCCTTACCGACCGTTTTGCATACTCCATGAGCAAGGGGGCCATTTTTGCCATGACGCTTTCCGTAGCCCGCGACTACCTCTCCAGCAATATCCGCTGCAACAGTATCTCGCCGGCCCGGGTACACACGCCCTTCGTCGATGGCTTCATTGCCCAAAACTACGCCGGCCAAGAGGCGGAGATCTTTGCCAAGCTCTCCCATAGTCAGCCTATCGGCCGCATGGGCGAGCCCGCCGAAGTTGCGGCCCTAGCCTTATATCTGTGCTCAGCGGAAGCCAACTTCATCACCGGCTGCGACTACCCCATCGACGGCGGTTTTATCACGTTAAATAGTTAATCACCTCACCTAAAAAAGCCCCCACGCTCCTATGAAACTCATCCGCTACGGTACCCCCGGCCAGGAAAAGCCCGGCATTATTCTCCACCATCAGAAGTTTGATGTCTCGGCTTTCGGCGAAGACTACAACGAAGCCTTTTTTGCCACGAATGGCCTCCAGCGCTTAGCGGAGTTTCTCCAACAGAACGAGGGCCAACTGCAGCCTATTGCCGACTCCGAACGTCTCGGGCCGCCCGTGGCGCGGCCGTCCAAGCTGCTGTGCATTGGCTTGAATTATAGTGACCACGCCCGCGAAACGGGCGCCACGCCGCCCCCCGAGCCGGTGCTGTTTATGAAAGCGACGACCTCCTACACCGGGCCATACGACGACATTATCATCCCCCGAAACTCGACCAAAACCGACTGGGAAGTGGAGCTAGCGGTGGTGATCGGTAAGCGAGCGTCCTACGTGGAAGAAGCCGACGCCGCCGCCTACATCGCGGGCTATGCCTTGCACAATGACGTGTCGGAGCGGGAGTTTCAGCTGGAGCGCAGCGGCACCTGGGACAAGGGCAAGGGCTGCGACACCTTTGCGCCCGTAGGTCCGTTTCTGGCGACGCCCGACGAGCTAGGCGACGTGAATAATTTGCGGCTGTGGCTGTCGGTGAATGGGCAGATGATGCAGGACGGCAACACATCCAACCTCATTTTCAACATCCCTTTTTTGATCAGCTACGTCAGCCAATTTATGACCCTGCTGCCCGGCGACATCATTTCCACGGGTACGCCGGCGGGCGTGGGCCTGGGGTTCAATCCACCAGTGTACCTGAAGCCCGGCGACGTAGTCGAGTTGGGTATCGATGGATTGGGCACCTCGCGCCAAGTGCTGAAAGCCTATGGCCAGAATTGACGCTCACCAGCATTTCTGGCACTTTGAGCCCACACGCGACGCTTGGATTACCGACGAGATGCGCTTGCTCCGGCGCGACTTTTTGCCCCCCGAGCTTCATCCCTTACTCCAGCAACACGGCTTCGAGGGCTGCGTGGCGGTGCAGGCCGATCAATCGGAAGGTGAAACGGCTTTTCTGCTTGAACTGGCCGCCAAACATGACTTCATCAAAGGGGTCGTAGGCTGGGTGGATTTGCAGGCCGAAAACATCGAAGAGCGGCTAGCTTACTACAACCAGTTTGCCAAGCTCAAAGGCTTTCGGCACATCCTGCAAGGCGAAGCCGATCGGGCGCTGATGCTGCGACCGGAATTTCGGCGCGGCATCAGTGCCCTGGGCCAATACGGCTTTACCTACGACTTGCTCATCCTCCCCGATCAGCTAGTGTATGCAACGGAATTGGACGCAGCTTTTCCCAACCAGGCTTTCGTGCTCGATCATTTAGCCAAGCCACTCATAAAAGCCGGCGAATTAAAGCCGTGGCGGCGCGATATTCAAGCCCTGGCCGCGCGCGAAAATGTGCTATGCAAAGTATCAGGGCTCTTAACCGAGGCCGACTGGCAGCGGTGGCAACCGGCTGATTTTCGGCCTTACCTCGATGTGGTTTTCGACGCCTTCGGACCTAAGCGGGTGTTGTTCGGCTCCGATTGGCCCGTATGCGAAGTGGCGGGCGGCTACAGTCGTACAATTGCTTTGATGGAAGACTATCTGGCCTCTTTTTCACCCTCGGAGCAAGCCCAGTTTTGGGGCGACAACGCAACTTCCTTTTACAACCTTTAATGCTACTCCATGGACTTGTACCTGGCTGATAAGATTATCCTGGTTACGGGCGGCGCCAAAGGCATTGGCGCGGGCATCGCGCAGGTGCTGGCCGACGAAGGCGCCATTCCGGTCATTGTGGGGCGTAGCGAGCAGGACAACCAGCAAATGGTGGCCAACATTGAGGCGGCGGGGGGCAAATCTTGGCAGGTAGTGGCCGAGTTGACGGAGCCCGACGCCTGCGAAAAAGCCGTCCAGGCTGTTGTGGCGCAGTTTGGACGGATTGATGGGCTGGTGAATAATGCCGGCGTGAATGATGGTGTGGGACTGGAACACGGCACCTACGAAGGCTTTATGCAGAGCCTGCACCGCAACCTGGTGCATTATTACCTGCTGGCCCACCATGCTTTGCCGGAGTTGAAGAAGTCGAAAGGCTCGATTGTGAACATCAGCTCAAAAACAGCCGAAACCGGGCAGGGTAACACCTCGGCCTATGCCGCGGCTAATGGCGGACGCAATGCCCTGACCCGCGAGTGGGCCGTGGAGCTGCTCAAATACGGCATTCGCGTGAATGCCGTAGTGGTGGCCGAGTGCTGGACGCCGCAGTACGAAACCTGGATTCAGACGCTGCCCAACCCCGAGGAAAAGCTGCGCGAAATCACCAGCAAAATTCCGCTGGAAAACCGCATGACCACGGCCGAAGAAATTGCCAACACCACAGCCTTTCTGCTCTCCCGCCGCAGCAGCCACACCACGGGCCAGATTCTGTACGTCGATGGCGGCTACGTGCACCTCGATCGGGCACTGGCCAACGCCTGATGTGCCCCCACTCCCGGCGCGAATGTCTGGGGGGCAAATCTGCCAACCGAATATAAGTAGCGGCGAAAATTCTGCTGGTACGATGCGCGTTTATTAGTAGCTTGCTTGTATAAATTCCTATTCCTAATAGGATTAATACCACTCGCGGGAGGTGGCTCGCGGAGCGGTCACGCCTACTTCTATGCGCTACTTGTTGCTGCTCGTCGTCCTGTGGATACTTCCGGCTGCCGGAGGCGCGGCCCAATCCGCTGACACCATACGCACGATCAACCGCCTGCCCAAGAACGGACTGCTCCTCGAAAAAGGGTGGCGCTACCATGTGGGCGACAATCCAGAATGGGCCAAGCCCGGCTTCGACGACAGGGTCTGGGATACGATTAGCCCAACCTGGTCTCAACGAGATCTACCACCCCGCCTCATGAACGGCATCAACTGGCTGCGCCTGCGCTTTCGCCTCGGTGACAGCCTGCGCCAGCAAGCCTTGTTGGTGCAAATCAGCCAACTAGGAGCGATGGAAATTTACTGCAATGGCCGGCTCGTGCAGCGCCAAGGCACGCTTCATCCCGATCCTAGTCGAGCTACGCCCGGCGCCATTAACCCCGGCCCGGTGGTGCTACCCATAGCCGTGGGGTCGGCCGAACAGGTGCTGGCCGTTCGGTTGGTATTGTGGGCGCCTCCCGTCCGGCTTGGCACCGACGAGGTACCCTTGTTGCGCGTATGGCTGCGAACGGTACCGCAGTTGCTGGCCTCAACTGCGACGCAGGAAGTAAGCCGCACTATTTTTTATGTTGTGGGGGGCATTTTTTGCCTGCTCATGCTCCTGCACTTTGCTTTTTTTCACTACAATCCCGCTCAACTCGCCAATCGCTACTTTGCTCTCTATGCCCTCTCACTGACTTTGGCCTCGTTGGGGGTGTATTACGGCAGCACGCTGAGTTTGGCGCGCGTCCCGGCCTTGGTGTTGAGTGGCATCACGTTTACGCTCTTCTTTTTGGGTAGTATGTGGGCGGTGCGGGCGCTGTATGCCCTCTTCAACTTCCGTTTAGGCTTGATTTATTATGCCCTGTGGGGATGCTTGATCGTCCTGCTGCTGTTTCACCACTTTCATTTATTCTCCACTCTTAGCTTTCTCAGTTACTTAGCGTTTGTGGTTCTCGCTACGGCCGAGCAGCTGCGCCTCACGGTGCGGGCCCTGCGCCAGCGGCAGCGCGGAGCCTGGATTATCGGCTCCGGGTTTGCCCTGGGGCTGCTGTGCGCGCTGCTTTTTGCCAGTTTGATTGTGACAGAGGTGAGGTTCAGTATGCAGTTGGAAAACTTCTTTTACCCGCTGATCTACCTGCCTCCGGCCCTGGGCATCTCCTTGTTTCTGGCCCGCGAGTTTGCCCTCGACAGCCAATTGCTCCAACTCAAACTGGACGAAGTAAAGCGGCTCTCGGCTCAAACCCTGGCTCAGGAGCAAGAAAAGCAAACCCTATTGGCCCAGCAAAATGAAACTCTGGAACAGCAGGTGCAGCAGCGCACGGCCGCTCTGCAACGCTCTCTCACAGAACTACGCACCACCCAAACGCAACTGATTCAGCGGGAGAAAATGGCCTCGCTGGGGGAGCTCACAGCGGGTATTGCCCACGAAATTCAGAACCCTTTGAACTTCGTCACCAACTTCGCCGACGTGAGCACGGAGCTTTGCCACGAAGCCCAGGAAGTGGTGGCCGGCTCGGCTTATCCGGCTCCTCAGAAAGGAGCATTAGCCGAGCTGTTAAGCGACCTAGGCGAAAATCAAGTCAAGATAACCCAGCACGGGCAGCGGGCCGCCAGCATTGTGCGGGGCATGCTGGAGCATGCCCGTGCCAGCACCGGCGAGCGCCAGCCCACCGACGTGAATGCGCTGTGTGAGGAATATCTGCGCTTAGCTTATCAGGGCTTGCGAGCTAAGGACAAAACGTTCAACGCTACGCTAACCAGCGACTTAGCCCCCGATTTGCCCCTGGTAACCGCTGTTGCTTCGGACCTGGGGCGGGTGCTGCTGAACCTGCTGACCAACGCCTTTTATGCCGTGCGCCAGCGCCAGCAGCAAGGGGGTGAAAATGGCTACGTCCCTACCGTGCGCATCAGCACCCGCCACGGAGGCAACCAGGTGAAAATACAGGTGCAGGACAACGGTACTGGCATCCCCGATCATGTGAAGGCAAAGGTGTTTCAGCCCTTCTTCACCACCAAGCCCTCGGGCGAAGGCACGGGCCTGGGCCTCTCGCTCAGCTACGACATCATCACCAAAGGCCACGGCGGCACCCTCACCGTGGAGAGCGAAGAGGGTAAGGGCAGTGAGTTTAGCATCACCCTGCCCGTATAGGTACTAGTGACGGGCACTCACGATCCTAGGTCGGAGCTACACTTGTGGGCTATGAAAATGAGCTAACGCTGGGCAAAGCTCTGCTGCTGAGCTTGGGCGCGAGCCAAACACTCCATGTTTTGGGACACAAAGCACTGCAATAATGAATGTTTTGATTGTGAGGGGCTTTTTTACTCCAACTGCCGTGGAGGCGCCGCCCAGTCGTTGGCGGGCTTGCAAATGCGCACGAAATCGACATCAAACTGGGCCTCCTGGAAGCTAGCATCGACTACCTCCAGGCCTAAAAGTACCTGAGCCGCGCGGCCGAACGGGGTAAACATTCCATTTTCCACTAGTCCGGGCAGACATTGTCCGGGGCGGTAACGGATAGTAGAGAGCACTTGGCCATCGAAATACCATGTCAGCTCATCTTCGCTCCACGCCAGCCCATAGGTATGAAAGCCTTCGTCTAGCCCCGGCGCGCCCACATACGGAGAGGTATAGGCGTAGATAGCCTGCCAGAAAGGATGAGGCTCGCCCTGAGCAGGCGTGCGAGTGCAGTCGGTGGCAGCTGCGTTCCAGTTGTGCAGCGTGGTGGCGAAGCCCGAGAGCCCATCGTTTCCCTCCACAATGTCGCATTCCATATCGTTACTCAACAGCCAGAACCCGGCATTGGCCCCATACTTTGTAGTGCGGGCCCGGTAGCGCGGGAGCCGGCAGCGCACTTCAAACAATCCGCGCTGCATGGCATAGACCCCATGTGCAGCCCCGTCCACTAAGGGATTAGGTTTAAGGCGCAACCCACCCGAGCGATAGCGACTTTGGGGGGTGCAGGCTGCTGAGCTGTCAGGCGTGGCCGTGATGCGCAGGAACTGCACGTTTTTCTCCGCTATCAGGCTCAACGCTTTGTTTTTGCCCCCCAGTAAGTCCGGGGTGGTATCAAAGCAATGCAGACGATCTGTGTTTTCGTCTCCGACCCGGTTCAGATACCAGTTGGCTAGTGTATGCTCCTCACTGTCGAAGCCATCGAAAAACACCTGCTGCCACTCCCCTGCTGGGTTAGTAACACTCTGGAGCCCCCCATTCCGCATGCACTGGCCCCAACTGACGAGCGGAGCCAACATAAGCAGAGCACAAATCAGCAATCGTGACAGGAACATATACATAAAACGAAATCGCGAGCTAATCATGATTTGCGTGGGGCGACGTGCAACGACACTTATGGTGAACTCTTTTCCAAGGTGAAAAGCCAAGCGTTGGCCCCAAAGATAGCGGCGACGAAAACAAGTGGAATACAGGCCAGTACTAATCACCGAATGGAGAGGAGACAGCTGAACGAGTTCAGCCAAGCACCTATTTTCCTTCTGCCGTATCCTGCGAAGTATTTGCGTATTTTCACCCTTAGTCAACCCACAGGCAGAGCCTCGTACCTAGTGGCTACAACTAGCGCAGATGTAAGGCTTATTAGTCCACTTAACGCCGGAGCAGCACATGACCACCTATCGGCTTCATTATCTGTTGGCCCCAAGTCTGGTGCTCACTCTGCTTTGCTGCTCCTGCCAGAAGAAAAAGGCTACGCCTTCGCGCCAGGCGCTGAATGAGCTGAATCTGAGGTCTGGCCAGCTCATTACTTGTGGCCCACCCAACCAGCAGCTCGGTACCCTGACCTTTCCCATTTCCTGCCACACCGAAACCCAGGCCAATTTTTCCCTGGGCCTGAAGCTGCTGCATTCCTTTGAGTATGAGGAGGCGGAGAAGGTTTTCGCCGCAATCATCCGCCAGCAGCCAACCTGCCCGATGGCTTATTGGGGCGTAGCCATGAGCACTTTTCATCCTCTCTGGACGCCTCCCTCCGAACCCGAACTGCGGAAGGGAGCGAATGCCTTGGCCATCGCGCAGGCCTTGCCGCCTTCCTCGCCCAAAGAAGCCGCGTACGTCTCGGCTCTAGCCACTTTTTACCACGATTGGAAAACAGTAGGCCACCGACCCCGCTGCCTGCGCTTTGCCCAGGCTATGGAAAAGCTGGCCGCCCGTTACCCCGACGATCCGGAAGCTACAATCCTATATGCTTTGGCGCTGACGGCCGCCGCTGATCCGGCCGATAAATCGTTTGCCCAGCAAAAAAAAGCCGGAGTCCTGCTCACGGCGCTGGCCCCCAAATACCCCAATCATCCGGGCATCATTCATTACCTGATTCATGCCTACGATATACCGGAACTTGCCCCCCGGGCCTTGCCCGCAGCACGCAAATACGCCGCAGTAGCCCCGTCGTCGGCCCATGCCTTACACATGCCATCGCATATTTTTACCCGCCTGGGTCTCTGGAAGGAAGCTATTGCCTCTAATCTGGGCTCGGTGGCGGCGGCCCAATGCTATGCCGAGCAGGCCGGCTTGCAGGGGCATTGGGACGAAGAGCTGCATGGCCTTGATTACCTTATGTACGCCTATTTGCAGGAAGGCGACAACCAGCGCGCCAAGCAGCAATGGACCTACCTGCAATCGATTACCGCCGTCGAGCCTACCACCTTCAAAGTTGCTTATGCCTATGCAGCTATCCCTGCCCGGTACGTACTGGAAAACCGACAGTGGCAACAGGCGGCAGCACTACGGCTGCCCAGTGCCCCCGTTCCGTGGGAGCAGTTCCCTTGGCAGGAAGCCATTCACCATTTTGCTCGATTGATGGGCGCCGTACATACCGATAACAATGCTGCGGCCCAAACGGAATGGCAGACCCTACAGCGACTGGAGAACACGTTGAAACAGCAAAAAGACGCCTACAAAGCGCAGCAAGTGCATGTTCAGGTGATGACGGGCGAGGCCTGGATGCAATGGCAGGAAGGCAAAGCTGAGGCAGCGGCAGCCTTGATGCGGCGTGCCGCGGCGCTGGAAGACAGTACCGAAAAGCACCCCGTTACGCCCAGCGAAGTGCTGCCAGCCCGCGAGTTATTGGGGGATATGCTCTTAGCCATGAATCGCCCAGATGAGGCATTAGCTGCCTATGAGGCCAATTTGCAGAAACACTCCAATCGCTTTAATGGACTATATGGCGCCGGGCTGGCGGCCGAACGTGCGGGCAATGCGGATAAGGCTCGCCGCTATTATCAGCAGTTGCTCTCTATAGCCGCCCTAAGCGCTACTCGGCCTGAACTCACGCAAGCTCGTCGCTTCCTGCAAAGCCAGCCGAGTTCTAGCACAAACACGAGTATTTCGCTTCGTTTGGGGGGCAAAAATAGCTTGGTATCGGGCTATTAGTCGGGCTAGAACAGGTAGGTGCAACTATGGTTTTTGGCCTTGAGGCAATCATGTCTGGCAATAACTATGGTTGCGATTTTTGCTCGAGCCGGGAGGCTGTATGCAGAATAACACAAAGAAATATTCGACTTTTTTTATCAACGTTCCATGCATGCTTTCCTATTCCGCTGGGGGGCAAATATTGCTATTAGCGTTCCTGTTACCGGTTTTTGGGATGATGCATGCTTTAGCTTTATAACTGAGTGAATAGCCCAGCGCAGAATAAAATTTGCGTTTCTGAAAAACGCGTCTTTACCTTTACAGCATCAATTCTTTCCCACTAAAAGGATTGTTTTTATACAGAGGCGTGGAGAGACAGGCTCGACGAAACGCCGGCAACCCCCAGCACAACTGGAACGGTGCCAAGTCCTGACCATATAAAAACAAATTGCCGTGAAAAGCTCCCCCAGTACCCCCGCTGCATCCATCACCCGCTACGCTCTACAGCATCGGTGTTGTCGAATGTGTTCTTGTGCCATCGGTATGCCGATGGCCGGTGTGGTCTGCTAAGGCGTCGGGAAAGACTCCGTTTTTTCTGCTAAGCCACTGCCGAAGAAGGTAGCGTTGCGCCGCAAGGTAGCCGCGCCCAACCGTACCCTTTTGGCAGCACCCACAGCCCACGCCCGCCTACCGAGCCCGCCCCGAACGTCCTTGCGCTTCGGCTCCCGGTCTTAGGTCGGCCCACGCCCCAATTTTCTTCGCCAACAGCTACCGCTTGTACCGCGGTAACGCGATGCCCTTCTGTGTACAAGCTGGGCCGCGAGGAGGAAATCACGCGCTGCTAAAGCTTTATTTACGGCGCGCCAGGGACGAAAAGCAAACTACTAACACCGCTCGTCCTGCTGCCCCACGACCTGTCTGCCACTGGGCATTGCGGGTCGGCTGGGGGCAAAATGGGGCTGGCCAGATGGGTTCAATCAACCCTTATCATCTATTTCTTCCTCATGAAAACTACTACTATTCTGGCTCTGCCAGCTGTTTTGCTAGCGGGCATTACGACGGGATTTGCGCAAACGACGGCTGCCCAACCGACCGCTCAAACCGTGAACGGACTCGTCACGGATGCCGCCGACCGAAGTCCGCTGCCGGGCGTGACAGTCATCATCAAAGGCACGACCACGGGCGCCTCCACTGACCCTGGGGGGCAATTTTCGCTGCCTATTCCGGCCGAAGGAGCCACGCTGGTTATCAGCGCCATCGGCTACGTCCGGCAGGAAATACGCACCACGGGTGGCGACCTGCGTGTAGCCTTGAAATCCGATGTAAAGGAACTCTCGGAGGTGGTGATAACGGGCTACAGCGAGCAAAATCGCAAGTCCCTGACCAGCGCTATTTCCTCTGTAAAGGGCGATGCGCTCAAAGACGTGCCCGCCGCCAGCCCCGATCAGCTCTTGCAGGGTAAAGCGGCCGGCGTGCAGGTGTCGGCCAACTCGGGCGTGCCGGGCGGGGGCATTTTTATCCGGGTGCGGGGCAGCAACTCCGTGAATGCGAGCAACGACCCGCTCTACGTGGTTGACGGCGTGTTTATTAACAACACGAACCTCATTGCTACTGGTCTCGGCAACCAAGTGTCTTCTAATCCGCTGGCCGATATTAACCCCAGGATATCGAGAGCATCGAGATTCTGAAAGATGCCAATGCCACGGCCATTTACGGCTCGCGGGGGCAAATGGGGTCGTGCTTATCCGTACCAAGCGCGGCAAGGCCGGCGAAAAAACCCGCATCACGTTAGATACCTACCAGGCTTGGTCGGAAGCGCCCAAAAAGTACAAGCTGGTGAGCGGCCCGGAGCTGGCGACCCTCGAAAATGAACGGTTCCTGAATGACGGCGGCAACCCGTCGCTACTGCCGTATCGGCCGGTAGCAGAAGGTGGCCGTGGGTTGCCGGAAGAGCAGCAAACCTACGACCGCCTCTCCGACGTGTTCCGCACGGCCCGCACCCAGAGCTACGAAGTATCGGCAGCGGGCGGATCAGATAAAACCCAATTCTACATCGGCGCGGGCTATTTCGATCAGGAATCCATTGCGCGGCCCAGCAAGTTCAACCGCTTCAGTCTACGTGTGAACCTAGATAACTCCGTGACCGACAAGGTGCGCATCGGCACGAGCACGGCCCTTACCCGCACCCAGCGCAACGTGAGCAGCAACGACAACAACCCCGTTGGCGTCATCAACTCGGCCCTGTTTCCGCGCACCAATTTGCCGGTGTACAATCCTGATGGCAGCTACGCCAAGTACGGCTCCTTCGACAACCATCAGGCACTAATCGACAACCTGGATAACGACGCCGTGGGTACCCGCGTCATCTCGAACGTGTACGGCGAGTACCGCATTCAGCCGAATCTGACGCTGCGTAGCAGTTGGAGCATCGACTTCAACGACATGTACGAGAACAACTTCAACAACACGCTTATCCTGGCTGGCCAGCCCCGCGGCACTGCCTCGTCCTTCCTCTCCCGCGACATTACGCTGCTGAACGAGCAGACGCTGAACTACTCGGTTAACCTCGGCGAAAACCACTTCATTCAGGCCCTGGTGGGCAATACGCTCCAGCGCAACACCTTCCAGCGCACGACCCTCGCGGGCCAGCAGTTCCCCGGCAACGACCTGCCGACCATTGCCTCCTCGGCCACCCAAACGGGCTCTTCGGCTCGCTCGCAGGCTGGTTTGGTTTCCTTTTTTGGTAAAGCAACTTACTCCTTCAAAGAGCGCTACACGGCCGACGTAAGCGTGCGGGCCGACGCCTCCTCGCGCTTCGGCGCCGACAACCGCTGGGGCTATTTCCCGGCCGTGGGCCTGGGCTGGCGCTTAGGCGAAGAAAGCTTTATCAAAGACCTGAACGTGTTTGACGAGCTGAAGCTGCGCGCCAGCGTGGGCCGCACCGGCAACCAAGCGGGCATCAGCGACTTCGCTTCTCTGGGCTTAGTGCAGGGCGGCGCCAACTACCTCGATTTGCCTGGCACTACGCCTTTGCAGCTCGCTAACCCCAATTTGAGCTGGGAAAGCACCGAGCAATGGAATGTGGGCGTGGACGCGGCCGTGCTGCAAAACCGCGTGATATTGGAGCTGAATTACTACGATAAGTACACCTCCGGCCTGCTGCTGAATGTGCCCGTACCACGCAAAATCGGTTTCTCTTCCGTGGTTGAAAACTACGGGGCTGTCAGCAACAAAGGTGTGGAGCTGCAAGTCACGACCAACTGGCTGCCCAAGTCGGTGGTGCAGTGGAGCACGACCTTTAATATCGCCCGCAACGTGAATAAAGTGGAGAAGCTGGCTGCTCCCATTACGGCTGGCTCGCGCGACATTTTCCGGCTAGAGGAAGGCCAGTCCTTGTACTCATTCTGGCTCTACAAGCAAACCCGCGTAAACCCCGAAAGCGGCGACGCCGAGTACGAAGACGTGAACGGCGACGGCGCCATCACCGTGGCCGACCGCCAACTAGTCGGCACCGCCTGGCCCGACTTCTTCGGGGCCTCACCAACTCCGTGAATTACAAGGGTTTTGATCTGGGCTTCACGCTGAACTTTGAGCGGGGGGCAAAAATCATGAATATGAACCGCTTCTTCCTCGTGCACGGCGGTACCCAAAGCAACATCGGCTACTTGGCCAACCAACTCGACCGCTGGCAGCAGCCCGGCGACCAGACCGACATTCCACGCCTCACCACCAACCCCGCCAGCAACAACTACGGCGGAGTGGTGCAAAACCTAAGCGACCGCTACCTCGAAGATGGCTCTTTCCTGCGCCTGCGCACCCTGTCGCTGGGCTACAACGTGCCGAAAGAAGTCGTTGCTAAAACCCGTTTGAACTCGCTGCGCCTCTACGTGCAAGCCGCTAACCTGTTCACTATCACGCCTTACTCGGGCCTCGACCCGGAGGTAAACTCCCAGGGCGGCGTAGCCAATACCAAAAACTTCGACTGGGCCACCGTGCCCCAGCCTCGCACCTTCCAGGTGGGCCTAACGGTTGGACTCTAAGCTTTACTTCGACATGAAACAGACCTTATTTCGTCTTCTTTTTGCCTCTCAAGTAGCCGCCGTTAGCCTTAGCCTCTCCGCTTGCAACGACCTCTTGGAGCCCCAGCCGGTACAGCAGCTTCCCGCCGACCAAGCCATCACCGATGCCGGTAGCGCCCGCGCCGCTACCATCGGCGCCTACGACCGGGTGCAGGCGTATTATCAGCTCAACTGGCCCGTACTGGGCTTTTTGCCCGGCGAAAATGTGCGCTTTAACGGCACGCTCAATCAGTTTTTGCAGATCGATCAAAACCAGCTCAGCGCCGATAACGTGCTGATTACCGAGGCCTGGACGCAGATGTATCAGGCCGTGAACGTTGCCAACAATCTTCTGGCGGCGGTGCCTGATGTGAATGACCCATTGCTACCAGCTGCTGAGAAAAACCAATTGCTCGGCGAAGCCCACTTCCTGCGGGCCCTGGTTTACTTCGATTTGGCTCGGGGCTGGGGCGGCGTACCGCTGATCCTCACGCCCACGCGCACCAAGGAAAACGGCCAGGGCATCGGCCGCAGCACCGTGGCTCAGACGTACGACCAAGTGCTTGCTGACTTGGTTGAAGCTGAAACCTTACTACCCGACGCCACCACGCGCAACCGCGCCGTTAAAACCACCGCTCGTGCCCTGCGCGCCCGCTTGCACCTCTACCGCCAGCAGTACGCCGAGGCCGAAACCTACGCCACGCAGGTTATTACTAACGCCAATTATAGCTTGGTGACACCTTATCGGGCTATATCGACGGCGCCGTTTTTAAGTCGGGAATCAGTGCTGGAACTCACGTTCAGCAACTCCGATGCGAATACGATGTGGAACAACTGGTTCCCAAGTGCGCTTGGGGGGCAATTTAACTTCCAGCCCGTGCCTGCGGCCATTACCTTGCTCAACGACCCAACCGTGGGGGCAATCGGTCGGCGCTGCTAGCGACTACTACCATTGCCGGGGCCAGTGTAACCTACGGTAATCTGTACAGCCGCTCCGCCCAACGCGACGACCCCAGCTACGTGCTGCGCCTAGCCGAGCAGTACCTCATTCGGGCCGAAGCCCGCGCCCGCCAAGGCAAGCTTCCCCAGGCGCTGGCTGACCTGAACTCTGTGCGTGCCCGCGCCGGCGTGCCGGCCAGCACTGCCGCTACCGCCGAGCAACTGCTTTTAGCCATCGAAAATGAGCGCCGCGTAGAGTTTGCCTTCGAGGCCGACCGGTGGTTTGACCTCGTGCGCACCGGCCGCGCCGGCATCGTTCTCGGCGTCACCGATCAACGCCGCTGGCTGTTCCCGCTGCCCTTCAACGACTTAGTGGCTGATCCTGCATTGGAGCAAAACCCAGGCTACTAAGCCAGTAAATCAATAGCTTATAGAAAGGCCATCATACGCAATCAAAAAGACCGTCATGCAGAGCGCAGCGAAGCATCTCGCGTGCTGACGTTGCTAAGCTAATCTCGCCCCAATGAGAACGTCATGCTGAGCTTGTCGAAGCATCTCTTCCTCAATGGTAATCAGATAGCATTACAACGAAGCAGTAGAGATGCTTCGACAAGCTCAGCATGACCGCCTTTCTATTCTATATTAACTATTCATCCGCACCGCATCTTCTTTCAACTTCCTCATCCATGCTCAAAACATACTTTTCGGCGGCGCTGCTTACTGTGGGTTTAACCCTGGCGACGCCGGCCGCGGCCCAAAACAGCTACTTTTTCCCCGAAGCACCAGCGGGCTCCTTCGATCCGGCTATCCCTACACCGGAGAAGTTTCTGGGCTACCCTATTGGCTCGCACTACACCCGCACCGACCAGATTGTGGCTTACCTGCGGGAGCTGGATCGGGTGTCCGACAAGGTGAGTCTGCGGGTGCTGGGCAACACGTTTGAGGAGCGGCCCCAGGTGGTGGCTACCATTACGACCGTAGCCAACCAGCAGAACCTGGAGCAGTTGCAGAAGCAGCGCCGGGCCTTGGTTGACCCCAGCCAGCCCGCGCCCGACTACAAGCGCCTTCCGGTAATTGTTAGCCTCAACTACGGGGTGCACGGCAACGAAAGCTCCAGCTCGGAAGCCGCCCTGCTCACGGCGTATTACCTCACGGCTTCCACCAGCCCCGAAACCCAGCAGTGGCTGGAGCAGTCCGTTATTACCATCGACCCGCTGGAAAACCCCGATGGGCGCGACCGGGCCTCGCACTGGTATGATCAAAATAAGTCGTGGCCGCCTGTGACAGATCCGCTGGACCGGGAGCACACCGAAGCTTGGCCGGGCGGGCGCACCAACCATTTCTACACCGACTTGAACCGCGACTGGCTGCCCCTGACCCAGCCCGAAAGCCGGGCCCGGATGGCGTTTCTGCATGAATGGTACCCCAACGTGATGATCGACTTTCACGAAATGGGCACCAACAGCACTTACTACTTCGAGCCCACCAAGCCCCTGAGCACCGAAAACGACCTGATTCCGCGCGCAACCTACGAGGTACTGAACGTGCATTTGGCCAAGTACCACGCCCAGGCCTTGGATAAGCTCGGTTCTCTGTACTGGACCAAGGAGCAGTTTGATAACCTGTCACCCATTTACGGCTCCACCTATCCGGATTTTCAGGGCGGCGTGGGCGCTACATTTGAGGTCGGCAGCTCCCGCGGTCTGGCGCAGGAAGGCACCAATGGCGTGGTCACGTTTCCCTTTACTATTCGCAACCACGTGGCTACCGGCTTAGCCACGGTGCGCGGTGCCGTGGAGGAAAAGGAGCTGTATCTGCGCCATCAGCGCGACTTTTTCGCTTCCGCGCTGACTAATGCCAAGAAGTTTCCGACCAAAGCCTACGTCTTTGGTAGTGCGAAAGACGAAACGCTCACCAACCGCTTTCTGGACTTGCTCCTGCAACACAAAATCCAGGTACACGAGCTGGGCAAAACGGTGACGCTCGACAAGCAAACATTTGAAAAGGGCAAGACCTATGTGGTGCCCACGGCCCAGCCCCAATACCGCATCGTTAACTCGCTGTTCGAGGAGTTAACCACCTTTCACGACAGTGTATTCTACGACGTCACTGGCTGGAGCCAAGCCCACGCCTACGGCCTGCCGGTAAGCAAGCAGAAAAACGCGGTGCTGGTACAAGGCGCGCCTATTACGACCGCCAAAGCATTGGCCGGTAACGTGCTGGGGGGCAAAAGTAGCTACGCCTACCTCTTGCCCTGGACTGATTATAACGCTCCCAAAGCTTTGGTAGCCTTGCAGTGCGCCGGCGTCATCACCAAAGTTGCCTTTAAGCCATTCCGCGCCGGCACTGCTTCCCAACCCACCGACTTTGGGTACGGCACCGTAGTCGTGCCCGTGGCGGGCCAAAAGCTGCCAGCCGACTCGGTATTTCAGGTGTTAAATCGGGTAAGCAAGCAAGCGCAAGTCACGTTTACGAGCGTAACGACTGGATTTAGTCTGGGTGGTATCGACTTGGGTTCCAACAACGTGCGCACGGTGCCGGAAACCAAAGCGGCGCTGCTGGTGGGTACGGGCACCACGGCCTCGGAGGTAGGTGAAGCATGGTTTGTGGCCAGCCAGCATTTAGGGCTGCCCTTGAGTAAAATAGAGGTGAGCAATGTGAGCCGTGCGCCGCTGGGTCGCTACACCAGTCTGGTGCTGGTGGGGGCAATTATGGGGCGCTGGACAAAGTGACCGTGGACAAAATCCGGCGTTGGGTACAGGAGGGCGGCACGCTTATTACGCTTAAAAATGCTTCTGAATGGGCCATTAAGCAAGGAATAGTAAAGGAGAAACTTTTGATTCCGGCCAATGGCGGCTGGGCGGATACGACTGCTACGCGCGCTGCCAGCACGGCACCGGCTAGCGAAGGAAAAAAGACAAAGGAAACGGCTAGTGCTTCCACTCCAGGTTCGCGCCGCACCGATTTTGTGAATCAAGAGCACGAAGGCACCCGCGCCATTGCCGGCTCCATCTACCGCACCGACGTTGACCTGACGAACCCCATAGCTTTCGGCCTCACCGATCGGCGCTTGTATGTGTTCCGCAACGGCACCACCTTCCTGCGCCCCAGCCGCAACCCCTACGCCACCGTGGCCCAGTACACAGCCACCCCGCTGGTTAGTGGGTATGTATCGAAGGCTAACCTGAAGCAGATCAGCAACTCGGCGGCCATCGTAGTGAGCAAAGTAGGAGCAGGCCGCGTGGTACTCTTCGCCGACGACCCGAACTTCCGTCACTACTGGCACGGTACAGCTCGTCTCTTCACCAATGCCCTGTTGCTGGGACCACTGCTGAATCTGCCCGAAGGTCCGGCCACTATTTCGGCGGAGGAGGAATAGATTTTCGAACTAGTTTGTAGTGATTTATTGGGCTCGCTGAAACAGAAACACAATCTATTGATGGTTACTTCGTCGGAGCTATTTTGCGGGGCTTGAACACTATGCGGAAAGCCCGCAGCGTCGCCGGATGGTAAATAGTGGCGTGCGTTTCTTCCGGCATAGCCTGATAATAGCAGGCAAGTTTGGGTGAGGCCACACTCTTTAGGATTGTGGCAAAGCGCTGAGTGGTAGGGGCTCTTTCCGTGTCGCTGCTGAAGGCAACATATAGTGTCTTCGTCGGCCCTGCGTACGCCTGCAGTCGCTTCTCGGCCTGAGCAACTAATGCCCCGTTATTCCACCACAAACTCGGATCAAAGGCCACGTACGTATCGAACAGATCGCGCTCCAGCAGCGTTTCCACCACAAACAGGCCGGCCAACGACTCCCCTACAATAGCGGTTTCAGCAGTGGTGCGGTAGCGCTGCCGGATGGCGGGCATCAACTCCGAGCGAATAAATTTCCGGAAGGCCGCCGACCCATCTACCCGGGGGCAATTTTGCGATCTTCCACGTTGGTGGTGGGCCCGGTCATATCCCGTCGCCGCTCGGTATTCTGGATGCCCACCACAATAAACGGCCGCATGGTACTGTTGCCGGTGCTTACCTGCACCAGACCGGCCACATGCAGAAAGTCCTCTGCCATGCCACCATCGGGCATGTATAGAACGGGCAGCCGAAGAGTAGCGGAGTCCGCGTAGCCCGGTGGCAAGTACACGTTAATGTGGCGAGTTTCCCCAAGGATGGAGGAGGCGAGCGTGAAGGTCTGCCCCATTGTTAATGGCGCGGCCTGATCTTGCGCAGCGACCGTCTGGCCGCAAACGATGCTCAGCAAGAGCAGCGCAAGTGGAAGTAGAAAGTTCGCTTTCACTTTAAGACAGAATAAAGGTATGTCTTACAGATATAGAGCATTCTTATACCGTGTACGCGGTATACACGAGTCTTAATTTTTTAATGAAATATATTTCGATCAAGGATAAGTGGAATGCAAGACCTCCTTGTCTTCTTTATTTAATTTCTTATTAAGAAACGCACGATTATATTGAACCCATTGACCAATTCGTCGATAGCTTAATTTTACTAATTCGGGGTTTTGATCAGCTAAATCTATGCTTTCATTTGGGTCTTGCTTTACATTATATACACTAGTCTTATTAGAATAAGCATTAAGAATTACTTTATGTGATAGAGTACGATACCCAAAGAAATAGTCTGTCCAAGTTGAAAATAACCAAACAATATTTTTCCGATAGGGATCGAATAAACTTGTTCCTTGCCACCCCTGTGGCTTCTTGAAATCGAGTATATCCATCACTGTGGCTGCTACATCGACATGACCTCCTATATTTGACTGTTTCTGTCCGCTAAATAATAGGGGATTGATAAAAATCAATGGAACCTTTACGTTTTCATCGTAAATATTTGAGCCATGTCCATATTGCCCATGGCGGCCAAAAGACTCTCCATGGTCACCTACAACTATAACTAAAGTTGATTCATATAAGCCTTTTTGTTTCAAATCAGCAAGCAAGTTGCCGAGAGCCGCGTCACTTTGGTGAAGAGCATTTAAATATCTATTCAGTGTGGGGTCTTTAACATTAAAGTCCTTTTCTGATCCAAAAACAAAATAAGGCCAATGCGTTTGAATGGTCCAAAGCATTGCAAAAAAAGGGGCATCTTGACTTGTATCTGAAGCCCACTCTGAAAATGCAGTTACCATGCATCTTTCATCTTTACCTTCTCCTACACCCTCTGCGCTCGAAACAAAAGATTTGGTCGAACAGGGTATTTGTCGATGATCCACTACTTTGTCGAAACTGCGAAAAGACAAGTACTCGTCTACCCGTGCATATTGATTGTCAGAGGCTTGAAAAAAAGCTGTTCTATATTTTCTTTGCTTCAACTCCGAGCTTAATGTGGGTAGCTGTATATCTGGTTTTTCAACGATTACAGTTTTATAGGACATTAAGGGATAAACCGAGCCTAATAAGGAAAAGAGTGAGTTTGTAGAGTTAGGGGTGTGAGCATAAAAGTTTGTAAAAATCAAAGATTCTGGCAAATATTTCTGCAAGTTAGGAGTCGCATTATATTTATTTTCATACCCTGCGACATACTCTGCTGGTACTGACTCTAAAACATACAGAATTACATTCTTTATGTTTGAGTTTCTGGGTATCACAGGTAAACTTAACTTAACAGAGCTATCTGGACTAACAAAGTCATTTTCATATTCTTTCGAGTCAAACTCAGTAAATAGTCTGCGTTCGCTATTAAAAGATTGAAAAAATGAATTTGAAAAAAATATTATTGGATTATACGTCTTGACATAATCGTCATAATAATTTTTCTTTGAATAAGAAACTAAATGATGAAATTTAACAAGATATACTACAGAGCATATTGCTGATAAGAGTATAATTTTAGATGTAAGTCCAATTATTTCACTTCTTAGAGACACTCTGTATAAAACCATACCTCCTCCTAATACTAGCATTATTACAAAGAGTACCTTACATAAAATAACCCACGAGAAATTCTCTGCTATGGCCACCCATACATACTCACTATCCATTATATCCGAATAGTATAGCATTTGGTAATTTATAGGGCTGTTTAATATTTTTACCGCATATGAATTAACCAAAGCCCATATTACGCTTATGATTAAGAAAAACAGAAAGCAGAAGTAAATAATCTTTTTTACTATAAAATTCTTATCTGCTAATTCTGCGCAAACTGAAAATATTACGCATAATGCAAGCGCATAAATAATATCATAATAACTAACTGTGAGTAATCTTATAAAATTGTAATATATTTCAGAAAGAGGAGGAAATAAATTAATATTAAACATCTGTGCTCTAGTTAGAACCAGAAACACAATAAAACTTAGTGTTAGATAATAAATTTTACGTACCATAAATAACTACTTACTTTAGAAAACATTCCCGATTTATATTTTACAAACTACGTTTCCTCCATTTACAAATCCGGAACAAAGCCATAAATTTGAACCCTATAAAACTATTACTAAGGTTAAAGTCTCATCTCCATTATACATCCGAGAGTATCGTTATTTTTTTCTAATCAACACCTACGAAGCTTACTTGATAGCCTCAAAAATCTTTAATGGCGGCACATTGAGTACGCAAATTTCAGTTTGAACTTTATTAAACTCGCAATCTAAATGATCTTTTAAGAATCGATCAATTTGAAAGAACGTCTGATAACCCAAAAAACTACCGCCTTCTTTCAGACACTTGTATGAGTTACGAATAATTAACTCGCGCAAGGATTTCTGAAGAAATGAAAAAGGAATTCCTGAAACGATATAATCTGCTTGTTGTTCGTTACAATGCAACAAGATTTGCTCGATATTTTCTGCACTTTCATGAAAGATAATTAGTCTCGGATCTTGAATGCTCTCTTTTATTATGTGCACAAAGTCTTTATTACGCTCAATAAGAATCAATATAGAATCTGGCGTTAAATGAGCGAGAAAATATCTGGTAAAGACACCCGTACCTGGGCCGTATTCCACAATAACATTTCTTTTATTAAAATCAATTTTTCTGCATAATTTCCTAATTGCAAAACCAGATGTAGGTGTGAAGGATGCTACATGCTTGTCGCGTAGCATGTGCTTTAGGTAGATGAGAGTATCCAAGAGGCTATTATTCTTTTTTTCGGCAGCAATATATAATGTTTCTATATTACGATAGCGAACTAGATGAAAAGTGCAGGCCAATGTTTCCCACTTACTTTTCTATAGTCAGGCTTTCGTGAATTGTTGATTAACATAAAATTGGCTCTTATGCCTATCCTTCTCACTTTGGGGTATCTTTTACTTTAGATGAGTAAAACTTCACAATAACGAAATAATCTAGTCATCTGAGAGTTTTTAATACCACTGCTACCTCCGAGGTTTATCTACTAAATTAACTCGTTTACTAGACTTACCTCAGAAGAGATTGACTCAGTAGAGTAGCCCTAGTATTTCTGGCGCTTTGCCAATTTCATGTGCAGACTATTATAATAGATAAAAGGGCCATTGAAGTTGAATAACGTGGTGGCCCTTTTATCTAAGGAAGGAAGAGGTTAGTAGGGGCTTATGCAAAGGGTAAAACGACGCTAAGCAGCTAGTGCGAGGTTGAGGCTCTTCTGTACCACTACTAATGAGAATTACAAGTTTGTCCCATGAATAAATCAAAAGCCCCGTTCCTGACTAGAAACGGGGCTTTTAGCAGAGAGGATGGGATTCGAACCCACGATGACCTTTTGAGCCATACACACTTTCCAGGCGTGCTCCTTCGACCACTCGGACACCTCTCTGGATGGGAAAGCGGTGGCAAAGTAACGCCCCTTTTTCCGCAAACGCAAGCTACCAGAGGAAGTAGCCGCAAGCAGAGGTTGGGTTACAGCGTGATTTCGCCGCGCAGGTTGCTGGTGAGCAGGCGGATGGTTTCTGGGGGGCTTTTTTTCTGGCCCAGCACAAACATGAGCTTGGTGATGGCGGCTTCGGTGGTGATGTCGTCGCCGCCGAGCACGCCGCGGGCCAGCAGAGAGGCACTGGTTTCGTAGCGGCCCTGCTCTACGCGGCCCTCTTCGCATTGACTGACATTCAGAACATGGATACCGCGGGCCTGAGCAGTTTCGAGGCAGCGCAAAAACCACGACTGAGTAGGTGCGTTCCCTGAACCGTAGGTTTCGAGAATACAGCCCCGCAGACCTTCAACACCCAGAACAGCGCCCACCACCTTTTCGGTGATGCCGGGAAAAAGCTTGAGAATGGCTACGCTCTCGTCGAGGTGGGTATGCACATGCAGGGGGGCCGTGGGCAGAGGGCGAATGATGGCATCGTTGAAGTCCAGGTGGATGCCGGCCTTCACCAAGGGGGGCAAATTTTCGCTTTTGAAAGCGGCAAAATGCTGGCTTTCTACCTTTTTGGCCCGGGTGCCGCGCAGCAGTAAGGTATTAAAGAACAGACTGACTTCGGGTACACGGGCCGAGCCATCAGGGCAGCGGGCGGCGGCAATGTCGAGAGCGGTAATAAAGTTGCGGCGCGCATCGGTGCGGATCCGGCCCACGGGCACTTGGGCACCGGTAAACACCACGGGTTTGGCCAGATTTTCAAGTAAATAGCTCAGCGCGGAAGCCGAATAAGCCATCGTATCGGTGCCGTGCAGCACCACGAAGCCGTCGTACTGATCGTACTGGTCGCGGATGATGGTGGCCATCAGCGCCCAGTCGGCCACGGTTACGTTGGACGAGTCGATGGGATGCGGCAGGCTCAGCACCGACACTCGCATGCGCAAGTGGCGCAATTCGGGCATCAGCTTACTGACCTGGCGAAAGCGCATAGGAGCTAGTTCGCCGCGCTTATTGTAGGCCATGCCCACCGTGCCGCCGGTATACAGCACCAAGATGGAAGCACTAACCTGGCCGTCGTGGGCAGCAGTCTGAATATCAACTATAGGAAACAAGGCGGAAGGGGCTATAAGTTGAACAGGGCCTGCGCGTTGCGCGTGGTAGCAGCGGCTACTTCTTCCACGTCTTTTTGCAGCAATTCGGCTACGCGCCGAGCTATCAGGGGCAAGTAGCCGGGCTCATTACGCTTGCCGCGGTGCGGTACCGGTGCTAAGTACGGGCAGTCGGTTTCGAGCAGCAGATGCTCTAACGCCATTTCGGGCAGGACCTTATCGGAGCCGCCATTTTTAAATGTTGCCACGCCGCCGATGCCCAGCTTGAAGCCCAACTTAATGGCGCGCTCGGCCTCTTCCTTGGTGCCTGAAAAACAGTGAAAAACGCCCCCCAGACTACCATCCTGGGCTTCCTCAATAAGGTCGGCAGTTTCGGTGAAAGCCTCGCGGGTATGCAGCACCAAGGGCAGCTTAAACTTCTTGGCCAACCCAATCTGGACGCGTAACGCTTCCTGCTGCTGAGCAAAAAAGGTTTTGTCCCAGTGCAAATCGAGGCCACACTCCCCTACCGCCGCAAATGGGCGCTTGCCCAGCCAATCTTCCACCTGATACAACTCCTTCTCAAAGTGCTTGCCCACCGAGCACGGGTGCAAACCCATCATAGCAAAGCATTGCCGCGGGAAATGGGCCTCAGTTTCGAGCATACTATCGACGCTGGTGTGGTCGATGTTGGGCATGACGATGGTGGTAACGCCGGCTTCGAAGGCGCGGTGCAGGGTGGCGTCGCGGTCGGTTTTGAACTGCTCGGAATATATGTGCGCGTGCGAATCGGTCAGGTGCATGGGGTGGAATGCGGGTGGTGAGGCAAATGTACGGCGCGGAAAGAGAGTGGCAGCGCGGGCGGCACGCGCTTACGAATAGGTACGACCTTTCCAGTCGAAGCGTCGGCCCAGCAGCCGAAACCCGATCAGGCTAACCGTGAGCCAAATGGTGTAAAGCTCGAAAGCAGGCAGCAGTTCTAAAGGCGCACGCAAGCCAACCCGTCGGAATACGATGGCCGCTAGTAAGCCCTGAGCCAGCATTTTGCCCCCCAGCGCAGCCAGCGCCGGACCGGGGCCAGCTACCCACGCCAGAGCCAGCACACCCAGGTAAAAGTTACCGTAAATGAGCAAGCCCAGCTTTAGTCCCCACGGCAATGCCTCCACGCCGCGCAGCCACCGACGGCGCTGATGGAGCAGGCCCAAGGGCGTGGCAATAGGCAGGGAAAGGGCCAGAACTTCGGGTCGAAATACATTACAGAAGCTGAACCCGTGCTTCACAGTGGCTTTAAATAGCTCAAAATCCTCGGTCACTGAGAAAGGCAGCGCTTCGTAGCCGCCGGTTACTTCGTAGGCTTCTCGGGTAACGAGCATATTGTTGCCCATGGCCGTCACGGGCTTTCCCAGATCAGTTACGACCTGCACCAGACTCAACGATAACAGCCAATCCAAGCCCTGAAGCCTATCGAAAAGCCGCGGGCCGCGCACAATCGTAAGGCCCGTAACGGTACCAATACCCGGCCGCGCATACGCCAGCATTCCCGACAGCCAAGTGCGAGGCACGGCAATATCGGCGTCGGTAATAAAGAAAAAGTCGGTGGTAGCGGCGCGGGCGAGGTGGGCCAGCACATTGGCTTTGCCGCGGGCTGTTCCTAAGGTTTCATGAATCGAAATACAGCAAAAAAGCCCCCCGTAGCCCTGCATTACGTCTTCGGCGCGTACGCGGGTGTGGTCGGTAGAGCCATCATCGCCGAGCAGTACTTCCACCAGCTCCGCGGGGTAATCCAGTGCCCGAATAGCGCTCAAGCAGCGCCCGATAGCAGATTCTTCGTTGCGGGCGGCAATCAGGATACTGACGCGTGGCAACGGCTCCGCCAGGGGTGCAGGTATCGTTCCTCTTCGCAGCGTAAAGAGTAGCGTAGAAACCAGCATCACCCCAAACCAAATCCCGAAATATCCTGTGAGCAGCGCCAGCATTCTCTTCGTTTAAAGAGAGGCGAAGGTAAAGCCCTGCTCCGCAAAATGCGCCAGATAGCGCGGGAGCACATAGCGCAAGTTGCGGCTGGCCTTTTGGCTGTCATGAAACACGACAATATCGCCGGGGCGCGTGGCGGCAATCGATTGGCGCAAACAGCGCTCCGCCGACAGACTTTGGTCGTAATCTTGGGTTAGCACCGACCACATAATCAGGCGGTACTGGGGGCGCAGGTGGCGCAGCAGCGGCCAGGTCAGACGCCCATAGGGTGGGCGCAACAATGGCCGCGTTTCAGCCTTCAGCAAGCCTAGCTCCGTCAGGGTCTGCTGGCATTGCGCTACATCGTGCAGATAAGCGGTACGCGGGTGCGCCCAGGCATTCAGGTGATGGTGCGTATGATTGGCCAAGCGGTGGCCCTCAGCTACCGCACGTTGGGCAATCTCGGGATAGCGCTGCACATTATCGCCCACGCAGAAGAATGTAGTTTTGGCCTGATAATTAGCCAATTGATCGAGCACCCACGGCGTTTCTTCGGGAATCGGGCCGTCGTCGAAAGTAAGGTACAGGATGCGCTCCGCCGTTGGGTACTGCCATTCGCAACCGGGAAATAACGAGTGTAAAAGTACAGGTGGACGAGTGAGCATATAATTTTATTGGTTGTTATGGAGAAGCCTCACCAAACAACTATGTAGTAAGTTTTGCTACTTCCTCTAAACAACTCCACAGCTGCTCGGCACTGCGGTCCCAGGAAAAACGCTGCACATTTTCCAAGCCACGCGTTACCAGGCGCTGCCGCAGGTTAGGGTTGGTGTCGAGTTGCTCCAAGGCTTCGGAGATAGCAGCCACCTCAAACGGATTAACCAGTAAAGCGCCGTCGGGGCCGGCTACTTCGGGCATGGAACTCAGGTTGGAGGTAATTACGGGGCAGCCGCTGGCTTGAGCTTCAACAATAGGGATTCCAAAGCCCTCAAAGTAAGGAACATACGCGCAGCCGCGTGCGGCAGCATACAGCTGCTCCAGCTCTGCGTCGCTGACGCGCCCGGTGAGCCGGACGGCCTCGCGGTGGCGCATTTGCTGGTACACTTCGAAAATAGGTCCCGCTTTCCAAGCCTGCCGACCCACAATGAGTAGCTGCGTAGTAGAGCCCGTCCGGGTTTTGAAGGCATCGAAAGCGCGCAACAGATTGACCAGGTTTTTGCGCGGCTGCAAGGCACCCACAAACAGGATATAGGGCTGCTGCTGACTAAACTTTGCCTGGGTGGCAGCCTGCTCGACAGCAGTCTGGGGGGCAAAATTGCCCCCCGGCGCATTATAAATCACTCTGATACGGTCGGCGGCGAGGCCGTAAGTCTGTATCAGATCCTGCTTGGTGGCTTCCGATACGGCTATTACCCGTGCTGAGGCCCGTACAAAGCGGGGCATAAAAAAGTGGTAGTAACGCCGCACCAGCCAGCTTACATCCTGCGGAAAATGCTCGAAAGCCAGATCGTGCACCACCGTTACGCGGGGCACGGAGGTAGCCAGCGTCGTGAAGCCATCGGTGCTTAGAAATACCGCCGGCTTGTGCCGACGGAGCCACGCGGCTACGGCCCCTTCAAACCACGCCACAAACAGCAACGGGTGGCGGGCGGGTGGCGCCAGCACATGCGGCACCACATTGGCAGCGAACACATAACGTGCGTCGTAGGGCCGGTCAAACAGGAAATGGAACCTGTGTTCGGGGTGCTGACGCACCATCCTGCTCAGCGTCTCAAAAGTAAAGCGCCCAATGCCCTCCAACGCGTCGCCCGGCAACAGAAAACGGGTGTTAACGGCTATGTGCAGGGAGCTGGGGGGCATTTTTGAAAATAAAACGGAAGCAAAAACTCGATTTTAAATGGAGAGCTACGCTTTTACAAACACAAAATTATCGGAGTCAATCTGCTCCGCTTGCAGATAGGCGTCGAGGTCAGGACAGACGATAAGCTGTCCATCCGCGCCGATTCGGTGAGACTGATAGCCTAACTCGCGGAGCAATGCCGCGGCTTGTTGGTGTCCGGTATTATGGCGCTTGGGCTCCAGATACTCCAGCACGACGGCCGGCGCAGCGCGCTCCAGCAACTTAGCCGCACCTCTAATCACCTTAAGCTCTGCTCCTTCTACATCAATCTTCAGGACAGCGGGCACCTGGCCGGAGGAAGTAAAAAAAGCATCGAGCGTAACAGCGGGCACAGTGATTTTGGTTGGTTTGAACTCCTTAAACCACTGCTCATTCTCAAACTGCGTTACATCCAGCGAGTTGAATTCGTTGTACAGAATCGGAAACTCGTAAAAGGAAATCGTTTCCTGCTGATCAGAAACGGCGCAGTGGTGCGCTTGTACAACAGCGGAAGCAGCCACATTTTGGGCCAATACAGCGTGAGTCGTGGCCGACGCCTCGAAGGCAACCACTTGCCCCTTTGGGCCAACCAACCGAGCTGCCAGCAGGGAGAAATACCCAAAATGTGCGCCTACATCCGCAAATACATCATTGGGTTGAAGGCGCTGAATGAGGAAGCGCGCCAGACGAATTTCTGAATCGTGCGATTTGCCGCCGGTGAGGTAGATATCGGTGCCGGCGGGCAAGACCACCGTCATGGGAGTGCCAAAGAAGGTGTCAGCCTGCTTCATCACACCCTTTTTGGTAGCGCGGTAGCGCAGCAGCCGAAATCCAATTGCATACAAGTAGCGGCCCGGCGCTCGGAGCAGCCGCAGCAGCTTGGAGGCCGTAGCCAGCTGCTCTACGCGCTCGAGTTGGTGCAGCAAATCGGTATTCATAGGAACAAAGCAAATACAATAGAACAAATAGCCAGGAGCAGCGGCATTACGGAGCGTTGGGGGGCATTTTTGCGCCGGCCCCAGGTCGCAGAAACTTCTTTAGCTCGGCTAAGGGTACCAAGCCCAGCACCACACTAAGCACGCCAAAGCCGATGGTTGCCACCAGACTCTCCACCAGCCAGTGCAACTCCAGGGTTTGCTGCAAACCGTACCAGCCCGCGCACAGCAGCAAAAAGCCCCCCAGCAGCTTCCCGAGCAGCAGCCACGGCACAGCCACTCCCGCCCGATGCTGCACCAGCCACACGTAGCCACCCGACACCAGCACGGCGCAACCGAGCGTATTTAGGGCAGCGGCCACAGCGCCGAAGCGGGGCAACAGCACCAGATTTAAGCACACATTGAGCCCCAGACTTAGGGCTACCAGCCAGCTCACCGTTTTTACGTAGTGCGTGCTATTGAGCAGCGAGCTGTAGATGGCAAAGAAGCCATGCACGAGCACATTCAGGAATAATATCTTGAGACACAAGGTCATGCGGGCCAGCTCGGCGGGAGTACTGTGGGTAAATTGCCAAAACAAAACCTCGCCCCGAAACAGCACAAAAGCGCAGGCCAGCAGCAATGGCAGCGTAACGATGCGCTGCCCAAACCACAGCAAGTCGCGCTGCTCCGACCGGCTATTTATGGCGGCGGCGAAGCGGGCGAAAAACAAGGGCATAATGGTCCAGACGTACATCATCACGGCATCCACCCACCGGTAGGCACCGGCATAATAGCTGGCTTCGGCTGGCGAGGCCAGCCGTTCCAGCATTACCATATCTACCCGCTCGTTGGCGCCGTAGAGCAGCGTAATCAGGGCGAAAGGCAACGTTTCGCGGAGCACCATACGTGCGTGGCCCCAACTCCAGCGGTAGCGCACGCGTCCGAAGAGGCGCACCATGAGCCCATACAGCAACACTGCGGCAAAAGCGGCGGCGGCAAACCGCATCCACACATAACCAGTCAAGGTTAAGCCACTAGGCAATAGAGCCAGCACTAAACCCAGCAACAGCACTTTTTCCAGCACCGACAGTACGGCATCCGTGTTGAAGCGCTGGTGCGCCTGCAGCGTACCGCGCAAAAATTGCCCGTACTGAGTTAATAGCAAGGCCGCGCCAATAATAGCCAGCAGTGTCAGCTGCGCGCCCTGGTAGCCTACCACCCAACCCAAAACCAGTAAAGCGCCCAATGCCAGAAAATTAAGCGAAGCACGCAGCGGCAGAATGGTAGGAAAATAGGTTGCCAGATAAGCCGGCTCGGCCGCCACCCGTTTCACCGTGTAGTGAGTCAGGCCCACATCGGAGAAGGTAGCCAGGATAATGGTGAGCGACGATAAGGCCGTGAACGTGCCAAATGCTACGTGCCCGAGCTGGTTTTGCACTAGATTTTCAACGAATACCCACCCCGGCTTTACCAAGAGGTTGAGCAATACGGCAAAGCTGATGTTCCCGAAAAACCGTTTGATGCAGGTAAGGCTGAGTGAGGCGACAAAACTACACAAAGGTAGCTCGGCACTCCAAGGCCCGCCTACCATGGCTATCCTGATGAAGCAATAAATCAGAAGGTAAAGCGGTTAAGGCCCCAATTGTAATTCGGGGCGGGCTAACTCTGAGGCAATTCGAGTAGCTTTGCCCCGTTTTAGCCCCTGTTGCAAGTCGTTACTGGGGTTGATTTGCCTTCCAACGTACTTTATGTCATCCCGTTCTTATTCGCTTTTGGGCTTGTGGCCCGTCATACATCGGTGGCGCAATCTGGTTCTGACAGCCGTTCTACTGGCGCTGGTAGTAAGTGCCGTAGTAGCCTGGATGCTGCCCAATATCTACCGCTCCACCGCCGTTTTCTACCCTACCAATCCTGAAACCACCGACCCCGACCGCATTGTAAAAGAAGGCGGCCGCTTGCAGTTGGGGGGCCGGGCCGAAGACCTCGACCGTATCATCACGATTGGTCAGTCGCAGCCGGTAGCGCAGCTGATTGTCAAGCGCTTCAACCTATACGAGCGCTATGGCGTGGGCGAGCCTGGCACTGAAAAAGCTGACCAAGCAGTGCTCGATAAGTATAACAACAACTTAAATATTGTTCACAACGACCGCGACGCCATTGAGTTGACGTTCCAGGATCGGGACAAAATACAGGCGGCGAACATTGCGAATGCGTTGGTACAGGTTATCGACTCCATTAATCAGCGCCTCACTTTAGAAAACCGGGGCAGCATTATCAGCCTCTACGAAAACCAAACGCAGTTTTTGGAGAAGCAATACGCCCAAGTGCGCGACAGTTTGCAGCAGGCGCGTAAGCGCTACGGAATCTTTGGCAGCTTGAGCTCCGAAAACGAAACGGGCTACGAATCGCGCTACCTGGCTAAAGAGCTTGCCGAAACGGAGACGGAGCTTCGCCGCGCTGAGGGTGAGTTAGCTGCTGGCGGTGGATCCGCGGCGCGAGTAGCCGGTTTGCGGCGCGCCTTTCGGGGTCTCACCGAATCAGACGGAGGCAATGTAATTAACCTAGAAAGCTACGTAGCAGGCGCTGACCTTGTCACGACGCTTTACGCTCGTTTTGAAGACATCCAGAAGCGGCTTATTACGGCGCGCGCTACCTATGAAGATGCGCGTTTGGCCATTAGCAGTGAAATCTCGTCTATTTACGTTGTGCAGAAGGCGTATCCTGCTATTCGTAAAGCTGCGCCGGTGCGCTCCCTCATCGTCATCTCGTCGGTGCTCATCACCTTCGTTCTTTCGGTCATTTTTATTACCCTGTTGGAGCTTTATCGGGGCAATTTGAATTTGGGTGGGACAGTAAAGCAGGAACCACAGAATGCCTTCGCCTCTCCATTGAATTAAGTCTGGGGGGCATTTCACAAACTATGCTTTTCGTTTCAAGCTAAGGTATGGGGGGCAAATCTTCTTATTCGACCACCAACTCGGCTATTCCCGCCGCCGACCGCCGCATATTTCTGGCGTTCGTTGCTATTCTGCTGATTGCTGGCGTCTGCGCACTGGCCTTTAATACGCCACTGTGGATGGCTCTGCCGCTGGCTGCCCTAGGGCTGGCTGTACTAGTGGTTGACTGGCGCTGGGTGTACTATGTGCTGCTCTTCACGCTGGCTTTCTCTATGGAAATTCCACTGCCCGGCGGCCTGAGTATGGACGTGCCCACCGAGCCGCTGATGCTGGTGCTCCTGGCGTGCTTCGGCGTAAATATGCTCTTGGGTCGAAGCACGGTAGAAGGACGGTTTTGGGTGCATCCGCTCGTCATTATCATAGGGCAAGCGCTGATTTGGGCCGCTGTCGTCACCTTGTTCTCGGTCGATACGACCAAGTCTATCAAGTACTTACTGGCCAAGACCTGGTACATTGTGCCGTTCGTGTTCGTGACGCTGGCTGTCGTGCGCCGGCCCTCCGACGTGTGGCGGATAGCGGCATGCCACGTGGCCGGGGCGTGCCTCACCTTTCTCTACACCTTTGCGCGGCACGCGGGCTATGGCTTCTCCTTTGATGGCATAAACCCGGCACTCCTCCCCTTTTATAAAAACCACGTAGCCTACGCCGCCACGCTATCCATGCTGATTCCGTACGCGCTATACGCGGCCCGGCAACCCGACCTTGGCCTGCTGTGGCGCTGGTTGTGGCGGGCCGCTTTTGGCATGCTGTTGCTGGGCGTAGTACTGTCTTACACGCGGGCCTCTATGGCGTCGCTACCGTTGGCGGTTGGTTTTTACTTTGTTATTCGCTGGCGGCTCACGCGCTTGGCGCTTATCGGGGCATCCTTGGCGGCGGCGGCGGCGGCCTTTTACTTCGTGAGCCAGAATAACTACATGCTCTACGCGCCCGACTACGAGAAAACCGTATTCTATGGCGACGACTTCGGCAAGCATCTGGAAGCTACCTACAACCTGGAAGATCTGTCGGGTATGGAACGGGTGTACCGCTGGGTGGCAGCAGCCCGTATGATCAGCGACCGGCCCATTACGGGCAGCGGCCCCAACACTTTTTACCCCGAATACAAGAAATACACGGTCACCAGCTTCCGAACCTACGTCAGCCGCAACCCGGAACAATCTACTACGCACAACTACTTTCTGCTGATGCTGGCCGAGCAAGGGATTCCGGGGTTCCTGCTGTTCGCTATTCTGGTGGCCGCGGCCTTATTGATGGTGGAGCGCCTCTACCACCGCAGTCACTCGGCTGAGCATCGGCGCGTGGTACTGGCTGCTGGCTTATCGCTCTTTATAATCATCACTCATTTGCTGCTCAATGAGTTGGTGGAAGTCGACAAGGTTGGCTCCTTCTTTTACATCGCTCTTGCCTTGTTGATGCGAGCGGAAGGCTGGATCAAAGACGAGAAAGTAGCACTTGAAGAATAAATTCTCTATAAAAAAAGCCCCCCAGTATTATGCTGGGGGGCTTTTTTTATGAATGCCGGCTTACTTAAACCGACAGCTCAGAATCGTTACGTCGTCGGCGAAGGAGTTGCCATCTTCGTTAAAGGCTTCGATTTCTTTGAGAATTTCCTGGTGCAGTACCTTGAGCGGCAGATAGCGCGAGCGGCGTAAGAACTCGATAACGCCATCTTCGCCGTATTCCTCACCCGCTGCGTTGAATACTTCCGTCAGGCCGTCGGTGTAGGTAAGTAGCAGAGAGCGAGGCGGTACCGTGAGCGACTGCACGTGCAGGAAAGGTAGGTCCTCGAAAATACCCAGCATGGTGGTGCCTTCCGATAAGAGCTGGTGCGGACCGGAATCGGGGAGCAGAATGGCGGCATTGTGACCGGCACTCACGTATTGCAGCTCCCGGGTAGCACGGTTGTAAATGCCGAAAAAAGCCGTGATAAACTTCTCCGACACGGCATTGCGATAAATCAGATTATTCAGC
Source organism: Hymenobacter radiodurans (assembly GCF_004355185.1). Classification (NCBI taxonomy): domain Bacteria; kingdom Pseudomonadati; phylum Bacteroidota; class Cytophagia; order Cytophagales; family Hymenobacteraceae; genus Hymenobacter; species Hymenobacter radiodurans. The sequence continues at coordinate 3,235,248 of NZ_CP037922.1, forward strand.
TCCGATACTACCGTGGAGAGGTCGGCCTGCTGGCGTAGCAGCGTCCGCAGGCCCGCCTGAAAATTCGACATGAGCAACGAGGCCGGCACGCCCTTACCCGACACGTCGGCCACGCAGAACAGAAAACGTTTGGCATCAATATTTACCACGTCATAATAATCGCCGCCGATGGCCGTGTGAGGCACATAGCTGGCGCACACGGCCACGCCCGCATCGTTGGGTAGCTGGCGCGGGAAGAGCATAGTCTGCACCTCCTGGGCAATCTCAATTTCCTTGCGCATGGCCGCCGACTCGATGCGCTGCTTAGCTAAGCGGCGGTTTTGGATGGCGCCTACCAAGATATTGCTGAGGGTTTCCAGAAACTTGGTAGCCTCTTCGCTGACGTAATCGGCCTGTACGTTGCCGATGAGCACATAAGCCAGCACATTGCCATTGTTGACGACCGGAATGACGGTTTCCAGATTTTGCCATTCCGGCCCCAGATTCAGGGCAGGCACCGGGCAAGGGGAATTGGTGCAATTGTCACTGATGGCCTCAGGGAGCGGAATGCGCCGAAAGTCAGACAAATCGGACCCAAACGATACCATGCACGCCCAATCGCCTTCCTCCTTTACATAGAGTACCAGCCGACGAATGTTGAGCTGTCCGAGCAGGGTGAACTGAAAGATTTTATAAAGCGCGTCTTCCGTGGGGTCGTGATTGATGGCTTGGGTAATTTCCAGCAATGCGTTCAGTTCCCGCTCGCGTAAGAAGAGCTTTTTTTCCGGCGACATGGCCTGCGGAGTAGGCATGAGGTTAAGTAGTGTATTGTGGAGTGCACGCAGCTGAAAGGCTGTAGGCCAAGGAGTAAAAATGAGTAGTCTCTACGTGCACTTGGGTTGAAAGTACTTCAAAATACGAACGGATACTAGCAGTTTCGCCGCAGCGAGGCGCTAGCTCAGCGGTGTTTTGGGGTCGTAAGCGTCGCGCAGGCCGTTGCCTAACAGGTTGAAGCTCAGAACCAATAAGCTTATGGCTAAACCCGGCAGCAGCGTGAGCCACAGTCCAGCTTGGGTACCTAAAAGTTGGAAGCCTTCATTCACCATTAGGCCCCAGGAAGGAGCCGGGGGCTGTACACCAAGTCCCAAAAAGCTCAGGCCGGCCTCAAGCAGAATAGCCGCCGCAAAGTTACTCGTCGCAATTACGATCAGCGGCCCGGTCATGTTGGGCAGCAGGTGGCGGGCTATCAGGCGGCTTTGGGGCAAGCCCAACACGCGGCCCGCTTCCACGAAGGTTTTCTCGCGCAAGCTCAACATTTGCCCCCTCACCACGCGGGCCACGTCCACCCACATCGTAAGGCCCACGGCCACGAAGGAAGTCCAGACGCCTTTGCTATCGAGCGCCAGCGAAATGGCAATAACCAGCATGATGCCCGGAATGCTCCATACCACCGTCATCAGGCCCATCAGCACACTATCGACCCAGCCGCCCACGTAGCCCGCCACCGCCCCGATAAGCATGCCCAGGGTAAGGGAAATCAATACGGCTACCAGCCCGATACCCAACGAGATGCGCGTACCCAGGAGCAGGCGGCTCAGCATATCGCGACCCGATTTGTCGGTCCCCAGCCAGTACGTCCGCCTGATGATGCGCTCATTTTCTACAACGTTCCTTAGCTCCGTCTGGGGGGCTTTTTTGCCCACTAGCTCAGCCAGGGAGTAGCGCGTTGGCAAATCGGCGAGGGCCGAGTGGTTGCGATATGGTTGAATCAGGACTGAATCGCCGACCACTTTATAGTCACCAATGGGTACCTCTTGGAAGCGCGGCGCACGGCCCCGAAGCCAGGTACGAAAGATATTATCCGAGTCGGTGCTCTGGGCTGCCTCCGATAATGGGCGACGCAGTACGGTAGCTGAAAAACCGGGTGGTTCCTTTTGCAACTGCACCAATCCATTGTTGGCATTGGGCGAATTATCGGGCAGCACCCAGTAGCCAGCCAGTGCTATTAGAGTACAGATCAGGATGAAGCCCAGCCCAAACATAGCCGGCCCGTTGCGCCACAGCCGCTGGCGCACGTAGTAGCCAGGCGGCCGGGCCGGCGGCGTAGTGGGCGCTACGGGCGCCAAAACCGGGGCAGCCTTCACCATTAGCGAGTATTATGAGCCAACAAACCGGCTTTGGTGGCCAAATAGAAGCTGTCGCGGCAGATGGCGCCGAAGGACGTAACCTCGTAGGCTTGTTCGGTATCGGGATCGGGGTAGAACGATTTGATGTACTCCTGCTCTAGCAAATTGCGCAGCCCTTTCTCTAGAGTTGGAGCCGGCAAACTGGTTTTTTGCAGCAAATCGCGGAAGGAAGTGACGAAGTACAGCTCGTCGAGGATGTCGAATTCAGAATCAGTCACGGCAGCGGGCTACGGGGCGGAAGGAGAGAAAGCAAATGTACTGTTGATGCGTGGGATTAGCGCAGAGCAAGTTGCTCTACTCTCTCTTCCACTCCGTGGAAAACACATCCACCGAGGTACTCTCTCTTTGAGCTTTCAATTTCAATGTATTTAACCAGCTGCTGAATCTCCACATCGGTCAGCGCAAAACTGGGCATCTCCTGTTTCTGATACTGTTTATAGATTTTCACGGCGTGTTCGTCACCCGCAGCCACCATCTTGCTGGAATTCTGAATCCAGGGAATCAGCCAGGAAATAGGTCGACGTTCGTGTATGTCTTTTAGCGCGGGTCCTACCACAACCTCGTTGATGGCGTGGCATTGGGTACAGTTATTCGTAAATAATTCTTGGCCCGCGGTAAACGCCATAAGGTCGGCTTCGGACAAGGAGTTACTCAAAGAATCCTGAGCTGCGACGGGCTGCTCTATAGAATCCAACGCCATCAGACTAGTTGCTTTAAGATCGGCAGTGGGGATTGCGTTTGCCGGATTATGGAGTAAACCAACCGCGGAGAGGAAAAGTACGCCCATCGTGCATACGAGTAATGCCAGCGCCACCGGAATTACACCGGCCAGTAGTCCTTGTCTCATTATTTTGAGGCCATTACAGGCCGTTGGTAACAGGAGATAAGGTCGCTGACAAATGCCGCAAACTCAACTGTTTTACCCACTTTATTTCATCCTTCTCCCCTTCCAAACATACTCCCCACGCAAGCCCAGCAAGCCAGTTAGCAGTGCGTAAGGCGCATAAGCTACTTGGAGCAACCCAATGTAGCTCAGCCACCGCTGCTGGCCGAAAAAACGTAGCACTGGAGCTAAGAACCAAGCATCGGCGCCGAGCTTTAATGCCCAGGCAGCCAAGGTCCAGGGCCACACTTGCGGATACATAACAACCAACAACAAGCTTACGAGTAAGCTCAGGTTGGCCCCAAGTACTAGCAAAGCCAGGCGCTGGGGGCTTTTTGCTGGTAGTGCCGCCACTTGCTGGCCCACCGTACCCGCTGCGCCAGCAGGGTGCGGAGCGTAGGCGGTGCGGCGGTGCGTACAATGGCGCGCGGGGTTTTCAAAAACCGGATGCTGCCGGGAAAAGCAGCGTGCAGCTTATGCAGCAGAAATTCGTCGTCGCCGCTGGCTACGTGCTCGTTGCCGCTGAAGCCCTGCACAGCAGCAAAGGCCTCGCGATGGTAAGCCAAATTGGCCCCGTTGCACATGGTAGGCTGCCCCTGACCGATGGTGGCCGCTCCTACCCCTACCAGGCCCGCGAATTCAAGCCCCATTAGGTTGCTAAGCAAGGAATTATCACCTGTAAGAAGCACCGGCCCACTGACGAACTTTACGGCTGCATCCGTTTGAATAAGGGAAGCATAGCTACCAAGCCAGTCGGGACCCACGCGGCAGTCGGCATCGGTGCAGACTACCCACGGGGCGCGGGCAACGCTCAGGGCAGCTTGCAAGGCAGCTTTTTTGCCAGTTGGTGCGCCGGGCTGGTCTTGCAGCGTTATAAGACGGAGCACAAATGAGCTGTGTTGAGCCGCGCCCTCCACGACGGCCGCTGTGTTGTCGGCAGAGTCATCATCTACCACAATGACCTCAAAGTGGGTACCGGGCAGGGTTTGTTGGGCTATGTCGTGCAGCAGCAACGGTAACATCAGCCCTTCATTGCGAGCAGCTACCAAGACGGAAAACAAAGGCGCATCGGCGGTGTGGATTGGCAGCTGGCTCTCCTGCTTCGGGAGTATCGGCAGTTGCTGCCAGCTTCGGCGCAGCCGCACCATCAGGATGGCATAAAGCGCCGGCAGAACCAAGAAAAAAGCCCCCCAGCCGTTCATAGAGCAGGTGCGGACCGCTGGGGGCTTTTTTCTTGCGAAAGACTTTCAGCCGGAGTACAAACAACAATCCGGCGGCACTAGGCAGGGCAATATTTAGCACCCATAAGCTCAGGCTGGCGCTCAATACCGGCAGCGCTTCCTGCCCCAGCAAGCCAAATAAATGGGTAGCCGACAGTTCCCGCACGCCTACGTCGGCCAGGGCATTCAGAGAAGGCACCAGGGATTTTAACAAAAAAGTGCTGCTGATAGCCGCCAGTGCGGGGCCCACGCTGGGCCGGGCCCCGTACGCAACCAGCAGCAACCCGAATTGCAGGCAGAAAACCGCGTAGCGCAGCCCCGAGATGGCTAGCACCGCGTGTAGCGCCCGCGCCCGATAGGTGGGCATCACGGCCAGAAAAGGCTGCAAACGCCGCAGAGGACGCACCAACCCCAAAGCCGTCAGCAGAAGCCGCGAGCGGTAAAGGGGCAGCAGTACGGCGGCGTTAATTAGTAATGCAGCTACCACTAAGCCCAGGCCAGTAGCTGGATAATCAGCGACATAAAACGTCAGCAGAAAGTACAGCAAGCCCAGCGTACCGGCCAAGATTGTAACCACCAACTGGCAGTAGCGCCCCAGAAAAACGGCCCCCAGCGCATCCAGTCGCCGACTTTTCAGTTCCATAATCCGGCCGGCATAGTCACCTACACGATTCGGTGTTACGAAGCCCAACGTAAGTCCCACCAGCACCGCCCGGAAGCTGCGCCGATAAGAAACCGGCTCCAGATGTCGGGCCAAACGCCACCATTTCCAGGCCTCCAACCCCCAATTGACGGGCACCAACGCAAGGGCCAGCAGCACCGGTCCGCGCCCTGCGCCGCTCAGCGCCGACGTCAGTAGTCCCCGCCAAGCTGCGGCCGTATCGGGGGTGGTGAACACGGAATGGTAGAGCAAGCCCAGAGTCAGGGCCGTGATGAGTAGCTTGCCTAGCACCACCAGCACCCGGCGGCGAGTGGCGCGTTCCAGCTTTTGGGCGTAGTTTTGTAGAAGGTGGTTGGGCAAAGCGGGTAGCACGCATTCAGTTGAAGGCGGCAAGTTACCGATGGAAATCCAAGGATAGGCTTGTGCCCCGCTACCGCCTACCTTCAGCCACCAAATGATTCTGCCTGTCTCCCCCACCGATCTGCTGCCCAAAATTATCATGGGCGTCGACCCTGGCACCAATATTATGGGCTACGCCCTGATTGAGGTGCAGGGCCAGCGCGTGAAGGTGCTGCAATACGACGTAATTGATATGCAGAAGATGGGCTCGAATCATGCCTTGAAGCTGAAGAAAATCTTCGAGCGAATGTTGGAGCTGATTGATGAGTTCCTGCCCGATGAGCTGGCCATCGAAGCCCCATTCTACGGCGTAAATGTGCAGAGTATGCTCAAGCTGGGTCGGGCGCAGGGCATGGCCATTGCCGCCTGCCTCTCCCGCCAGATTCCGTACGTGGAGTACGCGCCCACCAAAGTAAAACAGTCGGTAACGGGTACGGGCACAGCCACAAAAGAGCAGGTGGCCCACATGCTGCGCCAAACGCTGACGCTGCCTCCCATTGCGGAAGCCTCCAAGTTTCTGGACGCCACCGACGCGCTGGCTGTCGCGCTTTGCCACCACTATCAGAAAGGCAACAACTTGAAAGCGGGGGGCAAAAGCTGGGGCAAGTTCTTGGCCGACAACCCCGACAAGTTGGCCACGGTAGCCCGCAAGAAGCCGGCAGCCAAAACCAAGTAGCTCAGCTTATTACATCTATGAAGCGTCAGCCTGTTCGTTCCACCTCCCTCAAAGCCATTGGCTACGACCCAGCTACTCTGACACTGGAAATTGAGTATCGCAACGGTCGACTGGTGCGCTACACGGGCGCCAGCACAGCGGTATATCAGGCGCTACTGACGGTGCCGGGCAAAGCGCTTTTTGTGGAACAGGTGGTGGAGAAAAGCGGCTACACCCGCGAGCAAGTGAAGTAAGCTCAGGCTTAGCCTATCTCAATCTCGCCCTTCAAATACGTCACGGCATAGCCGCTGATGAGCACCCGGTCGCCGCGCAGCTCGCACCACAGGTCGCCGCCGCGGGGCGATACTTGCCGGGCGCGCAGTTCGGTTTTGCCCAGCTTATCGGCCCAGTACGGGATAAGCGTGGTGTGGGCCGAGCCTGTCACCGGATCTTCGGGAACGCCCACGCGGGGACCAAAAAAGCGCGAGACAAAGTCAATGTCGCCACTGCCGGGCGCCGTCACGATAATAGCCCGGTATGGCACTTCTGCCAAATGCGCTTGGTTGGGATGAATAGCGCGTATTTCCGCTTCGGAGTTAAACAAAGCCACCAGATCAGGGCCAGCCAGCAGCTTGAGAGGTGTGGCACCCAGCCCGTCAATCAGGCCATCGGGCGCGGTGGCTAACGGCTGGGGCGGACGGCTGGGAAAGTCTAGCGTGAGGCGGCCGTTGTCCTGTAGACTGACGTGCAAGGGTCCACTTTTGGAGTGAAACGTGATTTCCTGGCCCTTAAAATTCAGGTGGCGTAGCAGCACGTGGGCCGACGCCAGCGTGGCGTGTCCGCACAGCTCGACCTCCACCGCCGGCGTAAACCAGCGAATTTCGAAGTGGCCTTCCGCCCCTGCCCGGGGGACAAAAAAAGCCGTTTCGGCGAGGTTGTTTTCCGCCGCAATGGCCTGCATAGTATCGGCGGACAGCCACTCCGTAAGCGGACACACGGCGGCCGGATTGCCAGCGAAGATGCGGTCAGTGAAAGCGTCTATTTGGTAGAGAGGCAGCAACATAGCAGATAGTGGGGGGCAAAAGTGGGGAACGCATACGCCGCTGAGCGAATAGCACAAATCAAAAGTAGAAGGAATGGCCAGCTTAGAAAAAAATTCGTAAAATTAGGTACGTGGGCCTGCGCCTACCTGAAAGTGCTTCTTCACGAAGCTGAACAGTACTTACGCACTACTATTCAGTTCCCGTTGGGCTCCAGCGCCGCCCTTATCCTACTCTGCTTATTCCCCGGCATGCTACACGAACAACTATTCTGTTTTCGCCATGAAAAACGTGCTACTAGTCCTGGTCTTGTTGGCGTTTACGCCATCTCTATTAGCTCAGATATCCCCTAACAGCTTCGCTGTCACCTCGCTTGGTCCGGCTGCCCAGCGCAATCCATCGGTGCTCCGGCGCATTCTCCCCAATGGGCAAACGCAGGTAGTAGGTACGCTAGGAGCGTCCGATGGTACAACTATCTTCGACGCACTCGGCCACAACTCGACTGACCCGAGCAGCGCTTTTGCCATGAACGCGATTCTGGCAACACCGCTTTCGGCTCCCAGTTTGTATCGCATTGACCTTGAAAGCGGCCTTACAACTACCCTGGGGGCATTTCCGGTCCACCAACTTCTTCTTTCCTAGATCAAGCAGCGACACTAAACTTCATCGGGGCTGGGGGCGACAATGCCAATTATTTCGTGGCTGGCTTAGTAGTCACCATCCGGCCCGTGATAACTATTTTCCCCCCTTCCGTTCGCTTTGTGGTTGATAATCCACGCTTGTATGTAGGGGAGATAAATCTCAATGGCGCCGATCTGACCGAGCCTGTTTGGCGCCGAGCCGATATAAGTGACCCCGCCACGGCCGCCATCATAGAGAACTACGTGGAGGCCATCAACGATAATATTACGAACCCAGACCTCAGTGGAGGCCCCGGGACTGGGTATTTGTGCGGGAAAATGGGCAGCCAACATTGAAAAGCTACCTCGGTGTGGAAGGCCAGTTTCTGACGGTCAGCAACATACGTAGCTCGCCGGTGGTACGCGTAACCACGCCTACTGTACCGCTTCCCGTTCGGGCGGAGCTCGGCGCCATGTTCTCGGGCGAAAACAACACACTTTTCGCTATCAACACGGATGGCGGACCGAACGCCGGTGAAATGTATCAGGTTGATGCGACCACCGGGAACTACCTAAATGTAACGCTCAACTCCGGCTTAGGCTTGTTTCGCGGCGACGCCAGCACGCTGTTGGCTAATCGCCCCTTGCCCGTCACGCTTACCAACTTTGACGCGCGCCCCGAACGCGCCAGCGTAGCGTTGCGCTGGGCCACGGCCACCGAAATCGGCACCGATAATTTCCGCGTGGAGCGCAGCACCGACAACGGCCAAGCTTGGGCAGCCATCGGCTCGGTAAAAGCCGCAAACGCCCCCCAGGGCCGCACCTACTCCTTCGTGGATGAAGCCCCGCAAACGGGCCCGAATTATTACCGGCTCGCCATTGTAGACCTCGATGGCAGCATCGCATTCTCGCCCATCAAGTCAGTCGATTTTCAGCCGGCGCAGCAGGCTATCAGCGTTTATCCTAATCCGGCCCAAGATCAATTTGCCGTAGAGCTGCCGCAATTAGCCGCGCCCGGTAGCACCCTACAAGTACAGAACAGCCTGGGTCAGCAAGTCTGGACGCAATCCTTGGAAGGGCAACGCACCGTGCGCGTAAACACCCACAACTGGGCCGCGGGCGTCTACCACATCAAGGTTTCAACCACCGGACGATCCGAAATGCAGAAGCTGGTCATTCAACCATAAAAAAAGCCCCCAAAACGCTTGGGGGCTTTTTTTATAGAAATTAGGTCCAGTACAGCACAGGGGCGTGTGGAAAGCGCTGCTGCCATTCCTGGTAAAAGAACTGCTTAAGCGTGCGCATGTCCTCGGGTTGATACACATATTTCACGCCCCCAAATTTGTTGCGCTTCTGGGCGCGCGTGCTCTCATCCAAGTCCAACGACATATTCGGGTACCATTGCTGGAGCACATCCTTGGAGCCGGGCGTAAAGCGGTGACTGATAAACTCAGCGGTAAGGTCGCAGTCAAAATCGAGCGTAGCGGCCAGGCGGTCGAGCAGGTGGCGGTAATGGTCGCGCCAATCAGGAATAGGCATAATGGGCGCCACTACGGCCCCTACGCGGTAGCCGCCGCCACCCTGCTCGGGTGGCAAGGCCAGCTGACGCAATGCCTGCAAACGCGCTTCCAAAGAAGCCGTGCCGCCCTCTAAGCGGCGCGTTACGGGCTCCGCATTCAGGCTAATGCGGGCGCGCACTTGCCCGTTGTGAGGCAAATCCAGCAACGATTCAACCTGGTCATACTTGGTCACGAAACGAAGCTGCGCCCCCTCACGGGTACCGAAGTAGCGAATACACTCGGCTAAGCTGCCGGTCAGATGCTCAATGCCCAGCACATCGGTGTAGCAGCTCACCTCGAAGGTTGTGAGCTTGCCGGCCTGCTCATACTGAGCCGTGTTTTGCAGCATCTGCGGCAGATTGGCGTAGGCCCGCACCACCGGCGGACCTTGCAGACTACCAGCCAGATAGCAGTACTGGCAGTGCGCCGGGCAGCCTTCGGCAAGGTTCATCTGCCAGTCGGCGGAAGGCGGAATGGGCTGGAGACGGAAGGCGCTCGGGGGGCTTTTACCACGGCCAAGGTATTCTTGGCGTTGCGGTAGGTTTCGCGCTCATCGGCACCGCGCAGGCCAGTCAGGCGGTTGCTTTTCAGAATTTCGATGGGCAGACCGGCGGCGCTGATACGCTCGTACATCTGCTGGCCAAACTTTTCTTCTAGCGCGTCGGGGGTAAAGAGCACGCGCTTGGGCAGCCACACCCGCGCCGAACGCGTGAGAATAGCAGGCTGCGAAGTGGGTGTTTCGGTGAGTACAGGTAAGGAGTCGAACAAGGTAAGCTGGGGGCATTTTCGAGCATCAGGAGCTGGTTTTAGCTTGCTCTTGACAACGTTTCTTGGGCCGTTTTAGGTCCTTCAAGGGTGAATTAAGCAACTATCCAACCTACTTGTTCGCGGTTGTTTATCAGCCACTTACAACATTATCTTTTGGCCGCGGTTGATTATTTTTTACATTACCTGTGATGGTCACGATATTCCGCAGCGTATGCGTCTTACTGCTGAGCTGCTGGGCTCTGAGCTCCTGCGAGAAAAGCACAGACCCGGCCGCCGTCATGCCATCTACTCAAAACCCGTTGGTTGCATTTCAGATGCGCAACGGGGTAACCCCCGAATTTTTCACTTATAACCCGCGCCGCATTCCGCGCTACGTTTCCAAGCGTGGCAGCGCTATTGAGCTTGGGGCCGAAGCGTTTGTAACGCTGGGCGGGCTACAGCTTTCCGACGCACCGGTGCGCCTGGAGTTTCGGGAGGTGCTGGACAAAAAAGATATGCTGCTCAGTGGCATTCCCAGCGGCACCGATGAGCTTATTCTGGAGTCTGGGGGGCAATTTTACCTGCAAGCCACCCAGGATAACCGCGCACTGGAGCTTGTTCCGCGAGTTCGTATCGGGCTGGCCAGTCGTAGTCCGGCCCGGCTGAGCCGGCTGACGGATATGCGGTTGTTTTCAGTAAAGGGGCCGCTCCTCCCCGATCCATTTACCTGGCAGCTATCCACCGACCAGCAATCGACTGTGCAATTGGGTATACGACTGACGCCTGATTCGCCCGATTATCTGCTGGCCGTGCTCAACCATGAGCTGTTTAATCAAAGTATGGGCTGGGTGAGCTACCAGCGCCAACTCTACACCGGCACGGCCACTACCACGCTTCAAGTGACCGTGGATGCCGCCGCTCAAGACCCACAACAGACGTTGGTTTACCTGGTTTTCGCCGATTATAATGCTGTAGCGCAGTTCCATGCTACCGGCCCGAATAGCTTCAGCCTAGCCAACGTCCCGACGGGTACGGAAGCTACGGTGGTGGTATTGCGGGGCGCGGGGGGCAAATTCTACTTGGGTCAGCAAACCGTCATTATCCAGGCAGGGCAGCGCTTTAGTCCTGTTCTCACGGAGATGAGCGAAACATCGGTAGTAGCCGAGCTGAGCAAGTTTTAGGGCTGGTTTTCTGCTGCCTTAGTGGCTACCACCGAGTACATCATGGGCAGCTTATCCGCTAGGTGCTGGATACGATACTTGCGCTCGGCTACCTCTTCCATGTGCGCAAAGCAGTTGTAAGGCGAATAATCGTACTCAGCGAAGTGCTTAATAGCAAAACCGTTGTGCAATAAGCTACCTAATACTTCGCCCAAGTCGTGATTCCAGGAAACGGAGGTTTGCTCCAGCGGCGCGGCGCGGTCGGCGTAGGTACCAGTTTCGACTTCCGTGATGGTTTCCCGGTTGAAGTACGAGTACTGCACGCGGGTAAAATCGTTGTCGAACATCCACACCACCGGATGAAACTCGACCAGCACTAATTTGCCTCCCGGCTTCAGAAAATGGCTAACCACGCCGGCCCAGCGCTCCAGATCGGGTAGCCAGCCTAGCACGCCGTACGTAGTAAAAACGAAATCAAACTGCCCTTCCAAGTTATTTGGCAGCTCGTACACGTCGCTGCACACAAACTCGGCCGGCAACGCCAGCTGCGCCGCAAGCTCACGAGCTTTAGCAATGGCTTGGTCGGCCAAATCGACGCCGGTTACGTGGGCACCCAAGCGGCTCAGCGACAGCGAATCTTGCCCGAAATGACATTGCAGGTGCAGAATTGATTTACCCCGCACATCACCCAACAAACCTAATTCTACGTCGTTCAACGACGATTTGCCCCCCAGAAAACTCTCCACATCATAAAACTCGGACTGCACGTGGTAGTCGGTTTTTGCGTTCCAAAGCTGGCGGTTCAGCTCGGTATAGTTTGCGGGCGTTTCCATGATTTCGCTGTTGTTTGATCAGTTTTATCGTAATGGTAGAAATTCGACCGTCATGCAGAGGCGGAGCATCTCGCTCGTGGTAGTGAGAGTATTACTCCCGTGTCAGCACGCGAGATGCTTCGCTGTCGCTCTGCATTACGACCATGTAAATAGTCGCCTAATTTTTACTTCTAAGGTCTAAATATTACATGAAAGCCTTATTACTCATTGATGTTCAGAATGATTTTGTGCCCGGTGGCGCGCTGGCAGTGCCTGAAGGCGACGAAATCGTGGCGCTATTGAATCGGCTCCAACCCCATTTCGAGCTAGTAGTAGCCACGCAGGACTGGCACCCCGCCAACCATAAAAGTTTTGCCGCGAACCATGCAGGCCGCCAGCCTTTTGAGGAAACCGAGTTGCATGGGCTGGCGCAAGTGCTGTGGCCTGCGCACTGCGTGCAGAGTACGCCCGGCGCCGAGTTGCACCCCGAGCTTCACACGAATCAGGTTGAGGCTATTTTCCGCAAAGGCACCGACCCGGAGATTGACAGCTACAGCGGATTTTACGACAACGGCCACCGCAAAGCTACCGGCCTGGCCGCCTACCTGTTTGGGCGCGGTATCACCTCAGTATATGTGGCCGGCTTGGCTGCCGACTACTGCGTGTATTTCACCGCGAAAGACGCACTGCAGGAAGGATTTGAGACGTTTTTGATAGAAGATGCCACGCGCCCGATAAATCAGGAGGGTTGTGAGCGAGCTAAAGCCGACCTGGAAAATCTGGGGGGCAAAATTATCAGCAGCACCGAGGTATTCTCACTCCAAAATGCCCCCCAGCCCGCCCAAGCATGACCGACGCCGACGCCCCACTCATTCTGACCCTAGCGCTCGATGCCGAGTCGTTTGCTTTCTTCAACGGCTTGCGCCAACAGCATTTCCCGCCCGAACGCAACTTTCTGGCGGCCCACGTCACGCTGTTTCACCACCTGCCCGGCGCCCGGCGCTCCGATTTACAAGCGCAACTAGCCACCCTGTGCCGGCAACACGCCCCGCTAACGTTGCAGGTTACGGGCCTGCGGTTCATGGGCCGCGGCGTAGCTTATGCACTTGAAAATGATGCCCTGCAGGCTTTACACCGCGAGTTGCAGCTAACGTGGCAGCCCGCCCTCACGCCCCAAGATCAGCAGAAGCTGCGGCCCCACGTAACGGTGCAGAATAAAGTAGACCCGGCGCAGGCGCGTGCCCTGTACGAACAGCTCAAAGCCGACTTTGTGCCTTTTGAGGCTACGGGCACGGGTTTGCAGCTGTGGGCGTATCGGGGCGGGCCTTGGGAGGCTATTCAAACCTTTGATTTTCAGCAACCCTAGGTTGCCATTCAGCTTTGCCGCCACTTGGCGCCAGCCTCCTGATTATGAAAGACATGACCTGGGAAATATCCTTTCAATGGCGCGAGATCCTGACCACGCTGGGTATTGTGGCGGGCGGCCTCGCGGGTGGACTCATCTTAAAGTATCTGTTCTTTGGGGTGCTGAACAGGTACGCTAAGCGGCCCGATACTCCGCTACTTATTCGGTCTATTGTCAGGCATCTAAACCAGCCGAGCGCCTTCTTTTTCCCGGTGTTGGTGCTCTCGTTTATGCTGCCGTTGGTGCCGCTCACGGCCCGCCCCTTCGAAGTGCTGCGCCGGGTGGTGGAAACCAGCCTTATTGCTTCCTTCGCCTGGGGCCTAGTGAAGACCGTAAATGTGGTAGAGGACCTGGTGCTGCAGCATTATCGTCTCGACGAAGAGAATAATTTTCGGGTGCGCAAGCTCTTTACCCAGCTTCAGTTTGTGCGGAAGGTAGTAGTGTCGCTCATCGTGTTTGTGGCCGTGGCACTGGTGCTGATGAGCTTTGCCACGGTTCGCAGAATCGGGACGGGCCTGCTGACTTCGGCGGGCATTGCCAGCCTTATTGTCGGCTTTGCGGCCCAGCGCTCCATCAGCAACTTGCTGGCTGGCTTTCAGTTAGCCTTTACCCAGCCTATCCGCCTTGACGATGTGCTGGTGGTGGAAGGCGAATGGGGCAAGGTGGAGGAAATCACGTTTACCTATGTGGTGGTGCGCATCTGGGACGAGCGCCGGTTGGTGCTGCCACTCACGTATTTCATTGAGAAACCCTTCCAAAACTGGACCCGCAACACCTCGCAGCTCATCGGCACCGTGTTCGTCTACACCGATTACAGCATTCCCGTGGATGCGGTGCGTGAAGAGCTGAAGCGAATTGTGACGGATCATCCCTCTGGGACAAGCGCGTGTGCGTGTTGCAGGTCACCGATTCCAAGGAGCGCACCATGGAGCTGCGGGCATTGGTCAGCGCCGGCGACGCCGGCCGTGCCTTCGATCTGCGCTGCCATGTCCGGGAAAAGCTGGTAGCCTTCATTCAGCAGAACTATCCCGGCTCTCTGCCCAAAACCCGCTCCGTAGTCGATACCGATGATCGGTTGCTGTCCACTGCTTCCGGTATCTCAAGCGAGAATGCTTAGAAAAAGCCCCCAGCCTTCGCACAAAGCATTTGAGCAATCTAAAATTCAATCAAAAGGCACTCTTAGCTGGCAGTCTGCTACTTTTCTTTTCTTCCCTCGTACGCTGTGAGGACGATCATTTTATACCGATGAACATAGATACTTCTTCCTCCGACCCCACCACCGATGTTGTGCTGATTGGGGCCGGCATTATGAGTGCTACTCTGGGCATTATGCTCAAGGAGCTGGATCCGAACCTTACGATAACCGTCATTGAGCGCCTTGACGTAGCCGCCGCCGAAAGCTCCGACGCGTGGAATAATGCTGGCACCGGCCACTCAGCCTTTTGCGAGCTGAACTACACGCCCCAGCGCGCCGATGGCTCCGTAGACATTAGCAAGGCCATCGGCATCGCCGAGTCGTTTGAGGTGTCGAAGCAATTCTGGGCCTTTCTGGCCGAGCAATACCACGTTGAAGGCATCCAACGATTCATTAATCATATCCCGCACATGAGCTTTGTGTGGGGTAATGAAAACGTGGATTTTCTGCGCAAGCGCCACGCGGCGCTGGTGCAGTCGCCACTGTTTCAGGGCATGGAATATTCCGAAGACCCGGACCAGCTCCGCGAGTGGATGCCCTTGGTGATGGAAGGCCGCGACCCCAGCCAGAAAGTAGCCGCCACCCGCATGGACCTAGGCACCGACGTAAACTTTGGCTCCCTCACTCGCGGCATGTTCACGCTCATGCAGGAGAAGCCGGGCGTTGCGTTCCACTTTGGCCACGAGGTAGATAAGATACGGCGCAAGGACGACGGCACGTGGCGGGTGAGGGCCCAAAATCGTGCTACCGGCGAAAAGCTAAAGCTCCGCGCCAAATTCGTGTTTATTGGGGCGGGCGGCGGCTCTTTGCCCCTACTACTAGCCTCGGGCATTCCAGAGAGCAAAGGCTTTGGCGGTTTCCCCGTGAGTGGGCAGTGGCTGAAGTGCGTGAACCCGGCTGTAATAGAGCAGCATCAGGCCAAAGTGTACGGCAAAGCCAGCGTCGGCTCGCCGCCCATGTCGGTACCTCACCTCGATACGCGCGTGATCAACGGGCAGCGTGAGCTGCTGTTTGGCCCGTATGCGGGCTTCAGCACCAAGTTTCTGAAGTTTGGCTCCTTCCTCGACTTGCCGGGCTCCATCAAGGCCACCAACCTGAAGCCTATGCTCATCGCGGGGGCCAAAAATCTGCCTCTCACCCGCTACCTAATCAACCAGGTACGGCAGTCGCCGCAGGACCGGCTGGCAGCGCTGCGCGAGTATTTGCCCACCGCTCGGAATGAAGACTGGAAGCTGGAAATAGCGGGGCAGCGCGTGCAGGTTATCAAAAAGGACGAGAAGCAGGGCGGCGTGCTGGAGTTCGGCACTGAGATGGTAAGCGCCGCTGACGGCTCCATTGCGGCTTTGCTGGGCGCATCGCCCGGCGCCTCTACGGCCGTCAGCATTATGATCAGCCTGATTCAAAAGTGCTTCCCCGCGCAGGCTACCTCGCCGGAGTGGCAGGCACGGTTCCGCGAGATGATTCCCACCTTCGGGCAGTCGTTGGCCGACAACCCGGAGCTAGTAGAGCAAACCCGTACCCATACCAGCGCCGTGCTGGAGTTGAGCGTAGATGCTCCGCTCGGCAGCAAATAAGTTGCTGCGCCCCAAAAAAGCCCCCAGTCTCGGCTGGGGGCTTTTTTGGGGCGCAGCCGAACGAATATGCGCAGGTTTTGGTATCTCTGATAGCTTAGCTTCAGTGCTGCCGGATGCGCAGGTATGGGCCCTGGTTTTTCCTGATTAGGAAGCTAAGCAAGCAGAACCGTACATTAGTTTTCTTTTTTGCGAACTCCATCTACGCTTAGTAGTTGACAGTTCTCAAGTGCCCACCTGTGCTTCCCACCTACCCGGAGTTTTTCTGATGATTAAGCTTGAATATTTTACCCCCGCCGATTTCAAACAACTCATTCAGTGGATTGATAATGAGCAGCTTCTCAAAGAATGGAGCGGCTCCCTGTTTTCGTTTCCCCTCACCAAAGCGAGTCTCACCTGGTACATCGAAGGTGCCAATGACCTGACCGACCCGGATGCGTTTATCTACAAGGCTATCGACACCGACACCGGCGAAACCGTGGGGCATATTTCCTTGGGAAGCTTCAGCGAGACGAACAAAGCCGCCCGCATCACACGCGTACTCATTGGCAACACCGCTGCCCGCGGCCGCGGCTACTGCCAAGGCATGGTTAAGGCCGTGCTGCGCATCGGTTTCGAGGAGTTGGGCCTGCACCGCATCAGCTTGGGTGTGTACGATTTCAATGAAGCGGCCATTGGCTGCTACAAGAAAGCCGGCCTCAAAACCGAAGGCATTATGCGCGATGTTGTGCGCTACAAGGACGGCTACTGGTCACTAGTAGAAATGGCCATGCTGGAAGACGAGTGGCGGCTGGCTAATGAGCCTGTCGAAGTCGAGGCTATACGTACGACAGCCACCAGTACGAGTGCCGCTGCTTGAAGCCCTGATACCACCGGCACGGCAGATACAGTAGCAGCACCACTACCGCCCACACTATATAGGCTCGCAGCAAGCTCGGGTGGTAGTCGGTGGGCCACTGTGCGGGGGCGTAAAGGACAGATTAATGGGCTTACCGAAAGCCACCATCGACCAGAGCAGCGCCCCGAAGCTGATGAGGAACAGGTGCGGGATGTAGTAGAAAAATGGTACCTGACCATAGGTGCGCAGCCATTGGCTTAGCCGATTTGTAGCCGTTTCAACGCTAGAGAGCAAGAGCAGAGAAATGCCAAGCGTGAGACACAGAAATAGCAGGGAAGGCGGATATTTCGTGATATTAATAAACGACAGGACGCTGTAAATCAGTCCGCGTGGCTGGGGGCTCCAGGGCGTGGGGTCGCCGTACCAATTGGTGGCCCTTAATGCTACGAAGAACACAAGCAAGGCTATCCCGGCGAGGCGCAACAGGCGCGTACGCTGCGGGAGCGGCAGCTTAAACCACGGCCCAATCAGATATCCGGCCAGCATCACACCCAGCCACGGTCCAAATGAATAGGCGACCAACACAGGAGGCAAGGGCGGCGCGTTAAAGACAAACGGTCCATTATGCAGCAACGCCAGGGCCACATTATCGGCGGTGACAGGCTGAATGTTGGGCAGCATATTGTGCCCGGCTATAATGACGAATGCCAGCACCGCTAACAACCAGCGCGGCAGCCAGATCAGGCCGGCCAGCGCCACCATGCTCCAGCCAATCACCCAGATTACCTGCAATAGCACCATCGAATAGCCCCAGAACAGCATAAAGCTGATTAACACTACTTCCAGCAGCGCCAGCCAGAGGCCGCGCGTGAGCAAGTGCCAGCTCACCCGCATCTTGTCAGGTTGCCTCTGCTGATACAGCCAGATACTCGTACCCGACAGAAACACGAAAGTTGGTGCGCAGAAATGCGTTATGAAGCGCGTAAAAAACAGCAACACGGTTGTCTGAGCCACATCCTCCGGTCGAATGGTGGTGGGGCTCCAAAAGTCACGGACATGGTCGAGGGCCATGATAACCATCACTAGGCCCCGCACGATGTCAATTGCCTGCACCCGCGATACGGTCGCACGTGTAGCCACGGGCACTGCATATTCAGTAGAAACCTGTTGCATAGAGATGGCGGGTTGGGCAAGCTGACTACTTCGTTTTCAGGAAGTTATTAATCGCCTGATTTATCTCCTGCTTTTTTTCGTCGGTGGCACCATCCCAGATATCATTATGGGTCATATTTTCCATTTTGACGATCTGAATATCGAATTTTTTCTGTTCGGCGGCCGTCGGCAGCACGCCGTCATCGGCCACCTGGTCGCTGGAGCGAATGGTTAGGATATGCGGGCGGCGGGTGCGGGGAAGCGGCATGCGGCGGTTATCCAGCGTAACCACATCGCGCACCAGTTGCGGATATTTTTGGGCAAACAACGCGGCCATATCGCCGCCGTTGGAATGGCCTACTAGCAGCAGGTTTCTAAAGTCCAGCTCAGTATTGGTCTTTTTGAGGGTTTGCAGCACGAATAACATGTTTTGCACACCTCGCTCCCAATAAGGCCGTCGCACCTGCTGCGGATTGCCGGTGGTAGGCATGGGCGCTTCCTTGGGCAACTCATGCTGAATACTTACCACAAAGTAGCCCTGCGCCACCAGATTATACGCGACAAACTTATAGCTCGTATTCGGGTTGCCATAGCCATGATTCAGCAGGGCCAGCTTGAGCTTTCGCCGCTTTTCTGGGCTCCGCTTTGCCCCCGAGCCCGGCTCATATATGGCTACTGGCACAGCCCGGTTGCGGGCTTCATCGAATAGCGCCAACTGGTAGCTTTTCACCTCCCCTTTGGCTGTTTCGGCTAGCTGCTGTGGTACTGGTGTCGGATGTCCTGTTTTCGGGCTGCTGTCGGCGCAGCTATTTACTAGTAGCGTAAGACTAAGAACTGCGGCTATTCTTATCGGCATATAGGATTTTATCACACGCTGACTGTTGACTTATAAACTCGAAAAAAGCCCCCTAGGCGAAGGGCAGAAACACCTCGGCCAACATACAGCGGGCGCTGCCTCCTCCAACGGTTTCGATGGTGGGAATGGGCAGCGGAACCAGCGTGCAGTAGCGGCTGAGGGTTTGGCGCTGGTCATTAGTCAGCGCATCGTGGGCGCTCTGCGACATAACCAATAGCTCAGGGCCAGCAGCGGCGGGTTGTAGCGTGAGCATGTTGCCGGCAAAATGGGCCACCTGCGCCAGCGATATAGTCACAATTTCGTGCCCCGTGGAGACCAGCGCGTCTGTTACTGCTGCCTGCTCGGCGGGGTCGGTTATGCTTTCCAGGCAGATGACCGCAAATTTGCCCCCCACGCACAGCATTACGTTGGTGTGGTAGATGGCGTGGCCTTGCGCATCGGTAGCGCGGAAAGACACCGGGCGGTAACCTAGTAGGCTGGTTACTTGCTGAAACAAATCCGCATCGGTGCGGGGCGAAAGGCCAGCGTAGGTCACGCGGTGTTCATGGTCGAAAATGATGCTGCCGGTGCCTTCCAGAAAGCGGCCCTCCTGCTCGTGATAGGACAAGTCGATGACTTCCCGAACCGTGAATTGGCTACGCAACGAGTCCAGAATATCCGGTCGCCGCTCGGCCCGGCGATTGGGCGCGTGCATGGGGTACAGCACCACGCGGCCATCGGGGTGCAGGGTAAGCCAATTGTTTGGAAACACGGCATCGGGCTTGGGCGGCGCGGGGGTATCGTCGAATACCAGCACGCGCACGCCGTGTGCTCGCAGTTTGGCCACGGCCGCATCGAACTCAGCAAATGCTTGCTGCTGAATTGCCTCCTGCTCCAGCCCGGCTATGGTCTGCTGAAAATGATTAGACGCCGCCGTTTCGGTATTGAAACCAAACTGAACGGGCCGAACGAGAAAAACGGTAGAAGCAGACTGCATAGGCGGGACTGGGGGGCTTTTTTCACACAAAGAAAGTCATTCCAGCCACGCCAGCAGCGCGCATATTCTACGGTTTTTGCACCCGCCCGATTACGGCAAACAATGGGTCACTGCGGTGGGGCTGCGGGCTGCGGTCGAGTAGCTCAATCTGGTGCCAGTGGCCAGCAGCCAGCAGGTACTGCTTCACGAGGGCTAGATGGCCACGGTCGTCGAGGGCGTGCCAGGCGGCTACGGCTTTGGTGGGGAAGCAGCGGTTGGAAAAAGTAATGACCACGGGCGCCTCCGGCCGAAGCACCCGGGCCAGGTCGCGCAACACTTCCACGGGCCGCGTCAGGTAATCCACGGATACGCAAATGGCGGCGCCATCAAACTCATTTTCCTCGAAGGAAAGCATCGGCTCCTGATTCAGATCCTGCACCACGTAGCTTGCCAGTCGCGGATTAGCGCGCAACTCCTGCTCATTCATGCCCAAGCCTACCACGCGTTGATAGGCTACCTCGGGGGCAAATGACTCACCCAGCTACTCATCAAATCCAGCAGCGTGCCGTTGGACGGGAAATACTCGCGGTACAACTGCGTTACGGCTGCAATTGCGCCCTCGTCGATGTGCGTTACGAAGCGGGGCTGCTGGTAAAACTGCGCGTCGGGAGTTTCGTCGGTGCGGCGAAAAGCGGCCTCAGGAAAAAGTGAATCAGAAGCCATAAAGGCGAGTAGTTTTATAAGGTTTAAATTTAATCCGTCATCCTAGAGGCGGTGGTCATGCAGAGCGCCGCGAAGCATCTCGCTCGCTTCGTTGCAATGCTACCCCTGACGTCAGCACGCGAGATGCTTCGCTCCGCTCTGCATGACGGTCAATGGTATAGTACAACCACTGTTTGGTGTGACGGTTATTTACAACCAGACGGCGTTAATATGGGCGCCTTTACATCGACTGTTTTACTAAATACCCCCTACCGAATAGTTAAATCTTCCTTCCGAATCCAGCCGGTTGTTTTCACCTTTTCCCAGTTGATGAACGTGGCGAAAACTGCTGCTTCGGACGAGTCGCTGAGCGTCATTTTATCGCCGCGAATGCAGAAGGCACGGCGGCGCTGGGTCAGGTCGGGCGAGTCGTAGAAGTAGGTTGTATCCACGCGCACGGTACCGGTGGTGGCAACCTGCCGTACAGCACCAGCAGAATTACTTTTTGGTATCGCAGCTGTTACGGGCTTTTTAGATTGGGTAGGTGCGGGCTCCGGTGCAGGGCGACTGGTTGAAGTAGCGCGGGGAGGCGTGGACTTCGCCACGGTTTTGCTAAGCTGCACCTCCGTTTTTTTCAGCCAGCCTGCCACTGGGTCGCCGTCGGAATTGAAATAGCGGGTTTTGATAAAATTGCCACTCTCTCCTTCCGCATACACAATATCGCCCCGCAATACGTACTTACCGGTGGAGCTATTCACATCGGGTTTGGAATGAAAATAGGCTCTGGCGGGCAGAACTTTAAATGCCCCGGACAGAGGTTTAGTGCTCGCTTGTACAGGCGGCTCCTGTGTTTCATCCGCCGGAATTACAGACCCTAAGCGAGGCGATATTTCCTTTGGAGTATCCGGAACGGAGACGGCAGGTGGTGGCAGCTTCGTGCTAGCCATTGGTGCTTCAGAACTTCGTTGGGCGCTGCTTTTCTTCGAGAGCCAATAGGTTGAGCTCGCCACAACTAGGAATAGCGCAGCCAGCAGTAAGTAAGTCCGGCCTGTGCGCGGGCGACGGGCCGCCACGCGCCGGCTTGCATAAAAATGTCCCGATTGTGCTTGGTTGTTCATGCTACGGATAGGTGAAGGCTAGATACCGGCTCCGTACTGTTTACGTAGTTTTTTTGCTTCGGGAAGCTTTTTGGCAGTTGCCAGCCGAAGAATTATCTGGGGCTTAAGCAGGTGTCAGCTCCCGATCTGCCAGTACCTCGCGCACGGGGGCCCAGCGAATATCGGGGTAGCGGGCATTGTCCAGGGGTTCCAGCTTCGGTAGGCCACTGAACATGTTGTGCAGGTACTGCATGCCTTGCCAGGGCGGAAATACGTCGTCGCTCGTGGGCATGAGGGCTTTGGTCACCTTAATCATGGTACCAAAAGCGCCCAGGCCACCTACCCGGAACAACCGAAATTGCTCGCCCGTAACGGCGCTGGCTACTGCCTGCAAGCCGCGGATAGTGGCCACTTCACCAGCCACGCGCAAAAACCGGGGCGTAGTATCATCGAGGGCAGCGGCGGCGGTGAATGCGGCAGTGTCTTGGGTGGTGGTGAAGTCCAGCGCCTGATCTGCGTTGCCCCAATAAACAACCCGCTTAAACTTAAACAGGATAACCGGCGCCTGCCCCGTCAGCAAATCGGTGAACATGCCGTTCAGAATGGAAGTAGCCCGAATATGTGCCTTGTCGAGCCGCTCGGCGAACTCCCGGCGCAGATCGAGGTTGCGGTTGGAGCCCGGAGCCAGCTTGGTGTAGTCAATGCAATAATCTGAAGGGATGAAGCGCGGAACGCCGGCCGCCACAGCCGCTTCGAGCAGGCGCGTCTGCATCTCCACAATTACCTCCCGCAGCCCCGACACAGCCGAGACCACGCAGCTCGCGCCAACGCACGCTTTCGTCAGGTCCGCTACCTTGTTAAAATCAACTTCGATAACAGCGGCTCCCTGCTCGCGCAAGGCCGCCACGGCGGGGGCGGCGCTGCCGGCCCGAACCAGCGCCCGCACATTTGCCCCCCGCAGCAGCAAGTGCTTCGCAATTCGTCCCCAAGGTCGCCGGTGGCGCCAGCAAGCACTATTGTTTTTTGAGCGCTAGTGCGGGTAGTATTCTCTGTCGTTGATGCTGCCAAAATGAGGGGATGAACTGGGTAAGGAAAATGGTAAAGCGGCCTGCGGAACCGGCGTTGGGGTTCAGCCAGATCAAACCCGATCGGCCAGGGTTGCTAATACAGGTACCAATGCCGGAAGGTTATTGACAGCCAGGAAAATAAGACTGGCATGCGCACAAAAAAGCCCCCCACCATCGACCATAGGGTCGGTATCTGCGTACGCTTCAGGATAAAATCTCACTAAACCCGGAACCGATGAAACAAGTAGCTGCTGGCGTCAACCAGCTTCTCATTCAGCGCTTTGTCAACGTATACTTTGTGGAGGCCGGCGCCCCCGGCGAGTGGGTACTGGTAGATACTGGACTGCCGGGCTCGGCCAAAACGATTATTGCGGCAGCTGACGAGCTATTTTATCCCGGCACGCATCCCGAGGCCATTATCCTGACCCACGGCCACATGGATCACGCCGGCTCAGCTCAGGAGCTAGCTAACCATTGGCACGTGCCCATTCTGGCGCATCGACTGGAAATGCCTTTTCTGACGGGTAAAGCCGTGTACCCGCCTGCCGACCCGACGGTGGGGGGCTCTTTGGCTTTTGTCAGCCGTTTTTTTCCTCCCCAAACCTTTAATCTGACCGGAATTCACCCCCTGCCCGAGGGCGAGGAGGTACCGTATATGGCCGGCTGGCAATGCCTGCATGTGCCGGGGCACGCACCGGGTCAGGTAGCGTTTTTCCGGGCTGAGGACAAAACGCTTCTCGGCGCCGATGCCTTTGCCACAACCGTCCACGACTCGGTGCCGTCGATCCTGCTGGGCATTCCCAAAATCAGTCGGGCTGGTACGCCCTTCAATTTTGATTGGGAAGCCACGCATGCCTCGGTCGTAAAGCTTTCGAATCTGGAGCCTCAGGCAATCGGCTGCGGGCACGGTCCGGCAGTGCACGGCCCGCACGTGGCCAATGAGCTACGAGAGCTTGCGCTGCACTTCCCGGTGCCGCCTAAAGGCCGCTACGTAGACAATCCGGCCCGTACGGATGAGAATGGCGTTGAATTTATTCCCCTGCCCTACCTGATACGTTGCCAGCCCGCGCCGCTATGCTGGGCGGCGGAATAGCCCTGGCAACGCTGGCAGCGGTATTGCTCAGCAAACGTGATAGCAAGAAAGGAAAAGGCAAAAAGCAGAAGCGCAAACTAAAAGGCTACCGACCAGCCCCTGAAGCGATTCAGGAGCAGCCATTTCCTGATTATCCGTATAAAGAGAAGTACTACTAACCACACAGCAACGGCGGGCCTTAGGTCCGCCGTTGCTGTGTGTAGTGCTCGGCCGTGCTTACTTCCCGGTCCGATCTATTTTAACGCCTCCATTGGTAGTCACGGCCTTCACCGGCGCGCCACCCTTGCCGAGAGTGGCAGCAATTTCGCGGCCCAACATACCGTTTTTAGTGATGGGCAAATCTGCTTTTACGCCGCCTATAGAGGTACTGGTGGTAAGGCGGGCCGAGTAGTTTTGCGGTACCTCCCATTTGATGCCGCCATTGGTAGTAGCTATGTCGAGGCCGGTACCGTCCCACTTGTCCCCCGTTAGTTTGATGTCGAGGCCGCCGTTGGTGGTGCGGCCTTTCACGTCGCCGCCTACGCCGGCCAACGATACGCCGCCATTCTTAGTCTCAAAGACGATGGTGCCACGCACGTCTTGCAGGCGAATACCGCCGTTATTTGTGTTGAGCACCAGGCTGGTTTGCTGAGGAACAAATACCTCGTAGCTCACCGCCCACGTGTTATCGCCGGGAGCTTCGGCCCGCAGGGTGTTATTGGCCGTGCTGATGCGGATGGTAGGAATCTGCTGCCGGGCGGCGGCTTCAGTATCGCCCCAGGCCTGCACCACGGCCCGGATACGCACATCGGGCCCCGACCAGCCGCGCACGGTAATGCCGCCATTCTGCCGCCCATCGATGGTGAGCGTTTTGCCCCCCAGCGCGGGCATAGTAAGGTCACGGGTTTCGCAGATGCGCTTCGTGCGTTCGCCGCTGGAGTTGTTGTATTTGCCTTCGCAGGTAGAAGTAAAGGTGGGAGCCGTTTGGGCAGCGGCTGTCACAGCTGATAAGCTGAACAGAAATGCGGTGAGCAAGCTTTTCATAGCAAGTGGAAAAGATTGGATTGACACGATTTCCCCATTGACAAGCCACGTTCCCGGAAGGCTGCATTGCGCACGACCTCCTTCGTCCTTCTACCCTAGCAAGGGTCGAAGCACATCCGCGTGGCCCCTACTCACGCGCACCGTGCGCCCGCCTTCCAGCGTGGCATAAAAGCCCCCCGAGCCGTCGCGCTCCAATTCGCGCACCGCGTCCAGCGCCACCAGCACCGACCGATGAATTCGCACAAACTTCTGCGGATCAAGGCGCTGCGCCAGCTGGCTGATTCCCAAATTGCTCAGGTGCTGCTGGCCGGTTCGGGTATGGAGCGTGGCGTAGTCGCCAGCTGCTTCTACCCAGCGAATATCCTGCACGGGCACCGCTATCAGTCGCGCACCCTGCGGCACAAACAGCCGGGCCGGATACGTAGGCGCCACAGCGGCACTGGGGGGCAATTTTGTTTCCTCCAGGCGCTGCAACAGGCGCGTCAGGGCGGCATCGGGGGCGGGCGCCTGAGCCAACACCCGCTCCACCGCCTGCCGAAACCGGGCGCGGTCGTAGGGCTTCAGCAAATAATCGACCGCGCCAGCTTCGAAGGCGCTGAGAGCGTATTGGTCGTAAGCAGTAGAGAAAATAACGCGCGGAATACAGTTTAGCTGAGTCAGCACCTCGAAGCCCGTGCAGCCTGGCATCTGAATATCCAGAAACAGCAGGTCGGGCTGATGCAGGCGAATGGCTTCCACGGCGCTCAGCCCGTCGGCGCACTCCCCCACAATGCTGATTTGGGGAAAGTCGGCGAGGTACTGACGGATGATGGTGCGGGCCGGGGCTTCGTCGTCGATGAGAAGAGTCGTCATAAAAAGAGTGCAGGTCTTCTCTTAGAAAGTGCTTTGTAGCGTAGCCTTGGTAGGAATTTCAATCGGTTCGGCCTCCTTCTGAGCGGGTGTTGCCGCAAGTTGAGCAGCTGCTGGCAGCGGCAGCACAAAGCTGACTCGCATCCCGTGGGGGGCATTTTGGGTGATTTTTAACCCTGCCGACCCCAAAGCCAAAAGCCGGGCGTGGGTATTGCGCAGCCCTACCCCGGCGCTGGGCAGGAGTAGGTCAGACGGCACCTCCTTTATCCCAACGCCCGTATCGGCTACCTCCACGTGCAGCCCCGCGCTTACTCGGCTCACGTGTATCAGCACCATACCACCTGCCACGCTCGGCGCGAGCCCATGCCGCACCGCATTTTCTACCAACGGCTGAA
This sequence comes from Hymenobacter radiodurans, assembly GCF_004355185.1. Taxonomy (NCBI): domain Bacteria; kingdom Pseudomonadati; phylum Bacteroidota; class Cytophagia; order Cytophagales; family Hymenobacteraceae; genus Hymenobacter; species Hymenobacter radiodurans. The sequence goes on from NZ_CP037922.1 coordinate 3,261,367, forward strand.
TCAGCATGGGCGGCAGCAGCTGCGTGTGCAGCGCTTCATCCACCTGAAACACCACACTTAGCCGCTCTCCAAACCGCGATTTTTCCAACTCCAGGTAGGAACGCAAAAAGCTAATCTCGTCGCCCAAAGGCAATTGCTCCTGCCGCGAAGCTTCCAGCGCAAACCGAAATGTGTGCGCCAGTCGGGCAATCAGCTCGCGCGTAGTTTCCAGCTCCGGCGGCACCGAGGCACTGATGGAGTTGAGCGTATTGAAGAGAAAATGCGGATTAATCTGCGCTTTCAGGGCCGATACTTCGCTTTGGTGCGCCTGGACCTGTAGCTGCTGCTCGCGCTGGCTTTGCAGGCGCAGCTGCTGGGTATAGCGAGCCACGTGGAGCAACCCAAACTGCACGCAGTAGAATAAGGCCGGAATGTACACGTCCCACACCCGCCCGTTGCCACCGATGCCGCTTTCGCCCAGCCAGTCCAATAATGCGTAGTAGCTCACAAACCACCCCGTAACCCACAACGGCCCTGCTACCAGGTGTACCAGCAGCTTAGTTGACCAGGCTGCTTTATCAAGAGGCGTGCGGAAAAATAGCCACCACACGGGCAGGGTCCAGAGGGCTTTCAGCGGATAGTCAAGCAGGAGTACGCGGCGCAGGTATGAGGGAAAAGCACCCGGATCAAACTCCTGCGAAGCGTAGGCAATGGTAGCCGCATAGAACACCGCGAACACCACATAAAAGGCTAGAATTGCCACCACGCTTCCTCGGCTGAAACGGGCGGGGGGCAAAGTAGCGATTGGCGAATAAGTCATTAGTAACCTGATAAATAGGCAAGGTCAACTTACGATTTTTTTGGACTCAGCACCCATTTTCCCAGCTTATTTAAGGCAGCAGGGCCGCCAGCTTGGCGCTCAACTCCTCCTTCGGCATCGACTTGCCCAGTATGCGCCCCTGTGGGTCGAGTAGTAGAGTGAGCGGAATGGCCTGGGCCGCGTAGGCTGCTACGGCAGCACTTTTGAAGCCCCGCATATCAGACACTTGCACCCAGGGCAGATTATCAGTCGCAATAGCTTTGAGCCATCTTTCCTGCGACTCATCGAGCGAGACGCCATACACTTCAAACCCTTTGCTTTTGTACTGCTGATAGAGCTGCACCAAATGCGGATTCTGAGCCCGGCACGGCTTGCACCAAGAAGCCCAAAAATCAATCAGCACGTAGCGCCCCCGCAACGACGACAAGGCAACGGGCTGGCCATTGGGTGCAGGCAGTATGAGTTCGGGCGCCACCTGGCCCACAGCGGTAGCTGCTAGGGCTTTGCGGCGGGCCAGCAGTTCCTGCGTATAGGGCGAAGCAGGCTGCATTTGGTTAAATACGGAGGTCATCGAATCGACGAAAGCTTCATTCTGCGGCCCACCAACCAGACTCAGAACAGCGTACGGCGCTACGGCCGACGCCGGGTGTTGGCGCACTAGCTCGATGGTGCTAGTGGTCAGTTCAGCAGAGGCTGCTTCCCAGCGGGCGGGCGTCCAGTCCTGTAGCCGGATAAGTTCGGCGGTGCGGGCCGCACGGCGCGCCTGAGCCGTTACCAGTTGTTGCAGCACGGCCGCTTCCGCCGAGCCACTCACCTGTGCTGTACCCAGCAGGTTGGTGGCATCGGCTGTCATTCGCAGCGTAGTTTCGTTATCAAGAAACACTGGCATGGCCTCACCCAATGCACTCACGACCAACCAGTACACGGCCGGCGCCGGCAATTTGCCCCCCAGCCGAAAGCGCCCCTGCGTATCGACCACGGCCGAATCTACACGGAGGCTTTGGGCATTGGTGAGGTACACCTTCTGGCCCGCCGTCGCATTGAGCAGCGCCCCATTCACTTCGTAGCCAACGGCAACGGCTTTAGCCGGTAGTTGAGTGGGCGCTGAAGTTCGTTGGCAAGCAAGCAGGCTCAGCAACATTAGCAGCGACGCAATTCTCCGGGGCGAAACGAGCGTGGGGGGCTTTTTTTTCGACAGCAATAGCATAGCGAAATCAGGTTAACGGCAGCAGAAGCAGTCAAACTTAACCGCCCTGATCTCCTTACTCGGGCAGTTTTCGACTATCAGCAGCAATAGCAGCTAAGTGGCAGCCGCTGCCGCTGAGTGGAAGCTAAATGCACGCAGTTTCCGCAGGCTTGCAATTTGCCCCCCGCCGGGCTTTCCGCTAACTTGCGCCCATTCGGCGCCCCACCCTCGCGCGCCGTCGCACTAAGCATCAATCACTACTATGGGAAGAGCATTTGAATTTCGCAAAGGCCGCAAAATGAAGCGCTGGGACCGCATGTCCAAAGATTTCACCCGCATCGGCCGCGAAATCGTGATGGCCGTGAAGGAAAGCGGCCCCAACCCCGACACCAACTCCCGCCTGCGAGCGGCCATGCAGAACGCCAAGGGCGTAAACATGCCCAAAGATCGCGTGGAAGCCGCCATCAAGCGGGCCAGCAGCAAGGAAGAGAAAGATTATCAAGAGGTTGTATATGAAGGCTACGCGCCCCACGGCGTGGCCATTGTGGTAGAAACCGCCACCGACAACCCTGTGCGTACCGTGGCCAACGTGCGCATGTATTTCAACCGCGGCAACGGCGCCCTCGGCACTGCGGGTTCCTCCGATTTTACCTTCACCCGCAAAGGCGTATTCAAGCTAGCCGCCGAGGGCCTCGACCGCGACGAACTGGAGCTGGAGCTCATCGACTTCGGCGCCGAAGACATCTACGAGGATCAGGAGGAAGACGAGCATGGTAATGTGAAAGAGTTGATTGTGGTAGAAACTGCCTTCACCGACTTCGGCCAGATGCAAAAAGCCCTAGAAGAACGCCACCTCAACGTAGTCGGCGCCCAACTGCAACGCATTCCTAATACCACCGTCACGCTGGAAGGCGACGAGTTGGAAGAAGTAATGAACCTGATTGAGAAGTTTGAGGAGGATGACGACGTGCAGGCCGTGTACCACACGCTAGGCTAAATCGCAGCTTTGCTATCATCGCTTAGCATTACGGGTCGCTCCACTGGGGCGACCCGTTGTGTTTTGGGAAGAGCCCGAATTATCATTAGGTTTAGCCGTATCGCAGAGCGCCTGATACGCCCTTCGTAACTCACTTTTCCAACCAACGCCACCCTATGCTACACCTGAAGAGAATAACGAGCGCTTGCCTGCTTTTCACTGGCCTCTTCAGCGCGGCCTGCTCTACGCCGGCCAAGGAGCAAGAAACAGCAGCGGCAGCGGCTACCAGCTACTTCCAGAGCAAGGAAACGGGCGTGCAGGACGGCGGCGTACGCATGATTCCGATTACGACGCCCAAGGGCAAGTTCAACGTCTGGACCAAGCGCGTCGGCAATAACCCGAAGATAAAGCTGCTGCTGCTCAATGGTGGCCCCGGCGCCACACACGAGTATTTTGAATGCATGGAAAGCTTCCTGCCGGCCGAGGGCATCGAGTTTATTTACTACGACCAGCTCGGCTGCGGCAACTCCGACAACCCCAAGGACACCGCCATGTGGAGCCTGCCGCGCTACGTGGAGGAAGTAGAGCAGGTGCGGCAAGCCCTGAATCTGAATAAAGACAACTTCTACCTGCTGGGCCACTCCTGGGGGGCATTTTGGCCGCCGAATACGCCCTCAAATACCAGGATAATCTGAAAGGTCTCATCATTTCCAACATGATGATGAGCGTGCCCGAATACGGCAAATACGCCGACGATGTGTTGGCCAAGCAGATGAAGCCCGAGGTGCTGAAAGAAATCCGGGAGATTGAAGCCCGCAACGATTTCCAGAACCCGCGCTACATGGAACTACTGATGCCCAACTTCTACGTGGAGCACATCCTGCGCCTGCCGCTGGACCAGTGGCCTGAGCCCGTGAATCGCTCCTTCGCGAAGATGAACCAGTCGCTCTACGTGACCATGCAGGGCCCCAGCGAATTTGGCGTGTCGGGTAAGCTGCTCAACTGGGACCGGACGAAAGACCTACCCAAGCTCACCGTACCGGTGCTATCCATAGGTGGCAAACACGATACGATGGACCCCGAGCATATGCGCCGTATTGCTATTAAGGTGCAGAATGGTACCGCTCTCATTTGCCCCAACGGCAGCCACATGAGCTTCTACGACGACCAGCAAACGTATATGACCGGCCTGATAAAGTTTATAAAGGGCGTGGATAAGGGAGAGAAAAAGGTCGCGCTGTAGCTACTGACTCTTTCTAGATAGCACAATGAAGGCCATCTGGGTTTATTGTGTATGTATCAACTTATAGCTAGGTTTGAATGGCCATGTTTTGACTTGTGCTGGCCGCGGCGTTTATTCCTTCTCTCTATTATTACATAACATGCAAAAGCCCTCAAACGCGTTTATTGCGGCTTCCTGGATAGCCTTGCTGGCGGGCGTCGTTGCGTACAATGTTGGCCTATGGAATGCCAATATGCAGCTGAACGAAAAAGGCTATTATTTCACCGTATTGATGTACGGGCTGTTTTCGGTTATCTCCCTGCAGAAATCGGTGCGCGATCAATTGGAGGGAATACCCGTGACCAACCTGTATTATGGTCTGAGCTGGTTTTCTACGCTGCTTACAATTACGCTCCTCATTATTGGGTTATGGAATGCTACGCTGACCTTAAGCGAGAAGGGATTTTATGCGATGTCGTTTTTGCTGAGCTTGTTTGCGGCCATTGCCGTGCAGAAGAATACCCGCGACAGCCGTGACACTGGCGCACAGCTGTAAATTCCCAACTCTGTCAGGCAGGACTTCCCCCATTTTCCTTCCCCGTATCTTTGCGACCCGCCGACACCTTCGGCGGGTCGTTTTTTTCTGGCCTTCAACTTTGCCCCCCATGTCTACCCGTCTCAATAAATACATCAGCGAAAGCGGCGTCTGCTCCCGGCGCGAAGCCGACAAGTTCATTGAGCAGGGCAGCGTGTTTGTGAACGGCAAACGGGCCAGCATCGGCGACCAGGTAACCGAGAAAGACCGCGTGGTGGTGAACGGCAGCCTTATTGAGCCCCGCGCCCCCGAAGATGCCATTTACATTGCCTTCAATAAGCCCCCCGGGATCACCAGCACCACCGAAACCAGCGTTAAAGACAACATCATCCGCTACATTAAGCATAGCGAGCGGATTTTCCCCATCGGCCGCCTGGATAAAGACTCGCAGGGCTTGATTCTGCTGACCAGCAACGGCGACATCGTCAACAAGATTCTGCGGGCCGGCAACAAGCACGAGAAGGAGTACATCGTGATGGTAGACAAGCCCATTAGCGACAGCTTTATCGAAGGCATGCGTGGCGGGGTGCCCATTATGGGCATCATGACCCAGAAATGCGAGGTAAAGAAGGAAACCAACTACATTTTCCGCATTACACTCATTCAGGGAATGAACCGCCAGATCCGGAAGATGTGCGAGCATTTCGGCTATGAAGTGGTGCAGCTGGAGCGCATTCGGGTAATGAACATCACGCTCAAAGGCCTCGGCGTAGGCGACTGGCGCGAATTGACCGAAAAGGAGCTGGACGGCATTATGAAGATGACCGAAGGCTCATCGGGCACCAAAGAAGCCTCGCTGCCGAAGCGCCGCGTGGGTCCGCCTACAACGGCCTGGAGTAGTCGTTTAGCTCGCTTCAGTGAGGGGGAAAGCGATGAGCGGCCGGCCCGCAAATCAGCTGGCGCTGGTGCTAAATCTTCGGCTCGGCCCGCCGCTGCTAGCGCTAAACCTGGGCGCAAACCTGTCTCAGGCAAACCGAAGGTAACGGGCGCCGGAGCAGCTTTTGGTGCAGAAAAGCCCCCAGAAAATCAACGCGCCCCAGCGGTCCTGGCTCGAAGCATAAGCCGGCAGCGAAAACGCTGAACCGCGCTCCAAAAGGCAACGCTGGGCGTCGGGGCAGCAGCCGGTAAGGGAGTTACGTTATAGTTAAGTAGTATATACAAGTAAGCCTTAAAAGGCATTTGATTGTCTCACAGCAAGGAACGTCATGCAGCGCGCAGCGAAGCATCTCGCTCGCTTCGTTGTTTAGCTTGGCAACATCAGCACGCAAGATGCTCTGCTCTGCATGACGTTCTTTGCTATCCACATATACTGACTCATGCCTACTGCTCTTGAGCAAATGCTTGCTGGCGAACTGTATCTGGCCAACGACCCGGAACTGGTAGCGGCCCGCCAGCGCGCCAAAGCCTTGTGTCACCGCTACAATCAGCAGCCTTTGGAGCTAGACCGTGCCGTGCTGGCCGAGCTATTTGGTTACGAAACAGATGCTTACATCGAGGCTCCCCTGCGCTGCGATTATGGCTTTAATATTCAGCTGGGCCGAAATTTCTACGCCAACTACAACGTCACCATTCTGGATTGCGCGCCGGTACGCATCGGCGATAATGTGTTTGTGGCGCCCAATGTGGTGCTGAGCACGGCGGGCCATCCGGTGGAGGCGGGTCCGCGCATAGCCGGTTGGGAATTTGCCCGCCCTATTACCATCGGCGATAATGTGTGGCTGGGCGCAGGCGTCATCGTGTTGCCCGGCGTAACGATTGGCTCCGGCACTACCATCGGAGCCGGCAGCGTGGTGACGCGGGACATTCCAGCCAATTCGGTGGCTGTGGGTAATCCGTGTCGCGTGATTCGAGCTGCTTTCTAAAGCCGGTAGTAAACAATCCAAGAATTAGGGAGACTTTCGCAAAGTGAGTGATATTCAGCCTGTGCTACTCTACTTACAGCTTTAATAAATTAAACGTTTTTAAAATCACCTCTAGCAAACACTGTTTTACCCGCTTTGGAACAGCCTTACAATAACTATAGAGTAGGATTTCGAAGAGTAATAGCTGCCTTATTTGACGGAGCTGTAGTTGCCACTCCTTTATTAGCTATATCCGCGAATACTGGTATTACTGAGGAAGACTCCGTAGCTCTCTTTGTTGCTAGCCACATAATTCCCATTGTGTATTCTGTCCTCATGCACTATAAGTACGGGCAAACATTGGGGAAAATGGCTGTAGGTATCAAAGTAATTGACGTTAGTGAAACCCGTGGAATAAGTCTTAAACAGGCTATTTTAAGAGATAGCGCCTGGATTGTTCTACAGACCTTCAGCTTGCTTAGTATAGGTGGTAGTATAACACAGAGCGCCAGTTCGCTGTGGGCTCTCACTGAGATTATTACTATGTTCACAAACAGTAAGCGCAGGGCTCTTCACGATTTTATTGCGGGTACAGTAGTAGTAAGAGTGAAGGCAGCTGATAGCGTGATAGCTTAAAATCGGCTACCTTATTCTTTCAGTTATTTAAACCCCATGTCTGCCAGCTTCCTCGCCCCCCCTGTCCATACTGCTCTGGTGGCCCGGATTCAGGCTTTAACGCCTGCTAGTCAGCGGCGATGGGGGCAAATGACCGTGGGGCAAATGCTGGTGCATTGCGCCGATCAGCTACGGGTAAGTCGGGGGAGAAAGCCATTACTTCCTTGCGGATACCAGGCTTTCTGAAACCCTTGGTAAAGTGGTTTTTCGTCACGCGCCTAAAACGGTTTAAGCCGAACATGCAAACGATGAAAGAGCTGGATGCAAACGCTGGCATGACGCCACCCACCACCTTCGAGGCCGACCGCCAAACGCTGCTCGATCTGCTCGATCCGGCGAAGTATAGTTTGTCTGGGGTAGAGCATCCGGTATTTGGGCATTTGTCGCGTAAGGAGTTTGGGGAGGTTACGTGGAAGCACCTCGATCATCATTTGCGCCAGTTTGGCGTGTAGAGGCTTGCTTCTACTTTGCTGTTGCGCTGAGCGATACAGCTGCGGTTGAGTGCATGCTTTAAGTCAGTAGCGCTTGGCTAATGCTGCTTCAACTGCTTAAACATCATCTCAACCCACTTTCCTCCTTATCTTGCAGTCCGCCCAAGCCGCCATTAGGGTGCTGAGCGGACTATTTTTTGCCCCCCGCAACCCTCAACCACCCCCTTCATGCTCCGCACTGACTGGACCCTCGACGAAGTAAAAGCTCTGTATCACCAGCCCGTGCTGGAACTCGTGACCCAGGCCGCGGCCGTGCACCAGGCCAACCAATCGACCGGCGAAGTACAGGTATGTACCCTGCTGTCGGTAAAAACTGGCGGCTGCCCCGAAGATTGTTCTTACTGCCCCCAGGCTGCCAGATACCACACCGGTGTAGAGGTACACGCGTTGCTGAAGGATGAAGTGGTGCTGGACGCCGCGCGCCGCGCCAAAGACTCGGGCAGCACCCGCTTTTGCATGGGCGCCGCTTGGCGCGAAGTGCGCGACAACCGCGACTTTGACCGCGTGCTGGGCATGGTGACGCAGGTAAACGATATGGGCCTAGAAGTGTGCTGCACGCTTGGCATGATCAACGAATACCAGGCCGAGCGTCTCAAGCAAGCTGGCCTTTACGCCTACAATCACAACCTCGACACCAGTCGCGAAAAGTACGACGACATCATCACCACCCGTACTTACGACGACCGCCTGAACACGCTCGAAAACGTGCGCCAAGCCGGTATTTCGGTGTGCTCGGGGGGCATTATTGGCCTCGGCGAAACCGATGAAGACCGCATTGCCATGCTGCACACGCTGGCCACGCTGCCCGCTCACCCCGAGTCGGTGCCGGTAAATGCGCTGGTGCCCGTAGCCGGCACCCCACTGGCCGATCAGCCCCGCGTAAGCGTATGGGAGATGCTGCGCATGATTGCCACCGCCCGCATTCTGATGCCCCGCACAATGGTGCGTCTATCGGCAGGTCGGCAGGAAATGCCAGTGAGTGAGCAGGCGCTATGCTTTTTAGCGGGCGCTAACTCTATCTTCTCGGGAGAGAAACTATTGACTACCCCGAACCCCGATTTTGACGCCGACAAGCAAATGTTCGCGACGCTGGGTCTGAAGCCGCGCAAGTCGTTCAAAGACATGCCGCAAGGCGCTACAGTGTTGAGCCGGGAGGCTTCTGTAGAGGCCTAAGAATTAAGGTAAATATTAGAAAACTAGAACAGCTAGCTCCCCTCCTCAGCTGAGGAGGGGTTGGGGTGGTTGGCCAATCATTGAACGACACTAGATCTAGTTTTTAGTTCTAACATCGTTCCGCCGTTTTCAACCACCCCCAACCCCTCCTCAGCTGAGGAGGGGAGCTAGCTGTTTTAGTCTTTAGTGGTAAAAGTTGCGGCCCCTTCCTGCATTATTCTAGCTAGCAAAATGCCCCCCACTCTACTCCTTCAGCGCCTTGCCCAACAGCTGGCCCAGCGCGAAGCGGCTGGCACCCGCCGTCGCCTCACGGTAGCTGAGCCGGGCCGGATAGATTTTAGCTCCAACGATTACCTTGGTTTGGCTCAAAGCGGCGCTTTGCAGGCAGCACTACAGCAAGCAGTAACTGAAAAAAGCCCCCCAGCCGCCGGCAGCACCGGCTCACGCCTACTCACGGGCAACTCGGTGGCGGCTGAAGCGCTAGAAGCGCAGCTAGCCGACTTTCACCGGGCGGAAGCAATACTACTCTTTAACTCCGGCTACGCAGCCAACCTGGGATTCTTCGCTGCCGTGCCCCGGCGCGGCGACACCATTTTCTACGACGAGGCCAGCCACGCCTCCGTGAAGGATGGCATCCGGGGCAGCTTCGCCACGGCCTACAGCTTTCGTCACAATGATTCAGGTGACCTAGAGAGGCGACTAAATAGAGCGACGGGGGCCATTTTTGTAGCCGTGGAGGCGCTGTATTCTATGGATGGCGACCAGGCACCGCTGCGGGAGCTGGCGGCATTTTGCCAGCAGCGCGGCTTGTATCTGGTGGTGGATGAAGCACATACCAATGGAATTTATGGGCCGCGGGGAGAAGGTTTGGTGGTCGAATTAGGGCTTGAAGAGCAGGTATTTGCCCGCATCCTCACCTTTGGTAAAGCGCTAGGCAGTCAGGGGGCCTGTATTGCTGGCCCTCATGTGCTGCGCGACTATCTACTGAATTTCAGTCGGCCGTTTATTTATACCACGGCGCTGCCTCCGCTGGCTGTTGCTACGTTGACTGCTGCCTACCACTTATTGCCTGCTATGCAGCAGGAGCGGCAGCGGCTTTTTGCCCTTTCCGAATTACTGAAAACAAGGCTGAATGCAGTGTCTGGGCTACACGTGCCAGCGGCCAGCCACGTTATTCATCCGGTATTTTTCCCGCAGCACGCCGGACCGGCGCACGTGAAAGCAGTAGCTCAAGCCGCGCAAGCGCAGGGCTTTGACGTGCGCGCCATTTTGCCCCCCACCGTGCCCGCTGGCACCGAGCGCCTGCGGCTGATTGTGCACAGTTACAATACAGAAGCTGAAATTGAGGAGTTGGGGGACATTTTGAGCAAAGCAATAATCCAACGATAGCCTAATGATACCTGAGCGCTTATTCGTCACCGGCATTGGCACCGATGTAGGCAAAACCGTGGTGGCTGCCATCCTCACCGAAGCCCTGCAAGCCGACTATTGGAAGCCCGTGCAGGCTGGCCTCACTCCCACCACCGATACAGCCGAAGTGCGCCAGTTGGTCACCAACATAGTTTCTCGGTTTCATCCCGAAGCTTACCGTTTGCAGTTGCCGGCCTCGCCCCACGCGGCAGCAGCAGCTGAAAATATTCGCATACAGCCCGAGCGCTTCACGTTGCCTCATACTACTAATAGTCTGATTGTGGAGGGCGCTGGGGGCTTTTTGTACCGTTGGCGCCGGGCTTTCTGCTGGTCGATCTGCTGGCCCAACTGCAACTACCAACGGTGGTCGTTTCCCGGAATTATCTGGGCAGTATCAATCATACGCTGCTCACGCTGGAGGCTCTGCAACGCCGCGGGCTGCCCATTCGCGGACTGGTGTTTAACGGTGAAGCAACGCCGGCCACAGAGGAGTTTATTCTTCAGCACTCCGGCGTTCCGGCACTGCCGCGCCTGCGGCCGGAGCCGGTCATCAACGCAGCCGTGATAAGTAGCTACGCGCAGGAGTTTCGGGCGTGGGGCCTCACCCCCGGCCCCTCTCCCAAAAAGAGGGGAGCCTGACGCTCGGCCTGCGCCGCACTTTCGGCTCGCGCCTCAAGTACGGCTACCAACTTCTATTAAAAAAGCTCCCCAGAAATATCTAGGAGCTTTTTCAAGCACTGCAAATACTACTGTGGAGATTAGTATTAGAGCGGTAGCGGTTGCGGAGGAGTGAGCCGACGGAGCCGCGCAGGCCGAGCGTCAGGCTCCCCTCTTTTTGGGAGAGGGGCCGGGGGTGAGGCTAATTCTTACCTTTGCTCCATGTCAACCTTAGCCGCCCGCGACCACGCCGTACTTTGGCACCCCTATACGCAAATGCAGACCGCGGCCCTGCCTATTCCCATTGTGCGCGGTGAGGGTGCCTGGCTCTATACCGAAGACGGCACCGCTTACCTCGATGGCATTTCCTCGTGGTGGGTAAATCTGCATGGGCACGCGCACCCACGCATTGCGTCCCGCGTAGCCCAGCAGCTCCAGACCCTGGAGCACGTACTGTTTGCCGGCTTCACCCATCCACCCGCCGTGGAGCTAGCAGAGGGCCTATTGGAAATTTTGCCCCCCAACCAGCGGCGCATCTTCTATTCCGACAACGGCTCCACGGCCGTAGAAGTAGCCCTAAAAATGGCGTTGCAGTACCATCATAACCTTGGCCAGCCACGCCGCACCATTGTCGCTTTCCGCGACAGTTACCACGGCGACACGTTCGGAGCCATGGCGGTGAGCAGCCGGGGGCTTTTACGGCACCTTTTGCGCCTTTGCTTTTTGACGTAGCCTTTATCGATGTACCCGTGCCTGGTCGTGAGGTTGAAGCCCTTGCGCAGTTGGAAGCGGTGGCCGCCCAAGGCGATGTAGCGGCGTTTATCTTCGAGCCGTTGCTGCTAGGCACGGCCGGCATGCTTACGTACTCAGCCGAGGCGCTGGATGAATTGCTTGGCTCCTGCCACCGCCACGGCATTCTGGCTATTGCCGATGAAGTAATGACGGGCTTTGGACGAACCGGCCAGCTTTTCGCCTGCGACTACCTCGCCGAGCGCCCCGATATGGTTTGCTTGTCGAAGGGCCTCACGGGCGGCACAATGGCGCTGGGCGTCACGAGCTGCGCAGGGCCGGTGTATGACGCGTTTTTGAGCGATGACAAGCTTAAAACGTTCTTTCATGGCCACTCCTATACAGCCAATCCGGTGGCGTGCGCGGCCGGTCTGGCCAGTCTGGAGTTATTGCGCGACCCAGCCTGCGCGGCGAATATTGCACGTATGGCAACCGCGCATCAGGTGTTTCAGGCAGAAATAACTGGCCAGCCGGGCGTGCGCGACGTGCGCTTACTGGGCACAGTGCTGGCCGTAGAGTTTGAGGAAGCCGCTACCACCTCCTACTTCAGCAGCCTCCGCGACGAGCTCTACGAACTGGCCCTGCAACGCCGTGTGATATTGCGGCCCTTGGGGAACATCATCTACCTCATGCCACCGTACTGCACCACCGATGCGGAGTTAAGCCTGCTTTACGATACGGTACGCGCCATGCGCGAGCTAGTAGTTGGTCGTAATCAGTAGAGTTGGGCCAAGTCATGTCTCAATGCACTAGCACTAGTGGCGTAGCTTGCGGCCCGATTGCGTTTAGTTTAATCCATGTCTGACGACAACCTGATTCTAATTCGTGGCCGGGGCAGCGTATCTGCCCTGGGGCTGGGGGGCAATTTTGTGGCTTCCCCCCGATTTCCGCTTTTTCAAGCCGCCATACTGGTCCTCGCACGTTGCCCGTGGCCAGCGTGCCCGCCGATGCGGAAGCGGCAATAAATAGCTTGCGTCACGCGCACGCCCCATTTCGTCAGTTCGACCGCACCGTATTGCTGGCCCTGCTCGCCGCCCGGCAGGCCGCAGCTGAGGCAGGTTGGTCAGCACCTCAAGCGGATAGTCTGGGGGTCAGCATTGGTTCTTCGCGGGGTGCCACTGGCCGAACAGAGCAGTTTCACGCCGATTTTCTGGCCGATGGGGTTGTAGCCGCCGCCGCCTCGCCACTCACGACCTTGGGCAACGTGGCGAGTTGGGTGGCCTATGATGCGGGCGCAATTGGCGGGGCGGCCCTAAGCCACTCCAGCACCTGTAGCAGTGCCTTTCAAGCGTTGGGCAATGCAGTGGCCTGGTTGCGCGCCGGCCTCGCCGATCGGTTTCTGGCCGGTGGCACTGAAGCCCCCCTCACCGATTTTACCTTGGCTCAGATGCATGCGTTGGGTATTTACTCCAGTTTTGCCCCCCAAGAGTGGCCCTGCCGCCCCGGTGCCGGTGCACCCTCCACATTTGTATTGGGCGAAGGAGCGGCAGTTTTTGCCCTGGAAAGAGTCAGTCGCGCAGCACTTGCGGCAGAACAAACCACGACTGCTTCAACACCCCAGCTTCAGCTCGAAAGCGTAGGATTCGGCTTCGAGGCTATTCCAAGCAAGACCGGCCTTTCACCCGATGGCCAGCACTTCCAAACGGCCATGCGCCAAGCGTTACGGCAGGCAAATTGCCCCCAGACGCCGTTGATGCTCTCGTGTTGCACAGCCCTGGCACCCCCGCCGGTGACGCGGCCGAGCGCCGGGCAGTAGCAGCATTTTTTGGGGTGGAAAACGCGCCCCTGCTTGTTTCCAACAAATGGCTAGTGGGTCATACGCTCGGCGCTTCCGCTGCTCTGAGTCTGGAGTTTGCTTTGCAAATTCTCACTCACCAAACATGGCTTGCACCGCCGTTCAGCACCTACATGGCCCCTGCTCCTACTCGGCCAATTCGGCGCGTGCTGGTGAATGCAGCAGGCTTTGGCGGCAATGCGGCCAGCGCGCTGGTATCGTTAGTGTAGGTGAGCTAGTTTAATTACGAGCTCCGCCGTCATGCCGAGCGCAGCATCTCGCGTGCTGATGCAGGATTACTAACTCAACGACTGCGCGAGTTGCTTCGGCTTCGCCTCTGCATGACGCGGTTTTTCAGGCATTATTTAACAATTCCGGCTTACCCTGTATTTTACATCACCAAACCACGTATTTATTGCGCCTTCGCTCACTCAACCACCCAGACACCCTTCATGAAATTCCTTCGCTCTACACTTCTGCTCGCTGCGGCTGTCAGCTTCACCAGCCTGCGCGCCCAAAATGCCCCCCGTCTACCCCCGACCCGGCTATCAAGCAAATGGTGGACGCCATTTCAGCCAAAACGTTGGAGGAAGACATTCGCAAGATGGTATCCTTCGGTACCCGCCATACGCTGAGCGACACCAAGAGCAAAAAGCGCGGTATCGGGGCGGCGCGCAATTGGGTGGAATCTGAGTTTAAGAAGTACGCCAAAGCCAGCGGCGGCCGCATGAAAGTAGAGCAAGACACCTTCACGGTGAAGCCCGACGGCCGGCGCATTGATAAGCCCGTGGTGATGGCCAACGTGATGGCCACGCTCCAAGGCACCGACCCCAACGATAAGCGCATCATCATCGTGAGCGGCCACCTCGACTCGCGCGTAACCGATGTGATGAACGCCACCGCCGACGCGCCCGGCGCCAACGACGACGCTTCCGGCGTGGCTCTGGTAATGGAAATGGCCCGCGTAATGGCTTCCAAGCAATTTCCCTGCACCCTTATTTTCGTGGCCGTTCAGGGTGAAGAGCAGGGCCTATATGGCTCGACCCACATGGCTAAGCGCGCCAAAGCGGAAGGCTGGAACATCGTGGGGATGCTCAACAACGACATCGTGGGCAACTCCACCGGCTTCGACCCCGAGATTAAAGACCCCAAACACGTGCGCATTTTCAGCGAAGGAGTGCCCGCCAACGAGACGCCCGAGGAAGCCCGCGTGCGTCGCCAACTAAGCAGCGAAAATGACTCGCCTAGTCGTCAGCTAGCTCGCTACATCAAAACGGCCTGCGAGCAGTATTTGCCGGACTTCGGTGTGCTGATCGAGTACCGACCCGACCGTTTCCTGCGTGGTGGCGACCATACGCCCTTCAACCAGCAGGGCTTTACGGCAGTGCGCTTCACAGAGGTTAACGAGAATTTCAACCACCAGCACCAAGATCTGCGCACCGAAAACGGCATCGAGTATGGCGATAAGCCCGAGTTCGTGGATTATGAGTACCTGCGTAAGAATACCGGCGTAAACCTCGCCACCATGGCCAGCCTGGCTTGGGCGCCCCCAGCGCCGCAAAACGTGGGCGTGCTCACCGCCAAGCTCACCAACCGCACAGAGCTGAAGTGGGACGCGCCTGCTGCCGGCGAAAAACCAGCCGGCTACTACGTGCTCATGCGCGAAACCAGTAGCCCCGTGTGGCAGCAAAAGTTCTTCGTCACCGGCACCACCGCCGATTTGCCCCACAGCAAGGATAACTACATTTTTGCCGTAGCTTCCGTTGATGCGGAGGGCCATGAGAGCCTGCCTGTTACGCCGAAAGTAGTACGGTGAATTAGTTATGCATATACTGCATAATCCAGTAGAACCGTTACCTTGTAGCCGTTGCTAAAAAGCCCCCGGCACCACGTCGGGGGCTTTTTTATTACATCTTTTTTATTCAATCAACTTATTCAACGTGAAAAAGCTCAACCTGATTATCGTATTATTATTCGTTGCACGTTGGGCCTCAGCCCAAGATGTGGCGCCACTTTCCAGCCCCGCTGCTGGTGTAGAAACTATCCATAGTGCTAAAACCGCCGTTCTGGGTTTATCCTACGCTTATGAACGGGCGTTAACTCCGCTCACCACTCTTAATACTGAACTCATATTAAACGGTGCCTTAGAAGTGCGCGAAGGATCTTATTTCTTTGCCCTGGCTCCTGTACTGTTAGTAGAACCGCGCTACTATTACAACTTTCTTAAACGCAGCAATAAGGGCAAGAATACGGCAAACAACTCAGCTAATTATCTGGCGCTTGGGGGAAGCTACGTATTCGGAGCTACAGTTGGCGACCGGGTAAGCGTCCAGCAAGGAGTTAGCGTGGTGCCAAAGTGGGGACTGCGGCGCCCGTTGGGGCAGCGGTTTTTCTTTGAAACAGCTATCGGTTTGGGCATCCAGAAACGGGCTAAATTGGATATGGAGCCAGCGTTAGGTCTGGATATAAAATTTGGTTACGCGCTGGGCAAGCGCAGCACACACTAAGTAATTCATTGGTTCAATAATATCACTTCATGCTCTACCGCGAAGCCCAAGTTGCCGATATTCCGCAGTACATGGCCGTGCGCATGGCGGTCAGGGAAAACCAGCTTTCCAATCCTGCTCGGGTAACGGAACAAGACAACATCGACTACCTTACACGGCGCGGCAAAGGCTGGGTTTGCGAGGCAGACGGCCAGATTGTGGGGTTCGCCATTGCCGACCTGCAAGACCATAGCATCTGGGCCCTTTTTGTGCACCCCAACTACGAGCGGCAAGGCATCGGCCGACAGCTACAGACGATAATGCTGGACTGGTATTTCAACCAAACGCAGCATCCCGTTTGGCTAAGCACAAGTCCAGGAACGCGGGCCGAAGAATTTTACCGGCAATCTGGCTGGCGCGAAACTGGCCGAACAGCGAGCGGGGAAACTCGTTTTGAGCTGACGATAGAAGAATGGCGTAGGCGCTCGAATCAGATTTAGATTTCGCGGTAATAGCCTAAGCAGCTGGATCTATAGTTACCTTGTACTATGGAGACGACACAGTTATTCCAACGACGCTTACTGCTCTTCATGCTCCTGCTGGGGCCTAGCGTATTTGCGCAGCGGGCCGCCTCCCCGCCTACCTTCAACATTGTGCCGCTGGGCGTGAAGGGGGGGCTGGATGAGGGCAATCTTTCGGCGTATCTGGTTGCGCCAGCAGGATCTGCCTCCTACGTGTGCTTGGATGCGGGCACCGTGTACAGTGGCGTGGAAAAGGCCGTAGCACGCAAGGTATTCGCGGCGCCGGCGGGCGCAGTAATCCGCAACAACATCAAGGCTTACCTCATTTCCCACGCCCACCTCGACCACGTAGCCGGTTTGCTCCTGAATGCTACCGATGACTCGCCCAAAAGCATTTATGGCCTGAGCGAATGCCTTAAAACCATTCAGAACGATTATTTCAACTGGCGCACTTGGCCCAATTTCGGCAGCAGCGGTGCCCCGCCGGCTCTGGGCAAATACCAGTTGCGGCCCCTTGCACCCAATCAGGTAAAAGCCATCGAAAACACCACCTTAAGCGTCCAGACGTTTGTGCTGAGTCATGGCAAGCCCTATCAAAGCGCCGCCTTCCTGATCCGCAGTCAGGATAATTATCTGCTTTACCTCGGCGACACTGGTGCCGATGCCATCGAAAAAGCCCCCCAGCTGCGCAACTTATGGCAAGTCGTTCAGCCACTAGTGAAAACTGGCCAGCTCAAGGCTATTTTCATCGAAGCCTCCTACGCCAATGCCCAACCTCCGGCGCAGTTGTTTGGACACCTTACTCCGGCTTTGCTTATGCAGGAAATGAACGCTCTTAGTCAGCTAACCGGCGCGGCGGCACTGCGCGGCCTATCGGTCATTGTTACCCATATGAAGCCCACGGCCGGTAATGAAGCGACCATCAAAAAGCAGCTCACTGAGGGGAATTCGTTGCAATTGAAACTCATCTTTCCGGAGCAGGGAAAGTTGCTGCAGTTGTAGCTTCGTGTACGGCAGCGTCCGCTATACAGATAGAAAAAAGCTGGTAACGGTTAGCCCAAATTCAACTAAGAGAAGCATGATAATTACCCGCATTTGGCACGGCGTTACCCACGCTCACCACGCCGATGAGTACCTGCAGTATCTGGAAGCATCGGGCCTTTCCGACTACAAGAAAACGCCCGGCAACTTAGGGGTGCAAGTGTTGCGCAGCCTAGAAGGCGAAGTCTGCCATTTCTGGACCGTAACCCGCTGGGACAGCTACGACAGCATCAAACAGTTTGCCGGCGACGACTACGAGAAAGCGCGCTACTACCCCGACGATGCTCGCTATTTGCTAGAGTTCGAGTCGAATGTCGTTCACTGCGAGACCTTTGACTTTTAAGTTCGGCCAGGCCCTAATGTAGACTATGCGTGTGCTTTATTTGTAGCAAGCATAGTACTACTCGCGGAGGCACCCGCAATACGCTAGCCGTGCTTCACTGCCTCAACCAACTAACTATTATGCATACTCAAAAACTTGTGCGGAAGCTGGCCTTCCTGTGCTGGTCCGTGCTGCTTATTTCTTGCAGTAAGGGAACAACGATCAGCCCTACCGTTCCGGTTATTCCTTCGGTCACGGCCGATCCGGCTCAGTATGGCACACCCTTCACCGAGGTACCAGATGCTGCGAATGCTACGGTGTATCAGGTGAATATGCGGGCGTTTAGTGCGCAAGGCAATTTCAAGGGCGTAATAGCTCGGCTGGATTCCATCAAAGCCCTCGGCATTAATGTGGTGTATTTGATGCCGGTGTATCCTGTTGGCAAGCTAAAGGCTTTTGACTCGCCTTATGCCATACAAGACTATATGGCGGTGAATCCTGAACTCGGGACGCTGGCCGACTTGCGGGCCCTCGTGGACGGTGCCCATGCCCGCCGCATGGCCGTTGTACTCGACTGGGTGGCCAACCATACTGCTTGGGACCATCCGTGGATCACGGCCCACAAAGACTGGTACCAGCAGGACGCCGCAGGCAATATCAAGAACCCGCCCCTGGGTTGGACCGATGTGGCCCAACTAAACTTTGCCAATGCCTCCATGCGAGCAGCCATGATTCAGGCCATGCGGTATTGGGTTTTCCAGGCCAATATTGATGGCTACCGCATCGACTACGCCGACGGCCCGACCTATGAGTTTCTCACCGAGGCCGTCAGCAACCTCAACTCGATTAGCACGCACAAGCTCCTTTTAATTGCCGAAGGATCGGATAAGACCTACTATTTCCAGGCTGGTTTTCCCCTCCGCTATGGGTTCGATTTCTTGAACACCATGAAGGATATTTTCGCCAAGCGGTCCAGCGTCAAGCTCCTCGACAATCTCAACGAGGCGAATTATGCCAACGCTCCGGCCGGCGCCCGTATGTTGCGCTACACCTCCAACCACGATATCAACAGTTCGGAAGGCACGCCGCAGGAGCTATTCAACGGTCAGCAAGGCGCTATGGCCGCCTTTGTGGTGGCCGCTTACATGCGCGGTACGCCCATGATTTACAACGGACAGGAAGTAGGATTTCCCACCCGATTGCCTTTCATGGGCGCGCGCCGCACGATTGATTGGTCGCTCAACCCGACCGTAACCAGGGATTACAAAAGCATCCTCCGCTTCCGTAACACCAGCGACGCCGTGCGCAATGGGGCGCTTACCTCATACAGCAGCGACGATGTGTGCGTGTTCACGAAAACTGTTGGCAATGAGAAGGTTCTGGTGCTAGTCAATCTTCGCAATACTGCTATTAACTATCAGGTACCCACCAGTCTCGTCAACTCGCCTTGGCTCAATGCCTTGAGTGGGCAGCCTTTGACCATGACCACTCAGCTTAACTTGCAGCCTTATCAATACCTGATTTTGCGCAACTAACTTCACTTATTCAGTAGCAATCATACCAGTCAAGTTCGCAATTCAACTTAAGCGAATGCGATAATGTAGCTCATGAAAAAAACTACCCTTCTGCTGCTAACTGCATGTCTGAGCATCCCGGCTCTGGCTCAAACCCTTCACTCTCCAGCCAACAAGCTCACGCTAAACTTCCAGCTCAGCCCCACAGGCGAGCCCACATATCAACTCCGGTTCGGTACAAAGCCTGTTATAAAGCCCAGCCGCTTGGCGGTTCTGCTTCAAAACCAGCCGGGCTTTGATAAAGGCCTTACCATTGCCAAAATCGACTCGTCGGCGACGGATGAGATGTGGGCGCCGGTGTGGGGCGAGGTAAAACAGATTCGCAACCGCTACAAGGAGCTGGCCGTGACGTTGCAGCAGGCCGCTGCGAAGAATCGGCAGTTGGTGGTGCGCTTCCGGCTGTATGATGATGGGCTGGGGTTCCGCTACGAGTTTCCGGCTCAGCCGGGCTTCACCTACTTCACTGTGCAGGAGGAAAACACCGAGTTTAACCTCACCAGTGACCACAAAACCTTCTGGATTCCGGGCGACTACGACTCCAACGAGTACACCTACAGCACCACCCGACTGAGCGAGGTAAATACCACGCCTATTGAGGCCATTCAACTGAAATCTGCCCCCCAGCGCGTGCAGACGCCGCTGATGCTGAAGACTCAGGACGGGCTGTACCTGAATATTCACGAGGCGGCGCTGGTGAACTACCCGGCCATGATGCTGAACGTGGACACCAAAACCTTCGGCCTCACCAGCCAGCTCGTGCCCTCAGCCACTGGCGCCAAGGCGTATCTGCAAGCGCCTGAGCACACGCCCTGGCGCACCATCGTGGTCAGCGACAAAGCGCCCGAGGTGCTGGCCTCCAAGATGATTCTGAACCTAAACGAGCCAAGCAAAATCACGGATACGGGCTGGATTAAGCCCCAGAAGTTTGTGGGGGTGTGGTGGGAAATGCACGTCAACAAAGCCAGCTGGAACTACGCCGACACCAGCAACCTCAAGCTGGCTACCACTAATTGGAACGCGCTAAAACCCAACGGCCGACACGGTGCCAACACGGCCAACGTAAAGCGCTACATCGATTTTGCCGCCAAGCACGGCCTGCAAAGCGTGCTGGTGGAAGGCTGGAACGTGGGTTGGGAAGACTGGGCCAATAACTGGAAGGAGGAGGTGTTCGACTTTGTGACGCCCTACCCCGATTTTGATGTAAAAGAGTTGCAGCGCTACGCCGCCAGCAAGGGCGTGAAGCTGATGATGCACCACGAAACCAGCAGCTCCGTGACCAACTACGAGCGCCGCCAGGAAACCGCGTTGCGCTTCATGAAAGAGCACGGCTACGACGCTGTGAAAACCGGCTACGTGGGCCGCATTATTCCGCGCGGCGAGCACCACGATGGGCAGTGGATGGTGAACCACTACAACCGCACCGCCGCCAACATGGCCCAGCAGCAGATTATGGTGGATATGCACGAGTCGGTGCGACTGACGGGCTTGCATCGCACGTACCCCAACTGGCTGGCTTCGGAAGCTGCTCGTGGCAACGAATTCAATGCCTGGAGCACCGGCAATCCGCCTGAGCACGAGACTATTTTGCCCTTCACCCGCCTCATGGGCGGCCCCATGGACTACACGCCGGGCATCTTCCAGATTAAACTCGAATCCTGGAACCCCACGGCCAACAAAGGCCGCCAGGTGCACACCACGCTAGCCAAGCAGCTGGCCCTTTACGTGACGATGTACAGCCCCGTGCAAATGGCCGCCGACCTGCCCGAAGCCTACGAGCAGCACCTCGACGCGTTCCAGTTCATCAAGGACGTGCCCGTGGATTGGGACGACACCCGCATTCTGGCCGCCGAGCCCGGCGACTACATCATCACGGCCCGCAAAGCCAAGGGCAAAGACGAGTGGTACCTGGGCGCCATCACCGACGAGCAGGCCCGCCGCCAGACCGTGAAGCTTGACTTTTTGCCCCCCAAGGCCCCCTACACCGCCACCATCTACGCCGACGCCAGGGATGCCGACTGGGAAAAGAACCCCATGGCCTACCAAATCCGGCAAGTGCTAGTGGACAGCCGTACCCAATTGCCTCTCCAACTCGCTCCCGGCGGCGGCACGGCCATCAGCCTGAAACCCGCGACGCGGGAGGAGTTGCGGAAGCTGAAGAAGCAGTAACTCACGAAAAAAGCCTCCCGACCTTGCATCTGGGGGGCTTTTTTATACACTGCAAATCCAGAAACTTCAGTTGCTCCAAGCTTAGTTAGATCGGCTGCCTTTAGTGTTATTGTGCCCTCTTGTCGTGAATCTTATAACTTGCTTCGATACTTACGCTACTTCTTATCTCTAGCTCATGGCTCGTATCCTGATACAGTTTGCGCATCCGGCTTTGGAGAAATCTAGGGTGAACCGGCGGCTGATTGCGGCGGTAGAATCGCTGGATTTTGTGACGGTCAACGATTTGTACGAGCAGTATCCTGACTTCGACATTGATGTGCATCGGGAGCAGGAATTGCTGTTGGCTCATGAGGTTGTTGTGTTGCACCACCCGTTTTATTGGTACAGCTCGCCGGCTTTAATCAAGCAGTGGGAAGACTTGGTGCTGGAACACGGCTGGGCCTACGGGCGCACCGGCAACGCTTTGGCTGGCAAGCAGATGCTGAATGCTATTACCACTGGCGGCAAGCAGGAAGCTTATCAGGAAACGGGTTCCAACCGCTACACTATCCAGCAGCTGCTAGCCCCTTTCGAGCAGACGGCCCGGCTGTGCAAGATGCAATATTTGCCCCCCTTTGTGGTGCACGGCTCACTGCGCATCACCGATGCGGAGATTGATGCCGCAGCCCTTCGCTACCGCGAGTTGCTGACGTTGCTGGCCACGGGTCAAGTCACTGAATACGCTACTTTACAGACGCCGGTTCTTACGGATTTGGCCAACTAAATCACAGCTTTATGAGTCAGTCTGTATTGCTGCAAGCGTTGGTGTATCTGGCGGCTGCGGTGCTGTTTGTGCCGTTGGCGAAGCGCTTCGGGTTGGGTTCGGTGCTGGGGTATCTGCTGGCTGGGATGGTCATTGGGCCGGCTGTGCTGGGACTGGTTGGCGAGGAGGGCCAGGACGTGATGCACGTAGCCGAGTTTGGCGTCGTGATTATGCTGTTTCTGGTGGGTCTGGAGTTGGAGCCGGCTTTGCTCTGGAAGCTCCGTACGCCTATTCTCGGGCTCGGTGGTCTGCAAGTGGTGGTGACGTCGCTTGCTTTGGCGGGACTAGCTATGGTGGCGGGCATCGAGTGGAAACCTGCTCTGGCGCTCGGCCTTATTCTGGCTATGTCGTCGACGGCCATTGTGTTGCAGACCTACAAAGAGCAGAACCAGTTGGGCACGCCGGCCGGACAAGGCACGTTCTCCGTGCTGCTGTTCCAGGATATTGCCGTCATCCCGATTCTGGCCATTTTGCCGCTGCTGGCTATGCAGCCCGCCGCGGCTGGCGAGGCGGCCGCCGCTGACCATAACTTGTTGGCCTCGGCCCCAGGCTGGCTGCGTGCCCTAGCATTGGTACTGGCAGTAGTTAGCGTGGTGGTGCTGGGTAAGTACGGTATGCGACCGATATTTCGCTTGGTGGCCCGGAGCGGTTTGCGCGAAGTGTTTATAGCTACAGCGTTGCTGCTGGTGGGCGGCGTGGCTTTACTGATGGAGCTAGTGGGTTTGAGCCCGGCGCTGGGGGCCTTTGTAGCGGGCGTGGTGCTGGCGACCAGCGAGTACAAGCACGAAATTGAGAGCGATATCGACCCCTTCAAAGGCTTGTTGCTGGGCTTGTTTTTTATGTCGGTGGGCGCGGCCATTGATTTCGGACTAATCCGTGAAAATCCGTTGCTGATAGCAGGGGCTGTGCTGGCCATTATGCTTGTCAAGACGGCGGTACTGCTGGTCTTGGGGCAACGCTTCACCGGTAACAGGGCCCAGAACGTGACCCTGGCATTGGGGCTGAGCCAGATTGGGGAGTTTGCTTTCGTGCTGCTCTCCTTTACCAATCAAAATGGCATTCTGGATCAGCGCATTACCAGCATTGCTACGGCCGTGGTGGCTATCAGCATGGCCCTTACACCCCTGGTTTTCTTGCTTAACGAACGGGTCATTCAGCCGCGGCTGGGGCCACCGGCCGCGCCGGAGCGGGAAGCGGATGCTATTGAGGAGAAGAACCCCGTCATCATTGCCGGCTTTGGACGGTATGGCAACATTGTGGGGCGTTTTTTACGCGCCAATGACATCGGTACTACCGTGCTGGATTTTGACGCAGACCGCGTAGAAACGCTGCGCCAACTGGGCCTGCGCGTGTACTACGGCGATGCGTCCCGCTACGATTTGCTGCACGCGGCTGGCGCTAGTCAAGCGAAAGTCATCATTATTGCCCTCGATTCGTCGGAGCGGGCGCTGGAATTGGTGGAGCTGGTGCGGCGCCACTTTCCCCACCTGCGCATCCTGGTGCGCGCCCACGACCGCCCCGACGCCTACGGATTTATTGAAGCCGGCCTGACCGACGTGTACCGCGAAACGGTAGACAGTTCCTTGCGACTGGGTGTAGACGCCTTACGCCTGCTGGGCGTGCGCGCCTACCATGCCCAACGAGCTGCCCGCACTTTCCTGCGCCACGATGAGCTGGCCATGCGCGAGTTGGCCGCCGTGCACAAAGACCGGAAAACCTACTTCAGCACCGCCCGCCAGCGTATTCAGGAACTGGAACAGCTGCTCCACTTCGACGCCGCCAACGAGAACCTGCGGGAAGTAGATGAAGGCTGGGATAACGAATCCTTGCGCCAGGAAGCACCGCCCGCGCCATCGGCTCCCACTGCGCCTCAAACGCCTGTAGTCTAGCGGTGAACCGCAGTTCGCAATGCCTGACAATACAAAAAGCCCCCCAGAAGATTTCTGGGGGCTTTTTGTTCATTAGGAATTCGTCGCAGTGATGTTCAGGTCACCTTATTTCTTGGCCCCAATATCGGCTAGGAGCTGCTGGTTTAGACGAATGTATTCCTCTTTGATTGACGGCGTTTTCTCTGTTTTTACTAGTTCCAATGATTGCTTGGCGGCTGCGGTGGCTTCGTCGGGGCGCTTGGCTTTGTGCAGCACTCGAGCCTTCCAATAGTAGGCGTAATAGCTGGGTTGCTGTTTGATGGATGCATCCAGCCAAGTGAGGGCTTTGTTAAGGTCTTTATTATTGTTGTAGTAATACTGCGCGGCCGTGATGTAAGGCTTTTTCTCCCCCTGCATAGCCTGCGCGATTTGGGCTTCTACTTGCGCATCGGAGTCGGCGGTGAGGGGCACGCTTACCTGGGTTTTATCCCAGCGCAAGGTAAGGTCGGCGGCCGATGGCTTTAGGTTTTCCAGCGTCAGGCTCATCGTTTCGGCCGGGTCGCGCAGAGCGGTAGGCACGGCTTTTACGCGCACCACGTCCATCTCGGGCTTGTAAGTGTAGGCGCCCCATTGCGCCGTATCCCGGTTCAAAATAAATGTCCATTCCTTGGCGCCCGGAATACTGAACAACGCATAAGTGCCCGCTGGCACGGTTTGGCCGCCAAATTTCACTTCTTCTCCGAAGCGAATTTTGGTGTTGGTATTTGCGCCCGTGCGCCACACCTGGCCATAAGGCTCCAGTTTGCCAAAAATCTCACGGCCTTTTTTGGAGGGACGCGAATAGCTTAGTTCTACGAAGGAAACCGAGAAATCATGATGAATACGCACGGCCGGGCTGACCACCGGAATACGGAGCGCCTGCTGGGCCTGAACAGAAGTGTTGGCCCCAAGCACACAGGCTACACTGAGGAAAGGAATAGTAAGGAGAACACACGGTTTCATGAGCAGAGCGTTTAGGGTTGGGATTAGGTTAAATATAGTAACCATTGAATTGAAAGAGTTGCGTAAGCCCAGTCAGTTGACCAACCAAAAGATGGGCTCCTGCATCGTGTAAGGTTTGGCTGTGTCTATTGCCTTCAGATCTGTAAAAAAGCCCCCCAGGCAACCTATCATTTCACATCTTGATGCTTGGGCCGTACCTTGGGGCTCCTACGCTCAATATTTTTCATGAGAATTCTCAAGTTTGGCGGTACGTCCGTCGGGTCGGCGGCGCGGATGCATTCTGTAGCCGACCTAATTCAAAGTTCTGAGCCGCGCATTGTGGTACTGTCGGCTATGTCGGGCACTACCAATTCGTTGGTTGCTATTGCAAAGCTGCTGTTTGAAGGGGAAATCCAGGCTGCTACGTCTCAGACCGAGATTCTGCGCCAGCATTACTTGATGGTAGCCCGCGAGTTACTGCCCGAGCCAGCCGTGGCCGACGAAGCTATTGGTCATATAAGTTCGTGCTTCAAAACGATATTTAACCTGATGCGTCAGCCCCTGTCGACCTCGGGCGAGCGGGTGATTCTGGCGCAGGGTGAGCTGCTGAGCACGTTGCTGTTTCACCGCTACCTGACGGCGGTGCGCGGCCAGGATGCCGTGTTGCTCCCCGCCCTGGAGTTTATGCGCCTCGATGCCAACGACGAGCCCGACGACGCCTATATTCGGGAGCATCTGGCCCAACAATTAGCCCCCCACGCCGGTCAAAAGCTGTTTATCACGCAAGGCTACATTTGTCGCAATGCCAAAGGCGACATTGACAACCTTAAGCGCGGCGGCTCTGACTACTCCGCTTCGCTTATCGGGGCAGCGGCCGACGCAGACGAAATTCAGATTTGGACGGACATCGACGGCTTGCACAACAATGACCCGCGTGTAGTGGAAGGTACCTACCCTATTCGCGAGCTGTCGTTTGATGAGGCGGCCGAGCTAGCTTATTTCGGCGCTAAAATTCTGCATCCCAGCTCTGTGCTGCCAGCGCGCCAGTACAATATTCCGGTGCGGCTGCTCAACACGATGCAGCCCGAAGCACCCGGCACGCTTATTTCCAGCACAACCGGGTCAGAAGCCATTAAAGCGGTGGCCGCGAAAGATGGCTTGGTGGCTATCAAAATCAAGTCGAGCCGTATGTTGCTGGCGCACGGTTTTCTGCGCAGCGTGTTCGAGGTATTTGAGCGCTATCGCACGCCCATCGATATGATTACGACCTCAGAAGTGGCCGTATCGCTGACCATCGACGACGCTACTCACTTAGCCGAAATCCTGGCCGAACTACGCGATTTTGGCAGCGTGGAGATTGATGAAAACCAAACCATTATCTGTCTCGTGGGCAACCTTATTCAGGAAAACCACGGTTCAGCTCGGCTGGTGTTCAATGCGTTAGGCGATATTCCCCTCCGGATGATTTCCTACGGCGGCTCCCCGAACAATATCAGCTTACTGGTGCACACTGCGGATAAAACGCGGACACTTAAGGCGTTGAACGCGGGGTTGTTTCAGCGGTAGTCAGGATGTCACCTATTTATTTACTAGAGAGTTAGAGAGCTAGTTTCCCTCCGCAGCTGAGGAGGGGTTAGGGGTGGTTGGCAATCGTTCAACAGTTACTAACTCTAGTTTTTACTTCTAGTCTTGTTCTGACGTCTTCAACCACCCCTAGCCCCTCCTCAGCTGCGGAGGGAAACTAGCTCTCTAACTCTAATTAGGGCTGACTTTTCGGTTTACTGTTTTCACAATGTCTTTTTCTCTTTCCGGCGAGCTTCTCTCCCGCCCTACGCCTTTCTATCATTACGACTTAGGATTGCTGACGCGCACGCTAGAAGCAGTGCAACAGGCGGCGCGTCCGCGGGGATTTCATGTGCATTACGCGCTGAAAGCCAATGCCAATGAGCCCATTCTGCGGCTCATACAGGCGCACGGCCTCGGGGCCGATTGCGTGAGCGCCAACGAAGTACAGCGCGCCCTCGACACCGGATTTGCCCCCCAAGACATTGTATTTGCGGGTGTAGGCAAAACGGACGCAGAAATCAAGCGGGCGCTGGCGGCGGATATCTGGTGCTTCAATGCGGAGTCGGCGCAGGAGCTGGAGGTACTGAATGAGCTGGCTGGGGGGCAAAATCGGCGGGCGCGAGTGGCCTTGCGCGTGAATCCGAACGTGGATGCGCAAACCCACCACTACATTACGACCGGACTGGAAGCCAATAAATTCGGTATCGGACTCGCCGATTTGTCAGCCGTAGTGGAGCAGCTAGCAACGATGTCCAATCTGGAGCTGGTAGGGCTGCACGCGCATATAGGCTCGCAAATCACTGATTTGGCGGTATTTGCCGAGCTTAGTCAAAAGTTAAACGAGTTACAAACCTGGCTCGAAGAGCAAGGTCACCACTTGCCTCATCTCAACGTGGGCGGCGGCTTGGGCATCGACTACAACGACCCCGATACGAACCCGATTCCCGATTTTGAGGCATACTTCCGCACCTTTGAACAGCACCTGATTCGGCGGCCGGGCCAGCAGGTGCACGTGGAGTTGGGCCGCGCTATTGTGGCTCAAAGCGGCACGCTGGTAAGTCGGGTTTTGTACGTTAAAAAGAGTCAGCAAACGCAGTTCGCTATTCTCGACGCGGGCCTCACCGAGCTTATTCGGCCAGCTTTATACGGGAGCCATCATCATATTCAAAACCTCAGCAGCCAGGGCGAAATTCAGCCGTATGACGTAGTGGGCCCGATCTGTGAGTCATCGGATACCTTTGGTCGTGCCGTGCCTTTGCCCGAAACGAAGCGCGGCGACTTGGTGGCGCTGCGTTCGGCGGGCGCGTATGGCGAGGTCATGAGTTCAGCCTACAACCTGCGGGAGAAGGCTGAGGCGATATACGTTTAAATGGAAGCAGCCTATAAGTGAAGAAAGCCTCTCAGAAATTCTCTGGGGGGCTTTTTTTGGTTGGTAGCAGAGAGGAGCCAGCCGTTCCGAAGCTTGACCATCTCATCAAACCCTAGGCCGAGCAGCTTTTCTCTAATACCAAACGGTCCATTTTCCCAGCTTTTCGTGCTGCTTAAAATACGGCCGCAGCCACTGCCGCTCGGGACTCAGTTCGCCTTTCACAAGGAGCACCGGCCGTTGCCGGAGCATCCAAGTAAGAGTCGGGAGTTGGGTAGAATCGGCGAGGTAAATCAGGTTTTGCTGCCACCGTTTATCGGTTTCAAACTGCGTTTCGCGGTTGAGGTTGTGGTTGCCGTCATTCAACGAAACAGGCAGTTTGCCCAGCTCAAACGCCAGCGATGGTAATAGCTCATTGTACACCAGTACGGGCCGTTCTGTGAGTTTGCGTTGGCGCAGCAAATCCGCCAACGGACGTGTGCCGTTGGCGGCCAGCTCATTTTGGTGCAGAATGGGCTTTGCGGCCAGCAGCAGCGTGAGAGTGAAAATAGCAGCTGCGGCCAGCAAACGGGGCGCAACGCGCACCTGCTCCCAAAGTGTGAGCGTAATTACCAGCACTACTACGCCAGCCGCTGGTACAGCAGCCATAAACGGCCGCAAGGTGAAGGGCGAATTAAAGGCTGCGGCCAGCACGGGTGCCAAACATAGCACGCCAAGTAGAACACCAAAAAAAGCCACAATGCCCACGTACCAACGAAACAGTTGCGCCTCATTGCAGCGCCCCAGGTAATAAACCGTCAGCAGGGCCATGCCGGGGAAGATCGGCAGCACATACAGGAGCAGCTTAGAGCTGGACAGCGAGAAAAACACCAACGGAATCAGCACCCAGAAAATGAGCACATTGCGCCAGATTTGCGGTACTTCAGCCCAACGAATACGTACCACTTGCGCTAGTAACGCCACCGACCATGGCAAGCTGGTAGCGGGTGCCAGCACTAGGTAAAACCACCACGGCTTTGCCCGATTAAACGTGTTAGCATTGGCAAAGCGCTCGACGGTATGCTCAAATAAGAAGTATCGAATGAAAGCGGGATTCTCGGCTACCAAGTACAAATACCAGCTGAGCCCCACCAGCACAAACAGCCCAAACCCTAGCAGGTGATGCACTGTGAAACGGCGACGGGCTTGCTTTTGCTCGGAATTCTGCTTGAAGTAATGACTGATAATAGCCATCAGCGGTAGGATAAAGCCTACCGGGCCTTTGGTCAGAAAAGCCAGACCCAAACCTAGCCAGAATAGGTACAGCCACCGAATTTGCCCCCCAGCGTAGTAGCGCAGTATGCCGTAGGTAGCCGCCAACTCCAATGTGGCCAGATAAGCATCGGTCGTCACGTTGAGGGCGGAAATAAGTACTACAGGCAAGGAACCATACACAATAGCTGCCGCCAGGGCGCGGGCCCGGTCGCCTTTAAATAACAGCTCGCCCAGCTTATACATAAGCAGCACTTGCAGCAGCACAGCCAGCACGGGCAAAATACGCACTCCGGCCGCGTGGGGGCCAAAAATGGTCAGGCTGGCGGCGGTGAGCCAATACGTAAAAGGAGGTTTATGGAAGTGCTGAATACCCAACAGGCGCGGGTGGAGCCAGTCGCCGGTGACCAGCATCTCACGGCCAATTTCGGCGTAGCGCGCCTCACTGCTTTCCAGTGGCCCCCAACTTCCAATTCCCACCAAAAAAGCCCCCCGAGCACGAACAGCCAAAGCCAAAGCCAGAAACGAGAGGTAAGGGGAGCAGCCATAGAAATAGGATGTGGAAAGCGGCTGCAATGTTAGCCAAAATGTGGGGTAAGACCGGCTTTACAACTAACGAGTAACTCAGCGGTTCTCCTTTTGTCTCACCTTATGCTCCTGCCCATGAAAATTCTGCTCACTGGTGCCAATGGCTACATCGGCCAGCGCCTGCTGCCGCTGTTGGTGGAGGCTGGCCATAGCGTAGTGTGTCTGGTGCGCGACGCGCGGCGGTTTACGCCACCCGAGCGCCTGCGGACGCAAATCACGGTGGCGCAGGGCGATTTGCTCCAGCCAACATCTTTGCAGGATTTGCCGCTTGATATTGATGTAGCGTATTACCTAGTGCATTCCATGAGCGGCGGCGACCAGGATTTTGTGCTAGCGGAACGTCAATCGGCCGAGAATTTTACCCAGTATATCAACCGTACGTCGGCGCGGCAGGTTATTTACCTCAGCGGTATTGCCAATGACCGCGGGCTTTCGGCGCACCTTCGCTCGCGTCGGGCGGTGGAAAAGGTGCTTCAGAAAGCTGAAAAGGCGGCGCTTACGGTGCTTCGAGCTAGTATTATTATTGGGTCGGGATCGGCGTCGTTCGAGATAATCCGAGATTTGGTGGAGAAACTGCCGGTGATGATAACGCCGCGCTGGCTTAACTCCCGCTGCCAGCCCATCGGGGTGCGCGACGTAATGTTTTACCTGACCGCCGTACTTGACAATCCCGCTTGCCTGGGGCAAAGCTTTGATATTGGCGGACCTGATGTATTGACTTACAAGCAGATGCTGCTGGGCCTGGCCGAAGTGCGCGGCTACCGCCGCTACATCCTGACGGTGCCAGTTCTCACGCCGCGCTTGTCGTCGCTGTGGCTATTTCTGGTGACCAGTACCACCTTTTCGCTGGCGCAAAGCCTAGTAGACAGCCTACGCAATGACACCATTGTGGCTACCAAGCGCAGCATTTCGCAAGTAATAAAGCACGAGTGCATGGGCTACGCCGAAGCGTTGAAGCTGGCTTTTACTCGCATTGAGCAGAACGAAGTTATCAGCAGTTGGACCGATGCGCTGAGCAGTGGCGTGATGGAGCGCAACTACATGGACTTCGTGCAGATCCCGCAGAACGGCATGCTCTTCGACCGACAGGAAATGGCCTTTACCCGCGACCCCAACGAGGTGCTGCAAAACGTGTGGAGCATCGGCGGCGAACGTGGTTGGTATAAGGTCGACTGGCTTTGGCGTGTGCGAGGCTTGCTCGATAAGTTTGCGGGCGGCGTGGGCCTCCGCCGGGGCCGCCGCTCCCCCACCGATCTACGCGCCGGCGACCAGCTCGACTTCTGGCGCGTGCTCGTCGCCGACCGTCCGGGCCGGCGTTTATTGCTCTACGCTGAGATGAAGTTGCCTGGGGAAGCGTGGTTGCAGTTTCGCATCGTGCCGGATGAGGCCACCGGCGGCCACCGCCTGGAGCAACTTGCCGCATTTCGGCCACGTGGCTTAGCTGGGCGGCTCTATTGGTATTCGCTTGTGCCCTTCCATTTTATCATCTTCAAGGGCATGGTAGAGAATATTGTGCACTACGGTACCGCCCCGGGCACCCAAGCACTTCCCGAGCCAGCACGCGGTTGAATCTTGCGCTTCTCCGAATTACAGGCCGTCATGCGTGAGCTTCGTCTCTGCACGACGGCCTTTTTGGTTCATTCAACTACCTAAGCGCCGCACGAGCCACATAATCAGGCTCAACAGTACGCTGATTAGCAGCATCGATACGAATGGCATATAAAGCCGGAAGCCGGGGCGCTCCACGCGCACGTCGCCGGGAAGGCGGCCAAACCAGCTGAACCAACTGCCGCCGCCAAGCCACAAAAAGCCCCCCAGCAGCGCCAATCCGAGGCCGAGAAGTACGAGCAGTTTACCGATGGGCATAAGCAGAAATACTTGATTGCGACGCTGGAGGTTGCTAGTGTTGAGTTGCTTACTTCTTCTCAAATACAAACTCCACCTTATCACCGGCTAATTGTAGGGCGGCTTCAAACTTCTGGCCGGTACGCTGAGAGGTGAAGCCACGAATAACGCCCGTTTTGCCCCGCCGCAGGAGCTGCGCTATCTGTGCCTCCGTGAGCATACGTCCACACAGCTCCAGCGGCACCCGAAACTGGCAGTCTTCGCGGAAGCGGGAGCAGCCGTAGGCCGCCTTGCCGCGCAACATCGTACCTAAGCGGCACACCGGACACGGAATTTGCTGCGGGGCTTCGGTGGTAGCGGGCTTGCTTTCGGCGGCGCGCACCAGCTCCAGCGTATGCTGGGGCGTCAGGCGCACGGCCGCATCGAACTTCTGGCCCACGTCGTCGATAAAGCTTTTGATGACGGGTGTGCGGCCTTTCGTGAGCAAAGCTGATACTTGCTTATCCGTCAGGTTTTTACCTTCGAATTGACCGGGCAGGCGCATGGCGCATCCTTCCCGCCAGCGCGAGCAACCGAAAGCCGTTTTGCCCCGCATTACATGACCTTGTCCGCAAGCCGGGCAAGTGCCTAAGCTTCCCGGCACGGCTGGCGAGGCGGTTGTGGGGGGCGTTTTGCCCGCTGGTGCAGTAACTTTTTGCCCCCCAGTGGCTGTATTTCCCGGCCCACTAACGCTGATACCACGCCCCGAGCCATCAGCTTTCACCTCCAGCACCATCTCGCGCACCAGTGTTTTCAGTTCACCCAAAAACTGGTCAGAGTCAAGGTTGCCGGCTTCAATCTGGCGCAGCTTCTGCTCCCACTGGCCGGTCAGCTCCGCCGATTTCAGGGTGGGGTTGCGAATGAGACCAATCAGCTCAACGCCGGTGGGCGTGGGCAGAATCTTCTTTTTATCGCGGCGGATGTAGCCACGCTTGAATAGCGTTTCAATGATGGCGGCGCGGGTGCTGGGGCGCCCGATGCCGTTTTCCTTCATGGCCTGCCGCAATTCTTCGTCGTCCACGTTGCGGCCGGCGGTTTCCATGCCGCGCAGTAGCATCGCCTCGGAGTATTCGCGGGGCGGCTGAGTTACTTTTTGGTCGAGGCGGGGCTTGTGGGGGCCATTTTCGCCTTGGGTAAACGACGGCAGCACGGTGCTCACCACATCGTCGTCGCCTTCACCAGCAGCCTTGGGCGCCGAGGGAGCTTGCTGTTTCTCCGGGTCGCCGTACACCACGCGCCAGCCGGGATTGAGAATCTGTCGGCCCCGCACGCGGAACGGATGCGCAGCGGCTTCACCAGTCACAATCGTGTTACTGACTTCGCAATCGGGATAAAAGGCAGCCAGAAAGCGGCGCACGATGATATCGTACACGCTGCTTTCGGAGCCGCCCAGGCCGCCGGCACTCGCGCCCGTCGGGATGATGGCGTGGTGGTCGGTGACTTTATTGTTGTTAAAAACCTTCGTCGGCTTCCGAATTTTTCCTTGCAGCAAGGGCGCAGTCAGGCCAGAATAGCCCCCCAACCCACGCATGATGCCGGCAATTTTAGGGTACTGATCATCAGGCAGAAACGTGGTATCAACGCGCGGATAGCTGACTACTTTCTTCTCGTAGAGACTCTGCACGGTTTTGAGCGTATCCTCAGCCGAGAGCCCCAACTGGTTATTGCACTGCACCTGCAACGATGTCAGGTCGAAGAGGGAAGGCGGCGTTTCGAGAGCCTTCTTGATTTCAACGTTGGTGACGGTGAAAATTGCCCCCCGCACCGCCGCCAAGGCCGCATCGGCCTCTTCCTGACTCACGAAGTAGCCGCGCGCTTTCAGGCGAGCTTTCTCATCCGGCTCATCGTCGTCGCCTTTGCCTTTTTTGAGCGGCGCGACGTGGCTAAACATGGTGCCCCGATACTCCGTGCGTAACACCCAGTACGGCTCGGGCTTGAAGTTCTGAATTTCGTGGTAACGGTCGACGAGCAGGGCCAGCGTGGGCGTTTGCACCCGGCCAATGCTGAGCACTTGCTTCTGTCCGGCGGCGTATTTGAGCGTAAACAGGCGCGTGGCGTTCAAACCCAGCAGCCAGTCGCCCACGGCGCGGCTCTTGCCAGCCTGGTACAAACGGTCGAACTCGGAGCCTTCGCGCAAGTTGGCAAAGCCTTGGCGGATAGCTTCTTCTGTCAGTGACGAAATCCAGAGGCGCTTGAAGGGCTTGCGGTATTTAGCCTCGGTGAGCACCCAGCGCTGAATCACTTCCCCCTCCTGCCCCGCGTCGCCGCAGTTGATGACTTCCTCGGCGCTGGCGAGCAAGTTTTTAATCACGTTGAACTGGCGCACCACGCCGTCGTCGCGGCGCATGAGCTTGATGCCGAAGGAGTCGGGCATCATGGGCAAATCGTGGATGCTCCAGCGCTTCCACTCGGGGCGGTAATCCTCGGGCTCGCGCAGCTGGCAAAAGTGCCCAAACGTCCAGGTGACCTGGTAGCCGTTGCCCTCATAATAGCCATCCATGCGCCGGTTGGCACCTAGTACGTTGGCTATTTCGCGGGCTACGCTGGGCTTTTCGGCAATGCAGACTTTCAAATCGGTATTTCTTGCTGACAATACAAAGTTCGCTGAATGGGCTCAGTTCAGGCTCAACAAAGATAACGCGCTAAAAGGTCGTTCGGCGTGTGCTGTTAAAAGCGGCTGCTATTGAGATTTATACTGATCAACCCTACGCTTAGGCAGCCGTAACTCCTCAGTACCCAACGCCCCGCGGCCGTTGGCACATACGTCCCTCATTTCCACCTCCCAAACAACCTTCTTATCTATTCTATGGAAACTATTAAAACCAAAGCCTACGGTGCCACCAACTCTATTTTTAGCGGCCTCTCGCCCATGGAAATTGAGCGGCGCTTGCCTCAAGCCGATGAGGTTCATCTTGATATTCTGTACTGCGGCGTGTGCCACTCCGATTTGCACCAGGTAAAAAACGATTGGGGCAATACCATATACCCCTGTGTGCCCGGCCACGAAGTAGTAGGCCGCGTGACGGAAGTAGGCAGCGGCGTCACCAAGTTCAAAGCCGGCGACATCGTGGGCGTGGGCTGCATGATTGACTCGTGTGGGCAGTGTCAGCCTTGCCAGCACGGCGAGGAAAATTATTGCCAGGGCCCGGTGAGCTGGACTGCAACCTACAATGGCCCGATGAAGCCGGATGGCAGCGGCGCTAACACTTTTGGCGGCTACTCCACCAACATGACGGTGAAGGAATCGTTTTTACTCCGCATTCCGGATAGCCTCGAAATCAGTGCCGTGGCGCCTATTCTCTGCGCGGGCATCACTACCTATTCGCCCATGAAACACTGGAAGGTAAAAGCTGGCGATCAGGTAGGCGTAGTGGGCTTGGGTGGCTTGGGCCACATGGCCGTGAAGCTAGCCAAAGCGCTGGGAGCCAACGTTACGGCTATTACTACGTCTAAAGACAAGCAAGCCGACGCCGAAGCAATGGGCGCCGACAACGTTCTGTTCTCGACGGATGCCGACGCCATGAAACAGCACGAGGCCAGCTTCAGCTTCATCCTCAACACCATCCCTGACGAGTACGATATCAATGACTACGTGAGCCTGCTCAACCTAGATGGAGCCGTAGTAGCGGTGGGGCTGCTGGGCGAGTACAAGAAGCCGCTCAATAACATGGATGTCGCCAAATTCCGGCGTACAGTGGCTGGCTCCATTATCGGGGGTATTGCCGAAACCCAGGAAGTGCTGGACTTTTGCGCCGAACACAATATTCTGCCCGACGTGGAAATGATTCGGATGCAGGACATTAACAAAGCCTTCGACAAGATGATGGACAAGGAAGTGCGCTACCGCTTCGTCATCGATATGCAGTCGTTGAAAGACGCCGAATAGGTACTGTTAAGTCAGGTTTTGGCTCTACAAAAAAAAGCCCCCAGAAGCTCTTTCGAGGCGTCTGGGGGCTTTTTTAAAGCTTGCATTTACTAATTAGTGCACTTCGCGAGTACCATCGGGGTAAACGGTAGTGCCGTGCTTAGGTCGCTTGGCCGACTTACCGTTTTTTGATGAAACTACCAGCGCTGCTGTAATGGCCACTGCCGACCCAATCAGGGCAGCGGCGGCTAGCGGATGGGTTGTGGCGGCGGTGTAAAAGCTACTCTCACGGGTGTAGCCGGGATAGTTGCCGCGCTCTTCCAGGGTACCAGCGGGTCTGTCCAGGCCATTCCGATCAAGTGGCTGTGGCGGATACTCGGCCTTTTCCTGCTTGGCAAACACATTCTCCATAAACTTGTCTACCAGGGCCGGCACCCAGTTGTTCAGCGCCGTAATAGCACGGCCACCACCGCCCACGGTAATTTCGCGTTCAGGCGTTTCGGCGCAGTGCAGAATGGCGCGGGCCACGGTTTCGGGCGCGTAAGCGGGCGGCGCATGCTGAGCTTCGCGCTCCATGTAGTTTTTGGCGTGCAGCGGATACGGCGTGTCGATGGCCGATGGCTTAATGAGGGTAACTACCACTG
The DNA here is from genome assembly GCF_004355185.1 of Hymenobacter radiodurans. Lineage (NCBI taxonomy): Bacteria > Pseudomonadati > Bacteroidota > Cytophagia > Cytophagales > Hymenobacteraceae > Hymenobacter > Hymenobacter radiodurans. The sequence continues at coordinate 3,297,880 of NZ_CP037922.1, forward strand.
GCGTTTCGTCCATTTCCAGTTCCATACGCAAGCCATCGGTAAAACCTTTCACGGCATGCTTGCTGGCGCTATAAATGGTTTGCAGAATGGCCGTGGTTTCGGACAGAATACTTCCAATATTGATAATGGCGCCCCCCTTCTGCTTTAGGTGCTTCACCGCTTCCAGCGAGCCGTAAATCAGACCCCACACATTAGTTTCGAACAGCTTGCGCATATCCTCGATGGGCACCTCTTCTATCTTCCCATAAATCGAAACCCCCGAGTTATTCACCCACGTATCGAAGCCGCCGAACCGGTCGTGGGCAGCCTGTGCAATGCGACGCACCTCGTCCTGGTTACTAACATCAGCCACTACAGAAATAGCCTGACCACCAGCCGTTTCAATTTCCCTAACAAGTTGCTGCAAAGCATCCTCGCTACGAGCGGCCAATACGAGTCGGGCACCTTTTTCGGCGGCCATCCGGGCCGTCACAAGGCCAATGCCCGATGAGGCACCCGTAATTACAATTACCTGATCAGAAAGCTTTTTTAGTTTGGTTTTCATAGTAGTAAGGATCAATTTGTTCCTCACTCTTACGGTATCGCTACAGGCAAGTGTTGCGCGGCAGAGCTTTTCTATTAATTCGCTCCCCAAAAATTTATCACTCTCTCCGACGCGAGCTCACACTAATCGGCCGTAGGCTTTGCCAGCAGGTCGCCACGGACGGGTTCGCTGCTCACTACGGCACTTTTACTGGGTAAACACGCGATTGGGGGCTTTTTTGGGCATAAAAAAACCTCCGTGACCAAATAGTCACGGAGGTTCCCAGTTGCCGACGTATCCCCCTCAGTTTACGTCAGCTAGTGGTTATTTGAAGTACCACCCGCAAAGCACTAGCTGCTAATGATACTAAGTAAGAGAGTAATTTGCTGAGCTACCTATGCTGCTTGATGCATAGTAACGTTGCTCTGGCCTTTCTCTTTATTCTAGCTTTTGGAGTTGCTTGTCTCGGAGGATGTCGAAGTGCCTAAATCTTGCGTAGCCTCTACCTGTTCTTCGAGCACTTCTTCGGCATGCTCCATAGCCTCTGTGCCATAGATGTGCTCAAAGTCGGCCATCATGTTCTCACCCACTTCCAAATCTTTCAGCAAACCAACCCGAATATCGTATACCAACCCGTGCAAACGAGGAGGATTATCGCCTTTCATAGCGTTCTGAATGATATTGGTTTTGCCCAGGTTACGTACCTGCTCAATTACATTCAGTTCTACCAAACGCCGTAGCTGCTTTTCTTCATCCTTGATACCTGCAAACTCGGTTTCGTGCAGGCGGATAACGTCGCGAATATTAGTTAGCCAGTTATCAATCAGGCCATACTGTTTGCCGGCTGCTGCTGCTGCTACACCGCCGCAACCGTAGTGGCCAACCACCAGAATATCGCGTACCTGCAAAACTTCCACCGCGTACTGAAGCACCGACAGTAGGTTCATATCAGTATGTACCACCATGTTGGCGATGTTGCGATGTACAAACATCTCACCTGGGCCGGTGCCGGTGATTGCGCTGGCGGGCACACGTGAGTCGGAGCAGCCGATGAACAGGTACCGCGGCTTTTGGCCTTGAGCCAGCTTTTCAAAGTATTGCGGATCCTGAGCCTTCATCTGCTCAACCCAGATGCGGTTATTTTCAAAAATCTTTTCCATTGGAGGTGGGTAGAGGTAAGTCCGACAGCCGCGCGTAGGGCGGTGTCTGACATTGCAAGGTGGGTTTAAAATTAGTGCGCGATAAGCTTTACTTCCGGAATATTGCGTAGCTCCAGCTTTATATCACGCTCGGCTGCCGTAGTCCGGTAGTTCTGAATAGCTTCGAGTACATCATAGTCAATATACGATGATTCGGTGCCATCCACGATGACGTGTTTACCAGCAGGAATTCTATCCAAGGTTGTAACGATGCTCGCCTTATTCAGGAATGAAACGTGCTCCGACAACTTAAGGTGCACAGTGTTCGGATCCTGGCTTGGCTCATGATGATAGAAGTAAGCGGACTCGAGATTAGCCTTCAGAATGTAGAATACACCCACAGCCAATCCTATGCACACGCCTTTCAATAGGTCGGTAAACAGGATAGCAACAATGGTGATAATGAAAGGCAGAAACTGGGCTAATCCTAAACGCCATTGCGTTTTATACAAAGCGGGCTTAGTAAGCTTGTAACCCACCATCAACAAGACAGCAGCCAAAGCCGACAGCGGAATTTCATTAAGGAAGTCAGCCAGAAACAGTAAGCTAGCTAGCAACAACAAGCCGTGAAAAAATGCTGAGACCTTCGTTTGCCCTCCAGCGTCGATGTTAGCTGAACTCCGAACGATAACGGCAGTAAGTGGTAAGCCACCAATCAGACCGCTAATAAGGTTGCCTACGCCTTGCGCTTTCAATTCACGATTTTGGGGAGTGTGGCGTTTATGCGGATCAAGCTTATCAACTGCTTCAATGCTAAGCAGAGTTTCTAGAGAAGCTACAATAGCAATGGTAGCTGCAACAACATAAGTGGAGCCATTAGACAACGCACTCCAATCTGGAAAACGCAGGATACCAACTACATCGTTAAGGGAGTTGATAACGGGTAGATTAACCAAGTGCCCTGATTGTACTTGTACTTCGGGAGCTACTACACCCAACAATTGGTTTATGGCTATCGAGAGAATGACCACAATTAGAGCCCCCGGTATCATACGAACAAATGGTAGGCGGCGCATAAAGCTGGAGCCCCACATCAACAGAATGAGCAACGACACTATACCAATGATAGCGGATCCCAACTTAATAGAGCCTAAGGCTGCTCCAATAGCTGAAAAGGTGTTCTGACCATTAAACTGCAAGAAGTCCAGATCTTCAAAATAGTCGCTATCGGCACCTAGGAAGTGCGGTATCTGCTTCAGAATCAGAATCAAACCGATAGCAGCCAGCATTCCCCGAATAACAGAGGTAGGGAAATACATGCCAACAATACCCGCTTTTGCAAAGCCGAGAATGAGCTGTAAAATGCCAGCTATTACTGTAGCCGTCAGCACGGCCTCAAACGAGCCTAATGTGCTAATGGCCATTATCATAATGGCTGTAAGGCCCGCGGCCGGACCACTCACGCTTAACTGAGAACCACTCACCCAGGAAACCACAACGCCCCCTACAATACCCGTGATAATGCCTGACAGCAAGGGAGCATTGGAGGCGAGCGAAATTCCGAGACACAGTGGTAGCGCTACCAGAAATACAACCAGACCGGATGGAATATCTTTGCCGAGTGTCTTTAAGTAGTTGGTAGGTGGTGGCTGCACCTCCGGAGAAGATGCGGACGGAGCTACGCGTGGAGTAGATGAAGCAACTTGTGGCATGAGGGGGAGTGCATTGTAGGTACAACAACTGCCAGCAATTATTGCTGATACAGCTTTTAGATACGATACAAACCTATCCCTCAGTCGTTAAGTCTCAGTTAAAATAGAATTAAAATAAGATTAAAAAAACTTTAAGCGTCCAGGTCCCCAACTCCGGCTTGTTAAGCTTTGACCCTCAGTTTAGTGGAAACAGGCCAATCGAGCCGCACGCGGGTACCAATGTTCAATTCGCTGTCTACCTGTACGGACCCACCGTGCAGACTCATTATTTTGGCGGTAAGCGGTAATCCAATACCGTGGCCCGGTACATTTCGCACCGTTTCAGCCCGGAAAAAGGGCACGAATACCTGCTGCCGGTCGGCCTCATTCATCCCTAAGCCATAGTCTAGCACCTCGAGTACAACCTGGTCGTCGTTAGTGCTGAGGGTGGCTATAATGGGCTTATTGGAACCGCGAGAGAACTTACAGGCATTCTCCAGCACATTAAGCACAGCAGCCAGCAACAGCGCTTCGTTGCCGTGCACCTCGAATGGAGTACCGTGGTTCGCTTTGCCGTTCTCATGAAAGGCTAGGTCGATACGACAGGTCGGCTGACGGCGCTGCATCTCTTCGTGCGCTTGCAGCAAAAGCTCCTCCAGCCGGACTAAGCCCAGCGTAATTTGGGAAGGGTCGTCGGAGGCGCGTGCTATCTGGAGCAGGCCGTTGGTGAGGTTGCTGAGCAAGCGAGCCGCATCGAGTGTGCTGCGTAAGGTGCGCCGATACTCTTCGGGGGTTCGTTCCTGTAGCAGAGCAACTTCCAGTTCACCCATTAGCGCCGCCAAAGGCGTTCGTAGCTCATGAGAGGCATCGCGAACAAACGTGCGCTGACCCGCAAACGCCGTTTCAAGCCGATCGAGCAGGCTATTGAAGCGCTGCGCCAAGTGCGATACTTCGTCTTGGCCATCGGCCTGCGACAGGCGGCGGTGCAGGTCGGAGGCCGTGATAGTATCTACTTCCTGCACAATGCGCTGCATGGGGCGCAGTGCTTGGCGAGCGAAAAACCAGCCCCCAATTCCTACAATAGTGAGCGAAGCCAAAAAGCCCCCCAACAGAATTCGCTTCAAGCTACTGAGTTTCTGCTGGCTATCTGTATCAAGAGACGAAGCCACTACTACAAAGTCGCCGCGCTGGGCATCGTGGTAAAGCACGCCAATGGTCTGGCGGAAGTCCTTCTCCAGAACGACAGGCTTCCGATTCAAGCGAACCGCTTGTAGCAACTCTAGTGGAACCGACTCCGGCTGGACTTGCCCTTCCCGAAACACCACCTTGTTCTGCGAATCGTAAACCCGGGCTTCCTCTTCAGGCAGCGTCCGATAGAATTGACGCAGGTAGCGCCGGTACGAGGCTCTACTCGCGGCGTTCGTCCGGTTGGTGCCGTCTAGATAAACGTGGGCAACTACACGGGTGCGGGCCAGCAGGTTAGCCGTAAAAAACTCCTGGCGTGATTGGTAGGTGAAAAAATAAATCACCAGCGAAAACACCAACAGGGTGACAGCCAGAATGGCAGCAAACTGTAGCGCCAGACGCGTCCGAATGGTCATAAGAAATTACTAAATATTCGCTACTGCTGTTCTGCTACTGCACAATCAGTGACGGGCACACAGTCAGCACCCAAAAAAGCCCCCCGCCTATTCTTCCTTCATCACGTAGCCCATTCCTACCAGCGTATGAATGAGCTTAGGCGAAAAATCCTTGTCAATCTTCTTTCGCAAGAAATTGATATAGACATCAATAACGTTGGATCCGGTATCAAAGGACGTTTCCCAAACCTGCTCCAGAATATCGACCCGCGATACGACCCGTTCTTGGTTGCGAAGCAAGTATTCCAGCAAAGCAAACTCACGGGCGGTTAACTGAATCGTCTGATTGGCGCGCTGCACCAGCTTGCGGCCCGGATCTAGGGTCAGATCGGCCAGACGCAGCACAATATCCGGTGAAGGGGTCTCGTGGCGGCGCCGCACCAACGCTCGAATACGCGCCAGCAATTCCTGGAAAGCAAAGGGCTTCACCAGATAGTCGTCGGCGCCGGCATCCAGCCCCGAATTTTATCATCTGTTTCGCCCAAAGCAGTGAGCATCAGAATGGGAACCGCAGAGTTCTGGGTGCGGACCTGCCGACATACATCCAAGCCGTTGAGGCCCGGTAGCAGATTATCTAGGATCAACAGATCGAAAGATTCCGCCAAAGCCCGCCGCAAACCAGTAGGACCATCACTTGCCACTTCTACGGAATGCTGCTGTTCCGTCAAGCCTTTTTGCAAGAAGGCCGCAACTTTGGGTTCATCTTCTACCAACAAAATTTTCATAGACAAGTATACGAACCGCCTTTCTGGAACAAACATTTGCCCCAAACGACTCTGATTGAATGGTGGAAAGCTGCTTTTGATGTGCTTATTACACAGTCAAAAAACTATTAGTGTTGTAAATCCGTAAGAACCCGGAATTGTTAAGTACAAAATTTTATTATTAATATTTAACTATTTCTTGACATCACAAAGAATACGAATTACTTTTACTATATAGTACTAAATAAGCTTGTCATTTTTACAGTTTCGCCTGCTTTTTGCTCCTGCTTTTGATTCTCCTTTACTCTACTCTCCTTCGAACACACCATTTTTTTATGATCCGTTCCTTCTACGCGTTGGCTCTCCTGTTGCTGAGCGGCCTATCTTCCTGTGTCTCAACCAAGGATATCAGCTATTTACAGGATTCCGATTATTCCAGTACTCAAGCTAAAGCAGTAACCAATGAGCGCCAGGAGTATAAGCTTGCAACTAATGATGTCCTGAATATTACGGTGCAAAGCGCACAGCCCGAACTTACGCAAGTATTTAACCTGAACACAGGTCAGGGAACGTTCATCAACGGTGACCCAGGCTCTCAGTATACGAACGGATATGTGATCGATGCGGGGGGCAATATTATGCTACCTACAGCTGGCCGGCTTATGGTGAAGGGACTTACTGTAACAGAGGCTCAGCGCGTTATCCAGAATGCTGTTAATAATTATGTACGCGGTGCTACCGCTTCAGTCAAACTGGTCAGCTTTAAAATTACCGTTTTGGGTGAGGTCAGAAACCCCGGCTACTTCTTTATACAGAATCCGCAGGCTACTATACTGGAAGCCCTTGGCTTGGCTGGTGATCTTACCCCGTTAGGCAACCGTCGCAACGTTAAACTCATCCGTCAGACCCCAACTGGCTCCGAAGTGGTGTTGCTCGATCTTACACGCCCCAATCTGCTCTCCTCCCCTTATTTCTATCTGCAGCCAAACGATGCGGTATATGTAGAGCCTGAGTCAGCCCTTACGCAGCGTGCGAACATCAACAACTTAAGTATCGTATTCGCGGGCCTGACTACAATCGCCGTAATAGCAAACTTAATTTTATCTGCGAACAAATAGTATAAGCTCACGACAGCCAATGCTTTGCTAACCTACAGCAGCATAAATCCTTAGTTCGTACCTTGTATATAATCGCAGGCCTTTTCTTTTTTAGTTATTCAGATGAATAAGCAAGAATCTTCGGATGAGCTGAACCTGAGCAATTTGCTCTTCAAATTCGGTCGCTATTGGTATCTTTTTGTTCTTGTACCACTTGTGTTGCTGGCTGCCACCTGGGTTAAAGTTCAGACCACGGCGCCAGTTTATCGCTTTCATTCAACCCTTCAGCTGGCCGATCGGGCAACCCCTGGCTCTCGTCAGGCGCAGGAGGTGCTTACGCCCAGTGAAAGCCGCAATGACCTAACCAGCGTAGAAGATGAGATAAGTGTGCTCACTTCGGCTTCCCTGGTACAGCAAGCCCTCGACAAACTCGACTTCGAGGTATCTTATTTTGACGTTACTAATTCATTAATTAACAAGCTTGGCGATCTAAAAGTCCAGGAGCATTACCAGGATGCCGGTTACACAGTAAAGCTTGACACAATTGCCCCCCAGGTAACGGGGGTATCGCTATATCTGGAGTTGCGCCCCGATGGATTTTACCATATTCAGGGTGAGGCGGACAAAGCATACTTAACTGATATGCGTACCGGCGCGGTCCTAGAAACCATCGACAACTTCACTTTTAACGAGGTAGTACGTCCTGGTCAACTGCTACGCACGCGCCACTTAACCCTCACCATTACCCCAACCGATTCTATCAGATCTTTGCCTGAAGTTGCAAAGCGCTATTTCGTTATCAATCACCCACAAGCACTGGTTGGTGAATATCAGGGCAAGTTAGTAGTAGAACCTACAGAGCGCTTTGCCCGCGTACTCCGGCTCACGACCAAAGGCTCCGTAGGGGGTAAGGAAACGCGTTTCCTGAATACCCTGATGGAAACGTATGTCCTTAACGATCTGGTTGATAAGAACCGAAAAGGCAGCAAGACCTTTGAGTTTATCGAATCACAGATTACAAAGGTTGCCGATTCGCTACGCCGTTCAGAAGCCGCACTTGCTTCTTTCCGGGCATCGCGTGGCATGGTCGACGCTGGAGCTCAATCGAGTTCAGGTATTGGTAAGATCAGCGAGTTAGAAAACCAGAAGGCTCAATTATTGACTACCCGGCGCACATATGAAAGCGTTCTGAGCGCTCTTCGTACAAATTCGAGTGAAGAGGCAGTTAGTACATGGGCAAGCGCAGGCGTAAACGATCCGGTACTTGATAGTCAGCTAAGTGACTTAGCGCAGCTAACTAGCCAGCGGGCTGGCTTGGCCGTCAGCGCAAATGATGATAACCCAGTATTGCAGGCCTTAGACAGCCGCATCCAGAGCCGTCGTCAGTCACTCCAGCGCAGCCTCACTGGGCTGATACGCTCATCAGATGCAACGCTTAGTGATATAACCAATCGACTGGCCTCTATCAAAACCGCCATCAATCAGATGCCGGAGAATCAGCGTCAGGAAGCTCGACTGCGCACCCAGACTACGCTGAATGATCAGAACTATAACTTCCTGATGCAGAAGCGAACAGAGGCAGCTTTGATGTTGGCGACGAATGTGAGCGACAAGAAAATAGTTGACCGCGCTCAATTATCTGATAGTGCTCCGGAAAGCCCCAAAGGTAAACAACTGTACATGTTTGCCGTATTGGCTGGACTAATGCTCCCCGCTGGCTTCCTTTTGTTGCGTGACCGGACAGCTCAAACTGTACAAAGTGCTGATGAACTCAAGCGCGTTACAAATGCTCCATTCTTGGGATTGATAGCCGATGCTGGTCGTAAAATCCGGTTAGCTCGAATGGAGATGCCGCGTTCTGCTGTTACAGAGTCATTCCGTACGGTGCGCGTGAATCTGCAATATGTAGCAGCTGGGCCTGATCGACGTGTTATTGGCTTTACCTCTTCTACTTCTGGTGAAGGCAAGACATTTTGCTGCACCAATTTAGCCGCTGAACTGGCTCTTTCAGGCAGACGCACTATTATAATTGAGACTGATATGCGGAAGCCAACCGTAGCGGGCTACTTCGGTTTCGACTCACGTCACGCAGGCTTGTCGTCTTACTTAAATGGGGAATGCACTTTAGCCGAAGCGATACAGCAACCTGATATTCCTAATCTGGCGATTCTGGCTGCTGGCCCTATACCGGAGAATGCTTTGGAGCTACTGGAAATGCCACGCATGGCTTCGCTGATAGCTGAACTGCGTAAATCATATGACTACGTAATTGTAGATGCTCCTCCTCTGGGCCTCGTATCAGAGTATTATATTCTGAATCAATACACTGATGTAACGATCTTTGTCGTTCGTCACCGTTATACACAGCGCAATATGCTATCACAGGTGCAAGAATTGGCTCAACGCCAGACTGGCAACCAGCAGCTTTATGTATTACTAAACGGCGTTAATTTCTCATCTACCTACGAGTACCGCTATAAGAGCGAATCGGCTTACTATACAGCCTAAATTCGCCAGGCGTAACTGTCGAGTTTGACAGTTTTGCTCCCAGATTTCCTGTGTCAATGAGCCAGAATCTATCCTCACGTATCCTGCACAGCATTAAATGGACCACAACGGCCACCTTCGCGATTGCTGCGATGCAGGTAGGCTACAGTGCCTTAATGTCGCGCTTGCTTACTCCGGCCGATTTTGGCTTAGTTGGTATGGCTGGAGTTGTGTTAAGTTTTGGCAGCTATTTCGCTCAAATGGGTTTGGAACAAGCCCTGATTCAACGTACTGAACTTAGTGAAGACGATGTACGGGTAGCCTTTACGGTTTCGGTTCTACTCGGAATTACGTGCACCACAATACTCTGGTTTGCAGCCCCTATAGTTCCCCTTTACTTTAAAAACCCCCATGTAGTACCAATTCTACAGGTGATGGCGGTAAGCTTGTTGATTACCGGCTTATCCGCTACGGCTATAAGCTTGCTCAAGCGCCGTATGGCATTCGAAACACTAAGCAAAATAGAGGTTGCCTCTTATATAATTGCTTATGGTGGTGTGGGCTTAGGAATGGCTTTTCGGGGTCATGGTGTCTGGAGCTTGCTGGGAGCGACAATTACGCAGGGCATACTGCTAGGTATACTGGCTTATTGGAATGTTCGCCATAGCATACGGCCACTCTTCAGCTGGAATGTATTTAAGCCACTGTTTGCTTTTGGTGGTAAGGTTTCAGTCATAAGCTTCCTAGAATTTCTTGGTGCTAACCTCGATCAGTTATTTATTGGTCGACTACTGGGTGTGCGCATGGTGGGTATCTATAATCGAGCATTCATGTTGGTGTATCTACCCGTACACAACATGACGACCAGTATAGCACGGGTACTTTTACCAGCCTTCAGTACACTACAAAATGATCGTAAGCGGCTAAGTCAGTCCTACTTAACTACCCTTTCCCTTACTAGCTATGTGGTGTTGCCTACCTGTGTAGGAATTGCCACTACAGCTGAGCCTTTGGTCCAAGTGATGCTTGGCGATCAGTGGCTAGAAGCAATACCGATTGTTAAAATTGTAGCCTTTGTTGTAGGGCTAAATATGCTATCTACTTTTGGAGGTATTCTATTTGAATCGCTGGCAGATCTCAACTTCAAGCTGGCGCTACAAGGGGGATATGTAATAATTCAAGCCCTGCTTATGATCTATGCCAGTCGCTTTGGCCTGGTAGGTCTGACTGGGGCCATGTTATTAGGCGAAGTACTACGTCATTTGGCCTATCTGATAGCTGGCAGACGCTTATTAAGCTATACCTTCTTTGATATTGTATCTACTTACCTACCCGCTACTGTAACAGCACTTGTTGTTGGGCTAGCTTCTTATGGTCTAACAAAAGCCTTCGCTGGTTCGGGAGTACCAGCCTTGGTGCAGTTGCTGGCTCACATATTGCTCTGTGGATCCTTACTGATTGGTATGCTAACAGTTGGCATCAATCGTCCTATCCGCATGCAACTTGATGAGCACGTACTGAGCAAGCTTAGCTTTTTACAGCAGTCGCGTCCTTTTAGCCAGATGCGTCTGTCTGTAGCGAAAGTGCGGGTACGGTTAGCACAGATACTTCAGCGCAAGCTGTTAGGCTCAATGGTTGGCAACTTACCTGGCACGGCATTGCGCTCTTTGGAGGAAGTATGTGGTTGGGATGATGTTCGTCCGCACGTTCGCACCATGCGTACGTTATCAGCGCCACTTACGCAGCACTATTCTTTTCCAGCACATTACCCCCCTTACTTTCGACGCAACAAGGCTTTTGAAGCTCGTCTGGCCTACTGGCTCCGTGATGTATGTGTTGCACCTGCCAATGGACTTACTTGGCTACCGGATGCTGATTATGTTCTGTCCGAAAGTATAGGTGATGTGCGCCGGTTGATGGGCTGGGGAAATATTTTGCCTCACTTACACCTCCTACATTCTCGTCGTCCTACTCCTCTCGATGAGCAAGGATTAGTAGTAGCAGCCGCTCCCGCTCCTTTTTTCCATTGGATCTTCGAAACGCTACCTAACTTGCTGACAGCACTGGAGCTTGACCCTGAAGTGCGCATCTTGCTACCCGCGCAGTACCCTACCTTTGTGCGTCAGGCTTTGGAGCTACGATTGGGGGACAATTTTGATCAACGAGTTTCTATTGCCGAAGGACCTGTACGTGTTCCAAACCTATTGCTGCTGCAAACGGAAGTAGATGCCGGCTTTGTACCGCCTATTGCAGTAGATATTCTTCGAAATTACTACCTCCCCAATCATTCCAGCCTACCTGCCGGCTACCGTGACGTTTATATATCACGACGGTATGTTCCAAGGCGTGCTATGTCCAATGAAGCAGCACTCGAGGAAGCTCTCCGCAAAAGAGGTTTTGAAATAATTTATAGTGAACACCTCTCCTTCGCTGACCAAGTAAAATTATTCAGCCAGGCTCGAACAGTGGTAGCGCTTCACGGGGCTGGCATGAGTAATATCGTTTGGGCTCCGGCAGGCCTGCAAGTGCTGGAGATTTTCCCTAATGGCTATTTCAACGATTGCTATGCCCGGCTAACAGTGCAGCTCGGCCATGACTACGACTACATTACCTGTGGACCATCACAGGGCAAAACTGCTTCCGGCACGATTTCGGTTGCAGATGTAGTTGACCGACTTCCCGTTGCGCAAGCTCCTCAAGCGGCAGGCTTAGCATCAGCTCTTTAATAGAGGCAAGGCTTTAGGCTCGCCTTCTAACCCTTTTCATTTGATGAAACCCAATTACTCCATTCTAGTTAGCAGCACTGATTCTTATTCTGATTGTTGGGGGCCATTTTTTAAGCTATTCAAAAAGTACTGGCCAAGTTTTAAAGGCCGAATTTTTCTGAGCACGGAAACTAAGGATTTCTCGTTTCCAGGGCTTGATATTACCTGTACACGGGTGGCACGCTTTACAGGCAGCGCCAAGACTCCTCACGGCTCGCGCTTACTTGAAGCCTTCAAACAGATCGACACTGATATCGTGGTTTATCTGCATGAGGATATGTTTTTGGATCACTTGGTGCCCGAAGCGAAGGTGCAGCAGATGGTTGACACAATGCTAGCGCACCAAATAACCTATATAGGTTTAGTAGAAAGTGGCAATCAGGGGCCATTTCACCCAAGCCAATTTCCGGATTTGTGGGAGGTAGATCATTCGGATGACTACCTGTTTAGCGCCATGGCCTCCATGTGGAATATCAGACGAATTGGACGTTACTTTCGTCCTCACGAAGACCCATGGCAGACTGAGTACTATGTAAATCGACGGGTGAAACGCACTAACGAGCGTTTCTATACGATCAATCGTGACCTGTATTCGTACCCCGACCATGCCATTATTCCATTTGCTCCCATCACCGGGATCTACCGGGGGAAGTGGCATAGAGATGCAGTAGTAGATTTATTCGCCTCCGAGGGAATAGAGATAGACTATTCGTTGCGAGGCTTTTACACACCAGGGACTGATGATGATGCACCGCCACCAAAGGAGTACTCCTTTAAAAAGCTCGTCTCAGTAGTTAAGTCTAGAATATGATGGATATCGTAACTAGTCTCTGCGTTGACGACACTACCACGCCGGATTCGCTATATCCCCAATTGCTCGATGTAAGTGCTAGTAAACGTCGGCGGATTTATTGGCAGTGCACTGCCGTATTTTTTGCTACTTCGGTGCGCTGCAATCCGGAAGCTAGGCATATTTTGTATACCAATGATCAAGAGGCAGCAACTTGGGACGGTACCGACTTTAGAGCATTCCTGACGGGTTTAGGCGTAATAACCAAAACTTTGGCTTTTGAGTCATTTCGCCCCCCAGAGCATTTTGTTACTGAATTTCGTAATGCTTTTTATAAGCTCGACGTACTAAAAGCACTGTCACAGCCATATGCCGGCTCGCACAGCCTGTTACTAGACTCTGACTGCGTTTGGACGCGTCCTGATCCAAAGCTTGTCCGGCTTGTACAGAGCGATACTCTTTTACTACTGGATGCAGAACCAGAGTCGTTGCCTGACACTAAAATCCATGGCCTGAGTCGCCGTGATATGGGCGACTTATACCGAGAGTTAGATCCTGAGTATCCGGTAGCCGTGCCCTTACACTTTGGCGGCGAGATTATTGGTGGTAGCCGAGAGAGATTGGCAGAGGTGGCAAACCAACTGACGGCGACCTGGCAACAAATTGTGCGTGAGTATCCGTCAGCGCCGCCTCGTTTCCGTAACAAGCGGAATATTTTTGATGGTGACGAGTACATGACCAGCTTTGTGTGCAACCGTCTTCCGCGCCCTTGGACAGATGCGAGTCCTTTCATTCGACGTATTTGGACTACCTACCAAAACACGAACGTTCGTGCCGCCGATGCAAGATTGACGCTGTGGCATTTGCCCAATGAGAAAACTCAGGGTATTCCGGTACTTAGTCGGTTAGTAGTAAAGCCAAGCTCCCAATTCTGGAAATTGCCCCCCACAGACTTAGCTGATTACTTAGGTAGCTATCTGGGTGTTCCGCATCCCGTATGGCGGCCACGGCGCTTACTGACGCTGGCTACGAAGCTTCCACGCTTATTGCTTATTGCAAAGCGGCTACTTTTTCGGCCGGCACCGGCTACCTGACCTTTGCTTTTTCCCTTTCTATGAAAATCGGGCTTTCTACCACCATTGATGTCAATGCGCTGCGTTCGCATTTGAACGTAAAAGCAGATGATATCATCCCTAACGGGATGGGGGGAAGCGCCATTACGCCATTAGTACAAGGATTGCTGGAGGCTGGTCATCAGGTATCTATTTACTCTTTAGATTCTAATGTAACCACACCCGTAATTCTACGTGGAGGCCAGCTCACTATCTACATAGGCCACTTCCGCCCCCGACCCCGCGAGCGCTGTTTTGACCTGTTTAAGCAAGAGGGTAAGGAGTTAGCTCGCTTCATAGATCAAGATCAACCGGACATCGTGCATGCTCACTGGGGATACGAGTTTGCGCTTGGCGCCCTAATGAGTGGTTATCCTCATCTAATCACTCTGCATGATGACCCTTGGCTTATTTTGCGGTATGTACCCGATGCCTATCGGGTGGCGCGATTGCTCCTGAAATTGAAGGTATTACGACAGGGTAAAAACTTCACTGCTGTTTCTCCGTACTTAGCCGATGCGCTAAAGAGTGCTACCCGTCAGCCAGTTGTAATACCGAATGCCGTATGGCCGGCCCCAGGCTATCCGCACACTTTTCCGGCCGGGCCACGGCGACGTATTGTGTCGATGCTTGCTGAGTGGTCGTCTCGTAAGAACGTAAGCTCAGCGCTGTTAGCCTTTCGTGAGGTGCGTCAGCAGCTAGGTCCCGATACGGAATATTGGTTATACGGCTCTGATTATGGTGTGAATGGGCCTGCTCAGGGCTGGGCCGAGTCGCATGGGGTTGCTGAAGGAATACACTTTGCCGGTAAAGCCTCGCACCGTGAGATAACAACCCTTCTGCCTGGTTTCGACGTAATGTTGCATCCATCACGCGAAGAGTCATTTGGGATGACGCTTATCGAAGCCATGCAAGCGGGTGTGCCAGTGGTAGCCGGGGCTAAATCAGGTGCAGTTCCTTGGGTGCTTGATCATGGAAAGCGTGGGGTACTCACTAATATCAATTCTCCAGCAGCAATAGCCACATCATTGTGCGATTTGCTGACTCACCCCAAACAGTATGAACAACTAAGTCAACAAGGTATCACGAGCGTACAAGAACGGTTCTCGATCCCCATCGTGACCGCAGCTTATGAGGAACAATACCATCGTATACTCGGTCAAAAAGCCCCCCAAGCTGTATCTGTCTTGTCTCTTTAGGCTAATCTTATCACGATTACTGACATGAAAATACGCTATCGGCTCCTATATGCTCTTCCACTACTGTCCATATTAATACTGGATCTTCTCTTCTCAACCCTTATTACGGGCCGCATTGAGATGGACGAGTTTGGACAATCGGCACCGTCACCACTCGATGGGTATCCCCCTTTGGTTATTGCTGGCTGTATACCGCTGAGCATCCTTCTATATAAATACCTAAGCGGAATTGCACGCTATGTGTTCTGGTGCGCTTTGGCGGGTGTAGGGCTTCTTATGGCTGATTCGTACTTAAACTATGACGTACCAGCGGTGTATCCGCACGTATTTCAGAAAGTAATGGTGCTATTTACTCTCTCAGCCATGTATGGAGTATACAGAGTCGTCGGACGTATTACATTACCCGATCTGATAGGAATGATCTGGGTAGCTTTTCTCCTAAACGTAAGTATTATCAATCCTGATGCCCTTAGCATGGGGGCGTTCGTCAATCATGAACGGGGACTAGTAGCTTCATCTGTTTATCTATTGGTGCTGCCTTTGCTTTTTCATTTCAACACTTACCTGCAAACGCTGAAACCGCTTCACCTCGCTCTATTTTTCGTAGCTGCTGTAGCTATTCTATTTTTTCAGCATCGCACAGTATGGGTGGTTTCCATTGCGTCTTTGGCAATCAACCTAGTGCTGTTATTTGGGGCAGCGCGTCAACGTTTAAATTTTAAGGCTTTGTTGCCTCTGTTAGGTATTCCCGCTGTATTGCTATTCTTGGCGCTTACAACATTAGCCGTCTCGAATCCTAAGATTTTAACCAAAATCGCAGATGATATAGCCGATATCGAGAATCACGACAAGCAAGGTACGGGTGGGTGGCGAGCCGAACAGGCAAGATCGTATTGGCCTTTTATCGAACAACATCCGGTAGCTGGCATGCGGTTTAAAGGATTTGAACTACCAATCCAATTTTATGATCCTGACCAACCAACTCTAGTCGTTTTTCCAGATGGCCACGGTCACTTTTTACACAGCTTTTACATTGACGCCCTATTCTACCTTGGAGTCATAGGATTGCTCCTCTTATCAATGCCTCAGCTATATGCACTGCTACAGCTGCTGAAGCGCCCTGCCATGGATCCGGAAACTTTGACGTGGTGCATTTTCATTGGCACTAGTTTGGTGTATGGCTATTCGTACAGCTTACCCCCTTATTTTTATGGCTTGGCAGGCTTTGGTTTTGTCCGTATCAAAACCTTAGCGGCTATTGCTGCTACCCCTGTAGTAGAAAATGAGGGATCAACCCCTCTTGTCAACAGCCATCCTCAGGCTGAACCGGCCGTTCATTATTCAGCTTGATTCTATGCTCGTCAACTCTTCTGCTCATCCCGCCGACACGACGAACGGTTCAGCACCTCGCTCGGCAGTTTTGTTTCTGGTATTCAATCGCCCCGACGTTACGGAGCAGGTACTTGCTGGTATTCGTGCTGCGCGCCCCCCACGCTTATACATCGCTGCCGATGGGGCCCGAGCAAACCGGCCAAGTGAGGCAGCAGCTTGTGAGGCTGTGCGCAGCTTAGTTATAAATGGAGTGGATTGGCCCTGTACTGTACATACCCTTTTTCGTGAACAGAACCTTGGCTGCCGCCAAGCAGTGAGTTCTGCTATCGACTGGTTTTTTCAACATGAGGAAGCCGGAATCATTTTGGAGGATGATTGCTTACCGCATCCCACTTTCTTCACTTACTGTGATGACCTCTTGCACCATTACCGCGATGATACGCGAGTAATGCATATCAATGGTAGCAATATCATGCGCGGTTGGGTTCACGACTCCGATTACTCTTACTATTTCTCTAGGCATGCTGCTATATGGGGTTGGGCTACGTGGCGCAGAGCATGGCGCCACTATAACTCCGCAACCCCGTTGTTGCCCGAAATTCAGCGAAAGAATTATTTGTGGCGCCAATTCTTTAATCCTCTGGAAGCACGTATGATGCTGAATCCATTATGGGCTACTCATAATGGTCAGCTTGACACTTGGGATTATCAGTGGGCTTTTACTATGCTTGTGCAGTCAGGTTTGAGTATTATGCCCAACGTCAACTTGATAAGCAACATTGGCTTTGGAGGAGAAGCTACCCATACTTTTAATAGCTCTCATCCTTGGGCTAATCTTTCCGTTAAGCCAATACTCAGACCATTGCGTCATCCAAGCTTCGTGATCCGCGACACGGTTTCCGATTATCGAGAACTACGCGGCACTCTTCGCGATAAGATAATGGCTCGCTTTCGCTCAGTGGCTGCGCTATTTTAATGCTAGACGCTCAATAGAATATTATTTGAGTTAGTATCGTCCTATGGATACTTCCTGAACGCTCAGCACACTCCCTTTTTATGGCTTCTTCTACCCTGCCTGCTCCAAAGGTATTACACATATTACACTCGCTACGTTTTAGCGGGGCTGAAGTGATGTTGCGATTAGCTGCTCCAACTGTGCATGCACAAGGTTATAATCAGCATATAATAGCCGACGGTGCTACAGTAGGAGATTATGCTTCTACTTTGGAAGACGCTGGTTTTACAGTATACCACCGGCCTTTCTCCAAGTGGTCAATCTCTCATTGGTGGAATCTGTACCTGTTTCTTAAGGAGAAGGAGTTTACTGTAATTCATAACCACACAGAGCAAAATTTCTTCTGGTATTTACTGGTAGCGAGGTTAGCTGGTATTCCACGTCTTGTCTCAACGGTCCATAGCGCCTTCAATTTTAAAGGAGAAGTACGCCTCCGACGTGGTACTTACCGCTGGATTGCTAGGCGCTTACTCGGCACTACATTCACCGCTATTGGACCATCAGTAGCTCTGGTAGAGGCAGAAACCTATAACAACCCAACAGTGCTTGTTCCTAACTGGCTAGATGAGGAACGCTTCATACCAGCACGTAGCGCCGCCGAAAGGGCAGAAGCACGTCAACACTTTGCTATTTCTGATGATACAGTTGTCCTAATTTCAGTAGGAAGCTGCACTGAAAACAAAAATCATGGGGCTGTGCTGGAAGCGTTGGCTGCTTTGCGCTCAAAAACACCTTATCCTATACTTTATTTACATGTAGGGGAAGGGATTACACATCTTGCCGAGCAAAACCATGCTAAGCAGCTAGGGGTAGATGATATTACTAGGTTTGTAGGTCAGCTGCATAATGTCCGTCAGGCTTTGTTAGCGGCGGATGTTTTTGTGATGACTTCATTCTTGGAGGGGCTTGGCAACTCCTTGCTCGAAGCCTTAAGTTGCGCCGTACCAGCAGTAGTATATGATGTCTACGGGCTGCGTGATTTAGTAATAGAGGGCAAAACTGGTCGATGTGTACCGCCCAATGTGCCGTCACTTACTCAGGCCCTGCTAGAGATGATTAACCGGCCTGACTTACGCCAGCAATACGGTATGGCCGGTCGGAATTTTGTGCAAGAGCATTACTCTATGCAAGATTCCCTTTCCCAGCTTCTTCCACTATATGGCACTGAAAAGGTAGGTGTACCCTCAGCATCTAAATCGCTTGACTATTCCGTTGTAGGCTAAATAGCACGCAGCAACCCTGTTTTTTTGTTTATGCTCCATATTGTCATTCCCGTTTTCAATCGCCTTTCCTTTACTCTTGCCTGCCTCGACTCATTGCGGGAGCAGACAGACCAAGATTTTAAAGTAGTTATAGTTGATGATGGTTCTACCGACGGTACTGCAGCCACTTTAGCGAAGGATTATCCTGAGGTGAAGGTGCTTTTTGGCTCCGGGTCCTTATTCTGGACTGCAGGTGTAAACCTGGGTTTACGCTACGCCTTAGATCAGGGCGCTGGATGGTTGATGACCATGAATAACGACGTAATCGTCTACCCCGATTTTGTAGCCAATATGAAAAAGGCCGCCGACAGCCGGCCACCGGCGCTTTATGGCGCTTACGAGTTGGATGCCGTTACGCAAGAGCCCATCTATAGTGGGGGCTGGCTCGATTGGCGCACGGGTAGCTTTCGGCGTCTGCTCGATGATCTGGCTCCAGATCAACGCAAGGGACAGTGGCCTAGTCAAAATTTACCCGGCCGCGGGTTAATGATTCCGCGCGTTGTATTTGATAAAATTGGTTTGTTTGCGGCCGATGTTTTGCCCCACTACTATGCTGATTATGACTTTACACACCAAGCTCGTTTAGCGGGCTTCGAGGTATACTTGAATTTTGATGCTCGACTTGGCACATATCCTGACGAAAGCGGCGACCAGCACAACCGCAAGCGAAAGAGCTTAAGTAATTATTACAATCATCTGTTCAGCATTAGAGGTGGTGCGAACCTACGCGACTTCACTCAATTTGCCCGTCGCAATTGCCCGCCGCTTTATCTCCCACTTTTCTTGGCTAACGGGTATATGCGTCGGATTCTAGGTTACTGGCGCTAGAGTTAGTTTTAAATAACAGATCCCAAAAAGCCCCCGCGGGGCTCTCCCGTCTTCCAAACGACGGGAGAGCCCCGCGGGGGGCTTTTTTAATATCATTAAATTCTAATATTGAAACTAGGCACCAAGTAATAATCTTACTTGGCCCGAGGAAGCTTGCTTATCAAAAAGGCTTATTTGTAAAGATAAATTTTATTGCAAAAATCCTATTATTTTTATTTTGCACTTATTTAACATATGTGATAACGATTAAGCGTGTAAACTCTTTTTTTTAATATTCTTGATCAAGTATATCCTATTCACGATTACTCCTAACAAAATTGTTCAAAAAAATTTGACACTATTATTGCTAAACAAGGTTTATATCATTTATATTTATAAAAGCGTTGTTATTTCTAGTACTGTAAAATATTAAAAATTTAACAATCTTCTTTCTAACGCTATCCTCAGCAACCTTGCATCCCCTATGATCTACTATATTATATACAATTATAGAATCATAAATTCTTCTCATTCATGAGAGGTTTTAACGTCTACTAAACGAAGGGCAAATCTTCTTTGATTGCCATTTCTAAAAGAAATCAATAGAGATAACTTAAACTCAAACTAATGAAGCAGTCTTACTCTGGAGCTTTCATCAAATGTTTGTCCTCTGCAATCATGCTGCTCTTGATGCTGGGGCCGGGCGCATCAGTATCCTCGGGGCAGTCAATTGATGTTATTTACAATGGCCCGATCGCCATTACCAAAGGAGGAACTTACAAGGGCAACTGGCGGAGTCTTGATTCCAAAACACCAGCCATTTCTATTGAGACATCGGAGCCTGTGATTATTGAGAACTCTAATATTCAAAGCGCAGGCATTCTCATCAGAGCGCATTATCAGAATAACGATGTTACCATTCGCAATACGCGTGGCCTAGCTCTTACGCCCACTATTGATAATGTGCGGCAGGGACGCTTTTTTGATGCGAACAACTTCAAAAACGCCCATCTGGAGCACAACTTCATGGAGCAAACCTCTGGTATCTACTTAGCTAACTATGTAGGTGACAAGAGCGCGAAGCAAAGTATTAAAGTGCTGTATAACCAAGCACGTAATATCGATGGTCGTACCCGGAATGGTGGGAAAGAACATGTTCAATTTGTACAGTTCAATGGTGTACAGGGGATTCGTGGGGTGGAAATTGCTTGGAATGAAGTAGTAAATACACCGAACAAAAGCTATGTCGAAGACAACATCAATATCTACAAGTCGAATGGTACTTCTGACAGCCCAATCTTAATCCATAACAACTATATCCAAGGAGGATATCCAGTTCCTGCAACAGCGACGAACCATTCGGGAGGGGGAATTTTGTTAGGCGATGGTGATCCCAGTTTTTTTGCAGAAGCCAGTGGTTTTGTAAAGTGTTACAACAACCAGGTAGTCAGCATGCTGAACTATGGCATAGCGGTAGCAAATGGTCATGATATTGAAATCTATAATAACCGTGTTGTTTCAAGTGGCTATGTTGATGGTCAATACCTTAACTCCGCTAATGTTGGTATCTATACCTGGAACAGCACAAACAGCAATGATACCGATGAGTACTACTTCAATATCTCAGCGCATGATAACCAAATTGGCTATATAAAGAAGGGGAATTGGGAGGACAGAAACGACACCTGGTTTCGCAACATTCATGTCAATAGGAATAACACCTCTCTTCCGAACCCTATTACCCCCCAGACAGAACAGGCAGAATGGACTTCTTGGTTAGAGAAAATCAAGAACCAGAATGTAACACCGGGATTAATTGTAGCAGCCCCTACGCCGGCTCCGGCCCCGAATGTAGCCCCCAGCATTGTGCTGACGGCGCCAACCAACAACCTAGCTTTGCCCCTGGGCCAGTCGCAGCTGCTGACGGCAACGGCTAGTGACGCGGACGGGGCGGTGCAGAAGGTGGAGTTCTTCCAGGGCAGCACCAAGCTCGGAGAAGTGACAAGTGCACCATATCAACTCAGCTGGACGGCCACTACGGCCGGCACGGTCGCCTTCAGTGCCCGCGCCACCGACAACGCGGGGGCTACCACCATGGCCACCGCCGTCACCATCACGGTCAATCCGGCCCCCGCGCAGGCCCCTGCCCCCACGCCGACGCCTGCTCCAGCACCCGTTGCACCTGTTAACGCTGCCTTTTATCGGGCAATCAATATCAATGGCAACGCCCTCACATTAGACGGTAATAAATGGGAGGCCAGCAGCTCCGCATCCAACGTAAGTATTGATGGAGAGTACTTTTCAAACCAGAATGTTACGCTCAATCCATCAACTGATGTGGAACGCACTCAGATGATTCGCTCATCCATAGGAAGCCGGAACGCAGGTATTGAATTTTCGAATGTTTCTAGCGGCACCTATTTCGTGTACCTATATGTATGGGAAGATAATTTCTCCATGCGTTTCAATGTCAGTGTACAAGGTCAAGTAGTTCAGAGTGATATTGTGAGTGGTTCAGCTGGAAGCTGGACGCGCTTAGGGCCATACGCAGCAGCAGTTACCAATGGTCAGCTGAGCATTCGTGCTATTGGTACTGATAATGCGAATATCTCGGGAGTAGAAATCTGGAAATCTACTACAGCACCAGTGCCTGCGCCAGCCCCTGCGCCAGTTCCTGCCCCAAATATGGCTCCCAGCATTGCCCTGACAGTGCCCACGAATACCCTGACCGTAGGCCAGAATCAACTGCTGACGGCCACAGCCAGTGATGCCGATGGTACTGTGCAGAAAGTAGAGTTCTTTCAGGGCAGCACCAAGTTGGGGGAAGTAACGACCGCTCCTTATCAGCTAAACTGGATCGCCGCGACCGCTGGCACGGTAGCTTTTACGGCCCGCGCTACCGATAATGCCGGTGCTTCGACTACGAGCGCAGCTACCTCAATCACGATTAATCCGGCCCCTGCCCCTACGCCCGTTCCCGCACCAACACCGACGCCCACACCGGCTCCTGCCCCGACGCCATCCCCAACGCCCGCTCCTGCCATAGCTCAACTATATCGGGCGATAAATATTAACGGGGGGCAATTACATTGGATGGCAATAAGTGGGAAGCCAGCAATGGAGCCTCTAACCTGCAACTCAGTGGCACCTTATTCTCTAATCAGAATGTCAAACTACGCTCGAATCCTGATCCTGTACGTTCTCAAATGCTTCGCTCTTCAGTGGGTGGTCGAAATGTAAAGGTGCAACTGGCTAATGTTCCTAACGGTGTATATAGTGTATATGTATATGTATGGGAAGACAACAAGCCGGAGCGTTTCAGCTTAGCACTTAACGATAAAACTGTTTTAACCAATTATAACAGCGGTACAGCTGGTAACTGGGATAAAATAGGGCCGTTAGCCGTTACCGTTACCGATGGAATCATACGGTTAGCAAGCTCTGGTGGCGACGCCAACATTTCGGGTATTGAAGTTTGGACTGCTCCCGGCGTCACGCCAGCTCAAATCAGCCCACCAACTACTCTAGCTACCACGAACTCGGTTTCCACGCAATCATTTCCGAATCCTTTTGAAGATGTAGTAACTATTCAGACTGAACTAAAAACGGCTGAAACGATGAATGTTGCTCTCTTTAATCAGGTAGGTCGCCTAATTCAGAAACGCAGCATCAGCTTCAGTGCTGGGGTTGCTCAAAGCAGCATTGACATGAGTGCTTTAAATCTGCCTACTGGGCGATACTATTTGATGTTCATGTCAGGAAGTTTGTCAGGTAAAACAATCAAATTGACCAAATAGCTTTAGTTCACTCACTTAGTAAAGACGTAAAAAAGCCCGACCTAAATGGTCGGGTTTTTTTTACGTCTTTCTATCTACTAAATGTGGCTAAAAGGCAGGTTTCTAAATCGATAAATAAGTTAAGGATAGCAGCTAGTAGTACATAACTGTGATTCTACCCAGGGGGCAAATCCCCATGATGTGTATTTTGATTAGATAGAGGAAGGAAACTGTCTCTTGCTGTTTAAAGATAATTTATGATCAACATTCTAATGATCAGTTATTTAATGATGAGTTATTAGCTGAGTAGCGCAATAATTTAATTTAATTTTTACAGTAATTTATTGCACTATAAAATATTGCAAGTACATTTATTGATAAATCATTACAACAAGACTATATAGTTTCCCCATCTGCACATGAAAAGGGCTTTGATAACGGGCATTAGGGGACAAGATGGCTTCTCCTTAGCTCAGTTACTACTAGAAAAAGGCTATGAAGTGCACGGAATCAAAAGACATGCTTCCCTGTTCAGTTATGAGCAAGCGGATATATCTTATCAAGCTGGCTGTCTGAATAATAGCAGTTTTAATATGCATTATGCTGACCTTACTGATACGGCCACGCTCACGCGACTCGTGCAAGAAATTCAGCCAGATGAGATATACAATTTCGGAGTGGTGTCTTACATGAAATTACCATTCGAGACACCGGAGTATACAGAGGAAGTTAATGGCCTTTGTACACTACGAATGTTGGAAGTTGTGCGCGCTAGCAACTTAGCTAACAGCGTACGCGTTTATCAAGCAGCGACCCCACAAACGAAGACTGCATTACAGCCAGTAACTGAGTCGGAACCTAAATCTCAGCATACTTTTTTTTCTTCCTTCACAGCCGCACTTTCTTCCCATAAACTAATAGCTAAACACCGTGCGGCCTACGGGTTGTATGCATGCAATGGATATCTATTCAACTATGAGTTTCCGCGTCGTGGCGAAACGACTCTCGTTCACAAAATCACTCAGAGCGCTGTTCGCATCGCCCTCGGCTTGCAGGGCACACTGTATCTCGACTCGCTAGAGGCACGCCACGATTGGGGTTATCCTCAAGATTATGCGGAAGCTATCTGGCGCGTGCTACAGCAGGAAATGCCCGAAGATTATGTCATTGCTACGACAGTTATGACCACTGTGCGTGAATTCGTGCGATTGGTTTTTGCTGAATTAGGAGTGGACGTTGTGTTTCAGGGTAATGACACTCAGGAGATTGGCTACGTTGTAGCATGTCACAACAACGATTACGCTTTAATGCCGGGTCAAACAGTTGTTGCTATAGATTCAACCTATTATCGTGCACACACCGTAGAACCCTCATTGGCCGAAGCTAGCAAGTCGCGACGTCAATTAGGCTGGAAACCCCGCCACAACCTTCACTTGTTGATACAAGAGATGGTGCAGCACGACTTACACCTTTTCAGTCGTCAGACTGCTTTAATTAAATCTGGTCAGCAAGTACTGCTTCAGCCCAACTAATACGCTCCCTCTTCTACCCAACCTCACCATTCTCTTCTTTCGCTTTACGTTTTTCCGATGGAGTTATCTGCCAAAATATATATTGCCGGTCACCGCGGCATGGTTGGCTCGGCCATTGAACGCCGCCTGCGAGCTGCGAACTACCAAAATTTGGTGATGCGTACTTCCCAAGAGTTGGACCTGCGCGACCAAGCAGCAGTTGCCGATTTTTTTGCCACTGAACGTCCAGAGTATGTTTTCCTAGCTGCCGCTCATGTGGGGGGCATTTATGCAAACAGTACGTATCCATCTGATTTTCTCTATGATAATCTGATGATTCAAGCTAATGTGTTGCAGCAGAGCTATGTGCATCACGTTCAGAAGCTTCTGTTTTTAGGCTCGTCGTGCATATATCCACGTTTGGCGTCGCAGCCATTGCGTGAAGAATACTTGCTTTCTGGCCCTTTAGAGCAAACCAATGAGCCCTATGCTATAGCTAAACTTGCTGGAGTAAAACAGTGCCAGGCATATCGCCGCCAGCATGGTTGTTCGTTTATCTCGGCCATTCCCACAAATATCTACGGCCCCCACGATAACTACCACGCTCAAAATTCGCATGTATTACCTGCGTTGCTACGTAAGTTTCACGAAGCCCGCATGAATGAGTCGCCGACTGTAGAAGTATGGGGAACCGGTACGCCCCGTCGCGAATTTCTGCACGTTGACGACTTAGCCGATGCCTGCCTTCACCTTATGCTGCGCTACGATGGCGCAGAACCGATTAACGTAGGCACAGGCGAAGATATTTCTATTGCCGACTTAGCCCGTTTAATTCAGCGTATTACCGGCTACCGTGGAAAGTTGCGCTTCAATGCATTGATGCCCGATGGAACACCACGTAAAATACTGGATGTTAGCAAACTAGCGAGCATGGGATGGCGAGCTTCTATTCCGCTGGATAAGGGCTTGGCTTCTGTGTATGCTTTGGCAGAATGGGAGTCAGAGCCTCAGTCAATGGGAGAATCGGTATCTACGAACTAGCTGTTTTCATTCATACAAAAAAGCCCCCCAAAAGAATTTGGGGGGCTTTTTTAGGTGTATAGCTTCATATGGCAGCTATGAATGTAACGCTTTTCTAACTCCAGTTGCGGCCGTCCGCTCCGTTAACACTGATTGATAAATAGAAACTAGCTGCTGGTAATTGCGCTCTGGAGAGTAACGGGTATCGTATGACTTCCGAGCATTTTGCCCAAGTGTTGCGGCCAACTCAGCGTCAGTGCATAACCGCAGGGCTTGTGTAATTAAACTATCGGCATTACCCGCTTCAAAATGCAGGCCGTTGGTTTCATGTTGAATCAATTCGCCCAGTCCGCCCAGTCTCGAAGCTATTACGGGGGTACCCGCGGCAAATGCTTCCAATACTACCAGTGGCATTCCTTCATACCACGTTGAGGCTACAACCAAGGCGCGGGCGTGCTGGAGTGCTAGTGCCACCGTTGCACGCGTACTGAAACCAGTATATGTGATAAACGAACATCGGGCAGCCCGCTCCTCCACTTCAGCGCGCAGAGGGCCCTCGCCAATTATATGCAAAGGAAATTTACCCTTTTCAGCTGCATCCAATAAAACAAGAATCCCTTTTTCCGGAGTCAATCGACCAATAAACAACAGTTGCGCTGACCGTTGTGCCGGACCAATTCCACAATCAGGCACTGAATTTACTTTCACAACTACTTGCTCAGGCCGCAGCTTAAGGGAAGAATTAACAATAATATTTCGGGCAAAATCGGTAAGGACCAAATATCTATCAACCTTCTCACGCCAGGTACCCAGCAGCTTATGCACACCGGTCATAACTGCGACCGAAGCAGTCTGCATGCGAGAGTTTCGATAGACACCCCGTTTGATTGCGTCCCAGGGAAACAGCTGATGTACACTTTTCTCATAAATCTGCCCGTCGGTATACAATATCGCGCTAGGGCAAATCAGACGATAATTGTGCAAGGTCATCACAACGGGGACACCAGCGGCGGCGGCGGCGTAGAGCAAAGAAGGCGACCCAACCGGGAAGAAATTATGTAGATGAATGATATCGGGTCGGAAATCCTCTATTGTTTTCTTCAACAATCGAGCACTGCTCGGATTATATAGACTTCGGGCACCAGTAAGCAGTTTGTCCCACGCAGACTGAATATTATCATTGTCAAACTCTAAGGTATCGACAGGGTGGCCGTGAGCCCTTAGTAGTTCTAGCTCTGCCCTAAAAACCACATCCTCACCGCCTGCTTGCTGATAGCGATTATGAAGCAAAAGAATTCGCATACCTTATCAATTGCGGGCACGATACACCGATTGTACTGGGCGTCCTACTAAATATTTATCAATTCCCTCATCCAAAGCCCGGCGATAAATCCCTAGGGCCCCATGCACGCGCTCAATGGTAGTATCTACTACGGCTGGGGTATGGGAATAGCTGATTACAAAGGAGGGCAGCAGCAATCCGCGACGCAATGTTTCCTGTAAAAAGAGGGTGCGAAAAGCCTGTGAAGGCTGTCCCTGTGCATCACGTGAACCATAAAAAAGGCAGCTGCTTTGCCCAAAAATGGGAACGTTGTCCTCTAAATTATAATCTCGCACGGCGGCCAGTAAACCTTGTCGCAACCGCTCACCTTGTTCGTTTAGATGCGCTATTACTGGCTCCTGCCGATATATCTGCATGACTGCGCGTGCTGCTGCTAGTGAATGTGATTCGGCACCATACGTTGTAGAAAGCAGGAATACCCGATCCCGGTCCTTCTGACGCAGACCACCTAATTCCATCAACTCACGCCGGCCAGTCAAAGCGGCAATCGAAAAACCATTGCCGAGTGCTTTGCCGAAAGCGCTCAGATCAGGGCGCACCCCATGTACTCCTTGTCCGCCGCTAATATGGGAGCGAAAACCCGCCACTATTTCGTCGAATATCAGGATTACTCCATTTTGGGTGCAGAGGTCACGAACGGCTTGCAGATAGCCCGGAAGCGGCGGCACATCGCGCTCCACCTCCATTATAGCGGCCGCAATATTATTAGGATGAGCCGCAAATAAGGCCTCTAGGGAAGCGATATCATTGTAGCGAAAGTGCAGGGACTGTTCGCGTACAGCTTTTGGAATACCCGCACTAACGGCTGTGGTACCGATAAACCAGTCATCGACTGAGAAAAATGGGTGGTCAGCACACACGGCTATCAGATCGCGACCTGTATAAGCGCGGGCCAGCTTAACGGCAGCACTGGTAGCATCGGACCCGTTCTTGGTAAACTTAACCATGTCGCCAGCTTGCGTCAGGTCCAGAAATTCCTCTGCGGTTGCCAGCTCAAGGGTGGCCGGCCGGCCAAAGTTGATTCCCCGCGTCATCTCGGCCTGAGCCGCACTGACCACCGGAGCAAATGCATGTCCCAGCGTGACGGAGCGCAGCCCCATGCCGTATTCGATAAATTCGTTGCCGTCTACATCCCAGACTCGACAGCCCGCGCCCCGCTCAATGTACGGCGCCATGTGTTCCGGAAATTGATCATCTCCCTTCGCATACGTGTGACTACCACCAGGAATTACCGCGTGAAAGCGCTCCTGTAGAGCTTTAGAAGCAGCAAAGCTCGGCTCGGCGTGGCTAGTGCCTACAGCTATTGTGTTTGGCTTGGCGGATGAATTCATAGCAGATGATACTTAGCAACAAGCAAATGATTTTGATAGACTTACCTGACTGCTCTATGCAGCGTGGGCGAGTAAGCCACAGGCCAATAAAGCGGCAGCAGCTTTCTCTATCAGTCCGTAGGATAAGCCAGATTGCTCCGCTATAGCAAGCAGAGAATGTTCTTCGTCGGAAAGGTTGAGCACCCAAAGTAATGCCATCTGCCAATCGGCTCCTTCCGTACCACCGCCGACACCTTTGTAAAGCCCGCGACGGCCCAATTGAGGCTCGCCATACGGACTTAGGTTACAGTATCGTTTATTGGTTTCGAGCACGTTGCACACTTGACTGAATATGTCGATGGCTTGACTCAGGTGCTCGGGACGCACAAAATCGAGGTTATCGGCGGAGGTGTGATACTCGGCAAACTCCCCAAAAGGTGTGCGTGAAAGACAACCGACAGGTAAATTAAAACCTGGTGAGCAATATTGCCGCTCATCGTAGCCATAGGGCGAAAAGGCGCGTATCTCGTGCGGTAAACGCGAATCGCGCAACACTATAGCCACGGCCCGATCAACATCGGCAGCACCGCGGCGCGATTTCTTGTAGGTAAAATTGCCAGGGCCACCTAACAGCGTGGCAACCAATCCATGCTGAATGTGCTGGACGGTTTCAGTATTTCGGCTCAGCCACGTAATGGAGCCAATAGTGCCAGGGATGAATACAAACCGATAAGAATACTGGCGCGACTGCTCCGCTAAGTGCCGCGCCAAGAACGTAGCCACCGCAATACCCGAGAGGTTATCATTAGCGAGCGACGGATGACAGCAATGGCAGGAGATTAGCACTTCCTCCTCGCTGCTACCAGGCAGTAATAGCTCCCCATAGGTTAAGGCACCCGCAGAGTCTAGCGTGCTATCAATACATACCTCATAACGACCGTTCGAAAGAGCTAGACGTGCCTGGTGAGCCAGACAAAAACCCCAATTGGGTTGATAATACGAGGTGCGATACGGGATAAGGTCGGGCTGGTCGGGCAGCGAGAACAGATGCTCGTCCAGTTCAGCGCGCGTAAACCAACCGTGCACGGGCGTACTGTAATTGAGCACATGCAGGTTATGCTGCTGAAAATCAATAACCCGCTCCCCTTGCTCATTCTTTACCCAGGCATCTCGGATGTTCCATTCGGCCGGAACCGTCCAATCGAGTGCGGGCGTACCGCTAGGCACTTCATGAATTACCAGTTCGGGCAGATACTCACGCAGAATACCCAATGTTTCCCGCACACCATTGCCGGTGATACTGCGGCAGATAGGAAACAACCGCTCCATCAATCCAAACGGCGTTCTTGGCTGCTCAGCGCTTTCTACAACGGTTGAGGGAGCCTGGGGGGCTTTTTTGGATAGTGGAGAAGTCATGCGCAGAAACAGCAAATGTGAGTTGAACGCTACCTTAAGTCGGAAGCTCCTTACAGAGAAGCTGGGGGCTTTTTTCAACTTCTATTACTCCTATCTCCCCAGCCTCTCTGCTGCCATTAGGTACCTTAATCGTAAACCTTGACCTCGGGAATGGGCACTACAAATTTGCCCCCCCAGCTACGAACCTCCGCCATTTGTTCCATAATTTCTTCCCGCAGATTCCAGGGCAGAATCAGTACATAGTCAGGCTTGGTTTGCTTGATATGATTGGGGTGGAGAATAGGAATACGCGTACCGGGAAGGAAATTACCCTGTTTGTGGGGGCTCAAATCGACCGTATATTCCATGAAATCGGTACGAATGCCGCAGTAGTTGAGCAGCGTATTGCCCTTGCCGGGCGCGCCGTAGCCGGCTACTTTCTTGCCCTCACGAGCGGCCTCAATTAGAAAATCCAGAAGCTTGCGTTTGGTTTCCTTTGTCTTCTCCTCAAAAGCTGCATACAAAGCCAAATCAAGGATGCCGGCTTCTACTTCGCGTTCCCGAAGCTCAGCCACCCGCTCCGTTACCGGTTGGGCCTCGTTAGCGGTGTGACGGGCAAAAATGCGTAGCGATCCACCATGGGTTGGCACCTCCTCCACATCAAATAACGTAAGGCCATGATGGGCGAAAATGCGCTCTACCGTATTAAACGACAGGTAAGAGAAGTGCTCGTGATAAATCGTGTCAAACTGATTCCCCTCGATCAGGCGTAGTAAGTGCGGAAACTCCATGGTAATAACGCCTTCGGGCTTAAGTAGCACCTGCATTCCTCCCACAAAGTCATTGATATCAGGCACGTGAGCCAACACGTTGTTCCCTAGCAGCAAATCGGCCTGCCCCACCGTTGTGGCGATGTGCTGTGCCGTATCGCGCCCGAAAAAGCGCACCATTGTGTTAATGCCTTTTGCCTGAGCATATTCAGCTACGTTAGCAGCGGGCTCCACTCCTAGTACTGGGACGCCTTTTTCCACGAAATACTGGAGCAGATACCCATCATTGCTGGCAATTTCCACTACCAAGCTACTGGAATCAAGAGCAAACCGCTCCGCAGCCATATCGGTGTAACGCTGCGCATGACGCAGCCACGATACTGAATAAGAAGAGAAGTAAGCGTAATCGTTGAAAACCTCTGTGGGGCTCACAAACTCATCAAGCTGTACCAAGAAGCAGTCATTGCACACGCGGGCATGCAAGGGGTAAAAGGGCTCAGCCATATTGAATTCAGATGGCCGCACGTGGTTCTGACACAGAGGCGATGTGCCCAAATTGACAAACGTGTGGGTGAGCGGCGTACCACAGAAACGACACGGACTAGCGGGCGGCGGTGCGAATTCGGGGTGAGCGTCTTCAACTGCGTTATTAGGCGTGGACAAGGCAGAAGCAGTGGATGATGGAGTAGATATTCCCATAAGGCGGGGCAAAAAAATTCGTTTAGGATCTAAAAAAGTAACTCAGCGACACAGATTCTATTTCAATTGCAGTTTAATGGTCGACCTATAACGGTGGGTAAAGCCTATCAGCATTACCCTTCCAATTTACAGCTTGACCGCCATCTGAATATCCGGATGATTACGATCTTTCTCAGAAAGCAGCACAGGTTCAAAAGGCCATTCAATCCCAATAGCCGGATCGTTCCAGCGTAAAGCCCGCTCAGCGCCAGGTGTGTATTTGGCCGATATCTGATACGAAACGTCCGTGTTGTCTTGCAGTGTGATGAAGCCGTGCGCAAAATACTCGGGCACAAATAGCATGCGGAAGTTATCGGCGGTCAGCTCCACTCCTACCCACTGCCCATACGTAGGCGACTGCTCACGCATATCCACAATCACATCATAAATGCCCCCCTTTGTGCAGCGCACAAGTTTGCTCTCGCCGTGGGGGGCAATTTGATAATGCATACCCCGCAAAGTGCCGCGCTTGGGGTTTGATGATATGCTCGACTGTAGAGGCGGCTGATGAATACCATGAGCGGCAAACTTATCCTCACACCACGTACGAGCAAAAAAACCTCGCTCATCCGATAACCGCTCTATATCGATGATAAAAGCGCCGGCTAGCTTAGTTTCGGTAAAGATCATTACTTATGCGAATGAAAGCCTTCAACAAAAATGGCGTTGTGAGGCCTTGGTAATAAAAAGCTTAAACGTTCGCAGACTCAGTAACAACGGCTGTATCAGCCCATTCCAAATCGGCAGTTAGCTGACCGCTTTCACGCAGGGCAGCAAGCACTTGTAGTCGCATGAGTTGTGACGAGCGGAAGCTGGTATCGTGGAAGCCCATGCTCATCAACCCATCCCGCAGTTCCGCTATGGTATCGGATAGAGTACGTTGAGGCTGGTGCTGGGGGGCTAATTGTCGAAACAGGCTAAAGTCGACGCGATACGACCGCTTATCCGGCGGTGCAGCAGCGTTCAGGCTAACAGCAGTACCGGGAATGGCAGCCGCTACTGCCTCTGCTAACTCACGTACCTGATAGTTCCACTGATCAGAACCCGCGTTTACAGCCAGAAAATCGCCCCCATTGTCCGCTTCCCTACTAATGGCCCATTCAATAGCCCGCGCCATATCCTGCACATGAATAAGTGGACGCCAAGGTGTGCCATCACTCAAAATATTGATCTCCCCCGCAGCTACCGCACCAGCCACAAAGTCATTGACGACCAAGTCTAATCGCAACCGATCGCTCCACCCGCAGGCAGTGGCGAAGCGCAGGCAGGTAATACAAAAATTATCATCAGCCAAGGGCGCCAACTCTTGCTCGCTTAGCACTTTAGAGCGTGCATAAGCGGTGAGTGGGTTCAGGGTAGATGTCTCTGTTTTGGCTCCTTCGCCGCCAGCGCCATACATACTACAGCTGCTGGCAAAAACAAACGCACGCACACCAGCTTCCTTAGCCCGTTGCGCCAGCCCAATCCCCGCCTGATAGTTTACAGCTAGGGTTACCTCCTCATAAGCTGAGCCCATTGGGTCGTTGGAAATCGCCGCCAGATGCACGATGGCATCAACACCTTGAAGTAACTCTGTGGGCAAGTCGCGCACGTCACCAAAATGTTGCCGGTCAAGCCGCGATTCAGGCAAGCGGCCTGCGCCGGTAAGACAATGAGCAAAAAAACCCATGTCAAACCCAATCAGCTCAGCCGCAGGAAACTCCCGACGCAGGTGGCGCACGACGCCGGGCCCTACGTAGCCCATATTACCAGTAATGAGAATGCGTTGCGGTTTCATATATCAAGTTAGAAATTGAGCATTATCCAGTAGCTCTGCGCTTGGTACTCAATAACTTATTTAATTAACAAAGGAGGCTGACCTACATAGTGCTCATGCCCTGAAGTACTGGCAACATGACTGGTAGCAGACTGATCATTCCATACTTTCCACTTCGCTTTACCAGCGGCCCACATTTCCTCCAGCAAGTTACGGTCGCGCAGGGTATCCATAGGTTGCCAAAAGCCGGTATGACGGTAGGCGACCAATTGATTATCTGCTGCCAACTGCTCCAGGGGGCCTTTTTCCCACACCGTTGCATCGGTTTCGATGTAATCCAATACTTGTGGCTCTAGGACAAAAAATCCTCCGTTAATCCACGGCGATTCTCCACCCTCGGGCTTTTCAGTAAAGTTTGAAATCAGGCTACTATCCTCCGTAAGGTTGAAGACGCCAAAACGGCCGGGTGGGCGTACAGCCGTGAGCGTAGCCAAGGCACCCTGCTGCCGATGATAAGCAATGGATTCACGAACATTCACGTCACTCACGCCATCACCGTACGTAAGGCAAAAAGTGTTGCCGTCCAGATAATCGCGTACTCGGCGCAAACGCCCCCCAGTCATGGTTTCCTCGCCTGTATCGACCAAAGTCACAGTCCAAGGCTCAGCGCGGTTGCGGTGCACAGTCATCTCGTTGCGGTCCAAACGAAATGTTACGTCGGCATTGTGCAGGAAATAGTCGGCGAAATACTGTTTAATCAGATGGCCTTTATAGCCACAGCACACCACAAAATCAGTGATACCATGGTGGGCATATATCTTCATGATATGCCACAGAATTGGCTTGCCGCCCACTTCCACCATTGGCTTCGGTCGGACGCCGCTTTCCTCGCTGATACGAGTACCATAGCCACCTGCTAGTATAACTGCTTGCATGAGAAATAAAGTAAGAGAAAGAGATAGATAAGAAATTAGCAAATATTACTCCATCACGAAATGACCTCGCTAATTTACTTACTCATGCTTTATATAATTATAATTAATAATACAATACTTGTATTTTAATCTATTCCAGTATGAATGGCATCTCCTAACGCTTCAGTTGTGAAGTGAATACTTCTCTTAGGAAACGGTCTTCAAGTTATTTCCAGTCCGAAATATGGTCCGCTGCGCCATCAAGTATAGAAAGTGTGAATTGGTAATTAAATAGCGACGCCACAGTCGTTTTGGCTCTAGCCACAGCCGATAAGCCCACTCCAGCCATAGCTTACGCGCCCACGTTGGCAAGCGCTGCTCTAGGCCCGCATACACTGGGAAAGCTTGTCCTACTCCCAGCATACAGGCACGAATTTGTCCTTGGTGATTAGCCATCCAGCGTTCCTGGCGTGGGCAGCCTAACGCCACAAAAACTAGATCAGGGTCGGCGGCGTTGATGGCGGCTACTTCGGCAGCATCTTCTTCAGGACTAAGTGGGCGAAAGGGTGGCGAATGTGTGCCCGCTATTCGTAGGGTAGGCAGTTCACGCCGGGCACGGGCGACCATAGTAGCCAATACCTCTTCGGTAGTGCCATAAAAATAAACGGACTGGTTGCGTTGAGCTGCCTCAGCAAGTAAAGCAGGTAGCAGATCCATGCCTGCTACGCGTTCCTGCTGTTGACCATGAAACCAGCCCACGGCTGCAGCCACGGGGCTGCCATCGGGGGATACAATGGCGGCACCATCCAATATTTTACGAAAGCTGGGATCGTTGTGGGCTTCTACCAACATATGTACGTTGGCAAAGCAGACGTAAGCAGACGAACGCGCAGCACCGAGTTGCAGGATCGTATCAATAAAGTCAGTCCGGTTGCCCGTCGAGATACGAGTATCCAAGACAAGTTGGCGTGGTAGAGCGGAAAGTGGCAATGGGTAATTTGTGATTAGTAAGAAACTATGCTCGGCGGGAGCTAAAATCAGAAATTATAAGAAAAGGCCCCTGTCACAGTTCTCGACGATAGTCGTACGAACGGGGCAGGGGCCTTTACGCAAAGTGATAGTAGTTGGATACACGGGCCAAATTTGCCCCCCAGCGATAGTTTAGTATGCGTTCTTCTCGCCGCGAACCATATTCCAAACTGTCTGGAAGATGATCTTCATGTCCAAGCCAAATGACCAGTTCTGCACATACTTCAGATCATACTCGACACGCTTCTCCATGGTACCAGCCTCGCGGGTTTCGCCACGGTAGCCATTTACTTGGGCGTAACCCGTGATGCCTGGGGTAACAGCATGACGCATCTGATATGTACGGATGTGCTTAGAGTATTCTTCCAGTTGCGAGAGCATGTTGGGGCGAGGACCTACCACCGACATCTGGCCCATCAGTACGTTGAAGAATTGAGGTAACTCATCAAGATTATACTTGCGCAGGTACTTTCCAATGCGAGTGATCCGCATATCGTTTTTTGTAGCCTGCAACTCCGTTTGGCCATGGTTAGCTTGCATCGTGCGAAGCTTGTAGCAAGGAAACAGTTGGTTACGCTTGCCGGGACGCAGTTGCTTGAAGAAGATCGGGCCGGGAGAATCGAGTTTGATCAACAACCCTAAAATTCCCATCACTACCGGAAACACAGTGACGATAACTGTCAAGGAGAAGAATATGTCAAACAGACGCTTCATTGCCTGATTAGTACGCATTCCCAGAGGCTCATTCCGAATAGTGAGAATGGGCATGTGATCGTAGAAGTACACATTCACATCTTGGCGAACAGTACCACTAAAGTCGGGCACGATACGGAAGGAAAGGAAATGGTCGTCGGCGAAGCGCGACAGGTCCTCAATAAGATCACGCTGATCAAGCGGCATTGCAAAGTAGATTTCATCTACCTGCGTTTTAGAGCAAAACTCCTTTAGGTCTGCAATAGAGCCTTTTACGAGTGATTGAAGATGATCAGCAACCTTCTCATCAGTGAAGAAGCCCAAGAACTTGTTGCTTGGATCGTGTGACTCAAGAAAGCGCTGTAATTCCTGACCGCTATTGCCTGTACCTACAATAATGAAGTGGGTATGAGCCCGAGCAATGTGCGTGCAGTATAAACGGTAGCCAAAAGCCAGCAGAAAACGACCAAGCGCTACACCTACAACTGATAGAGAGTAAACTAATACAATGTAGCGAACCATCAGCCACTCCGTATCGAACAGCATTGCGCCGGCCAGTACAAGGCTGGCATGAATCAGGAAGGTACGAATCAGATACAGGAGCTTCTCGGGATAGGTAATCAGCCGGTCTATGCGGTATATGTTAGCATACTCCTTCGACAGAATCCACCACAATAATCCGAAAATAGCGAAGAAGAAAGGGTAATAGCTGGTGAATTCCCAGCTATCTAATATAAAAAAGCCAGTTAGACGGAAAGCGCCAAAGATGATGAGCACGTCCACCACGGGCAAGATGATGCGCGATGCATCAGTGTAGTGTTTGTAGCGTTCCATGAGTTAGTACAAGTAGGCAGTAGGCAATGAGGAAGTGGTGTTTGATGGTCTTGTACGCATGCAAAGTAAAAGCATTCTGTAGTTAAAACAATATTTTTTATAACTTTTTACCGTAAAAAGATAATATTTTGTTAATACAACAATAATATTCCGTTATCCAACTTTAGTAAATCCAGTAAAAAGCACATATTTCTATATTATTTAGTGATTTTATGTCCTTTTACTCACAACTCTCTATAAGGTTTCATATAATTTCTGTCAAAATTGATACCACCCAGGCTTTTAAGCCTGAATCTTAGTAAGACAAGCGCTAACGAGAAAGACAGTCAAAAAATCCACCCAAGCTCAACAGACACCAATTTTTATCGCAAACACCTCATTCATAGCCACTATCAACATATTAAATATACAATATTAATAGCCAAGTAGATAGTGAAATCATAGGTTAAAATAATTTTTGATAGCCTCGAAATAGTGTAGAAAAAGCTTAAAATATTTTCTTTTCGTTCAGTTAACCGCCAGAATGGGTAGTCTGACACAAGCCCCTAAGAACTATTACTTCACTGCAATCCACTCTCTGCCTCTAGTGAGCGGACTTTATGCAACACTAACTTCTCGATTGGGCTGATAGAAATGCCTTTGATGTCAGTGAGCAGAGGTTAGGTGCTATTTTGATGTTATAAACAGAAAAAAGCCCCCCAGAATGCTTGTTTGCTGATTTATCATTCTTGTAAAGTCTGATATAATGCTTCACTAAAGTGTCTTAGCTGGATTGTCACTGAAACTTACCGTCAAGCTTAAATTGGTTATTATGGCAAACTCTGAATTACGCGGCCTAGTAGACAACGAAAAACGGCGTGCGGCGGCGCAAGCCCTACACTGGGTGAGCGATGGTATGTTGGTGGGACTAGGCAGTGGTAGCACGGCTGCTTACTTCATTCAACTGCTTGGCGAAGCGCTTCAAGCAGGAAAGCTTCGAGTGCAGGCAACGGCTACCTCGCTGGCCAGTGAGACATTGGCTCGGAGTGTAGGCGTTCCGTTGTTAGCGCCCCGGCGCGGGTTGCGCTTTGACCTGACCGTAGATGGAGCCGACGAAATTGACCCGCAACTCACTCTTATAAAAGGAGGTGGCGGTGCCTTGCTGCGCGAAAAGGTGCTGGCAACAGCATCAGATTATCTGTTGATTATTGCTGACTCCTCGAAGCTGGTGCCGCAACTGGGCCAGTTTCCGCTGCCCTTGGAAGTGGTACCTTTTGCGCTGCCTTGGGTACTGGATGCCGTAGCGCAGCTCGGAGGCGAGCCAACAGTGCGGGTAGACAAGAAAAAAGCCCCCCAACCTGCTCTTTCCGACCAAGGCAACTTATTGGTGGATTGTCATTTCCGCTCTATACCCGACCCGACGGAGCTTGCACTTCAACTGCAAGCCATTCCAGGTGTTGTAGAACACGGCTTATTTCTGGGTTTGGCACGTGCAGCTATTGTCGCTCAAGAGGAAAAGCTGCTTGTGCTGCGGCCCGGAGTTGCGCCGGCTGATGCAGTCGACTTTACAAAATTGCCTTGACCTGAGTTGGTTCTATTTCTGACCATTCGGTAGTGCGGCAGCGGCAGCATCTAAAAACCACTGTAGCTCGCCGGAAGCAGCAGTAATAAGTTGGGCCGGAAACTCCTCTACATTGCGTTCGGCGGTTAAGACGCGTTGCACGGCAGCGGCTTTATCAGCCCCATACACCAGAAAAGCAATAGCTTGAGCCTGATTGATAAGTGGCGCGGTAAGCGTTATCCGGTAAGCTTTCTTCTCTTCCACAAACACTTCCTTCGCCCCCACCCCGGTTTCATGCAGTACCGGAGTATGCGGGAACAAGGACGCGGTGTGCGAATTATCTCCCAGGCCCAATAGAACCAAGTCAAAGCGCGCTTGCTTTTGGCCGAAGTAGTCCTCAATGGTCTGAGTGTACTGCTGAGCCGCCTCTGCGGGAGCAAGCGCGGTATCAATAGCAAAAACCTGGGAGGATGCGATCTGCAAGGGGTCAAAAAGGGCCTTTTTGGCGAGCAGGTAATTGCTTTCCGGATCGGTGTGGGGCACGTAGCGCTCATCACCGAAGAAGAAATCGACTTTTTCCCAAGCTACTCGGCTCCGGTACGATGATGAGGCTAGAAGCTCGTAGAATTTCTTGGGAGAATTGCCCCCCGATAACGCCACGGAGAAGCGGCCGTGCTTCGATATAGCCTGATTGGCCAACTCCACAAAGTAGTCAGCCAGGCCAGTGAGTACCTCAGTGGG
The DNA here is from genome assembly GCF_004355185.1 of Hymenobacter radiodurans. NCBI lineage: Bacteria > Pseudomonadati > Bacteroidota > Cytophagia > Cytophagales > Hymenobacteraceae > Hymenobacter > Hymenobacter radiodurans. The sequence goes on from NZ_CP037922.1 coordinate 3,336,812, forward strand.
TGTGGCATAAATGTGCAGGCGGGGGGCTTTATTCATTGCCATTAAGCGGGAGCGTAAACCAATGGAATCCGTCGCGGGCGATGAGCGCCTCCGCCACTTCCGGCCCCACGAGTCGGCCGAATAGTTGGGGAAGCTCTGGCTGGCCCTGCCCTGCCACGAGTTCAGGATAGGCATGAGCAAATCCCAGGCGGCTTCTACTTGGTCGCCGCGCATAAATAAGGTCTGGTCGCCCAGCATCGTATCCAGCAGCAAGGTTTCGTAGGCTTCCGGCGCCTGACTGGTGTAGGTTCCTTTGTAGTCGAACACCATATCTACGGTATTGAGCATCATGTCGAGACCGGGGCGCTTGGCCTGAACTTGTAATCGGATGCTCATTTCAGGCTGAATACTGATAACCAGCCGATTTTGCTGCCAGCTTTCGGCGGTTTCAGGCGGAAAAACAAAGTGCGGAACGTCTCTGAACTGAATGGTAATGCTGGATGCTGAGCGGTGCATACGCTTGCCGGTGCGCACATAAAAGGGAACATCTTGCCAGCGCCAATTATCCACGAAGAACTTCACCGCGGCAAAGGTTTCGGTATTAGACTTTGGGTTAGCACCGGGCTCTTCCCGATAGCCGGGCACTTGTTCGCCCTGCATCCAGCCCGCCCCATACTGTCCGCGCACCGCCGATTCGCGAATGTCTTCTGGCGTAAACCGTCGCATCGCTCGCAGCACATCCACTTTGCGGTTGCGCACTTCATCGGCGGTAAAGTTGACGGGCGGCTCCATGGCTACTAAGCACAGCAGTTGCAGCAGATGGTTCTGAATCATGTCGCGCATGGCACCGGCGCCGTCGTAGTAGCCGCTGCGCTCGCCCACACCTAGCTGCTCGGTTACGGAAATCTGCACGTGCTCGATGTAGTTGCGATTCCAAAGAGGCTCAAACAGGGCATTAGCAAAGCGGAAAGCCATAATATTCTGCACGGTTTCCTTGCCCAGATAATGGTCAATCCGGTAGATCTGGCGCTCGTCAAAAATATCGGACAACAGCTTGTTCAGCTCCCGCGACGATTCCAGATCGTGGCCAAAGGGCTTTTCGATAACAATGCGCGTGCAGGTGGTATCGGAGGCGAGCTTGCTCTTGGCTAGATTGGAGGCGATAGTCGGGAAGAACTCGGGTGCCACGGCCAGGTAGTAAATCACGTTGGGCTGCACACTCCACTCCTTCTTGTACTCGTCGATGCGCTGGCCAAACTTTTTATAGGTAGCCGCATCCTTCACATCAGCCGCCTGATAAACGATATGCTGAGCAAACTCCTTCCACTTATCTTTATCGGCCTTACCACTGCGCGAAAACTGGTTGATGTCGTCCAGTAGCTTCGTGCGAAACTCCTCATCCGTTAAGGGCGTGCGGCCACTGCCGATAATGGCAAAGTGCTGGGGCAGCCAGCCATCCAGATATAGATGATAAAGCGCTGGCGTCAGTTTGCGGGCATTCAAATCTCCGGTGCCGCCGAAGATGACGAAGATAGTGGGCTGAGTTTCTTTGCTGGAGCTCATGCGTAGGATGTAGCGAATAGGTTGATGAATGGCCGCAGCCTACTTGTTTGGAATGACTGGTTCCTCGGTTTTCTTTTCCGGGTCTTCCTGCACCGACTGTTTGTTGGCCGCGTCCTCATGCACTGGCGTCCACTGCGTATGGAACACGCCTTCGTGCCCAATCAGCTCGTAGGTGTGGGCGCCGAAATAATCGCGCTGGGCCTGAATCAGATTGGAGGGCAGGCGGGCGCTACGGAACGATTCGAAGTAGCTGAGCGAAGCGGCATAAGCCGGCAAAGAAATGCCCCCCGCCACTGCTGCCGCTACTATTTCGCGGGTGCCAGGCACTGCTTGGTTTACTACAGTAGCTACCTGCGCATCAAGCAGCAGATGTTCTAACGCTGGGTTTTGCTGATACGCGTTGAATATGTCATTCAGAAAGCTGGAGCGAATGATACAGCCCCCACGCCATATCCTGGCAATGTCAGCCAGCTGCAGTCCGTAGTCGTAGGCAGTAGAGGCCTTGGCCAGCAAATGCATGCCTTGGGCATACGTAACGACCATGCTGAAGTAAAACGCCTGCTCCAAGTTGCTAAGAAAAGCCCCCCGATCGATGGCTACTGATGTAGTTGGTGCCGGATTGCTGTATAAAGTAGCCAGCTGTTCGCGCAGACCTTTGTATTTGGATAAGTTGCGCATGGCAACGGCCGTGTCAATGGTCGGGATGGGAACTTCCAGCTCCATGGCTACCTGCGAGGTCCACATACCCGTGCCTTTGGAGCGCGCTTCGTCCTTAATATCGTCGAGTAGCAGATGATCGGTGTGAGGCGCGCGGAAGACAAAGATATCTTTGGTAATATCCAACAGAAAGGACTGCAACCGACCCGCATTCCACTGCGCGAACACCTGACCAATAGCCTCGTTGTCGAGGCCTGCGCCTCGTTTCATCACCTCGTAGGTTTCGGCGATTAGCTGCATCAACCCGTACTCGATACCGTTGTGCACCATCTTCACGAAGTGACCGGCAGCGCCGGGTCCGATGTACGTCACGCAGGGCTCATCATTCACGCGGGCCGCAATGGCTTCAAACATGGGCTGCATTACTTGGTAAGCCTGTTTATCGCCGCCGGGCATCATGCTAGGGCCAAAGCGGGCCCCCTCTTCGCCACCCGAAATACCCATGCCGAAGAAGTGGAATCCAGCCTCTTTCAGGAAAGCCGCGCGGCGCGTGGTGTCCGAGAAATGGGAGTTTCCGCCATCGATGATAATGTCGCCGGGCGCCAGCAGGGGCCGCAGCTCTTCAATGACGCTGTCCACGATTTTGCCGGCCGGCACCAACAACATAATGGAGCGAGGCGTCTGGATGCTTTCGATAAACTGCGTCAGATCGGTAAAGCCCTGCACGGGCTTGCCCGCGCCTTCCTCGGCCAGCAGCGTTATTTTACTGGCGTCTTTATCGTAGCCCGCCACGCCAAAGTTGTGGTCAGCGAGGTTCAGGAGTAGGTTGCGGCCCATGGTACCGAGGCCAATCATTCCAAACGAAAACTTAGTCGGCGTTGCGCTCATTATCTGTGCTTTTGGTGGTTAAGCTTGTCCTGCAGGCAGGTAAGTATAAGCGAAAGAAAGATTACTCGTAGCAGAAGCGCACCTCAGCCCTAGGGTTGGAGATGCTATTCCACAGGAAGCAAACGGTACTTAGTGTCGAGCCGTTGTGACCAATCAGCAATTACTTGATTAGTCCCAAATCAATACCAGCGTCCCCGTGATGATAAGTGCAGCCCCTACTCCCGTTTGCCAGGTTAGCTTTTCGCCCAGAAACACGATAGAAAGCACGATTGCCAAGGCCACACTCAGCTTATCGACGGGCGCAACCTGCGACACCTTGCCCAGCTGCAAAGCCCGAAAATAGAAGATCCAGGAAAGACCCGTGGCCACCCCCGACAGCCCTAAAAACAACCAATTGGTGCGCGTAAGGGAATGCAACTGCCCCAGGCTGCCCCGCGCCACTACAATACCCCAGGCCAGCACCAACACAACCACCGTGCGCACGGCAGTAGCCAGATTAGAGTCGACTCCCTTGATTCCAACTTTGGCCAGCACGGCAGTAAGTGCCGCAAAAAGAGCGGACAGCAGGGCAAACATCCACCACATAGCAGCACCCGAACAGAATAACAAATCGTAAAACCTTCTTCTACGCGGACCCGCGCTGTCGGGTCACATCAAATTTGCCCCCCAGCTTTCTCTAAAGAATTCGTACGCAGCAAATGCCCTTCTATATGGCACTCAACGCGCGGAGTCAGGAGCGGCTTTCCAGCACCTGCGTACGAATGGCTTGCAGTTTCGGGCCGTCCAAGGGTTTATTTATCACGCTGGCCACCAGACTGTATTCTTCTGCTTTCAGCTTGTCGGAGGGAGCCAGAGACGAGGTAAGAATATAGATGGAGCACCGCCCGGCCAGTTGAGCTTCTAGGGGTCTCAAGGCATCCAAAAAGTCCCAGCCGTTCATGATTGGCATATTCAGATCCAGAAAAACGACGTCTGGTACCTGGTTCGGCAGCGCATTCTGAAGGTAGTCGAGTGCTTCCTGGGGCAACTGAAAAGAGGTGATAGTATCGGTGAAGTTTTCTCGCTGCAATATTCTGGTGGTGAGAAATATGCTGATATAATCATCGTCGATTAGGACTGTATGCATAGCTACTTTAAGGCAAGTATAAAAAGAACTGCGTACCAGTTTCCACTTGGCTCTCAACCGCAATAGTGCCCCCCATCGACTCGACGTGGGCTTTCACTAGGTACAAGCCCATGCCACGGCCCGCGGGCGTGGGATGAAAACGCTTGTAGAGCTTAAATACGTCGGCGCCCGCTTTCGCCTGATCGAAGCCCGAACCGTTGTCGGCAAAGGTGAGTTGGGCACCTCCTTCGGGATGTGGGCTGCCGGTAATAGTAACCACGAGCGCACGCTGCTGCGAGCGATATCGAATGGAATTAGAAAGCAGATTTAGAAAAATGCTGTAGATATAGGCTCGGTTGCCGTGCGTGTGCAAATCCTCCGAAAAATCGCGAATAATTTGCCCCCCAGCCTGCTGCAGCGGCTCATTCATCTCCTGCAGCACCAAGTCCAGCACATCGGCAAGGCGTGTGGGCGCGGGCACATCGGCCACGTCCTGCTTGTCGCGCACGGTAAGAATGGTGTTCATATCCTGCAGCACCACATCGAGCTGCACGAGGCTGGTTTGCAAATGACTCAGCAGCGTGGCCTGGTCCGGATCGGGGGCCATCAGAAGCTGTGATAAGCCCATAGCATTAGCCAAAGGCCCCCGCAGATTATGCGAAACGATGTACGTAAACTGTTGCAGATCCTGGTTTTGCCGGTGCAGATCCTGAGCTAGCTTTTCCTGGCTGGCTTGGGCTTCATGGCGCAGCGTAATGTCCGAGAAATACACGGACAATCCTTCTTCCGAAGGGAAAGCCTTGACTTCCAGCCACAGCTGCAGAGCAGCGTAATAGGCCTCAAAATGTACGGCTCGCCCCATTTCGAAGGCCTGATGATAGTGCTGGTAAAACTCGCCGCCAACCTCGTCTGGGAATAAGGCCCAGAGGTTTTTGCCCAGCGCCTGCTCACGGTCTACCTGCAGCAGGCGCTCTACTTCGCTATTTAGAAAAGTCAGGCGCCACTCCCGGTCAACTAGAAAAAGCGCGTCCGTGATGCTTTCAAAGATGGTGTTAAGCTTTCTGGCCTGCTGCTCAATCATTTGGTGAGACGCCGTTAAGTCCGTGATGTCGCGCGCAACCATGTGTACGCCTCTCACTACCCCATCCACCAGCAGCGGCACCTTCGAGACACTGAGCACTTTAGGCTCCGCACCCCTAAACTGTACCGCTACATCAAATTGTACCCGCGTACCCTGAAAAGCTTGGATCAGCTTCTCCCGGAACACAGGAATCAGCTCCGGCGGCAGAAAATCAGAAATGTCCTTACCCAGCACATCTGCTTTGGAGCAGTGCAAAAGCTGCAGAAAAGGCTCGTTTACATCCAGAATAACCCCATTTCGGTCCTGGAAAAGAATAAAGTCCAGATTGTTCTCAAATAGCGACCGAAACCTCTGTTCGCTATTTACAAACTGCGCACTCTCACTCATAGAGGATTTGTGGATGACGTGGGCCCCTCTATGCCAGAGCGAGGCCGTTTGAAGACACTATCAGTCTTTTCAAGCGCATGAGCAACATGAATGCAGAGTACGCGCCGGGACCAGTAGAAGTTCGATTGTGAGGGTTAGCCGGCAAGCCTTAGGCAACGGAAATGGCGCCAGGAAATTCTCCTTTCCATTTGCTTAAAAACTACTCTGGGGGGCAAAATCGTGCTTTATTCAGTCGCCTCAAACAAGTCGGGGCGTTTCGGTTGTATTGGCTTGAATTTCCAGTTAGATTTCCTGCCCTTAGCGTTGCTTACTTATCTATTTTGCTTACGCCCAACAGGCGCTTTTCTGCAAGCTTCTCATGCCTCTTTCTATTCACTCTCTTTACTACGAAAACGCGGTCGGCCGCCTCTCAGAACACGCCGATGCGTATGCCGTGGTGCAATACAAACCGGGCAAGCGCCAATTCAGCGATTTCAAAGCATTTCTTATCCACACAGGAAACCTCCTTACGCGTCGGGGCTGGACCCATGTATTGACTGACCAGCGGGCTATGTCGCCCTTCACGGAGGAGGAGCGCGCTTTGATAAACCAGGAATGGATTCATAACGAGCAACGCAAAATCATTGCGGCCATTCTATTGCCCAATGATGTTTTTGCCCGCTTATCTTCCACGCAGATTATGCACGACGCCCGAGAAGGCAGCCTGTTCTATCATGTCTTTCATGACGAAGTAGCCGCTGCCGCCTGGTTGCGCCAGACGCGCTGAGTTGAAACACTGACCCAAAGAGCGACCAAGCGGGAATAATATCTCAGACTTATAACCAGCGTCGTATGGCAGCTAATCATTTCCCGCCGCGTCTGCGCTACCCTCAGCCTTGGTTGGCCTACTGGGCTTTCTTTTTAGTCCTGATGCTGCGGGCCACCACAGCGCAGGCCCAAGCGCCAACTTGGCAAATGGCCATGGCCGTTAGTCAGGCCGCCAGTAGCATCACATCCGTCAGGGCATCCGCTACGGATGCAAACGGCAACGTGTTTTTGGTTGGCAATCTGTATGGCACCGCCACCTTCGGCGGCACTACTTTAACGAGTGCAGGCAACAACGACATCTTCGTAGCTAAGTGGAGTTCAGCTAGTAAAAGCTTCGTGTGGGCGCAGCGAGCTGGAGGAGCCGGATTCGGCAGCGACTACGCGACGGCAATTGCAGTGAGTGGCTCCAATATCTATATCGCCGGTGCGTTTCAGAGCCCGACGGTTGATTTTGGCAGCGTTACGCTCGCTAACTTCGATAACAGTACCAACACGGCCGATATAGTTGTGGCCAAGCTCGTTGATGCTGGCTCTAGCGGTAGTTTTGTGTGGGCGCAGCGGGCGGGTGGCGTGGGGGCCGATGAGGCTAAAACCTTAGCCATAAACGGCACGAGCATTTACGTGGGGGGCTTTTTTTCGAGTCCTACGGTCAGCTTCGGTAGTCTCAGCCTGACCCACGCGAATGCAGGCACCAAGGATATGTTCGTGGTGAAGCTGCGGGATGAAGGCAGCAGCAGCAGTTTCGTGTGGGCACAACAGGCAGGCGGCGGCGGCGAAGACATAGCCGAAGGCTTGGCGGTAAGCGGCCAGAGTGTGTATGCCGTTGGCTCTTACACCAGCGCGGTAGCCCAATTTGGTGGCACTAGCCTCACTAATACCGTCGCCAATACCAGCATCAGCGCCGATGGATTCGTGGTGAAAATTACCGATGCGGGCACTGCCGGCAGTTTCGCGTGGGCACTTCGCTGCGGTGGCGACCGGCTTGACTACGCCAACTCAATAGCCGCAAGCGGCACGAGCGTGTACGTGGGGGGCTTTTTTTCAAGCCCCACGGTCGGTTTCGGTAGCCTTAGCCTAACCAATGTGAGTGCCGGCACCTACGATATATTCGTGGCCAAAGTGACCGACGCCGGCTCAGCGGCCAGCTTTATTTGGGCCCAGCAAGCGGGTGGGATAAAAAACGAATATCCATCGTCATTAGCAGTGAATGGGCGCAACATATACATGGCGGGCTACTTTCTAAGTGCTACGGCCGCTTTCGGGAGCACCTCCGTTAATAATCTTGATAACAGTACCAACACGGCCGATATAGTTGTGGCCAAGCTCGTTGATGCTGGCCCTAGCGGCAGCTTTGTCTGGAGTCAGCAGGCCGGCGGCTCAGACAGCGATATTGGTTGGGGGCTAGCGGTTGACGCGCAGGGTATGAATGTATATGTGGTAGGCTCTGTCGTCGGAACCACAGCGAAGTTCGGCTCTCAACCTATTGCAGCGGCCGACAGCAGAAATCAGGTTGCTTATGTTGCCTCGTTGAGCGACAACACCATCCTAGGGTCAAGTTCTCCGGAGCAGCTTGCGGGCGTAAGCGTATACCCAAATCCGGCCCATAACACGGCGACCATTCGGCTACCACTAACACGCTACTCTGCTCGTGTGCGCTTTACTATTACCGATGGCCTAGGTAGAGTAGTACGAACCTGCCAGGCTGCCTCCCAAGCCAACAATCTAGATTACCCACTTGATCTAATGGATTTATCCCCAGGGCTCTATGCCTTACGGGTACAGGCAGGCGCCGAGTCTTCTGTCTTGCGTTTAGTTATCGATTAGGTAGCAAAATCATCGCGGAGCAATTGGCACATCACTCCACAGGAGCACGATCTGACTATCAGCCAAGTACAGGCCGGCTGACTCTCGCCTCAGCCACCGAACAAATTGCCCCCCACCGCGGCTAGCTTCGTTAAGCTAATGAGTGTCACTCGCTAAGTCAGCACTTTTCCTACCTTGTGCCCATGCACAAATCCATCTCGCTTGTAGTACTATCCGCCACTCTGGCGGGACTATACAGTTGCCAGCCTGGCCAACCCGTGACCTCTACCCCATCGCAGCAACCTGCCAATGCTAGTGCAGCAGCTTCCACCGAAGCGCAGGCCCGCGCTGCCGTTGCCCGCTTTGTAGAGCAGCAGCCCAATGCCGCCCTCTACCAGCTGGATTCGGCCCAGGCGCTTGAGGTTAATGACCACTGGCAAATATTAGTACCCCGCACCGACTGGGCCGGCCGCATGCCGAACAAAGCCGCCTTCGACGTAGACAAACAAACTGGCACTGTTAGTCCTCTTGCCGTGAAGTAGAGGTGGCGTTTGCCCCAATTAGAGTTTATAGGTGAAGTAATTGGCTGGTCAGAGGCTACTGCCGTTGCCTAACAACTGGCGGTCCGGCGGAAAGCGGCTGGCAGGTCACTACAGGACGGTACGCTCCCCATGAACCTGCTTCTTTGGGCTCTCTAGCCTATTCTCCGCCTATGAAAGCTCTTTTTGCCCTGCTCCCGCTGATATTCACGGCCTTCTGTCTGCCCTTCCAAGCAGAGATGCCTGAACCGAAAGGTGTCGCCCCTAAAGATTACATTATCACGGAATTTGGGGCGGGCTCCGACAGCACCCAGCTCAGTACTGAGGCCATTCAGCGCACCATCGACAAAGCCAATGCCGACGGCGGCGGCACCGTCGTGATTCCTAAAGGAGTGTTTCTGAGCGGGGCCCTGTTTTTTAAGCCGAACACGCAGCTGCGCTTACAGGCAGGCGCCAAACTCAAGGGCTCCGATAATATCGCTCACTACCCCCTCATTCCTTCGCGGATGGAAGGCCAAAGTCTGGATTACTATGCGGCGCTCGTCAACGCTTACCAGGTGAATAACTTTCGGATAACGGGCCCCGGCACCATCGACGGCAATGGGCTACGGTTCTGGAAGAACTTCTGGGCGCACCGCGATTCTATGCAGAAAATTGGCAAATCGTCTACCAATCTGGAGGTGCACCGTCCCCGCCTACTCTTTATCTGGGGCTGCAACAACGTAACCATTGAGAATGTGAAGCTACACAACGCCGGCTTCTGGACCACGCACTTGTACAAGTGTACCAATGTGCTGATAGAAGGTTGTGATATTCGCTCGCCGTTCCGGCCAGTGAAGGCGCCGAGCACCGATGCCGTAGATATCGACGCGTGTAAGAAAGTGACCGTGCGCAATTGCTACATCTCCGTCAACGACGATGGCATCGTGATGAAAGGAGGAAAAGGTCCCAATGCCCAAAAACTCCCGGAGAATGGGGCGGTCGAAGACGTGCTGATTGAGAACGTTACCTTTGGAGAAGTACATGCGGCCGTAACCATGGGCAGCGAATGTATTCACGCCAACCGTATTACGGTGCGCAATTGTTGGGTGGACAACGACCGGCCGCTCTTGCTCTTTAAGATGCGCCCCGATACCTACCAACTCTACGAGAACATCACCGTGGACAACGTGACCGGCCGCTGTGGCACTATCGTCACGCTCTCGCCCTGGACGCAGTTCTTCAACATGGCGGGCAGCACGGAAAAACCCTTTGGCACTATCCGCAACATCACCATTTCTAATGTCAAGGTGAAGTGCAAGCAGTTTGCGGTCTTGAATGGCAATCCAACCGATAAGGTATCCAACATCACCTTTAAAAACGTGGATGCTACAGCGGAAACAGCTGCATTTCCCAATAAATACTCAGACGTGAAATTCAAGCAGGTCACCCTCAACGGTGTGGCCCTGAAGGCGGCCCCAGGGAATCAGGATGGCCCGGTGGTGAAACCCTTGAAGCCAGACTAGTCCGTTACACAACAAGGGAACACGTGAGAGCACCCAGCGGACACCAGCCGAAGCAGAGTAGCGAGCCTAATAAAAAACCAAAACGCTTCTGCCGACCGGAATTTGATGGCACCTTTGGGGTCCATTATGCAAGTGCTGCCTGTGATGAACGCAACGGAACGAGAGGAAAGAGAATACTTAGAAGAAATAAAGGAGCAACTGACGCTGGCTGTTCGGCGGGTTGATGACGCCGTCCGGCAGTTCTCCAACGAGCTTCGGCAGAAAAAAGAGTATATCCACGAGCACCAGTCTGGCATGGACGATGCCGACATGGTCGCCGCCGGCCAGTCGATTAATCGCATGGCCTTTACGGGCGACGCTGCTGTTGCCCGTAAGCGGAAGCTCCTCAAGCTCACCCAGTCCCCCTACTTTGGCCGCCTGGATTTTGCCCCCCAGAATCAGGGGGCGGCGCCGGTCTACATTGGCGTGCATTCCTTTTTTGATGAGCAGCAGCGCCGCAATCTTATCTACGATTGGCGCGCTCCCATTTCCTCCCTGTTCTACGACTTCGAGTTGGGGAAAGCCTCCTACGCCACTCCTTCCGGTACCATCCACGGCACCATCGAGCTGAAGCGGCAATACAAGATTCGGGACGGCTACCTGGAGTTCATGCTGGACAGCGAGCTGAACATTCACGACGACGTGCTGCAACGCGAGCTGGCCAAGTCCTCGGATGACAAGCTAAAGAATATTGTTGCGACCATTCAACGGGATCAAAACGCAGTAATCCGCAACGAGACGACCTCGGTGATGGTCATTCAGGGCGTGGCCGGGTCGGGTAAAACTTCCATTGCCCTGCATCGCATTGCGTTCTTGTTGTACCGCTTCCGGGAAACTATTGCGGCCAAAGACATTCTCATCCTTTCGCCCAACAAGGTCTTCGCGGATTACATCTCGAACGTCTTGCCCGAGCTGGGGGAAGAGCATATTCCCGAGCTAGGCATGGAAGAGCTGGCAGCCGACCTGCTCGACCCTCGGTACTCATTTCAGACCTTTTTTGAGCAGGTGTCCGCGCTGCTGGAGAAGCACGAGCCGGCGTTCATCGAGCGCATCCGTTTCAAGTCCTCGTTCGAGTTCCTCAGCCAGTTAAACCAATACCTGCTTCACGTAGAGAATACCTACTTCACCGTAACCGAGCTGCGGGTGGGCCGGACTGTGGTGCCCGGCGCATTTATTCAGCAGAAGTTCAAAGCCTACCACCGGGTGCCGCTCTTGAAACGGTTTGCGCTGGTTGCGAATGACGTGAGGGCTTATGTGCGCGATGCCGCCGGCCGGAAGCTGACCAGTCCGGAAAAAGGAATTATCGGAGAAGCCATTCCGCGCATGTTCCGGTTTCACCATGTGTCGGACCTATACCGGGATTTTTACCGCTGGATCGGCCGGCCCGAACTCCTTAAGCTTGACCACCGCCTGCACCTGGAATTCGCGGATGTCTTTGCCCTGATCTACCTGCGCCTGCGCCTGGAAGGGCTGGCTCCTTACGACCACGTGAAGCACTTGCTTGTGGACGAGATGCAGGATTATACTCCCGTGCAATACGCCGTCCTGTCTCGCCTGTTCAACTGCCGCAAGACTATTCTGGGCGATGTCAGCCAGACAGTGAACCCTTACAGCGCGTCTTCCGCCGAAACTATTGAGCGAGTATTTCCGCAAGCCGAAGTTGTCAAGCTCTACCGGAGCTACCGCTCGACTGTGGAAATCACGGCCTTCGCGCAGCGCATCACCCCCAACCCGGATATCATCCCGCTGGAACGGCACGGGCAAGAGCCCGCGATGGTGCGCTGCAACAGCCACGAGGAGGAGTTAGAAACCATCCAACAGGTAACTCTCTCCTTTCAAAACGCCGGTCATCATTCTCTGGGCATTATCTGCAAAACCCTCCGCCAAGCCGAGCAGGTGTATGAGGCCCTAAAAAAAGCCCCCCACATTCAGTTACTCACGGCCGAGTCCACCACTTTTAAGGAAGGGGTCGTCATCACCACTGCTCACTTAGCCAAGGGACTTGAATTTGATGCGGTTTTGGTGCCCTTTGCCTCTGCTGGTAATTATAGGACGGAAGTAGATAAAAGCATGCTCTACGTCGCCTGTACTCGAGCCATGCACCAACTCACCTTGACGTACTCCCATACGATAACAGCTTTCTTGGCTTCCTAAAAAACGATTGATTCGCTTTTCCCTTCGCACCTTAAACCATTTCAGCATAGTAGTAACGCATAGGAACATTCTTGAAAATCTATCCGCTTTCACGGAATAAAGGCGATATTTTCGATGAGGTCAAGTACTCCCGATTTAATGCCGTTGTTATCCTCACCATCTGGCTGGGTGTCGAAACCAACGCTACGGCCACCGACACGTAGATTAAATAAGACCTACGGTTAACCCGCACAGTCGGACCTACTCTGTAATATATAGGTAGCCAAGGCAGCGGTACTAGAGTACATAAGCCTTTTAGCTACCAGCATCTGTTTTCTATCCTCTCACTCTCCCTAGCAATGAATACTGAACCTGAGCAAGGAAGCCATCACGACGACTCCCGGCGTACCTTCCTTAAACAGTCATCCCTGCTTACGGCCATGGCCTTCACGCCTGGCCCTATTGTGCAGGCCGCCGCGGCACAGCTCGACGAAACAGTAGCCGCTGCTTTCGAGAAAGTGCCGCTTAAACTAGAAGTGAATGGTGTGAAGCACAAGCTCTCAGTGGAGCCGCGCACCACCCTTCTCGACCTGCTTCGCGAGCAACTGCACCTCACCGGCACTAAGAAGGGCTGCGACTATGGACAGTGCGGCGCCTGCACCGTCCACGTGGATGGGCAGCGCATCAACTCTTGTCTGACATTAGCTGTGATGCAGGAAGGCCGCAAAATCACGACCATTGAAGGCCTAGCTAACGGGGACAACCTCCATCCTATGCAGGAGGCTTTCGTGAAGCACGATGGCTTTCAGTGCGGCTACTGCACGCCCGGCCAGATTATGTCGGCTGTGGCTTGCATCCGCGAAGGCCACGCCGATTCGGAGGGCGAAATTCGCGAGTTTATGAGCGGCAACATCTGCCGCTGTGGCGCCTACTCCAACATTGTGGCGGCCATTCAGGAAGTAAAAAACGGCGGCCAAAAGGTTTAACAGCGCAGCAATGAACCAGTTTCAATACGTACGGCCGAGCAAGCAGAAAGCCGCCATCGACACGTTGGCCAAAGATGCCAACGCACAGTTTATCGCCGGCGGCACCAACCTGCTGGATCTGATGAAGCGCGGCATAATTGCCCCCCAGAAGCTTATTGACATCAACCGACTGCCGCTCACCAAAATCGAGAGTCAAAACGACAGCATCCGCATTGGTGCACTGGCCTTGAACGGCACCGTAGCCGAAGACAAGCTGGTGCTGGAGCGGCAGCCGCTGCTTGCTCAGGCGCTGAATGCTGGTGCTTCGGCCCAATTGCGCAACATGGCAACGGTGGGGGGCAATATGTTGCAGCGCACCCGCTGCCCTTACTTCTACGATACAGCCCTGCCCTGTAACAAGCGCGAGCCCGGCTCGGGCTGCGGAGCGCTGGAAGGCTTCAACCGCATGCATGCCATTTTTGGCTTCTCGGATAAGTGCATCGCCGTGCACCCCTCCGATATGAGCGTGGCTCTAGTGGCCCTTGATGCCATGGTGCTGGTAAGCGGCCCTAAAGGCGACCGGCGTATTCCCTTCAACGACTTTCACCGCCTGCCCGGCGACACGCCCCAGCGCGACACCAACCTCGAACAAGGTGAACTGATTACGGCCGTGGAGGTGCCCGATGGACCCTTCACCAAGCATGTGCACTATCAGAAGGTGCGTGAGCGCGCCTCCTACGCCTTCGCGCTTCTGTCCGTGGCTGCGGCGCTGGACCTTGACGGCAGCAACACCATCAAAGCCGCCCGCTTGGCTATGGGCGGCGTCGCCCACAAGCCCTGGCGCCTGCTGGCAGCCGAGCAAGTATTAGTCGGCAAGCCCGCGACCGAAGAAACCTTCCGGCAGGCCGCAGAGGTGGCCATGCAAGGTGCGAAGGCCTTCCAGCACAACGCCTACAAGCTAAAGCTGGGACCTAATACCATCATTCAAGCACTGAAAACCGCCGCTGCCGCCTAACCTCCCTAGTGATTATGAAAACGCCAGAAAAGCAAATCGGAGCGCGGATGAACCGGGTGGATGGCCGTCAGAAAGTGACGGGCGCCGCTACCTATTCGGCCGAATACAAGCTACCAGGCATCACCTACGCCGTCTTGGTAGGCAGCACTATCACTAAGGGCCGTATTACGTCTATTGACACCAAGGCTGCCGAACGGGCGCCGGGGGTGTTGGCCGTTATCACCCACTTCAATTCCCCCAAGGTGCCAGGCTTCGACACGGCGGGCAAGGACCCCTCGCAGCCGGCCACGGTGGGCGGTCCCATCAAGGTTTTCAAGGACGACAAAATCCGCTTCAACGACCAGCCCATTGCTATTGTAGTGGCCGACTCGTTGGAGCGGGCGCGCTTCGCCGCGGGCCTGGTGAAGGGGCAATACGCGCCGGAAAAGCACCAAACTAACTTGGAAGCCAACAAGACGCAGGCTTTCCTGCCAACCTCCGCGAAGAAGAACCCGAAGCATCCCATGAATGACTACCAGCGGGGTCAGGTGGATGCCTATAAAACCGGGGCCATCAAGCTGGAAAGCGAGTACGTGGTGCCTACCGAGGTGCACCATCCCATGGAGCTACAGGCCATCACGGCGCACTGGGAAGCCCCCGACCGCCTCACAATTTACGACAAGACCCAGGGCACAATGGCCACGCGCCGCGACTTTGCCCGGGAGTGGGGCTTACCCGAAGAAAATGTGAAGGTAATTGCCACGTACGTGGGCGGCGCGTTTGGCAACGCTCTGCACAGCTGGCCTCACGAGTCGGCTGCTATCATCGCGGCTCGGGTGGTAAACCGGCCGGTAAAGCTCATGCTCACCCGCGAGCAGATGTTTACCATGGTGGGCTACCGGCCCTACACTTGGCAGAAACTGGGGATGAGCGCCACTCCCGACGGCAAAATTACGGCCATCACCCACGAAGCCATCGGTCAGACCTCTACCTTCGAGGAATTTACGGAGTCGACGCTGGCCCAGACGCGCATGATGTACACGTCGCCCAACCTGACCACGCGCTACCGCATTGCCTCCCTAGATGTGAACTCGCCCATCTGGATGCGCGGCCCGGGGGAGGCGACAGGCGCATTTGCCTTAGAGTCGGCTATGGACGAAATGGCTCACCTGCTTAATATCGACCCCCTAGAATTTCGCTTGCGTAACTACACCGACCAGGACCCCGAGAGAAACCGGCCCTGGTCGAGTAAGTTTTTGAAGGAGTGCTACCAGTTGGGTGCCGAGCGCGTCGGCTGGAACAAGCGGCAGCTAAAACCCGGCTCCCTGCGCGATGGCGACTGGCTCGTCGGCTACGGTATGGGCGTGGGCACCTTCGGGGCGCACCGCGGCTCCTCGAAAGCCAACATCCGCCTGCTACCCAACGGCACGGTGCTACTGCAAAGTGCCGTCACCGACATAGGCCCCGGCACGGCTACGGCCATGACCCAGATTGCCGCCGACGCGCTGGGCCTAGCGCCCGAGAAAATCAAGTTTGAGTTGGGCAACTCCGACTTTGCGCAAGCACCTACGCAGGGTGGCTCAGCCATTGTGAACACGGTGGGTCCGGCCGTGCAGGAAGCCTGCCTAGCACTGAAGGAAAAGCTGCGCACGCTGGCGGCTCCTAGCAACGCAGCCTTTGCCTCGGCCAGAAAGGAAGACATTGTCTTTACCGACGGCTACCTCATGCTGAACAGCAATCCCGCCGCCCGTGTCCCTTTTGCCGACCTGCTCAAGCAGACCGATGGAGGCTTTGTCACGGTGGAGTCGAAGCCCCAGGGCGATGCCTCCAAGAATTACTCCATGTACTCGTTTTCGGTTCACTTTGCTGAGGTGCGGGTTCATATTCTCACCGGTGAGGTGCGCGTGAGCAAGCTGGTATCATGCGCGGATGCTGGAACCATCGTGAATGAAAAAACGGCCGGCAACCAGATGAAGGGCGGCGCCGTGGGTGGCATTGGTATGGCGCTGATGGAGCACGCCGTCATTGACGACCGGTTTGGCCGCTACATCACCAAGGATTTCGCTGACTACCACGTGCCGGTACATGCCGACTCACCGGACGTGCAGGTGGCATTCGTGAACAAGCCCGACCCCTACGTCAATGACCTAGGTACCAAAGGCATCGGTGAAATTGCCATCATTGGCGTAGCTCCGGCCATTGCCAATGCCGTATTTAACGCCACTGGTAAGCGCGTTCGGGAGTTGCCTATTACGCCGGATAAGCTAATTTAAGTTAACTAATCAAAAGGCATTTTTATACCAATAGCCTACACGTAATAAAAAAAGCCTAAGCCACTGAAATGAAGTGGCTTAGGCTTTTTTATGGTGGGCCCACTTGGAATCGAACCAAGGACCTACTGATTATGAGTCAGTTGCTCTAACCGATTGAGCTATGGGCCCGGTGCGTTCGCAACCGTATAGGTTGGTTTCGGCGGTGCAAACTACGACTTTTGCCCGTCAATTTGCAACGCTATTCTCTAAAAATGCCCCCCAGCCCTGCTCCGCGCCGCTTGCCAAATCTGCTTTTCGACTTTGGCGGTGTACTCATAAACATCGATTATCAGCGCCCTATTGAGGCCATGCGCCGCCTTGCTACCAGCGGGAGCACCATCGAATACAACCAAAAAAATCAGTCGGAGCTATTCGACCTGCTCGAAACCGGACGCATCACGCCGGCCGAGTTCCGGGAAGGCCTGCGTACGGGCTACCAGCTTACCGCCACCGATGAGGAGTTGGATGCGGCCTGGAATTCTATCCTACTCGATGTGCCCGCCGACCGGCTGGCGTTGCTGGCTGAGCTGCACGCGCAAGGTCATCAGATGGCGCTGCTCAGCAACACCAACGTGATTCATATTGAGGAAGTAAACCGGCGCCTCAAGGCTGCGTATGGATTTGAGCATGGCATTGCGGATGTGCTGGACCGCGTGTTTTACTCCCAGGAAGTAGGGTTACGTAAGCCCGGCCCAGAGATTTTTGAGCACGTGCTGCGCGAAATGAACTGGCAGGCCGAAGAAACTCTTTTCATTGAAGACAGTTTTCAACATATCGAAACGGCGCAGCGCTTGGGCTTGCACACGCTCTTCCTAGCCCCGCCGCTTACGCTCACCGACGCTTTGCCTGCCGCTATCCGTGCCTTCACTCCCTCTGCCTGACGCTCCGGCGCCCCAGCCCGATCATAACGACGATTTTCGACCTCGCTACCGCGGCTATTTCCGCCGTCACCGGGGACAGTTCAACGCCTATAAGCCCCCCACGCCGCGCTGGCGCGTGTACACACTGCATCTGCTGCTGTTTGTTGTCACGCTCATAACGACCACGCTGGCCGGGGCGGAGTGGATGACGGGCCGTACTTTTTTTGATCCGCGCACAGTTGGATCTTTAAGTGTATGGCTTTCACGGGCCGAAATACGGGAGGGACTGTGGTTTTCCTTGCCATTTTTGGGCGTACTCACCGTGCATGAGTTTGGGCACTACTTCACGGCGCGCTACTATAAAGTGCGGGCTACCTTACCCTACTATATTCCGTTTTTTACTGGTTTCTTTAATACCATTGGTACGTTTGGAGCGGTTATCCGCATCAAGGACCGGATTTTCTCCCGTAAGGAGTTCTTTGATATTGGGCTGGCCGGGCCGTTGGCGGGTTTCTTGGTGGCTATACCAGTGCTCATGTATGGCTTTACGCACCTGCCGCCTTTAGAATACATCTTCCAAGTTCACCCAGAATATCGCGTATATGGCGCTGATTACGCGCAATACGTGTACAAAAGTGCTGGTGGTGATGGTTTAGTCCTGGGCAAGTCGTTGATTTATCAATTCTTGGAGTCGTGGCTGGCTGATCCGGCGCTACTTCCTCATCCCAATGAGCTAATGCACTACCCCCTGTTGCTGGCGGGCTCGTTGGCGCTATTCTTTACGGCGCTCAACCTGTTGCCTATTGGTCAACTCGATGGGGGGCATATTCTGTATGGCTTGCTAGGTTTCCGGCGCTTCAATCAGATTTCAGCGGTACTGTTTATCGGGTTTATCTTTTATGCGGGACTGGGGCTGTTTACTGTTGATAGCTCCGATGACTCGCTGCTGTATGGTGGCCCGATTTATCTGTTTTACTTATTTACCGTGTTTCGCCGGGCCGTGCCCACGCCGCGCCGGGCGCTGATGCTGGTGTTGGGCGTAGTGGCGGCCCAGTTGGCGCTTAGTTTGGCTGTACCGGGCATTGCGGGCAACCCAGGCTGGCTGGTGTTTGGGTTTCTGCTGGGCCGCGTGATGGGCATTTATCACCCACCGGCTCCCGACGAAAGTTCACTGAGCGCCGGCCGTAAGGTGCTGGGCTGGGTAATGCTGGCTATTTTTGTGCTCTGCTTCACGCCTTCACCTTTCGGTTAAGTCGGCGGAAGCAACGTCGCTTGTTTGCTTATTCTATGCTACTTGAACAACGCCAACTGACGCAAACTACGCAGTTGGCTCTTCGCCCCCACGGGCTTTATATCTGTCGAAAAGACCGGCGTGGCCAGATTACGCTGGAAGTGGAGATGCCTTATGAGGAGGTGCTGCCTGTACGCGTGGAGCGTCGTCGCCAGTTACCATCGCGCTGGCAACTGCTCAGCTTACTGTACACGTGGATCATTTGCACCCAGTTCGCGCTGAAGCAGTCTGAGTCAGTGTATGGGCTTGTTGCGCTGGGCGTAGGCTTGGGCTTGGTGGCCCTTTACTGGTACGCCCGCCGCAACTGGTGGAATCACTTTATTCTGAGCACTACTCACGCCCGCGTGGTACTGGCTGACCGTCCCAATGAGCGCAAAACGCTGTACCGCTTCACCGAAGCCCTAGAGCAGCGCACGAAGGATTATCTGCGGGAAAACTACGGCAATATCAACCCGTTAGGCCTCATCGAGCCCCAACTACAACGCCTACGCTGGCTACACAAGCTGGAGGTGCTTACCGATAAAGAAGCCCGCGCCCTCTCCACCCGCCTTACTGGCCGAATGGACGATTCGCCGCTACTGAGTATGGGGCAGGAACTGGAAGCGCCTTATGCAAACTAACAAAAAAGCCCCCAGAAACGTTTCTGGGGGGCTTTTTTGTGTCGTTGATTAACAGCTTCTAACGTCCTTCCAACGCCGCTACGCCAGGCAGTTCTTTACCTTCCATATATTCGAGCAGCGCGCCGCCGCCAGTTGAAATATAGCTTACGCGGTCGGCGTAGCCCATCTGGTTGACGGCTGCGGCCGAGTCGCCGCCGCCGATGAGGCTGAAGGCGCCGTTGGCGGTGGCTTCAGCAATAGCCGCGGCCACGAACTCAGTGCCGGCCGAGAAATTTGACATCTCAAAAACGCCCATCGGACCATTCCAAAGGATAGTGCGCGACTGGCGAATGATGTTGGCGAAGTTCTCACGCGACTCCGGACCGATGTCTAGGCCCATCCAGCCATTCGGAATGTGGTGGTTGGGGGCCGTTTCTACGTTGGCGTCGTTGGCAAAGCGGTCGGCAATGAGCGAGTCGGTAGGCAGCACTAGGTTCACGCCTTTTTCCTTGGCCTTTTGAATCAGGTGTAAGGCCAAATCGAGCTTGTCGGCCTCGAGCAAGGAGCCGCCAATGTCACCGCCTTCCGCTTTGGCAAACGTGTAGGCCATGCCACCACCAATTAGCAGGTTGTCAACTTTATCCAGCAGCTGCTCAATGAGTTGGATCTTATCCGAAATTTTTGCTCCGCCCATAATGGCCGTGAATGGGCGCTCGGCTTTGGTGAGCACGCGGTGGGCATTATCCAGCTCACTTTGCATCAAATAACCCGCTACGCGGTCTTGGGGGCAAAATACTGGGCGGCCACGGCCGTGGAGGCGTGGCGACGATGGGCGGCCCCAAATGCATCGTTCACGTACACGTCGCCTAGCTGCGCCAATTTCTCGGCGAAAGCCGTATCGCCAGCTTCTTCTTCTTTGTAAAAACGCACGTTTTCGCAAAGCAAAATCTGGCCGGGTTGCAGATCAGCAGCCATTTTAGCGGCGTCGGGGCTCATCACATCATTGGCAAACAGTACCGGCGTACCATATTCTTCCTGCAAGCGTGGAGCGATGCTTTGCAGGGAGAATTTCTTTTCCGGACCTCCTTTGGGCCGGCCCAAGTGAGAGAGCAGGATAACGCTGCCGCCGTCAGCCAGAATTTTGCGAATGGTGGGCGTGGCGGCGCGAATGCGGGTATCGTCGGTGATGTGCAGCTCGTCGTCGAGGGGCACGTTGAAATCGACGCGCACCAGGGCTCGTTTGCCGGCGAAGTTGTACTGATCGAGGGTTTGCATAAGTAAGTTGTAGGGTTTGGTAGGCCTTATACGGGACGAATGTAGTAGAAGCTTTGACGTGGCCGTGTTTCGCATCCGTTCTACTTTCCCCGTACCTTTGCGCTACGTATGAAAATAGGCATCTTCTTCGGCGGCCCGTCGCGTGAGCGGGAAATATCCTTTGCGGGCGGCCGCACTGTGTACGATAATCTGGACAAAGGCTTGTTTCAGGCCGTGCCCATCTTCGTGGACAGCCGGGGCAACTTCATTTTGCTCGACTGGCATTATATCTATAAAGGCACCATCAGGGACTTTTTCCCGCCCGTATCGGCCCTGCCGGCCTCCGAGCACCGTTTGCAGGTGTACTTGGAAAGCTTGGGCGAGCTAAGCCAGGAGGAACAAGACCGCATCATTACGGAAGTCGGACGGCGCGTGCAGCCGCATGAGCTCCGCGAGCTGATGGACTTCGCCTTCCTAGCTCTGCACGGGCCCGGCGGCGAAGACGGTGCCATTCAGGGCTTGCTGGAGTGGTACGGCGTTCCGTATTCGGGCTCCGGCATTTTGCCTTCTGCGTTTGGCATTGATAAAATTGCCCAGAAAAAACTGCTTCATGCCCTGAATCGGCCCACGCCTGCTTTCCGCGTCATCAGTACGGAAGAGTGGGACGCCGCTGATCCAATAGCTACGCTTGAGTACTTAGTGCGTGAGCTGGGCTTACCGCTCGTGTTTAAAGCCCCGCGCCAGGGTTCGAGCATTGGCGTCTCGATTCTACGCGAGAAAAATGCCCCCCAGTTTGTGGCCGCCGTGGAGCGCAGCTTATTCCGCAAAACCCTAACGCGCAGTGAGTGGCAGGGCAAGAGCGACGAGCAGAAACTCCTGTGGCTGCAGCAGCTCACCGACATTCGGGAAGGCATCGGGCTGCCGGTCCTGCTGGAAGTGAAAAGTGCCCAAGCCGCAACTGATGTTGCTATTACGCCTCAGGAGCCGCAGCTCATTTATCATCCTGAGAAGCTGCTGCACACGCTTAATGAGCAGTTTGAAACCGTTGAGCAGGTGTTGCTTACCAACATCGATGGCGAGTCGCAGGTGCTGGTGGAGAGCTTCGTGGCGGGGCGCGAGTTTTCGTGCATCGTAGTGGAAGACCCGAACGGTGAACCGCTGGCTTTGCCCCCCACCGAGATTGTGAAGGGCGAGGAAATGTTCGATTACCGCTCCAAGTACCTGCCCGGCCTGAGCCGCAAAATCACGCCCATTGACCTGCCTGAGGACAAGATTCAGGAAATCCGGGAGGCTTGCCAGGAGATGTTCCGCACCTTCGGTTTTCAAGTGTACGCCCGCCTAGACGGCTTTATTCAAGCCACCGATGGCAGCCTGTTCCTGAATGATCCGAACACCACGTCGGGAATGTTGCCGGCCTCTTTCTTCTTCCACCAAGCCGCCGAAATTGGCCTGAATCCTTCTCAGTTTCTAACGTATCTGATTCGCACTTCTCTGGCCGCGCGGCGCCGCGCAGGCATGCAGCCAGTGCGGCTGGGGGGCATTTTGGCACAGCTAGATGCAGCCGTAGCTTCGCGCCAGCAACAGGAACGGCAGCGTACCAAAGTAGCCGTAATTATGGGTGGCTACTCTTCCGAGCGTCACATTTCAGTGGAAAGCGGCCGCAATATTTACGAGAAGCTCAGTTCTTCGGTAAAATACGAACCC
This sequence comes from Hymenobacter radiodurans, assembly GCF_004355185.1. Classification (NCBI taxonomy): domain Bacteria; kingdom Pseudomonadati; phylum Bacteroidota; class Cytophagia; order Cytophagales; family Hymenobacteraceae; genus Hymenobacter; species Hymenobacter radiodurans. The sequence goes on from NZ_CP037922.1 coordinate 3,359,277, forward strand.
ATTCCAGTGTTCCTGACGGGCTCCGCCCAGGAGCATAGGCTCTACGTGCTGCCCATCAACGTGATGCTCAAGGACAACGCCGACGACATCCGCGAAAAAATTGAGTACGCTGAAGCCGGTCACGAGCTGCATCCAGTATTAGCCCGCATCCGTCGCGAAGCTGAGGCTATTACGGGCACCTACGCTGGTCAGCCCACGGCCCAACCCCGCCGAATTTCCTTCGAGGAGTTGGCCGAGATGGTCGATGAGGTGTTTATTGCCTTGCATGGCCGGCCCGGCGAGGATGGCGCTTTGCAAAAAGAGCTGGAGCAATTCGGTTTGCCCTATAATGGCTCTGGCGTCGAATCGAGCAGCATAACCATCAACAAGTTCGAAACGAACCGTCGCCTGCGCGAAGCTGGTTTGCGCGTAGCTGAGCACCGCATGGCTAACCGCCTGGAGTGGCAGGCCGACGCCGAAACCTTCTACCGCTCACTGGAAACGCAGTTTCATTATCCCTTCATCGCCAAGCCCGCCGACGACGGCTGCTCTTCGGCAGTGAAAAAGATCAAAAACCGGCAGGAGTTGGAAGCGTTTAGCCAGCTCATCTTCCGCGACCAGGAAGACCTGCTGCCCGAACCGGCCCGCACCCTGCACCTTGGCTTCAAGGAAGAATTCCCGCAGAAAGATGCCTTCCTGGTAGAAACGCTGATCAGCCGCGACGGTGCCCAGCATTTTCTCGAAGTAACTGGCGGCTTGCTCACGCACTGGCGCCCTGATGGTTCGTTGAATATCGAAGTATTCGAAGCCTCCGAAGCGCTGGCTACCGGTGAGGTGTTGAGCTTAGAAGAGAAATTCCTGGCTGGCGAAGGTCAGAACATCACGCCCGCCCGCTATGCCCCCGACCCGGCGGAGCGGCAGCGCATATCGGAGGAAGTAAAGAAAGAGCTGCGTCGCGTGGCCGAAGTGCTGAATATTCAGGGTTACGCCCGCATTGATGCCTTCGTGCGAGTGCGCGAAACCGGGGCCGTAGAGGTACTAATTATCGAGGTAAATTCGTTGCCTGGAATGACGCCCGCCACCTGCATTTTCCACCAAACAGCGCTGAACGGCTATACCCCCTACGATTTCATTGACCGGATTCTGGAATTTGGCAAAGAGCGGCAGCGGAAGCTCGAGATAGAAGCGAAAAGCTAATTTGCGCCCCGCTTTCAAGTAAGCATATTAAAATATATAGCACACCAGCATACCACAATGGCTTTTCTTAAATCCGATACCCCACTCGACGTACTGAAACACTTGGTGGTAATTGGCTTGGCGGTGGCCTTGCTGCTGTTCGGTTTTTTCTTCGTGTACTTGCCCATGACCACCAACCACGGCGAAACCATTGTGGTACCGAAGGTGACCGGAATGCGGCAAAGCGACTTAGAAGACTACCTCGACGAGCGCAACCTGCGCTACTTCGTCGATGACTCCAGCTATAGCCCCAACATCCCGGCGTACACGGTGCTCACGCAGGACCCGGCCCCCGGCCAGCAGGTGAAGGAAGACCGCAAGATTTATATCTCGGTGAGCATGAAAAACCCGCCGGTAATCAAAATGCCCAAGCTCACGGAAGGCTCCGTGAAAAATGCGCAGATGATTCTGGCTAGCTACGACCTGGTAGTAGGCGAAATTCAGAAGGTACCTGATTTGGCCCAAAACTCAGTATTGAAGCAACTGGTGAACGGCAAGGAGATAGAGCCAGGTTCGCCTATTGCGAAAGGTACACGGGTGGATTTAGTCGTCGGTGATGGGCAGGGCAACCAGGAGTTTCCGGTGCCTAATGTTATCAATATGCCTGCTGATGAGGCCTCTACGCTACTTGTAGGGCAGGGCTTGCAGGTAGGAGAAATTTTCTATCAGCCCGCTGAAGAAGGGCAAGTGGATGGCACCATTGTAAAGCAACGCCCCGTGGCCACTCCTGGCGCTACTATTCGTATGGGGCAGCTGGTGGATTTGTGGGTAGCGGGCAATGAGCCGTTGAAGGCGGTGCAGTAAGTAAGATGCTTTCAATGTATCAGGTAAAATTTCTCCGATCCGCAGCCGTTTACCTTGCGTAAATTGCTGTCTATGAGCTACCCGAAACTTCTACTTTCCTTATTGACGCTTGGCTTGCTGGTGCCCTTAGCCGGACATTCTCAAGTAGTTACACCGCTCACCGCTGACCAAAGCCGCCAGTCTGTTATTCGTACGCCTCCCGTAGCTCGACGCGGCACGGCAGTCACGTTGCCTCTATTCGATGATTTTGCCCCCCAGGGCGAAGGCTTGCCAAATCTACTGTTCTGGGAGCCCGGCGGGGGAACCTTAGTGAATAACCGCTTTCCGGTAGCGCCTCCTTCCCGGGGTGTAGTCACGTTCGATGGGCTTTCCGCTACTGGTCAGCCTTATGGCAGTTCTTCAGCTTATAACGATACGGACACGCTCACTTCGCAGCCCATCGATTTAAGTGGGCTTACGGCCGCCAGTGGCGTGTACCTAAGTTTTTTCTGGCAATCGGGAAGTATTGTGGGGCCGCCAAAGGCAAATACAGGCAGTCAGCCCGTGCGCCTAGAACTGGAAATGCTGGACAACACTGGCCTGTGGCAGCAGGTTTGGGTACAGCTCAGCACGGGAGCACGCACCAATTTTCAGCAACAGCTCGTTGCCGTCGATCAAGCCCGATACCTGCATTCGGCTTTTCAGTTTCGGTGGCGGGCTACGGGCAACCTTGCTAATACCCGCGACGCCTGGAGCCTCGACTACATCCTGCTGAACCGCGGCCGCTCTGCCACCGACAATTCTTACCGCGATATTGCCACCAGCGCCCCGCTCACCAGCCTGTTGCGGCGCTTCGCGGCGATGCCCATAGAGCAGTTTAACGCCAATGCCGCCGGTGAGCTAAACTCCAACACACTTACTACCATCAATAACTTTGATGTAGGCCCCGCCCCCACGCCTATTGCCTGGACTGGTACCCTGCAAGTCCTCCCAAGCGGCCCAAGGGCTACTTTCCTGACGGGCAATAAGTCGTTGTCGGCACGGCAGCAGCAGGACGTAATTGCGGGTGACGTTCGTATTTCTCCTTTGCCCAATACGCCTGAAGCTAAGCGCATAACGCATCGTATTGCCATTCAAACCAACGAAACGAATCCGCTCACTTTATCCAACGACACTATTTCTCGCATTACGGAGCTAGCTGATTACTACGCTTACGATGATGGCTCAGCGGAAGCAACCGTGAGTCTGCCCGCCCTTTCTACCGGACCAGCCAGCTACCTCGCTTACCGCATCGACCTGAATCGTCCTGATCGGGTACGCAGTGTCCGCATCTATCCGTCGCCGACGGGTGTAAGCCGGGTAATAACGATGAACGTGTGGGATCAGGACCCGCTAACTAATTTGCCCACGGCCGAGCCAAAAGCCTCCCAGACCTTTACTATTCCGGCCAGTTTGCCTGCCGGACAAGCATTTGTAGATATTCCCTTCCCGCAGCCAGTAAACGTGAGCGGGACTTTTTATGTGGGCTATGGTCAGGCGTCGCTGGGCTTTTTTATCCCTTTTGGCATTGACCTCAACAGCACCGTCCCGGAGGGCTATCTGCTTACGAATGCGGCTAATGCATGGACGGCCACCTCTACCACGCCTGCTGGTGCCCCGTTAATTCGGCCCGTAATGGCAGGCAGCATAATCACGGCTGCTTCCAATCCAGTGCTAGCGGCCAGTATCAGCGTTTATCCCAATCCGAGTGCTGGATTGGTGCGCGTGGAGGGCCTCTACCTGCGGGTTACTGTGCTAGATGCCGTGGGACGTACTGTTTGGGAAAAAGCCGACGTGCAGGCCGGACAGTCTGAGCTGGACTTGCGAAATCTACCGTCAGGAGTGTATATGGCGCGGTTTTTACTTCCTCAAGGCGAAGTTGTCACGAAGCGTTTAGCACTAAATTGATACGTTAGGATACAACAAAGAAAGCCTGGAAGATGGATGAGTTAAATTTTCTTCCTAAACTACGCTCCGAAACCGACGATCCCCCCCACAAATAGTCCCCCATATTATGAGCGATATTACTTCCGAAGAGTTGAAGAAGCGACAGGCTACTGGTGAAAAACTGGTTATTCTGGACGTACGTGAAGGCTGGGAATACGAAGAATCGCGTATTGAAGGCAGCCAGCACATTCCACTGGGTTCTTTACCCCAGCGCGTAGATGAGCTAGAAGACCTGAAAGAAGGAGAAGTCATTGTGCATTGCAAGGGTGGCAGCCGAGCTAATGCAGCGAAGGCTTTCTTGGCCCAAAATGGATTTCGTAACGTTCGCAACCTGATTGGCGGTATCACAGCTTATCAGCAATAAAAATGGCGACGCATAGCTGAGTCTGATCAGATGTGTAAGCGCAAAAAAGCCCCCCAACCGCTCTTTATCAGTTGGGGGCTTTTTTGCGCTTATGCGCTTATGCGCTTCTGTTTTTGATTAATTTTTATTGCTCATTATCAATGGATTATGCCTAATTTTAAAATTTGGTTGTACACAATTTAATTGTGTACGTATAAGCGGTCACTATCATCATTACTCAATGGCCAAGGACCTAAGCGTGTCGCCCGAATCTTTGCTGAAGCTCGACAATCAGCTGTGCTTTCCGCTGTATGCGCTCTCCCGCCTAGTGACCAAAGCTTACCAGCCCTATCTTCAGGACCTCGACCTCACGTACCCACAGTATCTAGTGATGCTTGCGCTGTGGGAGCATCAGGAGCTGACCGTTAAAGCACTAGGCGAGAAGCTTTTGCTCGATTCAGGCACCCTTACTCCCTTGCTCAAGCGCATGGAGCAGCGCCACCTGCTCAGCCGTACCCGCGACCCGCACGATGAACGGTCGGTTAAGGTAGCACTACTGCCGGCCGGTCAGGATTTGCGAGCTAAGGCCTGCGAAGTGCCACAGCAGATGTTACACAAAATCCAGCTTTCGCCAGTTGCGGCAGAATCATTACGCACTCAACTTCAACAACTTATCTCTGTTCTCACTTAAAATTAAGTGAGCATATTTCATTTCTAACACACCCATGAGTTACCAAAAACTGTATACCGCCAAAGCGAAAGCTACCGGTGGCCGCGACGGCCGCGCCATTTCGTCCGACAATGTAATTGACCTGGCTCTGACTACACCTAAAGAGCTGGGTGGTCTTGGTAAGCAAGGTGCTACCAATCCGGAGCAGCTGTTTGCCGCTGGTTACGCTGCCTGCTTCGATAGCGCCCTCAACCTGGTAGCGCGTTTCGAAAAGCAAACTATTGTGGGCAGCTCCGTAGCTGCTGATGTCAGCCTCGGCCACGAAGGCGACAAATACGACATTGCCGTAGATCTGCACGTAAATATTCCCGGCTTGGAACAAGCACAGGCCGAAGATCTGGTAGCCAAAGCGCACCAGATCTGTCCATACTCCCGCGCTACTCGCGGCAACATTGAAGTAAACCTGACGACTTCGACGCACGCCTAGCTGGGTGCTACAGCATAAAAAGAGGGCGCAGCCACGTGGCTGTGCCCTCTTTTTATGGGCTTACTCTACGCCCGCAGTTTTCCATTCGGCTCATACTGAAGCACTCGCGTATCGACCAGCTCGCGCAGCAGCTGAGTTACGGATTCGGCCTGCTGGGGGGCAAATTGGGTGAGTAGTTCGCGGGGTGTTTGGGGGGCATTTTTTAGCAAGTCTACGAGTTGGGCGCGTAGCGTTGGCGAAGGCTGAGCGGGTTGTTGGGCTTTCTTCTTAGCTAAGCAAAAATCGCAGACGCGGCAGACAGGCGCGTCCATTTCGCCAAAATATTCCAGCAACAACTGCTGCCGACACCGGCCACCCAAGCTGTATTCAATGACGGCCTCCGTCTGGTGCTGAGCCAGCTCACGCGCGGCCCGCAGGGCCGGCTGATTCAGCGGCAGCTTGTCCACGTCGTGGCGCGGAGTAGTGAACAGTGCTTGAGGTGAATTGTGCTGGGGTTGATATTGGATAATGCCCGAGCGGTGCAAAAACAGCAGCATTTTGCGTACTTCTACTACACTCAGCCGCAGGTGCTGGGCGAGGCTGTTCTCAGATATTTTCTGGAAGCCTGCGAAGATTTCTCCTCCATTCAGACGCAGTAAAGACTTGATGAGCTTATCGTGCGCGGCATTGGCTACCTGAAACCGGTACAAATCGGTATGATCAATAGGAATATGCACACGAGCGGGATTGTTTACCGCCTCATTCATCTGTACTAGGCCTTGCCGTGCCAATGCTTTCAGGGCATTATGCGCGTCGAGGGCTTTGATTCGATATGTTTCGGCAAATTGCTGAATATCAAAATCAAAGGCTACCAACTCGCCCCCGCCAACGGCCGTACGCGAGAAGTTCGCTAAGGCCTGATATACCCGCCGGACCGTATCGAGAGGCGGGTGGGCCAATTCAGCGCGACGACGCTGCTCCGCTGCTTCGTTGGGACTGGCTAGGAGCACGGCAAAGGCATACTTCTCGTCGCGGCCGGCGCGGCCGGCTTCTTGGTAGTAAGCTTCCAGCGTATCGGGCGCGTCGAGATGCACGACCAAGCGCACGTCGGGCTTGTCGATACCCATCCCGAAAGCGTTGGTAGCCACAATTACGCGAGTTTTGTTCTGCATCCAGTCCTGCTGGGTACGGTGGCGTTGCTCACTAGGCAAGCCCGCGTGGTACGCCGCCGCCGACACCTTGTGGTGCTGCAAAAAAGCTGCAGCATCCTCCACCTGCCGCCGCGTGCGCCCATATACGATGGCCGTTTTATCAGGACCCACACCGCGCAGCACTTCCTGTAAGCGCCGCAGCTTATCCTCGGTCTGCAGAACAGAATACGACAGGTTAGGCCGGGCGAAGCTTTGCTGAAAAACCTGATGATTGGGCCCAAACTTTAGTCGCTCGATAATATCTGCCTTCACAGGTTTGGTGGCAGTGGCCGTGAGAGCAATGACCGGCACCTTCGGCAGCAACTCGCGTAGCTCCACAATCTGCAGATAAGGCGGCCGGAAGTCGTAGCCCCACTGCGAGAGGCAGTGCGCCTCATCCACAGCCAGCAGGTTTACTTTCATCTTCGCCACCCGCACCCGAAACATCTCCGTCAGCAGCCGCTCCGGCGACACGTACAGAAACTTCACCGGCCCATACACGCAATTATCCAGGGTCTGGTCGATTTCCTGATGGCTCATACCAGCGTACACTGCTTCAGCCTTAATGCCCCGCGCCCGCAGCTGCTCCACCTGATCTTTCATCAAGGCAATCAGCGGCGACACCACTACACAAATACCCTCCCGCGCCAGCGCTGGCACCTGAAAGCACACACTTTTGCCCCCCCCTGTGGGCAGCAAAGCCAGTGTATCTTGCCCCGCCAGCACCGAGCGAATAATATTCTCCTGAAACGGCCGAAAAGCCGTGTGACCCCAGTGCTGGCGAAGCAGGTGCAGGATATCGTCGGTAGGTAAAGGCATACTGATGCAAAGTTAACTTCTACCTGAACTTACAGGCCAACAAAAAAGCCCAGCTCCAAATGGAACCAGGCTTTTTGTATATGTAGTGAGTTAAACTTTAAGCGGCAGCCGACTCACCGTTCTCACGGTCTTCGATAGCCTTGCGCAGCTTGGCTACAGCTTGGTTAGCACGCTCCTCGTCCAGGCGGTTGATGTTAAGCAACATCTTAGTCTTCTCCTGGCGCGTAATCACCGGGTGGTTGAGCAGGCGGATGATTTCCTCCTTCTGCGCAGCCGTAGCGTACGCAATGGCTAGGGCCGGAGCCTCGGTAGGCTCAGCGGGTACGGCCTTCATGGGCGTAGCCTCAGCAGCTACAGCGGCGGGAGCAACAGTAGGGGCTACAGTCAGCGCGGGTTTAACCTCTGGCTGATTGCCACCATACTCCATCTCCTCAGCAGGCGTAGGCTCGTAGCCGGCAGCGCGAATAATCCAAGCGAGAATATTGCGGTAGGCCTTGCCAATAGCACGCGTCTGCGCCATACTCATGATGGCAAACTCCTGGTAGAACTTCTTACCCGACTCTTTATTCGAACATACAGCAAAGCCAGCGCCTACCGTATGACCCGAGCGCAAGTCGAACAAGGTCACCTTAGCTTGATATTTCAACTCCGTCTCGGTGCTGACATTGATGACGTGGTCAACGATAGGCACGATCCCTAGGCGCGAGCCAGCATACTGCCAGCCTTCCACGTTCACAAACTCTTTGCCCTGCACCGTCGTCGTGAGCTTGTTGTCTTTGATGAACTTCGCCAGATCAGTAGCCAAGTGCAACGTCTCATCGGAGCGCGAAATATCGTAGCTCTCAATCTTGCTCTTGCGAGCCTGGTCTTTAACGGGTTTGGTTACTTCGTTCATGGCGGTTTCCATAAGTGTCCTGTAGTACGTTTTGTTATTTGGGTATATAACTAAAGATACGAGCGAAAGGTGCAAAAAGCGTGCTTTTTATATGTAATTTTTATTACTGATTATCAGACACTTATGAATTGAATTCCTAAAATTTTTAGAAAACTAAAAAACAGGTACTTTTTCGTTCTCTCTCAACACCTTTTTTGGCTTATCTGGTTTCTATTTAACCCCATGAAAAAGCCCCCAGAAACGTTTCTGGGGGCTTTTCTCAATTAGTTCTTAACCGGACTCTACTCCGTAATGTAGCCGTCTTTCATGGTAATGGTGCGGTCGGCCATTTCGGCCAGTTGGTCGTTGTGCGTCACGATAACAAAGGTTTGGCCTAGCTCCTTTCGCAACAGAAAGAAAATCTGGTGTAGCTCCTGCGCATTTTGCGAATCGAGGTTGCCGCTGGGCTCGTCGGCAAAAATGATTTCGGGCGAATTGATCAAGGCCCGAGCTACCGCCGTACGCTGCTGCTCCCCACCCGACATTTCAGATGGCTTATGGTCGGCGCGGCGCTCTAGGTTCAACATCCCCAGCAATTCGCGGGCTCGTACGCGCACTTCCTTCTCCGAGCGACCTGCCAAATACGCCGGCAAGCACACATTCTCCAGAGCCGTAAACTCGGGCAAAAGATTATGAAACTGGAAAATGAAGCCGATGTGTCGGTTGCGAAACCGCGCTAAGTCGGAGCGCCCGAGGGAGCTAACCGACTGACCATCAAAGAGCACCTCGCCCGTGTCGGGGTTGTCCAACGTGCCCAGAATGTGTAGCAGGGTACTTTTGCCCGCCCCCGATGAACCAACGATGGACACGATTTCCGACTTCTCAATCGTCAGGTCGATGCCCTTAAGCACTTCCAGCGTGTTGTAGCTTTTGCGAATATTTATGGCCTGCAGCAAACGATAAGCGAATTGGGGGTGAGCAGTTGGGAACAAACAAAGCTACGGATCAATCGCAGATTATGACGTCCAATTCAATTCCTTAGCTTGTGGGAAAGTGCTGGGGGGCAAATTCCGAATTTGCTGCCTACATTTTAGCTTCCTGCAGCTACTAATCTGTTTATGCCCAACTCTCTATTGTTCCGTCGCTGGTGGGCGTTTGTGCCGCTGCTCACCCTACTAGGGTTGGCAATTGTATTAGCCGCTGGCTGGTGGTGGCCGCGGTTGGCTCCTTCCTACCCCATTCCGGCTGCTACGGCGAACGTAAGCATCGCGGTCAACTTGAATAACCGCATACGTGGGGTAAGCTGGGTAGGCAGCGACTCCATTACCGATGTTGAGCTGGCCCCATTGCAGCAGCACAACGTAACTTGGATAGCGCAAACGCCCTTTGGCTGGCAGCGCGGTGCCACCTCTCCCACCATTGGTATGCACACCGGGCGTGGGCGCGTATATTGGGGCGAAAGCGACGCAGGCCTCATTCAGACAGCTCAACTAGCCCGCAAGCGCGGTCAGCATATCCTGCTCAAACCTCATCTGTGGGTGCGCGGCGATGGCACCTGGCCCGGCGACATCCGCATGACCTCCGAGGCCGACTGGAAAGCCTGGTTTGCGAGCTACACGACCTTCATACTGCACTACGCCGAACTGGCTGAGCAACAAAAACTTGACGGCCTGTGTATCGGCACCGAGCTAGAGCAAACAACGACTGCTGCCCACGAAACCGAGTGGCGCGCCCTTATTCGTCAGATACGCCAAGTGTACCACGGCCCGCTCACCTATGCTGCCAACTGGAGCGGTGAGTACGAGCATATTCGATTTTGGGACGCGCTAGATTACATTGGCATTCAAGCCTATTTCCCGCTCACCAAGAACCGCAAGCCCACCAAAGCTGAACTGCTGGCAGGCTGGCAGCCACATCTGAAAGCCATCGAGCGGGTGCAAAAGCGTTTCGACAAGCTTGTGGTTTTCACTGAAATGGGCTACAAATGCACCGCCGACGCTGCCGTGGAACCTTGGGTCTGGCCCGACCGCACCACAGCTTTCCTACAACTCGACGAGGACACACAAGCCACTTGCTACGCGGCCATGTTCGAGACGTTTTGGACGAAAAAATGGTTTGGGGGGCTTTTTGTCTGGAAGTGGTATCCGAAACTAGCTCCTGACGGCCCAGCCCGGCGCCACGCTGATTTTACGCCCCAACATAAAGAGGCTGCCCAAGTTATGGCACAGTGGTTTGGAAAGTAGATGTGGCATTTGTAACGCCCCGCGTCGCATTTTTGCCTACTTTCGTGCACTGAACACCACCCCATCATCCCATTGAACTGACCTCTATGAACATTCACGAGTATCAGGGTAAAGAAATTCTTAAAAGCTACGGCGTACGCATTCAGGAAGGAATCGTGGCCGAGACGCCCGAGGAAGCTGTTGCCGCTGCCAAGCGCCTAACCGAGGAAACCGGCACTAGCTGGCACGTTATCAAAGCGCAAATCCACGCCGGCGGACGCGGTAAAGGGGGCGGCGTAAAGCTGGCCAAGAACCTGGACCAAGTGAAGGAAGTAGCTGGCCAGATCATTGGTATGCAGCTGGTTACGAAGCAAACCGGTGCCGAGGGTCGCAAAGTACATAAGGTACTTGTCGCTCAGGACGTGTACTATCCCGGCGATTCAGAGCCGAAGGAATATTACATGAGCGTACTGCTAGACCGCTCTACTGGCCAAAACGTTATCATCTATACCACTGAAGGTGGCATGGACATCGAGGAAGTTGCTGAGCAGCACCCCGAGAAGATTCACCGTGAGCACGTTGACCCGCGTGTAGGCTTGCAGGGCTTCCAGGCTCGCAAAATTGCTTTCAACCTGGGCCTCACCGGCGAAGCGCAAAAAGAGATGGTGAAATTCGTAACAGCTCTGTACAAGGCCTACGACGAAACCGACTCGGCTATGTTCGAAATCAACCCCGTGTTGAAGACTTCGGACAACAAGATTCTGGCCGTCGATGCCAAAGTAACCCTCGACGAGAACGCCCTTTTCCGCCACAAGGACTTCGCCGCCCTGCGCGACACCAACGAGGAGGACCCACTAGAAGTAGAAGCTTCCGAGTCGAACCTCAACTATGTGAAGCTCGACGGCAACGTGGGCTGCATGGTAAACGGCGCCGGCTTAGCTATGGCTACCATGGACATCATCAAGTTGTCAGGTGGCGAACCCGCCAACTTCCTCGATGTAGGGGGTGGGGCCAACGCCCAGACCGTTGAAGCTGGCTTCCGCATCATCCTTAAGGACCCGAACGTGAAGGCTATTCTCATCAACATCTTTGGGGGCATCGTGCGTTGCGACCGGGTAGCCAACGGGGTGGTTGAAGCCTATAAGAACATCGGCGATATCAACGTACCTATCATCGTACGGCTGCAAGGCACCAATGCTGAAGAAGGCGCCCGCATCATTGATGAGTCAGGTCTGAAAGTGTTCTCGGCCGTATTACTGAAGGATGCCGCTCAGAAGGTGAAAGAAGTATTGGAATCACAGAAGGCATAAAGTCTTTCTGCTGTTACAACAAAAAGCCCCCCAGAGCTACTCTGGGGGCTTTTTGTTGTAACAGCAGAAAGACTTAAGCTGTAACGTTTGTATTCTCAGCAGTATTTGATGCTTCAACGCCATTACCTCCGGCTACGCCAGCATTTTCTTCGGGCTGTACTGGAACGGACTTACCCATCACGCGCAACTCTACTTCCATATTGCCGCGAGTACCTACCGAATAAGGACAAATAGTATGCGCCTGACGAACCATATCAATGGTTTTCTGTTCGTCAAATTTTTTCAGATCTACGTCCAGAATAGCGCTTAGGCCATAAGCCTCACCTTCCTGAAATAGCGTCACTGAGCATTTTACTTCGCTTTGTGAGTCGAGCCGGTCGCCATTACGCTGGGCTATTACTAGTAGCGCCTGCTGGAAGCAAGAAGCATAGCCTGCAGCAAACAACTCCTCCGGATTGGTAGCACCTTTTTTTCCCCCTAGGCCCTCAGGTACCGACATATCCAGATCAATAATGCCCGTGGCAGAGCGTACGTGGCCGCTACGGCCACCGACAGCCGCAGCATCGGCTGTATAAAGTGTTTTCTTTTCGTTAGTAGACATAAGCTAAGGGTTCAGGTTGTGTGTTTGAATTAACTGATTTTAGCCTTTTAAGGTTATACTGACTCACAGAACTACCCAAAAAGCCCCCACGTTTGGCTTGGCGTATTTTTCTCTCTACTTTTGCCCACCTTCCGGTCACGTCGTACAACGGATAGTATGAGAGTTTCCGAAGCTCTTGATCTAGGTTCGATTCCTAGCGTGACCACTTACAGCTGTTAAAAAGACCCTCTACGTACCGTAGAGGGTCTTTTTTGTTTTTACTTTGGAGCTCCTCAACACAAGCCGCTGCTTACTTCGCTCTTCTCCGTCTTGTTCAAGCGGCTGCCATTATGTTGCCGGGGGTAGCTTCGGCTCTGATAGCGAATAGTAAATCAAGAAGCGATTACTTATATTACTTGTTCGAAATAATAGCGATTGGGAGGTTATCAGGTAGTAAAGGGTATTATTTTTGAATTCCGTCCTCCTTCATATTACCTCTGCACTTAGACTTTCGCGTAGCTAATTCATCTTTATAACCATATGGAAGTACATCTACTCAATACCCCTCCGGATTCTCAATCGCTCAGCAATAAATCATCGGGTCCTAAAGTTGTGCTGGCTAGTCAGCATTGGATAGTGTCAGACAATGAAACGGCGCGAAAAGTGAAGTACATTTTTCGGCCAAATGGTGATCTATTAATTGCTCAGGTAAAAGAACGCAAATCTTCCATATGATGGCAATTTGCCCCAGCAATGAGGCAACAGTTGACTTAACTGAGCAAGTGATCTTCACACAACTTACTAGAGCAAATGCTCTCAACAGATGGCTAGTTGTGTATGTATAAAGCTCTGAAAGACACAAAAGGCGAAACCGAAAGCGCTGCATAGCTTTTGGCTAGGTACGGTTCTGCGTAAAAATACTGTGACTGGCCAATTCCGCTACTGCCAGCTCGTATACGCTCACTATCACATAGGCCCAAGTAAAGCCAAATCTGCTTTCCATTTTTCTATCTGACAATACTATTTGCTCCTACCATTTTATGCATGTGCTATCTACTTTCTTAGCTTAGGCCCTACCGCAATACCGGCAAAACTGTAAATGGTTAACCGGGGTACTGTTATTCAGAGAGTCGATTCGAGAGATAAAGAGGTTATGGTAAGACTCGCTTTAACTCCGACGTGTTTGTTGCTTGCTATATAATATTACCGTAAACGTTTAAGTACAAACAAGAAAGTGTGAATCATGACTCTTTACTGTAAAATTTTGACGTTTAAGCATTTGCTATAGTTTATAGATGTATATTAGCTAAGTGAGAGCTATTTCTCAACTATAACTATACTAATATGACTGCTTGGGCAATCGCGCATCAGGGCTGGTTACTAACACTAACCGGAATATTGCTTTCAATTTTTGGAGTGAACTGGCTCCTGAACAGATGGCATTCTCTTGCTAGAAAGGATCGAAAGGACACGAGCATCAGTACAATCGGCAGTAACCGGCCAGATTTTGACGTTGAAACTACAAATCGTTAAGTATTAAAGCCTTTGAAGCATACGAAACTATAGTCATGCTGTACCTAGTGTCGGAAATTTTACAGTTGGTAAGAAATTGACACTAAAAGCTAATTGAAATTTGTATTTTTCTTGTACTAAATTTTTAAGAATGATATTATATATTACTTAGTAATTGTTTACTATTCAGCAATTTGTGAAAATAACAGCTTTAATACTTTTGATTAATTACACGATTTAGATAGGATTAGTATCTAAATCTCAACAAGGAAAACGCAATAATTATTGGGAATAAATTATAACTTTCTTAACTTGTCATATATTTATAAAGGTTGTGATTTTTACTGGAAAATATGACTGAATGGTTAATTGAAAACAGAGAGTGGCTAGGTACCGCTATTCCTTTCTCTGCTATTATGAGTGCAATTATCTTTTGGCTTCTAAGCAGCGAGGATAAACCAGCTGTTATCCACTTACAGGACAAGCCGAAAGGTGTATCTTTTATTAGTAATACTCATGGCTACGCTGTTAGCAGTAAGATTGAGTTTCCTCTTCTTATGCCTGAGCATAAGAATGTTATGGTTATGAAATAAGTATTTGTCCGAATAAGTTGGTATGAGCATTTCACCAAATTATTTAGGTAGCGTATCTTCCTAAGCAGTATTACTCACTTTTGGCAGGCATAGGCAGTGCCACTCGTACTGTTGTTCCACGATCGGGATGGGAATCGAGCGAAAAACGCCCCCCAAGGAGTTCAGCACGATTACGAATGCTAATAATGCCCATACCTGGGTCGGAAGTTATTTCAGGAGAACTGGGCATTCCTTGGCCATTATCCTGCACGCTAAGAACCACCTGATCATCCTCTTGCTCTACTTGGATATGTACTATTCGGGCGTGAGCATGTTTGATAACGTTGGTCAAGAGCTCCTGAACAATACGGTATACAGCTAGCTCAAGCAGGAGCGGGCGGGGCTGGTCTAGGCCAGTCAGATGCAGATGAACCTTAAGCTTGCCTGGAGGAATATGCTTAACCAACTCCTGTAATGCCACTTCTAACCCAAAATCTTCCAGAATACCAGGTGTTAATTGGTGCGACACATTGCGTGTAGCCTGAATCGCTTCATTCAATGCTTGCCACACCGCCGGGTCGGGAGGAGACTGTCGGCCGTTCTCAAGGTTAAGTTTGGTCACGTAGAGCAGTTGGCCCACTCCGTTGTGCAAAGCCTCAGCAATTCGCTTGCGCTCAGCCTCTTGGGCAGCAAACACAGCCCTTACAACGGTTTGCTGCTGCTGACGTTGAAGCTGAACGGCATCGGCAAGCATGCGGTTTCGCTCGGTTATGTCACAAATGGTAATCAGGATACCCGTCACTTCGCCCTGATCAGTGTTTCGGAGGGGCACAAAATACATGTCGTAACTACCGGGTCGGAGCCTTAAGCGCTGGTTAAACAGTGTGATGGGCTTCCCATCCCGGACCTTCTCCAACAGGTTCCTCATCTCAGGCGTTTCGAGGTAATGAGGAAGGACGTCGAAAAATGAACGACCCAGCGCCTGCTCTTCCGGCACAGATGAATACTGAGCGGCGGTCTGGTTCCATGCCATCACGCACAGGTTCAGGTCTAGCGCAACCAAAGCGTCGGGGCTGTGATCAATCACTTGCTTGGTAAATGCCTTCTCAGCACGCAAATTCTTCTTCATCTGCTCCGACTCGGTGATGTCGAGGGAGAAGATGACAGCCTCCTGCTTTGCTCTATCGAAGAAGCCGTAGTTCTGATAATACACTTCGTTGCCTTCCCAGGCCACAAAGCTTACCGTACTGATAGAGTTACCGGCCAAAAGGTGACGTATGTGCTCGGCTTCATCCGGAAACCCATCGAAAATGCTAGCTCCCTGCAGCTGATTATCCTGGATACCCAAGGGGCGCAAACCTAATCCTACAAGATCCAGAAATACCCCCCTATGGTCGAGCCTGGTCAATACTACCGGCATATTATGTACCATGTAATCCAGAAGGCGATTCTTATAGCTTAGCTCTTGCTGGGCCCGACGCTTGGCGCTGATATCACGCAGTACTCCCAACAGCTGATCGGGTTGGCCTTCTTTTTTCTGTAGCTCACCCCGAAACCGTATATAGCGAATGGCTTTAGCAGCGCCTAACACCCGAAATTCCAAGACTAAGGGCCGACCGGTTTGCTGAGCCTGCGCTAAAATTTCGCTAACCGGAGCCAGATCCTCTGGATATATTTGTTGGGCAACTTCCTTGGCAGGAACAGGTTCCGTTCCGGGAGGCAGACCGAGTAAGTTGCGGGCGAGTGCATCGAGTACTACCTCTTTGCTCCCTAGAATATACCTCACAGTGCCTACGCCGGCAGCATCCAATGACCGCTGCTTGTCTTCTTCGCTTTCGAGGCGGTGCTGTTCAGCTATTTTGAGCGGAGTTATATCGCGCCAAACGGCATACAGAAGAGTGCGTGTGTCCATCTGGACTGGCGTGAGCATGATTTCCCCCCAGAACTTCTCACCAGTATACCTCTGGCCCAGCCACTCATAGCGATAGTGGCCCTGGGCTACAGCCCGACGGCAGTAATCGTCGGCACGCTCGCGGCTGAGATGACCGTCGGGCTGATGCTGGGGGGCAAATTCAGCGACATGACGGCCCAAAAGCTGTTGCTTGTCTGGGGCCCCAACCAGTGCCAACATGGCAGCATTGCAATCGACGAAGTAGTTATCGAGCAGCAGAAATACGGCATCACTACTGTATTCAAACAGGCGCTGAAAATTGTCGGCGGACGGGTTGGCGGAGGTGTGGGCCGTGGCCACCTTAGCGGCTTGTTGAAGGGCTTTTATTTGCTTCTGGGCGCGGTCCAACTCCTGCTGCTGCAAGCGTAGCATGGTTTCGTAGAGCAACTTTGGGGGCGGCTCCGCACTCAAGTAGGCAGCATCTGTGGTGGCCAGATGCTGCAATGCCTGTTGGCGCAATGCGTTAAGTTCTGTGGACGCAGGAACAGAAAAAGATCTAGCCATAATCAGATCAACTAGCTACGGCATGCGGCCATTATTAGCCGAACGGTTTGAGTATTAGCAAATTTGCCCCCAGCTCCCACTGACACTGAGGTTGAGTTAGTAAGCCACCGCCGTACAGTGGTTTACTACTACGGATACACGGCAATCGACTTGGATTTGGGCACTACTCATTGAGCCTAGCAATGCCTGCGCAAACGAGAGCTAGTCCAGCAATCCGTGCTCAACGGCATATTTGATTAAAGCAGCGGTGTTTTTTACCTGGGTTTTTTCCAGAATATTCTGGCGGTGGGTTTCTACCGTGCGCCGGCTGACAAATAGCTTCTCCGCAATGGCATTGTTCGTGAGGCCTTCCGCAATGAGCCGGAGCACTTCCAATTCTCGATAAGACAGGCCATCCACTTTTTTGGTCTCAGCGGAAGCCTCCGGGTGTAGCACTTTTTGCAGCAGCGACAAGCCAATGTCGCTGCATATAAAGCGCTTGCCAGATGAAACCGCGCGGATAGCCGCGATGATCTCGGCCTGATCCGCGCTTTTGAGAATGTAGCCCGCCGCGCCCGCATCCAGCGCCTGGCCCACGTACCGCTCATGGGCCAGCATGGTAAGCACCAACACGCGTATTTCCGGAAACTGCTCCCGCAGCACAGGCAGCGTAGCGAAGCCATCGAGCACGGGCATTTGCAGGTCCATGAGCACGATATCAGCGGGAGTTGTTGGCAGCCGATCCAGCAGTTCTTGTCCATTGCTGGCATCGCCCACGATAAGCAGGCCGGGTACCCCCGTTAGCAAGGCCTTCATTCCATCACGAACGAGGGAGTGGTCATCGACTAAGAACAAGCGAATCATGGGAGAGAATGTAAGTAAAATTTCGAATCACCCTACTGAGCAGCTAGCGAAGCGGCCCATCTCCCTGCATTTGTATATGAATGTAAGTAATTGCAAATGAGGTAAAAAACGATTCTTAAGAATGGGTCATTCAAATACCGAAAGGGAGTAAAATAAATCAAAATTTGCCCCCCATTTTCTACGAAACGAGTATAAGGCAATAGCAAAATGTGCGGGTCGAAAATCTATCTTGACTGACTCTATTTTACCTACCTATCATCTTATCCGACGCGTTATCCTACTTGATATATATGGCTGCTATTTTATCTGACCGCCAATCGGCCGCTTTTCGCTTAACCGATCGTCTTTGGCACCTGCGCGGCGTCGATGCCCTGCTCATGGCCGTTGACCGGGGCGGCGTAGCCATTGGCTCCGTGCTGGCTAGACTACTAGGTTTTCCGCTGGAGTTCTTGGCTGAAACAGAGGATTGGTTTGGTGAGAGAACAGAGGAAGAGGCTGAGTTGGTCGCACCATCATCGGCTCGTAAAGGCCAGACATTAATCGTAGTAGACGACGGAATGGCAACCGAAACGCGACTGGCTGCGGCCTTACGTATTGCCCGCGCCCGCCAGCCGACGCTGTTGGTACTGGCTTTGCCCGCGGCTCTGCCTGCCACCACAGCTCGCCTGCGCACTATGGCTGATGCCGTGATATATCTACAAAGCCCTACTCACAGCCAGGCGGTAGAAGAATGTTATGAGAAGCTACCCCCGGTAACGGATGCCGAGGTGGCCGAAGCAATGCGCGCTGCTAATGCTTAATGCTCGGAAGTAACAGGCATTTTCCTCAACGGCTCTGAGCATTGAGGGGGTATGCTAACGCTGTAGCTTACGCAGCGCCAACAGGCATAAAGCAACGGAGCCCGCCACCCGAATCTGGCCGCTAAGAATCATGCTTTCAACTTGTGTGACGGGCACTGTGAGTACCTCTATATTTTCGGTCGGATCGAGCTGCTGGTCGGCTACCAGCCGTGCGTTGCGGGCCAGAAAAAATGAGATAGTGTTTGTGTCCTTGGTGGGGTTATCGCTTACTTCCAACAGCAGCTCCAGCTGATCAGTAGTGTAACCGGTTTCTTCCAGCAGCTCGCGCCTAGCTGCTTCCTGGGGGGCTTTTTCGCCCTCGTCTACTACGCCTCCGGGCAGTTCAATCAGGATTTGGCCAAAGCCATGCTTGTACTGTCGGACCAACACGACCTGCTCGTCTTCGGTCACGGCGAATATCAGCACCACATTGGAGCGTACACTCACAAAGTAATCGTCGAGTTGTTGCCCGTCGGGCAGTTCCACATGGTCGCGGCGAACTTTATACCACGGATGATCAAATACCAGTTCAGATGTAAGCGTCTTCCAGGGCTCAATTTTTTTTGTCATGCTGTATCAATCAGAAATCAGTTGACAAGGTACTAAACGCCCCCGCAGAAGGAACAAGAGTCAGGGTTTTCGGCTGTGCCGGCAACCCCTAGCACCAAGCAGTGAGAAGCTATATGACAAACGCGCTTTAATTATTAGAACGATGGCTGGTAACGCGTTATCTTACAAACACTTTGGAAACGATTGTAAGCACTGATGCGACGCTTACACCATAGTATAGCTTCTGTCAACAGGTCACAGGGGCGTTGCCCACAACGTTAATTTGCTCATTTTTCCTCTCGCCTGTGAGTACCGTTACTCAGTATTTCCACAACGCCGCAGCAGTCATTACATACCACACGGCGGGGTATCTGCGCGTTACCTGGCACCCAACGGCCGTATCCGTGACCGAGCTACAGGCGATTTATGAGCATATACTCTACGCCATGCTTCACTATGGCTCCACCCAACTGATGAGTGTGCATGGTCAGCGGCCGCCCATGCCGCCGCCGCTGCAGGAGTGGCTAACTACGCAGTGGGTACCGCGGGCCATTGCGGAAGCGGGCTACGACAAGTGTGCCGTGGTAGAAGCCGAAACGCCTTTGAGTCGGCTGGCGGCTCGCTCTATTGGCAGTGGCCTTTCGCAAATGCTACGCTACAACTATTTCTCAACCATGCAGGACGCGGCTGACTGGCTCCAGAAAAAATAGCCAATTAATTGCCCCCCAGAATTTTCTAACCCGCCTCGCTCGTCACCAGACCCCGATGATAAACATATTCGGTGGCGGTAGCCATCAGTGCCTGGCTGCTTAAAGTAAAATAGGCATTCTCGGTACGGGTGCGAAACGAGAGAACTGAGGCCGTTACCTGCTGCCCTACCCACTCCTCCCCCAGCGGTCCGCTGGTAGGTGGGCCGTAGAGACGAATAAACTCCTGCCGCAGGCCCGCAATTACCTCAGTACCAGTGGCCAGCAAATCGATACGGTACAGCTGCTCGTCAAAAAAGCGGTAGTGAATCTGCCGGAGCGGATGGCTTAAGTACAGCAGGTCTTCCTGTTCGCGGGCATAGGTGGCTACGCGGGGTCGTGCAGGGCCGACACGAGTATCAGCCCACTCAGCTCATCCACTTTCTGCCCAAATCGAGCCTCCCGAAAGCCATTCTGCTGATCAAGATAACGCGTGCTGTCTACCATTACTTTTCACTGAAATTGCGCTAGGAATGACAGTCTTACCAGAGCAAATATATAATTTTTATAGGCTGATACAAATGTTAATCTATCCAAGACCTATGGCTTAATAGTAGATACACGCCATGTTAAAACAGCTTAAATAGCTATTCAGGGCAATTTTTAATCATTAAAGAAGACAAATAGTGATTTCTGCCGCCAATTTAAGTAGCTGCTGAGCTTGTTTTTATAATCCAATATCGCTGCGCTTGCGTATAGCAAGTTAGATTCCCTTATTTCTTAACTCAATCGTAATGAAAAAGTCTCTTTTGACTACCCTCGCTCTCGCTTTCACCATTAGTCTAGTCACGCCGGCTGTGGCCCAAACAACGGCCAAAACCAAGTCGGATGCCGACAAGATTAAAACCAAGGAAGACGGCAACATGTCGAAGACCAAAATGGCCGACGACGGAAAAATGAAAATGAAAGGCAAAACGGCTGCCGGCGACAAAATGAAAGCCAAAGGCAAGCCCGGCAAAGCCGCTGAAACGATGGTAAATGCCGCCGACTTGCCCATGAGCAGCGCCGAAGGCGTGATGGTAGGCGGCGCCATGATGGTGCCCAGCAAAGACATTGTAGACAACGCCGTGATGTCGTCGGAACATGGCACGCTGGTAGCGGCTGTGAAGGCGGCTGGCTTGGTAGAAACGCTGAAAAGCGCAGGCCCTTTTACCGTATTTGCGCCCACCAACGCCGCTTTTGACAAACTGCCCGCTGGCACCGTGAACACCTTGGTAATGCCCGAAAACAAAGCCAAACTCACCACTATTCTGACTTACCACGTAGTGCCCGGCGCCGTGCGCGCTGCCGACCTGCAAAACGGTCAGACCTTAACTACCGTGCAGGGCGAAACCCTAACGGTGATGAAAAGTGGCACCAGCGTAATGCTGAAGGACGCCAAAGGCGGCATGGCTACCGTGACTACCGCCGACGTAATTTCTAGCAATGGCGTGACCCACGTTATCGATAGCGTGTTGATGCCGGCCAAATAAGCTGAGATACCAACGATAAAAAAAGCCCCCCAGACGAGTCTGGGGGCTTTTTTTATCGTTGATTACCTTGGGTTAACAATGCGGCAAGTCAGCCCATTTTTACTGGAGTCTGGGCCTGATAGATTGCGTTGGGCTTGTCCTGAACAAAATATTTTTCCGGGCGGCAACAGTTGTTGAGTAAGCGTTTTGCGTAGAAAGAGAACAGTGCCCCAAATGGGCCATCAACCTCTACCAACCTATGAAAGACTCTTCAAAAAAAGCCCCCCAGAACCCCGACGAGCAGCCTCCACGCCGTACCACCCAAAACCAGCCGGCTACGGCCGCTGACCCAAATGCATCGTTTCCGGGCACTGGCGATGAGCACCGACCTGGCGAAAACCTTTATACCCTGCCCGAGATGCAGGAGCCACAGCCCCGCAACCCAACGGAGCCGCAGCCTAAATCAACCAACGAGCCAGCCGCCGAAACGTCGATGCTGGACCGCGAGACTCACGGCCAACTTCTCGATGAGCCGGCGTCAGATGGCAAGTCGGGCATCAGCGACAGCGTCATCAACCCAGTTATTGCGCAATCGAGCCGCCTCGAAGACAACAACCGCGGCGAGTAACCTCCATTTCTTACTGCTGGGATAACGCCTGCGGGCTGCACGAACTACAGCGTTCAGGCGCCTCGCAGGCGTTATTTTGATAGTAGGTCTTTGTATTCAGCTTGATTGCGCTTCACGAAAGCCTCCACAAAATGGCAGCTGGTCAGCACCTTCAGGTTTTGGTCGCGGGCGTACGCGAGGGCGGTGCGGGCCATTTCCTCGCCTACTCCCTGCCCGCGCAGATTTTCGTCCACAAACGTGTGCGTAAAATCGATGGTGTCGTTGGCGGGCATGCTGTAGGCGAGTTCGGCTTCGTAGCCATGAACGGTGGCGTAAAAGGATTGATCTTCCTGATTATGAATGACGGAAACGGCCATGTTGATGGAAATTATAAAACGGGAAATGCGCCGCCTAACTGCTACTACCTAGCGAGGCAACTTGTTATCCACTACGCGGCTGGGACCAAATGGGTGGAATTTTGTTGACCCTTCAACCACGCTTTTGCGTACTAGCCAACTAGTTGCTTGATACCAAGTGTCTTGCTACACCTTCACACTTCACTCCACCTCTTCTATGAAAACACAAGCAGATGAGCCAAATACGGACGATAACAACAACCGTCCGCTGGCCGAAAATGAGAAAGTAGGCGCAAAATTGGCCAACAAGCCCGTTGGTCAGAGGTCAACTCAACACTCAGATACCCCCAACTACGGCGATTTTGGTCACGCCCCTCTTTCCGACGAAGAAATGAATGGCCCGGTAGCCGCGGGTGCCAATTATGGCGCCGCCGCTTCGAACACGCCAGCCCCCGACCAACGCGGCTCGGCCCCTCAAAACCTGAATAATGAAGCCGTGCGCGCTACCATGAACGACGAATCGGACGACCGCCGCGAGGCCGCCAAGCTCGACGACCCGCGCTACGGCAGCGGCACCCGCAACTGGGAAACCGCTGAGCCCGCCAACCGCACCACCCAAGCCGACATTGACACGGACGAAGAATATCGGCCCGCGGCTAATTAAGCCAACGCAAATTTTCCGGAAAAAGCCGGGTGTCGCGCGGTGCGAGGCCCGGCTTTTTCTTTCACTCTGAAACGAAGTCCCGGATGAAAACGCCTGAAGAACAAGCCAGCAACCAACAGATTAATCCTGCGGCCACCCAGCCCACCGACGCGCCCCGTGTAGACGCGGCCTCCGACGAAAGTGCGGGCTCAGCCGCTATGCTCGACGCGGCCACGCACGGTCAGGTGCTGGACGGCACCACCCCCGACGAGGATACCTCCGACATGACCGACGAGCGCATGAACCCCGGGGCAAACCAAATAGCAGATACTGACGAAGCCTAAAAGCTGACCTATGGGTCAAAAAAGCCCCCAGCAATATGTTGGGGGCTTTTTTGTGCGCAAAAACATCTAGCCCGGAAGCTTTTGATGCAGAAGAAGTCCTAGTAAACTTGCACAGATTACGCACGGCTCCAACGCGCTGAGTATGGTGCAGTGCGTAACAGCCAGCGAGTTGCACTCTTTCTCCTCATGCCCATGTCAATTTCTACCCTCACCACCTTGCATTGGCCTGCTGTAAAACTCATCTACACGCAAGGCATTGCGACCGGCAACGCTACGTTCGAAACTCAAAGCCCGAGCTGGGAAGCCTGGGACGCTGGTCATCTGGCGCACAGTCGGCTGGTGGCTACCGACGCTGATGGCAACGTGCTGGGCTGGGCGGCCTTGTCACCAGTTTCGGGGCGGTGCGTGTACGGGGGCGTGGCGGAAGTGAGCGTGTATGTCGCCGATGCCGCCCGCGGACAGGGTGTGGGCCGGCAGTTGCTGGGCGCATTGATAGCAGAATCAGAAAAGAATGGCATCTGGACGCTACAGGCAGGTATTTTCCCCGAGAATACGGCCAGCATCCGGTTGCATGAGGCTCACGGCTTTCGGGTGCTGGGCCGACGTGAGCGAATTGGCAAGCTGGCCGGCGTGTGGCGTGACACGGTGCTCTTGGAGCGGCGAAGTGCCGTAGTAGGCGCCTAAGAGCTTATCTCAATTTCTTTATCTTACTTGCCTGCTTTTGAATACGCCTGCTTAATAAAAAGCCCCCGCGACCTGCCAATAGCTGTAGGTATCCTGAGGGCAGCGGCGGCGTATAGTAATAGATACCTTCGCTTCCTTACCTGCCTATCATGCCTGCTCCCCTCCTAGTCCTCACCGATTTCACGCCTGACGCCGATCTCGCCCTGAGCTATGCCGCTGCCATTGCCACTGAGTTGGAGGCACCCATCGTGTTGCTGCACATTCGCCGCACTTCCCTGCTCGATCCGGAAGCCTTAAGTGGCCGGATTCCGCAATGGAGCGAGGGCGAAATAGCTTCGGAGCTTAGTAAACGAACGGCGGATCTGACGGTGCCCGCTACGGTGGATATTTCCAATGATCTGCTGGAGAGCGCCGTAGCCGCGGCTGTAGCCCAACATCAGCCCCAGCTTATCGTGCTGGGTCGCCCCGATTATAACAAGCCCGACGAGCTTATTGATACTACCTCGCTGACTTTGCTACGGCATACGCCCGTGCCGCTATTGGTGGTGCCAATTACGGCTCCAGCCCAGCCAAATCTGCGCCGCGTAACTATTGGCGCCGATAATCAGCCCTTTTCATTGAGCCCGCAGGTAGTAGAGTTTTGCCAGAATCTGCTGAGCGCCTTCAACGCCACCATAAACATCACGCACGTAGTAGAGCCCGAAGACGACGACAATTCCTCTCTGGCTTCACAGCAAGTAGAAAAAAGCGGCCTGACAACTGGTTTTCAGCGCATCACGACCCGCGGGCAGCGCCATTTGAGCCCCGTAGATGGCATTATAGCGGCCGTAGAAGAGGATAGCGGGGGCCTATTAATCCTCATTGCAAGACGGCACAGCATCCTGCAACGAATGTTTCACCAAAGCGTATCGGCGCGCGTGGTACGAAACAGTCCGGGCCCGGTGCTGGTATTGCCAGCCCAGCCGTAAGCGTTAACCCGAACGGGGATGTTGTTTCGTAGACAAGGCGTCTAAGCTAAGTAAGTCGGGCAGCTTACCACCGCCACCCCAGTTGTACCCCGCTGTACCAATTGCGCCCGGGTGCGGGCTGGAAGTAGCGTTGGCCAAAGGCATTCAGATCGTTCCCGAGGCTGTAGCGCCGGTCGGTGGCATTTTCGAGGCCGGCGTAGATGTCCATCTCTAATTTACCCCCCAGCACCCGCCGCCACCCGGCGCGCGTGGCAAACGTCCAGTAGCCGGCCGCATACACCGTATTCGCATCGTTGAGCGGAATCTGGGCTTGGTGGCTAAGGGAAGGCTGAAGGTAAAAACCAAGATCCTGGTTGAAATCGAGGCCGGCGGAAAGGGTGTGCGGTGCGGTGCCGGTGAGGCGGTTGCCACTGTAGTTTTGGTCGCCCTGCTGGTAATCACGGAAGCGGAAATGGTTGTAGGCGTAGCTGGCCCAGGCCCGCAGGCTGTTGGGCAATATGTTAGCCGAAGGAGTGAAAGTACCCCTCGCGAAAGTACTCAATATAGGACGCCACAACCAGCCGCTCACGGCAGCCTCTACGCCGCGCTGCCGGGTGGAGCCGGAGTTGAAAAACACGTTTACGCCTGTTTCTGTAGTGCGCGTGACGATAGTTTGCTTCAAACGAAAATCGAATGCGGCCACATCAAACGTGAGACGTTTGTGGAACAAGCTGCCACGCGTGCCTAGCTCGTAGCTCGTGCCGCGCTCGGCTTTTAGGTCGCGATTGAGGCTACCGTCGGACGGGCGGATTTCCTCTTCGCTAGGGGGCGAGAAACCGCTGCTCACGCTGGCATAAGCGGATATCCGGGGGGTAATTTCCTTGAGCAACGCCACCCGCGGTGATACCACCGGCTGAAAATTGCGCCGAAACGCAAAGCTATCCGGCCGCGCCGCCGCATCCGAAACCCGCGCAATCTGGTAGCGCAGGCCGTTTAGACTGGCGCCTGCCGTTAGCAGGAAATTGGCGGGCAACTCCCAATCGGCCTGGGCAAAACCGAAACCCACGCTGGTACTAATTTCATCGTCGTAGCGCAAAGTACCGGGCGTACCGCGGCGGTTCTGGTAGTTGCGCGAATTCTCGAAGCTGTTTTGAAACTCGCCCCCGGCGCTCAGGCGTAGCAAGCGTCCCGCCAGGGCCGCGCGGTAGCCAAACACCGAGCGTCCGCCCCAGCCAAGCGACGTATTGCGTTCCAGATCGGTCAAAAATGGCGTTTTGATAGTCGTCCCCGATGCGTACAAAGTCGTCTTATTCGACCATCGGCTACTGAACCGGTAATCATGCGTAACGCCCAGCAGCGCCGACCGCGACGCATAACCAGCCCGTTGATCTACGGTGCCGAGTTGGGTGCCCACCGTAGGCCGCGCCTGCCGCGGATTCTGCTCAAACTGCGCCCTTGTCAAGCTACCGGGAATCTGGTAATCCAAATCGGTGTAGAGGGCGTGAACGGAAATGGTTTGCTGCTCAGAGGGCGTAAATTCTCCGTCGAGCGTCAGCACGTCGCGGCGGACGGCGCTGTTTTGGCGGTAGCCATCCAGGGTTTGGCGGGTGTATTGGGCCCGTAAGTTGGCCGTGGCCGAACCGGTTTCGGTAGTTACCGTGTAGCGTCGCAGCCCGAAGCTGCCGGCCGTAAAGCCCACTTGTGCCTGCGATTCGCCAGCTACCGGACGACGGGTGCTGAGCAGTACCGCGCCGCCTGTTCCGGCGCCGTACACGCTGCCCGCTGGCCCTTTTATCACCTCAATCCGCCCAATAGTAGCTGGGTCAAGTAAGTTGAGTGGACTGCTACCGCTGGCTTCAGTGAAAGGAATATCGTTGTAGTAGAGCTTCACATTGCGGACGCCAAACGGCGAGCGGAGCGTGCTGCCGCGCACGCTCAGGCGGTAGCTGGCCGTGGCGCGCTCCTCCAGCCGCACGCCCGGCAGCGTATTCACGGCCTGGGTAAGCGAAGTTTGGTTGAAGCGGTCGATGACGGTGGCGTCGAGTACGCTCACGCCGGCCGCCGTGCGCCGCAGCGGCAGGTTCTGGCCGTAACCGACCACTGTGGCCTCGGGCAAGCGCACAGTGCGGGCCGTATCGGGAGTTTGGGCGTGCGAGGGAAGCTGAAGCAGCAAAAGCAGCGGCAGCGGCTGGCAGTAACGAAGAAACATTGGAAAAGTGTAGCGTAACCCTTGCCCGAACGGAAAAGCCGCAGGCCAGGTTGGAAAAAAGCCCCCCAGGCCGTATTTATCCCATTCCTATATTGCCTCATCCCGCTGAACGGGCTTTCTTTCAACGGATTCTTGATTATAGCTTATGAAGTCTAAGCGGCCTTCTCCCGTCATCGTTTTCATCACGGGTGCTTTTGTAACGCATAATTGCTGGGACCAATGGAAACCGTTTTTCGAAAGTCAGGGCTACGCGTGCTACGCCCCGGCCTGGCCCCACAAGGATGCCCCGCCGCGGTGCTACGGAGCCAGCATCCTTACTCTCCCATCGCGCAAAACGGCCTGCAAGACGTGCTGAAGCTGTATTCTGATTTCATTGCCCAGCTACCGGCCAAGCCTATCGTCATCGGGCACTCCTACGGTGGGCTCATTTTGCAGCTCCTGCTCCAGCAAGATTCGGTGGCGGCCGGCGTGGCCATTGAGTCGGCGCCGCCGCTGGGCGTGGTGGCGTTGAGCTGGTCGCTGGTGCGCTCGGTGTTGCCGATGCTGGGCTTGTTTTCCTCCGCCAAGACCACCTTTCTGCCCAGCTTTGCCCAGTGGCAATACGCTATTGCCAACGGCCTGCCGCTAGCCGATCAGGAGGCCTTTTACGAGCGCCTGCTGGCCCCGGAATCGAAAAAAGTAATTCGGGAGGCCCTCAGTCTTCGAGCCCGCGTTGATTTTCGCCGGCCGCACGCGCCGCTGCTGTTTCTGGCTGGCGGCACCGACCGGATTATGCCGGCGGTGCTCAACCGCGCCAACTTTCAGCGCTACCGGCATGCGCAGTCTGTAACTGAATACCACGAGTTGCCCGGCCGCTGCCATGCGATGCTGGGTCAGTCTACTTGGCGGGAAGACGCAACGTTTGTGCTGCATTGGCTAGCTGAATTGAAGATGGCAGCAGTCGCTTCCCAAACCTAAAGATGACTGTGCCCATCTGCATAACTGCGCCATCTCACCTGCTGATGCTATAATAGTAACTGTCATGCAGAGAGAAGCATCTGGCGTGCTGATGAGAGGTTACTAATCTAACGGCGCGAGCGAGATGCTTCGCTCCGCTCGGCATGACCGCCTTTCTTAAACCTAGCTAAAGAATATTGGCTTATTCTTACCTTACAACACCTCACTTTTTACGGACACTCATGCTTTACATTCCGCGCCGTCATCGCCGTAAACTGCTGCTTCCGCCGGGCCTGCTGGCGCTGGCATTTTTGCTGCTGGTGGGGTGCGGGATATTGAGAAACCACCCCAGCCTAAGAAGATATTCAGTTTTTCAGTTTGCTATGCCTGTTTATGGGCTTTGCAAGCAGAAAGACTTTTTCTACAATAATGAGCTGCCACCTTTTTGCTTATCGCCAATAGAATTGGAGCGCTTCCGCTCTTGGCAGACAATTGAATTTACTGGAAATCGAATGGAAGATTCCTTGCACTTCCACCAGGCTTTAAACAGCATAACTACACTAAAACAAGATTCAAGTTCGGAACGGGGAATCCGATTTATTCTGGGTAGCGAAGCACGTTATGGAAGTTTAGTGCAGATAATGGATCTGCTTTCTTCAAATATTGGGACGTATTGGCTGGACACAAGACAACAACACACCATCCTATACGCTTACACAAAGGAAAAGAAGCCACAAGCAACCGCCAACAAGTCAGCGCGTGTACCTATTATTAGTTGCGGCACAGGTGCGCTAATGGAAGCTGATGACAAAAGAATGCAGGAAGAGAGTCGTCGATTAGCGAGGCGTGAAGCTGTAATTGCGAATTTTACCGACTTTACTGATTCTCGCGACGGTATTAAGCTACTTCTATTCTACTCGCTAGCATTCACACTAATATTGCTCTCGATAAGGCATATATTCTATAACCTATTTTCATAGAGTTCAGTTGAATAGAACGACCTCATCTATTCAGCTATGACCATCCTTAGAAATACGCTTACAGCCGCGGCACTCTGCTCGGCTCTGACGACCGCCGCTCAAAACGATTACCAGAAAACCGTCACTGCTTCCTACAAAGGCAATATTTTCAAGCCCGGTCAGGTAGAAGCTACTGATGCTAGGGTAGCGCAGCTCAAGGCGCCCACCGGCTTTGCCGTTACCAAATTTGCCGATAAGCTCGAAAAGCCTCGCATGCTGGCCGTAGCGCCCAACGGCGATGTGTACGTGAGCAACCGCGACAAAGGCACCATCACGCTGCTGCGCGACACCAACAAAGACGGCAAAGCCGACCTCACCAAGCAAGTAGCCCAGCGCGACAATCTGCACGGGCTGGCTCTGAAAGATGGCAAGCTCTATATAGCCGCCGTGCGCGAAGTGTACGCCGCCGATGTAAAATCAGACGGTACATTGAGTGAGCTAAAAACCCTCTACAAAGACCTGCCCGACGCCGGTCAGCACCCTAACCGCACGCTCAACTTCGGGCCCGATGGCAAGCTCTACCTCTCGGTGGGCAGCACCTGCAACGCCTGCGACGAGCCCAACAAAGAAAACGCCACGCTGCTGGAAATCAAGCCCGACGGCTCCGGTCGGCGCGTGGTGGCCAAGGGGCTGCGCAACACCATCGGCTTCGGCTGGCACCCGACTACCAAAGTGCTTTACGGCCTCGACCACGGCATCGACTGGCTCGGCGACGAAGACCAGCGCGAGGAGCTAAACGAGATAAAAGAGGGCGCCGACTACGGCTGGCCCTTCGTATTTGCCGAGGGCAAAGCCAACCCCGCCGACGAGCCACCGGGCGGCCTAACCCACGAGCAGTACGCAGCCAAAACCGAGAAGCCCAAGTTGCTCTACACGGCTCATTCGGCTCCGCTGGGCATGATTTTCAACACTGGGGGGCAATTTCCCAAAGAGTACCAGAACGATGCCTTCGTAACCATGCATGGCTCCTGGAACCGCGCCGAGCCTAGCGGCTACAAAATCGTGCGCGTGCACTTCAACGAGCAGGGTCAACCCGAGAAGTTCGAGGACTTCGTGACGGGCTGGCTGGTGAATAACAACAAGGAGCAGTTCGGCCGCGTTTGCGGCATCGCCCAGCACGCCGACGGCTCCCTGCTGGTTTCCGATGATGCCAATGGTGTGATTTATCGGGTGGCGTATGCCGGGGCCACGCCGGGGGGCAAATCTGTGAAGAAGACCCAGACAGGCCGTTAGTTCTCTGGCTATAATCAACAAAAACGCCAGGTAGCTGCACTGCGGCTACCTGGCGTTTTTGTTGATTATTGTTCAATTCATTTAAGCTTCGCGACGGGCGTTTTGCTGGTCATCACGCCTGCGGGCAGGGTTTGGGCAGCAGCGATGTTTTCAAGGCCACCAGGTTTGGTGGCTTCAGAGCGGCCGGCGGCCAGCATGAGTTGTCCATGCTTGGCGTACTCGTTCCAGCGACGACGAAAAGCGGGCTGCGCGTCGGTAGCCTTGGCGAAGTAGGCCCATTCCTCTATCAGATTGGTAGCGCGATTTACCAGTAACTCGTAGCGGTTTTGGGGCGTTACGCCCACGTTTTTGAAGGTCATTTGCAGGATATCGGCGGTGGCGCCATCCATGGTTTTGCCTTCGCCCTTGTAGGTTAGTGTCACGCCTGAATCCTTGAGCTTAAAGGGCATCACGAGCCAGTAGGAGTTGTTTATCCAGATGGGCATGAGGCGGTCGAGCACTTTCTGGCCGGCGGGCGTGGCCGAAATATCCTGGCCGCGGCTATACACTTCACCCTTTTTCGTGTTCAGGTTGTAGTTGGCCACCAGCGTATCTTTTTCCCAGTGAAAATCGCCGGTGTATTTGTCCCAGATCTGGTATTGGCCCCAAAGAAGCTCCAGGCCAGATAGCGGGTATTGCGCCAAGCATCGTAGCCGCCCATGGCGTTCATCACCTTGTCGGCAATAGCAATGGCTTTCGGATCGGAGCCAGCTTGGTCGAAGCCTTCAGCTGCGGGATAAGAGCCTTTTTTAGTTTGCGTTTTCTGAGCCTGCGCTGGACCAGCCAGCAACAACCCACCACAAACGACAGCTGCGGCCAAGCGCAGAAATTGGGATAACGGACGCATAGTTCGGAGCAGTAAAATGAGGGGAAACCACCAGCGGCAGCATTGCAAGATACGGCCAAGTTCCGTCCTTCAACATAGCGGAGAAACTGCAGATGCTTTATTAAGAAGTTAGATACTACTCTATTAAAGGAACGTCATGCAGAGCGGAGCGCAGCATCTCGCGTGCTTCGTTGAGATACCATTGCAACATCAGCACGTGAGATGCTGCGCTCCGCTCTGCATGACTGCCTTTTTTCCCAGATAGCCTACTGGCATAGCTCGTTACAAAACGGTCGCTTTCGTAGTTTTGAATTTCTATGGCCGCCCTCCCACCCGATCTGCGCAAAGCACTGCTCAATTTGCCCCAAAAGGAGAAAGATCAGCTCCTGACTCGCCTCGTGAGCCAGGATGCTGTGCTAACCGAGCAGCTGGCCTACCGCCTGCTTGAAGGCCCGGAGGCGCTGGACGACCGGCGCACGTTTCTGCGCACCCAGATCGATGACCCCATCCGAGGCTACCACCAGACGCCCAACGACTTGCTGATTATCGTACGGCAGCTGCAGGCGCGGATTGGCTACCACGCCAAAATCACGGGCGATACTTTTGGGGAAGTAGAGCTAACGGTGCGCCTGCTCAACCGCGTGCTGGAACACCAGCCGGCTGCTGTAGCTCGCCTGCATGGTCCCACGCAACCATTATTGCAGCATCTGGCCCGGCGTGCGCAGGAGGCTTTAAAGCAAGCCGAAAAGCTTCACCCCGATTATCACCTGGAGCTGGCTGAGGCAATTAACGCGCTGCTGACCGGCCTGTGGGCGTCGGGGGCGGCACCGCTGGCGCGGGAGCTGGGCTTGCCGCCGCGCTGGGGGCTTTTTAAGGCTGCAGTTAAGATGCATTTGAGGTAGGAATCAGAGCATAACCTTCCCTTCTATCTAAGAAGAGGATATGTTCAATTCGCGAAATTTGGGGTAGTTGTAGGCGCTGGCGGGCATCCTTTATTTGGCAAAAACAGTACATAGGAACAGCCCAACGTATCTGTTTCTTTTGGCTGGCCCGCGCGGGCTGCCGCTTTTGCCGAACCTGTATGTCCTACACTCCCAAACCCGAAAATATGCGCGTGCCCAACCACCTCTCCGACGCCGAACTACAACAAGCGCTGGAAGAGTTGGATAGCAAAATAAAGACGCTGCAAAACCGCGCCCACGCCACCACGGCCAATTCCCACCACACCTACCACGAGCATGTGGCGGCGCTAGAAGTAAAGCGCGCCAAGCTAACCGAGATGCTCAGCCGTGATACCGACAGCACAAAGCGCGAGCCCAGCACTTGGGACGAAATTCGGCGCGGCATTGATACCCTGCGCGACGATTTGCGCAACTTGATTTAAGCTGCTTTTTATGAGAAATTTATTCTCCCTGGCTGCTCTGGCCGCCTTGCTGTTATTGCCGGCCTGTACTGCCCAGGAAAGCTACCAGAATGCCAAGAGCTGCGCCGAAGTTGAAATTGGCATGAGCCAGGAGCAGGTACGCCGCATTATGGGCGAGCCCACGGGCCGCGACACCACCTCGGCGCCCGGCCAAGTGTGGTCGTACCTTTTCGGCAGCGCCACCGACACCAGCCCCATCCGCGTCGAGTTTGGCGACGATGGTAAAGTCAAGGCCAAGCAGTGTGCGCCGGAAGCTTCCGGCTCCGAGCGTCCAACGGGGAATTAAGGTCAGCGATACTCCTCATTATAGAAAAGCCTCCCGAGTAGCTTGGGGGCTTTTCTATAATGAGTAGTATGCTTTTCCCATTCAGCCGATTTATTCACCACTAACCCGCCGCAGTTACCGTTCGCTGAAATTCCGTTTCCGGGGGCAAATCCACCACTAGGTTTGAGGCAGTTATTCATCTCAACACTTACAGCTGTGAACAATCTCTCCTCCTTCCGCCAGTATTGCTACTCGCTCATTCTGCTTTTGCTGCTGAGCTTTTGCCTGCCCGTTCTCCTGTTTGCCGCCGACAACCCCGCGGCCCATCCGTCTTTCTCCGTCACCGTAACGGGCAAAGGCCGACCCATGCTGCTGATTCCGGGCCTCACCTGCCCCGGCGGCGTGTGGGACGAAACGGTGGCGCGCTATCAGAAACAGTACCAGTGCCACGTGGTATCGTTGGCCGGTTTTGGGGGCCAGCCAGCTCAGGCCAATATGCCAGAGCATCTGCTCCAAACTGTCCGCGACGAGCTGCTCACCTACATCAAAACGCAGAAGTTAAATAAGCCGGTGGTGGTTGGTCATAGCTTGGGGGGCTTTTTAGGGCTTTGGATGAGCACTACCGCGCCCGAAGCCGTTGGCCCGCTGGTTATTGTAGATTCGCTGCCGTTCCTGACGGCGGTTCAAAACCCTGCCATGACCGCCGACATGGCCAAGCCAATGGCTGAGGGTATGCGCAAGCAAATGACCGGCAAAATGCCAATAGCCGCGCAGCGCCAGATGGTAGCAGGCCTGATAACCGACACCGCCCGCGTCAGCCAGGCCACGCGCTGGGGCCAGGATTCGGATGTTCGCACCGTGGCCCAAGCCATGTACGATATGTACACCACCGACTTACGCGCCGACTTGGGCCGCATTCAGCAACCCGCGTTGGTGTTGGGTGCCTGGGCGGCCTACAAGGCCTACGGCTCAACAAAGGAAAGCACCCGCGCTATTTTCGCTCAGCAATATGCCAAGCTGCCCCAGCATACTATTGAAATGTCGGAGGCCGGCAAGCACTTCCTAATGTGGGACGACACCGCGTGGTTTTTTGCCCAAACCGATGCTTTTTTGAAGCAACATGCAGTAGCTAAAAAGTAATTACTTTTCGCCCCCGTGGGCGCCCAAATAACGGCCACCGCGGGGGCAAAAGTCAACTTCTAGTAATTCATAAACGCACCTACTATTTCGCTCCTTATGCTACTCGAAAAAGACTTCACTGCCTTGCGGCTTGAACTGTCGGTGAAGGCAAAAAATGGCGTCGATTTTATCGTGGCTGCTAGCATTTTGTGGTCGGTCATTACCGTCATCTGGATGCAGCCAAACCCGCCGAGTCGCAATGCGCTATTCACGTTTATTGTTGGTGGCGCAATGCTCCCTTTAGCTTTTGCTTTTTCTAAAGTATTCAAGACTACTTGGGCGATAAAGAACAACCCACTGGATCCGCTGGGTTTGTGGTTAAATTTTGCTCAGCTCTTTTACTTCCCTTTCCTTATTTTCATTTATATAAAAGAGCCCCAATACTTTATCATGACGTACGGTATTATAACCGGCGCCCATTTTTTTCCTTATGCCTGGTTTTATAACGTAAAAGGCTACGCCGTGATGGCGGGTGTTATTGCGTTCGGCTGCCTATTTATTGGCTTGAATGTCACTATCCAAAATCTGTATTTGATTCCGCTTTTTATCGCTGTTTCACTCGTCGTATTAAGCGTCATAATTTCGGTTTCTTACCGAAGAAATAAAGAGATTTATGATAACCAATCTGCACAGGTAAACCAACTAGCACAAGAGCAATTCGCATAACTTTCAGCAACGGTCATGACGTCTCTTAGCTGACATACTTGCTGCATCCTTTTATCTCGTCTTTGCCCGACACTTTCCTATGTCCTTTTCCTTCTCCCGACGCCGGCTTTACTGGATTTTGCAAGTGGTATGCTGGGGGCTGTTTGGCGCCATAGGAACCCTGATTATTGTGCTTACCGGCCAGAAGATTACGCCCGGCATGCTGGCCACGCAGGCCTTTATGATGGGCCTTTACATCGCCACTACGCATGGGTTGCGGGCGCTTATTCGGCGGGGCAACTGGTTGAAGCTGTCGGTGCCCAAGGTGTTGCTGCGCCTGCTGCCACTCAACCTAACGCTGGCATTGCTGACGCAATGCGTGGTTTGCGTGCTCATGATTTATGGATTGAAAGTGTTCACGCTGGAGCAGTTTCGGTGGAGCTATCTGCTGCTGTACACTCTCAATATGAACTTCGTATTCTGGCTTTGGTCGGGTTTATATTTCAGTCTTCACTACCTCGACAACTACAAGCAGGCCGATATTGATAAGTGGAAGCTGGCCGCTGCCGTGCGGGAAGCCGAGATGCGTACGCTGAAGGCTCAGATCAATCCGCACTTTATGTTCAATGGCCTGAACAACATCCGGGCTCTAGTGACGGAAGACCCACTGCGGGCCCGCGAGATGATTACGCACCTGTCGGACTTGCTGCGCTACTCAATTCAGCTCAACAGTACGGAGCAGGTAACGCTGGCCCGCGAAATCGAAATTGTGGAGCATTACCTGGAGTTGGAAGCAGTGCAATTGGAGGAACGCCTCAGCTACTCACTCGATGTTGACCCGGCAGCGTTGGACGTGCTGATTCCGCCCATGACCTTGCAGCTTTTGGTGGAGAACAGCATCAAGCACGGCATCGCACCCCGGCCCGCTGGGGGGCAAATTACGATCAGCGCCCGCCTCAACGACGCGCACGAATTGCTGCTGGTAACCGTGCGCAACACGGGCCACTATCAGCCCATCCCCGGCCACGAAGGCGTAGGATTGCGCAACGCCCGCGAAAGGCTACAGCTTTTATTTGGCCATAAAGCCGCCCTTAGTATTGGTAATGATGCTGCTACGCCCGATGTCGTAACGGCTCAGCTACAACTCCCGCTCACCACCCAACTGCACCCGGCATGAACGCCCTGCTCATCGACGATTCCCGCCTGGCCCGCACCGAACTACGCCACCTTCTGCAAGCCTTCTCCGATGTAAACGTAGTGGGCGAAGCCAAAAACGCCGCCGAAGCCCGCACCCAAATTCAGGCCCTCAACCCTGACCTTCTGTTTCTGGATATTCACATGCCCGGCGGCAGCGGCTTCGATTTGTTGGCTTCCCTGGAAATTGCCCCCCAGGTCATTTTTACGACCGCCTACGACGAGTATGCCCTGCGCGCCTTCGAAGTAAACGCCCTGGATTACCTGCTCAAGCCGGTGCAAGAAAACCGCCTGGCGGCTGCCCTCGATAAAGCCCGCACGCAGACTTTTGCATCACCCATTTTGCCCCCCACCGAGCCAGCCGCTACTCCTCTCACCGCCAACGACCAGGTGTTTGTTAAAGACGGCGAGCGGTGCTGGTTTGTGCGCCTCTCCGACATTCGGCTTTTCGAGATAAATGGCAGCTACACCCAGATCTATTTCAACGACTGCCGCCCACTTATCCCACGCACGCTTCAGCACCTCGAAACCCGCCTTGATCCGAAAGTCTTCTTTCGCGCCAATCGCCAACAGATTATTAACCTAAAGTGGATTGACACCATTGAGCCGTGGTTTAGCAACACCCTAAAGATTAAGCTAAAGGATGGACCAGAAGTAGAGGTGTCGCGCCAACAATCAGTGCGGTTTCGGGAGGTGATGAGCTTGTGAGGCCTCACCCCCCGGCCCCCTCTCCAAGGGGAGAGGGGGAGCCAGACGCCTGGCCTACGCAGCACCGTCGGCTGCCGCCTCCGCAACCGCTACCATTTGGTTACTAATACAAAAGCCAACGCTTATTAGGCGTTGGCTTTTTACTTATCAATTCTGTTTCCTGCCTTGAATGGTAGCCGCGCTTGAGGCACCAGCCGAAAGTTCGGCGTAGGCCAAGCGCTAGGCTCCCCCTCTCCCCTAGGAGAGGGGGCCGGGGGTGAGGCCACTCGTTGAAGCTCTAAACCGCCGCCGCTTGCGCTGGCTCACGGAAGCCAACCCAGGTAAAGCGCTTGATTACAAACTCAGGATTCGTGAAGCTAGCGTTACCCGCCGGATTGCCGCCCGTCACGTGGAAGTCGGAGAAGCCAGCGTTTTGATTCACATAAATGCCCCCCGTGAGGTTGAAGCTTACCGGCGTGCCAGCCAAGCTCATCTCATCCATGATCTGCTCCTTTATTTCCTGATTGGTAGTGTAAGCGCCGCAGCTGATAGCACCATGCTCCCGGGCCAACTGCGCAGCCAAACGGATGCTTTCCTGGGTGTCTTTGGTTTTGATAACCAGCATAATCGGCCCAAACAGCTCCTGGCTGTACTTCTCCACTTGGCTCGACTGCACTTCATAAATGCTTGGCGAGCAGGTGCGGGCGTTCTGAAACGTTGGGTTGTTGACGGTGCCGTGGGCCAAAATGCTGCGACCACCGTTGAGGGCCATTTGCTCCACGCGCTTCTGCGTATCAGGGTTCTGAATGGCGCCCAGCACGTGCGGACCAGCTTTGGGATTGGTAGCCAAGCCCGTAACCGCGGCCGCCAGCTTCTGCACTACTTCCTCGTAGGGAATCTGCGTCCCGTTCACAGTTACACCAGACTCAGGGATAAAGAAGTTTTGGGGAGCCGTGCACATCTGACCTGAGTACAAGCTCACAGAGAAGGCCAGGTTTTGAGCCACCTTATCCAGATCGTCGCAGGAGTCGAGGATGATGCTGTTGACGCCGGTTTTTTCGGTGAATACGGTCTTGCCTTTCAGGCTCTCAACATAGTCGCCAAACTGAGTGCCACCGGTATAGTCGATGAGCTTCACGGCGGGGCTTTCGCAGAGGTCCTTCGTAATCAGGCGGTCTTCCGCATCCACGGCTAGTTGGCAGATGTTGGGGTCCAGGCCATTTTCAGCCAGCACCTTTTGTACCTCGGCCACCACAATGGCAATAGGTAGCACCGCTTTGGGGTGCGGCTTAACAATGACCGGATTGCCGGTTACCAACGAGGCAAACATACCGGGCACCGTATTCCAGGTTGGGAAAGTGGAGCAGCCAATTACCAGCGCAACACCTTTCGGCACGGCGCGCCAGGTTTTTTGCAGCGTGATATTGTACTTGCCCATGGGCTTCTCCCAGGTCGTCTCTTCTGGGAAGCGCGTCTGCTCTTCGTAGCCAGCGGCAATGGCTTCTAAAGCACGGTCCGCCGCATGGGGGCCCGAAGCCTGAAAAGACATCATATAGGCCTGCCCGGTAGTGTGCATGGTGGCGTAGGCAATTTCAAAAAACCGCTCCTTCATGCCGTCCAGCACTGCAGTAAGCAAAGCGGCGCGTTGGGCGGGCTTTACTTTGCGCCACTCGCCAAAAGCCTTTTCGGCCCGCTCAATCAAGGTCTGGGGAGCAAAATAGGGATATTTAATACCTAATGATTGTTGCTCATAAGGCGACTCCTCCTGGCCAGCCCAAGCTTCGGGCTCGCCTTGCAGAAGCTCGGTATAATGCTGATTGCGGCGGGCTTCAAATGCCTCACGGCCAAGGCGGTCGGCATCGGCACCGTAGATCTCAGGCGAGGGGTTTTCGGGGAAATGCGCGAAGAAAGTACGGCCGTGTAAAGCCTTAATTGCCGTGTCGAGGGTGGACTGGTGTTTTTGGGTGGTTTCAGTCATTGTGGGGTCAAAAAAGTAACGTAGCTTGTAGATGGGTGCTGAGTGTTGTGTTTTCCTTGAATAGTGAAACCACGGCATGAAAAGTGTTTTCACTTTACAGAGCCTAAATTTACAGAATCCGCCCCGAACAGCCCCTATTGCAACTTGTGTATGAAGTCACGATTACTTGCTTTTATCTTTTTACTAAGTACCAGCTTAGGGCTAACGCTGACGGCTAAGGCGCAACCAGGCGGCACAATAGCACCAGAGCCAGCAACTCAGCCGGGCACTCTGGTTTTCAAACTCAAATCGGGCGATGCTTCCAATGCTCAACCGCCCGGAATTGCCCCCCAGCTCGCGGCGGCGTTGCGTACATTGGGAGCTACTCGGGTTGAGCAAAAGTTTCCACGGGCAATTTCTCCAAGTGCTTATCAGCCAGGCTCTGTGGAGCTGCGAGGCATCTATCAGGTTTGGTTTGCGCCTTCTGCTTCGCTGCAAAAAGCCCGCTTCGCCCTGCTTCAAACCGGCACGTTGGAATACGCCGAGCCTCTTTACGACCGTGGCCTCCTACGTCAGCCCAACGACCCTTTTGCCGACTCCACCCGCGCTGATGGGCAGTATTACCTCAAAAACATTCGGGCGTATCGAGCCTGGGATGTAACCCAAGGCGACACCAGCGTCGTGATTGGGGTACTGGATACGGGTATTGTCTTTTCGCACGAGGACATGAAAGGCCAGATAAAGTACAACTATGCTGACCCCGTTGATGGCGTCGACAACGACGGCGACGGCTACATCGACAACTTTCGCGGTTGGGATTTTGCCGATAAAGACAATGACCCTACTATTTCCGGCGAACGTGATCATGGCCTGCTGGTAGCGGGCTGCGCCACTGCCCGGGCCGACAATAGCGTGGGCATTGCAGGCGTCGGGTTTCGCTGCAAACTATTGCCCATTAAAGTATACTCAAACAAGCCGGGGGGGCCTTTTGGCGGCGGCTTCGAAGCCATTGTATACGCCGCCGATCATGGCTGCCAGGTCATTAATTTATCGTGGGGTTCGGCCGGCGGACGCTCGCAGTACGAGCAAGACGTAATCAACTATGCCGCCATCAACCGCGATGCGGTAATTGTGGCGGCCGCGGGCAACGACGGCCGCGACACGGAGTACTTCCCTGCCAGCTACGACAACGTGGTATCCGTAGCGGCCCTTACCGCCACCGATACTCAGGATGCTACTTACAATACCCACGTAACACTTTCGGCCCCCGGCCGCGATGTATTAACGACCTGGCGGGTCAACAACAATTCCTACGCGGCCGTGCGCGGCTCCTCTTTTGCGGCTCCTATTGTGGCAGGCGCGGCGGGGTTGGTGCGGGCGCGCTTTCCGCAATATTCGGCGGTACAGGTAGCCGCGCAGCTTCGCCAAACGACGGATGATATCTATGCCTTGGCGGCCAATGCACCTTTGCGCGGCAAACTCGGTACGGGTCGCCTGAATGTGCACCGCGCCGTGGCCCTCACCGACCGCCGCCAGGTGCGTGTAGTAGCCAGCCGATTTGCCCCCCAACGCACCTATTTCCGTCCGGGCGAAGCCGTGCGCCTCTCCGCTGAGTTGCAAAATCAACTCCGGGCAATATCGGGCCTTACGGTCACGCTCACCTCGCTGTCGCCTTACTTGAGCGTGCAAAGCGGAACGTTTTCGGTGGGCTCCCTCGTCACGCTGGGTCGCGCCACCAATACTGCGTCACCTTTTTTGCTGACGGTAGCGGCAGCCGTGCCGCCGAACACCCGCGCCACGCTTCGCTATGCCTTTACCAGCACCGATGGCTACACCGACGAGCAATTGCTGGACGTAGTGCTCAACCCTGATTATGTAGTGCTCGACGCTGGCAACCTGCGTGTCTCTTTGAACAGTCGTGGCAATCTGGCTTTCGACGATGCGTACTCCACGGTGGGAGCCGGCGTAACGTACCAGGAAGGACCTTCGTTATTGGCGGAAGGCGGTTTACTGGTGGGCACCTCCCCTACCCGCGTTGCCGACCGGGTTCATAATGACCAAAGTAGCAGTGGCCGGTGGCGTATTGATGACGACTTTCAATCCCTAAACCAGATAGCCATGCGGGCTCAGTCGGTGCGCGCAACGCAGGAGGCAGAAGCCAACTTTCAGAATCTGCGCCCTACTGGAGAGTTGGGAGCGGCCTCGGTTGGAGTACGCGTCCGACAGCGGGCGGCTGCCTGGTCCGATGCGCCGCACCGCGACTATGTGATGCTCGAGTATAAACTCACCAACATAACGCCGGACACGCTCAAATCGCTACACACGGGTCTTTTCCTCGATTGGGACCTACCGCCCGCGATTAGCAGCAACCTGGCCGAGTGGGATGCCGCAGGCGGCTTCGGCTATGTGCGCGCCGTGGGCCCCACTTCTCAATATACCGGAGTGAAGCATCTGGGGGGCGGCACGCCAACTTATTACGCCATCGATAACCAGATTACAGCCGATGAGGCAGTGACGATGGGCAATGGCTTTAGCACGGCCGAAAAATATGCCGCGCTCAGCAGTGGCACCACCAAGCGCACCGCCGGTGCTGCGGCTGGCAGCGACGTATCGCAGGTAGCGGGCGCTAGTTTAGGCTCATTGGCTCCCGGCGATTCTATAAAGGTGACGTTCGCGTTGCTGGGAGGCAATTCTTTGCTGGATATACAAGCGGCGGCGGCAGCGGCTCAGAGCCGGTATCGGGCGGTGGTGCTGCCAACCCGCACGGCAGCATCCCCTACGACGTGGCACCTTTATCCCAACCCCACCAACGGCACTGTGCGGGTAACAGTACCTGTCTCCTTTGGTGCTAAAGAAGTGCTGGTGTGCAATGCTTTAGGACAGCCGCTTTTACACCAATCCTTCTCTCCTAGCACCTTCGCCGATTTAAATCTATCCGCTTTGCCTACG
Source organism: Hymenobacter radiodurans (assembly GCF_004355185.1). Classification (NCBI taxonomy): domain Bacteria; kingdom Pseudomonadati; phylum Bacteroidota; class Cytophagia; order Cytophagales; family Hymenobacteraceae; genus Hymenobacter; species Hymenobacter radiodurans. The sequence continues at coordinate 3,400,844 of NZ_CP037922.1, forward strand.
GGCCTTTATATAGTTCAGATTAAAGGTCTGGGGGGCAATTTGCAGCAGCGTGTAGTAGTTCAGCATTAACAAGCACCTTACTCATTCGCAGTCAACCGTTTTTGACAGCACATACATGAATCATAGTCGTAGCTAACAAGGCCCGCCTTAGTAGCTACGCAACACAAAAGGCAGCGCTGAGCTGCTTTTTGCAATTATGCCAAATCGGCCTGCCACAAACTACTTACCTAGCTCATCAATAGTATAGACTATGGTTATAGCCGCGGTGGCAACGGCCGAACCAAAGCCGATTTCTTTGTTACGAGTGCATGAATAACGTGGGTCACGACGCCCCATACATCTAAGCGTGCGCCAGCCAGCAGCTCCAGTGCTGGATAGTCGTCATTTTCGGCTTCAAGCCAAATCCGCTCATCGCGCAGACGCAAGCGCTTCAACGTATGCTCACCGTCGACTACGGCCACCACAATATGCCCATCGGTGGGCGAGATGGCCCGGTCGACGGCAATTAGGTCGCCAGCATAAATGCCCGCCCCAATCATGGAGTCACCCGTGACGCGGGCCAGAAAAGTGGCAGCGGGGTTGGTAAACAGATGACGCGATAAGTCGAGGGCCGCTTCCTGATGATCATCGGCGGGCGCGGGAAAGCCAGCTGGTACCGGGCAGGCGTAAAATGGTAGCTCGAGATTCAGGCTCTCCAGCGGAAAATCGTAGATCAGAACAGCACTCATCAGCTAAAGGGCGGCTTGTGCCTGCCCGGCTGCTATTTACTAAATAAATTAGTAAATAGTTTCGCTTAACGTGTTTAAAAGCTTGATTAAACAATTTGATTAGCACTGTGCTTTATATCTTAGATGAACAAAAAAGCAGCCTGAAATAGGCACACACCACCTATTGCTATTGATTAAGAGCAATAAATAAAGGCTAATAATTTTAGTTTATCTGAAAAATCTGTATCTTTGTATATGTCGAAAGTAAAGCTCCCTACTCCGCTTCCTGTTCAACAATACGCACGGTGCGTAGATGACAGTCGCCGCCCCGCCGACTACATCGGTGACTGGCCGACTGCTCAGAAGGTGTACCCGGTGCGGGTGCTGCCGAATGCTCGCACCAAGCAGCCACAGTTTCATGTTTTAGGCTTCTATGCCGAGCGTCCTTATGGTGCATTTGCCTCCCACCGCTTCGAAATGGTGGCGCAGGTGTGGCTCAATTAACCAATAGATTTTTCATCAACTCATTGTAGCCTTTCGGCTGTTTCCGTGTCCCGGAAGCAGCCGTTTTGTTTTCATACCCCCTCCCATTTCATGCTCAGGCTAGGCTTAGTTTATTGACTGGGGGGCTTTTATAGCTAATTAACAGCATGCTTTGTTCAGAACGCAGGCTTCACTTGCACACCATTTTACAAGCAGGGTTCTAAACAACCATCTCAAGAATATATTTGGGAGTAATTTATCCCTTATGGAACAGCCCAACGATCAGGTTTACAGCATTCCGGCTCCTTATCGCCGCATGGAAAACATGCATATTCTCTTCTGGCTACTGAAAGACATTGGCTGGTGTATCATCTGGAAGCCTTTGGCCCTCAGCATGATCGTACCAACGCTGAGCATCGCCCTGATCATTACCTGGCGCACCCGCACAATCAAGGCTGAGCTGGCCCACAACCTTGCCATCGTGTTCTGGATTAGCGCCAACTCCTACTGGATGATTAGCGAGTTTTTCAACTTCGAAGAGGTTCGGGTATGGGGCAATGTAACCGGCAAACACATGGCGCTCATTCCCTTCCTGCTGGGCCTATTGACGCTGCTTTACTATTATCTGGTGCAGAAACCCCGGGAAGGGAAGTTGGAGCCAGCAGTAATTGTGTAGGCTCTTTAGCTCATCTATAGCGTCCAGTACCTGAAAATAAAAAAGCGGCCCCTCCTGATGGAGAGGCCGCTTTTTTTAACAAATCTAACTATTACTTCTGCGACAGCTCAGCCGCGCCCGATTCTTTCAAGCGAATCAGGTTTAGCGCCGAACCAGCCTTGAACCACTCAATCTGACCTTGGTTGTAGGTATGGTTGAGGTTGATAAGGTCCGTGTCGCCGTCGGCATGATGCAAGCGAGCCTGAATTTGGCTACCGGGAGCAAAGCTCGTCAGGCCGATGATGTCGATCACGTCGTTTTCTTCGATCAGGTCGTAGTCGGCCTTGTTAGCGAAAGTGAGCGCCAGCATACCTTGTTTCTTCAGATTGGTTTCGTGAATACGAGCAAACGACTTCACGATAACAGCCCGAACGCCCAAGTGACGGGGCTCCATAGCAGCGTGCTCACGCGAAGAGCCCTCACCATAGTTCTCATCACCCACGACCACCGAGCCAATTCCCATCGACTTATAGGTGCGGGCTACCTGTGGCACTGTATTATAAGGGTTACCCTGAGTTACCTGATCCTTTACTGCATTGGCCTCGCCATTGAAAGCATTGGTGGCCCCAATGAGCATGTTGTTGGAAATATTATCCAAGTGGCCACGGTACTTCAGCCACGGGCCGGCCATAGAAATATGGTCGGTAGTACACTTGCCCTGGGCTTTGATGAGCAGACGCAACCCTTTCAGGTCAACACCTTCCCACGGCTTGAAGGGCTCCAGCAACTCCAGACGGTCTGACTCTGGATCAACGATTACCTGTACGCCCAAGCCATTCTCGGCGGGAGCCTGGTAGCCAGCATCCTCTACGTCATAGCCTTGGGGGGGCATTTCCACACCTGTTGGCTCGTCCAGTTTTACCTGCTGACCATCTTTGGTAGCCAGCGTGTCGGTGAGCGGGTTGAACGTGAGGTCGCCGGCAATGGCGAAGGCCGTCACGATTTCGGGCGAGGCCACGAACGCGTGGGTGTTCGGGTTGCCATCGTTGCGCTTGGCGAAGTTGCGGTTGAAGCTCGTAATGATGGAGTTCTTACGCTTGGGATCGTCGGAGTGACGCGCCCACTGGCCGATGCACGGACCGCAAGCATTAGCTAGTACTACGCCGCCCATTTGAGCGAAAGTATCGAGCAGACCATCGCGCTCCACGGTGTAGCGCACCAGCTCCGAGCCGGGCGTTACCGTGAACTCCGCATTCACGGTCAGGCCTTTTTGCACGGCTTGGCCGGCAATGGAAGCAGCACGGGTAATATCTTCGTACGATGAGTTGGTGCACGAACCGATCAAGCCTACTTCCAGCTTAGCGGGCCAGCCATTCTCGCGAACAGCAGCGGCAAACTGCGAAATGGGCCAAGCGGCGTCCGGCGTGAAGGGGCCGTTTACGTACGGCTCCAGCGTGTTTAGGTCGATTTCGATCAGCTGATCGTAGAAGTTTGCGGGATTGGCGTACACTTCATCGTCGGCGCGCAAGTGCTGGGCCACGCCGTTGGCGAGGTCCGCGATTTCAGCCCGGCTGGTGCCGCGCAGATAATCCGCCATCTTCTCATCGTAGCTAAATACCGAGGTGGTAGCCCCAATTTCAGCTCCCATGTTGCAGATGGTGCCTTTGCCGGTAGCCGAAAGGCTGTTAGCACCTTCTCCGAAATACTCAACAATAGCTCCCGTACCGCCTTTCACGGTTAGAATACCAGCTACGCGCAGAATTACGTCTTTGGCCGAAGTCCAGCCGCTGAGCTTGCCGGTAAGCTTCACGCCAATCACTTTCGGGAATTTCAACTCCCAAGCCATGCCGGCCATTACGTCCACGGCATCGGCACCGCCAACGCCAATTGCAATCATACCCAGACCGCCAGCATTCGGCGTGTGGGAGTCCGTACCGATCATCATGCCGCCGGGGAAGGCGTAGTTTTCGAGTACTACTTGGTGAATAATACCAGCACCGGGCTTCCAGAAGCCGATGCCGTATTTATTGGAAACAGAGGCAAGGAAATCGTATACCTCCCGGTTTTCCTCGTTGGCTTGGGCCAAGTCGGAATCGGCACCTACGCGGGCCTGAATGAGGTGGTCGCAGTGCACGGTGCTGGGCACGGCGGTTTTGTCTTTACCGGCCTGCATAAACTGGAGCAAGGCCATTTGGGCGGTGGCATCTTGCATAGCCACGCGGTCGGGGGCGAAATCGACGTAGGAAACGCCACGCTCGTAGGCTTGCTGTACGTTGCCACCATAAAGGTGAGCGTACAGGATTTTCTCGGTCAGAGTAAGCGGACGGCCAACGGCAGTGCGGGCGGCTTCGATGCGCTCGCCCATGCCAGCGTACACGGCCTGAATCATTTCTAAGTCAAACGCCATAGTCGGGAGGGAAAAAGGGTAAAGTGGTAGGCTTCTTAGAAGCAGTACGCAAATATAGGCGGCCGACGTTGCGGTGCATACATTTTATCTTTGCGAACCTACCTTGCTAAAACCTAAAATTGCCCCGTGCAGTTTCAGTCTGTGTTTCCTTCGTATTTCCTCCCGTTTATGTCGCTGCGTTCCAAAATTTGCCCCCCAGCCTTAGTTACAGTTTTGCTATTGAGCCTGGGTGCCTGTCAATCCAATTCGTCGTCTGAAAATACTGCTGCTGTGCAAAATGAATCTAGCGCTGCTTCTGCCCTTAAGCCCGGTACTTGGCGCGCGGTGCTCTCGACGCAGGGTCAGGAAATACCGTTTTTGTTTGATGTAGAAGCCGTGGAGGGCAAATCGGTGGTGTACCTACGCAACGGCGAGGAGCGCCTGAAGCTCGACGAAATCACCACGGCCAGCGACTCCACCACGATTACGCTGGGCGTGTTCGATGCGGCCTTGGTCGTGCGGGCCGATGGCGCGGATAAGCTGAAAGGCACGTGGGTGAAATACGATGCGAAGGAGCCATACCGGGTGCCGTTTGCGGCCACGCTTGGGGGGCAAAAATTATTCACCACCGCGTCGGGCAAGCCACAGTCTTTCGACGGCACCTGGAGCGTTACTTTTAAAGATGATGAAGGCCAGACGTACCCTGCTGTGGGCGTATTCAAGCAGAATGGCAACGACGTAAAAGGCACTTTCCTGACTACTACCGGCGATTATCGCTACTTAGATGGACAGGTAGATGGCAACAAACTTCAGCTTTCCACTTTTGACGGAAACCACGGGTATCTCTTTACGGCCACGGGCAATAGCGATACCAACACCATTATTAACGGAGATTTCTACAGCGGCAAAAGCGGCCACGAAACCTGGACCGCCCGACTTGACGCCAACGCCAAGCTACCTGACGCCAACTCGCTCACTTTCCTGAAGCCCGGCGAGAAAAAGCTCGACTTCAAATTCCCCAATATCTACGAAGGCGGCTCCATCTCCCCTTCCGACCCCAAGTACAAAGGCAAAGTAGTGGTAGTACAGTTGCTCGGCTCGTGGTGCCCGAACTGCATGGACGAAACCAACTTTCTGGCTCCCTGGTACGAGAAAAATAAAAGCCGCGGCGTAGAAGTAATCGGCCTCGGTTTCGAGCGTAGTCCTGATCAGAAAAAAGCCGCTGAGCGCCTTATCAAGATGAAGGAGCGCCTCAATGTGGGCTACGACCTGGCGGTAGCCGGCATTGCCGACAAAGACGCCGCAGGCAAAGCGTTGCCCCAAATCAACAAAGTTCTGGCCTTCCCCACCACTATTATCCTCGACAAAAAAGGCGACGTGCGGAAGATTCACACCGGCTTCTCGGGCCCCGGCACCGGCAAGTACTACGATGAGTTTGTAGCCGACTTCAACCAGACGATTGATGAGCTGGTGAAGGAGTAGTTTTAGTAGCAAAAAGCCCGTTTCTTAATCAGGAAACGGGCTTTTTCAGTTTTGAGAAGCCCATCATTTCAATCATAATGAGAAACGGTGCGGTTGCACAACTCAGCTACCGGGCGCGTTCCAACAGCACAATAGGCGCATCGTGGTAAATGGCGCGAGCAAATTCGTGAAATCCAAACTTGCGGGCCAACCCTAACGAGGCCGCATTGCCGGGGTCGATGATGCAGGTCAGGCGGGCGGTGGGAAAGCGAGGCTCAATCCACTCCAGCGCGGCCTGCACGGCCTGGGAAGCGTAGCCGCGGCCATGTAGGCGAGGATCTAGGACCCAGCCGCCTTCTAAAGTCCCTTTGAGGGAGGGCGTCAGGTCGCGCTGAAAATCGAAGAAACCTACGGAGCCGACGTATTGACCAGTCGCTTTTTCCTCAATAGTCCAACTCCCGTATCCAAACATCGCCCAATGCCCCAACTGGCCGAGCATACGCCGCCACACGTCTTCCTCCGTGTGCGGTTTGCCACCCAGAAAGCGGTAGAAATCGGGGTGTTGGTGCAGGGCCGCGGCCGCTGGCAGGTCGCTAGGCTGTGGGCCACGCAGCAGCAGATCGGGTGTTTCGAGTGGGGGCACCAGCGGAGCAGGCGCATCACGTAAGGATAGCATGGACAATGGGCAGAATTTGTTGGGATAGTTAGCAGGTAATTCTAGAACTGAAGATACGATGAAGGCCACTATGCCTGGCGCCGCCGAAAGCGCACCTTTATTTCCTGCCGGGGTCGGAGCGTAATCATCGGCAATAGATCAATGGGCGGCTGAGCTACCGCTTCGATATCAAAACGACGCAGCATTTCCAGGAGCACCAGCTGCATTTCGGTGAGGGCAAACTGATTGCCGATGCACAGCCGCGGACCACCGCCAAATGGTATGTACGCATAGGGCGCTTGTTGTCGAATCTGGTCGGGGCCAAAGCGCTCGGGGCGGAAGGATTCGGGCTCGTCCCAGAGCTTGGCGGAGTGGTGAATACCATACAGATATCCTGATATGAGGGTGCCTTTCGGTAATTCTAATCCGTTGTAGGTATCATCCTCCTGAGCCACACGGTCCAGAATCCAGGCGGGCGGGTACAGGCGCATAGTTTCCTGAATGACTTGCAGCGAATAGCCTAAGCTGGGCAAATCGGCGAAGGTGGCGGGCCGGTCGCCGAGCACTTGGGTCATTTCGGTGCGCAGCTTTGCTACTACTTGCGGGTGCTGAGCCAGCAAATACCACATCCACGACAACGCATTGGCCGACGTTTCGTGGCCCGCTACCAAAATTATGGCGGCCTCGTCGAGCACTTGCTCTTCGGTCATCGGCTCGCCATTGTCTTCGTAGCGCGCATCGAGCAGCATTTGTAATAGGTCATCGGGCGGCGGACCGCTGGTTTGCTTTCGCCGCCGGATGTAGCCGCGCACAATATCCCGCAGCTCGGCCGCCAGCTGGTCGTGGTGCTGAAATTGCCCCCTAGCGTGCTGCCAAGGCCGCAGATACGGCTGCCGAACGGTGCGGACGTAAAAAGCTTGAATAGCAGTTAGCAACTCGGCCATTCTGTGCAGTTGAGCTTCCGCCAAGCTATTACTAAACACCGAGCGCGCAATAATCCGAAACGCCGTCGTGGTCATGAGCTCATGCACGGCCACTTCTACATAGCTGCCCGGCTGGCTCAACTGGCGCTCCAGCGGCTCCAAGCACTCATTTATCTCGGCTTGCATCAGCGTAACCAAGCTGCTGATGCGCTGCCGATGGAAGCCCGGCTGAATCAGGCGGCGCTGCTGGAGCCAATAGCTGCCTTCGCTGGTGAGCAGGCCATGACCAAGGTAGCGCGCCACCCCGTGCGACAGTTCGGACTTGGGATAGTTGCGGTGGTTTTTCTGCAACATGTGCTGCACCAAACCAGGGTCGCGGGTGAGCACAGTGCGCCGAATGCCCCCCAGATACACTACAATAGTGTCGCCGTACGTATCCAGGTAGCCATTGAGCACCGGAATTGGATTGGCCGCCAGCGTAATAGAGTTGCGCAACGACTGTAGGCGCGGCACCTCGGGCAGCTTTTTAGCGACCGGTTGAGAAATAGCAGACATACACGAACGGGTTAAGCCGACTTCAAATTACACCTGTCTTGGCTTTTCTGGTTACAGAAAATAAGTGAATGCTCTCGCCTCGTAAGTCGCCGTTTTTAGTTCGCTGGGGGGCTTTTTGGCGAAGAGTAACACAAAACCCTACGCCCTGCGTACACCATCTCAACGGTACCCACCACGTGGCGCTGCCGTTGCCGCTCCTAATTATCTCCAAAAACCAAACACTTCCTCCCTATGTGGATTCAGCAAAAACCCGGCACTCCTGCCCCACTCGATGAGCTACAAGGCCGCACCGTAGGTCTAAAATTTGAGTGCAACCACTGCAACACCGAAGTTTTCACCGACCTGATCGGCGTACCGGCTCCCGATTTGCTGGCCAACTCCATGGAAGACGACGGCCAATTTGAAACCGAGGAAATCAAGTGCCCCGGCTGCGATATGGTGCATGCTATCACCGTGCGCAGCACCTTCGAAGGCGTGCAGTTTGATGTGTCGGAAGTGAAGCCCGAAAGCGTGAGCTACCAGATTGCTGAGCCCGAAGTATAGCCATCAGTACCCGTCGGGGGCAATCTTCAATGGGTCTTTACACAATACATTTTCAGGCCTGATGGCTGCTTACATGGCAGTCGTCAGGCTTGTTGTTTGAAGCCTTGTCTGACCTCGGGATTCATCCTATTGCGCTTTTTCTCTATTAAATAAACGAATGAAAGCTTTCATTTTCGATCTGAACGGTACCATGATCCACGACATGGAGTACCACACCCGCTCGTGGCAATCCTTGCTCAACAATGACCTGGGGGGCAATTTTACCTGGGATGAGGTCAAAACCCAGATGTATGGTAAGAATCAAGAGCTGCTGGTGCGGGTGTTTGGCCCCGATAAGTTCACGGCGGCAGAAATGGAAAGCTTATCTCTGGAAAAAGAAAAGCGCTACCAAGAGGAGTACCGTCCACACTTGCAGCTGCTGCCCGGCTTACCTGAGTTTCTGGCCGCCGCCCACCAGCGCGGAATTCCAATGGCCATCGGCTCGGCGGCCATTCCGTTCAACATCGATTTTGTGCTGGATAACCTCCACATCCGCCACTACTTCACGGCCGTGGTCAGTGCCGCCGATGTCACGCTGAGCAAGCCCCACCCCGAAACGTTCCTGAAAGCGGCCGAGCAGCTGGGCGCGGCGCCCGCCGATTGCCTCGTGTTTGAAGACGTGCCCAAGGGCGTAGAAGCCGCTAAAAACGCGGGAATGAATGCAGTGGTCCTCACCACCACGCACGAAGAATCAGAGTTTGCGGATCTACATAACGTCCTCCACTTCGCCGCCGACTTCCACGACCCGTTTATGCAAACCCTGCTAGACTAGGCGTTACAAGCCTATTTCTCCCGTTCGATCGTGTAATTGATCAGCTGCTCCAGCGACACGCGCGAAGGCGACTCCGGGAATGTGCGCAGAATGGTTAGCGCCTCGTCGCGGTAACGTTCCATCACCTGCACAGCGTATTCGAGGCCACCGGTTTTCTTCACAAACTCGATTACGGCCTGCACCCGGTCTTTGCGGCCGTCGTTGTTTTTGACGTTAAAAATGACGCGGCGCTTGGTCAGCCAATCGACCTGCTGCAGGGAATAGATGAGCGGCAGCGTCATCTTTTTCTCCTTGATATCGATGCCCACGGGCTTGCCGATTTCGTCGGTGCCAAAGTCGAACAGGTCGTCTTTGATCTGGAAAGCCATACCTACTTTTTCCCCGAAAAGCCGGGCCCGCTCAATCGTTTCCTTATCGGCCCCAGCCGAGGCAGCGCCCACGGCGCAGCAGGAAGCGATGAGCGAAGCCGTTTTTTGGCGGATGATGTCAAAGTACACGTCTTCGGTAATATCGAGGCGGCGGGCTTTCTCAATTTGCAGCAGTTCACCTTCGCTCAGCTCCCGCACCGCGTTATTTACGATTTTGAGCAGGTCGAAATCGTCGTGCTCCAAAGCCAACTGCAAGCCGCGGGATAGTAAATAATCGCCTACAAGTACGGCAATCTTGTTTTTCCAGAGCGCATTAATGGAAAAGAAGCCGCGGCGGTAGTTGCTTTCGTCCACCACATCATCGTGCACGAGGGTAGCCGTGTGCAGCAGCTCAATAAGTGCCGCACCCCGAAAGGTAGCTTCCGGCAGTGGGTCGCCGCCGCTGATTTTGGCCGTGAAGAACACGAACATCGGGCGCAGCTGCTTGCCTTTGCGCTTAATGATGTAGCCCATGATCTTGTCGAGCAGCAGTACTTTGGTCTGCATCGAAGCCCGGAATTTGCGTTCAAATTCCTCCATTTCGGCCGCTATCGGGGCCTGTATCACGTCGAGCGTTCCTTTCATGCGGGGCATTGGGCGCTGCAATGATACGCGGCTGCCGCCCAGTTTCCTAACTGGCTACCGCGGCGCTGTTCTTGCGCTTTGTTCATTCCAACTCTGTGGGGGGCAAATTTCGTAGCTTACTTTTGCTTCTCTACTTAATCGGTACCAAAATGCCCCCCAGCCTCTCTCCTACCGGCGTTGAGTTCCTGTTAACCTGCTCCCGCCACAGCCGGCCTTTTGCCGCTGATGCCCGCTTTCTGCCCGATGGCCAGCCTAAGCCGGTAGTCGTGTTTGTCCATGGCTTTAAAGGCTTCAAAGATTGGGGCCATTTCAACGTGCTGGCCGACTACTTTGCGCGCCAGGGCTTTGTGTTTATCAAGCTCAACCTCTCGCACAACGGCATTGTGCCCGGCGGCACCGGCGACCTGGAAGACCTGGAAGCCTTTGGCAACAACAATTTCAGCCTGGAACTGGACGATCTGGGCGCATTGCTCGACAGTCTTTATTGGCACGGCGAAGCGCCCATTCCAGCCCCTGAGATGGATTTGAGTCGCCTATTTCTGGTGGGTCACAGCCGGGGCGGCGGGCTAGCTATGCTGAAGGCAGCCGAAGATGCGCGCGTGCGCGCCGTAGCCGCTTGGGCGCCTATCAGCGACATTGATCAGCGCTGGTCGGAGGAGGTGATGAAGCGGTGGCAAGCCGAGGGCGTGCAATACATCGACAACACCCGCACTGGTCAGCGCATGCCGCTGTACTATCAGCTGGTTGAAGATTTTCAAGCCAATAAAGAACGGCTGGATATCCCAGGGAATGTGCGTGAAAAGCTGAGCCAGCCACTCCTTATCCTCCACGGCGACGAAGACGAAACCTTGCCCGTAACAATGGCCCACAACTTAAAGAGTTGGAAACCCGACGCCGAGCTGGTTATTCTGCCCGGCGCTGGCCATATGTTTGGTGGCAAGCACCCCTGGGATGAGGACCAGTTGCCAACCCTAGCGCAGGAAGTCGCCGACCGTACGATAGCCTTCTTCCAGGGCATTAAATAGCTTGGCCTCCATCCAGAATCATACGGCTTACCTTCTGCTCGGCAGCAACCTCGGCGACCGAGCCGCCACATTACGCGCCGCCGTGCAGCAACTCAACGAGTTGGCTGGGACGATATCTTCTACGTCATCTCTTTACGAAACCGCCGCGTGGGGCTTGGAGCAGCAGCCTGCCTTTCTGAACCAAGCAGTGCAGCTTCGCACAAATTTGCCCCCCGAAGTATTGCTGGATGTCTGTCTGCACGTGGAGCAACTGGCTGGCCGAGAACGGCGCGTGCGCTGGGATGCGCGCACCTTGGATGTAGATATTCTGCTGTATGATGAGTTGGTCCTGGATTCGTCCAGGCTAGTGGTTCCTCACCCGGCCTTGCCCCAACGGCGTTTTGCCTTGGTGCCGCTAGCTGAAATTGCTGCGACGACCGTGCATCCAGTGTTTGGGCAAACAGTAACCGAACTGTTGGCAGCTTGCACCGATGTGTTGCCTGTGACACAGTATTATACCTCTGAGGCTAACTAGCGCAAAAACTCAGATGAGAAAAGACGCGCTACAAGTATGCAGCGCGGCTTTTCTCATCTAAAGCTAATCAACTGTTTATACAGCCGAACTGGCAGCCACCTGGGGGGCAATTTTCTTGACTAAGCCCTGCAATACTTTACCCGGTCCGCACTCTACGAATTCCGTAGCGCCGTCCTGCGCCATCTGTTGAATGAGCTGGGTCCAGCGTACAGGAGCGGTCAATTGGCGCACGAGGTTTTCGCGAATTTCGTTAGGGTCACGGTGCGGGGCAGCGTCTACGTTTTGGTACACCGGGCAAATACCAGCCGCGAAAGGTGTCGTTTCGATGGCGCGGGCCAAGGCAGCTTCCGCCGATTGCATAAGCGGAGAGTGAAAAGCCCCCCCGACGCTTAAGGGCAGCGCACGCTTGGCACCAGCCGCTTTCAACTGCTCGCACGCAATCGTGATGCCCTGCTGAGTACCCGAAATAACCAGCTGACCGGGGCAGTTAAAGTTGGCAGCAACCACGATATCGCCTTTTTGGCTGATTTCCTGACAGATGCGCACCACTATGTCATCATCCAAACCCAGAATCGCGGCCATGGTGCCAGGTTGTTCTTCACAGGCCGCTTGCATGGCCTGCGCCCGCTGTGCCACTAGTTGCAGCGCATCCTCAAACTTCAGCACCTTAGCCGCCACCAGCGCCGAAAACTCGCCCAACGAATGACCAGCTACCATACTGGGAACTAGTTCTGGGAGGCTCGCGGCCAAGGCCACCGAGTGCAGAAAAATGGCTGGCTGGGTGACATTGGTTTGGCGCAGATCTTCGTCGGAGCCAGTGAACATGATATCGGTGAGGCGAAAGCCCAGGATGTTGTTGGCTTGGTCGAATAACTGGCGTACGGCTGGCTGCTGCTCGTAAAGGTCGCGGCCCATACCGCTAAACTGACTACCCTGGCCGGGAAAAATGACTGCTTTCATAAAGCGCGGTTTGAAGCGATATTTGGAATTAGTTGGGTTTAATGAGGGGCTTCGCAGCCAACTCAACGGTCGCGCAAGCTGCACAAATTGAGTGGTAAGCCCAAAAAAGCCCCCCAGCAACTGTTTTTACGGCCTACCAGAAATGAACAGGGCGAACCTGCTGGCTCGCCCTGTAAATAAACACCTTATGGAAAAGGAAATCAGCGCGTGATTTCCACCCAGCCTTTGTAGGTCCGCTTGGTGCTGTTGAAATCGGCGAATTCCACCTCCGCAATGTAGTAGTACACGCCTTCGGTCAGTTTCACGCCCGCTTTACCTTCGGTCGCGTTGCTGGTGCCTTCCCAGTCAATCAACGGCTTCTGGTCGCTTTCATACACCTTCACGCCCCAGCGGTTAAAGGCTTGGAAACGCGTGCGGCGGATCGGGCTCGCTACTTTCGGCCGGAACGTGTCGTTGCGCTGGTCGGCGTTGGGCGTGAAGATGTTGGGCAACACAAAAAACAAGCAGTTGTCTTTGCACTCGATATTACTGAGTGCACTGCGGTTGCCGACCGCATCCACAGCCTGAATGGCATAGCAGCCCGCAAAGGTGGCCTTGCCGGGCCGGTTGGGCCGATCCCGATCCAATCGGTCCACGTAGCTCTGCTGCGTCACCGAGTCGATGGCCACGAGCGGTCCTTCGGGCGTTTCCCGATACAGAATCCGGTAGTAGGCGATTTCGCGGCTGCAATCGGCGGGCGTATTGCCTAGCGTCCAGCGCAGCTTGTTGCTGTATACCTGATTAGGTGCCGGGAAGCTCGGCAGCGCCGCCAAGCTGTCGCAGTTGGTTTGCACCAGCGTCAGCACCGGCGGACACGGCACCGTATTGAGGGCAATGCACTTCTCCTGGCTCTTATTTAACAGGGGGTCGGGAATATCCGGGTTGCTGTACGTGCCGTTGGTTTCCACATAATAGCAGTATACCTGGCCTTTGCGCAAGGGCTGCGCCGTCGTCCCCTGATCGACAAAGGTGCCCCCCGTCGCCGTGCCCGTCACGGTGCCCACCGGCACAAACGCACTGCCCGGCGCAGGGTCCCGCCGATAGATAGTCGTGGGCCGCAGCGCATTATTCCACGGCACCGTGTAGGTCCAGTTCAGCGTAATGCGGTTCAGATTCGGGTTTGAGACATCGGCCGTGCCTTCCAGCCGCACGCTGGAGGCAGTAGAGGTTTCCGTCAGCACGGCCGAGCCGGGTCCGGCCACGGCGTTGCTAAAGAATTCCAGCCGGTAGGTGAAGGTGTTAGCCAACGTGTTTATACCTGTATCCACAAACGAGAGCTCGTCCAGGTTATTGGTGGTGAAGACCACCGTCGGCGTGCCCGTACCAACTGAACGGAGCAGGCGGTAGCCTACAGGCGGCAGGAAACCGCTTTGGCTGAAGGGCTTGGTCCAACGCACCGTAATGGCGCCGTTGGTGGCATCCGTCCGATCGACGGTCACATTAGTCAGCACGGCGCTGCGGCCTTGCAGATTCAGGCACACCTCGGCCGAGGCAATGCTGGCCCCGCCTTTGGGCCGCGGAAACTCGGCGTAAATCCGGTAGCAATAGTTTTTGCCCCGCTCCAAGCCCAGGCCGCCCCGGTCATCCCGAAAAATATCCGTGCCGACGGGCACCGATCCGACCTGCACAAAACCGGAGGAAGCTGGAATACCAGTCTCGCACGGGCCCGGCGTGAAATTAGAGGGGCCTTCTTTCCGATAAATGAGAATTCGACTAGCATTACTGCACGTATACCGGTCCCAAGTCAAAATGGCCGTATTGCCTTCGCCCCGCACCCCTAAGTTCTGGGGCGGCGGCCCCACGACCGTAATGCGCCACGCCTTCTCATCAATTAAGACGGTGCCCGAGGGCGGAATATCGTCGGCTTTGAAAACCACGGTATAGGGATCGGACGCCACATCCGTACACTGGGGCGTCCAGCGAAACGTGCCACTGGCCTGCGGGGGCCCCGTGGCATTCTGCACAAAGGTGGCCGGCGGGAAAATGCCCCCGAAGGCCGCTAGTGTTATCTTATCATTATTCGGGTCCGTGGCCGTCACGCTGGCCGTAATGGGCGTACCGGCAATCACGCACAGGTCTTGCGGAATGGTAATCGTAGGCCGCAGATTATTCGTGGGTTCCACCAGGATCTGCATATCCCGGATTACCTCCCCAATCAAGCGGGCGGGCCCCGTACCGGTTCGGCGGTACTCTAAGACGGCAAAGGCAAAATTATAGAGCCCTACTCGATTGGGGGCATTCCAGACAATCTGCCCCGTTCGTCGGTCCTGCGTGAAGGTGGATTGCCCGCCCCCAGGGTCATTCAGATAGGGCACCTGCACTCCACGTGGTGGGGTCAGGTGAGGGAAAACATAATTATTAGTTACTGTCGGCCGGGGCTGGCATTTATCTATATCAACCGTTCCAGGTACTCCACCGGCAACTTGCTGGCTGGGGCGCAGTTCAAATACCAAGGAGTCCCCATCGGCATCCGAGGCAGCCGGATTATGCAGCCATACCTGATTGACACCAGCCCTATCGTATGCCGGAGCATTTAATACCGGTGAACGATTGATATTCAGTTCAGGGGCAATAGTAACGCGGGTAGAAATATAAAATGTTTGCGAATTGGAGTCTGACATGTTAAGCACCCCTGCGTTGCGCAATTCACCAATATAGCTTACCAAATAGCTACCCGGAGCATTATAGGTATGCTCGAAGTAGTAGACGTTGATTTGGGTACCAGGTGCTACTTGACGTAACGTCGTACGGGGGACCTTAAACCCACCAGGAGGGCAAGTACCATCTCCAAAAAATATGGTCACTTCCTTTTCATCAACCGATGAAGTGGCGTTGTC
Source organism: Hymenobacter radiodurans (assembly GCF_004355185.1). Lineage (NCBI taxonomy): Bacteria > Pseudomonadati > Bacteroidota > Cytophagia > Cytophagales > Hymenobacteraceae > Hymenobacter > Hymenobacter radiodurans. The sequence continues at coordinate 3,416,390 of NZ_CP037922.1, forward strand.
GGTGTAAAGCACCATCTTGAAAAAGATGCGCCGCGGGTTGCGAGCGCTGACAGGCAGCGTGGTGTCTGACTTCGCCTGTATGTCGCCGGCCCGGAGGTGGGAGGCCTGAGCAGTGGGCGTTACCCCTAAAGAAGCTAGTATACTAAGTACCAGCCCCACCAATAACCAACTAACGCGTCGAGGTAGCGGAAGCTTCATATTAAAGAGCGATTAAAGACAATTTATCGGAGAGCAGAAGGTCAGCAAAAATGCGCTGTTTACCTAACAAACAACGCGCGCGTGGTGTTACATATTCGCTATGAAGCTCTAACGGCCCCGCTGTCAGATTGATTCACGTCTTTTCTAAACGTCGGATGTCGATTGTTTCGTACTTGGTCGGCCCTTACCTTTGACCATATACAACCGACCTTTCTAAAATCACCAATAACTCCTATGAGTTGGATTACGAAGACGTTTACTAGTAGTATCGGCCGCAAGCTAATTGTGGCTATTACGGGCCTTTTTCTTTGCTCTTTCCTCGTTGTGCACTTGGTGGGTAACCTCCAGCTGTTTAAGGACGACGGTGGGGCAGCCTTTAATATCTACTCCCATTTTATGGGTACGAATCCTGTTATTAGGACCTTAGAGTGGGTACTAGTGCTGGGCTTTGGCTTCCATATTTATGAGTCGTATACCTTGGCTGTACGCAACCGCGCCGCCCGCAAAGTAGGCTACGTGGATAGCCGTCCTTCAGAAAACAGCCCGTGGTACTCGCGCAGCATGGCGCTGCTTGGTACTCTGATCCTAGTTTTCCTGATTGTCCACATGTACAACTTCTTCTATCGGGCCCGCTTCGGTGATCTGGATCCTGATATTAATAACAATGACGACCTATATACTTTGGTGGTCAGCTCTTTCAAACAGTGGTGGTATGTGTTGCTCTATGTGGCCGCGCAAGCAGCTTTATGCTATCACCTTATACACGGCTTCCGCAGCGCCTTTCAGACCTTGGGCCTGAATCATCGCAAGTACACGCCCATTATCCGCGTCATTGGTTATGTTTTCGCCATTGTCGTGTGTGCCGGGTTTGCGTCGATGCCGCTCTACTTCTACTTTTTTAAATAAGTCCTAACCTCGTATTACGATGAACCTGGATTCCAAAATTCCTGAGGGACCTCTCGCCGAAAAGTGGGAGAAGCACAAGTTTGGTGTGAAGCTTGTGAATCCCGCTAACAAGCGGAAATACGACGTAATTATTGTAGGCACAGGCTTGGCAGGCGCTTCTGCGGCCGCGTCGCTGGCAGAGTTGGGCTATAATGTAAAGGCATTTACTTACCACGATTCGCCCCGTCGCGCTCACTCTATCGCTGCGCAAGGTGGTATTAATGCTGCGAAGAACTATCAGAACGACGGCGACTCGGTGTTTCGCTTGTTCTACGACACTATTAAAGGAGGTGACTATCGTTCCCGTGAGGCAAACGTGTATCGCTTGGCTCAGGTATCGGTTAATATCATTGACCAATGCGTGGCGCAAGGTGTACCCTTCGCCCGCGAATACGGTGGCTTGTTGGCTAACCGCTCCTTCGGTGGCGCTCAGGTAAGCCGAACCTTCTACGCGCGGGGCCAAACCGGTCAGCAACTATTATTGGGTGCCTATTCTGCACTCAGCCGGCAAATTGCTTACGGCAAAGTAAAGATGTACACCCGCTCCGAAATGTTGGAGCTGGTAGTAGTAGATGGCAAAGCCCGCGGTATTGTAACGCGTAACCTGATTACCGGTGAAATAGAAACGCACGCGGCTCATGCCGTGGTGCTGGCTACGGGTGGTTACGGCAACGTATTCTATCTGAGCACAAACGCCAAATACTGCAACGTAACGGCACCGTGGCGTGCGCACAAGAAGGGAGCTTACTTCGCGAACCCTTGCTTCACTCAGATTCACCCTACTTGTATTCCTGTATCCGGCGATTACCAATCGAAGCTGACGCTGATGTCGGAGTCGTTGCGTAATGACGGCCGGGTTTGGGTGCCCAAGACCAAAGAAATGGCTGAGCGCCTCCGTGGGGGGCAAATTCGAGTAGCCGATATTCCCGAAGAAGAGCGTGACTACTTCCTGGAACGCAAGTATCCTTCCTTCGGTAACCTGGTACCCCGCGACGTAGCCTCGCGCAATGCCAAGCAAGCCTGCGACGAAGGTCGCGGTGTGGGCTCAACTGGCTTAGCCGTTTACCTCGACTTTGCCGACGCTATTAAGCGTGAAGGCGTTGATAAGGTGAGCCAGAAGTATGGTAACCTGTTTGCCATGTACGAGAAAATCACCGCCGAAAACCCGTACGAGCTGCCCATGCGCATTTACCCAGCAGTACACTACACGATGGGTGGCCTGTGGGTTGATTACAACCTGATGACGTCCATTCCAGGCTTGTACGCTACTGGCGAGTGTAACTTCTCTGACCACGGCGCTAACCGCTTGGGTGCTTCGGCTCTCATGCAAGGCTTGGCGGATGGCTACTTCGTAATCCCTTACACAATAGGCGATTACCTGGCACAAATGCCCCCCACCCCCGTTACCACACAGCACGCAGCCTTTAAGGAAGCGGAAGAAGCAGTGCACGCGCGTACTCAGAAGCTGCTTAGCATTAAGGGCAACCGGACGCCAAATGAGTTTCATAAAGCGCTTGGTCATATTATGTGGGACCACTGCGGTATGAGCCGCAACGCCGAAGGTTTGCAATTTGCCAAGCAGGAGATTCAGAAGTTGCGCCGCGAGTTCTGGTCAGACCTGAAACTGACGGGAACCAACGAAGAGTTGAACCAGATGCTGGAAATTGCTGGTCGTGTGGCCGACTTCCTCGAGCTCGGTGAGCTTATGGTGGACGATGCTCTGAATCGCAACGAAAGCTGCGGTGGTCACTTCCGCGAGGAATATCAGACGCCCGAAAATGAAGCTCTCCGCGACGACGAGAATTACGCTTACGTAGCCGCTTGGGAGTGGACGGGTGACAATCAGCCCGAAGTTCTGCACAAGGAAGAGCTACAATTCGAAAACGTTAAACTCACGCAGCGTAGCTACAAGTAAGCCTAGAAGTGGGAGGCAACAAGAAATAAGCGAGACGTTAGCCCGATTTATTTCACTTTTCACTCCCCACTTCTCTCCCCTTAACTCTCAGTTTTCTACATAAAATGGCCGGTAATAACCCTAATGCAAAACCGATGAACCTTACGCTTAAGGTGTGGCGGCAGCGCAACCGTAATAGCGAGGGCAAAATAGTAGAGTATCAGGTAAAGGATATTTCGCCCGAAATGTCTTTCCTGGAAATGCTGGATGTGCTCAACGAAGGCTTGTTGCTGAAAGGCGATGAGCCCGTAGCATTCGACCACGACTGCCGCGAAGGCATTTGCGGCTCCTGCGACTTATTTATTAATGGCCGTGCGCACGGCCCGGAAAAAGGCACTACTACGTGCCAACTCCACATGCGCAAGTTCAGCGATGGCGATACCATCACCATTGAGCCCTGGCGTGCTAATGCTTTCCCCGTAAACCGCGACTTGAGCGTAGATCGCTCAGCCTTCGACCGGATTATTCAGGCGGGTGGCTACGTGAGTGTGAACACGGGCGGCGTACCCGATGGCAACGAGATTCCAATTCCGAAGAACATTGCAGACAAGGCGTTTGAGGCTGCTACCTGCATTTCGTGTGGTGCCTGCGTTGCCGCTTGCAAAAATGCATCGGCTATGCTCTTCGTATCCGCTAAGATTTCCCAGTTAGCCTTGTTGCCACAAGGCCAGGTAGAGCGCAAGACCCGTGTAGAAAACATGGTAGCGCAAATGGACAAAGAAGGTTTTGGTGCCTGCACCAACATTGGTCAGTGCGCAGCGGAGTGTCCAGTGGGTATTTCACTCGAAAATATTGCCTTGATGAACCGCGAGTTTATCAACGCGAAAGCTACTTCTGACAACCTAGCATAGGGTTGTGCTGTTATAGTGAAAGAGGGCGAAACGGCTTCCGTTTCGCCCTCTTTTTTGCCCTCTACTTTCCGCTCTTTCGTACATGATTACTATTATTATCGGGACAAATCGTCCGAACTCCCGGGCCCGTCGGGTGGCCGTTTTATACGCTGACCTGCTGAAAAGCCAGGGTGCCGATTGCCAGCTTCTGGACCTCACTGAATTACCTTCAGACTTTATTACTTCGGCCCTCTATGCCAACACGGGTCAGCACGATGGCTTCAACGAGCTTTTTGAACTGACCAATAATGCCGACAAGCTGGTGTTTGTGGTCCCGGAATACAATGGCTCTTTCCCCGGCGTATTGAAGGCGTTTATTGATGGCCTACCCTATCCTGGCGGTATTCGGGGTAAAAAAGCAGCATTAATCGGTGTGTCGACCGGGGTGCAAGGAGGCATTTTGGCTTTGAGCCACCTGACGGATATTTTGATGTATCTGGGTACGGCAGTACTGCCGGCGCGTGTGCGTTTGCCAGCCATTGACAAGTATTTGAGTGACGATGGCAAGCTAACGAACCCGCTGTATCAGCAGTTGCTGGAGGAACAGGCAGCGCAATTATTGGCATTTTAAGCGGTGGCGCATCGGCTATAAATCGCGCAGGCGCTTTCCTTGCTGGCGAGCCCACAAACCATGTTTGGATTGCCCGATAATTTGCCCCCCATAAATACCTTGATGGCCCGAAAACAGATAACTGACTACGCAGGCTAGGCCCGCATATAGGCCGCATTCGTGGCCAAATAGCTCCATAGCCATCAGCGTACAGGCAAGTGGCGTGTTGGCCGCGCCGGCAAATACTGCCACGAAACCCATGCCCGCCAGCAAAGGCATAGGCAAGGCTAGGCCGGGTGCCAATGCATTGCCTACGGTCGCGCCAATAAAAAACAAGGGCGTGACTTCGCCCCCCTTAAAGCTGGCGCCCAAGGTGAGAGCGGTGAGCATGAGCTTGAGCAAAAAATCGTAGGGTGGCACGGGTACGTTGAGGGCTTCCTCTATTGCAGGAATTCCCAGCCCGACATAGCGCGTGGTGCCCAGAACCCACACGGCCAGCGCTACCAGCGCGCCGCCAACTACTGGGCGGAGCGGTGGCCAGGCAATCAGTCTTTTAAAAAAGCCCCCCAACAGATGAGTAAGGCCACTAAAGCTTCGAGCAGCTAGTCCGAATATGATACCAGCAGCGGCGGCACTAAGCAGACTAAGCGGTGAGAGGACCGGAACTGCGAGCAACGGATAAGCCGTGTGCCCCGCGCCCCAGAGCCGCGTGACGTAATCAGCAAAAATGGCCCCCAGAAAGCTGGGCAGAATGGCATCGTAGCGCAGCCGACCAATCAGGAATACTTCCAGCCCAAAAATGGCACCCGCCAACGGTGTTCCGAATACGGAAGCAAAACCAGCGCTGACGCCCGTAATCAGCAGCAATGTGCGGTCGCGGGGGCGTAGGCGGAGTGGGCCACGGAGCTGGTCGGCCAGCGCCCCACCCATTTGCACAGCAGTGCCCTCGCGGCCGGCCGAACCGCCAAACAGATGCGTCAGCAGCGTACCAATGAGCACAAGCGGCACCATGCGCAATGGCAGTGTAGCTTGCGGAGAATGAATCTCGTCGAGCAGCAGGTTGTTGCCGCCTTCCACGCTTCGGCCAAAAAAATAGTACAGAAGCCCCACCAAAAAGCCCCCCAACGGCAAAAAAGCAATAATCCAGCGGTGCGTTTCGCGCCAGTTCGTTACATAATCCAGTGCTACCAGGAAGCCGGCTGAGGCAGTACCAGCAAGCCCGCCCACAATGGCACAAATCAGTAGCCAACGACCTGCAAAGAGCAGTAAGGGTGTGTACTCGGCGCGGAGAGCAGAAAAATAGCGATACATGAATAGGCAGTGCCGAGGAGGAAGTCAGGCGAAGATACATATCCGGCAATAAGCTACTGCGCGTTTGCGTTAGCAGGCCCAGCGCCCGGCTCTGGGGGGCTTTTTACATACCTTATTTGCTTATTCTATAAAATTTAGCTCATCCATAAACAGAACACGCAACTCCACGCTTGAATATTTGTCTGTTGAGCAAATCTGACTAATAATTACTTCCAGCAGCCGACGACTCTGCTAAGTTGCTCTCCTCCAGTCTGCGCTGTATTCTTTTTACTTACTATCTCCAAAGCACTTATGCTAACCGCCCGGGAATTCCGGGTTTTGGCCCCATCTGGCCTCCATTAGTCGAAAAAACAAGACAAGCGCCCTTGGTCGCTTCTACCTTCGCTTCATGAAACACACATTACCATTGTTGCTGGCCGGACTCGGTCTGTCCTTTCACACTCTTGCCCAAACGGCTCCAGCTTCTCCTTCTACCCCTACCCAGCGGCCTGCGTTGGTTACGCAACCAACTCCCCCGCGTGGCACCGCCGGCCTCAGCGGCACCGTAACGGATAGCAAAACCGGGCAACCTGTGGAGTATGCGACCGTTGCACTGCTCGACCAAACCACCGACAAAGCTGTGGATGGGGGCATCTGCGACGAAAAAGGCAAGTTTGCCTTCAGCAAATTGGCTCCTGGCACCTATAAGGTCAGTATCAGCTTTGTAGGCTACCAGACCAAGGTGCTGGATAATGTGCGCCTTGCCGACGGCGACGTGAATCTGGGGGGTATTTCGCTCGCTGCTACTACGCAACAGCTTGGTGAAGTGAAGGTGACGGGTGAGCGGGAGTTAGTGGAAAACAAAGTCGACCGCATCGTTTATAACGCCGACAAGGACATCACAAACAGCGGTGGCACGGCGGCTGACGTGCTCAAAAAAGTGCCATTGCTGGCCGTCGACCTTGATGGCAACGTGGAGTTGCGCGGCTCGTCCAATGTGCGCGTGCTCATCAATAACAAGCCCAGCACCATCGTAGCCTCATCAGTAGCCGATGCACTGCGTCAGATTCCGGCCGATCAGATCAAAACCGTGGAAGTTATTACCTCGCCTTCGGCTAAGTATGATGCGGAAGGCACGGGGGGCATTATTAACATTATTTTAAAGAAAAACGACCTAGCCGGTGTAAACGGCTCCGTGAACGTATCAGCCGGTACGCGCTCCAGCAACCTGAACACCAGTCTGAATGCGCGCAAAGGAAAAGTAGGCGTAAATGCGAACCTAGGCTCCTTTGGCTTTTATAACCGCGGCCGGGGCGAAACCTTCCGCCGCGACTTTGAAGGCGCCACAACCATAGCGACGCTGACCCAACTCAGCACGAATCGTACCCTCGGTGGCGGCCTTTATGGCCAAGTTGGCGCCGATTACGACCTTACGCCCAAAGACGCCTTCAATATCAGTGCCCGCGGTAACCTGTTTCGCTTTAATGCCCCCCGCACGCTAAACTCGGAGTACATTACCAATGCTGGCGCTGATATTTACAGCCGGGATATTGAAGTCGATAACCAAAACCGCAACCTCGATCTGAACTTTGGCTACACTAAAACGCTAGCTAAGCCACGCCAGGAGTTCAGCGTTTTGGCTCTTTATAGCGTCAATAAGGGCATGAATGAGTATGACCTCGACCAGTTCCGGCCCGAGCTTCTCGGACCAGACTACCGCGAGCAAAGCTTCAACGACAGCCGCAACCGTGAGGCCACCTTCCAGGCCGATCTCGTGCAACCCATCGACAGCACCAGCACGCTGGAGCTAGGAGCAAAATCCATCCTGCGCCAGGTAAATACCGATTATCAAATCGAAGCGGATAGCTTGGATGGCCGCGGCTTCCTGCTTCTCCCCGACCGTACCAACCAGTTTCGCTATAATCAGGACGTGTACTCGGGCTACGGCACCTACGGCTTTAGCTTGCAAAAAGTATACAGCTTCAAGGTGGGCGCCCGCGTGGAGCACACCCGCATCGGCGGTGACTTCTTCTCCAACGACACCGAAATTAGCCAGCAGTACACCAACTTTATTCCCAGCGTTGTAGCCTCCCGCGACTTTGGCAAGGATAAAAGCCAGAAGCTAAAGGTGAGCTATACGCGGCGTGTGCAGCGCCCTAATATCTACTTCCTGAACCCCTATCTGAACACCAGCGACCCTCGCATCTTCTCGTCCGGCAACCCCAATTTGGACGCCGAGCTGACCGATTCCTACGAACTGGGATACAGCACGTATATCAAAAAGAGCAACCTCAATTTCTCGCTCTACTCCCGCCGCACCAACAACGCTATCGAGAGCGTCTCGCGCCTTGTTCCACTGAACACGCTGATTGAAACCGACGATACCGAAGCGGAGGTAATCTATACCACTTTCCAGAACGTAGCCCGCAACGCTACGTATGGCATGAGCTTATTTGGCTCGACAAAGCTGACGGATAAGTGGACCGTGAATGGCAACGTGAACACTTATTATGTAACGCTCAAAAGCCAGAGCTTGAATACTAGCAACAGCGGCGTGATGTATAACGCTAATATTTCGTCGTCGTATCAATTCGACAAAGGTTACAGTGCGCAGTTTTCCGGTTTTCTTAACTCTCCTCGCGTGCAGCTGCAAGGTCGCACCTCGGCTTACCAGTACTATAGCATTGCAGCCAAAAAAGAGCTTTTCAAGAAGAAAGGCAGTATAAGCTTAGGCCTGGACAATCCATTCAACCGCACGATTCGCTTCCGTAATGAGCTGGACGCGGCTCGCTTTACCTCCCGCAGCAACAACTACAACTACAACCGCGGCGTGCGCGTGAGCTTCAACTATCAGTTTGGTAAAATGGATGGCAGCGCCGGCCGGCCCAAAAAGAGTATCCGCAACGACGACCAGAAGTCGGGCGGCGACTCTCAGGGACAGGGGCAGCAGTAAGCAAAAAGAAGCAGGTGGATGCGCGCACCCACCTGCTTCTTTTTGTTATCGTTATTGTTTTCACAGCAACCAAGCCACTCACGTTTCAGCTAACTTTTGGCGACTAAAAAAGCCCCCCAGCGATGAAAAAGCTGTTTTTCCCACTTACGTTGGCCGCTATTTCTTTGCTAGGAGCGTGCAGCACGACAAGTTCTTCCGGCTCGCGGACGCTCAGTCCTGATAGGGAGCAGGCAGATCCGATTCGGCAAGATTCATCTGTAGTCGACACGCTTGCTCGACCTCAGTAAAGTGGTAAGCATAAAAAAGGCAGAAGCCGCCGGAGAGTCTCCGGCGGCTTCTGCCTTTTTTAAATCTGTTAAGTGAAATCTAATCTACGTTATCATGCAGAAACCGATTGTCGCCCAGCAGTTCATTATCGTCCGACAGATTGAAGCGGGAGATGTCGCGCTCATTCGATGGCGTCACATTTTCCAGCTTAACGTGACGACGCAAGTAAGCAGGCGTTTCCAGCTGATCTTTGATGGCATCATTGGTTAACCCATTGCTTAAGTCCTGAAGGCGCCGACGGCGTTCTTCTGCGCGGGCATCCAGTGTAGGACGCGGCGCAGCATGCTGCTGGGGCTGCGGTGCGGGCTGCTGCACAGCTACCAATTCTGGAGCCGGCGACGAAGGCGCAGCCACGGGCGGCACATAGTTTGAAACCGACGTTTCCAGATCAAAAGTCACCTTGGGTGGTTCTACCGAAGCAGGCGCGGGCGCGGGTGTGGGCGCAGGAGCCAGCGTGCCAAACGTAGGAACCATAGGCGCAGCGGGCGCTTCCTGACGGTCCTTGTCGAACAAATTGATCTGCGGATCAGGCTCTTGCTCTTCAGCAACCTTGTTGTTAACGAAACCCGTGTTGATAGTGTGAGCATCACGGGCAAAACCCGTAGCAATAACCGTCACGCGGATGCTCTGCCCCAAAGTAGAATCGATGCCGTGGCCGAAAATAACTTCAGCGTCCTGGCCGGCTTTATCTTGGATGTACTCCGTAATCTCGGTCAGCTCATCCATTTCCAGCTCTGCCTGATCACCCGACATGATGCTGAGCAGAATTTTCTGCGCACCATGAATGTCGGTGTTGTTGAGCAGCGGCGAGGCCAGAGCCTCCTCGGCGGCGCGCTGAGCGCGGTTTTCACCATCGGTAATGCTGCTGCCCATCACGGCCGCACCCGAGTCTTTCATGACGGTTTTCACGTCTTCAAAGTCTACGTTTACCTCGCTGGTTACCGTGATGATTTCGGCAATACTCTTGGCGGCCGTGCTCAGCACATTATCCGCTTTCGCGAAAGCCGCCCGGATAGGTAAGTTGCCAAAGATCTCGCGCAGCTTATCGTTAAGAATAACGAGCACTGTGTCGCAGTTCTCGCTCAGCTCCTTAATGCCGTGTTCAGCCTGCTGACGCTTCTTTTTACCCTCAAACAGGAAAGGTGCGGTTACGATACCTACGGTCAGAATGCCTAGCTCCTTGGCCACTTTGGCAATAACAGGCGCAGCGCCGGTGCCAGTACCACCGCCCATACCAGCCGTGATAAATACCATGCGTGTACCATTGCTAAGTAGCTCCCGAATCTGCTCGCGGCTCTCAATAGCGGCTTGCTTACCGCGCTCCGGGTTAGCGCCAGCGCCAAGGCCTTCCGTAAGGTCAACGCCGATCTGTAATTTGGTAGGCACGGTGCTGCTGTGCAGCGCCTGCTTATCCGTATTGCAGATAACGAACTCTACGTCCTTTATGCCTTGGCTGAACATGTGGTTCACGGCATTGGAACCACCGCCGCCAACACCAATTACCTTGATGATAGACTTAGAGGTGGAAGGAATATCGAATTTATAATTCATGAGGTGGAGTCTAAATGGGTGAATGGGCGAATGGGTGAACAAGGGAATTGGCGTTTGTTTGATGTAAACAGTCAGCCATTCGCTCATTCACCCATCCACTCATTTAGTATTGCTTATCGTCAAAATCGTCGATCAACAGACCTTTGGTGCGGCTGATGATATCCTGAAAGAACTTGCCGGCACCAGAAGGCTTTTTAGGTGGTGCAGGCGCTTGGGGGGCTTTTTGGGTAGCAGCGGGAGCAACTGGCATTTCCATGCGCGGCTCTGGGGCGGCCGGACGATACACTTGCTCTTCTGGCTCGTAGCTGCGGTTTACGCGCTCATCAATGGAACGGTAGCCGGCCAACACCAAGCCTACAGTGGTAGCGTACATCGGCGACTTTACAGCTTCAATACGGCTCTTGCCTAAGTGTTCGTTGGGGTAGCCAATACGGGTATCAAGTCCAGTTACGTACTCCGTTAGCTGCACGAGGTTTTGCAGCTGTGAACCACCACCAGTCAGCACGATACCAGCGGCCAGCTTATCGGCGTGGCCGGTACGCTGAATCTCGGCGTACACTAGCTCCACGATTTCTTCCATCCGAGCCTCAATGATGTGAGCAAGGTTCTTCAGAGAAATCTCCTTAGGAGCCCGGTCGCGCAGACCAGGAATGCTTACGATTTCGTAATCAGAAGCTTCCTCAGCAATGGCTTTCCCAAACTTTACTTTCAACTGCTCAGCCTGGTTCTGCATCACTAAGCAGCCCTGCTTGATATCAGAAGTCACGATGTTGCCGCCGAAAGGCAGCACCGCCGCGTGACGAATGATGCCATCTTTAAAGATAGCCAAGTCGGTAGTACCGCCCCCGATATCAATCAGCGCTACACCAGCTTCTTTTTCCTCGTCGCTCAGCACCGACATGCTCGACGCCAGCGGCTCCAGAATCAGATTATCGATTTCTAGCCCGGCCTTGGTAACACACTTGTTGATGTTGTTGATGGCCGTGCTCTGAGCAGTAATGATGTGAAAGTTGCCTTCCAACCGTACGCCCGACATGCCCACTGGATCCATGATGCCTTCCTCGTAATCCACCTTGTAGTCTTGGGGCATTACGTGGATGATCTCGGAGCCGGGCGGAGTTACCAGGCGGTACATATCGTTGGTCAGGCGGTTCACGTCATCGACGGTAATCTCACTATCCTGCGAGGCCCGCGTGATGCTGCCGTTATGCTGTAAGCTCTTGATATGCTGGCCAGCAATCCCGACGTTCACCACGCCGATATTGATGCCCGATTGTTCTTCAGCCTGCCGAATAGCCTTCTTAATAGCGTCTACAGTTTTGTCAATATTGGACACAATACCGCGCACTACACCTTCTGACACGGCTTTACCCATGCCAAGGATCTCAAGTTTGCCAAACTCATTTTTGCGCCCTACCAGGACGCAGATTTTGGTGGTGCCGATGTCGAGGCCGACTACAATTTTATCGTTTTGCATGGGGTAGGTACTGGCAGGGTTTGCGGGAAGTTGCGGTATGTATCTAAAAAAACGCTATTTAGGACGATTTAAGGCCCTTTTTAGACGTTACAGAGAGTGTATAGTTATTCGCAAATGATCTGGTCTTTAAACTCAACATTGACGCGGTGGTATGTATCCCATCCTAAAACTGGTGGAATTTGCCGGTAAAATACCATTAGTTTCGCGAATTTTTCTGAAATATTCTCTGGAAACCCAAATTCTACTCGTTGATCTCCTATTTGTTGGGTGAAAGCAATCTTGCCATTTGGCCCAATAAATACTTCGGCTACCTGAGCCCGCCAAAAGGGGTGCTCGTCGATGTAGCGCAACACTTCGAGGTAACGGCGGCCGGTAGAGTCGCGAAAAAACGTAGCCGGAATAGGAGTGCCCCCCTGACGAGCTACGGGCACCACGCGAGCCGTGAACAATGGCGATAGCGGTAACTCATGCCCTTCAGCATCGAGGTAGCTGTCGCGGCGGGTGTCAGCATGTACTAGGCGGGCTATGGGACGATTCTGGCGCACGTCGGCGTGCAGGTTACCGGCTAGGTCACGGTACACCTCGACTTCGCGCACAAAACTATGAGACTTGAGGCGGGCTTCAAGGGCTTTCAAGTTGAGGTCTTCGGGGCGCGCGCCCTCCAGGCGTTGATAGCCATTGCGCGTGAGCAGAGCGGTTACTTCCTGCTCGCTAATGAAATAGTTATTGAACTCATTGCTGATGGTCACGATAACCTGACCAACAGGGCGGTTTGCTTGGCGCAGGCCAGCAAACACGGCCAAGCCGATGAGCAGCAACAGGCAAGCCGCTGCAAACAAATAATTTTTGGCGTTAGGCTTGAGTTTCATGCCAGCGGCTGGTTAAAATGGTTCGCAGCTGAGGCACCAATTGATCAATATCACCGGCCCCAACGGTAGCCAGCACATCAAAATCATCGTCGACAGCGGCGGCCGCCACGACTTGTTCCTTGGTTTGCAAAGACTTTTTTGAAGCTGTTAGTTGAGATAAAATCAGCTCGGAGGTAACGCCACTAATCGGCAGTTCACGAGCGGGATAGATGTCGAGCAGCACCACTTCATCGGCCAGACTTAAGCTCTCAGCGAAGCCTAGCGCGAAGTCGCGGGTGCGGGTGAAAAGGTGGGGTTGGAAGATGACGCGCAGGCGTTTCTGCGGGTACAACGCACGTAGGGAACGAAGGAAAGCCTCTATTTCGCGTGGGTGATGGGCATAATCGTCAACATACACCTTGTTTTTTGTGGTGACGATAAATTCAAAGCGACGCTTCACGCCCCGATACGCCGCTACCGCAGTGGCCAGTTTTTCAGCGGTTACGCCTTCCAGCTGGGCCGCAAAAATGGCCCCCAGCATATTTTCCACGTTGTGAAAGCCGGGCACAGTTAGCTGCAAGTTAGTTAGGTTGCCGAGGGGGCTATGTACATCGAAGCGAAACTCGTGTCCGTGAGCCGTTACGTTGGCAGCATGCAGATTTCCCCCCTGCGCTGCTTCTAAGCCATAATGAACGACCTGCACGCCAGTGGGTACCGCAGCGGCCACACTTGCATCGGCAGTATAGTTAAGCAGAAGCGTGCCACCCGGCTTTAATTGCCCCACAAACTGCCGGAAGGACTCAATCAGCGCATCCTGTGTACCATAAATATCGAGGTGGTCGGCATCTGTGCTGGTCACGATAGCTACATCGGGGTGCAAGGTTAGGAAGCTGCGGTCATACTCATCAGCCTCCACTACTACAGGCTTAGCGCCCGCGTCCGTGCCGGTATTTAATAGAAGATTTGACCCAAGGTTCACAGAAATGCCCCCCAGGAAGGCTGAGCAATCGACGCCCGCGTGGTGAAGCAAGTGCGCCACCATGGACGAGGTGGTAGTTTTGCCGTGAGTGCCAGCTACAGCAATGGTGCGTTGGCCTTGGGTAAGAAGACCCAGCACTTGGCTGCGCTTACGAATATCGTAGCCCTGCTCGCGCAGCCATGCCCACTCCTGATGGCCAGCGGGAATAGCTGGCGTGAGCACTACCAGTGTCTGGGGGGCATTTTCGCGTACCTCAACCGGAATATTCTCGACTGCATCCGCGTAATGCACGGCAATACCTTCAGCGGCTAACGCTTCCGTTAGCGGCGTTGGCGTGCGGTCGTAACCGCTTACTTGGTGGCCATTGGCTTGAAACCACCGAGCCAGCGCCGACATACCAATGCCACCGATGCCCAGAAAGTAGACGTAAGGAAATGCGGCTACAGGATTCATCGGCGGTCCATGATAGTGAGGAGTTCATCTACAATGGCAGCCGTCGCGTCGGGGCGGGCAAGCTGGCGCACGTTGGTACTTAGCTTCAATTGGCGCGGCTCATCGGCTAGCAGGCTTAGGGCCTCATCATACAGGCGAGCGGGCGCTTCCGCATCCGGAACGAGTAGAGCGGCTTGATGGCGAACCAAGGCCAAGGCGTTTTTGGTCTGATGATCTTCGGCCACGTTGGGCGATGGCACCAGTAAACTAGGCTTGCCAGTAAGGCACAGTTCCGAAACGGACAAAGCGCCCGCCCGCGAAACCACTACGTCGGCGGCGGCATAAGCCAGGTCCATGCGCTGTACGAATTCTAATGCCCGAATGCCATCTGCGGCGAATGGCGCAGCTTCTTCCTGCGCTTTAGGGTAGTAGAGCTTACCTGTTTGCCACAGCAACTGAACTCCAGCCGCTTTCAGGCGCGAAAGTGCCGCAGCAGTGGCTTCGTTCAAGGTGCGGGCTCCGAGGCTGCCGCCAATTACAAGTAGGGTTTTCTTGTCAGGTGAAAGCCCGAAAAACTTCAGTGCTTCGGTACGGTCGCCAGAAGCAATTTCGGTGCGGACTGGGTTACCAGTAAGAACGAGCTTATCCTTAGGGAAAAACTTTTCCATGCCCTCATAAGCCACACAAATACGATTTACGCGCCGACTCAGCAGTTTATTAACTAGGCCAGCGTAGGAATTCTGTTCCTGAATAAGGGCTGGAATTCCTCGCGAAGCCGCGGCCAATAGAATAGGAGCCGAAGCGTAGCCACCTACGCCCACAACGGCTTCGGGGCGAAATTTCTCGATAATTTTGCCCGCTCGCTTCACACTCCGAATCACGCGCAACGGAAATAGCAGATTCTGGGGAGTCAGGCGGCGCTGTAAGCCACTAATATCAAGGCCTACAATGTCGTAGCCGGCCTCGGGCACCCGGGTCATCTCCATCCGGCCGTTGGCGCCGACAAACAGGATTTCAGCCTCGGGCTGACGACGGCGCAGCTCGTTAGCAATGGCTACCGCCGGAAATATATGCCCACCCGTGCCCCCACCGCTAATAATAATGCGGTAAGGCTCGGGATGCGAAGAAATAAACTGGAGATTCGACTTGGGCATGTAAGCTTGAGCTGTGCGGACTGTTGAGTGGTTAAAGTCTGTTTTTTAAGCGTATGCAGTTTTCTTCGGAATGCGAGCGGTATCCTCTGGCTCGCCCGTCATGGGGCGTATTTCACGCTCGCCACGGCTGACGCTCAGAATAATACCAATGCTGATACCCGTGAAAATCAAGGAGGTACCACCCATGCTGAGCAGCGGCAGCGGCAAACCAGTGATGGGCCCTAGCCCTACGGCCACGCCCATATTTACCATCGCCTGCAAGACCAAACTAAAGGTTAGCCCTGCCGATAAAAGCCCCCAAAGGCGCCGTAGCTATGAATAACGGTGTTCAGACCCCGATAGAGGAAGGCCAGATATAGAAACAAGACAACTACGCCCCCAATGAGGCCATATTCTTCAATGATAACGGCGTAGATAAAGTCGGAATATGGGTGGGGCAGAATGTTGCGCTCGGTGCTTTTGCCGGGACCTTTTCCACTGATACCGCCCGTAGCAATAGCGATGTAGCTGTGCTCCAGCTGAAACGGCACCGGCTTGGTCTTGTCGGTAAAGCTTTCGATGCGGGTGAGTACCGTTTTGTAGCGCTGACCGGAGGATAGACCAATGCCGCCTACCACCGCACCGATAAGTACCATCACGGCCATTTGCTTGAGTGGTACCCGACCAATAAACATGAGCAGCAAACAGGTGGCAAATAACAACAGCGCCGTAGAGGCATTACTCATGATGATAATGCCGCAGATCAAACCCACCCATAGCATTACCGGTAGCAACGTCGTTTTGAAATCCTGCACGTGCTGCTGCCGACGGCTAAGCATACTCGCCAAGTGCGAAATCAGCGCCAGTTTGGCTAAGTCGGAGGGCTGGAAGGTTTGGTTGATGACCGGAATTGTAAGCCACCGCGACGCCTCGTTGATATTCGAGCCCATGAAATAGGTGAACAGCAACAGCGGCACCGATAGCAATAGCGCGTACAGCGACAGGCGCGAGTAGTAGCGATAATCGATGCGGTGCGCCAGCCACATGAAGGCCAAGCCCACGAAGATCAGGCCCGTGTGCTTAATCAGGAAATACTCCGTATTGCCCCCCATCTTTTTGTAAGCCAGCGTACCCGTAGCCGAGTACACCACCGCAATGCTGATAAAGGAAAACAGCAGCACGATACCCCACAAAATGGGGTCGCCTTTGAGGTTGCGTTGCAGCCAGAGTTTTACGGGTTCCATAAATCGCAGATTAGGCTGATGGTACTGATTTTTCTTGGGACAATTTTTCCACAGCAGCGGCAAATTGCTGCCCACGGTCTTCGTAGTTTTTGAATAGATCGAAGCTGGCGCAGGCTGGTGAAAGCAGCACCACGTCGCCGGGTGCGGCCAACTCAGCGGCACGACGCACGGCTGTTTCTACGCTTTGGGTTTCCTCTAGGTGTGGGACAACGATACCGAAGCTGGCCTTCAGCTTTTCATTATCCACGCCGAGGCAAATCAATGCTTTCGCTTTTTGCTTGGCCAGCGGCAGCAAGGAAGTATAGTCGTTGCCCTTATCCGTACCGCCGGCAATCCAGACGATGGGCTGCTGTACACCATCGAGGGCAAACCATGCCGCTTCCACGTTGGTAGCTTTGCTATCGTTGATAAACTTAACGCCGTTGACCTCCCCTACCAATTGCAGACGGTGGGGGGCATTTTTGAAGGAAACCAAGCCCTGCTCAATTTGCTCCGGCGATAGCCCAACAACGCGAGCCGCCAGGATAGCCGCCGCCATATTCTGCTGATTATGTTGCCCAATTAGGGGCGAGTTGGCAACATTGACGCTATCAACCCGACTTTGCGCCCATTCGGGCAAATGCAGCTGCAACGTTCCATCTTGTCCGTACCATGCGGCTAAGTTTTCGCCCGTATGGCCGTCGAATTGCTGATCAAATGCCAAGGCATTTTTTTCAGCCCCTGAAGCTGCTACTGCTTTGCGCGTTTCGGGGTCACCGGCATTATAGATAAAACAACCGCTTACGTTGCGGGCAACGCGCATTTTGGCCGCCGCATAGTTTTCAAGGCTGTAGCCGTACCGGTCGAGGTGGTCGGGCGTAATATTGAGCAGGATGGCCAACCAGGGGGCAAAATTGTGGGTATCGTCGAGCTGAAAGCTGCTCAGTTCCACCACATAATAGTCGTGCTTATCTTCAATAACCTGCTCAGCGAGACTGTAGCCCACATTGCCGGCTAGCCCCACACTCATGCCAGCTTCCTTTAGCAAATGATAGGTAAGCAGCGTGGTGGTCGTTTTGCCATTCGTGCCGGTAATGCAGATACACTTGGCCTGCGTATAGCGGCCTGCTAGCTCGATTTCGGAGATAATAGGCGTGCCTTTCGCGCGTAGAGCTTGAATGATGGGCGCTTTTTCCGGAATGCCGGGGCTTTTCACTACTTCGTCGGCGCGCAGGATTTCATCCAGCGTATGCTGATTTTCCTCGAAGCGAATGCCGGCTTGGGTCAGCTTCTGCTTATAAGCAGGCTTAATAGAGCCACCATCGGACACGAAAACGGCGTGGCCTTTAGCTTGCGCCAACAGCGCCGCCCCTACCCCACTTTCTGCTGCTCCGAGAATGACTATTTGCATGACTTATAAACTTGAGTATCTCGTGATGTGGTCAAACACCGCAGAATAGCTTTTAGCGAAGTTTGAGGGTTACCAGGGTGAAGACGGCCAGCATAATGCCCACAATCCAGAAACGCGACACGATTTTGGATTCGTGGTAGCCAAGCTTTTGGTAGTGGTGGTGCAAAGGGGACATGCGTAGCAAGCGGCGACCTTCTCCATACTTGCGGCGCGTGTATTTGAAGTAGCTTACCTGCACGATTACCGAGAGGTTTTCAATCAAAAACACCCCACACAACACCGGAATCAACAATTCTTTACGAATAATAAGCGCCAGCACCGCAATGATGCCGCCAATAGCCAATGAGCCTGTGTCGCCCATAAAAACCTGGGCTGGGTAGCTGTTATACCACAAGAAACCTACGCAGGCTCCCACGAAGGCCGTACAGAATATTACCAGCTCACCCGAGTTCGGGATGAACATAATGTCCAGGTAGTCAGCCAGCAGCGCGTTACCACTCACGAAGGCGAAAATGGCTAGCGTGATACCAATGATAGCCGACGTGCCCGCCGCCAAGCCGTCGAGGCCGTCGGTGATGTTGGCACCGTTGCTCACGGCCGTGATGATGAGGATAACGATGGGAATGTACAGGAAGCTGTAGAGGCCATTGAAGTAGGGGCCGGCGTAGGCAAACAGGTTGCCGTAGTTCAGCTCGTTGTTTTTGGCAAAAGGAATCGTGGTAATCATCAGCTTCACATCCTGATACACGGTGCTGGCATCAACAGCGGAAAGCTGCCCGTTGGGCAGCAAGTATTGGCGGACTGTTACATCGTTGCTGAAGAACAGTACCCAGCCTACTGTAATACCCAAACCTATCTGACCCAGCACTTTGAAGCGTCCGCTCAAGCCTTCTTTATTCTTCTGGAAGACCTTTATATAGTCGTCAAGAAACCCGATCAGCCCCAGCCAAACCGTA
The DNA here is from genome assembly GCF_004355185.1 of Hymenobacter radiodurans. Classification (NCBI taxonomy): domain Bacteria; kingdom Pseudomonadati; phylum Bacteroidota; class Cytophagia; order Cytophagales; family Hymenobacteraceae; genus Hymenobacter; species Hymenobacter radiodurans. Next base: position 3,435,507 of record NZ_CP037922.1, read on the forward strand.
CTCAGCAGCATCAGCACGATGTAGATATTGTCGAGCTTGGCAAACAGCAGCACGGGCACCAAAATGGCCAGGATGATAATCAGGCCACCCATAGTTGGGGTGCCTTTCTTCTCCAGTTGTCCTTGCAAACCCAAGTCACGGATACTTTCGCCCACCTGCTTTTTCTGCAAAATTCGAATCAGGCTTTTACCAAAAACCTGCGCAATAAGCAGGGAAGTAATAACGGCCATAGCCGCCCGAAACGAGATAAATTGAAACACGCCCGCCCCAGGCAGATTGTAGTGCTCACTGAGGTACGTAAAGAGGTAATAAAGCATGGGCGAGGGGTCAGCGGATAGAAAGTGGAGTTAGGCCAAGATGCAAAGGTTTAGTTTTTTAGGTTGAGGTCAAACGTTGTGTTTTCCGGATTTTTACTGTAGCGCATGGGTCATTTATTCAGCAAATCGAACATCTCTTGCAAGACCTGCTTATCGTCAAATGCCCCCGCACGCCTTGTATCTCCTGGTATGTCTCGTGGCCCTTGCCAGCTACCAGCACGATGTCGCCGGGCTGCGCTAAGGCAACGGCCGTTTTGATAGCCTCACGCCGGTCGGGAATGGTCAGGACTTTGCCTAAATCCTGCGCTTGTACGCCAGCTTGCATTTGGGTTAGGATAGCATTCGGATCCTCGAAGCGCGGATTATCAGAGGTGAGTACCACGCGATTGGAGCCTTTAGCAGCCAAGTTGGCCATTACGGGGCGCTTGGCCGCATCGCGGTTGCCGCCGCAGCCCACCACCGTAATTACCTGCTGACTGGGCTGGCGAATCTGGGCAATGGTCGAAAGCACATTTTCCAGCGCATCGGGCGTATGGGCGTAGTCTACAATGCCAGTCACGCGGGTCCGCTCTGCTACAATAGGCTCAAAACGGCCCGGCGCCGATGTCAGACCCGACAGTACAGTAAGTACTTCTATGGGGTCTTCACCAAGTAGCACCGCTGCGCCATACACGGCCAACAGGTTGTAGGCATTAAATACCCCAATCAATCGAAACTGCACTTCCCGCCCATCTATTTCCAGATGCAGGCCGTGCACCGCGTTTTCCAGCAGCTTCGCCCGAAACGTAGCCAGGCTACGCAACGAGTAGGTTTCGCGGCGGGCGGTGGTATTCTGGAGCATCACTGGGCCGCGCTTATCATCGGCATTGGTTAGCGCAAAGGCATCCTTACCCAACTGATCAAAGAAGCCTTTTTTGGCCTTTAGATATTCATCGAAAGTGCCGTGGTAATCGAGGTGGTCGTGGGTAAGATTGGTAAAAATGCCCCCCACAAAACGCAACGCCGTCGTGCGGTGCTGCACAACTGCATGGGAGCTAACCTCCATAAATACATAAGTGCAGCCCGCCCGCAGCATCCGGGCTAGCAGCTCATTTAGTCGAATAGCATCGGGAGTAGTGTGGGTAGCGGGAATTACTTCCTCGTCAATCTGATTCTGAACCGTGGAAAGCAAGCCCACATGGTAACCTAACTCCCGGAACAGCTTATGCAGCAGCGTAGCGCAGGTGGTCTTACCATTGGTGCCCGTCACGCCTACGAGTTGGAGCTTGCGTGAAGGATGTCCGTAGTAAGCGGCGGCCATGTGCGCCATAGCCTCGGCGCTATTAGGCACCTGCACGTAGGTAGTGGCCGAGTCGAGACTGGGGGGCAAATTTTCGCACACCACGACCGCCGTACCTTGAGCTACGGCTTTATCAATGAACTGGTGACCGTCGGTTTGGGCGCCGCGCAGGGCAAAAAACACCATGCTCGGCCCGGCCTGCCGCGAGTCTAGCGTGAGGCCCTGCACGACTATATCGGTAGGGCCATGCTGCGCCTGCACCGTTACGGTGGCTAGCAAATGGGCCAGTGGGTGCGCTATGGGAGTTGAATTGGTCAAGGTATTCGGGGTGCTGTTTGTGCTAGTGAAGGCTGCTGATTAATACCTTCTTCTTATCCTTACTGACTTCCGGCTTTTTGGCTTCTACTGGCTCCGATTCTTCATCTCGAAGCTTCTTTTTCAGTTGCTCTTGACGCAGCAGTAGCTTAGCTCGTGCTTTGGCTGGGTCCGGATCGGCGGGAGTGAGCAGTTTGTTTTCAACCAGTTTGGTAGGGGCCGGCGGAGGCTGCGGCTTCGTGCCCGCCATCGCACCGATGGGCTGCAACTCCAAAGTCACCAGGGTGCCGCGCCGCAAGGGCGTGCCTGCCGCCACCGACTGCCGATTTACGCGGCCGTTGCCCAAGGCTCGCACGCGCAGCCCGCGGTTTTCAAGCAAAAACAGCGCGTCGCGCAGAGTCATACCGCTTACATCAGGCACTTGTCCGCGACGCACAGGCTGGACTTGCCACGCCAACGAGCGCGTATTCGTATCGGCTCGCACCCATTCTTCACCCGCCGCTTGCGACTGTTGATTTACTCCCAGCTTTTCGCACACCAGCGTTAGCTCGTCCTGTAAACCCGCTTTCACTACAGGCACCTGGGTTTTATTTAGCGGCACCCGCGCTAGTAAGGGGCGCTGGCTGGCAATGTCGCGGGCCATCGCTTTGTCGGCCACCTCGCGGAAAACCGGCGCGGCTACGTCGGAACCATAGATACGGCCCCGTTTCGGCGAATCGACCACCACGATGCAGCTATACTTAGGCTTGTCGGCGGGGAAATAGCCGCAGAAACTGGTGGAGTATGTGCGGGTGTACTGGCCATTCTTGAACTTCCAGGCAGTGCCCGTTTTGCCCGCAATGCTAAAGTCGTTCGATTTGATGGCTTTGGCCGTGCCTTGCAGCACCACGCCTTCCAGCATCGCACGCACCTTGCGCAGTGTTTCCTCCGAGCAGATTTTGGGGTTCAGAATTTTGGGCTCAAATTCCTCAATCACCTTATCAGCCTGCCGAATTTCCTTCACAATAATGGGCTGCACCTTCACCCCATCGTTAGCAATGGCATTATAGAAAGCCAGCGTTTGCAGGGGGGCTAATTTCAACTCGTACCCAATGCTCATGGTGGTAAGCGACGTGCGGCTCCAACTCCGATCAGTAGGGTCTTTCACGTAAGGCCGCGCTTCCCCATGCATCTGGAAGCCCAGTGGCTTATCGAGCCCAAACCGCTTGAGGTAATCGGTGTACTTATCGGGCTTTTGCTGAAAATGGTCATGGACCAGCTTTGCCACCCCAATGTTAGACGATTGCTCTACTACCTTTTGCACCGAAATCTTGCCGTTGGCGTGGGAGTCGGTTTTCACGGCGCCTCCTATATACATGCGACCGTTGCCGGTATCCACCATATCGGTTAACTCCAAATCGGGATTATCCTCAAATAAGGCCATCATCGACGCCAACTTGAAGGTAGAACCCGGCTCGGTGCGTCCTTGGTCGGCAATGGCGTAGTTATAGTCTTCGCGGTACACGCCATCGGCCGCTTTGCCCAGGTTGGCCACAGCTTTGATTTCCCCCGACTGCACTTCCATCAGAATCACGCAGCCGTATTGCGCATCATTATCCACCAACGACTTGTAGAGGGCGTTTTCAGCCACATCCTGCAAGTTGATATCGATAGTTGTCTTGATGTCGTAGCCGGGCAGGGGCTTTATTTCGGTGCCATCATAAATGGGCTTATTACCTCCCGGTAGACGCTCAAATAGGGCCTCACCGTCTTTACCGGCGAGCTGGCTGTTGTAAGTAAACTCTAGGCCTGCACCGTTTTTATCTTCATTCAGAAAGCCCACGGTACGCTGTGCCAAGCCACCGAAGGGCCGGAAGCGCTTATCAACCTTCTCGAAGATGACGCCGCCCTTATTCTTGCCTGCCCGAAAAATGGGCCACTGGGCCAGCTTCTTCTTGTCTTGATAATTGATTTGCCGCGAATTCAATCGCAAGTAGCGCACGGTCTCCTTCGAGTTTTTGGCGTTCATCAGCTTACGCTTGTACTCTTTGGCCGAACGGTCGCCGAAAAACTGCGACAAGAGCAAAGCCAGCGAGTCTACGTTGCTACGAAATAGTTGCTTATCGACCACGCTTGGGTCCCAGGCGACGCGGTAGAAAGGCAACGACGTGGCCATAATGCTGCCGTTGTCCGATAGAATAGTGCCGCGCGTAGCAAATACCGGCTGATACACTACCCGACGCTCCTGCTCTAGCGCCCGCCACCGGTCGCCTTCCTTAAACTGGATTCGGGACACCTTCCACACGATAGCCGCTGAGAATAGGCAGACGCCCAAAAACGCCAGCCGTACGCGGGTAACGATGGATTTTTTAACGTTGCCTTTCAAAGTATTCCGTGTGTATTGCGTTTAATTAAGTACTTGGGGGCTTTTTTACCCTAGCCACATCATAATCCAGGCTAGTGCCCGAAGCTGTTGTTCCTACTCTTCGACTTCGGTTACTACTTCACCCTCTGCCAGCGCCACTGAATCAGCGACGACAGCAGCCAACGAATCACGCACGGCCCGCGCTGCTAACGAATCGGCCGTGATGATGGGGAGTTTATCTAGTTCCGCCTCGTCGAGACGACCAGCGGGCACGGTGATGCGGAACGGCGGCGAGGAGCTTTCCACCAAGCCGTAGGCGGCCACCTTACGAGCTACTTCGCTCTGTTTACTGGCCTCCATATAGTCAGATTTCAGGGTGGTATAGTCGGCCCGCAAATCCTCTGTTTCCAACTTCAGCTTCTGAATGTTGCGGTTCATGCGGTAGCCGTAGTGCGTATTACCGATGTAGAGCAAGGTCAGAAACATGATAAACAGCACGTGCGGCAGATAACGCACTGGCAGACCTTCCCGAAACAGGCCATCCATGCGCGTGATGCGCTCCAGCAACGTAAATACGCTCCAGGAACTACGCGGCCGGGTAGGGCGCGGGGCGCGGGGCGCCTCTTCCTCCACCGGTTCTGGCTCTGGTTCATGCACCGGAAGTGGCTCGGGCTCCGGTGCCGGGGGGGCAATTACCGGCCGGGGCACGTTGGCGCGGGGCGTCGCCACAGGTGGTTTGATCGTATTTATAGCCATAACAACTCAACTCTTAGCTTTTTCCTGACTCCGCTCCGCGATGCGCAGCTTAGCACTGCGGGCGCGGCTATTCTCGGCTACCTCTTCCGCCGATGCTTCCACCGGACGGCGCGTAAGCACGGTGAAGGGCGTATGTTGGTGGCCATAAAAATCCTTCTCGACATCGCCGAAGAATTTGCCCTTCGCCATAAAATTCTTCACTAGCCTATCTTCTAACGAATGGTAGGACATGACCACCAGCCGCCCACCGGGCCGCAGCACCTGCGCCGTTTGCACCAGCATTTCCTGCAAAGCCGTCAGCTCATCGTTTACCTCGATGCGCAGGGCCTGAAAGACTTGGGCCAAATACTTGTTCTCCTTGCCACGGGGTGTGCAGGGGGCAATTGCTTTTTTCAGCTCACTGATGGTCCGCACGCCTTGTCCGCGCCGGGCCGTCACAAGGGTATTGGCTAACGTGCGGGCGTTGGTCACCTCGCCATACATCCCGAAGATGCGGTGTAATTCCGCTTCCGAATACTCAGCAACCACCTCGGCAGCCGTGCGGTCGGCCTCAGGATCCATGCGCATATCCAAAGGACCATCAAAACGCGTACTGAAGCCGCGCTCAGCGGTATCAAATTGGTGCGATGACACGCCTAGGTCGGCCAGAATTCCATCGACGGGCAAGGCACCGTGGGCAGCCAATTCCTGCTGCAAGTCGCGGAAGTTGGCGCGGATGAACATAAAGTTTGGGCCAGCCAGAGCAGCGGCTTCGTGCTCGGCATCGGCGTCCTGATCGAAGCTGTAGAGGTGGCCGGTAGTGAGTTTTTCCAAAATGGGCCTGGAGTGCCCACCGCCTCCAAACGTGACATCAACGTAGCGGCCATCGGGCTTGATATCTAGCGCTTGCAGGCACTCGGCCAGCATTACGGGGCGGTGGTACACCGAGTCGTTGGTGGGCTGCGCGGTACTCATGCGGCCAGTTGCCCACCGGGGGCGTTTCGGTGGACAAAAACTTTTGGGCCAGTTTGGAGAAGCTCTGTTGGTCTTTAATCAAGAACTCATCATAGCGCTCCGGATCCCAGATTTCGCAGCGGTTACCCAACCCCACGATAATGGCTTCCTTTTCAATGCCGGCGTAGCGCAGCATCGTGCGCGGCAGCATAAAGCGGCCGATGCTATCAAAATCTACTTCCGTCATGCCGCGGAAGAAGTTGCGCTGAAACTGCCGATACTCCTCGTTAAACTCGTCGAGAGCCATCACCTTATCGTGAATGATGCGCCAGGCAGCACGCGGGTACAGTACCAGGCAGGGCTCAAAGCCGCGTACCAATACTAACTGATTGCCCGACGCCTCCGGCAGATTCCCCTTCACTTTGGCGGGCAGCACCAAGCGCCCTTTCGGGTCAAGCTTGCACTCATATTCGCCAGAGAGAAGATTCATAGGGGTAGATCAGGCCAACAAGCCATGAAAGAGGGAGGTTAGCAAAAGTACAGATTGCCCATGAAAAGGCAACCACTATTTACCATTTTCTACCACATCCTAAAAAGCCGTTTTTAAGTTACTGGGGGCTTTTTTACAATCTAAAATCGGTTTTTATGAAAAGAGTGGTAAACCGTGGTAGAGGTTTTGCCAAAATGTCAGGCTCTGTTTTGGAGCGACTCGCAAGCATATCCGCCGCAGCGGATTGCTTCCCTCATGCTCACTCTTCAAATCCTTTATCTACTTCTGCATCAAGCATTGCAGCGTGCAGACGCGCATTCAGGCTCCCTCTATCCTGCACCTTTTCTAGCGCATTTTGCAAGCTTCATATCGTATCTTTGCACTCGTGAAGCGCCCACTTACACATCGGATTTTTAGCGGTCTGCTGGCCCTGCTCATCCTCGCCGCATCGGTGGGGCTCACGGTGCAGCGGCGTACTTGCCACATTAGCGGGAGGAGCACGGCTAACTTCACCTTCAGTGCAGCCCTTGATGCGTGCCAGCCGAACAACGAAGCGCTCCATTGTAGCGCCTCCGCTACCTCGCAGTGGCGGCAAGCCTGCTGCGACCTTGCCACCGATTTACACAAGCTAAACGCACCCGCTCCCGCTACGCTGGGGGGCAAATTTTTGGCTGGTCCAGCTATTAATACGTGGGCCACTTCTTCCGTTTGGCCACCTGTTCCGGCGGCGCTTCTGCTGGCGCAAGCAGCTTACCGCTGGTATGCTAGCGACGCCTCGCCTCCACCCCGAGCAGGCCGCTTGTTGCTCGCTTTTGGCTGCATTTTGGTAGTATAAAGTCTCTCCTATTCTCTGGCCTAGCTGAACTGTATCGGCTTAGGCATGCGGATCATTTAGCTCCGCCATTGCTTTAGGAAATACTTCTACCTCTTTCTGTCATGAATTTCTTTTCAGGGCGCAACTTACTGGCGCTGGGGGCTTTTTGCTACTCTTCAGCCAACCAGCGGCCGCCCAAACTCCGGCCAGCTTGCTCATACGTGGGCAGGTGACCGACGCCCCTGCCGCGGCTCCATTGCCCGGCGCTGTAGTACGCTGGCTCGAAGAGCCTGCGGGTGCTACCACCACCGATGCGGGGGCATTTTTAGCATCCTGCGACCCGCCCGTGGTGACTCTAACCGTCTTATTATTCAAGCCTTAGGCTACCGGCCCGACACGGTTATTGTAGGAGCCACGGAGCAACTCTTTGTGCGGATGGCCCTGCGCCGCTCTGCCGAGCTAGGCGAGGTGCGCGTAGAAGAACGAGCGCCTTCTTACTCTGGCATTACTCCTACCAATACGCAGGTCATTACCAGCCGCGACCTAACTAAGTCGGCCTGCTGCAACTTGGCGGAGAGCTTCGAAACCAACGCCGCGGTTGAAGTTTCGACCACTGATGCAGTATCGGGGGCCAAGCAGATTCAGCTATTAGGCCTGGATGGGGCTTATTCTCTGCTTACGGTAGATAATCTGCCGGCTCTGCGTGGCCTAGCTACGCCGTACCGACTAAGCTATCTGGCTGGCCCCTGGATCGAGAGTATCGACATTATCAAGGGCATGGGCTCGGTGGTGAACGGCTACGAAAGCATGGCCGGCCAGGTGAATGTGCGCCTGCAAGATCCCGCCAAAACCGACCGTTTGCTCTTCAATGCGTACGTCAACGACCTCGGCAAATTCGATCTTAATCTCAACCTCTCGGCCCCCGTCAATAAGAAACTCAGCACGGCTCTCCTCCTCCACTCCGATCACCTCGGCCGCCGCGTCGACCGCAACAAGGACAACTTTCTGGATTTGCCTTTGGCCACTCAATTCAACGTGTTCAATAAGTGGAAATACCAATCGGGCAACGGCATTGTGAGCGAATTGGGGCTTGGTGCTCTGCGCGAAACCCGCCAGGGCGGGCAGGTAGGGTTCCGGGAAGAAGCGGGTAACCCTTACTACGGCACCTCTCTCCAGACGGACCGCTACACAGGCTTTTCCAAAACCTCTTACACCTGGCCCGGCCGGCCCTATCAGAGCCTAGGCCTGCTGCTAACCGCCACCGATCACGCTTTTGATTCACAGTATGGGCGCCGCACCTACGATGGTCGCCAGCGTACGGGCTTGGCTACTCTGCTTTTCCAAAGCGTACTGGGCAATACTGCCCACACCTACCGCGTGGGGCTGAGTTATCTGCACGATAATTATCGGGAAGTATTATTGCAACCTGATTACGCCTCTGCGCCCTCTGAAACGGCCGCCCAGCGCTACCAGCGCGAAAATCGGAGTCGCCAGGAACGGGTGCCGGGTGCCTTCGCCGAATACACGTATCAGAATGCTCGTAACCTAACTGTGGTAGGTGGCCTGCGCCTCGACCGTCATAACCTGTACGGCTGGTTCCTGACGCCCCGCCTCAATATTAAGTACGACGCCACCAAGAATACTGTGCTGCGCTTAGCCGGTGGCTCCGGTTTCCGCACCGCCAATCCCATTGCTGAAAATACGGGTATGCTGGTTAGTTCCCGCGACTTTGTGGTGTCGAATAACCTGCGGCCGGAGCAAGCCTGGAATGTGGGGGGCAGTTTTACCCAATACTTTACGCTACTGGGCAAGCCCGCTACCTTCATAGCCGACTATTACCACACTGAGTTTCAGAACCAAGTAGTAGCCGATGCTTATTACTCGCCCTATCAGCTGAATATCAGCAATCTGCTGCCCGGTGGCCGCTCCTACTCGCGCAGCTTTCAGGCGGAGGTGCAGGTAACGCCAGTGAAGGGTTTGGAGGCTAAAGCGGCCTATAAATATCTGGATGTGCGCACCGACTATACGGGTCAGCTATTGGCCAAGCCACTCACGTCTTCCCATCGCATTTTCGCTAATATCGGTTACGCCACTGCCTTCGATAAGTGGCGCGCCGACCTGACGATGCAGGGTTTCGGCAAGCGCCCCTTGGCTATGAGCCCAGGCGTGGAAGGACAGCATAGCGGGCACGTGCCAGGCGAGCCGCTGCCCATGGCGCCCCGCTTTGCCTTGTTCAATACTCAGGTTACCCGCGCCTTCAAGCACTGGGAAGCCTACGTTGGCGTTGAGAACTTAACGAACTATCGCCAGCGCAACCCCATTATGGGAGCCAATGACCCATTTGGGCCGAATTTTGACGCAGCTATGGTTTGGGGACCAGTTTATGGTCGACTCACTTACGTTGGTTTTCGCTTCCGGCTGGAGTAGTTAACCATCGACCTGCTGATAGAGATAATAAAAGCCCCCAGCAGCGTAAAACCTTATTATTTACTTCAAAAACAACCTTCGCATGAAAAGCCTTAAGTCCATCCTCTTCACCTTCCTGTTAGTAGCCTTAGCGCCGCTGGCCCACGCCCAAACGAAGGCACCTGCCAAGGTAAAAGCTGACGCTACGGCTCAGATTGCCCTTAAAACATCCGCCGTGTGCGACATGTGTAAAACCCGGCTCGAGAAGGCACTAGCCTACGAGAAAGGGGTTCAGGCAGCTAACCTCGATGTACCTACTCAGATGCTCACGGTTACCTACCGCCCTGATAAGACCAACCCTGCCACCCTGCGCACGGCTGTACAGCGCACCGGCTACGATGCCGACGCCCAGCCCGCCGACACACGCGCCTATGATAAGCTGCCTGAGTGCTGCAAAAAAACCAACGCTGTTCATAGCGACGGGGCAAAGCACTAGCCTTATGCAAGCAACTAAAAAGCCCGGACCATTTCTGGTCCGGGCTTTTTAGTTGAGCTAAACTTTAGAATTACTTCATAGACTTTTTAAGATCTGAGCCTAACATATAACCTATCATAGACAAAAGCTAAAAATGTATGCTCCGGGAACGTTGCAACTTTTCCGGCAATACTTACAAACTGAGAATCCGTCTAAATAAAGTTTATCATTTTTTTATTAAGCATTTAATAGATCAAGAAGGGGCAAGAGTAGATCAGCAGGCACTTTTTCTGGTTGAGTACTGAAAGATGTATACCAATGGTATTCCTAACTATCTAAATCTTATTATATTCACAGCCTACTAATTATCAAATTTCCATTTATGAAGATCAGTTGTCTGCTTCTCGACGATGACCCGCTGGTGCTGGAGTTGTTGCAGGCGTATATAGCCATGACGGATATACTGGAAGTGAAGGCCGTGTTTACCGATCCGTTGGAGGCCCACAGCTACCTTACCAGCCACGATGTGCAGGTGCTGTTCTCTGATGTTACGATGCCTCACCTCAGTGGCCTCGATCTGGTACGAGCCCTACGTCAGCCGCCGCTGGTAGTCCTGATGACTTCCTTTCCGCAGTACGCTATGGAAGCCTTTAACCTCGACGTCATCGACTTCTTGTTAAAGCCTATTTCCCTCGATCGTTTTTTGCGCTCTGTCAGCAAAGCAGTAAGCTTAATTCGCAATTCTTCGTCGAGCGAAGCTGAGATATACGACCAGATTCTGCGCCCGGGCTCCTTTTTCATCCGCACAGATTCCCAGTTTGTACGCCTACATTACCGCGACGTGCTGTATATGGAGGCCCTCAAGGACTTCACTAAGATTAATACCGCCGACGGACGCACTCATTTAACACTGGTTAACCTCAAAAATTTGGAAGAACAATTACCCACTGGCATGTTCGTGCGCACCCATCGCTCTTATCTAGTCAATGCCAACCATATTGAGTCGGTAAGCACCCATGAAGTGCGCGTTGGTAGCCACTGCCTACCTGTAGGGCAAACGTACCGGGAACGCCTGACGGAGGGTGTTATCGGCCGCTCACTTATCCGGCGGCAACATTAGGGTTCCGACTAATTCCGAGAATCTGAGTTGAGGCGGGCAAAGTGAACCGGAAGATACTGCCCTGCCCTACCTCACTCTCAAAGCTAAGTTTGCCGCCGTTGCGCTCCACAAAGTCTTTGCAGAGCAGCAGGCCCAGACCAGTACCTTTCTCACGGGCCGTGCCGAGCGTAGTATGAGGTCCGCCCTGCCCAAAGATTTTCTCCCGATCGGTAGTGGAAATACCCATCCCTGAGTCGGTGACCGTAATTTCCCACATAGTGCCCAAGGGCTGCGCTGCTACGGTTACGGTACCAGCAGCAGGTGTAAACTTAATGGCATTCGCCACCAGATTGCGCAGCACCAACCGAATCATATTCAGGTCGGCGTGCACTACACAGGGTTCCTCGACGTGGTTTAGCAAGTAAATTCCTTTTCGTTCGGCATCACTGAGCAGCAGCGACAGGGTTTCCTCCACAGCCTCATCGAGGTATACGGGCTCAGGCCGAGTTGCTTCGCCCCCCATCTGTGCCGCTGACCAATTCAGCAGGTTGTCGAGCAGGCTCAGAGTAGTATCCAACATTCGGCTAAGCCGTTCGGAGTGTACTGCAAGCCGCTCAGGAGGCAATGCGCCCATATTGAGTAGGGAAAGCATTGAATACAAAGACCCCAGCGGGCTGCGCAAATCATGCGAAATCACCGAGAACAACGTGTTTTTGGTTCGGTTTAGCTGTCCTAATTCATCACGTTGAGCCTGGATATCTACGTTCTGCTGCTGCAGCAAACTATTGAGGCGGCGATGGCGGCGGCGACTACGATATAATACCCCAGCCAGCACGATCAGCACGGCTGTTCCGGTCAAGAGCACATCACGCAACAGTTGCTGACGGCGCAGCTGGCTGGCCTGAATTTGCCGGTCTTTAGTCAGCAACTGAATTTCGCGCTCCTTCTTTTCAGTTTCATAGCGCGTCTGCAATTCAGCCACCTGCGCTGAACGTTGCTCGGCAAATACACTATCCTGCAACTCAGCATAATGACGCAAAGCGTCCAGACTCAATGAATACTGGTTGTCGCGCTGGTACAGATTTGACAGCGACTGATAAATGCTACTCACCCGGCTAAGCGCGCCTGCCTGCCGGGCCAAGGGCAAAGCTTGCTTTAGGTAAGCGCTGGCCCGCTCATGATTGCCAATTGAATCGTGGGCAGTGGCCAAGCAGTGCAGCAGGTCGGCGGTATAGCCTGGAGCCGTGGTAGGGGGCAAATTGGTAAGCGCCTGGGTATAAAATCCCATTGCCACTTCCTGGTTGTTCATGGCCTGATATACCTGTCCAATGCTGGCAAGCGTTTGGCCGGTGCAGGCACTATCCTGATACTCTAATGCCTTGCGGTAAGCACGTTGCAGATGATAAAGGGCGCGGCTGTAGTGGCGCTGTTGGCGGTGTACATGGGCCATATTGTTCATAGCTACCACCGTCTGGTACTCGTTTCCAGCCTTTTGCCAAGCTACTAGCGCCTGCTCGTGGTTTTTCAGGGCTTGGGGCCATTTAGCCTCGCTAGTATATAAATGCCCTAGCAATTCATGCCCATGAGCCACACCAGCTAGGTTCTGAAGCACAGTAAACGATTTCAAAGCAAGCAGATATGTTTCGCGGGCCTTGCCGGTATCGCCTTGGCTAAACTGGGCACTACCTAACGCATACCGAACGGTGGCGGCTTTATCCGAATTACGCGTCCGTACATAGTAGCGTAGCGCGGCGGCGAAGTGTGGCTCCGCCTCATCATAGCGGTGCAAGCCTTCCAGAGCACGTCCTAGTTGCAATTGCGCAACAGCAGTCTGGGGGGCATTTTTAACTTTCGTAGCAGCTTCTAAAGCAATTTTGGCCTGCTTCAGAACGTGAAGTGGATCGGCTACAGTAACCGGGTGACTGGCTTGCTGATGCTGTTGGGCAAAGGTAAGAGGTGTCGGATTTGACGCATACACTGTAGTGCCCAAGCCGGCACCAATCAACAAGACGAGAATGACCCTACTTGCGCAGTTAATTGAGAGTTCTAATAGTAGGTTTGCTTCCCACCTTGTCCACAGTGAACCCGCCATACTCAGACAAGCCTGCGCTTGTTGAGCCCGGCGGGCACAAGTAGTGATTAAAGCCCTAAAAACGGTGGTAACTATCAAAACGTCAACCTGAAACACTATATTGTGACAAGTTGGTATTTTTTTAGTTATGAAAAAATATTAAGATATATCTATCTACTATAAAAGAACGATTCAACCTAAACAGGGCCTATTTTGGGCCATCATTGAGTAAAATTATTTTATTTTTAAATGTAATTATTCTTATTAAACTATTCTAAATACGAACTAAATGAATGCTCAACACTGAGCTTGGTGTAGATAAAATACTAACGAGCAGCAGTCTCTTTCGCCTGCCACAGCCGCCACCAAGGCAAATAGGGCTGGTCGTGGTGCTCGTAGTGATAGCCGAAGAAATAACAGCTCATGAACGCCCACAAATGATGGCGAAACTGACTGCGAGATTTATGCAAGTTGTGCTCGGCGTGCTCGCCGCGGTGGGGCAGATACGTACCAAAAAAGAACAGCTGCACCGTAGCCAGAATAGCCGGCACCATCCAGAAGGCAATGACATTCGCCTGCGGGAAAGATAGCTTCAACACATTGTAGGTTGCCGCCATCAGTACAATCTGCCACCATGTAACGTAATTCCAGGCAAAGCGCGCCAGCCAGGGCAAAAAACCTGGGTGATGACCATCGTGAAAATCGGGGTCATCATGGGTGCCCACATGGCGGTGATGCTGGTGATGCTTCGGCAGCATCCGAGGAAACCAGTTGAAAGCAAATAACAATGCAGCCACAGTGCCCAAGCCATTATTCAGGCGTTTATCAGCGCTTACCACGCCATGCATTGCGTCGTGGGCGGTGATAAATAGGCCCGTATACAAATGTGTTTGGAGTAACAGCAGTAGGTACGGCCACGGCGTACGCCAATTAGGCTCGTAAAACGCCAGTAGAAACGTTAATAAAGCCCCCCAACTCAGCATAATCACCCCAGCAACTAGCACACCCTTATTGCCAACTGGCGCAGGTTTGAGGCGCGTAGTAGCAGCGGAAGGATGAGCGGTTGCTGTTGTATGCATCAGGTGTCACTAACGTTGTATGAAGTATGGCCGCGCTTACCAACGCGAAGCATCTTAAAGAGCAAATACTGCTTTATAATTCCGTTGTTGTAAGGCTCAGAGCGCCAACAGAGCGTCGCGTACATCTTCCATGAGCCACATGGGCGTACTGGTAGCCCCACAAATACCAACTGATTGGCCTGGCTCAAACCAACTGGCACAAATTTCTTCCACTTTCGAAATAAAGTGGGTTTGAGGGTTGGTATCCTTGCAGACTTGATAGAGCACTTTGCCGTTACTGCTCTTCGTGCCCGACACAAATACAATTTGGTCGAACTGGGCAGCAAACTTACGAAGGTCTTTATCCCGGTTGCTCACCTGCCGACAGATGGTATCGTTGGCATTGATGGCGTAACCTCGCTCTTCCAGTTCACCCTTAATGCGGTAAAAGCTGTCGGTGCTTTTCGTGGTTTGGCTGTAGAGTGTGATGTTGGGGGGCAATTCGTGGCCCAACAACTCGTCTAGGTTCTCGAAAACGACGGCGTTGCCGCTGGTCTGGCCCAGTAAGCCGCGCACTTCAGCGTGACCGTGCTTGCCGTAAATGAATATTTTTTCCTGCTTATCGTAGCTGGTTTTGATGCGATTTTGCAGCTTCAGCACCACCGGGCACGAAGCGTCAATCAAGGTCAGATTATTTTCTAAGCCTGTTTGGTAAGTACTGGGTGGCTCGCCGTGGGCCCGAATCAGTACTTTCTCATCGCGCAATTGCGCCAGGGTATCGTAGTCAATAATGCGCAGTCCACGCTCTTCCAGGCGCTCTACT
Source organism: Hymenobacter radiodurans (assembly GCF_004355185.1). Classification (NCBI taxonomy): domain Bacteria; kingdom Pseudomonadati; phylum Bacteroidota; class Cytophagia; order Cytophagales; family Hymenobacteraceae; genus Hymenobacter; species Hymenobacter radiodurans. The sequence continues at coordinate 3,450,687 of NZ_CP037922.1, forward strand.
TCCTCGTCATTGTGCACAATGTCGCCTAGGCAGTATAAGTAGCCCTGTTCTTCCAGGATATCTTCGGCCATTTGGATGGCATAGATAACACCGAAGCAAAAGCCAGAGTTAGGGTCGATACGGACGCTCAGATGGTGCGGCATAAATCGGTAACCATGAAAATGGCCGGAAGGTTATCGGCCGAAAGGTGCCCTGCTGATATGGTAAGCAATAAGTTAGGCTTGTAGTTCAGCTTACGATGCCTAGAAGCTGATTATCTGTCTTCTACAAGTTCTTAAATCCAATGTTTTCTTCAAAAGGAAAATAACAAGATTAAGCAGTCATGCGCGTTAGAAGGCGGCGGGTGATGTAGCTTTGAGCGCTGATTCAGCTGAACCCTCGCCATCCCACGACCCTTCCCTCCTACTGCCTCTTGGTTCGCTCCTTGTTTTCCCTCACCCTGCTACAAGTAATAGCCTTCGTTTCGGCGGCCTCAGCGCTCTGTTGCACCGGTACTACCGATTCCGATATGTCTGCCAGCCACGCCATTAGCGGCAGCGTTACTAACCTGCGGAATGCTCGCGGCACCTGCTACGTATCGCTTTACAACCGCAAAGAAGGGTTTCCGGGCAAGAAGTCGATAGCGACTCAAAAAGTGCAGTTAACGGCAAAGGAGTGCGTTTTCATCTTTGAGAAGCTGCCTAAAGGCGACTACGCCATAGCGGCCTACCACGACGAGAACAACAACGGCCGTCTCGACACCAATTTCATCGGTATTCCTACTGAGGGCTTCGCGTTCTCCAATAATCCGAGTGCTACGATGGGCCCGCCGTCTTTTGCCGAAGCAAAAGTAGTGGTGCATAGCAGCCGCGTGAAGGTGCAGCTAACGATGAAATATTAGACTCCGGTACTAAGCCGTCAGTTGTTCTAGCTCCTGAGCCTGTTCCGCACTCACGTGGCCGCGGCCTATTAGAAAGTTACGCACCGTATTGAAGGCCTCCGCATCAAGACCCGACTGCGGATGCTGCCGCAACGCATCCAGCAGATAATGTCTATCTTCCTCTACATGAGGGCTCAAACCTAAAAAAGCCGGAATGTTGCTTTCTACGCTGAAGCGCAAAAACCGCACTTCGCTATTATTCGAGTCGGCAGCGGCGGCTTGCTCAAATATGCGGGCGGCGGCCTGCGCGTATGTAAGCTTGTTGAACATCGAAGCGTCGCGAGCCCTGATGGCCTCGGAGGCCGCTTTGTAAGCCAGCGGTAAGGCGTCGTTGCCCTGGTAGTTATTCATGAGCTTATAAAACTTTTCGCCGGCGGCTTTATCGGCAGCGGCTTGCTCATAGTGGCTGCGTAGGGTAGCGAGGTCGTAAGAAGAATCCATGGAAGGTGGGTGGAATGCTGGGTTGTGGTTTAGGATTGTCTGAAAAAGCCCCCAACAGTTGGCTGGGGGCTTTTTTAAGATTATATGGCGCGAAGCCGGTAGCGGAAATACGAGCCGACCAGCAACAATAATTTCGTGTTGTCGGGTACGCGCACGCGGCCGCCGAGGATTTGCGTGGCGGGCAACTGGCGGATTTTGTGAAAAAGCTTCAGGTAATACACATATGCGAGGTATACGCCCAAGCGCGCCGCCCGTGGCAACTGCACAATACCCGCGTAGCCAGCCTCGAAATCAGTACGAATGTCGGCCTCAATGTCGCGCTTCACAGTATCGTTGAAATGCTCGTAGCTCACACCGGGAAAATATACCCGACCCCGCTCTTCGTAGTCAGAGCGAATATCCCGCAGGAAATTGATTTTCTGGAAAGCAGATCCCAACCGACGCGCTGGCTCACGCAAGCGGTCAAACATAGCGGTATCGCCCTCGCAGAAGATGCGCAGACACATCAGTCCGACTACTTCCGCCGAACCGTAGATATAGTCGCTATAAAGCGACTGGTTGTAGTTGCGGTCCTCCAAGTCCATTTCCATGCTCCGCAGGAATGCCTCAATAAACTCCCGATCAATGCCGTAGCGGTGCACCATCAGCTGAAATGCGTGTAGCACCGGGCTCAGGCTGAAGCGCGTATCGAGCGCCTCGTAGGTCTGGCGCCGGAAATCGGCAAATAGAGCCGCTTTGTCGTGGTCGTGGAAAGTATCCACAATTTCGTCGGCCCAGCGCACGAAGCCATACACGGCATACACCGGCAAGTGAAACCGTGGGTCGAGCGTACGAATGCCCAACGTAAACGACGTGCTGTAGCGCTTCGTAATCAGCTTACTACACGCCAAGCTGGTTTGATCAAAAAGAGCTACGTGGTCCAAGGCTATGGAAAGGCGAAGAGGTGAAAAGGATTAATTACCTCCCATAAGTGGACTGGGGGGCAATTTGTTCGAGCAGTTAGTCGATTGAGAATTCTTTAAATATTTCCCCGGCCACTACCTGCCCAGATATCAGGGAGGGCGGCACGCCGGGGCCAGGCACCGTAAGCTGCCCCGTAAAATACAGATTACTTACCTTTTTACTTTTCAGCGTGGGCTTGAGAATGGCGGTTTGCTTGAGTGTATTAGCCAAACCATACGCATTGCCTTTGTAGCTATGGTAATCGGCCACGAAGTCGCTATGCGCATAGCTGCGCTTATAGATCACCGCATCGCGGATGCTCTGGCCGGTCAGTCGCTCCAAGCGATCCATAATCAGGTAATAATACCGCTCGCGGGTTTCCTCTGGGTCGGCTAAGTCTGGGGCAACGGGCACTAGCAGGAACAAGTTTTCGCAGCCGTCAGGCGCTACCGTGGGGTCGGTTTGAGAAGGCAAGGAGGCGTAAAACAATGGTTTGGTGGGCCACTGCGGCTGCTCATAGATCTCCTGGGCGTGGCGGCCAAAGTCCTCATCAAAGAAGAGGTTGTGATGACGTAAGTTTTTCAGCCGCTTATTCACTCCCAGATAAAACAGCAACGACGAAGGCGCCATTGTGCGAGAATCCCAATACTTTTCGTCGTAGTGCCGGTGCTGGGGGGCTAATAATTGTTGCTCGGCGTGATGGTAATCGGCGCCAGCTACTACAATATCAGCGGCACGAAAGCCAGCCGCAGTTTGCACGCCCGTCGCACGGCCGTTTTCTACGCGTATCTCCTGCACTTCTTGGTTGTATTCCAGCTTCACACCTTGCTGCTGGGCTACTTGCACCATGCCTTCCACTATCTTGTGCATGCCGCCCCGCGGGTACCACGTGCCCAGCGCTAGGTCGGCGTAGTTCATCAGTGAGTACAGCGCGGGCGTATTTTCGGGAGTAGCACCCAGAAACAGAACCGGAAACTCCATGAGCTTAATGAGCTTCTCGTGCTTGAAAAAGCGGCGCACGTGCCGGCTCATACTCTGCAACACATCCAGCCGCACGGCATCGACAAGCAGGCGTGGGTCGGCAAACTCCAGTAACGAGCGGCCGGGCATGTGTACAAATTTGTTTATGCCAACCTCATACTTATAAGCAGCCTGTCGCAAAAACTCATCGAGTTGTACCGCGCTACCGGGCTCCAGTTGCTCAAACATGGCCCGAATGGCGGGCATAGCTGCCGGAATATCCAGAAAGTCGTTATCGCCAAAAATGACGGCGTACGAAGGATCAAGGCGCACCAAGTCATAGAAATCAGCTACCCGGTGCCCAAAACGAGCGAAGTATTGCTCAAACACATCGGGCATCCAATACCAGCTGGGGCCCATATCGAAAGTGAAGCCTTCGGCCCGAAACACGCGTGCCCGTCCACCTGGGCCTTCGTTTTTCTCCAGCACTGTGACTTGGTAGCCGCGCTGCGCTAGGGATGTAGCTGCCGACAGTCCCGCGAAGCCTGCCCCAATAACTAAAACTTGTTTACTCACAAATCACAAATTAGGCTGATCGAATGGGTGTGCATAATCGCTTTGCAAAGCAGGTCAGCGCTGCTTCCTTATCATACCGTCGAGCTGGGTATAGGTTTACCATACTGCTACCTAACTCCTCAAATTCAGGGGTAATCTGCGAAATATGCGATAAAAAAAGCGGGCCGCAGACACGCCACCTTTCGGTTTTGTACTCTGCGGCCCGCTGTACGCCCGGGCGGCGGTATTATCTCTCCCTATACTCTACACACCGGGGGCGTATACTTTCAATGCCTGCTTGAGCTCTTTGCGGGCAATGTGAATACGGTTTTTAACGGTACCAATCGGAATCTGTAGTTTCTCGGCAATCTCCAGGTACTTGTAGCCGATATAGTACATCATAAATGGAGTACGATAATCGGCCGAGAGCGTGGCAATTGCCTCGTTGATGTCGGTTACTACGAAGTCGCTCGAAGCACCATTGTGGGTAATGTAATTCTCGTCGGTATTGAAGTATTGGAAATACTCCGTGCTGTCAATATTGCTATTGCGCTTGGTGATCTTGTTATAGTTGTTAATGAAGGTGTTGCGCATGATGGTGTACAACCATGCCTTCAAATTGGTCCCAGCCTTGAACTTGTCCTTGTTCAACAACGCTTTGAGTAAAGTTTCCTGTACTAGGTCCTTTGCATCGTCAGCATCGCGGGTCAGGTTCATCGCCACGGGCTTCAGCGAATAGGAAATCTTTTGTACTTGATTGGTGAATTCCAGAGAGGTCATACTGTTTAGCTTTTCGTGGCAAAAAGTTAAACAAATATACGAGAAGATTTTAAAGTCGGATAGTTTTGAGGTAACTATTTTCTTGGGTCTTCAATACTTGCTTACGCTATGACAATGTACGAAGGAGCTGATAATCAGGTAGTATTACCGGATGCAAAATCGCTCTTCGCCCGAATTTGGCTGTTAAACCGGGCACTTTGCCAGACCAACCCCTATTTTCTCACGTTGGAGTTCTGCAACAGAATAGAGCGAGAAATAAGCTGCTTGTAGCTCGCAGTTTTCTGTTTTTCAGCAAATATTTTTTACTAAAACGCACGTGTTCAAGACGTACGGTCCTGCTTAATGGCGTCGCTCGTCGGCGAGGGCCAAAAAGTCGGTCATCAGACGGAGGCGGGCAGCTCTGGGGGGCAATTGTATTTCCTGATGCTGGGCCTGGCTTCCATACAGAAACAATTCGCTTTCGGGGCAAAGTCGCGCCAACTCGTTCACGTACGCCTGCACATGGTCGCGCTCAGGTCGCGCGGTCATCACGCAGCAAACAGCGTGGGGTTTATATGTACTATAAACTAACTCTAGATCATTGAGCGGCATATTCTGCCCCAAGTACAGTACATGGTGGCCCCGGGAGCGCAGCGCATGATTCATAAATAGGAGCGCTAACTCATGCAGTTCACCCTCGGGTAGAAACAGCACCCAGCGCCGCGTAGTAGCCGGTGCGACCAGCGGTAAGTTGTCGGTAGCAACCAGCATTTTCTGCCGCAGCAGATTAGTAACTAAGTGTTCCTGCGCCGGATTGACACTCCCCGCCTGCCACAAAAGGCCGATACGCTGCAGAAACGGGTACACTACGTACATGATGGCCGTCTCGAAGCCTAGCTGACGAATGGTGGCGGTTAGCACTTTTGCCAACTGTTGCTCATTCATTTCGAGCATGGCGGCCAATAGCGCATTCACTTGGCGCGCATAATCATGCGGGTCGTCAGAGCCGGCCAACACGGCCTGCCCCAATTCCTCCTCGCTAAGCCGGGCAACCTGCGAAATACGATGGCCCCGGCTACATAGGGTAGCTACGTTGAGCAGGCGACGCAAATCGGCGTCGCAATACGTCCGGATGTTGGTAGCTGTTCGTTCGGGACGCAGCACATTGTAACGCTGTTCCCACATGCGGATGGTGGGCGCCTTAATACCTGAAAGATTTTCCAGGTCACTGATTGAGAACTGTCCCACGGCTATAATTAATAATCAGAGGTTAATTATTAATTTTTTTGCGGCGGGCCAATGCAAAATACTTTGGTGATACCCATAACATCCCAAACTCCTCGGAGCCGTCGCGGGCGCTGGTTTTGTGATGCATCTTATGGGCCATATTGAGGGCACGCAGATATTTGCTGCGCGATTTGCGCCAAAACCGCAGACGACCATGAATCAGGACATCGTGCACGAAAAAATAAACGGTACCGTAGGCCGCTATACCTACTCCTACCCAAAAGGGCCAATCCTTCGTTTCCGAACTGTACATTATAAATCCCATTGACAGGGAGCCGTAAAACAGAAAGAAGAAGTCGTTGCGCTCAAAGCGGTGCGGATGGCGCACATGGTGCGAACGATGCAAAAACCATAGTGCGCCATGAAGCACGTACTTGTGCATAAACCAAGCAACGAATTCCATTCCCAGAAAGGTGGCCGTCGTTACGGCAGCGGCTGCCAGTAGTGTCATAGGGGGTTAACCGAGGAGGAAGAGGGATGTTTAAAAGGTGCGTCTGAACTCTAACTGATGAGTTTAGAAATAATACAGCCCCCTCAACTTCTCACATTAGCATCTGCATCTTCCCAGGTTATTTTCTCCTTACTCAAAAAGGCAGCAATACCCCGGCGGCAGTCGTTGGAGCCGCGAGCCTCGGCATTCATCTGCGCAGCATAGCGCAAACTATCCTCCAGGGGCATTTCAGGGATGCGGGCCAGCATCTCCTTCGTCATTTCCATACTCTGCCTTGAGTTTTCGACACAAAGTCGGCGCGCAAACGTGCGCACCTTGTCGGCCAACTCTTCTTTGGGAGCCAGAAAATTGATCAGGCCAAAATCAACCGCCGCCTGGGCCGAAATAACGTCGCCGGTGAGCAGCAGATGCTTGGTACGGGCCTCGCCGATTTTACGAAGCAAGAACACGCTCACAATGGCGGGCAGGAACCCTATTTTGACCTCAGTATAGCCAAACTTGGCTTCGGGCACCGCAAATGCAAAGTCGCAGATGCTGGCCAGGCCGCAGCCACCGGCTAAGGCATGTCCCTGCACCTGAGCAACAACGACCTTTTTCAGGGTATAAATCTGATGGAAAAGCTGCATTAGGTGCGTGGAGTCCGACAGGTTATCGGTATAGCTGAACCCCTGAAGATCCTGAATATATGCTAGGTCGGCGCCGGCACAGAACGCGTCACCGGTGGCACGCAGCACCACCACTTTGCAGGTCTCGTCGTCTTCGGCGTATTCAAAGGCCAGCTTCAGCTCCGATACCATATCAGAGTTGAGGGCATTGCGCTTTTCAGGGCGGTTGAGCGTGATATATCCTATGGCTTCCTGGCACTCATAACGAATGTAGCGCAGGGCTTGCAGGTCCTCGGTTGGTGTGTTTTCCATGGTCGTTGGGATTAGCATTGTACGGGCAGCGCCGAGGAACGGAGAAAAGCCCCCCAGGCGCCAATGAGCCGGCGCGGTAATCAAACCTAACAAAAATGGTGCGGTAAAAGAAGCGAAACAGGGTGAGGCCGCCGCTGGTTTTTCGAATTTTACTGCCTCGGCTGCTGTCGAAAAGCTCCCTGCGCAGTTACATCATGCGTGCGGAAACCTGCCTCGCGCAGCACCGAATCCTGGCGGGCCACATACCAGCTCCGGCACGAAGAATCGAAGACGATGGGGGGCTTTTTTCCGAATACAGCCGCCAGCTCGTCCGGCCGCATGCGGGCATTTTGGCGCAGGACTACTACGTCTACCGGCCAGGGTTGGCGAGCGGAGCTAAGATGTCCTGTCACGAAAGCCAGCCGCAGGCCACGCCATACTACTAGCACTAGGCCATCATCGGCCTGCAAAGTAGCCGGCACGTTCGCTGCCTGCCAGCCCCGATGATAGCTTACACGACGCGCACCTCGTTGAATAGCGCCAGGCATAATTCGGTAGGTTCGCTCGGTTTCCGAAAGCGGTAGCGAATCGACGGTTACAATGTCAGCGGACGCTCCTTGCCAGAAGCCACACACCGAGCGACGCGGAATGCTGTAGATTATCAGCTCCTCATCCGTACTTATGCGGTGTGCTGCCCACACGCGGCTACCAGCAAACACACCCAGCAACGCGCAGGCCAAGCTCAGCCAAGCAAGGCGTTTGACGGCCAAAAACAGGAGCACCAAAATAATAACTGCAAACAATAGCCAGGTTTGGGGCGCCGTTAATTGAACGCCGCTAATAAGGGCATGCGGCATCTGACGCCCAATCCAGAAGATATATTCGTTGAAAGCCCAGATGATATTTTCTAGCAGAACTGCGACCACACGCGGCACTACATCAAGCCCCGAAGCAAAAGCCGGCACCAGTGCGCTAACACCATGTGTAATGCCAGTAATAGCCAGCAACCCCAGGCCCACATACAGCGCCCCCGACGACAGCGGCACGGCCACCAGATTGGACAGCAGGAAGCTGAGCGGAAACTGGTGGAAATAATACAGCCCCAAAGGAAACGTCGCTACCTGCGCCGCTAAGGTCAGGGCGGTTGCCTGCCATATCCAGTCGGCTGCCCAGCCGCTAGTTTGCCACAACCGGCGAACTAAGTAAGGCTGCCAGGGGCGCTGCCGGCGGGCGGCCCACTCCTGAAAGTCTATCCAGCCAGCAATGCGCGGCTGTAGATATACAATGCTGAGCACGGCCAAAAAGGAGAGTTGAAAGCCAACATCAGCCAGCAAGTAAGGATCGTAGCAGAGCAGTACAAAAGCGGCCACCGCCAACGTATTATACATCGTGCTTTGTCGCTCTGAAACTCGCGCTACTATGATGAAGCTAAACATCACAGCCGCCCGCAGCACCGAGGCCGAGCATCCCGTGATAAACGCGTAGCTCCAGATAACCAGCAGCCCCACGCCTGCCGACCAATACCGAAACCCAGGAGTGCCCCCAAACAACCGGCGTAACGCCCAGGTAATCAATCCAAACAGCAAGCCCACCTGCAAGCCCGACACGGCCATAATGTGCGTAGTACCGGTGTTGGCGTAGGCCTGCTTGGTTTCCGAGTCAATATCATCCTTTAGGCCCAAGACCAGCGCCGAGGCCAGCGCATATTCGCGCTTGGCCGTGATATAGCGCCTAAATACACCATCGAGTACCTGCGCCACCCGCAAACTAACAGCGCGCAGATAGCTGGGGGGCAAAAAGTCGATTTGACGGTATTGGTCGGGATGGATAAACTGCTGATGATAGATTTGATGGTAACCCAGATAGCGCCGATAATCGAACTCGCCGGGATTGAGGGGTGCTTTGGCGGGCGCGGGCTGCCCTCGCACCAACCACACTTCCCCGTAGCGCGGCGCAGCTACGCCTTCTTCGCGCGGTACCGAAACACGAATGCCGCCTATCGCCGTTTGCCAGCGCCCCGTTACGCGTACCGCCGACAGGCGCAATGTAGTAGCGTACGTAGCGGGCCGCACCACGGGGTTCTCATCAACTACTGCCCGAAAAAATTCTACGGGGCCATGCAGCTGACTTAAATGGCTGGCCCTCCGCGACTCCGTAGCCAGCTGAGCGCTAGTAAGCCCCGCCAGAAACACGACAGCCAACGACAGCATACCCACCGCATCGTTTGCTCCGGCTGAACCACGTCGTGCAGCCAACCATTGCCCAATAACGATTAGAAAAAAGCCCCCCAGAAGCCAGGGCAGCAGTTCAGGCAGCGTTTGGCCGACATACAAATAAGTCAGAATGCCCGCCGCTAACGCAACAACCAGCCGCACAAAAGCCAAAGGAGCCCACTTAAGCTGACTCTTCATGACCAGATAATTGAGCAATAATCCACCAAGAAATTTTGATAGCCGCGGCCACTGATAACTGATAAAAATTTAAATTACCCACTGGTATTATCTATAGCATCTGGGGGCTTTTTCAGAAAGCAAAAGTCCTTCCGACTTTACGTGGGAAGGACTTTTCATAAATATATGCTGCCAACGATACGGCGGTCTATGCCGTTGGTGTGCCGCGCCAAATCATCTTATAATGCTCAATATCACATTCCGTAAACTGCTCGCCCACTTTCTCAAACCCGTGGCGCTCATAAAAGGGAATAGCTCGTAATTGAGCGTGCAAATACAGCGTGGCCTCCGGGTAGGCAGCGCGAGCATCTTCCAGCACGCGGTGCAGCAGTGCGGCGCCTACTTGCTGGTTGCGGTAGTCAGCGAGTACGGCGAACCGCTCCAACTTCACGCCTTTCTCAGTGGGACGCCAGCGGGCCGCGCCGCAGGGCGTGCCGTCGGCAGAGCGGGCTAAATAATGAGTAGCGTCGGTGCGGTCGTGCTCGTCATATTCGTCGTTCAGGGGTACGCCTTGCTCGTGTACAAACACGGTTTCGCGAATGGTAAAGGCGTCATCAAGGTCGCGCAGGTCAGTAACTCTTTCGGCGGTAATCACGTGGGTGGCGGTTTTAAGCTGTTTTCGCTGGTGCGAGCAAATGGCAGTTTGGGCACTACTGCTTCGTAAGCGAAGGTACACGGAACAAAAAAAGCTGCCTCCATAAGGAGACAGCTTTTTTCAAAAGCATCCGCGCTAATAGAGCTCAAAAACTATGCTCTACATCTGCTGCTCGTGGTTGACGGGCAGGCTCGCATTATTGATAGGCGGAAAATCTGACTCAGGCCGCGAATCCGGGTGCGGGCGGTAGAGGTCGCGGGCGGGGCGGGTAGCCTGGTCGCGCTGCGTCTGTATATCGTAGCGGTCGTAGGCATACACTATTTCCTTCACTAGGCGGTGACGCACTACGTCCTCCGCGGTCATTTCCACGAAGCCAATACCGCGCACATCGCGCAGAATATCAAGTGCTTGTAGCAAACCTGATTTCTGCTTGGTGGGCAAGTCAATCTGACTACGGTCGCCGTTTACCATCACCTTCGCGGTCGGGCCCATCCGGGTCAAGAACATCTTGAGCTGAGAAGGCGTCGTATTCTGGGCTTCATCCAGCAGCACAAACGCATTGTTCAGCGTTCGGCCGCGCATGTAGGCTAAGGGAGCAATTTCGATGATCTTATTTTCCTGGTAGAACTTCAACTTTTCAGCCGGAATCATGTCCTCCAAGGCGTCATAAATTGGGCGCAGATACGGATCAACCTTCTCCTTCATATCGCCGGGCAAGAAGCCCAGACTTTCGCCGGCCTCTACTACGGGCCGCGAGATGATGATTTTCTTGACCTCTTTGTTCTTGAGCGCCCGAACGGCCAGCGCCACCGACACGTAGGTTTTGCCCGTACCAGCCGGCCCTAGCGCAAAGGTCAAATCGTGCTTCATGACCGTATCCACCAGCTTCTGCTGGTTGGGAGTTTTGGCCTTGATAACGCCACCTTTGGCCCCGAACACAATTACATCGGCTACGGAGGCTGTAGCGATAATGCGCTCTTGCTGCTCATCATCGGCGGCAGCAATGTACTCGGTCACGTTGCGGTCGGTGATGGCGCCGTACTGGTGGTAGTGCTCAATGAGCGATGACAAAATTTCGTTAATGCGGGCAATGACAGGCGTCTGGCCCTGGATTTTTATTTCGTTACCGCGGCTGATGATTTTGCTGCCGGGAAAAGCGGCCGCCAGCTGGCGTATGTTCTGGTTGTCGGGTCCGAGGAACTCGACGAGGGAGACATTTTCGAGGGTGATGATTTTCTCGACCAAATTATGAGTGCTTTAAGGCGAAGAAGAGGATAAAAAAACAAGCGGTAGGGCGTTGGTAGGAGCAAATGCCTACTTTTGCCGCCCCCACCCCAGCTTACAACGGGGTCAAACAATAGTACGAAGAACTCAGGATTTCCGGCAATGGGGTTGATTACGTTTCTGTCCGATTTTGGCTACCGCGACCATTACGTAGCCGCCGTGAAGGCGCGCCTACTGCAATTGGCCCCTACGCAGCCCGTAATGGACATTTCACATGCTATTGAACCCTTTAACATCGCGCACGCCCTACACGTTCTAAATGCGGTATTTCGTGATTTTCCGCGAGGCACAGTGCACTTGCTAGGTATCAATGATTACGGTGGAGCGCTGGGGCGGTGGCATGCCGTACAGTTTGAAGGTCATTATTTTCTGGCCGCCGATAACGGCCTGCTTACTCTGCTCACCGATGGCCGCCCGGCCGATGTCGTGCGCCTGCCCGCCCAGGATACGCCCTCTCCTACCCGCGATATTCTAGCGCCGGCCGCCGTTCATCTAGCCCAGGGCGGTTCACTCGAAGATCTTGGCCCTCTTACTACAGAGCTATATCAGCTGCTCAATCGTCAGCTGCGCATCCAGGATCACCGCATCACGGGCCACGTGGTGCATGTGGATCATTACGGCAACCTCATTACCAACATCACCCGCACCGCCATTGAAGCAGTAGGCCACGGCCGCGCCTGCGCCGTACATTTTGCTCGCGAAACCGTGCGCGAAATTGCCCCCCACTTTCAAGCTACCGCGCCTGGCGAAGCGGTGTGCATTTATAACAGCCAAGAAGTACTTTGCATTGGCATTAACCAAGGTAATGCAGCCGAATTGCTGGGACTCTATTTCGATTCGCAGGTAGATGTACGCTTTACACTTGACTCAAATTAAGTAATATTTAAGCGACTAAAAGCTAATAATAAACTCTAGCAAAAGGGCGATTTGAGCCTCCTAAGGCACATAATATTTTGTTTATATATTATGTTAAATTGAATCAGCCAACGTGTCATACTACAAAATGCCTTCCTTTGGGGGGCATTTCTTGTTTCTTAAAAAGCCATTCTCACCTATGCTTATCCGAATCGTGCGCATGACGTTTGCGTCAGAAAACATCCCTGCCTTTTTACAGCTTTTTCGGGCCACCGAAACTCGAATTCGCCAGATGCCGGGTTGTCAACATTTAGAGCTGTGGCAAGATGCTAATACGCCTCATATCTATTGCACCTATAGCCATTGGGAATCAGAGGAGGCGCTCAACGTTTATCGTAAGTCAGCGCTATTTGGCGAAGTTTGGCCAGCTACTAAGGCCTTGTTTGCAGCCCCAGCACAAGCCTTCTCCGTACATCCTGTTGCCCCATAGCCAGCTTGGGTAGGCCAATTATGGCTTCTCTTTGTTTCTAATGAATGAGCTAGGTTCAAGCCATTTCCCAACTCCGCAATTCATGACTGATTACTTTAAATTCTACGACTTACCCGAATCCTTTCAGCTGGATGAAGCTACTTTAAAACAGAAGTATTACGCCTTCAGCCGCGAGTTTCACCCCGATTTTCACGCTACTGCACCAGCGGAGCGTCAGCAGGAAATTCTGCATCTGGCCACTCAAAACACCAACGCCTACCGCACTCTCTCCGACCCCGATCAGCGCATGGCCTACATTCTTGGCCGCCATAATCTGCTGGAAGAAGGCAAACAGGAAATTCCTTCCGATTTTTTAATGGAGGTAATGGAGCTGAACGAACAGCTGATGGAGCTAGAGATGGAGCCCGATCCCAATGTGGTGGCGAGTGTTGAGAATGAGGTGAATGCCATAGCCGCAACCCTCGACGCGGGCATCGAGCCAGTACTCATTGGCTACCCCGGTTTGCCCCCCGATGTACGTCCCCAAGCCCTACAACAAGTGCGCACCTATTATTTGAAACGCCGATACTTGTTGCGTATTCGCGAAAGTCTAGCTAAGTTTGCCACCCGTTCCTGAGTCGTGGGAACGTAGTGAAGCCCAGATGGCGGAACCGGTAGACGCGTTGGTCTCAAACACCAATACCGCAAGGTGTGCCGGTTCGACTCCGGCTCTGGGTACAGAGTAGCAGAAACGAAAAGCCTGAGAAATCGAGAATCTGGAAACGGATGCGATTTTTCAGGCTTTTTGCATTCAGTGATTTAAAGCATTCACTCCGAATGGCACATATACACATCGATGGCCTACAAATAGAAGTAGTGCGCAAAAACATTCGCACACTACGCCTGACGGTATATGCCCCCGATGGCAAAGTACGCGTGGCAGCTCCATTGCGCATGGCTGCCAGTACCATCGAAGAATTTGTAATAGCCCGGCGAGTCTGGATTCTGAAGCACCAGGCAAAATTTGCGGCGCGTGAGCGGCCCGTGGCGCTTGCCTACGTATCGGGCGAGGCGCATTTTTTTCAAGGCAAGGCCTATCAACTGCAAGTACTCGAAGCGAAGGGCGGCCACGCGTGGCCATTCGGGATGAGCAGTTTCTGGAGTTATCCATACCACAAGACGCTTCTAAGGAGCAGCGCGAAAGCGTGCTAACAGCTTGGTATCGGGCGCGCTTGAAAGAGCAGTTGCCAGCGTTGCTTGCTAAGTGGGAGCCAGTTGTAGGAAAGCAAGCCACAGCTTGGGGTGTAAAGCAAATGAAAACGCGCTGGGGCACCTGTAATATTCAGGCAAAGCGCATCTGGCTCAATCTGGAGCTGATAAAACGCCCCCCACTCTGCTTGGAATACGTGGTAGTGCACGAGTTGGTGCACCTGCATGAGCGCTACCACAACGCCCGCTTTTGGGGATTTATGGACCAGTTTATGCCCGATTGGCGGACCTATAAGGCAGAGTTGAGCCAAGTAACGCTGGGCGTTGCAGCGGGTTCAGATGCGGATTAAAGGTGCTTTACGTGGGAGTTAAGGTATTCTAGTCTCAATACAATCGGCTAATACTAAAAGCCCCACATCCTCAGCTAGAGGGTGTGGGGCTTCGAACGGCAATTGACTACCTTACTTCTGCATTTTCTTGCCTCCGGAGGCGGCTTTGGCCGTAGTCGGCGACACGAGTTGGCCGTTGCGGACAATTACTTGGCCGTCCACTTCCACTGTCGCGTTGGCGATGGCGAGATTAATGCCAGTGCCACCCTTGTTTTGCCCGCCCTGCAGTTCATTGCCTCCAGCACCTACTAGCACCATACCCGCAGCCGTAGCCGGGGTATAGCCTTTCTGCTCCTGCACCTTCATGGCCGGGTTCAAGCCGATTGAAAAATAGCCGAGCTTCATCAGGCTAGCATCATTCAGCGCCAACCACTTCTGAAAATCTTCGTCCCCCACTTCAGCCTTCGCGTTCGTCATCTGCCCACCTTTAAACTCAGCCTTGAAGCCTTGAAACGGTTTGCCATTCCACGTGCTGGGGGAGGCCACTAACCGGCCCGTGCCGGAGGTCTCCTGGCAGGTACCATAGATCCGTCCCCCAGGCAGGGCCACCGTGCGGTTCAGAATCATCTTTTCCTGCTGATCGGCGGCGGTTAGCACGCCATCGTCAACAAACATCGGGCGAGCAGCAAGCTGAAAGGTCAGGTCTGTGCCCGAGGGAGAGGTAATATGGACTTTTTTACCTGTCGCTAGCAACTGTTTGATTTGTTGCGCTTGGACTGAAATGGCCGCATAATCAGTGCCAATACCCGCCCAAACCATCTGTTCATAGCTCGCGTAGTCCATCTGTTGATTCGCCGCAAAGCTCTTACTAGGGAAGGTTACCGAGACACCCCGCAATTTGGTGGCATCCAGCTTTTGGTTTACGCCGGCTTCGGCCGCCACTTTACTGAATTTGGCTTGGCGTTCCGGCGTTGTACCTGCGAGTACAGCTTTGGTGTCTTCTACACCAGGTAGGGAGATGAGGACATCAGCCCCTAATAGCCAGTTACTGGATTTCGAGGCTTGAATCGCTGATTCTGGCATTTCTACGCTAGTGGCACGGGCTACTTTGTCCGTATTCAGCAGCATATTCGGCTGTCCCCCCGCACGAGCTACTTCCACTGCAATAGCTTCCATCAGCGGCAGGGTATGCTTACCGCCCGTAATCATTACCAGCTCCCCAGGCTTGACGCCAGCAGAGGTGTTGACGATTTGCTTGGCGATCTGCTCATAGTTTTGCCCGAAGACAGGACTAGCCAGCAATAGCAGGCCGAGTAGCCCACTGGTTTGGAGGTAACGATTTTTCATGCTAATGGGAATTGGGGTGAGGGGTATATGGATAAAAAAGAAAAATCTGGGCAGCCACAGCCGTCCCAGACCTTTGGTAATGAACAGTAAATTGGTAACGCGTAAAAGCAACTGTTTTTTAATATTACATATAATATTTATAACTATCTCTATATAAATAAGGAAACTACTTTAATCATTTTATCATTGCCCCTTTCTTCATAGCTGTGGCGCTTTTCTATATATAATTGGTAGCCAAATAATTAATACGAGCCTTGTTCAATGGCTTTTCTGGCCAGTTGTTGTCCCATATCAACTGATGCTACTAAAGTGGAAAAATCGCCTTTTAGCGTGTCTTGTTGATTAAGTGCAGCGACAAAAAGTCTCTTCAAAAAGAGCGCGCCAGTTGGCATAGGTAGCGTATGCGCCCGCTGCCCATAACTCAAAAAATATCTAACCCGAGAGCAATTGAAGCAAATACGAAATACTAGCTTCCAATGCTTTTGAGCAATGCAAAAAGCCCGGAAGCTGGTTGCTCCCGGGCTTTTTGCATTGCTTGTATATAATATTAAGCGCCTTCTGGAAAGTCGGCTGAATTACCAATTTCAGCTACCTCTTCTAGCTCCTTGACCAAACCGGTAAATTTGTCGCGGGCACCTTTCACGGCTGCTTTGCCTAGGGGCAGGTGCAGCGGCGGGTTCTCCTGGCGCACGAGGTCATACATGATTTGGGAGGCGCGGTCGGGGTCGCCAGGCTGGCGGCCGCTGTAGCTCTGAATGCCTTTGAGGTTTTCGCCAACCGTGGCTCGGTAGTCCTCAATCTGAGTATCGACGAAGCTGGCGGAACGGCCGGCCCAGTCGGTGCGGAAGCCGCTGGGCTCAATGTTGGTCACTTTTATTCCCAACGGCCCTACCTGCTGAGCCAGGCTTTCGCCAATAGCTTCAAGCGCAAACTTCGAGGCATTATAAACCCCTACGCCAGGGAAGGTTTTTAGCCCCCCAATGCTGGTGATATTGATTACGTGGCCGCTTTTGCGTTCGCGCAAGTGAGGCAACACGGCTCGTAGGACATGCAGCGGGCCGAATACATTCACGTCGAATTGGCGGTGAACTTCCTCGGCGGTAATTTCCTCGATGCTGCCCAGGGAGCCGTAACCCGCGTTATTCACAATCACGTCGAGGTGGCCGAGAGCTTGCACAGCGTCAGCGACAGCCTGTTTTACCTCAGCTTCATTTGTCACGTCGCAGACGAAGCCGCGGCCATTATCGCCGGCTTTTTGGGTGAACTCGTCGGCTTGTTGCTGTTGGCGGAAGGTGGCGGCTACTTTGTCGCCTTTTTGTAAAAGCAATTCGGCCAGCGAAGCACCGAAGCCCGTGCTTACGCCCGTGATAAACCAGTTTTTAGTGGTGGTTGGCATTGTTCAGATAAACAAGAATGGATACTTAACGACCGAAATAAGTACGGCCGGATTTTTTAACTACGAATCCTGCCTTAGGGTTTAGGCAATTGGTCGCTAAGCCTCCAATTCCACGAGCACGGCGGTGGAGCCGCCTGCATCATCGTCGGTGACGAGCAGCAATTCGTAGCGTTGGGGGGCAATTTCTCGGCGCACGGTTATGCTTTCTACCTTGCCGCGGTAGGGTTGGCCATTGGGTATAATCAGTTGGGTGAAGCGCGTCTGTAGAGGTCGGTCGGAACGCTGCGCCAGGTCCAGCATGCCTACGAAGCTGCCTAGCACTTCACCATCGGCTACGGGGTCGCTGGTATCTTCTACGGAGGCCGTTACAAACAGCTTGCCCTTGTGCGTAGTGGCTCCGGAGAAGCCAGCTGGTATCTTTGCGATGCTAGGCAATTGATAAAACTGCGTTTGAATACTCGGCAGCTGGCTCGAACGATGCTGAATGAAGTCTAATGCCTGTTGCAAAGGCAGCCGAAATAACAGATTTCCCGCGCCCGAGCCCACGGTGCGTTGAAAAAGCAGCAGCTCTGTAGTGGTGGCGGCCGCAGCCTCCAGATTCAACACGACGCTCTTAGGCAAGGCCTTACGAAGTGCAGTATATAAAGTACTCAGAGACAGAGGATATACTGCCGCTCCGGCACCCGCTTGCTTGGGCAGCGTCACCCAGAATCCCTTCTCCCGCTCCGCTGTAGCTCCCGACCCACACACGAGCAGGGCCGTGTCGCCGCCGGCTGCGGGTACGGCTGTTAGGCACTCCAAGTCAGGCTTAAGGTTTTTGGGCAAACGGCCGGAGCTAAAATGCACCGTTTCGAAGAGGGTGATACGGCCGTTAGGCTTAAGGGCCCGGGCATCGAAACAATAGAGAAAAGGCGAATCGTCGCCGATGATATAGGCCGTGTCGCCAACCACTTCTACCCCTGACGCCGAGGGCAGGTCGGGCAAATCAAACTGGCGCAGAATGGTTGCTTTCATGTGATAAGCTGCACTGGCTAACGTTGTTCTCGCGCTAACATACGTACACGCGCCGCTGGGGGGCATTTTTGGTACGCAATAGCCAACGTATCCCCTACTCTACCGACGCATACACATCAGTATAATAAGCTAGAAACCTAGTTGAAAATCGAGTTTACTCCTTGGTAATAGTAAACTCCACGCGCCGATTCAGGCGGCGGGTTTCTTCACGCTCATTGCTGGCGCGCGGTTTCGTGCCGCCGTACCCTACGGTGCTGATTCGATCCTCGGCCACGCCGCGACTTACGAGGTAGCGCTTCACTTCCGTCACCCTATCCTCCGACAGCTTTTGGTTAAGAGCCGCATTCCCTTGGTTATCGGTGTGGCCTTCCAGACGAATATTTACCGTGGGATTATCGGTGAGAGTGCCGGCCAAACGATTCAGCTCCGCGTAAGATGCTCCGAGCAGATTGTATTTGCCCTGGGCAAAAATTAGCGTTGGCAACTCAAGTCGTGAGCCGACTCCAGCGGGCACCAAAAGGAGGTTGCGGGTGAGCGGTGCCGTAACGGTAAGCGTGTCCGTAGCCGTCAGGAACCCTCCGCTTACCGCCGATAGCCGGTAGCGGCCGGGCGGCAACGTAAACTGATAGGTGCCCGTGCCGGCCTCTACGCGCGAGGTGGCATTGTACGAGAAATTGCCCCCTAGACTCGCAATTTTCACCTCGGCGGCTACCGCCTGCTGGGTTTTGGCATTGATAACGCGGCCCGTAAGCAGTGCCCGTGGTGGGGCCACAGCAAAGGTTGGTGCAGGCACCGTTTCCACCACCGAGTCGGGAGGCACTACGCCAACCTCTACCCGGAATAAGTCGGCAGGGCCGTTAGCCGTGCGGGACGCGGCGTAGTATGCCTGTTTGCCGTCGGGCGTGAGGCTGAAATATGCATCGAAGCCCGGCCCATTGAGCGTGGGCCCTAAGTTGCGCGGCTCACTCCACTTGGTCCAGGAGTCATCGAGGCGGGTGCTGGCGAAGATGTCGGCGCTGCCGTAGCCCCCGTGGCCCCAAGAAGAGAAATACAGGGTTTTGCCATCGGGAGAAAGCCAGGGGGCAAATTCAAAGCCCGGCGAGTTCACTACGTCGCCTAGGTTGCGCGGCTCTGACCACGAGCCTTTGCCCGCCGGCTGGCTGATATAAATATCGTTGCCGCCGTAGCCTTCAGGCCGCTCCAAAGAGAGCAGCAGAACCTTCTCGTCGTTCGTTTGAAAAAAAGTAGTGGCTGTACCGGTGGAGTAATAGTTGATAATATCCAGCTGCTCAGTACGGTTGCCATTTTTGCCCCCCACATTACGAGCAGCCCGCGAAATACCATCATCGTGGAAGGTACCGTCGCGCTCGTAGTAGCCGCGCACCAATAGATAATAACCATCCTTTACTACGGCCATCACGCCGTTGTGCTGGGGCGTATTGAGCCCATCGAAGCGTGTGGCCGGGTTCCAGGTGCGGCCCTGATCCACGGAGCGGCTCATCCAGATATCTCCCGATTCGGCGTTGCCTTCCATATTGCCGGCAAACTTGGTGCGCACAAAAAACAAGGTCGAGTTATCGGGCGCCAGTACGGGTTGCAGTTCATTGCCAGATGTGTTCAGGGTATTCAAGGCCTGGGGTGGTCCAAAGCCGGGTAAGCTGGCATCCACATTCAGACGAAGCTTGAATAAGCGCCATTGCTGGGTAGCTCGGTTGGCGGGCTTCTGCGAAACCACGGGAGTTCCGTTCGCCTTATCGGCTGAGGCTACAGAGATGCAACGATCGTTGCCCTTACTAATGAGTTGCAGGCTGCCCGCCGGCCCGCCCGGCACCAAGCGCCACTGCTGGTACAGGCTGCCCGTATAGGGCCGCTGCACTAGGGGGGCATTTTCATCGGGTTTATCTACAGTCAGGCATTTACCGCTTTGGCGACCTTCAATCCGAAAATAGTCGCTGCCGGGCATCACGCGCACAAAGCGCCACTGCTGGCTAGGGGCGTGGGTAAACTCCCACTGCACCATGGCCGCTCCCGACTCAAGCGAGGAATTGGCTACGTCCAGCGACCGGCCGCTACCACGGGCGGCAATGCCATAGTAAGCCTTCTCATCAGGAATAAAAGGCGTGTTTTGGGCGAAAAGTGGGCCTGCCATAGCGAAGGCCAGTAAAAAGAGCAGAAAGCGAAGCGGCGAAGGGAGCATGCACGCGATTAAATGGACTGGGCTGCAAGTTAGCGTAAATCTGAACTGCTTAGTCCCAAACGAGAACCGCCGCTCTTGCCTAGGGCAAGAGCGGCGGTTGATAATGATAAGTGTAGCTATAAGAAATATCGATAAGATTAACGTTACCTAAGCATAAAGCAGTAATTAGCTAATAGCATTGTTGATGTACTTGAAGCGAACGAACCGGTCGTTCTCATAAATAGCTGCGAAGTGGCCAGTTGGAGCGGCAGTGCTCTTGGCTTCTACCTTGCGCTCTGCAGACCGAGAGGTAGGCATAGTTGGAACTGATGGATACGACCCAGGCATCATTCCGGGAGCGTGGCAAATGAAGGAAAGGATCTTGGACGGCATGGTAAGTTTGCTTTATAGTGTGAAATTTTGGTGTGTAGAGATTGTAGGGAAAGTGATACCTCTGGTGAAAAGAACAAGTTCTATTTCTGTGTTTGCCAACTATGAAGATTGAAACATCTTTTTGAACGATGCTAAGGTAGCCTATTTAATATCCAAATGTAAATGCGTATTTCCCCGTAATTTTATGTCTGGGGCAGTACGTAACCTGACATCCGTACTAGCCCGGATACTACCTACGAATAGTGCATTTAAAGCTTAATTAAAGGCTTTATTGATTCGGATAAATCTCACCCTCAGTCCGTAACCTAAAATGATTCTTGATCGTAGGACCGGCAACTTTGCCCAAAACGCATAAAAAAAGCCCCCACAAACTGTAGAGGCTAAGAGTATGCAGAAAGTTGCATTTACTGTATAAGCTTATAGCGAAGCGCGTAGCGAATTAAGCCAATAATCGACTTAGAGTTGGTCTTGGTTAAGATATTCTTGCGATGCGTTTCCACCGTTCGTTCGCTGATGAACAGCTTTTCAGCAATGTGATGATTGGAGTACTCTTTACTGATTAGCTCGAGCACCTCCCGCTCCCGTTGGGTCAGGGGCACAGGGGCACCTACTGTAGGAGTTGGCCTCAGAGTAGCAAGCTCCATATTTTGCAGCAGCATTGAGCCTACCTCCGGGCTAAAGTATGTGTGGCCCGAAGCCACTTGCTCAATAGCATGGATTAGCTCATCCGGGCCCAAACTCTTGAGCATGTAGCCACAGCCGCCAGCGTTAAGCACGTCGGTGACGGATGCTTGGTCAAAGAACATGCTCAGCGCCACGATGCGCAGATTCTCGTTGACTTCACGCGCCGCCCGAATAAACTCCAGCCCTGACATTTGAGGCATACTCAGGTCGGTGAGTACTACCCGCACTTCTGGGTGCTTAAGTAGCAACTGCAGCGCATCAGCCCCCCGATTTGCTTCGGCTACCACCCGGATATTGGGCTTTGATTTCAACAGTGTCTTCACGCCCTCAATCACCATTTGGTGATCATCAAGCACCAACACAGCAATGAAACCGTCGGCTACTGGCTCGTTCATATGGCGCAAATTATCAAGCAGAATAATCTACGCAGCTGCTATCCACCGCAGATTGCAACATGCCCAGATAAATTTTCATCAACAGCATTTAGAAATATACGTTAAATCTTCTTGTATGATAGTTTCTAGTGTATCGTATCAAGTGCTTTAAAGGCGCAACTGACCCTAGCTTAAAATAGAAACTACCAGCGTCGCTGCGGTTTTCTTTGAACTCCAAACCTAACGAAACAAAAATAAAAAAAGGCCTTTTTTACTGCGTAAAAGCGTTTTTAACAAAATAAACGCTACTGTTCTGTTTAACTTTTTCTCGCAAAAAGCTCAACCTTCCAAATAATCTACTCGTTAACGAAAGTCAGGATTTTAATTATTCCGCACGCTCCGTTTCACTTGAGTAGCTTATATGCTTGATACTGAATATAATATTATATCATCGGAATACTTCGATTTTATAAATAACAAAGAATTCCCATGTGTAGCTGCTAAGACTGCCCTTACCTGGAATCAGATAAAGTGCTTGGTAGTAGATCATATGGCCTGCCCCAAGGACGACGCAGCCATTCTGCAATTCATTTATGACTTTGTGGATGAATACCGGCAGTCGACTAAGCTATACCACAGCTTGGCCATCATTTTCAAAGGGCCTGAAAACCCCAACGAAGCTCAGTTTGAAGAGTTTCTGTGGCAGCGCTTACAGGCCTTATCCAACCTAGATGCGCAGCGCTATGGTTACGACAAGCGTGTAGTGTCTGACCCCAACTCCCCCGATTTCAGCTTTAGCCTAAAGGAAGAAGCCTTTTTTATCATTGGTTTGCATCCTGGTAGTAGCCGGCTGGCACGCCGGTTTAAGTATCCAACGCTGGTATTTAATGCCCACGCACAGTTTGAGCAGATTCGGGCGAACAGCCGCTATGACGGTTTGCGCAACACTATTCGCACCCGCGATGTGGCGTTTTCCGGCTCAATCAACCCGATGTTGGAAGATTACGGCCAAGCATCCGAAGTGTACCAATACAGTGGCAAGGTGTACGACCAAGCCTGGAAATGCCCTTTTTTAAGTCAACATGCAGCAGCTAACCATCATACCGCCGCGTAGCGGTACTTCCTTCCTAGTAAAAAAGGGCCAGCGCCTACGAGTGGTCGACATCCAGGGCGAACAAGTGGCTGATTTTGTGTGCTATAACTTGGAGGATAAGGCCGAATACCTTTCTTCCGGTCGCACCATTGATTACGCCGAAACCATCTTCCTGACCAAAGGACACCCTTTCTATTCCAACCGCAGCAACGTCATGTTCGACATGGTGGAGGATACAGTGGGCCGCCACGACTTTCTGCTTACGCCCTGTAGCGCCGATACATTCCGCATTATCTATGGGCACCAGCAGCCACACCGCGGCTGTTTTGGTAACCTCAGCGCGGCTCTCGCGGAGCATGGTATCAGCCCCGATGCCATTCCCATTTGCTTTAACATCTTCATGCACGTAACCGTGGATGGCAATACCGGCAAGGTAGATGTGCTCCCGCCTAAAAGCAAAGCTGGTGATTATGTGGTACTTGAGGCTAAAATGGATTTGCTGGTAGGATTAACCGCCTGCTCAGCAGAAATGTCGAACAACTACGCCTTCAAGCCCATTGGCTATCAAATCGAAGGTTGATGTAGCTGCCTCTACCATCCAATCTTTCTAATAAGACGGTCATGCAGAGGCGGAGCCGAAGCATCTCGCGTGCTGACGTCTGATTACCACTCTCACTAAACACGCGAGATGCTTCGGCTCCGCCTCTGCATGACATTGACTAAAAAAGCCCCCAGAAATCTTCTGTGGGGCTTTTTTAGTCAATGTCATGCTTCTCTACTTCACTCCTACTGGCATACCATACTTGCCCCGAAACTTCCGGTTCAGATACACCTGCTTATTCTCTGGGCTGAAAGCGCGGCCATCGATGTAGGCATGAGTAATGTTGTTCGTGCGCATGTCCAGCAGGTCGCCGGTGCTCACGACTAGCGTGGCGCTTTTGCCGTTTTCGAGGCTACCGTAGTCTTTATCAATACCTAGGATGCGGGCCGGGCTCAGCGTAACAGCCGTAACAGCCTGCTCTTGCGTGAGGCCGTGGCCGGCGGCAGTACCGGCAATAAAGGCTAGGTTGCGGGAGCCGGCTGTTTCCATACTGCCTTCATAATCAAGGCAAAAACGGATGCCCGCTTGTTGCAACATATGCGGCAATTTGTAGGGCAGGTCGTAGTCGTCGCCGGGGCGGCGGGGCAGCGCGTGCGTGCGTGACAGGACAACGGCAATGTCGTGCTGCTTCAGGAAGTCGAGCATCATCCACGCATCGCGGGCACCAATAACGGCTACTTTCTGCACCCCTAAGCGCTTGGCGAAGCTTACTGCTTCTATAATCTCCTTACCGTAATCGGCATGGATGAACAGCGTTTTGGAGCCATCAAAAATGCCCCCCAACGCGGAGAGGCGAAGGTTTTCGCGGCGACTAGAAGGCAAATTCTTATAAGCAGCCGCTTCCGTGAACATTACCTCCAGCTCGCGCAGCTGCGTCTGACGCTCCTTGATGCGCCTTTCCACTGCTTTCTCGTCCTCCGCTGGGCTCAGCTTCAGAATCATCTGCGGCCAGTTCAGGTGCATGCCATCGTCGGCGCGTACAGCGGCGTCCTGCCAATTCCAGGCATCAAGCTGCACGATGCTGCTTTGGCCGGAAAGCATGCCGCCACGAGGCGTAATCTGGGCCAGCAGCACGCCATTGGTGCGCACCGTCGGGATGATGTCGGAGTCGGTGTTGTAGGCAATAAGCGAACGCACGTTGGGGTTCATCGTGCCCACTTCCTGCTCATCTACCGTTGCCCGAATCGACTCAGTTTCGGTAAGACCTAGGGTAGTGTTTGGCAAAATCAGACCAGGATAAATTTCCTGGCCCTTTACGTCAACTACCTCGTAGCCTTCGCGTTGGGTAAAGCCATTTTGCGCGCCAGCATACGTTATGCGGCCCTTATCGAAGGCCACGGCCGCGTTGGGCACCACGGTGCCGTTGCCTACGTGCAAATTGCCCCCCACCAGCAGAATGGGTCGCCCTTGGGCCGGAGCGGGCATCGGAACCTGCGCCGCCGCCGATACGGCAGTAAGCAGGCTTAAAGAAAGAAGTATATGCTTCATGATTGAGTTTCTATGGGTTTGTAATGCAGTTCACTTCCCCTTGCGAGGACGAGAATGGCTTTACTTTTTACTTATCCAATTCCTTCTCCTCCCCTACCGAGTCGCAGTGAAAATGGCCCGTTGCTTTAGCTATCGGCGTTTGAGTAGGCGCGCCGCCTTTCTTGGCAGCCAGCATTTTCTGCACGATGCGCAGGCGCTCTTTCTCCATTTCCTGGCGCATCACCTTATCCGATTCAATGTCAAACATCTGGCGGCCATCAACGAAGGTGCGCTCCGCGTGAGCATAAATGCTGAGCGGATGAGCGCTCCACAGCACCACATCGGCGTCTTTGCCTTCCTTGATGCTACCCATCTTATTGTCGACATGCAGCATTTTGGCCGGATTAATCGTGACCAGCTTCATGGCTTCCTCTTCCGACAAGGCGCCGTATTTCACCGTCTTAGCAGCCTCCTGATTGAGGCGGCGGCTCATCTCAGCATCATCCGAGTTGATGGCAACCGTGAGGCCAGCGTCGTGCATGATAGCGGCGTTGTAAGGAATGGCGTCGCGCACCTCGTTTTTATAGCCCCACCAGTCGGCGAAGGTGCTGGCAGCAGCGCCGTGCGCCTTCATTTTATCGGCCACTTTGTAGCCTTCCAGAATGTGCGTGAAGGTGTTCACTTTGAAGCCCAAGCGGTCGGCTACGTTGATGAGCATGTTGATTTCGCTCTGCACGTAGCTGTGGCAGGTAATAAAACGCTTGTTATTCAGGATTTCAACCAGCGCATCAAGTTCTAGGTCGCGGCGCGGGGCTTCGGCTTTCTTCTGCTTGCCTTTGCTGAGCTTGTTGTAAGCGGCCCACTCCTTTTCGTACTCCCTTGCTCGCGTGAAGGCATCGACAAACACCTGCTCCACGCCCATGCGCGACTGCGGAAAGCGCAGCACGTTGGCCTCGCCCGCGTTCGACTGCTTCACGTTTTCACCCAAAGCAAACTTGATAAACCCGTCAGCGCCCGCCACTTTCAAATCCTCGGGAGCACCGCCCCAGCGAATCTTGATAAGTTGCGACTGGCCTCCGATGGGGTTCGCCGAGCCGTGTAGCAATTGAGCCGCCGTTACGCCGCCCGCTAGGTCGCGGTACAGATCTATATCCTCGGGGTCGAGCACGTCACCAATGCGCACCTCCGAGGTAACCGCCTGTGTGCCTTCGTTTACGCCACCGATTACGGCGATGTGCGAATGCTCGTCGATGATGCCGGGCGTGAGGTGCTTGCCTGTGCCATCAATTACGCGGGCATCCTTAGCCGACAAATTCTTGCCGACTTTGGAAATTTTGCCCCCCACCAGCAATACGTCGGTGCCTTCCAGCTTACCAGCGGCTTCGCTGGTCCACACGGTGGCGTTTTTGATTAACACGGTTTCCTGCTGAGGCATTGCCGCGCGCCCGTAGGCCGCAAACGGATACAGCATAGAACCGAGTTGAATGGGTTCAGGCGCTTTAGCCGAGTCGCGCTTGGCAGCTTGGCTGGCTACCTCCTGGCGCTTCGCCGACCACTTCACGAGCGTCGCATCGGGCAGTTGTCCATCGCCCTGAAACTGACGGGTTTCGGGCGTGAAGTAGCCACTTAGGCGCACGGAGGTAGTTTTGTCTTTGGGCGTGGGGTTGTACACGATGGTAGCCAACTCACCCTGCACCGAAATTGCCCCCCGGACCGTGTCTTTGGGTGCCAAAGCTATTTTCAACTCCGGCGCTTCAGGCTTACCTGCTAACCGCATTTGCATGGCAGGGCGATTGCCTACCTGCAATGTATACACGCCGCGGTAGTCGGCAGGCAGGTTGCTGAGCTGGTAGCGTTCGCCCTGCACCCAGTTGTCGAGCATCACGTTATCCTCGGCAAACAACCGATTCGAGCAGACCAGGAAATTGGCCGTCAGGCCCGGCTTCAAGCTGCCTACTTTGTCCTGGGCTTTGATTAGCTCGGCGGGCGTAGCAGTAAGGGCACGCAGGGCTTGCTCTTCGCTCAGACCATATTGGATGGCCTTGCGCAGGTTGGGCAGAAACTTCTTTTTGTCTTTTAGATCAGTAGCTGACAACGCAATGGGTACGCCGGCTTTAGCAAGCAAAGCTGCGTTGGCGGGGGCCATTTCCCAATGCTTCAGATCTTCCAACGGAATGCGTGAGGCGTCATACACGTCGTCCACGTTATAAGCATCCGGGAAGTTAAGGTTGAGGATAAATGGGGCGCCGGTGGCTTTAATGTCGGCGATGCGCTGGTACTCGTCGCCGCGGCCTTTGATGATGAATTGCGTTTTGAACTCATCGCCTAGTTTGTCGGCCCGCAGGGCGTTCAGCTTGTCGCTCACCTCAAAAAACTGGGGCAAACGGCGCTGCTCCTGAAATGCGCGCAACGACAGGTTCTGCTCTTTGGTGGGGTTGCGCTGATTCCATTCGGCGTCCAGATACGTTTGGCGCAGCAGCGCGATGCTGCCCATCAACGAGCCGGGATAATTCTGGGTGCTGGTGCCTTTGTTAAAGGAAAATCCAGCAGCAGCTCTGTCAGTAAGGATAACCTCGTTTTCGCGGCGGCCGGTGGTAGCCAGCGTTACGAGCGCCGCGGTACCGCGGGCAATACCGTCGGGCTGCTGCGTGAGCACCGCCCCAAAGCCCATCTTACGATATGCATCGGCCTGTTCTTCGTTCAGTCGGAAGTCACTGGCCGCGTCGGTTTCGGGGTGCACGGCTTGGTTCCAGTCGTAGGCACCACCTTTTTTGCTTTCGAACTGTGGCGGCGGCCGGCGAGCGGTTCGTTCCGCTGGCTTTACTTCGGGCAAGCCGTAGCTAGCGGCCAAATCCACGAAGCCAGGGTAGATGTACTTGCCTTTCAAGTCTTGCACCACGGCGCCGGCCGGAATCTTCACGTTGTTGCCCACCGCTTCTACCTTGCCATCCCGAATCAGGAGCGTAGCGTCGGTGAGCTTGGTTTTGTAATCGGTGAAAATAGTGGCGTGGGTGAAGGCGTACAAGCCCGGTCGCTGGTCGTACACGCCGTTGCGGGGGAATGTGCTGGTTTGAGCGTAGGCGCCGAGGCTACTCAGGACCAGCCCACCCACCAGTCCCAATCGAGGAATAGAAGTATGCATTAAGGTTTTGGGTTAGGTAAAGAACGAAAGAAGTATGCGCGCCAACCTTGCAGTCGGCATCAGATCAAATGTAGAAATAAGCCCTGCTACGGACCAGTAATTCATGCACTAAGGTTTAGAGGTGGAAGCCGTAGCCGGGCGGCTTTTGCCTTTCTCAACTGCTCTCATCACCCGAAATAGGTTGCCGCTCCAAATCTTGGCAAGGTCGCGGCGCGAGTAGCCCCGTCGCAGTAGCTCCTCCGTCAAAGCGGGCAAGTCGCCTACATCGCGCAGGCCGGTCAGCACGCTGCCGCCATCAAAGTCGGAGCCGATGCCTACGTGATCGATGCCGGCGACTTTCACGGCGTGGTCAATTTGGTTGGCGGCATCCTGGACGGTAGCCAATGGCACCGGAAATTGCTTTTGTAATTGACGCAGCTCAGCTAAAGCCTCTTTCTGCGATTCGGTAGGCAAGCCGTACACATTCAACGATGTTTTGATTTGCCATTTAGCGAAGAAAGCCTGCTCAGCCGCCACTCGCTCGGGGCTTTTGGCTTCCGTCTTTACATAAGGCCCGTAAAAATTAATCTGAATTACTCCACCATTCCGAGCCAAGGCGCGCAGCATTTCGTCGGAGAGGTTGCGAGGCACATCGGCCAAGGCGCGGCAGCTGGAGTGAGAGGCAATGACTGGCACGCGTGATAGCCGCAGCACATCGTAGAAAGTCGAGTCGGAGGTGTGCGATACATCGACCATCATGCCTAGGCGGTTCATCTCAGATACCACCTGCTCCCCAAACGGACTCAGACCCTGATATTCAGGGCCTTTAGGGTCGGTGGCGGAGTCGCATATTTCGTTGTTGGATGAGTGGCACAGTGTGAGGTAGCGCACTCCCTGATTGTAGTAGGCTTGCACCTTGTTTAAATCGCGGCCGACGGGAAAGCCATTTTCCATTCCAATAAAAATGGCCCGCTTGCCAGCTTTGCCCAAGGCTAGCGCTTCGGCAGGTGTAGTAGCCATAGCTAACTCCGCAGGATGAGCTTGCACGGCCTTTTCAATACCCGAAAACATTGCCTGCGCCTGCTGCTGGGCTACTGCCGTGCCTTCCTCGTTGCGCGGCCCTTGCCCCATATACACCACCCAGAAAGCGGCGTCGAGGCCACCCCGGCGCATTTTGGGCAAATCAACCTGGGCAGAGTCGGGGTTATTATCTTTCGTCAGGTCAAAGCGAGGGTTCAGCAGATTCTCATTAGGTGTGTCTTCGTGGCTATCCACTGTATAAAGCCGCTCGTGCAGTTTGCGGGCCTTGGCTTGCTGCTTCGTGACAGTTTGGGCGTAAGCTGGGTCGCCAATCATCGTAACAAAGAAGAGCAGCGCGGCTACGTAACTTTTGGGCATAAAGTATGGCTAGTGGTACAAGACTGGCGGCCTAAAGTACTCATTTGAAGCTGCTAAGCCATAGGCCGATTGCGCCGCATTATCCTAGCACGCTTCGCAACAATGTGCTGACTACCTGAGTACACGGTTTATAGCAAACATAGCAGTACGTATCAAGCACTAAGCTCCTAATTCCCATGCGCAAAGGCACCACCGTTACCTGGAAATATGGCACTGGCACGGCCAGCGGCAAAATCGAGGAAGTCCACAAGGAATCCGTCACTAAAAAGATCAAAGGCAGCGACATTACCCGCAACGGCACCGCCGAGAACCCCGCTTTCGTGATTGTGCAGGAAAACGGCGACAAAGTGGTGAAGCTGCAAAGCGAAGTAACCGCTGCCACCAAGAAGAAATAACCTATTCTCTGGTTGACCGCACAAAAAAGCCCCCAGAACAACTCTGGGGGCTTTTTTGTGCTCAAAATCGATACTACAAATTGTCTTTGTCGGGCTCGATAAAGGCTTGTTCTTCCATCTCAACCGGCACTACTACAATGCCTTGTTGCAGCTTGCTATTGCGCTTGCCATAGATAAAGTACACAATGAAACCGAGCAGCATCCAGCCCATTGCCACTTTCAAAGTGAACGCATCGAGGGCGGCAATCATGCCTAAGCAGACTACGATACCCATAATTGGCACGAAGGGGAACGCGGGCGACGACAGCGGCGAACGGAACGGGCGGTGCTGCTGCGGGTCGGTGCGACGCATGATCCACACGCCAGCCGACACCAGCACGAAAGCCAGCAGCGTACCGAAAGAGGTCAGGTCACCGGCCAAAGAGCCGGGTACGAAGGCAGCAAAAGCACCCACAAACACCAGCAACGCTAGGTTTGACTTGTAAGGCGTGCGGAACTTAGGGTGTAACTCCGAGAAGGCTTTTGGCATCAGGCCGTCATTTGCCATCGAGAAAAACACGCGGCTTTGGCCCATGAGCATTACCAGAATAACCGAAGAGAATCCGGCCAGAATAGCCACCGTTACGGCCGTAGCCAGCCACTCGAAGCCGGGCATGTGCGCCGAAATAGCGTAGGTTACGGAAGCCTCACCGCCCAGAGCTGGGTCGGCAAATTCGCGCCAGTTGGCAACGCCCGTCAGCACGTGGCCGAAGAGAATGTACAGAACAGTACACACCGCCAACGAGCCCAGAATACCGATTGGCATGTCGCGCTTAGGGTTTTTAGCTTCCTGCGCAGCCGTACTTACAGCATCGAAACCGATGAAGGCAAAGAACACGATGGCCGCGCCGCCCAATACGCCGCCCCAGCCATGCTTATTCCAAGCTGTGTACTCGCGCACGACAGTGCCCGCCGCGTTTTTCACTGGCTCGGCGTTCTCAGGAATCAGGTAAGGCGTGTGGTTAGCTGGGTCGATAAACTGCCAGCCTACAGCAATGAATATCAGAACGATAGCCACTTTCACTACCACGATGATAGCATTGAAAGCTGCCGACTCTTGCGTGCCTTTGATAAGTAGCAGCGATAACGCCACGATAACCAACAAGGCTGGCAGGTTGATGAGTCCGTGCTGCGTTACGCCATCCACCACGGCGCTTTCGAAGGGCGAGTGGCTTAAGTTGTAGGGTATACTGGTGCCAAAGACTTCCAAGAGCTTATTCAGGTACTCGCTCCAGGCAATAGATACCGTAGCGGCACCCAAGGCGTACTCCATAATCAGCGCCCAACCGATAATCCAGGCGACAAACTCGCCCATGGTGGTGTAGGCATACGTGTAAGCCGAGCCAGCGATGGGGATCATCGCGGCGAACTCGGCGTAGCACAAGCCTGCGAAAGCGCAGCCAATGGCAGCCACGATGAAGGCCAGCGTAACGCCCGGACCGGAAGCCTGGGCCGCCGCCGCCGCTGTGCGCACAAACAGGCCAGCTCCGATGATGGCCCCGATGCCCAGTGCCATCAGATTTAAGGCGCCGAGGGTACGCTTCAGCGTGCCTTCGCCGGAACTATTAGCTTCTCCCAGCAGCTGAGCCAGGGGTTTTTTGGCGAAAATGTTTGCCATAAAGGAAGAAAAGAGGAGAAATAGAAGGTGAGAATTGGAGTGAAAAGAGGCAATAGCGGCCCCTAAATAGCGGCTGCGTGGCCCGAATATAGGCGATATTCCGGTTCAGGCGGCGCCAACAGGTATAATCTGCTCTTGGCTTGGGGCCATTAAACCTTGGAATGGCATCTGCATCCAAGCATCAAATTTCACCCACAGACTCACTTCCCATGAAAAAGATGCTCATCCTGTTCGCCGCTTTCACTTTGACTGCTGGCGCTGCATTCGCCCAAACTCCAGCCGCCAAGCCAGCCCAGGGCCGTGCCCAACGCGGTCAGATGGCCAATAAAACCCCAGAGCAGCGCGCCGAAGCTCGGGCCGCTAACTTATCCAAGTCGTTGGGCCTGAGCGCTGAGCAAACGGCGAAAGTACGGCAATTGAACTTGGCGCAGGCCAAGGAGATGGATGCCGTGCGTGCCAAGAATGTCGAAAACCGCCAGAAAGCCAAAGCCGCCCGCGACCGGCACGATGCCCAGCTCAAATCTATCCTGACGGCCGACCAATACGCCAAGTACGAGCAGCAGCGCACCGAGCGCATGGCCAACCGCAAAGGCGGCAGAATGAAAGCCCGCGGCTAAACGCCCCGAGCAGTAGCAAAAAGCCCCCAGCCGAGTGGCTGGGGGCTTTTTTATGTGAAGTCCAAGCGATGCGCATTGGGTGCGATGAAGCCGGCACGTTCACAGTGAAGCGCATATGGCCGAAGCTCTGCACTTAATTTAACCAAGTATTCGCTTGACAATCATTTGCTTGATGAGTAAACTTAGGTTGGTTTTTCGCAGTTTCTGTTAGAGAAGGCTGCGCCTTCTTATATTTGAAAATGAGCGCTGGTCTAGCCGCCGGCCGCCTCTCCGTTACGGAAGGCGTTGCCTCGCCACCACAACCTACCACCATGAGCCCTTTGCCCAGTAGTACCGGGTCGGTACAGATTCAACAGTTTTATGATAAGGGCCTTGCCCACGCTAGCTACATTATCCGCTCCGGCCGCTACATGGCCATTATCGACCCAGCCCGCGATCCGCAACCTTACTACGATTTCGCCGACGAGCACGACGCTAGCATCGTAGCCATTATTGAGACCCACCCGCACGCCGACTTCGTTTCCTCCCACCTCGAAATAGCCGAGGAAACCGACGCCACTATTTATTGCAGCAAGCTGGTAAAAGCCCTCTATCCGCACCAGCCCTTCGACGACGGCGACCGCATCACGCTTGGCACCGTTGAGCTGCACGCACTGAACACGCCTGGCCACTCACCCGACAGTATTTCTATTCTGCTGATTGATGAGCTGGGCCAAACCCGCGCCGTATTCACCGGCGACACCCTTTTCGTGGGTGATGTAGGCCGCCCCGACTTACGCGAGGAAGAAGCCGTAGGCGGCCACAAGCGCGAAGAGCTAGCCGGCCTGCTTTACCAAAGCACCCGTCAGAAGCTGATGACGTTGCCCCCCACTACGCGCGTTTATCCGGCCCACGGCCCCGGTTCACTCTGCGGCAAAACTACCAGCACCGATCTGGACAGCAGCATTGGTAAAGAGCTAAAAACCAATTACGCCCTGCAGCCGATGTCGCAGGAGGAGTTTATTAAAGTACTGCTTGAGGATCAGCCTTTTGTACCTAAGTATTTTGGGCACGATGTAGTGCTGAACCGCTTGGGCGCTCAGCCGTTTGAGGATAGCGTGCGGGCCGTACCGCGCGTACATTCGGCTTCTGAGTTGGTGCCCAGCACGCTGATTATTGACACCCGGCCGGCTGCTCAGTTTCGTGCTGGTCACTTGCCGGGAGCTATTAATCTGATGGACGGGGGCAAATTTGAAACCTGGCTCGGCTCAATTGTCGGTCCAAAGGAGAAGTTCTACCTGCTGGCCGACACGCAGATTGCGCTGGATGCCGTGATTCGCAAAGCGGCTAAGATTGGCTACGAAACCAATATTGCAGGCGCACTCCTCACTCCTGCTCAACTACCGGCCAACAGTCCCGACCTCGACGTTGCCCGCGTGCGCGAGCGGCCTGAAGACTTTACCATCGTAGACATTCGCAACCGCGCCGAAACCCAGCAGCCTATTTTCCCGGAAGCGCTGAAAATTCCGCTGCCGGAGCTCCGCGAACGAGCCTACGAAGTGCCCACCGACAAGCCAATTCTGGTGCACTGCGCCGGCGGTTACCGCTCGGCGGCGGGCAGCAGTATATTGCAAGTGGCCCTGCCTCAAGCAGAGGTATTTGACTTAGGTGAAGCCGTGACAGAGTTTCAGTCGCAGGCCGTGCATTAGTCGAGCTTGCGCAAACGTCTCTCAGAGTAAAAACGCTGAGGCACGCTGAGGTCATTTGTGATCTTCAGGGTGCCTCAGCGTTTTTGTGCTGTGGGAACCTCCTGTTTGCGCTTTACCTTTGAAGTCTATGCGTGTACTACATACCGCCGATTGGCACTTGGGCCAACGCTTCAATGGCGGCCACGAGCGCACCGAGGAGCACCGTCATTTTCTGCGTTGGCTGGTTGAAACTATTCAGGCCCAGCGCGTGGAAGTGCTGGTAGTGGCCGGCGACATCTTCGATACCGGCTCGCCCTCCAATGCGGCTCTGGAACTCTATTATTCGTTTTTGCTGCAGATGCAGGCCACCGACTGCCGCGACATTGTGCTAGTGGGGGGCAACCATGATTCGCCGGCGACGCTCAACGCGCCCGCCCGCTTGCTGCGCCATCTGCGCGTACACGTGGTTGGCTGTGTACCCGACTGTTTTGAGGACCAAGTAATTGTATTAGATAACGCTGCTGGCAAGCCGGGGCTTGTGGTGTGCGCCATCCCATTCCTCCGCGACCGGGACGTGCGCCTATCGGTGCCCGGCGAGGCGGCGGAAGAGCGGGAAGAGCGTATCCGGCAAGGCATTGCTGACCACTATGCCCGCGTATCGGAGATAGAAATGGTATGGCAACTAAAAGCTGCTGGGGTGCCTGTATTGGCCACCGGCCACCTCTATGCGGCCGGCGCTTCGCCTTCCGATTCGGAGCGCACTATTCACGTTGGCAACCTCGGCCAAGTCACCGCCGACCACTTCCCGACGCTGTTCGACTATGTGGCCTTGGGGCATCTGCACCGTCCCCAGCGCGTGGGTGGGCGTGAGCATATACGCTATTCCGGCTCTCCTATTCCGCTGTCTTTCTCCGAAATAGACCATCCCAAGGAGGTGTTGCTGCTGGAATTTGCCCCCCAGAGCCTTGCCATCGAAGCTCTGCCTGTGCCCAGCGCCCGGCGGCTGGTACGTTTCCATGGCCCGCTTGATGAAGTGCTGGTGCGCCTGGCGGCCTATGACAACGCGGGCTACCAGCTACCCGCCTGGGCCGACGTAGAAGTGCGCTCTGAACTGTCGCAGCTAGAAGTAGCGGAGCAACTATTGGCCGTCATCACCCAACTCGACCGCACCCAGTTGGAAGTACTGGCGCGTCGTCATTTCCGCCTGCTCACCCTGCGTCCTCTCGGCGACGACCCTGAACCGCTCACCCGCAGCCTCCACGACTTCACTGAGCGCGAAGTGTTCGAGAAACGGTTGGAGGAAGAGCCCGAAGAAGCGCGTACAGAGCTGTTAGGCGCGTTTGATGAGTTGCTGGAACTGATGCGGCAAGGGTAAGTTAGACTGATTATGCGTTCTGAAACTGACGTTGCATATAATCAACGGTATCTCATTATCCGAGATAGATTAGGTGAATTTCCACCTGCTTACAGCCACTTTAAGAAGTATCTTACTTCTCCCAGATGGGCATCCGTAACTACCGATTACTGCTATGCTGATATTGACCTACCGAAGTTTTATGACTACATATTTGAATTAAATAATCCGAATAGATACTGGCAGCAGCGAACAGTTGTACGCCATGCTTTCCTGTACCATCATAAAATCAACAGGCTTGAACACGGCCATGCAATGCATTGCCTAATAGAATTTCCTGATAATGATGCACCACTAATATTTTCTGAATTACCAATTAACGATGGTGGGGTGACTATGCATAGTGGTATTGGGCTTTGTACTGCTGGCGACTGGGAGTATATCCACCATAACCTTACCC
Organism: Hymenobacter radiodurans; assembly: GCF_004355185.1. Lineage (NCBI taxonomy): Bacteria > Pseudomonadati > Bacteroidota > Cytophagia > Cytophagales > Hymenobacteraceae > Hymenobacter > Hymenobacter radiodurans. The sequence continues at coordinate 3,486,302 of NZ_CP037922.1, forward strand.
ATTGAATGAAAATACTCCGCGTCCGTTTCTCCAATCTTAACTCGCTGCGCGGACAGCATGAAATAGATTTCAGTCACTCGCCTCTTTCCGATGCGGGGTTGTTTGCCATTACCGGCCCCACGGGTGCCGGCAAAACCACTATTCTTGATGCTATCACGCTGGCTCTTTATGGGCAGGTGCCGCGCCATGAGGGTGGCGTAGAGCAGGTCATGAGTCACGGTACGGGCGAGAGCTGGGCCGAGGTAGAATTTCAGGTAAACGGGCGTCGCTACCGCTCGAAGTGGGGTCAGTATCGGGCGCGCAAGAAAGCCGAGGGCAAGCTCCAGGATTCGCGCATGGAACTCAGCGAGGAGCCCACTACTCCCTCCGACGCACCCGACGACAATTGGCCCATTATTGAAAGCTACAAATCCAGGGTGCCAGCGCGGGTGGCGGAACTGAGCGGACTGGAGTATCGGCAGTTTCTACGGTCTGTACTGCTGGCCCAGGGCGAGTTTACGCGGTTTTTGAAGTCGAGCGCCGGCGAGCGGGCCCAGCTGCTGGAGAAGATTACGGATACGCGCAAGTACTCCGATATTTCGGTTTTTGCCTTTCGGAAGGCTAAGGAAGAAGCCCAGCAGGTAGAGGTCCTACGGACGGGTCTGGCCGGCGTTACGCTTCTATCCGATGAGGAGGTAACAGCGCTGGAAACCGAAATGACTGCTATTGCGCAGCAGGTACAAGCCAGCACTGCTACGCAGCAGCAATTACAGGAAGCCCAAATCTGGCTCACGAAACTCGCTGACTTAGCTACCCGCCAGCAGCGAAACCAAGCGAGCCTTGCTACTCTTGCTGCCGAGGCGGAAGACTTATCTCCCTTGCGGCAGCGCCTTACCGCGCACGAGCAGGCCCTTCCCTTTCGTACACCTTGGGAACTGTTGCAAGCTGCTGGTATCCGATTGCAGCGCATGCGTGAGGAGGAGGCGCTGGCGCTGGAGAAGCGTCCGCAGCTCCAACAACAGCTCGATGTGGCACTCGTAAGCAGGGCGACGGTGCAGCAGGCGCGCGACGCGGCGCTAGCACAGCAGGAGGAGCAAAACCCGAAGTTGCTGGAAGCTGAGAAGCTAGACGCGGTGATTCAGGCCGAGGAAGCCCAGCTCACCAGGGAAAAGCAGGAGTACGAGCAGCGCAATGAACAGTGCAAGCAACAGAAAGCTGACTATGAGCAGGCTATAGCACAAGCCAGCCGCCTCAGTGACCAGCTAAAAGAGCTTTCTGCTTGGCTTACGCTGCACGGGCGCCGCATTGACTTGCCAACCATTCGGCCCCAACTTAGCAGCCATCTCGAAGACCTGGCCGACGTAGATCGGGAGCTACAGGAGCTCAAAACCCAGCAGAAGACGCAAACCCTGGCGCTGCAACAAGCTCAGCAGCTAAGCGCGCAGGCGACCGCCCGGCAGACTGAGGCTGTAAAGCAGGCCGGCGACTTAGCGACAGTCCAACAGCAAGTAGAAGCGGAGCGGGATACCTGGCTGGCGCGTTTGCAACAGTTTGTGGCAAGCTTGCAGGAGCAGCACGCAGCGCAGGAAAAGCACCTGACGGATCTGCGCTTGCTAGTTCAGACCCAGCAGTTGATTTTAAGTCATGAGGAGGCGCGGCACTATTTGGAAGCAGGTCAGCCATGTCCTTTGTGCGGCGCCACGGAGCACCCCTTTGCGCTGGGGGCGCTCGGCGTAACGGCTGATTCGCTGCAACGTGACAAAGAGCGGGAAGAAGCATTGGGCCAGCAGGTAAGGGCTCTGAATGGCCGCGTGCAGAAGCTGCTGACGGCGGCGGGCATGCTGGAGAATGCTGGGGGGCAAATTTCGACGGAGAATCTACAGATTCACCGGCCGCTGTCGGGGAAGAGGAAGAAATGGCCCCCAGACAAGCGCGCGCACTATCTCAGCAGCTACGCGAACTTCAGGAGCAGCGTCATGCCGCAGCTATGCGCAGCACGGAGGCCCATGGCGAACAGCAGCTTGCCAGTCAGCAGCAACGCCAAGCGATTGAAGAATTAGCCAAGCTCTCCGCGAAGCTGGACGATGTTCACGACCGAGCCCCAAAAATTAAGGAGCAGGTAACCAGCATGCTGGCGTACTTTCAACTCACTTTTACGGGTGATAATGGCGCCGCCCTGACTGAGCAGTTGGAGCAGCTGACGACGGAGTTTGAGCAACATAAAGAGGCGCTGAACAAGGCCGAAAGCCAGCGCGCCGCCGTTCAGGCCCAAAGCGAAGAGCTTAAAAAATCGCTTGCCCAAGCGCAGGACTGGCTCACTGCGCGCAAGGCAGAACTGGTGCGTCACCACGAGGCAATTCAGCGTCGGCGGGAGCAGCGCCAGCAATTTTTTGCTGGCTCCGATGTAGAGCAGGCACGTCGGCAGCTAACGGACGCGGTAAAGAAGCTAACTGAAGCGTATGAAAGCAGTCACCAGGCTTTCTGCGAGCACGAAAGTCAATTGTCGCGTGCTGACGAGCGACGCCGCCAGTTGGAACTGGAAACGGCTCGTGAGCAGCAGGAGCACGATCAACTCTATACTAAGCTAGTAGCCGATCTGCAAGCCGCAAATTTGCCCCCCAACCCTGAGGAGCTACGCACGCGCCTTCTCCCCGATGCCGAAGCACGCCGCCTCGCCGACCAGCTACAGTCGCACGAACGCGCCCTTCTTACTACCCAAAGCGCTCTTACAGAAACCCAGCAGCAACTGGAGCTGGAACAAAGCAAGAAGTTGACTACAGAACCGGCGGAAGTAATAAGGGAGCAATTGCGAACTGCGGAGCGAACCGTAGCCGACCTGCATCAGCAGCTGGGGCAGCGTCGGCAGCGCCTTCAAGATCATCACCAGGGATTGGAGCGTCACGCCGAACTAGCGGCGACGCTGGAAAAGCAGCAGCAGGAAGCTAGGCGCTGGCGCCAGCTAGCGGAGCTTATCGGTTCGGCTGATGGGAAGAAGTTCAGCGAGTTTGCCCAGGGCCTCACTCTCACGCGCCTCACGGAGCTGGCCAACCGCCACCTCGCGCGCCTCACCGACCGCTACCGCATCACGCGCAATCCGCAGGAATATCTCGATTTGCTGGTCGTGGACCATTATCAGGCGGACAGCACACGCTCCATGAACTCGCTTTCCGGGGGTGAAAGCTTTCTGGTGAGCTTGGCGCTGGCGTTGGGTCTTTCGGAATTAGCAGGTCACAAAACCCAGATTGAGACGCTGTTTATCGATGAAGGTTTTGGCACCCTCGATGCCGACGCGCTGGAAGTAGCTCTTACTGCCCTCGAAATTCTGCAAGGCACCGGCAAAATGATCGGAATCATCTCGCACGTAGAAGCCTTGAAAGAGCGCGTGAGCACCCAAATTAATGTCCGCAAAGGCGTGGGGGTATTAGCACTCTGCGCGTGGTTGGGTTTGGAGAGAGCGAGTAGCGCTTTATAAAACAATAATTGTCCAACAATTGATATTTATTCTATGCAAGACATAATTAATAGAATAAAAGAACTCGCTGTTTTGTATCCTGATGATGTTGCATTACATCCACCGGCTGGCGAGTTAAGGATTGAGTTTATTGAGTCTAAGCTGCAAACTAAATTACCTGCTGAGCTAATAGAGCTGTATAATTTTAGTAACGGCTTTGCCTTTTTGAATTATGTAGTTGTTGGCTTGATGAATAAAAGACTACTCAATATATTAAGTATTAACCCAATGACTCTTAAGCCTAACGGGTTGCATAAAGAAGTAATTATATTTATGATTACTGAATTAGGCGAAAGCTTTGCTTATACAATTGATGCAAATTCAGATACTTTTCAAGTAATAAAAATGGAAGAATCAGATTCCATTTTTAAAGTGGTAGCACCGGGTATTCGTTCTTTTTTGAAAAGTTTTTAGATATAATATCGGTGCTTCTTGAATATCATAGCCGAGATGAAGACGTGACATTTTTTGAAGATGAATTATTGCCGGAAGAGTTAGCTAAATGGAATTAGCTAAATTATATCTTAGCTAAACTCACCTCCAACGGCCTTCATTTCCGCCCACGTCCAATAGCGGCGGGGCGCGATGCCCGCGTAGCCTTGTTGAAAGAAATCCACCACTTCTTTTTCTATTGTCTCGGCATCAATAGATGATTGTTCGATGGGTCGCTGGTCGGGGTCGGCGTAACGCTGGGCTTTGCTGAGCTTTTTGCCTCCCAGACGCAGCAATGGGCCTGTGTCGGTGATGGCATCAAAAACCCAGGCGCTGGGGGAGTTTTCTAGGCTGCTGAGGCGAGTGGCCAGGCCATTCAACGACAAGCGCGGCAGCGTGGGGCGCGACTCCAGATCAATCCAGGTGGTATACTTATACTCCAGCTCGTAGCGCCGACCATCATAGCAGCTTAGCACAATATCGAAGCCGTTGGTCGGGCCAAACAAGGCGTAATACGGCAGTGGATCGGGCGTGTGCACCACCAATAAGCCCAAGTCCGGATAGCGCGTGAGACGTGTGGCAGAACTGTGCATTACCTCAATGGCGCGGCGCACCCGGTTATATTCTGGTTCCCAAGCTGCGCGTCCCCGCTCAGGGTTTTCTAGTATTTCGCCGAAAACGGGCAGAAACCAGGCAAATTTCTCCGCCGAAGCTTCGGTCTCGCTGCGCCGAATGGCCGGCGCGCCAAAGGGCGGATAAAACAACTCCTTTTCCTTGGCATTAAGCCAGCAAACCAGCTTCAGCGCGTCATCGGCCAGCGGGTTAGTCCAGTCCAACTCACGGAAGTCGCCGAGCGTGGCCACCAGACGCAATAGTGGCTCATAATGCAAGGCCAACTCGGCATTCAGCAAGCTCCAGACGCCAACAAAGCCGTCGATGTCGAAGTGGTTGGCGCTGACGGCCTGTACTACCATTTCTGGTGTATGAGGTGCGCGCAAAGCTCTGAGCACTGAGCCAGCGCTGGTGTCGTCACGGAAGGCAACGGGCGTAGCGGCTCCGCGCCAGTGGGCCAATACCAACGCCGCCCGCAGGCCGGTGCTATCGACTAAAATGGTGGGCTGATGCTTAGCCTCGGCGAAGGGAACAAAATAATGCGCCAAAAACAGGATCTGTAAAAAGAGAAGAAGCGATGTGCCAAGAACGAATTTCTTCATTCCTGCTCACATAGTACGACCGGGTTAGCGCCGCTTACGACGATTGGAGATATGCTCTATACGACTACGACGCACCCAGTGCAAATATTTTTGTAGCTCCTCGGCTACTCGAAGGGCATCCACGGAAGCATATTTTTTGGCTAGCTCCCGATTAGTCAGCAGCAGGTGTACGGTACTATGGCAAGGTTGGCAGAGAGCCACGGTAGGCCCAAACCGCCCGCCTTCTTCGCGCGGGATGAGGTGATGACGCGACACAAAACGTACATGCCGCTCACATAGCTCACACTGTGGCTCAGGATTAGCCGCAGAATTAATAGAAACATTTTTGAAGCGACGACGGGGCATAAAATGCAATTATGTAAGAAGTTGGCCCGATGATAGCAGAGAGATTCTATAGGAAGTCTGATGAACAAAGATTTTTGCTTACAATCGATCCCACTCGAATAAATTCTATATTTGATTGTGACACTACGTTTAATTACAATAGCAAAAAGCTCTTCACCTTGCTTATAATGTGTTATTTGGCAGCTAAATCAACTAAATAATCGACCGTACAAGTTCAAAAATTCATCAAAATAGTTCTAAAAATAAACTTCGTCTTTTTCAACACTTTTACCACTTTCCCTATGCAAACTCTTACTCTTCACTTACCTCGGCGCTTTGCACTTTTACTGCGGGTCGCTGGTTTTTTCTTAGCTCTAATCGTGCTGACGCCGACGAAAGCTCACGCGCAAACCTGGCTGGTTTCGACCGATGCGTACATCAAACTGGGTGTAATGGATAAATTTGGTCAGTTGGGTACGTACCAGGCCACGTTTATTGTAGTAGATCAAACGTCGGGCAGAGAGTATTTGCTGACGAAAGAAGTAGAGAAGGGTAAAAATGGGATTGACGTACTTTTCCCATCGGAGCCTTCGGAGCCCGATTACTTTAAAACGGAGAAAGGTGAGGCCGCCCGCGCCGTTCCTGGCAAGTATGCTTGGGAGTGCCGGGTAGGTGGAAAGCGGGTTGTTGGGGGGCGTTTTGAGCTTCCAGCAGTAGCCAACGATGTGACGGTAGTGGATAACCGCAAATAATTCGCTTTTTTTGTTTTCTCCTTTCCTCACTTAGTACTAGCCCGGCGTTGCAGCGCCGGGCTTTTTTTGTGCGTCTGTGGTAGCAACGCGTGCCTTTTTGGTCGCAATTGCGTAGTAATAAGTTGGGGCTGGGGGGCGTTTTGCTCACTTGGCGGTCACCTATTTTTATAGTTCCAGCGTCGTTTACTCCTCAGATTATGCCTAAAAAATCTTTTGCCGAACTTATCAGCAGCCCCGGAATGCCGGTCTTGGTCGATTTTTATGCCGACTGGTGCGGGCCCTGCAAAACAATGGCTCCTATTCTGGAGCAGGTAGCCAACCAGCATCAGGGGAAGGTTAAAGTGATTAAAGTAGACGTGGACAAGAACCCAGCGGCGGCGCAGCAATTCCGCGTGCAGGGCATTCCCACACTTATTCTCTTCCACAAAGGCCAGCCCGTGTGGCGGCAGTCGGGGGTGGTACCGGCGCAGCAGCTCAGTCAGGCTATCGGGTCGGTGATTCACTGACGCACAGATTTTGCCCCCCAATCGCCTTTTTTTCTTCTCGGCTGTTATCCCGCTGTAAAGTGGGCTAGCTTGCTTTGCGGCTGTTTGTTTACAAGCAGAGAAAATTTGCCTATCGACTCGCCCAGCGCTTGTTATTTGGCTATTGGTCTTCCATCCTACCGTGTCCTTAAATGCTCCCCTGCCCGCATAGTACATTTATGATTCTGTTCGTTGTCAAGCTATGCGTGTAGTAGTACCCTTTGTTCAGTCCATTCTTTTCTTACTGATTTTGTGCACGTTGCCCCAGGTGGCGCTGGCCCAAGCCACCGTTACGCTGAGCGGATACGTGCGCGGCGCCACCGATCAGGGCGTGCTACCGGGTGCTTCCGTAGCCGTGCCAGCGCTGAATACCGGCGTAACGGCTGATGAGAAGGGATTTTATTCCCTGCCCCTACCCACAGGACGTTATGAGGTAGTCATTTCCTTTATCGGCTACGAAACGGTGACGCGGGATATAAACGTAAACCGTAGCCAGCGCATTTCCTTCGTGTTGCCGGAGGCGGCCAATGAACTTGGGGAGGTGATCGTAGAGGGCTCGGGCACCTTAGAGCAAAAGCTGCAAACTACCCAAATGAGCGTGGACCGCCTCACGACCCGCGAGGCGAAGCTGCTGCCGGCTTTGTTTGGGGAAGTTGATTTGCTGAAAACCTTACAGCTCAAGCCCGGCGTGCAAAACGGCGGGGAGGGCACCAGCGGCCTCTTCGTGCGCGGCGGCTCCTCCGACCAAAATCTGTATTTGCTCGATGAGGCGGTGGTATACAATCCTTCGCACTTGTTTGGGCTGTTTTCGGTGTTCAATCCGGATGCCGTGCAAAGCGTAGATTTATACAAAGGCGGCTTTCCAGCGCAGTTTGGGGGGCGTTTATCGTCGGTGGTTGATGTAAAGCTGCGTGAGGGTAACACTAAGAAGCTGGGAGTGAGCGGGGGCCTAGGCCTTATATCTTCGCGCCTTACAGTGGAAGGGCCCATTGTGAAGGATAAAGGATCATTTATCCTGTCGGGGCGGCGCACTTACTTCGATGTGTTTACACGCCAAATCAATAAGCTGAACGCCGATGACCCGGAGTATAACCCCATTCCTAACTACTACTTCGCCGATTACAACGCCAAAGCCAACTATAAGCTCGGCGATAAAGACCAGATTTTCCTGACAGGCTACTACGGCCGCGACGTGTTTGGCTTTAACAGTACTGGCAGCTTCAACTTCGATTTTACCTGGGGCAATACCGTGGGCGCTTTGCGCTGGAACCATGTGTTTTCGCCGAAGTTATTCGTGAATACGACAGCTTCATTTACGCGCTACGAGTACGACGTCACCAACAAGATCGACCAGTTCAGCTTCAACCTTGCCTCCGACATCCGCGATATAGCCCTCCGGACTGACTTTGAGTACCAGCCCAATGAGCGCCACACGCTAAAGTTTGGCGCCAGCGCCACCGACCATATTTTCGGCGTGGGCCGCCTGCAAGCTGGCAGCGAAGATGGTCGCCTCGACATTGGCTCCGATGTAAATTACCGGGGTCAGGAAGCCGCTCTTTATGCCAGCGACAACTTTAAGCCTACCGACAAGTTACAGCTAGAATACGGCCTGCGGGCAACTGCCTTCCAAAGCGGCTCCGACCGCTACGCGGGCCTGGAGCCACGAGCGGCGGCGCGCTATTCGCTCACGCCCAACACATCGTTGAAGGCCAGCTACGCCCTCATGTACCAGTACGTGCATTTGGTAACCAACTCGGGCGCATCCTTGCCCACCGATATCTGGTATCCGTCGCGGGAGTCGGTGAAGCCGCAACGCTCCCAGCAGGTGGCAACTGGAGTAAGCTTTTTGCTTGGCGGGGGGCAATTTTTGCTGACCAATGAGGTGTATTACAAGTGGGCCCAAAACCAGATTGACTTTAAAGATGGCGCCCAGCTATTTGTGAACCCCGACCTGGATCAGGAGTTTCTGTTTGGCAAAGGCTGGAGCTACGGCAACGAGTTGTACCTGGAGAAGAAAACGGGCCGCACTACCGGCTGGGTGGGCTACACGCTGGCCTGGAGCAAGCGCAAATTTGCCCCCCAGCGCGGCACCACGGGCATCAACAACGGCGCCGACTTCTACCCTACCTACGACCGTCGCCACAACCTTACGGTGGTGCTGCTGCATCGGCTCTCGGAGCGTGTGAACCTGACGGGATCTTTCGTGTACAGCTCCGGCGCGCCCACCACGTTGCCCCAAGGACGTTTTGTATTTCAGGAAGTGTACGGCGCCGAAGCCGCCGCCGTGCCCATTTACCCCGACCGCAACTCGTATCGCTTGGCGCCCTACCACCGCCTCGATCTGGGCCTGGTGTGGAATATGAAACCTAACCGCTGGTTCGATGAGTCGGACCTGACGTTTAGCGTATACAACTCATACAACCGGCGCAATCCTTACTTCGTGTATTTCGACCAGGTGAAAGACCCCGCTACGGAGCAGGTAACCGGCTACCGCGCCCGGCAGGTGTCGCTGTTCCCGATTATTCCTTCCGTGACCTACAATTTCAAATTCTGACCGATGGCTGTGGTTCAATCTATGGGACTTTATTTGAAAACTATCCTGACTTGCAGCATCCGGCGCGTACTACCGCTGGCTTTGCTGCTGGGGCTTGTCGGGTGTGAAAACCTGCAACAGGACATTGATGTGGTCATTCCTACTGCGCCTGCGCAATTAGTGATTGAGTGCTATCTGGAACCTAACCAGCGCGCCCAGCTTACGGTGAGCGAAACGGCGCCTTATCTTTCTTCGCCCATACCAGTGGTACCGGAAGATGTGACGGTGGTAATAGCAGGCCCAAATCGGCAACGCGAAACCCTGCTCTATGATCCCGGTTTCAACTTCGTGACGGGCAAAGTGTACACGCACCGCGGCCGCAATCGACTTCTAATTCAGCCCGGCGACGTGTTTACGCTGGAGGCGAAGGATAAGAAAGGTCGGGTGGTGACGGGCACCGCCAAAATGCCTACCCCCGTACCACTCGATACAGTGGAGTTCAACTTCAACGACCGCCCGATCCAACTGCGGGAGGCAATTGTGTTGGCCCGTTTCCGCGACCCCCTGGAAACCCTCGACTTCTACCGCTTCCAGATTCACCGCGACAGTATTTCCCAAGACCCTGAAGTAGATTATACCATCGAAGACCGCCTCAACGAAGGCAAGGAAGTGACCTTGGGCACCAGCTACATCTTCGACCCCGGCGACTCTCTAATCGTCTCGCTCTACCACTTCGATGAGCCCTACTACCGCTTTCTGCAATCGACTCAGAACGCGCGCAATGCCAACGGCAACCCTTTTGGCCAGCCTGCGGCCGTGCAATCCACGGTGCAGGGCGGCATAGGCGTATTCACGATTCTGAGCTATGAAAGGCGCTCACTGGTGATTCCGTAAGACAGCGTTAATTCAAACCTAATGACACAAAAAAGCCCCCAGACAATATCTGGGGGACTTTTTTGAAACTTTAAATCAAAATCTACTGGCGTTCTATCACCGCCCGAATCAAGGCCGTGAGGCGGGGCTCGGCAGCAGCGGCGGCGCGTAGAATGTCGGCAATATCTACCTTCTTGAGCTTACCCGGCGAACATAAATCGGTGATGACGGAAATGGCTAGCACGGGCAAATCCATTTGGCGCGCCGCAATAACCTCGGGCACCGTGCTCATGCCCACAGCATCGGCCCCGATGGTGCGCAGGTAACGATACTCGGCGGGCGTTTCGAGCATAGGGCCAGGCAGACTGGCGTACACGCCGCGGCGCACATAATTGGTGAAGCCTAAGTCGTGGGCCGCGCGCTGGGCCTGGGCTAGTAGCGTGTGGTCGTAGGGCTCCAACATATCGGGGAAGCGGGGGCCTAGTTCATCCAGGTTTGGCCCGATGAGCGGATTCGTTGGTTGCAGATTCAGGTGGTCTTCGATGAGCATTAGGTCGCTCATGGCAAAGTCCGGATGTAGCCCGCCGGCGGCATTGCTTACAAACAGCTTTTGGATACCAAGCAGCTTCATTACGCGCACCGGAAACACCACCTGCTGCATGGTGTAGCCCTCGTAGTAGTGAAAGCGCCCTTGCATCACCAGCACCCGGCGCCCCGCCAAAATGCCCCCCAATAGCTTCCCGGAGTGACTTTCGACGGTCGAGGCCGAAAAGTGGGGCAAGTCGTCGTAAGAGAACTCATGATGGATTTCCAACTCCTTCACCAGAGCGCCCAGGCCGGTACCGAGGATAATTCCGAATTCAGGTTGGAAGTCGCCGAGTTGGCGGCGGATGTGGTCAGCGGCTTCGCGCAATTGCGCAGTTTGTTGGGCGGCAGTAAGATTCATGAATACGAAATGATGGCAAGCTGAATTTGTAGGCTATACAATATGTGAAGGGTAAGGAATAATTGTTACTTTTTATGTTAGACGGGACCTAAAACAATTACTTTTAGGATATATAATTTATGCAATATGACACGCTCTAATATATACTTAGTAAGCATTTTCGTGACTTTATTAAGCTGTAAAAAAAGCCCCCCATCCCCCTTGTCACCACAGAAGCAGGCAGTAGGAAGTTATCGTTTCGATAAAATTATTGCTCGTTATTGGACTATACACCCAAGTGGAGGGCACATAGTGAATGTTAAACGCTTACCAGCAGCCACTTTTGATGTAGTAGCAATCGGTTCAAATTCAATTAAAATCAAAAACTACGTAGTGCCCTATAAGACTATAACTACTGAGTGGCCTGCCGTATCGGGCAAATCGTTGTCGAATTATAGTTTTAGCGATGTCAAAGCAGGAGCTTACTATGCCAGAGTCCATCTGGAGGAGAAAGGTGATAGCATACTTCTTATTTACAAGAATGGTGGAAATCCAGGCCATTTACCGGACACCACCTACTACGGAAGTAGAATACGCTAAGCGTATGCAAACAGAAAGACGAGTCAGTACGGGCCATATGCCCGTGCTGACTCGTCTTTCTGTTTGCATACGCTTACTCGATATTCATTTCAAACGGCATGCGCGCCTGCACGCCTTCTAGCTTGATAAGCTTCTGGTACTGCTCGTACATGGGATAAAGCGGGCCTAGCTCCTGCTTCACCAGTTGCTGCCGCGCTTCTAAGCCAAAGCTCTCGAAGATATTTTCCACGAACGTTTTCTGGCGGGGCAAGCTTTGCAAGCGGTAGTCGCCCTCTTCTAGGTTGGCGCGGCGAGCGGCAATGCGCAGGGCATCTTCAAAGGAACCAAGCACGTCCACGAGGCCACGCTCCTTGGCTTCCGAGCCCGACCATACCCGCCCGGAGGCGTAGCCACGCAGCTTTTCTACGGGCATGTTGCGGCCCTTGGCGGCTTTGGTGGTGAAGTCGGCGTAGATGCGGTTGACTTCCTCTTGCAGCTGCTGCTGTTCAAAGGCCGTGAGCGGACGCGTGATGGTCGGCAGATCAGAGAACTTACCGGTAGTCACGCGGTCGGTGGTGATGCCGAGCTTGTCGCGCATGAGCGGCTGAATGTTGGGCAATACGCCAAACACGCCAATGCTACCCGTGATGGTGTTCGGATGAGCCACGATGGTATCGCAGGCCATGGCAATAAAATAGCCCCCCGAAGCCGCCACATCGGACATAGAGCACACGATAGGCTTCACTTTTTTGGTGAGCACCACTTCCCGGTAAATAATATCGGAGGCCAGCGACGAGCCGCCGGGGGAGTTGACGCGCAGTACCACGGCTTTCACTTTGTCGTCGAGGCGGGCCTGGCGAATGGCTTCGGCAAAACGAGTGCTGCCGATGTCGTTGTTGCCGCCCTTGCCGGTCACGATGTCGCCATCGGCGTAGATGACGGCAATACGTTTGGAGCCGCTGCCTTTGCTGTCACTGTCTTCACCTCGCTGGTAGGTACTTAGGCTAACAAGACCTAGTTTTTCGTCCTCTTCCACGCCCACTTTCTTTTTCATAAAGCTCAGGGCCTGATCGTAGTAGCCAAGGTTCGTAACCAAGCCGAGACGCTTGGCATCGTCGGCGTTGTGTACCAGCATGGAGTCAGAGATGACGCGCAGACGGGCGGGGGCAATTTTGCGCGACTTCGCCACGTGGCTGAGCATGAAGTCGTTCATCGAATTCAGGAACGACGAGGTTTGCAGCCGCGCCGAATCCGACATGCTATCCCGGAAATAAGGCTCTACGGCACTCTTGAAAGAACCTACCCGGAAGATATACGGCTCAATACCCAGCTTTTCGAAGAGGTTTTTGTAGTAGTACGTCTCCGAGCTTAAGCCATTGAATTCCAGTGTACCCTGCGGGTTCAGATAGATTTTATTGGCTACGGAGGCTAGGTAATAGCTCTTTTCAGAAGCCAAGTCATTGTAGGCAACCACAAACTTGCCCGACTTCTTGAAGTCGATCAGCTCGTTACGAATTTCCTCCAGCGTAGCCATACCGGCTTGCACCAGTTCCACATTCAGGAAAATGCCTTTGATGTTGTCGTCCTTTTTGGCGCGGCGGATGGCTTCCTTTATCTGGTCCAGTCCGCTGCTGGCATTGCTACCCCCGCCCATAAAGCTGCCCAGCGACTCCGGGTTCTCCCGCTCCGAAATAGGCTGATCGAGCTTCAGCTCCAGCACCGAGTTCTGGGCAATCTCCACCTCATCTTCGGAGCTGGCGGCCGTCACCAGGACGCCCACGAGCAGCAGAAAGCCGATGAAGGCAAACGCCATTAGACCAACTATCGTGGCCAATACAAATTTCAAAAACTGTCTCATTGGAAGGGGAATTATATCCGCGTGCTTAACAAATGTAGAAGGGTTTGGTCAACGGTGGCTTACTGCCAACGCCCGAGGGTATTAGTAGTCGTATTTTGCCCCCCACCACTGCCGCAGCCGCTCGCGCAGTTTCTGTTCGCTGGCGTTGTGGCCAGGGTCGTAGAAGCGCGTGCCGCTGAGGGCTTCGGGCAAAAACTCCTGGGGGGCAAAATTGCCTTCATAGTCGTGGGAGTACTGGTATTGCTGGCCGTAGCCGAGTTGCTTCATCAGGCGCGTGGGGGCGTTGCGCAACGGAATAGGTACTGACTGCACGCCCTGCTGGCGCACCAGCGCCCGCGCCTCCCGGATGCCTTTGTAGCTGGCATTGCTCTTCACACTAGTAGCTAGATATACAACAGTTTGCCCCAGAATAATGTCGCTTTCGGGCAGGCCAATAACCGTGACAGCCTGAAAACAGCTTTGGGCCAGCATCAATGCATTTGGGTTAGCATTGCCAATATCTTCGGAAGCGAGAATGAGCAGACGGCGCGCAATGAATTTCACGTCTTCGCCGCCTTCCAGCATCACCGCCAGCCAGTACAGAGCTGCATTGGGGTCGGAGCCGCGAATGCTTTTGATAAAAGCTGAGATGACATCGTAGTGCATTTCGCCGCCTTTGTCGTAGCGGGCGAGGTGTTGCTGCGCCAGCTCCTGCACCAACGCATCCGTAATGACAGTTTCACCCGTTTTCGCATCAGCAGGGCTCGCTTCAACTACTATCTCCAGCAGATTGAGCAGCTTACGAGCATCGCCACCCGAGATAGTGAGCAGCGCATTATACTCGGCTACGCGCACCTTTTTGCGCTGTAGAACTTCGTCTTCGACCAGGGCCTTATCCACCAGTTCAGTCAGCACTTCCTTGCTCAGCGGCTCCAGCACATACACCTGTGCCCGACTCAGCAAAGCCGGAATTACTTCAAACGAAGGATTTTCCGTTGTAGCGCCAATAAGCGTGACCACACCGCGCTCCACCGCCCCAAGCAACGCATCCTGCTGCGACTTGCTGAAGCGGTGAATCTCATCAATAAACAACACCGTGCCCGGCCGCGACTTGGCTTTCTCAATCACGTCACGCACGTCTTTCACGCCGGCATTAATGGCGCTCAGAGCTACGAAAGGCTGCTTTAACTCTTCGGCCAGCAAATGCGCTAGGGTTGTTTTGCCCACACCGGGCGGTCCCCACAAAATGATTGATGGCAAACGCCCTCCGGCCAAATAGCGCCGCAGTACGCCCTCCGGCCCCACTAAGTGCTGTTGGCCAGCATACTCCGCGAGCGTGCGCGGGCGCCGACGCTCCGCAAGCGGAGCATTGGAGTTGGGCTTAGCGGTTTGGGCAGGCGTAGGTTCAGAATCGAAGAGGGAGCCGGTAGTCATGGAAGAATAACGTAAAACGAAGCTCAAATGTAGCGTAGGAGCCGACCGAATGAAGAATACTACAGGTAAGCTACTGCTTCGGTTGGCAGGTGGTGCAGTACTTGGGCAGGTAACCTTAGCTGAACAAAAAGGCGCAGAAGAAGCTTCCTGCTACCCGTACCTTTGCCGGCGATGAAAAATTCCCTGCGCGTCCACGCGGCCTTGTTTCTGGTAGCCCTGATTTACGCTGCCAACTATAGTCTCTCCAAGGATGTGATGCCCGAGTACATGGGCCCGTTTGGCATCGTCACGCTGCGTATTGTGGGTGCAGCGTTGTTTTTTTCCATTCTCAGTCATCTAATTGCCCCCCAAGACCGCATTCAGGGCCGCGCCGATACTATACGTTCAATTATCTGCGGCATCACGGGCATTGGAGTCAATCAGCTGCTGTTTTTTTCTGGGCTGAATTATACATCGCCCATTAATGCGTCGTTGCTCCAAACCATTGCCCCCATCGTGGTAGTCATTGCTTCGGCCGTTCTGCTGGGCGAAAAAATCACGAAAGCCCGCGTGGGGGGCATTTTGCTGGGGGCCATAGGTGCTGCTACGCTTATCCTGAGTCGCAACCCCACCGACGCCATCTACCCGAATGCTACGTTGGGCAATATTCTTATTCTGCTGAATGCCAGCGCGTTTGGGGTATATCTGGTATTGGTTACGCCGCTTATGCGAAAGTATAATGCCTTCACCGTGCTGGCTCGGATATTTCTGGTGGGTGCCGTAATAGCCGTGCCTTTTGGCTGGCGCGATGCAATTACGACCGACTATGCACATTTCCCGCTTTACATCTGGGCCGAAGTGATTTACATGGTCCTTTTCCTGACCATCATTGCCTATCTGCTTAATAACTGGGCGCTCAAATACGCCTCCCCTGCCCTGCTGGGCGTGTATATTTATTTGCAGCCGGTGCTGGCCGTGCTTATTGCCGTGAGCTTAGGCAAAGACCATTTTACCTGGGGCCGGGCCCTACAAGCGGCCTTGATTTTTGGCGGCGTCTTTTTAGTAAGCCGCAAGCCAAGGCCGCAGGTGCCGTTGGAGCCAGTACAGGATTAAACAGTAACAAAAAAAGCCCCCCAGCAAATTGCTGGGGGCTTTTTTTGTTACTAAAGACGAACTATAAGTGGATTACCTCACCGTAAGCAGCGGCGGCAGCTTCCATAATGGCTTCCGACATAGTCGGGTGCGGATGCACCGACTTGATGATTTCGTGGCCGGTGGTTTCGAGCTTGCGCGCTACCACTACTTCGGCAATCATCTCAGTCACGTTCGAGCCGATCATGTGGGCACCGAGCCACTCGCCGTACTTGGCGTCGAAAATCACTTTTACGAAACCATCTTTCACGCCGCCGGCGCTGGCTTTGCCTGAGGCCGAGAAAGGAAATTTACCCACCAGAATATCGATGCCTTTGTCGCGAGCTTCTTTTTCGGTCATGCCGACGCTGGCAATTTCAGGCTGGGCGTAGGTGCAGCCGGGGATGTTCTGGTAGTTGAGCGGCTCAGGGTGATGGCCAGTAATGGCTTCCACGCAGATAATGCCTTCAGCAGAAGCAACGTGCGCCAGCGCCGGGCCAGGTACGATGTCACCGATGGCGTAGATGCCGTCCACGTTGGTCTTGTAGTACTCATCGACGATGATGCGGCCCTTCTCTACCTTAATGCCCAGCTCTTCGAGGCCCAGGTTTTCGAGGTTGGTTTGCACGCCCACAGCCGAGAGTACCACGTCGCACTCGATTTGCTGGTCGCCTTTAGCGGTTTTTACCGTCACTTTGCAGCCTTCGCCCTTCGTGTCCACGTTGGTTACTTCGGCGCTGGTGAGAATGGTCATGCCCATCTTTTTGAAGGACTTCTCCATCTGCCGCGACACCTCCTCATCCTCTACGGGAACGATGCGGGGCATGAATTCCACGATGGTTACCTCCGAGCCCATGGCGCGGTAGAAGTAAGCAAACTCAACGCCGATAGCGCCTGAGCCTACCACCACGAGGCGCTTGGGCATTTGCTCCAGCGTCATGGCCTTACGATACCCGATGATTTTCTTGTTGTCGATGGGCAGGTTAGGCAACTCGCGTGAGCGGGCGCCAGTAGCCAGAATGATGTGCTTGGCCTCCACGGTTTCTTTCGAACCGTCGGCTTTGGTTACTTCCACTTTGCCAGGAGCCAGCAGTTTGCCGGTACCCGATACGGTTTCGATTTTATTCTTTTTAAACAGGAAGTTGATGCCCTTGCTCATGCCATCGGCCACACCGCGGCTGCGCTGCACTACGGCACCAAAATCATAGCTCGGGTTTTCGACCTTCAGACCATAGTCTTCAGCGTGTTTGAAATATTCAAATACCTGGGCGCTTTTGAGCAGCGCTTTGGTTGGAATGCAGCCCCAGTTGAGGCAAATGCCCCCCAACGATTCGCGCTCTACTACACCTACTTTCAACCCGAGTTGTGAAGCCCGAATAGCGGCTACGTAGCCACCCGGCCCACTACCCACCACGACCAGATCATATTGCAATGCCATATTTTTGTGCTTGAGAAGAGATAGAAAATTTTCGTCCGGAAGGCCAGCCGCCCGAGCCGGGCAAAGATAACCAGCGTTTGTTACTCTCAACAATAAGGTTTTAAAGAGCTGGTTTACGTAAAAAGCACGTGAATTTGCCCCCCGGCGGCGGCCTCGTCGTACAATACACAACCGCGTGACAGCTGGTCCGGTTTGGGCTCCGTCCTTACTTTCTAGTGTTATGAAAACAGCCTTACGCTCACTCCTTGCGGCCGCCGTGTTGCTGCTCGCTTCGCAGTGCGCTTCCACGCCCGAACAGGAAGCCCCAACCAAGTACAAGTCAACCCCATCGGCCCGCCGAGCCATAGAGCGTGAGCCCGCCGCCCCCGCAACCTGGATTCCCTCAGCACGACCCCGCAGGATTCGACCCTTTAAAATAAGCTCAGTTATCTCACAAGGCGGTCATGCAGAGCGGCGCGAAGCATCTCGCCCGCGCCATTAGATTGCTACTCCTGTGTCAGCACGCGAGATGCTTCGCGCCGCTCTGCATGACCGCCTGTTGGAATTTGAGCGGCATACTTACTTACTACCCAACAACAGCTTCACATAGAAGCTAGGCTGCCGCAGCCGCTCGCGCAGGTTCAAATCCAAGAACATATTGCTAATGGTTTCGGCCAGCGTGGGGTTGTTGGCGGCGCGATTGGCAACTACATTAAACAGCCACGGAAACGCTAAGAGGCGCTGCATAGCCCGACTCAGGCGCAACTCCTGCCACAGCCGATTATATACCGCTACATCATAGCCTTTGAGAAAGGCAGCCGAGAAATCATGCGCGGCTAGGGCCCGCGCGGCCCAATCAGCAGCGTGGCGGCCGCTTACCATCGCGTGACTGATACCTTCGCCGGAGAATGGATCAATGAGAGAGCCCGCGTCGCCGAGCAGCATGTAAGCCTCGCCGGAAAGAGAGCGGCGTTTTGAACCCAGCGGCAAGCCGAAACCACGCACCGGACCTAAGCGCTCGGCATCTTTAAATCGCTCACGCAGGGCGGGGTGCGTTTCCAGAATTTCGGTGAGGCGCTGACGCAAATTTATTTTCTTCTGGGAAACGGTTTTGCTCAGCATTCCTACGCCCACGTTGGCCTGTCCATTAGGCAACGGAAATACCCAGAGGTAACCGGGCAAAAATTCTTTGATGAAGTGCAGCTCGATAAAGTTGTCTTTGCTCAAGCCCGTTACGCCCTGATAATACGCCCGCAGGCCGGCGCAATGATGGTCAGGATCCAGTTGATGCCCGCCGATCTGCCGCGCAAACGCCGACTGCGCCCCGTTAGCCACGAGCAATAGTTTCGCGGTGATTTCTATGGTGCCATCAGCGGTGCGCAGGTGCCAGCGGCCGTCAGCGGTGCGTTCGTGGTGAGTGATATCCACGCCTTCCAGCAGCTCAATTTCGGGGCGCTGGCGCACTTCTTCTACCAGAAAATTATCGAAGTCGATGCGTTTGGCGATGTGGCCGGCGGCGGGGTCGGTGGCTTTGTTAAAATGGGGCCGGAACGGAATACCGAGCCGGCGACCGTTGGGCGCGAAAAAATCAATGCCCCAGGCGGGCAGCTGGGCAGCATCGGCGGCAAGTCTGGGGGGCAAATTTTCGTTGATGCGGCGCAGTTCACTTACGACTTTGCCGCTGAGCGCATCGCCACAGATTTTGTCGCGGGGGAAAGTGGCGCGGTCGAGTAGCAGGCAGCGCTGGCCGGCGTTGGCTAGGTGCAGGGCTGCTGTAGCACCACCGGGCCCAGCCCCAAGAATGCAGATGTCGGTTTCACGCATAGATCAGGGGCGAAGGTACGATGCCTTTTGAATGCCTACCAGCAGCGTTGCTGCAATTGGTTAGCGGATAATGCCCAGCCTTGCTACCTTCGCCCACATGACAAAACTGCTCGACGGAAAAACCGCCCTCATCACTGGCGCCTCCAAAGGAATCGGCCGCGCTATTGCTACCCATTTCGCCCAACTTGGCGCCAACATCGCCTTCACCTACCTCTCCAGCGTGGAGAAAGGCCAACAGCTCGAACAGGAGCTAGCTGCGCACGGCACCAAAATCAAAGGCTTCCGCTCCGACGCCTCCCTCTACGCCGAAGCCGAAAAGCTGGTCGATGATGTGATGACCGAATTTGGCCGCTTGGATATTCTGGTCAACAACGCTGGTATCACCCAAGATGGCTTGCTCATGCGCATGAGCGAACAGAACTGGGACCAAGTGCTGGCCGTCAACCTAAAATCGGTGTTCAACCTAACCAAAGCCGCCATCAAGCCGATGATGCGCGCCAAAGCCGGCAGCATCATCAATATGACGTCGGTAGTAGGTATCAAAGGCAACGCGGGTCAGGCTAATTATGCGGCTTCGAAGTCGGGAATTATTGGCTTCACGAAGTCGGTGGCGTTGGAGCTGGGTTCGCGCAATATTCGCTGCAATGCCATTGCTCCCGGCTTCATCGAAACCGAAATGACCGACGCCCTCGACCCTAAGCAGGTAGATGAGTGGCGCAAGGCTATTCCGCTCAAGCGCGGCGGCACCCCCGAAGATGTAGCCAAAGCCACCGCCTTCCTAGCCTCCGATGACAGCAGCTACATCACCGGCCAAGTGTTGCAGGTAGACGGCGGCATGCTGACGTAGACTGGGGCAGTCGGTAATTGCTTGGTAAATGTCATGCAGAGGCGGAGCCGAAGCATCTCGCGTGAGGTCGTTGTACACACTGCTGCAACATCAGCAAGCGAGATGCTTCGGCTCCGCCTCTGCATGACCGGCAAATAGCTTTACTGTCTAAATTTTTAATATCAATCAGTCGAATACGAGCCGTTTTATTATAGACATTCTCCAATAGGCTATTATTCTCACCGCTATTTGCCCTTTCAACATACTAGACTCCAACTCACTAACTTCGCCACCAAACCCAGCTTTTTCAGCGTCATGTATAGGGCGCGCAACTCTACAGCCTATTTCGGGGTTTTTGGTACTCACACTTGCTGCTATTCCTTTCTTTGATTTCTGTCGCTGCTTCTCCTTGGTTAATTTTAGTGTGCCTGGCCGTGGGCGCGGGCTACTCGGCGCTGCTCTACTCGGCCAAAGCGCCGTGGAGCAAAGGCCTGAATTATGGGCTGGCCGCGTTGCGCTTCGTAGTCGTGAGCTTTCTGTGCTTTCTACTACTCTCGCCCTTCGTCAAAACGACTACCACCACGACCGAAGATCCCACCATCGTGCTGGCCGTTGACAACTCTCAATCGGTAGGGCTGTTTACCCCGCCGGCGGTGCTGCGCCAGGCTACTACTGGTTTGCAGCAGTTGGCTACTACCTTGCGAGGCAAGGGTTTTCGGGTTGAGACGCAGGTTTTGCCCCCCAGCCCGGCTCGTGCTGTCCGGCCCGACTCGGTGCAGTTTCAGGCTCCTAGCTCTGACCTGGATGCCTTGCTTACGGATGTGCGTGAGGCTTACGATGGGCGTAATCTGGCGGGCGTGGTGCTTGTGTCGGATGGGCTGGTGAACCAGGGCCGCTCGCCGGTGTACTCCGAGTTTAACTTCCCAATTTATAGCGTGGCCGTGGGCGACACCGTGCCGAAGCGCGACCTGAGCGTGCCTACTCTAAACTACAACCGCGTCGCTTTTAGTGGCAACCGCTTTCCTATTGAGGCCGAAATTGCCTACGAAGGTTTCGGGGGCGGCACGGCTACGGTGCAGTTGCGCGAAAACGGCCGCGTGCTGCAAACCAAGCAAGTGAATTTGCCCCCCGGTCAGCGCCGCCAGAAAACCACCTTCTTGCTAACTGCTCCTGCTCCCGGCAAGCGTCGCTACGAAATAGCGATTCAGCCCCAAAATGGCGAATTCACGACTCTGAACAATACCAAAAACGCGTATATCGAAGTAGTAAAAGGCAAGCTGCGGGTGCTACTGGCCGGCGCTGCGCCCCACCCGGACATTAAAGCGCTCCGGGGGGCAATTCTGCAGAACGACAACTTCGACCTGACCATTTATCTGCCCGGCATTGCGCCCTTAAAAGCGCAGGATTATGATGTAGCTATTCTGCACCAATTGCCTGCTCGCTTGGGCGCGGGGAATGAGGTGCTAGCCCAAGTGCGCAGCCGCCGCATCCCAACCTTATTTATCATTGGGGCGCAGTCCGATTTGAACGCCTACAATAACCTTGGTGCCGGCCTTACCATCGCGCCTCGCGGCCAGCAGACGGATGAGGTAACCCCCGTGTTGAACACCTCATTTTCGCGGTTTTCGTTCGAGGAAGATGCGCTGCAACGCTTCGCAGCGTATCCGCCGGCGCCGGTGCCGTTTGGCGAATACCGATTGGGCGGCGGGGCCGAGGTAGCTCTGTACCAGCAAGTAGGCCGATTGAAAACGCAGAAGCCATTGCTGGTGTTTGGCGGCACGCCCGAGCAGCGCCGTGCTACCTTGCTTACCGACGGCGGCTGGCAGTGGCGCCTCCAAGAAGCCGCCGACCACGCCGACCGCCCCGATGCCTACGACCGCCTCATCAGTCGCACCCTGCAGCTACTGACTGCCAACGCCAACAAGAAGCGCCTCGACGTGTACCCCACCCAGGATGCCTTCACCACCGCCGACGAAATCACTTTCGGGGCGGAAACCTACAACGCTATTTTCGAACGCATTTATGGCCAAAAAATCGAGCTAACGCTGACCGACGAGCAGCAGCGGACTCGCAATTATTCTTTCACGAATAGCGAAGATAGCGCGCCGCTGCGGCTGGGCACCTTGCCCGGCGGAGTGTACCGCTATGTGGCCCGTGCCACGCTTGGGGGGCAAAATCAGCAGGATCGGGGCGAATTGCTGGTGCAGGAGCAACAGCTTGAAGCTCTCAACGCCCGCGCCGACCACAACTTACTCTACCAGCTCGCCCGCCGTAGCGGTTCGCGGCTCTATTATCCGCAGCAATTCGACCAGCTTACCCAAGACATTCAGAAAGCGAATTACAAGCCCGTGATTTACAGCCAGGAAAACATTAAGGATTTAATAAATCTGAAGTGGCTGTTTTTCCTGCTGCTAGCTTTGGTAACAGCAGAGTGGGCTGCGCGCAAGTACTCGGGAGCATTTAGGCAGACTATTTTTATTGCTCTACGAAGGCATACATTGGTGTTGAGTACCACTTTGGTCTCTCCTTCAGATCAAGTAGCAGCAAAGCCAATAGAGATATATGCCACACACAGAACCGTTGACGAAAAGGCTTACGTTGGCTATCAGTTGGCTTTTCGCTATCGGCTTTGTAAGCGTTACGCTCTGGATTTTTTATGGCGAAGTAGCTATCTATATTCGTCATGACTATACCATTGCACACGTCTTGCAAGTCTATCGCAGCAGGAAGTCTGGGTGGAATGTAAGTTATTACTATACAGTTAAGGGAATACGCTATGAACGCGGGAGTGATTGGGATGGGAAGGTGTTACCAGGTGAGCGGTATGTAGTGAAGTATGCAACGTATGCTCCTCATGGCAACGATTTTATCTGCAAACATCGAGTACCAGATAGCATTCAGCAGGCTAGTGGTCCTCAATGGCAGGCATTTCTTGTAAAAAGTCAGCTCTATTATAGAATTCCTAGCCATACATGATAAAGAACACCCATAACTGTTTACATGATGAAATCTGGCTTTTTCTATTCTGTGGCACTAGCCATTTTGCTTAGCGCCTGCGAGCAAGCACCTGCCGAACACGCACAAGCAGCCGTGTCGGAATACGTGCAGCATGGCATGAGCAAAACGGGCAATTACCGCGCTGAAGCATTCTATATTCAGCCCTTCACACGTCAGGATTCGATTGCTTACGTGGTAAAAATGAATCAGCGCAACCAAGCCACCGCAGCTGTTACAACTGTAGCGGATGCTCCTCAAACTCCGACAGCTGATTTCACGCGCCGTACGCAGGAGCGTGAGCAGTTATTAGCTCGAAAGACTGACACCACGCGCATAGGCCTTTTTGTGCGCCATATTTACCGCAATGAAGATAGCGACGGTTCCACGCGCCGTGATAGCGTAGACGCAGTGGTTTATCCACCGCGCGAGGTAACGGTACTGTTCACTGGTCAGGTAGAATTGCAGCCGGGTAGCCGCGTAAAGGCCAAATAAAAGCCACCCAGTCGTCTTCTTTCTCCTTTAAGCCAGGTTCTAGCGCGAAAGCGGCTGGTTCTGCCGACCTTTGCTTTTTCGCTGCCTTTTGCGAATCTTGATGGAGGGCAGGGAAACCCACTCTGCTTTACCCCTTCCGCCTTATGCGCTACGTCCTGCTGAACAAACCTTTCGAAGTTCTCACCCAATTCACGGACGAAAACGGCCGCGCTACGCTCAAGGACTTTGTTCCCATCCCCAAGATTTATCCCGTCGGTCGGTTGGACTTTGACAGTGAAGGCCTCGTACTGCTCACCGACGACAAGCCCCTGCAGCATCGCCTGTCGGAGCCGCGCTTTAAGGTGCCGAAAACGTATTGGGTGCAGGTAGAAGGGATACCGACGGAAGAGGCGATTGCTACTTTGCGGCGGGGGTTGATATCAAAACTAGCTTCACTGCGCCAGCCGAAGTAGAACTCCTGCCCGAGCCACCCGCTATCTGGGAGCGCCCTAAGCCCATCCGCTTCCGGGCAAATATTCCTACTTCTTGGCTGCAAATTACGATTTCACAGGGCATTAATCGGCAGGTGCGCAAGATGACGGCCGCCGTGGGTTTCCCTACGCTGCGCCTCGTTCGGGTGAAAATCGCGCATCTGGAAGTAGAAAATTTGGCCCCCGGTCAATGGCGCGAGCTAACCGCACCGGAAGCAGCCAAACTGAAAGCCGCTTTCTCGGCTACCAAAATGCCCGCCGAGCGTCAAGTGCAATCGAAAGAGGCAAAGAGCAAACCCACTACTAGCTCCGCTGGGCCCAGCACTGGTGCGCCGGCCCGCAAAACCTTCAAACCTGCTCCTTCCAACTTTAAGCGCCCGGCTGGCTCAGACCAAAGCACCAAAGGCGCGAGTGACCGACCCAAGCGCGGCCCCAAAACTTCCCGCCCCGATGAAACGGAGCTGGCTGACCGCAGGTGCGTTGGCCCTCGTATTGGTCAACGCGGTAGCTTTTTTTCACGCCTGGCGCTTCACCCATTTTTCCGCCGAACCCGGCGCAAAGCAGGCGAGTCCCGAACAGCTTTCCGCGTTGCAGAAGGCGGCGCTGCTGCTTACGGGCGTCCAGAATCCGAAGCCGGTTAATCAGGCTACGCCGGCGTTTCCTTACGAAACCGTTTTGCTGGATAGCCCCAATGGGCGGTTGGAAGCCTGGTTTAGCCCCGTGCCCGATGCGCTGGGGCAGGTGGCGCTGTTTCATGGCTACACCGGCGACAAGTCGAAGCTCCTGACGGAGGCAGAGTTTTTTCGCACTCAAGGCTTTTCGGTGTTACTAATCGACTTTGCTGGCAATGGCGGCTCGGAAGGCGTGCAAACTACCGTAGGGTATCGCGAAGCCGACGACGTAGCGGCTGCTTTCGCTTTTTTGAAAGCGCAACAGCCAACGGCCCCTCTGTTTGTGTATGGGGTTTCGATGGGTGCGGTAGCAATTTTGCGGGCAGAGAGTGAGCTGGGTGTGCGACCAACGGCCGCGATCCTGGAATGCCCCTACGGCAGCATGCTCCAGACCGCCAAAAACCGCTTTCACGCGCTCCAAGTGCCCGCATTCCCGCTGGCAAACTTGTTGGTATTCTGGGGCGGCGTGCAAAACGGCTTCTGGGCTTTCGACCTAGATGCCCGCGCCTACGCCAGCCGTATTCAAACGCCCACTCTCCTACTCTACGGCCTCACCGACTCCCGCGTAACTCGCCAGGAAACGGATGCCATCTACGCCGCGTTAAGTGGCCCGAAGCAGCGCCGCTACTTTGCCGGCGTAGGTCACGAGCCCTACCATAGCAAACACCAAGTAGCGTGGCGCAGTACAATCCAGCGGTTTTTGCAGCGGAATATGCTGTAAAAAAGCCCCCCAACGCCTGCTATTTCTACGTGTCTGAAGTAATATAATTAGCCCGACATGCAGAGCGGCAGCGAAGCATCTCGCGTGCTGATGTGAGAATAGTAATCTAATGGCGTGAGCGAGATGCTTCGGCTCCGCCTCTGCATGACAGAGCCGTATACAAGTCATAAGTTCGATCAATTAAACTTGGCTTCACCAGGCTATTTGTAGCCATCCCCGACCTGACAGACGACGCTACCTTAGTTCTTTATAAAAAGCCAGAGCGGCGGGAAATGGCCGATTGGGATATTCAAAAATGACAATCTGTCACGGAAATGGGCTGGATTGCCTGCTGGTACGCTGCTTGCCATTCACCCCGAGCGAGCAAATCGCATTATACACTCTGACATTTCCACTTACTTAACTATACCATTCAGATGGGCAAAATAATTGGTATTGACCTCGGCACCACGAACTCCTGTGTGGCCGTTATGGAAGGCAACGAGCCGGTGGTTATTCCGAATAGCGAAGGCCGCCGTACGACGCCATCTATCGTAGCGTTTCTTGACGGGGGCAAAGGTGAGCGTAAAGTTGGTGACCCAGCTAAACGTCAAGCCATTACCAACCCGCAGAATACGATTCAGTCGATTAAGCGCTTCATGGGCCGCGGCTTCGGGGAAGTAACCGAAGAGTCCAAGATGGTTTCGTATGCGTTGGAGCGTGGCTCTAACAATACGGTAGCTGTGAAGATTGGCGACCGCCAGTATACCCCCAGGAGATTTCGGCAATGGTGCTTCAGAAAATGAAGCAAACCGCCGAGGATTATCTGGGCCAGAGCGTAACAGAGGCCGTTATTACGGTACCCGCTTATTTCAACGACGCCCAGCGCCAGGCTACCAAAGAAGCAGGTGCCATTGCGGGCCTTGATGTAAAGCGTATTATCAACGAGCCAACGGCCGCTGCGTTAGCTTACGGCCTTGACAAGAAGCATAAAGACCAGAAAATTGCCGTGTATGACCTTGGCGGTGGTACGTTCGATATTTCTATCTTGGAGCTTGGCGACGGTGTATTCGAAGTATTGAGCACCAATGGTGACACGCACTTAGGTGGTGACGACTTCGACCAAGTGATCATCAACTTCCTGGCTGAGCAGTTCAAGAGCGACAACGAAGGTCTCGACCTGCGCCAAGACCCGATGGCTTTACAGCGCTTGAAAGAAGCTGCTGAAAAGGCTAAAGTGGAGCTTTCCAGCTCGACCGAAACTGAAATCAACTTACCTTATGTAACGGCTACCGCTTCGGGTCCGAAGCACTTGGTAGTGAAACTGAGCCGCGCAAAGTTTGAGCAGCTTGCCGACAACTTGGTGAAGCGCTCGATGGAGCCTTGCAAAAAAGCTCTCCAGGACGCTGGCCTGAGCACTTCAGATATCGACGAAGTGATCTTGGTAGGTGGCTCAACCCGTATTCCGCGCATTCAGGAAGAAGTTGAGAAGTTTTTTGGCAAGAAGCCTTCGAAGGGTGTGAACCCTGACGAGGTAGTAGCCATCGGTGCTGCTATCCAAGGCGGTGTATTGACGGGTGAGGTAAAAGACGTGCTTCTGCTCGACGTGACCCCGCTTTCGCTGGGCATTGAGACGATGGGCGGCGTAATGACCAAGCTCATTGAGTCGAACACGACCATTCCGACCAAGAAATCGGAGACGTTCTCTACTGCTTCTGACAATCAGCCTTCGGTAGAGATTCACGTGTTGCAAGGCGAGCGCCCATTGGCTTCGCAGAACCGCACCATCGGTCGTTTCCACCTCGACAGCATTCCGCCAGCCCCTCGCGGCGTACCGCAGATTGAAGTAACCTTCGACATTGATGCCAACGGTATCTTGCACGTATCGGCCAAGGATAAAGGAACGGGCAAGGAGCAGAAAATCCGTATCGAAGCTAGCAGCGGCTTGACCGACGCCGACATCGAGCGGATGCGCAACGAGGCTAAAGCCAACGAAGAATCTGACAAGCAGGAGAAAGAGCGCATTGAGAAGGTAAACGCTGCCGACTCGATGATCTTCCAGACTGAGAAGCAGCTTTCGGAGTACGGCGACAAGCTAAGCGGCGGCAACAAGACAGCTATTGAGAATGCACTTGCTGACCTGAAAAAGGCGCACGAAAGCAAAGACCTCGGGGCTATCGAAACTGCAATGACCGCTATCAACGCTGCTTGGCAGGCGGCCTCGCAAGAGATGTATGCCGCTACGCAAGGTGGCGACGCCCAGGGCCAGCCACAAGGCTACCCAGGTGGCGAAGGTCAGCCAAACGGCAACGGCCAGCAAGGCCAGCCAACTGCTGATAACGTAACCGATGTTGATTACGAAGAAGTAGGTGGCAACAAGTAAGTTGCTGCTTTAAAAAAGCCCCCAGCAATATGTTGGGGGGCTTTTTTTATATGTTTTTGTTTGAAATCAGAACAGCGTAGAGACGCGTCGTCGCAGTCGTTGTGTATCCAGTGTAGCGCGAGTTGCTCACCTATTAGGCGCGACGACGCACCCTTACGCTGTTCTATTTAAGCTATAGACACTAAGCATGAAATTCATCATCGCTGGGGCAGGAATTGGGGGATTAGCTACGGCGTTGGCCTTGCGCCAGCAGAACCACGACGTACAGGTAGTGGAAGCTGCGACTGAGCTGCGCGAAATCGGGGCGGGCGTAGTGTTGGGCGCCAATGCCATGCAGGCGCTCGACCGTTTGGGCGTGCACGATGCCGTGCGTGCTGCGGGTTTCCCCATTACTCGGATTAGCTTGCTGGATCGCCACGGCCGTATCCTCAATGACATTGATACCACGCCCTTCACCCGCCGCCTCGGCTATGAAAACCTAGCCATTCACCGCGCCGACTTACAACGGATTCTGCTGGCAAATTTGCCCCCCGACGTCGTACAGCTAGGCAAGTCGCTGGAACGGTTTGAGGAAAAAGACAACCACGTAACTGCCTATTTCACCGATGGTGAGCATCTGGAAGCGCAGGCGTTGATTGGCGCTGATGGTATTCGGTCGCGAGTGCGGCGGCAGCTACTGCCCTTTTCGCAGCCGCGCTACGCGGGCTACACCTGCTGGCGGGGCGTAATAGAAGCACAGTCGCTGAACTTGCCCGCAGGTCGCTCTACCGAAACCTGGGGCGGCAACGGACGCTTTGGCGTGGTGCCGTTAGGCAACGGACAGGTGTATTGGTTTGCCTGCATTAATAGCGCCCAAGCGCAAAATCCACAGTACCGCGCTTTCCAGTTAGCCGATTTGCAGCGGCATTTTGCCGACTACCACTCCCCTATTCCCGAGCTGCTGGCACTCACTACAAATGAGCAAGTTATCTGGGGCGATATTATTGATTTGAAGCCATTGGGGCGCTTTAACTTTGGCCGAGTGCTGCTCCTTGGCGATGCAGCCCACGCCACTACACCCAACATGGGGCAGGGCGCGGGCCAAGCCGTAGAGGATGCTGCCGTATTAGCGAGTTGTCTGGTGCAAGCCAACGGCATTGAGTCCGCCTTTCAGGCCTTTGATACCCAGCGTCGGCCGCGCACAACTCGCATTGTCAATCAATCGTGGCAGTTAGGTAAAGTGGCCCAGATGGAACAGCCGTGGCTGGTGGGCCTGCGCAATGCCGTAATGCGCCGCGTGCCCGCCACCGTAAATAATCATCAGATGGCTTTCCTGTACGAAACGGATATCTAGGTAGTCAACTCTTTCTTTTGGTCGGCGCCAGCGGCTTCCTCTAACTCCTCTTCGCGCTCCTCCTGGAAGCCATCCTTAATCTTTTCGGCGGCCTCTTCGTGGTCCTCAGCGTCGGCTTGCTCGGCATTCTCCTTCTGAATATGCTTATCGTGCGGTTCGTAGCTAAGCTTGATGTAGATGGGAAAATGGTCGGAGCCGACGTAATTGAGCCGTTGAATGTCGTCTACTTTGAAGTCGGGCGACACGAATACGTGGTCGAGGGGCCAGCGCAAAAGGGAATAGTCGGCGTGGAAAGTAGGGAGCAGACCGCGGCCCACGCGTGGGTCCATCAGACCGCTGATGCGCCGAAACAGCTCGGACGTGTGTGACCATGCCACGTCGTTCATATCGCCAAACACAACCGTAGGCTCGTCTTTCTTCTCTATTTCTTTGCCCACCAGCAGCAACTCCGCATCACGCTTGGTGCTGGTTTTGGCTTCTTGGGGTGCTGGCGGCTTGGGGTGCAAGCCATACAGCCGAATCCAGGTTTTGCCATCAGGTAGCTGCACGTGCGTATGCAGGGAAGGTACATCATCGTCGAGCAGGTACTTGATGTGGCAGTCGCGGACGGGGAGGCGCGAGAAGAACAGCAGGCCGTAGGTGTTATCGAGCGGCTCGTGACAGGTGTACGGATGGGTTTTCTCCAGCGGCCGCAGTTGCTCCAGCCACCATTTATCCGTCTCCACCGCCATGATAATATCCGGATCGATGCGCTCCAGCTCAGCCAGCGCTTCTTTGCCTTTCTTATTGAATTGCAGCACATTCATAACGGCCAGACTTAAGTGGCGGCCGTCATTATCAAGCTCCGTACTGTCGCCCACTTGCTTGCTCGCTAGCGGTGTATAAGGCACAATACGAACCAGTTGATACACCACGGCTGCAGCCAGAGCCAACAAGAGCCCGATGCCCCAATAGTCAGGCAATTTGTGCCATTCCAATACCAATCCGCCGGCAAGAGTCAGGAGGGCCAAACCGACAATTTGCAGACGCGGAAAGTCAAATACCCGTATCCACCAGGCCTCCGCGCGAAGCAGAGGAAGAAGTGTGCCTACTAGTGCCGCAACCGAAAGCAGCAGCACGAGGCCGTGCGCAAGCAGAATCCAAAGTGGTGCATCGAGGTCAGGCATGGGGCGGGAAATATTCGGAATATAAAATTTACTTGTTGAAAGAAAAAATGCCCCCCAACTGCAGCCGGGGGCATTTTACGCTATTCTTCGTTAAAGCCACCCTTTCGCAGCTCATCAATGGTACGCATTACTTTATCCTTCAGCGAGGTACGGTATTTTTCCAACGCATCTACCAGGCGAGCATTAGACAGGCCCAGAATCTGGGTAGCTAGAATAGCGGCATTGGTGGCTCCATCAATAGCCACGGTGGCCACGGGTACGCCGGTTGGCATTTGCAGCATGGACAGCGTTGAGTCGAGGCCGCGAATGGAGGTAGTGGAATTGATGGGCACGCCTATAACTGGGATGGTAGTAAAAGAAGCCACCATGCCGGGCAGGTGAGCCGCGCCTCCCCCACCAGCAATTATCACGCGCAGCCCGCGCTTGCGGGCCGATTCAGCATACTCAATCAGGCGGTGCGGGGTGCGGTGGGCCGATACTAGTGTAAACTCGTGCGGAATATTGAACTGCCGCAGCAGCTCAGCGGCGGCCATCATTACTTTGATATCAGACTGACTGCCCATAATAATGCCCACAATGGGTGTATCACGGGTTTCTTCAACTGGACTTGGAGTAGCAGGTGCGTTGGTGCTCATAGGAAAAATGGAGAAACTATAGGTGCCTCTGACGGCTGTACGCGACTTGTACGCGGCATTACCTCCGCGGTTGGTTCGTCAAACATAGCACTTTCCCGCCTTGCTCCTCTCCTGTCGCCTCGTACCTTTAGCCGCCTTCACCATGCTCCCCGCTTCATGGAAATTCTGCTTGCCACGTTCACTACGCTGTTTTCGGTCGTAAATCCGTTTGGAGCCATGCCCGTCTTTCTGACTTTAACAGAAGAAGACTCCCCCCAGGAACGGCGCCAAATTGGACTACGGGCCTGCCTTTACATGATAGCTGTGCTGACCGTGTCGTTTTTTGCGGGCCAGTATGTACTCAACTTTTTCGGCATCAATATTCACCATTTGCGCATCGCGGGGGGCATTTTGCTGATGCGCTCGGCCTTTGATCTGCTCACGCCTGGCGGCAACCGCGACCGAGTGTCGCCGGCCGCGCTGGAGGAGAGTATGCACAAGAACGATATTTCCTTCACCCCGCTGGCTATGCCGATGCTTTCCGGCCCAGGCTCTATTGCGGTGTGTATCAGCTTGTTCACGGAGCGCCTCAGCTACTTCGATATGGGCTTGATCTTCGTAGGCTTCGTGCTGGTGGCGCTGGCGGCTTATATTATTCTGATGTCGTCGCTGCGGCTCACCCGATTCTTGGGACGGCCTGGCATGGCTGCTCTGGCGCGAATTATGGGCTTTATTACGCTTGCCATCGGGGTCAATTTTATGGCTACGGCTATTAAGGCGCTGTTTCAGGAGTAGCAAAAACCGGCGGCTTAACTCGACTTTAAGCTGACGGCCGCATAGTAAGTTTCTGGGTTGTTGGAGCTATTGCTTTAGCCACGGCTGCATTCCTGCGTTGCTAGACGTACCTTTGCTTCCACGCCGCTACCCGGCATAGCATCCGCCCAAATCAGCAACCCTGTGATTAAAAACGACCTCATACTTCGGGCCGCCCGCGGCGAACAAACCGAGCGTACGCCCGTGTGGCTGATGCGCCAAGCTGGCCGTATTCTGCCTGAATATCGCGCCCTGCGTGCCCGCCTCAGCGGCTTTAAAGAACTGGTAGAAACGCCCGATCTAGCCGCTGAAGTCACGATTCAGCCCGTTGATGCGCTCGACGTCGACGCTGCCATCATCTTCTCCGACATTCTGGTGGTGCCCGATGCGATGGGCCTTACTTACGAGATGGTGGAAGCCCGCGGGCCGCTTTTCCCCGAAACCGTACGCTCCGCCGCCGACATTCAGAAGCTGCGCATCGCGGATCCGGAGGAGCATCTGGGTTATGTGCTGGAAGCTATTCGCGTTACCAAGCGCGCGCTGAATGGTCGGGTGCCGCTCATTGGTTTTGCCGGTGCTCCTTGGACTATTCTAGCGTATATGGTGGAGGGCCACGGCTCTAAAACGTTCTCTAAAGCGCGGCGCATGCTGTATGCCGAGCCGGCGTTAGCTCATCAGCTACTGGAGAAAATTACGGCTACCACTATCGCGTATTTGCAGGCGCAGGTGCAAGCGGGCGCTAATCTTATTCAGGTGTTCGACTCTTGGGCCGGGATTTTGCCCCCCAGTCATTACCGCGAGTTCAGCACCCGCTACATCGCCCAAATCTGTGAGGCGCTGCCCGATGTACCCGTGACGGTGTTTGCCAAAGGCGCTTTTTTCGCGCTGGAAGACTTCGCTCAGCTCGATTGTCAAACCATCGGCCTCGACTGGAACCAGGACCCCCGCGCCGCCCGCGCTATTATCGGCGACAACTATACGCTGCAAGGCAATCTCGACCCTTGTGCGCTCTACGGCTCCCCGGAGCAGGTGCAGGCCGCTACCATCGAGATGCTGCGCCAGTTTGGGCCTCAGCGCCACATCGCCAACCTCGGCCACGGCGTGTACCCCGATACTGATCCGGCGAATGTGCGCGTGTTTATCCAAACTGTGAAGGAGTTCAGCGCATTGGCCCGCGAGGGAACCATATAGTATTCAAACCCATAAAAAAGCCCCCCAGATCATAGTCTGGGGGCTTTTTTACGAACTTATGCCTTAGTCTCAAATTGAAACTGACCCTTCTGTTGGTACGATAACGCTTAGTAGGCCTGCTTCCTGAGCTTCTTCCAGCAATCGGTCTTTCTCAATTGGTACTACGCCAACCTGCTCGCAAACCAACCCGCCACCTAGGTTTGCCAGTGCGGCTAACACCGGCGCTTCCAGTCCTAAGGCCACGCATAAAGCAGCAATGCTGATAACGGTGTCGCCGGCCCCTGACACGTCGGAAATGGCGCGTAAGTGGGCAGGAATGTAGTTGCGACCCGTAGCCGGTGCGTCGCTGAATACACCGCGCTCAGAGAGCGTGACCAGAATAATGGCGGGCGTGAGCAACTCACGCAGGCGCTGGACGGCAGCCTCAAACTGCGGACGGTCGGCGTCGGTATCGTTGAAGTCCAGCTTTAGGCCCTCGCGCAACTCTTTCAGGTTTGGCTTGAAGAGCGTGCAATAGCGATACGCCAGAAAGTTTTTGCGCTTCGGGTCAACGACGGTTGGGATGTTGCGCTGCCGGGCCTGCGCGATGAAATGCTGAATCAGACTCTCATTGAGCACGCCTTTGTCGTAATCTTCAAATACCACTACGTCGGCTTGGGGCAGCAGCGCCTCATAGCGTGCAATGAGGTCGGCGGCCTCGGTAGCGTTGAGGTCAGTTTCTACTTCTGAGTCGATGCGCAGCAGGTGCTGGCCGGCAGCCAGGATGCGCTGCTTGACGGTGGTTGGCCGGTCGGCGCTGCGCACAATGCCTTTCGCCGACAAGTTTTTATCTTCCAACAAGCCTAGCAATTGGTCGCCGCCGGCATCCTCACCTACCACCGCGCACAGCAAGGGCGTCGCGCCAAGGGCCTGCACATTCAGCGCCACATTGGCCGCGCCGCCGAGACGCTGCTCGGTGCGGCTCACGTGCACGATAGGCACTGGCGCCTCGGGCGAAATGCGGCCAGCCTTGCCCCAAACGTAGGCATCCAGCATCACATCGCCCACAATGAGCACCGTGAGGCGGTTGAAGGCAGCAAATAATTCGGGCAGCGAAGTAGGCGGTACGGTGGGGGGCATTTTGACGACTTTCGACGAAGGAAGCCGCAAAGGTAGAAACTAGCCCGATGTAACGCAGAGCATCGGCGCGTCGAATCCTTGCAGACGTTGCTTCAGGGATTCAACTTCTGCTTCACAAATCAACAAACCAAGCGCTGGGGGCTTTTCACGAACAACCGCAACGGGCTACGAACTGAAGCACAGCGTTAGTCCCTCACCCAGTCCAACGATTTCCCAAGCTAAGCTGCTGCTTGTGGCTTTAGTGCAGCTTTTCCAGACTTGCTTTAATGCGAATGAAGGCCTCGCGCAGCTTCTCATCGGCGGCGGCGGTACTGAAGCGCATGCAGCTAGGCGCTCCAAACGCCTCACCCGAAACGGCAGCTACATGTGCGTCATTCAGCAGAAACATCGCCAAATCGGTAGCGTTTTCGATTACGTCGCCTTGGGGGGCTTTTTTACCGAAATAGGCACTCACGTCCGGAAAAACGTAGAAAGCACCAGCCGGCGTTGGCGTCTGGAAGCCCGGAATTTCTTTGGCTAACTCCAACACCAAGTCGCGGCGGCGGTGGTAGGCGGTTACCATTTCATCGGCGGAACTACGGCCTCCTTCCAAGGCAGCCAGTGCGGCGCGTTGGGCAATGGAGCAGGTGCCCGAAGTAATCTGGCTCTGCATTTTCTCGCAAGCACTGGCAATTTCTTTACGCGCGGCCAGATAGCCCACGCGCCAACCCGTCATGGCGTAGCCTTTGGAAAAGCCGTTTACAGTAATTACCTGGTCTTTAATCTCATCAAATTCAGCCAAGCTCACATGCTCGCCCTCAAAGTTGATGTACTCATAAATCTCGTCGGCCATGGCAAACACCTGCGGATGACGCGCTAGTACGGCCGCAATGTCGGCTAGCTCTTCGCGCGAGAATACAGCACCCGTGGGGTTGCAGGGCGACGAATACATGATGAGTTTAGTACGGGGCGTAATGGCCTCCTCTATCTGCGCGGCCGTGGCTTTGTAGTCGTTTTCCAACGTGCCCATCACCCGCACTGATACACCTTCGGCTAGGCGCACCATTTCCTCGTAGCTTACCCAGTATGGAGCCAGCACAATTACTTCCTCGCCAGGATTTACCATGCTCATCACCGCATTAGCCAAGGCCTGCTTTGCGCCCGTACTCACTACGATGTTCTCACACTGATACTCAAGGCGGTTTTCACGACGTAGCTTGTCGGCAATAGCTTGGCGTAGCTCTACGTAGCCGGGCACAGGCGTATACTTGGTATATCCTTCGTCAAGCGCCCGCTTGGCGGCATCCTTGATGTACTGCGGCGTTTGAAAATCAGGCTCGCCAAAACTTAGGTTAATCACGTTGTGACCCTGAGCGGCGAGCTCACGCGATTTTTTGGCCATCGCAATGGTCTGCGACTCTTGTAGAGCGCTGATGCGATCAGAGAGAAACGTAGTAGCAAGCGTAGCGGAAGCTGACATAGACTGACGGGCTTTGGAGACATACGAAAGTACGGATTCGAGTTGAACCGTTCCTTACATGCACACAACTCTATTTGAGAGGCTGCTACGGCTATTCCTGCCCCAGCCACCGAAAGCGGCGCACCAAGATATTAAGGTCAGTAGAGGGCGTATAATCTTTAGCATAGAGCAGCTCCAAGCGGCGGCGAGTGGCCTCAGGCAGCGGCGCGGCGGCCGTATCGGCAGAGTCGGCAGGAGAAAATACGGCCGGTGTGGTGCGGCGCGAGGCATCGGCATGGCGCAGGCCCACCCAGGTGCGCGTACCCAACAGAACCCGTAGACAGTTGCGCAGATAGCCCGCTTTTTCGCGGGCGAACCATACCAGCAACGGCGCCGCCAACAGTAAGCTCAAGCTGGTAAGCACGTCCAGCAGGCGCTTGGTGCGGGCACGTTGGGGCTGAAATAGGTTCAGGGCAATATCAAGGGCGTAATACTCGCCCGGCGCATCTTTCGAGGAGCTACCAATGATGTATTCACTGTCTTCGGGCAAAATCTTGTAGGCCACCGGCGGGTATTGCGGTAGCCGGATCATCAAGGAAATAATGCGGGTAGCCGACAGATCTTTGCCGCAGAAGATCAGCTCATCCAAGTCGTGAATTCGGATAATTTCATCAAGCTGATGGAGTTGGCCCAGCAAATAGCGACTTGGCGGAGCAGTTGGGTCGGCCACAGGAGTCACGTGGCCCACAATGCGCGCCTGTACGCTGGCCGTTTCAAGCAAGTGGCGCACGCGCCGACTTTCCTCTGCCGAGCCCACAATGGCGATTTTTTTCTGGTGGCTCTGCATCAGACGCAGGTTGCGATGCTGCACCACATGGCTCACTAGCCGCCGACCAATAAGGGCCATAATACTCCAAACGCCCCCCAGCAGAATCAGCGCATTGGAATAGCGATAAGACTCCAGAAAGTTGGAGCCCGCCGAGATAAGCACCGTACCAATCACAATGCCCCGAATGATGCGCCACGCACTGAAAGGCTTATCATAGCTACCACTGAGGTAAGCGCAACCCAGCCACACGAGCACGTAAGCCGGCACGACCACCTCCATCAGCGGGGATGGATAATCAGTTGGCCCTTGCTTCTGATACTCCTCCCAGTAGTTTTTCAGAAGATACATGCCGCCGTACAACAGGCCAGCATCCAACAGAATAGGCGCTATGCTCGTGAGTACGCGGCGCCCGACGGCCATGCCCGCGCGCAACCAGATGGCCAAATGAATGAGCAGGGAGAAAACGCCGGCCTGATTGGGAGCAAAATGCTTGCGGGCAAACACAATCATGGCCCGATAAAATACGAACACGTAGTTGACGCTCGTGCGCTTTGTACTTTCGCCTTTGTAGTGAATGATGCGCGTGCCGGGGAAATAGTAGTTTTTCCAGCCGCCCCGGGTGAGCCGATACGAGAGGTCAATATCCTCGCCGTACATGAAGTAATCCTCATCGAGCAGGCCAACGGCATCAAGGGCACTTTTGCGCAGGAGCATAAAGGCACCGCTCAGCACATCTACCTCGTGAGTTTGGTCTTTGTCGAGGTAGCCGAGGTGGTAGCGGCCAAAGGTGCGCGAACCGGGAAATAGCGCCGCTAGCCCAAAAACCTTGTAGAAAGCTACCCGCGGCGTAGGCAAGCCGCGCTTGCTTTCGGGCAAAAACTTCCCTTGCCCATCCAGCATCTTCACGCCCAGTCCGCCGCCGTCGGGGTGTTCGTCCAGAAACTCGCAGCAGGCGCGGAAGGTGTCTTCTTCCACTACGGTGTCGGGGTTGAGCAGTAGAACGTACTCGCCTTGGGCTTGCCGTATTGCTTGGTTGTTGGCCTTCGCGAAGCCGGGATTATGCTTGTTCTCCAGCAAGATGACCTCCGGAAACCGCGCCCGCACCATTGCCACGGAGCCATCAACGGAGTTATTATCGACTACAAATACCTCGGCGGGCGCATCCAGTTTTTGCAAAGCCCGCCGCACCGACAACAGCGTCTGGCTCAGGAAATAGCTGACGTTGTAGTTGACAATGATAACGGAGAGCTTCACGGTGGGTGGCAGCGGGAGTAGGAGGGGCCGGGGAAAGTTACGGACTAAACACCATCCCCAGATTCATATTTCACTTATCACGGAAGTTGCTCCGTGGAATTAGGCAAGAATAGCAGAAATAAAAAAGGCCTGCCGCGTACGACAAGCCTTTTCAAATGAGTTTAGTGGCCAAAAAAGCCCCCAGCGCGGCTAACGAGCCTGGCGCTGCCGCTCTACAATGCTGCGGCCCAAGGTTATTTCGTCGGCGTACTCCAATTCGCCCCCCACCGGGATGCCACGGGCAATGGTGCTGATGTGCACGTCGGGGAACTCACGGAGCTTACGGGTGAGGTAAAAAGCGGTGGTATCGCCCTCCATGGTGGGGCTGATGGCAAGAATAACTTCTTTGATTTCCGACTCCGGAATGCGCTTCAATAGCGAGTCAATCTGTAAATCGGAAGGGCCGATGCCTTCAATAGGGGAAATAACGCCCCCCAGCACGTGGTACACGCCTTGATATTGGCTGGTATTCTCAATGGCAATTACATCCCGAATGTCGGACACGACGCACACCATAGCGTGGTCGCGCAGCTTGTTAGCGCAAATGCTGCACTCCTCCGTATCGGCAATATTGTGGCAGGTGTGGCAATAGGTTATCTCAAAGCGCATTTTTGCCAGCGCCTCAGCCAGCGAAGCCGTGCTGTCGCTCTCCGCCTTCAGCAAGTGCAGAGCCAAGCGCAGAGCCGTTTTGCGGCCAATGCCGGGCAGCTTAGAAAGCTCCGCTACGGCGTTTTCTATCAGTTTGGAAGGAAACTCCATCTAAGTTGAATGAATGAACGGGCGAATGAGTAAGTGGGTGAATGTTTATCGCACTAATAGTCACCAACTCACCCTTGCAGCCATTTATAGAATATCGGCCGAGATACCACGGTCATGGATGGCAGTGCACATACCAGCCAGCTCATCGTAGGCGCCGTGCTTTACAGTGCACTGGCCTTTGTAATGAATCAGCAGGGTGCACTGTTCGGCCTGTTCGGGCTCGTGCCCGCACACATCGATGAGGGTTTTGATTACGTGGTCGAAGGTATTCACGTCATCGTTGTACACGATCAGGTCGCGAACGTCGATGGTTTCTTCGAGCAGTAAAACGTCCTCGTTATAGTCAATCTGCGGCTTGGTGTTCATAGCGCAAAAGTACGGATTATCAAGGAAAAAGGCGCAGATTTGGGCCCGCACCGGTCTAGTATAACCACCACGCGGGCAGATTCGTTTCGGGGTTTAGACAATCATTTATAGTGTAGCGCACAGCGTCAGACACGGCGGTCCGCTTGCCCCTCCTCCCTCCTATGCCCGTTCCCTCCACAGATTTTAAAAAAGCGCTAAAGCAACTCCCCGATAAGGAAAAAGAAGCCTTGTTGCTGCGCGCGGTGCGCCGCGACGCGGAGCTCTACGAAACATTCGCCTACGAGCTGCTGCCCGATGTGACCGTGGAGCAGGTGTATGAGCAAACCGCCGACCGCATTCACGAGCTATTCAACGTGGCCGTTACGGGGCGGCTGCTCAACCGCAGCCTCAATAAAGCGCTGAGCAAAGCCACCAAAGAAACCGCCCGCGCCCGCCGCATTACCAAAGACAAGCGCCTCGAAATCGACCTGATTCTGTATACGCTGCGCCTGATTTTTGACAACTACACCGGCCAGTTTGATAGCCCTTACAACGGTTTTTACGTCAGCACCGCCCGTATGGCAACGCGGGCGGTGCAGCTTGTGCTCACCAACCTGCACGAGGATTTGTGGCTGGAATACAAATCGGAACTAGACGACTTTCTGACCCAGTTGCACAACCGTAGCAAAAGCCGAAACCTACGCTTCGAGCTGCCGCGCGAGCTGGTTATACCGGACTAAAAAAGCCCCCAGACTAGGTCTGGGGGGCTTTTTTGACTTAGTGAAATTGGGCTACTTAGTTAGCAGCAACGCCATTGCCTTTCTTGGCAATTACGTTGAAGCTCAACGTGAACTCGTCGTAGATAGCTTTGTCGCCAATGCCTTCGAAGAACGACTTCGAGCCGTATTTGATGTCGTACTTAGTGCGGTCGATAGTAGCAACGCCCGTGGCAGCAGCCATACCGTTCTTCACGCCAATTTTAGCGGGGAAAGTGATTGGCTTGGTAATGCCTTTGATGGTCAGGTCGCCGGTGATAGTGGCGTTGTTGGCATCGGCAGCAGCACCTTTAATAGGCGTGATGTTCGTGATTTTGAAGGTAGCCGTTGGGTTTTTCTCCACACCGAAGAAGTCATCAGCCTTCAGGTGACCTACCAACTTGCCATTGCTGTCAGCATCCTTCAGGTCGGTTACTTTCAGCGAGTTCATATCTACCACGAAAGTGCCGCCTACGAGTTGGTTGCCGCGCACCAGTACGTTGCCTTCTTTGAACTGTACATTACCGCTGTGCTCGCCGGTTACTTTTTTACCTACCCAACCCAAGGTGCTGAGCTGAGGCTGAACTGCGTAAGCCGCGCCAGCAGCTTTGGCCGTACCGGGAGTAGTTTTCTTAACGGCTGGCTGTTGAGCCATTGCGGGAGCAGTAAACAGAGCAGCAACGAAGAGGGCTGACAGAGCAATTTTTTTCATGATTGAGAGAGAAAAAATGGAGAATTAAATTTGAGTTAACTGAGAGCCGTCAGTCACGGATTTTATCAAGCAAGTCGCTGAGTTGAGCGGCTTCTTCGGGGGTAAGATTGTGCAGGCCCGTATTCTGATGACTAACCACGCTTTCCATATTGCGCAGCAGCTCTAGTCCAGCTTCGGTAATATGAATATCGACGGCGCGGCGGTTGCTGGGGCACACGGTGCGGGTAGCTAAATTTTTGGCAACCAGTTTATCCACAATACGGGAGGCGTTACTGGTTTTGTCCAGCATCCGCTCAATCAGCAGATTTACGGTTGAAGCCTTGGGGTGCTGACCGCGCAGAATGCGTAAAACATTGTACTGCGGCAGCGTAACGTCAAACTCGCGGAAAGCCGCTGCCTGACGCAGTTGGATCCAGCCCGTGGTGTATATCAAATTGATATGGGCTTTTTGGTAGTCGTCTTTGAATGTTGGCTGTTTGATTTCGTCTTCGATTTTCATGAGCGTTGGCATACTCCTGCCCAATGATGCTACAAATATATGTACATACATTTAATGTTGCAACATAGTTTGCAAGAATATTTTTTTTATTAAGTATTATATATATTAATTATCGTCACATTGTTTCAAGGTCAGCAAGCTTAAGACTGTTTTATCTCGTCTCAGGATCAAACATAGGCGAAAGTCTCTATTACGCTGCGGAAGTTGCATGGCCCCAGCCCGACTGACTACCGCGGGCGTTTTGTTAATCAGCAATCCGATACCTAATTTAATACGCTATCCAGCAACAGGTTAGCCAACCTTAGAAACAGTTATTTCATTCACTTAAGGGCAATATCAGAGAGGCCATTTAGCATGCTCACGATGAAAAGCCGATCAATCAGAATGACTCTTCTCGTTGCCCGTCATGTCAACTGATACTACTGCTGCCTGTTTAAATTGCCAGCAGCAGCTTTCTGCTGGCTCTTTCTGCCCTAACTGCGGGCAGCGCCGCCCCCACCGCCTTACGGTAGGTCATGTGGCGCACGAGGTGTTCCACGTTTTTACCCACGCCGACAATACCATTCTGGGATACATACCGCAGGTATTATTCAATCCGGGCCGGGTGGTAGAAGACTATCTGGCGGGCCGACGCAAGCGTTACTTCAACCCGTTCCAATTTCTGCTGCTGGTGCTGGGCCTGACTACCTTAGTAGCCGTGGCCTTGCATTACTATGAAGCCACGGGCCTCGAAATACAGCAGCGGCTTGCCGGTCGAATGCCGGCTGCCGAACTGGCGCGCATGGTGCAGTACTTTCATTACCTAGGCAAATATTACAACCTATGGTGGTTGCTGCTGGCTCTGCCCATGTACTCATTTTTTACGTGGCTGGTGTACCGCAGCCGCGGCGTCAACTACGCTGAAGCTTTCTTCGTGCACGTTGTCATCGGCTCGGCCGCCAACCTCTATTCCGTTCTGATATTATTGGGAATATGGCTCGCGGACCTTAAAGCCTCGGCCAGCACCAATATTAACAGCAGCTTGCAGGTAGTTGTCGGGTTGCTTTACCTGATTTTTATAGGCAAGCACGCCTTTGAGCTTAGCTGGCCGGGCGCAATATGGCGGGCCTTCTTAGCCGTTCTGCTCAGTATGGCTGGCAGTTATGCTATCAATACATTGGCCTTCCGCTGGTACGTATTTGGGTAAGGCACGCATTTGAGTGAGAGTTATGGTAAAACCATTCTGCCAATTTTACCGCCCCTGTGCTGCGCTTCAACCCTTCGTCAGCAACTACATGCTCATGCATGTTCAGTTGAATCCGTGTGCGCCTAGGGTGGTAAATCCTTATCCTACCAACCCAGAGCAATGCTTATTTTTCTACGCTCGCGACCCCATTGAAATATTTAACTATCGTAAAGGCCAAGAAATTACCAGCCCCTATAGCGTGATAGTTGGCCCCCAAGTAGCGCGGGTAAACCTGCGGATGGGCTATAATCAGCTCACAATAAAGGTGGGTTTTCAGCCTGGGGGGCTTTTTCGGCTGTTTCGCACTCCCATGTGGCAGTTGCTTGATCAGACGGTGGATAGCTATGATTTGGTAGGGCGCGAAATCAACCAAGTGAATGAGCGACTGCAAGCGCTAAACGACTACGCGCAGATGATTGCCTTGGTAGAAACCTACCTGCTGAGCAAAGTAGCCGCGCTCAAAACCGACGCGCACGCAGTAGATAAACTAGCGCAACTCATGCTGCAGAGCCATTCACGGCAGTTCTCCCTAGACTGGTTA
Source organism: Hymenobacter radiodurans (assembly GCF_004355185.1). NCBI lineage: Bacteria > Pseudomonadati > Bacteroidota > Cytophagia > Cytophagales > Hymenobacteraceae > Hymenobacter > Hymenobacter radiodurans. The sequence goes on from NZ_CP037922.1 coordinate 3,528,741, forward strand.
GCTGATCAAGCCTGCCTGAGTTCACGCCAGTTTGAGCGAAAATTTTTAGAACGTATTGGCATGAGTCCAAAGCTATTTATGCGCATCGTTCGTTTTGCGCAGGCTTACCGCTTAAAGGACCGGCAGCCGGAGCTTGATTGGCAAGATATTGTACAGCAGTGTGGCTACTACGACCAGATGCACTTGATAAAGGATTTCAAGCTGTTTGCCGCCGTCACGCCTACTATTCTCCTAAAAGAAGAAGCTGCTTCTCCCCTGCGGCTCTTTGCGGGCAGCCCGTTTTAAACGTCGTTTTTTTACTATTTCTCCCCTGGCTGGCTCTCTACCTTCGATTCATCACTTTAAAACGATGAAACGAAATGAAAAAGCTACTCAGTCTCCTTCTGATTTTGTGCCTGGCCGCCACTACTCATGCCCAAACCACTACCAAGTATTCAGCCGATGAGAAGGCGGTTCTGCAAGTAAATGAAGGCATTGCCGAGGCATGGAACAAGCACGATACGGACCTGTATTTCAGTTACTTTGCCCCCGATGCGCAGTGGGTAAATGTGGTGGGCATGTGGTGGCGCAATGCAGCGGAGCACAAATACGCCCTGGACATCTTCATGAAGGTCATGTTCAACAAAACCAAGCATAACATCCTGCAAACGGAGGTGAGAATGCTGCGGCCCGACTTAGCCTTGGTGCGCCACAACTGGGAGTTGGAAGGCTGGGTAATGCCCGATGGCCGCGACATGAGCGATGTATCCACCGGCGTAATGACGCTAATGCTTGAAAAACGCAAAGGCAAATGGCTTGTCATCGACGGACACAACACATCCATTGATAAAAAGGCCCAGGACCCTGTATTGACAATGAAGAAATAAGGGCCGGTAAGAAAATGATAGCCGCTCGCCTAGGTTATTTCTAGCGAGCGGCTGCCCTATTTCAATTGCTACCCATAAAGCAGAATACTTGTTGGGAAACGCTACTTCTCAAGATCAGGGACAGCGGTTTGAGCCCGAAGCAGGCCGTTCGTTTCCTGCACCAGCCCAAATGGCTCGTCGCGGATGATGATGAACCCATCTAGGTCGCATACTTGGGCTTGGCTGCTTATCTGCATTGCCCCCCAGATGCCCAGCGTCGTTTCCACCATGCAGCCAATCATCGTATCAAGGCCGTGGGCGCGGGTTTGCTGGAGTAGGCGCAACCCGTTGCGGTAGCCACCGGCTTTCATTAGCTTCATATTCACACCGTGAAACTGCTGGGCGATGTCGGCAAAATCGGCGTCGTTGGTTACCGACTCATCGGCGAAAACCGGATACGGTGAGCGGCTGCGTAGGTAGCGGTAGTGGTCGGTGCAGGCAGCAGGCAAGGGCTGCTCCAGCAACCGAACCGCAAGGCCGGGCAGGGGGGCAATTTTTTCCAGAAACTGCAACAGCGCATCGGCGTCAGTCCAGGCTTCGTTGCCATCAATAATCAGTTGGCGACCTGGGAGCGCGCGTGTTACCTCGCGTAGAAGGTCGTAGCCGCTGGCTTGATCAACCTTTATTTTAAGAATCGAAAAACGCCCCATATCCTGCTCCTGGATGAAGCTTGCCACATCGCCGGGGGGCATAATGGGGAGCGTAAGCGCAGTAGGAACGGACGCCGCCGGTTCGGGCAAGCCCAGCACCGCCGCCACCGATTGCCCCGTATGCGCGGCCTGCCAGTGCACGTAGGCCGATTCCAAGGCGAAGCTCAGGGCGTGCGCTACGGAGTGATGTACCAAGAACTCCGTGAGTTCATCCAATGAGGTTACGCGGCTCAGTCCATCAGCAGCCAAGCGCTCAAACTCAGCTTGCAGTCCCTCCGGCGACTCACCGTAGCGCACATTGGGTGCGGCCTCGCCCCAGCCTACAGCACCGCCAGCTTCTTGCTGCACCCGTACCAATAGGTTGGTTTTGGCAGTAGAAGCGTTGCGCGATATTTTCCAGGTGTAGCGTAGCGGCAACTCACGCGTTTCGATGGTCCAGAGCATGAAATAGAGTATTGAGGCTGGCCGCCAGCATATCACGACCGAGCGCAAAGCTACTTTTATACGGCACTAAAATCAGCGCTGCAGCGCACTATAAAAAGCCCCCCGCCACGATTAAATAGCTGCACACTATGCAAACCCTCTAACTGTTGACTGAAAACTTATCTTTGCTGACAATCCCCAGTAATCTCCACCCTACTCTGCATGAAGTTTTCGCGCATCGTTCCGCTCATTCTGATTCTGTCCTTGGTGGCCATTGTGCTCACCGTGCTGTCAGCTTATAATATAGTGGCGCTGCCGCTCGCTGTGCCCCGCATAGCCCGCTGGCTAGCCCTGGCCGCAATGGTAGTATATGCCTATCAGCGCCGCTCCCTTACTTTCTGGATAGTCGTCAGCATGTTCGTGGGGGCCGAAATTGGTAATGACTATCCGGTTTTTGCCCAAAACCTGAAGGTGCTCAGCGACGTGTTTCTGCGCTTAGTAAAAACCATTATTGCTCCTCTGGTTTTTGCCACGCTGGTGGTAGGCATCGCTGGCCACGCCGATTTGAAGCAGGTAGGCAAAATGGGTATTAAAGCGCTAGTGTACTTTGAGGTTGTTACTACGTTTGCTCTCTTCATCGGCTTGGCAGCCATTAACTTGAGCAAAGCCGGCGTCGGCATCAGCCAAGCCGGAGCTGATACAAGTGAGAAACTGCAAACCGTAGAACAATCTACTTCCGATATTATTCTACACATCTTCCCCGAAAATATTGCCAAGTCGGTAGCGGAAGGGCAAGTTTTACAGGTAGTTGTGTTTGCTATCATCTTCGCAATTGGCTTGGCCATGGTGCACGGCAAGCACCGCCGGCCGATGCTGGAGGTGATGGAAAGCCTGTCGGAGGTTATGTTCAAATTCACCAATGTGGTGATGTTTTTTGCCCCCCTGGGCGTCGGTGGTGCCCTGGCTTATACTGTGGGTAAAATGGGTTTTGCGCCGCTGTTCAACGCTTTTCAGCTTCTGCTTACCCTGTATGTGGCGCTCATTGCCTTTTTGCTGATTGTACTGCTTCCTATTGCCTTTTTCGCCCGTATTCCGATTAAGCGCTTTATCCAAGCCATTGCAGAGCCAGTAAGTATTGCCTTTGCCACTACCAGTTCGGAGGCCGCATTACCGCGGGCCATGGAAGCAATGGAAAGCATCGGGGTGCCGCGTCGCATCGTGGCCTTCGTCATGCCGACTGGCTATTCCTTTAATCTTGATGGCACCACGCTTTACCTTTCGCTCGCAGCCGTATTTGTGGCACAAGCGGCGGGCGTAGAACTAAGCTTCGGTCAGCAATTGGTCATGGTATTTACGCTGATGCTTACCAGCAAAGGCGTAGCTGGCGTGCCCCGCGCTTCTCTCGTTATTCTGCTGGCGACGGTAGCTTCTTTTAACCTCCCCTCGTGGCCAGTCTTTATCATTCTGGGCATCGATGCGCTCATGGATATGGCCCGTACTGCCGTGAACGTAATCGGTAACTGCCTAGCAACAGCCGTAGTAGCTCGTTGGGAAGGTGAGTTTGTAGACAACTATGTAGCCCCGCCCGTCGATGAACTCGCCGAAGCAGACAGTGCCCTAGCGCAGCACACTCACTAATTTACTCGACGACTAACTTGTCATTCAATAGATTGTCGATTTAACGACACTGGGTTGAGTTGCTAAATTATTAGAATAATGAAAGAGGCCTACTTAGAAATAAGTAGGCCTCTTTCATGTGCAAAACATTAGCCTACCGTATACATAGGCAATCTGGTATTTAATCAATTAAATGTATTATTTATTGAATAACCGTATATAACGCTTCATATTCGGTGCTAAAGTTGTCTTATTTTTGATATAGCCATGCGCTTATCGCTCTGAATGACAACGCTTATGAGACACACTCTACGGTACTTAGTTTTCTTTCTACTGTCAGGAATTATCCTAGCAAGCTGCAAATCGGCGGATAAAGTATTGTTTAAAGCCACGCCAGCCAGCCTTACCAGCCGCTTGCCAGCTCTGCAGGTCGATGTTGACAATAGTCTACTCATGGTATCGGAGGCCACCGAGTATGACGATGCGCGTAAGATGTTTGAACAGGAGCTGAATCAAAACATCATTGATGCTGATGACAGTACCAAGTTTGGCTACGTGAAGCTTCAAATAATGGAAGCGTCGGTGTCTCGCCCAAGGAGGGCCGTGCAGGTTTTTCAGATGATGACCTTGCTTACGCCTTCTATGCTGGGCGTGCCGCTGGGCTGGTATTGCAGTCGGGTGAGAGCCGAAGTGCAACTCTATGATGCGCATGGCGAATTGCTGGGCACGTATGCCGGCACGGGCCAATCGTCGGTGCGGGTGGCGATGTACCACGGATATTCCCAGAGCGACGCTCCCCGCCTAGCCGATATAATAGCGCTTCGCCATGCACTCGACCAGATTCGGCCCCAACTGGAAGTAGACGCCGCCGCCCTAAAAACTGAATTCGCAAATCGTGGTCCCGTCGAAGTTATCATGGGCCAGACCGTAGCCACGAGCCCACACTAAAAAAAGCCCCCAGCAACGTTACTGGGGGCTTTTTTATGAAACTCCCTGAAGCGGCTGATGCCTCAAACAATGGCGGATACTCCCCTTTGTCCAGACAAGCCAGGCTACATTATAACCGGTAGCGTCGCGCCCAAAGTCCACAATGAGCCAAGTTAAGAGCCTCTGAAGAAGTTAGCAGACTTTCTCACAGCGATGTTCGTTAAGCGATTGCGCTGGGGGGCTTTTCTCCTACTATCCTCGGCGCAGCTACTTATCTTTACCGGCTATGAGGCGTAACTTATTTACTTGGATGCTGGGGCTATTGGTAGCTATGGCAGTAAGTGCCTGCTGCGGCAGCGTATCCTGCGAGTGCGACGATACCCTGGAAGATGCTGTCTATTTTCAGTTTAACCTCGCTGACTCGTTGGGCGCCACTGGCTTCCGCGCTGCCGATGTAGATACCGTCGTGCTAGTACGCTACCCATATGTTGATCCGTTGGTACAGCTGCCACCAAACGCGCCCGAAGTACCCAATGATACCGCCCGCATTATTCGCTCGCGCAGCCTGGCCGCCGAGCCTATCGTGCTCAATACTTCCGCACCCTTCACTGCGGGCGGCGGGCGCAAACTTGATGCGTACAAGTATCAGCTATTTGTCGTTCGCCATTTTTCAGCCGGCATCAGTCCTCAACCGGTTTACTTCTCGCTTGACTCCATCAGCCTAGCAGGTAGATTTGTAGGTGATGGCTGCTGCACCTGCTATCAAAACGAGGGCAAAAAGCTGCGCGTGACAAAGGCCGAAAAACCTGGCACTTCGGGCACAATTATAGATATAACCTCAGCCGTAGGTGCCGAGCCCAAGCCCGTTGTTCTTAGCCGCTAGCGTACTGGTAATGAACGTGTGACTAACGGCATTCAGACTTACTTATCTTGCGTATACTAACAGTGCCGTGCTAATTGGCTGCTGTTCGTAAATCAATTAATCATTACCGGGGTTATACGCTTTGTCATGCTGAAAGAACTATCACCCCACGTCGCCACGGCCTTTCCTTTCACCACTACCCTGAGTCTGGAGCCGCTGATTGCGTACTGGCACGCCCGTGAAACCGATCCAAATCCGGGGGTGGCGCTCTTGGCTCGCTCCATCGGCGAGCAGGTGGCCGCCGCCGAGTGGGCGCGTGGCCCTATCATCGACCACGCTACCATTGAGTGCAACTGCGACTTAGTGGAAACGCTGATGCTGGCCGTTATTCCGGCGGCGTCTTTTCATACAGCCATCAGCGGCGTTATTCCGCCTTTCCAACGCTACAGCTTCTATCATACGCCGCGCTTTGCGGAAGTGCTCCTCAATCCACAGCAGAACATTAAGCAGCCCCTGAATGTGGATGCGCGCACCATGGAAGTTTACATGGCGCGAATGGCTTATGCCCTGATTCTGGATAAGATATACGGCGTACAGTTGCCTATCACGGGCTCCATTACGTTTACTGTTCCCGATTATAACATCGGCCTGTATCGGCACTACAGTGTCGATTTTGACTCTACCTTTCTGGATGTTCGCCTGCTTGGTGAGCGGCCCGCGCTAACGTCGGCGCAGCTGGATACGCTGACGCACAACCTGCACCGCACCGACTTATGGCAGGAGCTTTTGCCCCCCAGCAGCTTTGAGCTAGTTGGCTTTAACATCCTGAACCTGGCGGATGTAACGGAGCAGGAAATTCTCTCGGAGCTGAAGTACGACCTGCTGGAGCGCGATGTACTGCAAGCCTCCGACCGGCTGGAGCAGATTCAGGAAAAGCTGCGGGTGCTATTTGGCCGCCCTTTTTTACAATTGGGCATTGCGGCCTACGATGAGAAGAAAAAGGCCTTCGTTGACTTTGGCCGCAAAATCAACCACAGCTTTCTGACCAAGCAACTGGCTCACCAAGAGGCAGGTAGCGGCTTCCGCCAAATCTATTCCCAGCTTTGGCAAGACCGCCAGCCGCTGGTACTGGAAGATGTGGAGCAGGCTGATATTCCCGAAGATTTGCGTCAGCAAATTCTGGGCATTGGCATTCGCAGCGCCATTCTAGCCCTACTGCCGTACGGCGACGACACGGTGGGCTTGCTTGAACTGGGCTCGCCGAACGTGAACGATCTGGACGAGTTTTGCCTAGAGAAAGTAAATCAGTTTGTGCCTCTATTCGCGGTGGCTGTAAAGCGCAATGCAGAAGAGATTCAGACGCGCGTGCAGGCAATTATTAAGGAAAAATTCACGGCCATCCATCCCACCATGGAATGGCGCTTCACCGATGCAGCCCTGAACCTGCTGGCCAAGGTGGAAGAAGGCAATAAGAACGCTGAGATAGAGCCCATTGTGTTTCATGACGTGTATCCGCTACACGGCTCCAGCGACATTCGCAGCAGCAGTACCGCTCGCAACGACGCCATTCAGGGTGACTTGATCGAGCATCTTACTTTGGCTAATAAAGTGCTGAAAAAAGCCTCCGAGTTTCAGGCGCTGCCTATTCTGGATGAGCTCAAGTTTTACGTGTCGAAGCACCTGCGCCGCCTGCGGCAAGGTATTTTGACTGGTGATGAAGTAAGCATTTTCGAGTCGCTGAAGACGGAAGTAGAGCCCCTGTTCGATTATTTGTCTCAGAATACTCCCGATTTGCGACCTGTCATTGCGAATTATTGGTCTAATATGGACCCTGATCTGGGTATTCTGTATAAGCGCCGCAAGGAGTTTGAGCAAAGCGTAACGCTGCTCAATGATACCGTAAGCGACTACCTTGATGAGGAAGAGGAAAAGGCGCAGGAAATGTTTCCCCACTACTTTCAGCGCCTCAAAACCGACGGTGTAGAGCACAACATTTACGTAGGTGCTTCGCTGGTAGAGAACAAGCCTTTTGACTTGGTTTTCCTAAAAAACCTGCGCCTGTGGCAGTTGCTGGTAATGATAGAAATTACTCGCCGGACGACTGCGCTTCGGGATCAGCTACCGGTGCCACTAGAAACCACCCAGCTGATTCTTATTCATGGTCAGCCGCTTAACATCCGTTTCCGCCTTGATGAGCGGCAGTTTGATGTGGATGGCGCCTACAACATCCGCTATGAGATTATCAAGAAGCGGATTGACAAAGCCACTGTATTGGGCACTGGCGAGCGACTAACGCAGCCAGGCTATATTGCCCTCGTTTACGCGCAGCAGCGCGAAGCTGATGAGTATCTGGAGTACCTCGATTATTTGCAAGACCGCGGCCTTTTGGAGCCGGAAGTAGAAGAGTTAGAATTGGAAGAATTGCAGGGCGTAAAGGGTCTGCTGGCGCTTCGGGTGAAAGTGAAGCTCGGCTAAATGAGTGGATGAAGAAGTGAATTCAATCAGTCACTTCTTCCTCCAATATGGCTTTCTCGCGCCACCATAGGTGCAAGCCTGCCCGCAGTAGAATGAGCCACGCCAAACCTGCGGCGAAACCTGCCAGCACATCCGTAAAGTAGTGCACGTGCAGATACACCCGGCTCATGCCAATCAGAAAGGCCCACAGAAATAGTAGCGCCGCCCAGGCCGGGTGGCGGCGATGACGCCACAGCAGCCAGGCCAAACAGCCATACAGTGCTAACCCAATCATGGCGTGGCCGCTGGGAAAGCTCAGACCATACTGCTGCAACAAGGCAGTATCGGGGCGCAGACGGTGGAAATGGGTTTTTAGTAATTGATTAAGTAGTGCCGCACCCGCAATAGCCCAAAACACTTCCAACCCTTCGCGACGGTGGTTGCGTAGGGCTAGGCCTGCTGGCAACAGAATGGCAGTAGCCACCAGAAACGGCGCTGAAGCAAAAAACGTAATTCCGCGGATCCACGGCGTGAGTGCGGGCCACTGGGCTCGGTGGGCATCCATCCATTGGAAGGCAGCTTCATCGAGTGCCCCCGACTGCTGCTCAAAGACGATACGTGTCAGGTAAAAAAACACCACAAACGCTGCCAGAAACAGCACACTCACCAGCACAATCTCTACTGTTAGCAGCCCTAAAAGCTTCAGGAGTTTGGTGGTGAGGGTTTTCATACCGGAAAATAGCGCTTCAACTGTTTTCTTCTCATCATTCTTTCCTCTGAAGAATGAGCAAGCCAGCTTTTTAGCGTTTAGGTTTTATACCTGAGTCTTGTACATCAAAGCCCAAAAACGGATTCTGGGGGGCTTTTCGCTGGCCCAAAAACAAAAAAAGCTGACCCTCATGGGTCAGCTTTTTTTGTTGTGCGCTCGGGGAGACTCGAACTCCCACACCTTGCGGAACTGCCGCCTGAAGACAGCGCGTCTACCAATTTCGCCACAAGCGCAGCATTAGTTAACTGGCACTTTCCTCATTGGAGGTGTCTTTTAACGCTGCAAAGATAGGAGCAGCCGAGGCTTTTCGACAATTCTTTTCTCAAAAATTTCTACCCAACAAGCTCCTAGCTTAGCTTGCAGGCTGTTCTTCAAGGGATTGCAAGCGGCGAGCAAGACGTTTTTTTGTCTGGATTTCAAGGCGCCGAAGCACTGGAATTGCGACTAGCAACCAGACTATGCCAGCGGTGAAGCCAGCCAGCACGTCGGTGGCGTAGTGCACCCGCAGATACACGCGCGTTAGGCCAATGAGCAGAATTAAGGAGCCCAAGAGAGTAATCAGAAGCCAGCGCCAGATGGGGCGGCGCACGTGGGTATATACCAGATAAATCAGCAGACCATAGAAGGAAGCACTGATCATGGCGTGGCCGCTGGGAAAGCTGAGCCCGGATGCGGAGGTAAGCGGCAGCAACGGCCGCGGCCGATTGTAAAAACTCTTGAGTACCAGATTGAGGGAGATGCTACCGAGCGCGACGACTGGAACCAGAAGCGAATACCACCGATGGCGGCGGCGCAGCAGAAACCAGCCAATCAGGGCTAATGCTACCGCGGTAATGAAATTGCGGGAGGCCAGAAATGTGATAGTTTCGACCCACACCTGCCGCTCGGGCCCCAGCAGATTACGTGCCCAGCGAAATGCCTGCGCATCAAAATGAGCCGCGTCCTGATCGAATACCTCTCGACTGACAGCCAAAAAGAATAGTACGCCCACAACTCCCAAAGTGAGCGTAATGGCAAATTCGGTGATGAATAATAACAAGCCCGCCAATATGCGGCGCAACGTATTCGTCATAAAGGGTAACTACGGGTGCTGAAGTGAGTACGCTGCAAACTTTGGTATGTTTACGCAACGCAGGCAGGGAAGCGTTGGGTATCAGTGCCTTGGTTAAAAGCGGTTTTTGAAGCTGCCGCCGCTTGCTTTCAATAACTACACCATCCACGTCAAACGCGGTACTCATCGAACGCAGATCCGGCTCTTTCGACTTTGTAGCGGCCTTTTACGATCCGCTGGCCCGCTTGGTGTTTGGCTCGGCTTTGCAGCGGGCACAGCAAGCGGCATTAGCACATTTGCCCCCCGCCGCGCCGTACATCCTGATTGTGGGTGGCGGTACGGGCTGGGTACTACTCGAAACGCTAAAGCAGCGGCCCACGGCGCGCATTCTGTACCTAGAAGCCTCGGCGGTGATGCTGCGCAAGTCGCAGGTATTGTTGGTGCAACAAGCGCCTGCTCAGGCTGCGCAGGTTGAGTTTAGGCTCGGTACAGAGGCAGATTTGCCCCCCGACGCCCAGTTCGACGCACTACTCACGTTTTTTCTGCTCGATTTATTTACTCTTCCTGATTTGAGGCAGCTGCTCCAGCGTTTGCAAGCAGTTTGTAAGCCCGGCGCGACATGGCTGGTGGCTGATTTTTGCCCCCCACAAGTGTTGTGGCAACGCGGGCTCCTGAAGGTGATGTACACGTTTTTTCGCCTTACAGCCAACCTTAAGGCTCGGCGTCTGCCGCCATGGCCCGAGGAGGTGGCGCGGCTAGGGCTGAGTCGGGTAAGTCGGGAGCATTTCTTTGGTGGGCTGATAGAGGCTTCCGCTTTCCGGTTTCCTTCCTAATGCTTCTTTGCTAAAAAAACTGCTGGCCTTTTGGTCTAAAAAGCTCGTTTGGGCAGAGTTTGCGCATTGGGGGGCTTTTTAGAATATATATTCCGCTAAAGGGTCTGAAAATTCACCCATTTTTACCTTTCCAACCTTCCTATTCACACCTGTTCCTATGCGGAAAATTGCTACTTCCCTCTTCGCTATTCTCGCTATTTCCAGTGCCGCGCTTGCCCAAACGCCGGTGCAATACACTGTGGCTTTTCCGAATGCAGTGCACCACGAAGCGCAAGTGACGGTGGTTTTTTCCGATCTAAAACCCGGTTCGTTACAAGTTCGGATGGCGCGCAGCTCGCCCGGCCGCTATGCCTTGCATGAGTTTGCCAAGAATGTATATGCCGTAAAAGCCACCGATTCCAAAGGCAAAGCCTTGACCATCACGCGCCCTGATCCATCGGGCTGGGATGTTGCCGGCCACGACGGCACCGTGCGCTTCAGCTACACGCTTTTCGGCGACCGTACCGATGGCACCTACGCGGGCATCGACGAGCGCCACGCCCACCTGAATATTCCTGCTACGTTGGCTTACGCTCGCGGCCTCGAAGAGCGCCCTGCCCAAGTGCGGTTCGACTTGCCTACCGGCTGGCAGGTAGCCACTCAGCTGCGCCCCGAAGCAGCCACCAACACGTTTTTTGCCCCCCACCTGCAATACCTCATGGACTCGCCCACTTCCTTGGGTGCTCAGCAGGTGCGCACGTGGCAAGAGCAAGGCAAAACCATTGAGCTGGCGGTGCTACATGAGGGCACGGCCGCTGAACTGGATTCCTACGCCGACCAGACGAAGAAGATTGTGCGCGAGGCCAGCGCTGTTTTTGGTGAGTTGCCGGCTTTCGATTACGGTCGTTATACCTTCATTGCCAACTACTTCCCCCAGACCAGCGGCGACGGTATGGAGCATCGCAACTCCACCTCTCTCACCAGTTCCCGCCCGTTGCGCGGCCAACAGGCAATTGATAACCTCGGCACCGTATCGCACGAGTTTTTTCACGCCTGGAATGTGGAGCGCATTCGGCCTAAGTCGCTGGAGCCGTTTGAGTTCGACCGCGCTAATCAGAGTGAGGCGCTGTGGTTCGCAGAAGGATTTACGATGTATTACGGCGATTTGCTGTTGCGCCGCGCCGGCGTTCTGACAGAGACGCAGTACATGCAGGAGCTGACAACCATCGTCAATAGCATGGTGAATTCGCCGGGTGCCAGCTCCTACTCGCCGGTGCAGATGAGCCAGCAGGCGCCTTTCGTGGATGCCGCGGCGGCCATCGACCCAAATAACCGCATAAATACTTACCTCTCTTATTACACCATTGGAGGAGCCAATGCGCTGGCGCTCGACCTGATGCTGCGCCAGAACTATAAGACCGATCTGGACACTTACATGCGTGCTATATGGCAGCAACATGGTAAAGCTCAGCAGAATTTTGCCCCCCAGCGCCCCTACACGCTCCCTGATTTGCAGCGTATTTTGGGCGAGGTAGCCCGCGACACGGCTTTTGCCGGACAGTTTTTCCGCACTCATATTACTGGCCACGAACTACCCAAGTATGAAGAGCTATTGGCTCCGGCTGGCCTGCTGGTACGCCGCGCTCGTCCCGGCCAACCCTCTTTGGGGTTTGTAGACCTAACTTTTGCCCCTCAGGGCGCTACAATCAACGGCAGCACTTTGGTCGGCAGTCCGCTTTACATAGCCGGCATCGATCGGGAAGACGTACTGCTAAAGCTCGACGGCAAGAAGCTTAAGGATCGGGAGGAAATGCAGAAACTACTTAAAAAACACAAGCCTGGTGACGTGGTACCCGTAGAGGTACGCACTCGCACCGGCGTGCGCACCGTACAAGTAACACTGGCTGAGGTACCAGCGGTGGAAGTGGCACCAGCTCCCACGGCTACGCCCGAGCAACTGGCGTTTCGGGCGGCATGGCTGGGCAGTAAGGTAAAGTAGGGAGGCTTACTGTTTTGATTCAAAACTCCCGTCTTGCGCTTATTTACGCGGTTATTCTGCTCGATGTGATTGTGGGCTCGGCTATCGGACCGATTCTGCCAGAGTATGTGCGCGCGTTGCCGCAACCGCAGCTTTGGCTGTCGCTGGGTACGGGGTTGTTTCTGGGAGTACAGCTGTTTTCGGCCCCGCTCCTGGGTCGCCTTTCCGATGGCTACGGCCGCCGTCCCATTCTGATTTTGTCGGCGGCAGGAACCTTGCTGGCCACGGCTTTGCTGCTGCCGGTGCGCACGGGTTTGTACTTCGTCAATCGGCTGAGCGATGGCCTCACCAACGGCATGTATTCCACTATTCGCTCCGCCATTACCGATATTTCGAACAAAGACGACCTGTTCAAAAACCTGGGCATTGAGGGGGCAATCATTTCTTTGGGCTTCGTGCTGGGCCCCATGGCTTCGGGCCTGCTCCTAACCACCCTGGACGTGCCCCCAGCCGAGGAAGCAACCTATGTGGCAGCCTTGGCGGTGAGTTTGGCCGCGGTGAATGTGGTGCTTAGCTTTCTTCTCCCCGAAACTCACCGCCAGCGCTCACCCGTGCGCGGGGCCGAGTTGCGCGCCGAGCTAAGCCGCGGCCTGAACCCCTTGACGCTCTGGGCCCGGCTGCGCGCCAACGATACCCCAAGTGGCGACCTGCGGCGCATCGTACTCATGCAAGTGGCGCTCACGCTGAGCACGGGATATTATTTTTACTTCGTGCCCTTTGTGAGCTTAGGCGAGCAGCAGATGAATGCGCAAGAAATATCCTACTTCTTTATGTTCTTCGGCACGTTGAGCATTGGGCTTAACTATGTATTCTACACCTACTTTGCCGACCGCATCAATCAACAAAGGGCTATTTTCTGGTTGGCGGCGCTGGGCGTGCCGGTGCTAGCGGCCTACGGACTTATCGGATCGTCGCGGGTGGGCCTATACGTGCTGGTCACGCTGGATTGCATGACCTTTTCCCTGATCCAGGGCTTGCTGGAAGGCCTACTAGCCCAACGCACCACGGAGGCAAATCGGGGCGAAGTTTTTGGCCTGAATCAGGCGTTGCAGGGATTGGCCAGCTTCGCAACCACGCTGGTATTCGCTGGTTTGTCGGTGCTGGATTTGCGGCTGCCGTGGGCTTGGTTTGCGCTGTGCCTAGCGGCCGTGGCGTGGCAGGCACGCCGGGGAGCAGCGTTGGGCCCCGTAACTCAGCCGTCAATCTAAAGCACTACCAAGGGCTTTTCTTTGCTGGAAAGAGCAACCAATTCGGCCTAAGTAGGGTCTGATAGTTTGCGGCTTCGTACCTTGAAGCTGCTTTCCAGATTTGCGTTTCTTGTTTCGACCTATGCTATCTAAAGTATCTGCTTTCCTTATTGGAGCCTGCCTTTTTCTCACAGGCAGCGCCCTGGCCCAAACGCCCATTGAGGCAGGAGCGAGTCCGGCAGCGCCTAGCTTGCTACGCTCACGCGTGTCGTACAATCTGGATGCGGGCGCTACCTTCGCGGGACGTTATGGCTCTGCTACTTACCTAAGTCCCACGGCCAGCTACCAAGTGAATAACCGTCTGCGTTTGTTTACCGGCCTCACGTTTCTGCGCATGTTACCGGGCGCCGTTTATTCCCGATCCTCCGATAACCTTCTGGCTACAACGCCGATGGTTACCAATCATTACCTAATGCAGGCGGGCGCTGAATATGCGCTGAGTCCGCGCGTGTCGCTGACCGGCACCGCTTGGCGCGATTTCTCAAATTTGCCCCCCGCACCCGGCATTCGCGGCTTTAGTGGCGGCAACATGGGCTCAGGCTTCAATATGCGCGCCGACTACAAAATCACGGAAAACATTTCCGTTTCGGGTGGCGTGCGCTACTCAACGGGTGCAACGCCCGGCCTTGGTATGGGCCCCGGCTATCCGTATGGCTGGTAACCCTTTGCACTATTCCAAACACTAAAAAAGCCCCCCAGCCACGGTTGGGGGGCTTTTTTAGCTTTCTGAACGGGTTGTTTGTTTACCTTTCTACGTCGCTTCCAACTTCTATTTCGCCTTTTTATGGCCGCTCACACTACGTATCGTCGCAACGAGAACCTGAAAACCATTCGCCCCAATTATCCTGGTAACAAGATGATTGGTAGCGAGTTCTGCAACGGCGAAGTACTGTATGAGCCCAAATTCAGCAACGTAATCCGCTGGCAGCTAACCGAGAACCCGCAAAAAGCCGAGAAGAAAGCGGACACGTGGGCGCCTGCCGTTGTGCCGTGCGCCGATGCTTTCACCTCCTCCGATGACATGCTGGTGTGGCTGGGTCACGCCACCTTTCTGTGGCGGGTAGCGGGCATCACGCTGCTTTTCGACCCAGTACTGTACTCATCTTTGGGGCTTCGTCACCGACACGCGCTGCCTTGTCGCCCCGAAGACATCAAGGGCATTGACTACCTGCTCCTTTCCCACGGTCACCGCGACCATCTGGATGAGGCTTCCATCAAGACAATAGTCCGGCAGAACCCCAATATGCAGGTGCTCGCTCCGCTTAATATGACCAAACTACTGCGCGGCATGGCTCCCAATGTGTCAGTGCAGGAAGCGGGTTGGTGGCAGCAATATAATCTGGGGGGCAATTCTGGGCTAGAAATTACCTACTTGCCCGCCTCGCATTGGCACCGCCGCGGCCTTACAGATATGAACCACATACTTTGGGGCAGCTTTATGCTGCGCGTGGGAGACAGGCTGCTCTACTTCTGTGGCGACAGTGGCTTCGGGGGGCATTTTGAGGAAATAGAAAAGCAATTTGGCCCCCTTGATGTCTGCATAATGCCTATCGGGGCTTACAAGCCATCCTTTATGATGCAGCTCAGCCACATGGACCCGCACGAGGCCGCAAAAGCCGCCAATATTCTGCGCGCCGGCCACGTTGTTCCCATGCACTACGGCACCTTCGACCTCTCCGATGAGCCTGCCTCTGAGCCCCTACGCACCCTTCAAGAAGTAGCCAACGGCCAAATGCTGCGGGGCGAGTTGCATGCCCCGGCCGTAGGTGAAATTATGCGCTGGCAGGACTGGGAATAGCTGATCTGCACAAGCGGCGAAAACAGATACGGCTGAGTGACTGTTGTGTGGAGCTAACGCGCACCAGCTACGGCCTAGTGAGTTGAGTGCGTCAGTAGGGCACGACCCACTATATCGTGGCCAGAATGCGGTTTATCGTGGATTGCATTCATCTCACCGGCCCGATCTTTTTCACTCTTCCAGTACATGGCGTCACGTTCCCCCAGCTTAGCCCCTCCCCCTACTCCTTGGCAGCGCCTGACCGGTATGCTGGATTCCGAACGTAAGACTATTCGCTTTATTCTTATTTATGCCATTATCACTGGCCTGATTAGCCTTACGCTGCCGCTCGGAACCCAGGCCGTTTTCAACCTTGTGTCGACGGGCGCCATCTTTGGCTCCACGTACATTCTGATTGGCGTGGTTGTGCTAGGCTTACTGCTGGGCGGTATCCTGTTAATTGGCCAGATGACAATGGTGGAAGCCATTGAGCAGCGCTTATTTGCTAAAGCAGCCCTGGAGTTTGCGTATCGCCTGCCGCGTATTCAGCCCGAGTCCTTGAATGGTCAAAACCCACCAGAACTTGTCAATCGCTTTTTTGACATTCTGACGGTTCAAAAAGGACTAAGTAAGCTGCTGATTGACTTAATGTTTGGCGCCTTTCAGATAGTCTTCGGGCTGCTCGTTTTGTCTTTTTACCACCCCATCTTTATTGCTTTTGGGCTGTTCACCATCCTGATGCTGGTGCTGATTTACGTTATGCACTACCGGCGGGCACTACGCACGAGCATTCAGGAATCGGCTCATAAGTATGAAGTGGTCGATTGGCTGGAACAGGTAGCTAGCCGGCTGCCGGAGTTTCGCCATAATAAGGAGCAGCAACGAGCGGCCATCATGCGCACCGACGAGCTGACTGCCGAGTATCTGCGCTCCCGCAACGGCCATTTCAAGGTGCTGAAATACTATTTCGGCTACGCGATTTTCCTGCGCACTATCCTCATAGGAGGGTTGCTCATCGCCGGCACGCTGTTCGTGGTGTCGCGGCAAATGAGTCTGGGGCAGTTTGTAGCCGCTGAGGTCATCATTGTGCAAGTCAGCAATGCTATCGAGAAGCTGGTCACCAGTATCGGTACCATCTTCGACATGCTGACTGGTGTGGAAAAGCTTGCGGGCGTAACAGATTTACCCTTACTCGACAACGCTACGACGGAAACGCATGCTTAATGTATCCAAACAGAACATATCCCGGAAGGCGTGGGAAGAGTTTTCCCTTACTACTCGTCAGGAGCTGCTCGACCCTAAAAGCGGGCGCCGCTTGGGCCACGTCCTACTCGTGATCGGTATTGCTTTTATAATTGTCCTGTTTCTGCCCTGGCGCCAGACCATTCAGGGTACCGGCCGCCTCACCGCCCTCACACCCCAAGACCGCCCCCAAACGGTACAGAATGCCATTGCGGGCCGCATTGAGCGCTGGGCCGTGCGCGAAGGAGAGCTTGTAAACAAGGGGGATACGTTGTTGACAATCTCCGAAATTCAGGACGAATATTTCGATCCTAACCTACCGGAGCGCCTACGCGAGCAGCTGGCTGCCAAGCGCGGTAACGTGGCCGCTAGTGCCGCCCAGATTGCTGCCTCTAACCAGCAAATCGAAGCTCTCCAAACCGGCCTGACCGTGCAGCTAGCCGCTGCTGGAAACCGGGTGCAGCAGGCCCGGAACACCGTTACCATCGACAGCGCCGATTTGGTGGCTGTCACCAACTTCTACCAGATTGCCCAAAATCGGCTGGCACGTTACGAAGAAGGGTTTAAGAATGGCCTATTTTCTCTCACTGATATTGAAACGCGGCGCTTAAAGCTTCAGGAGGATTTGGCCAAAGTGGTAGCCCAGCGCAACAAGCTGCTGAATACCCGCCAATCGTTCAGCAATGCGCGCATTGAGCTGGCGGAAATTCGAGCGAAGTACCAGGAAACATTAGCCAAGACGCAGTCCGACCGCAGCTCGGCCGTGTCTAGCCGGGCTAGCTCGGAGGGCGAAGTAGCGGCCTTGCGCAACCGCATCAGCAACGTGGAAGTGCGACGCGGGCTCTACATCGTGCGTGCTCCCCAAACCGGCTATGTTGTGCGTACGCTCAAAGCTGGCATCGGCGAAACCATCAAGCAGGGAGAATCTATTGCTACTCTCCAACCTGAAGCCCCTGTGCTAGCGGCTGAGTTGTACGTGCGGGCCATGGATGTACCGCTCATTCAGCGGGGCCGGCAAACCAGGATACAGTTCGACGGTTGGCCCGCTATTCAATTTTCGGGCTGGCCCTCCGTGGCAGTTGGCACGTTTGGGGGCGAAGTGGCAGTGATCGACGTAGTCAGCAACACCGATGGCCGTTACCGGCTACTCATTCGCCCCTCCCGAACGCGCCAAAAAGACCACGCTTGGCCCCAGCAGCTGCGAATTGGGTCAGGCGTATACGGTTGGGTAATTCTGGATTCGGTGCCGGTGTGGTACGAAATCTGGCGGCAGCTCAATGGGTTCCCTCCCAGCCTGCAAGCTGAGCCTAAAAACATTACACCTACTCAGGGACCACCCGACGAAATGGTAAGTTCGTCATGAGGTCTTCTACCTATTCGAACCGAGTAATTGGCTTGCTGGGGGCTTTTTCCAGTTCCTGATTTTGCTCATCATAGCGTGGTCCGCTATGGTTGTGCAAGCTGTGGCTCAGCAGTTGCCGGCCTCACAGCCACTCCCAAGCCAAAGCGCACTACTAGCTGAGCCGCAACTCGTTGATACGGCCCGAGTATTTTCGCTACAGGACCTTGCCGAAATAGTATTTGCGCATCATCCCATTGTAAAACAGGCGGCGCTGCTGAGCGCTAAGGCGCAGGCAGAAGTACTGGAAGCTCGCGGCGGCTTTGATCCGCAGCTGGGCGCAGGCTTCAACCGTAAAGTATTTGGCGGCACCAACTATTATAATAAATGGGCTAACGAGCTCACAGTGCCACTGTGGCCCGGCGGCATCGACCTGACAGCCGGCTACGACCGGTACGTAGGCACGTACGTCAACCCCGAAACGAAGACTCCGGTGGCGGGGCTGGCGGGAGTTGGTTTGTCGGTACCATTAGGACAAGGCTTATTGATTGATGCCCGACGCAGCACTTTGCGGCAGGCACGCATCTTGGTGACGGCCGCCGAGGCCGATCGCGTAAAGAAAATCAACGAAGTGTGGCTCCAAGTGGCCAAAGATTACTGGAGCTGGTATTACGCTTATCAGCAGGCGGCGCTCATTCAAGAAGGCCTGGATTTGGCTGAAACTCGCTTCCTGGCCATTAGCCGCAAAGTAGACCTGGGCGACGAGGCTCCTATTGATTCCGTGGAGGCCCGCATTATTGCTCAAGACCGGCTTGTAGAGGCCGAACGGTTGCAGCTGGAACTGCAAAACGCCCGTCTTGTGCTCTCCAACCATCTCTGGAACCAGAATGCGCAGCCCGTGGAGCTTCCCGACCGCGCTGTGCCCCAGCCCGCTCGCCGAGACGGGGTAAGCGCTCAGGAGTTTAGCCGGCTCACCGATCAGGCGGCAAAGCAGCATCCAACGCTGATCCGTTTGGGGGCCGAAATCCGGCAGCTGGGTATAGAGGAACGCTACCGGCGCGAGTTGCTGAAACCCCGCATCAATGTGAGCGGCACGCTGCTAAGCCAAGGCGACTTTTACCGCACAGAATTGTCCCCCACGTACGATTTTGGCCGCAATAATTATAAGCTGGGAGTAGACTTCGCGTTTCCGCTGTTCCTGCGGCAGCAGCGCGGCCAGCTTCAGCAGGTGCGCTTTCAGGTACAGGAGACGGTGCTGGAACAGCAGCAAAGCCAGCGCACTATTCTCAACCAACTTACGGCTGCCTACAACACGCTTAGGGCCTACGAACGTCAGCTCACGGTTCAGGCGCTCACTATCGCCAATCAGCGCACCCTGCTACAGGCTGAGCTGGAAAAGTACGACCTGGGCGAAAGCACTATCTTCCTCATCAACAGCCGGGAAACGAAGCTAATTGACCTGCGCATCAAGCAGGAAAGTATGCGGGCTAACTACGAAAAATCGTTGGCCGAGCTATATTATTATGCCGGCACCCGCCTGACAGGCCTGGAGTAAGCTGATTATAGTTGTCGGTTGTTGGCCGTTAGATAGTAGCTTTGGTTTTCCGTAGCGTCTAGCTACCGGCCCACCTGCTGGTTTCTACCAAACCGAAACCGGCACCTGACCACCACTAACCGGCAACTCAATTTATGTCGCCCACCCTTATTCTGAGCCTGATTGCGGGCTACTTTGTCATTCTTATCGTCATTGCGCTGCTTACTTCGCGCAAAGCTACCAGTGAGAGTTTCTTCGTTGCCAACCGAAATGCCCCCTGGTACATGGTGGCCTTCGCCATGATTGGCACCTCGCTATCGGGCGTCACGTTTATTTCGGTGCCGGGCATGGTGCAGTCCCAATCGTGGAGCTATATGGCGGTAGTCATGGGGTATCTGGTTGGCTACCTAGTCATCGGTTTGGTACTTATGCCGTTGTATTACCGCTTGCGGCTGATGTCAATTTATGGGTATCTGGAGCAGCGCTTTGGGTTTTGGAGCTACAAGACCGGGGCGCTTTTCTTTTTGATTTCGCGGGCGGCGGGCTCGGCCTTGCGCTTATACTTGGTGGCGGGTGTGCTCCAGCTAGCCGTGTTCGATGATATGGGCGTGCCGTTTGTGGTCACGGTGATTGTCAGCATAATGCTTATTTACCTCTACACCTTCCGTGGGGGGCTAAAAACCATTCTCTGGACCGACACTTTCCAGACCCTGGCCATGCTCACCTGCGTGGGCGTGAGCATTTACTTGGTGTCGTCGGAGTTGAATCTGGGCTTCGCTGACTTGGTGCGCACCGTGAAAGAGAGCGACATGTCACAGATCTACTTCTCCGATGTCAAAGACGACAAGTTTTTCTGGAAGCAATTCGCCTCTGGTGCATTCATCACCATCGTAATGACTGGCCTCGACCAGGATCTAATGCAGAAAAACCTGAGTTGCCGCAGCCTCGGCGACGCTCAGAAGAATATGTTCTGGTTTACGCTCGTGCTGGTTTTCGTCAATATTCTGTTCCTCACGCTGGGCGTGTTGCTCTATAAGTTTGCCGCCGTAAAGGGCATTCAATTGCCTACCAACGCCGCAGGCAAAATCATCGGCGATGACGTATTCCCGCTGCTGGCCACTGAGCACTTTACCTTGTTTGCGGGCATCATCTTCATTCTGGGTATTGTAGCCGTCACCTACGCCTCCGCCGACTCGGCCCTCACGGCGCTTACTACCTCGTTTTGCGTCGATTTCCTCTCCATTCGCCAGTACCCCGAGGCTAAGCAGACGCAGTTGCGTCAATTCACCCACCTGGGTTTCTCAGTGGTGCTCATTGTTATCATCCTGATTTTCCGGGCCATCAACGACCAGAGCCTTATCACGGCGGTATTTAAGCTGGCGGGCTACACATATGGGCCGCTGCTGGGCTTGTTTTCCTTTGGCATCCTAACCACTCGGATGCTGCGCGAGCCGCTTGTGCTGCCAGTATGCATCGCGGCGCCGCTTCTCACCTTACTCATCAATGCCAACTCAGAGGCGTGGCTAGGGGGCTATAAGTTCGGATTTGAAATCCTGCTGCTCAACGGATTAATTACGTTCCTGGGATTATTGGCTATTTCGCGGTCGGCAGTACCAGAAGCAGTGCCGGAGTTGAACCCTGCGCGCTAATAGTTGTTGGAAAAAGGATAGCCCGCTAACTGGTTCGTACCTTTGCCGTACGCACCTAGTTGGGGCAATTTGCCCCCCAGTCTGGTTTATCCCTTTCGCCACGTGAAAACATTTCTTCTTCTGTTGCTGCTTGTAAGTTTGCCGGCTGTTGTATGGGCGCAGCAGACTACCAAAGCTCCCGTCGTGTTAAAGCCTGGCCAAATGCAGGCGCAGGCCAAACCTGCCGCCAATCGGCCCGATGTACCCCCGCAGTTTCCGGGTGGCGCACAGGCAATGAATGATTTTTTTCAGAAGCAGGTAAAGTATCCGGCCGTCGCGCGCGACAAGTCTATTACGGGCAACGTGGTCACGACTTTTACTGTGGAGGCAGATGGGCGCTTCAGCAACCCCGCGGTTATTACCGGCCTGTCACCGGAGTGCGACGCCGAAGCGCTGCGCGTGCTTTCGCAGATGCCGGCGTGGAAGCCAGCAACCCGCAAAGGGCAGCCAGTAGCCGTGCAAGTACGCTTGCCTGTGCCATTCAGCAATTCATCGATTATTGAAGTGGAGAAGCCGAAAGGCAAAATGAAATACCAATAAGTAACGAAGATCAAGACATGAGTATAGGCAGATAAGAAGCAAGCATTGGTTGTACGGCACTGCCATCATTGGCCTGCACCTTAGCCTCGCTTCTTCTACTTACTTCTAATATAAAGAATGGCCAGAAGTGGAATGAACACCAGCGGCACGACCCTTGATCCGGACGTGCCTAAGAAGAAATTAACCAAGGAAAGCTTCAAACAAGGTTTGCGGATTTTCCGCTATGTACTGCCCTACCGCACCAAATTCATCGTGGGGATGGTGCTACTGGCTTTGTCCAGCGCCACGGTGATGGCCTTTCCCTGGGTTATTGGCAAACTAACCGACGCGGCCAATGGGCGGCCGTTTGTGATGCCGAATGGCGGCGCGCTTACCATTGATACTATCGCGGTGGGCCTGTTTGTGATCATTCTGTTCCAGGGCATCTTCTCCTTTGGGCGGATTTGGTTTTTCACGCAGGTAAGTGAGTTTACGGTGCGTGACATTCGGCAGGCCCTGTACCGGAAGTTCGTAACGCTGCCCATTCCCTACTTCGAGAAAAACCGCGTCGGCGCCATCACCTCACGCATCACTTCCGATGTGGGCCAGATTCAGGACACCTTCTCACTTACGCTAGCCGAGCTTTTTCGCCAAATCACGACGCTGGTGGTGGGTACCGTTTTTATCATGATGGTATCGGTGAAACTGTCGCTGTTTATGCTGGCGACGTTTCCGCCTATCGTGCTGTTGGCCATGTTCTTCGGGCGAAAAATCCGGGTACTAGCCAAGGCGACGCAGGATGAGCTGGCCAAAACCAACGTTATCGTTGAAGAAACCCTGCAGGGAATCAATACGGTGAAGGCGTTTACCAACGAGCAGTTTGAAACCAACCGCTATACCGCTTCGCTTACCAATACCGTAAGAGCTGCCTTGCGTAGCAACCGCTACCGTGGTGGCTTTGTGTCGTTTGTGATTGTTGGGCTGTTCGGGGGCATTATTCTGGTGCTATGGCGGGCGGCCACGCTGGTTGCAGCCGGGCAGATGACTATTGGTGATCTAACGTCATTTGCGCTTTACACCATCTTCATTGGCGCCTCGGTAGGTGGTCTGGGTGAGCTTTACGGCAAAGTTCAAACGACGCTGGGTGCTTCGGAGCGTATCCTCGAAATCCTCGACGAGCCGTCGGAGCCGACGCATCGCCCCCGCATGGCGGGTATTGCCCCCTTGCAAGTGCGCGGCGACATCGATTATCAAAACGTGGCATTCAGCTACCCTACCCGCCCTGATCTGCCGGTGCTCAAGGATATCAGCTTTGATATTCAGGCCGGCGAGAAGATTGCTTTGGTAGGCCCTAGCGGCGCGGGCAAAAGCACCATTGTGCAGTTGCTCATGCAGTTTTATGAGTTGAGCGCGGGCAAAATCCTTATCGATGGCCGTGATGTGCGCCTGTTCGACCTCACGGAGTTGCGCAGCCACATTGGTATTGTCCCCCAGGAAACTTTACTTTTCGGCGGCTCTATTCGGGAGAACATCGCCTATGGCAAAACCGACGCTACCGACGCCGAAATCACGGAAGCAGCGCGCAAGGCGAACGCTTGGCAGTTTATTTCCTCCTTCCCCGAAGGCCTAGATACGGTGGTGGGCGAACGGGGTATCAAACTCTCGGGCGGCCAGCGCCAGCGCGTCGCTATTGCCCGCGCCATCCTGAAAAACCCCGCCATCCTCATCCTCGACGAAGCTACTTCTTCCCTCGATTCGGAGTCGGAAAAACTGGTGCAGGATGCGATGGATGAGTTGATGAAAAACCGCACCAGCATTATCATCGCTCACCGCCTCAGCACCATCCGCAAAGTGGACAAGATTCTGGTTATCGATGGCGGCCGCATTGTGGAGCAAGGCCGGCACGAGGAGCTCTCAAACAGCGAGAATGGGCTGTACGCAAACCTGTTGAAGCTACAGTTCGAGCTGTCGTAGACTTATTGAAACACATGGAAGGCGGTCATGTTGCATCGTGCGCAGCATGACCGCCTTTTTCAGTTTAGACTTAATATGTTTGCTGTTCGTGCCTATCGTGCAGTTTGCCTACTTTTACTGCGTTCAAACACCCATCAATTACCTCCAATGACTAATTTTTTCAAAACTACAAGCGCCGCTCTAGCTTTAAGCGCTCTGTTGCTAGTCGGCAGTGCCGAAGCCCAAATCAACACGCCCCAGCCAAGCCCGCTCAGCACCGTTACGCAGCGCGTGGGCCTGACGGACATTACGATTACCTATTCGCGCCCCAGCGCGAAAGGCCGCACCGTAGCCGGCAACCTTATTCCGATGGGAAAGCGCTGGCGCACGGGTGCCAATGCCACCACCAAAATCAAGTTTTCGGACGAGGTAATTCTGGAAGGCAAGAAGGTGCCAGCGGGCGAATATGGCTTGTACACCATTCCCAACAAGGATAAGTGGACGGTAGTATTGAGCAAGAACACCAAGCAAGGCGCCAACGTTGACGGCTTCAAGGACGAGGAAAACGTAGCTTCCATCTCGGCTAAGACGTACAACCTAGCTAACAAGGTGGAAACCTTTACGATGAACTTCAGCGACCTTACCCCTGCTACTGCCAATGTGGACATGCAGTGGGAAAATATCGGCGCTAAGTTTCGCATCACGACAGAAGTTGACGCCAAGGTGATGGCTCAGATCAACGAGAAAGTAGTCAACGGGGCTGCCACTGCTACTCCTGCCGATTACGCCGCTGCTGCCGTGTACTACCTCGACAACGACAAGGATATGAAGCAGGCGTTGGCCTGGATGCAGAAAGCCAACGAGAAAGATCCTAAGTTCTGGAACGTACACACAGAGGCCAAAATCCGCATGAAAATGAAGGATTACAAAGGCGCTACCACTGCCGCTGAGCAGTCGAAGAAACTAGCTACCGAAGCCAAGAACGACGACTACGTGAAGATGAACGACGAGCTGATCACTAGCGCCAAGAAAGGCGGCGCTACGAAGTAGTTTCGCCTTTTTAATCCAAAAAGCCCCCAGCCTAGGCTGGGGGGCTTTTTTATTACTAGGATGGCTGTTACACTCGGGGTAGCTACTGCTACCTACCTACCTGAGGGCCTCTGGGCAGCACTTGCTGGCCTATAGTTGCCAACAACATTACCAGGGCGCACCCAATGATATTGTACCACAGATAGGCAATGGTTGTGGTCTGAAAGAGCAAGAATGTTACTGCTTGTGTAACTACAGCGGCCCAGAAAACGGCGTTTCCCCCAATTTTCTTCATGAAAAAGGCCACCACGAAAATACCCAGAATAGTGCCGTAAAACAGGGAGCCCAAGATGTTAACCGCCTGAATCAAGTTTTCCAAGCGGGCGGCATACAGAGCGAAGGCAATGCCCAGCACACCCCACGTAATAGTGGCCCAACGCGAAACGCCTACGTAGTGCCGCTCATCGGAGCGAGGGCGGGCAGGCTTATACAAGTCGATGACGGTGGTGGAGGCCAGAGCATTGAGGCCAGCGGCGGCACTGCTCATGGCCGCACTCAGCACCACCGCAATCAGCAAGCCTACTAAGCCGCGAGGCATATACTGAAGCACGAAGGTGAGAAAAACGTAATCGGTGTCTTTGGCTTCTACTAAAGGAGCGGCCTTCTTGAAAAATTTCTTTGTCTCGGCGCGCAACTCCTGAATGGCTTTTTGAGCGGTTTCTAACTGGGTTTGGGCCGCAGCCAATTGGCCTGCATTATCCTGTTGCAGTGCCGCCACTACTTGCTCAGTGGCGGCGCGCTTTCCTTCGAAAAGCGACGCGTGGCGCTGCTCCAACGCCTGGAGTTGAGGGGCAAATTCAGCTTGCCTAGCTATTTGCTCGCGAACGGGTCGGTTAAAGGTGAGAGGCGGCTGATTGAACTGATAAAACACGAACAACAGCACACCAATCAGCAGAATCCCGAACTGCATCGGCACTTTCACCAGGCCATTCATCAGCAATCCTAAGCGGCTTTCAGTTATGCTGCGGCCGGCCAAGTAGCGCTGCACTTGGCTCTGATCAGTGCCGAAGTACGACAAAGCCAGAAAAAGCCCCCCAGTCATGCCCGTCCAGAAATTATAGCGGTCGGTGAGGTCAAACGTGAAATCGATGAGGTTGAGCTTACCTTGGTTTCCCGCTACCTGCATGGCTTCACTAAAACCCACATTGGGGGGCAAATAATGCACAAGCAGATAGCCCGCTACCACCATACCCGTGAAAATAACGGCTACCTGACCTTGCTGCGTAACAGCCACCGCACGAGTGCCGCCCGCTACGGTGTAGCTGATCATGAGCCCCCAATCAGCCAAACGGTGAGGTTGATATTCCAGCCCAGAATAGCCGATAGCACAAGCGCCGGCGCGTACAGCGACAAACCGTTGCTCAGGCCGCGCTGCACCAGAAACAAGCCAGCCGCCAGCGTCCGGGTGCGCCGGTCGAAGCGCGTTTCGAGGTATTCGTAGGCCGTAAAAACCCGCAGGCGGTGATAAATAGGCACGGCCACGGCCGCAATGAGCACCATGGCCACCGGCAACCCAAAGTAGAACTGAATGAAGCGCATCCCGTCATCGTACGCCTGCCCCGGCGTACTGAGAAAGGTGATGGCGCTGGCTTGGGTAGCAATAATGCTGAGCCCTATCCCCCACCAGTTGGCCTGGCGCCCACCTAATAAGTAGCCGTCGAGGGTGCGGCCGGCAGTACGCGTGCGCCACGTACCATAGCCTACAATAAACAGCAGCGTGCCCCGAGTACCAGCCAATCGAGTGCACTCACGCGAACCAGTAAGTTAAAAGTGTGAACCCGACCAGCTCAACCACCAAGGCGCTTATAACCAACGTGTACCAGCCGCGCCATGTGGCAAAAAGCGGCGGTTTGTTTGTATCGATGAGCAGTGGGGCGGACGATTCAGGGGTGGGGGGCATTTTTACTGGTGAAACGATGGGCGGGGAACAGTAAGGAGCGAGCGGGCGGCGGAAGGTTGCTTTCGGGTAAAGAGCATGGTTGGAGCCGCTTACTTACCCAACGAAATCATATTCGTGAGCAAGCGGTAAGCACCGGGTACGCCGGCTGGCAATTCTCTGAAAAACGACAATCCCGTATAGATATAGTGGCCTTTGCCATAGTCAGCAACCAGAATAGCACCGTCCTTGGGCGACTCGCCGGGGTCGTTGCTGCTGATAACAGGTTGATACTTCGCGTCCCACTGGCTCGGGTAATACAAGCCCTGCTCCTGCACCCAACCTTGAAAGTCGCGGCTGGTAATCTTGTTTGGCGTGTTGAGTAGCGGATGCTGAGGCTTCAGGAAGCGTACTTCCGCATTTTCAACTGTTACGCGGTCGCTGGACAACTTGAATGGATACGGCCCAATTTCGGGTAATACGGTACCCCGATTCACGGTGTATTGCACAATGAGGTTGCCGCCGTTCTGCACGTATTCCAAGAGCACAGTTTGCAAAAACCGCAGTCGATCCACCGTATTATAGGCACGCACGCCCAACAGTACGGCATCAAAGCGGCGCAGATTTTCGGCCGTCAGGTCCGTTTCTTTAAGCATCGTAACCTGATACCCAATCTGACGCAACGCATCTGGCACCTCGTCGCCGGCGCCCATTAGGTAGCCAATCTCGTTGCCTTTACGCTTCAGGTCGAGCTTAATAAGTGGCGCCGCAGCCTCCGGGAAAAGGGTTTGGGTAGGAATATGCGTATACACAATCGGCTGATAACCGCGAGCGTAGGCCTGCCCATCCACAGTAGCTACGGCCCGAAGCTGGCCCGCACTTTCGGTAGTGCCAGTCGGCCGCACCCGAAACTCCAGTGTTTGCTCTTGCTCCTTGTTTTGCAGGGTAAACGGTAATGAAGCAGGCTCAGACACCCAACCGGGGGGCAAATTCAGAGCGACAGTGCCGCGCACTCCTGCCCGCCCGGCTTTCACCGTAACAGGCACCAGCTTCGACTGATTTTCAGCAAAGACATACGCTTTGCCGCCAATGTTTACTGCCACGGGCGGCACTACCTTCAGCGGCCGATACAGCTCGCCTTCCACCGGATCGGTGCGCTTGTACTGCACAGGCACGCTATAGAAAATGGGCGTGCCGGCAACGTTCAGCAAGCAACCAACATAGGCACTGGCCGGATTTTCGGGTGTACCAATAAGGTTTTGCCGATTGATCAGCAGGGCAGCAGGTTCTTTTTGCCCCCCAACCGGGACTAAGCGCTGACCAGTTACGGGCCCGAGCAAGGCGGAGGAACCGCTTTCGGCTACCAGCAGCTTTTCCGGCACCGCATACATTCCCACCGTACCCGGCAAGCGCAACCAATAGGGCTGCGATGCCTCTACCCGCGAGCTAACCTGGAAGCGCAGCCGCACCCGGTTTAGTTCGTTCATCGTCAGAGGCTTATTCAACGTAGTATCGCGCTGATACGCTATCAACCCAGTTCCAACCCATGTAACGGGTACAGCAGAGCGATTTATAGCTTCTACCGTCACAGCAACGGGCTGGCCTGGCGCGGTGGTAGCCTCAGCAGCCGTAGCCTCCAGGTACACTCCCAGACAAGCTTTTATCAGTTGCTCTACCTGCTCCTGCTTTTCCTTTTTCCAAAATCCATCATCTGGCGCCTTTAGTAACGCTTCACGCACTTTCAACAAGCTGGCTACGCTGGCGGCCGGATTAGCAGGATCAAATTCCTTTATAGTCTGGCTTACCAGCTTGCCCACTGGCGCACCACCTTTTATGCGGTTCCAACTCAGATCAACGCCTTCCAGAAAATCTTTCTGGGCCTTCTCCCCTTTCAACGGTTCCAGGTATTCAATAGCCTCTCCGCGCGTGGCGGCCGAGCCAAAGCCCTGGCTTTTGTGCTGAGAGCGGCTGGTAGCCGCAATTTCGCCATAGCTTTTGCCTAGCAGCGCATTGTAGCTGCCCGCATCCACGACAATCTTACCGGTAGCATCGAATTTTTGGCCCTGTTGCAGAAAGAAGGAAGACGTATTCCAGAATAGCCGTTTCGGTTGCCAGGCCTGCACATACTGCAACTGCTCCGGAAAGCGCTTGGGGTCGCCAGCCGCATCGAAGGCATCAAGAGCGAGTTGGGCGCTGGCGGTATGGTGACCATGCGTGCCGCTGGGCTGGGGCGAAAAGCGTGTAATTAGTACATCCGGGCGGCGCTGCCGAATAACCCAGACCATATCGGCTAGCACTTGTTCCCGGTCCCAAATGGTAAATGTTTCCTCGGGGTTTTGGAGAAGCCAAAATCGTTGGCACGGGTAAAAAACTGTCGGCCTCCATCGGTGCGGCGGGCCGCCAGCAACTCCTGCGTCCGAATGACACCTAGCCCCTCCCGAATCTCCGGCCCTACTAAATTTTGCCCCCCATCGCCGCGCGTACAACTCAGGTAACCCGTTTCGAGCAATCGTCCATTGGCGAGGTAAGCAATCAGCCGGGTATTCTCATCGTCGGGGTGAGCAGCAACGTAGAGCGCCGAGCCTAGCACGTTCAATTTGCGCAAGCCCAAAGCAATGTCGGCAGCTGAGTATGATTTAGGAGTTTGTGCTGAAGCCAGTAGCGGCAAGAAAAGCAGAAGCAGCGCAGCGCGCGAAAAAATGACAGTCATTTGGTGGCAGTTAGCAGCAGGAAGCCAAAGGTAGTTGATAAAAGAAGGCAGGAGAAATACACTATTCGGACTACCTACAATCCTCTCGTTAAGATTATATAATATCTTATAAATAGCACTTTACTTACATTTACTAATTTTAAAGACAATAATTATACAAAATAATATAACTTCTTACCTACATTTGCCCGTATCAGGACTTTAAAAACAATTCTGCCTATATGAAATCTTTACATATTGCACTAACGGCTTTGGGGGCCGTTTTTCTCTCGCTCGGCGCGCCGCAGGGAGCCCATGCGCAGTTCCGCACCCCTACTGTTGACGGGATTTCAAGTCTTGCCGAATATGGCAATGAGTACAGAAGTCCAAATAATAGTGATCCTGATCTGCTCTGGCGAGTCACTTGGGATGACACTAACTTATACGTAGCCATTGAAGACGCTAATCTTCAGGAGGGTGCTGCTGTGTATATTGACATCGACCCCCAACTAGTAGTGAACGCACCAGGCGGGAATCAGCAAAAAGGATTCAATAACTACCTGAATACCAACGGCAACTTACCTATACAGGCCGACGTCGTTATCTATGCGGAGAAATTTTACCGCGAATACCGTTTATATAATAAAGAGACTAATAACTGGGAGGGCAAGCAAGAGTGGGCACTAACAGGAACCGAAAATATCGGCCAGTATGCTGATAATGCCACCGGTGAAG
Source organism: Hymenobacter radiodurans (assembly GCF_004355185.1). Lineage (NCBI taxonomy): Bacteria > Pseudomonadati > Bacteroidota > Cytophagia > Cytophagales > Hymenobacteraceae > Hymenobacter > Hymenobacter radiodurans. The sequence continues at coordinate 3,558,937 of NZ_CP037922.1, forward strand.
AAACCGAGGAGGATCCTACGGATGATGATAAATGGAGTAAGAACAATCCTGACAGAAATTTTCCTGGTACAGTAAAAGAATTTTCTCTTCCTTGGTCAAGAATCGGTGTCCTTACTGATCCTTCTAACCCCAGCAGCCCACGTAAGCGCCCGGAGAACTTCAATTGGTTCGGCCAAGTGCATTATGCCTACGACCCCATTGGCCCAGGCGTACCAAACCCCAATGCAGGCGGTATCTATGGCCAAGTGCCAGTAGAAAACGAAAGAGGTGACCGCGCTAATGGTGCTCTGTATCGTGACTTTAACTGGTCGTATTACTTCACTGTTCTCAATACATCGGCTGGTTCGGACAACAGTGCTTTTGGTCCCCGCCTAGGTCCAAATAACAGTTTTCTGTCCAGCTATTCGCACACTGGTGGTAGTATAGCCAACTTCGGCAGCATTCGAGCTTATGATTTCACGCTCAATACATCAGGAGTCACTATTACCCGCACGGACGCCGTTGTTACCCCTCCTAATACCGTAGAGTGGAATATCTTGGGCAATTTGGTGGTAGGTGCTGGTAGCACTCTGAATTTTAATCCTTCAACTGCTCCCCTCAATCTATCCGGCGATCTGATAATTGATCCATCAGGGTCATTTACTTTTCAGAACGCTACTGCTGGCCGTTTCCGGGCGGGTGGCGATATAATCTTTACAAACCCCACTTCGTTCCAGACTAACGCAGAAGTAATCTTGACGGGTACCACTAATCAAACTATCACAGGCGGTACTTACCGGGCGCTGGTTGTTGAGGGCTCTGGTGTTAAGACTTTAACTAGTAACACTACCATCACATCCTCTTTAGCTGTTAATGCCGGGACGCTTGCTACGGTTGCTAATACTGTAACCCTAGGTAATGGAGCTACTTTCTCGGAAAATGGCGGCTATTTGTTAGGTAGAATATCTGCCTCAACGCCTACGTCCGGATCTCCCTTAGCAGCCCAGGGAGGTACATATGCTTTCGGAGGTATCGGTTTGTCACTTACAATACGCGGTAATGACCCTCTACTTAGTGCAAATGTCCTGCGTATAACTGGTGGTCGAGGACTTCTTGCGGCAGGCACGCCGAGCAACGCTCTTCAGACTATTTCTCGGCGCTTCTTAGTTAATGCAATTCCTGCGTCGGGCAATACCAATACGAACAGACCTCTAGATGTTGCGCTAGCGTTCAACTATCGTATTGAAAACCCAAATGAATTAAATGGCAATAATGAGGCATCATTATCCCTTTATTCAACTAACTCAACTGATCCAACTGTAGGGCCTTATACTTTAGTTAACACCATTGGCAACAACCCTCCTCCTTCACGCAACTTAACAACCCACACGCTGACCTTTCAAGGCCCGTTGCGGTTAGATAATACTTATTTCTCCTTAGCTGATGGCACTGCTCCCCTACCAGTCGAGCTAATCAGCTTTACAGGCAAAGCCGAAAACAACGTTGTCCGTCTAACTTGGGCTACGGCTTCGGAGAGGCAGAACAAAGGTTTCGAAATCGAGCGTCGCACTGACCAGAGTGAGTGGCAGACCTTAGGATTTGTGGCCGGCAATGGCACGACCAACCAGCGAAACAACTATACTTATGTCGACCGCTTAGCGGTAGCTGGCGTGAATAACTATTACCGCTTGCGCCAGATTGACTTAGACGGTAAGTCGGTTTATACGCAGCCCGTAACGGTGCAGCTTCGCGGTGCAGGTCCAGTAGCTTTCTCCGTAAGCCCCGTGCCTACTACCGATGTTTTAACCCTCAATGGGTTGGGAGCCGGTAAACATGTGGCGGAGATCTACAATGCCCGCGGCCAGCGGGTGTTGAGTCAAGAATTTAAGGATTCGGCTCCTGCTACGCTCTCCGTGCGGACGCTGCCCGTGGGTGTGTATATGGTGCGCGTGCTCGGCCCCAACCGCAGCACCCACACTGCCCGCTTCATCAAGCAATAAGTACCTCTTTTCTCCTTCCCATAGCTTCGGCGCAGTGGCTTCCACTGTGCCGAAGCTTTTTTTATGGAACCTTTATCTTGAATGAACGGCGCATTTGTCGGACTTCTTACCTTCGCCGCATGGCTACTACTCTGCATCTCCAAGACCTCTATATTTATCCAATTAAGTCGCTGGGGGCATTCGTGTGCAGGAAGCCACTGTTGAAGCCCGCGGCTTGCGCTACGACCGTCGCTGGCTGATCGTAAATGAGCGCAACCAGTTTATGACGCAGCGCCAGACCGCCGAAATGGCCTTACTGCAAGTAGCACCGGCGCATAATGGCTTTCTTGTTACTCATCGCACCCGCCCTGATTTATTGCCCTTATTTGTACCCTTTGACGCTACGCCTGAGCGCAGCTTATTCGTGACCATTTGGGATGACTTTGTATTTGCGTGGCGCGGAGAGGTTGCCGCCGATCAGTGGCTTTCGGAAGCGCTTGGGTGCACCTGTCGGTTGGTGCACATGTCGGATATGGCCATGCGCCCCGTCGATCCAACCTTAAATTCAGCCGACGCAGTGGTGAGTTTTGCTGATGCTTACCCATTCTTACTTATCGGGCAAGGTTCGCTGGACGAGTTGAATAGTCGTCTAGCTGATCCGGTACCGATGAATCAATTTCGGCCTAATCTTGTATTTAGCGGCGGCTCGGCCCATGCTGAAGACACATGGCATGAGTTCCAAATAGGCGAACTACGCTTCAAAGCCGTCGAAGCCTGCGGCCGTTGCGTAGTTACAACAATTGACCAGATAAGTGGGCGCAAAAACCCTGAAACATTGCGCACGCTGGCCTCTTACCGCACCCTGGGGGGCAAAGTTATGTTTGGTCAAAACGTAACAGGACCGGGCTATGGCCAACTGCATATTGGTGACGCCCTGACAGTAGTCAGCTACAAATAGACAATCGATTTCTTACCTGTCTTCAGCCTTAGTCTAACTTCGGATCAAGGACAAGAATCTGCGCACAAAAAATTATTAAGCCCCACCTTATAAGAAACATATAGGGGCGTAAATAATTTGCACTTATAGATGAATGTTTGTTATATCTAATTTGGCAAGCACAACATTATCTGGTTTACAATCTATATTGCATGGGTTATAACCTTAATAAATATCGCCTATATGAAATTTTTACCTGCTGTAATGACAGCCCTCGGGGCAGCTTGTCTTACGCTAAGCCTAACTCAAACCGCTCAGGCTCAATTCAGAACACCTACTGTTGATGGAGTTATCAGCGGGGGTGAATACGATAACCAATATCGTAGCCCAAGCGGCCCTGCTGCTGATCAGGATCCTAATCTGACTTGGCGAATAACGTGGAACAATTCGGATCTTTTTATTGCCATTTCGGATGCCCGACTTGCTGAAGGAGCAGTTGTATACCTAGACCTTGATCCGCAAACCATCGTAAATGCTCCCGGTAGTGGCACATCTCAGGGCCTGCCGCAGAGCTATGAGGGATCAACGGGTACACTTCCTTTTCAAGCAGATGCCATTCTGTTTATCAGAAGTGATTACCGCGAAGTTCGGACCTTTAACAGAGAAACAAATCAGTGGCGGGATGCGGTAATATATCCTGGGCAATATGCACAGGTGGGCACCGATGCCCGCGACCAACCACGGGTACGGGAATTTTCTATTCCCTGGGCTACTATAAATGGTGCAGCTGGCCGACCTGCCAACTTCAACTGGCTGGGTTATATAGCCTTTCCGGGAGGTGGTGCTTATGGTCAGGTACCCATAGCCAATCCAAAAGGTATTATCGGTACGAGCGCCAATTTCGTTCGCTACTTCACTGTACTGAATACCGCAGTTGGAAGTGCTTCGAATGCATTTGGACCAAATGGTTTAGACAGCTATTCACATTCTGGCCCAAATGAAAATACTTTCGGGGCCATCAACGTCTATGACTTCACTTTAAACACAGCCGGTGGGTTTATCACCCGGGCTGGTGATGGTTCTGCGTGGAATATTCAAGGAAATTTGCGTGTCGGAAACGGTACTCTCAACCTTGGTAATTCAGTTGCCGCTGTTCAGGTAGCGGGCGACTTGACTTTCACTGATCCTGCGGCGTTTACTTCTGGCAATGCGCCTATTATTCTTAACGGCAACGGCAACCAAACGATCAGTGGAGATACCTACAGCTCCCTAACTATTCAAGGAACTGGCGTCAAAACTATCACGAGTGATCTGACCATTACCCAATCGCTCATAATAAACAATGGCACCTTAGCAACTGGCCCTAATACGGTGATTCTAGGGTCGACAGGACGGCTAAGCGAATCGGCAACTGGTTATTTATTAGGAAGAGTTTCTGCCTTAACGCCTACTCCTTTAGCCAGTGAGGGTGCATCCTCTGATTTTGGTGGTATTGGCTTACGACTAACCCAGCGCCAGCCCCAGGGCCAGGGGCAGAGCGCCTTTCTAAATACTGTAAGCGCGGTACGTATAACAGGCTTCCCAGGTACTCTACAAGGAGGATCTGATCTTAAAAGAACGATAAGCCGCCGCTACAGTATCAATGCTAATCTTAACAACAACCCTGGTAACCGGTCCTACGAAGTAGCCATGGACTTTGCCTATCGTAGAAGCCCAATTGATGAGTTAGGTGGCAACGATCCATCTTTATTGGAGTTGTACCAATCTGAAAGTGCCTCTAACTTTAATGGTACCTACAGTAAAGTCAATGGTGTAGCATACAACCGCAATACGACTAATGTAGTGGGGGCCACTGGCTCGCTTCGGCTTGATGGCGCCTTTTTCTCGCTTGCCGATGGAGCAACGCCTTTACCAGTTGAGCTAATCAGCTTCGCGGGCAAAGCCGAAAACAATGCGGTGCGCCTGACCTGGGCCACAGCTTCCGAGAAGCAGAATAAAGGTTTTGATATAGAACACCGCTCGGATCAAAGCGAGTGGAGTAAAATTGGTTTCGTGGCGGGTAACGGCACGACCAACCAGCGTAACAACTATAGCTATATTGATCGCGCAGCCAGTGCCGGCAATAATTACTACCGCCTGCGTCAAGTTGATCTGGATGGCAAATCAGTATACTCGCAGCCTGTAACGGTGCAGGTAGGTGCAATTGCCTTTTCGCTCAGCCCAGTACCGACGACGGATGTGCTAACGCTACATGGCTTGTCGGCAGGCCGGCACGTAGCGGAGATTTATAATGCCCGTGGCCAGCGGGTGCTGAGCCAGCCGTTGCAGGATGCGGCCGCGGCCACGCTCTCCGTGCGGACGCTGCCCGTGGGCGTGTATATGGTGCGCGTGCTCGGCCCCAACCGCAGCACCCACACTGCCCGCTTCATCAAGCAATAAATCTCTTTTAGTTTTTTGCCGCATCGGCGTTCTGGGCTATCCAGAACGCCGATGCTGTTTTTATGGAACCTTACAAGTTGACAGACTATTGTTTGCTCGACAGTAATTTACAAAGACACTAATACATCTGGCAGATACCCTTACCAACCGGATGTTCATCGAAAGTAGCCTCATGAATCTTGCACCCGTTCTGAGTTTTTTGCGCGAATTGGCCGATAACAATAACAAACCTTGGATGGACGCCCACCGGGGGGAGTACCAGCGAGCGCGGGCCGAGTTTACTGCCTTAGTTCACACGACGCTACAGGGCTTGCAGCAGTTTGAACCAGAGGTAGCAGGCCTTACTGCCGCCGCCAGTCAGTACCGCATCAACAAAAACGACCGGTTTCAGCAAAGCGACGAGCCCTACAAGAAACACATGGGCGCAGGCTTTGCCCGCGATGGGCGGCACTCGCCCTGGGCAGGCTATTTTTTGGCCGTTGGTCCTAATGGAGCCAGTTGGGTAGGAGCTGGTAAGTGGCGGCCTGAAACGCCAGCCGTAGCGCGTATCCGGCAGGAAATTCACTACAACGCGCCTGCATTTCATGCGCTGCGCCAAGAGGCAGAAATGATGCGCTATTACCCTGATGGCTTAGAAGGTGACCGGCTCCAGCGTCCGCCCAAAGGTTATGATAAGAACGACCCGGATCTGGAGTGGCTGAAGCTCAAAGATTTCTTTGTATCGCGCTCCTTTACGGATGCGCAGGTGCTTAAGCCCAACTTCGCGCAGGAAGTGGTAGCGTCACTGAAGGCTGCCCAGCCTCTAGTTCGCTTTCTGAATCAGGCGCTTACGGAGGGCTAGTTGCGCACTCGACTCCTTAAGGCTGTTGCTTGTTCGCTGACACAAAAAAGCCCCCCAGAATACTTCTGGGGGGCTTTTTTGTATAGGTGCTTATCCCTAGAACAAACCAAACAAGGTACTGTTGATGCGCTCGATAATGACGCCTAAGTCCTCCGGGTTATTGACGTAATCGAGGTTGTTTACGTCAATAATGAGCAGCTTGCCTTCTTTGTAGCTCCCAATCCACTGCTCGTAATGCTCGTTGAGGTGCTTGAGATACTCAATTTTGATGTTGTTTTCGTAATCGCGGTTGCGGCGCTCAATCTGCTGAATGAGTTTCGGCAAATCGGCGCGCAGGTAGAGCAATAAGTCCGGCGGATCGACCATGCTGATCATGGAATCGAAGAGGCTGCGATAATTGTCGTAGTCGCGCTCGGCCATCAGGCCCGACTGGTGCAGGTTGGTGGCGAAAATATGCGCATCCTCGTAGATCGTGCGGTCCTGAATAACACCTTTATTCGCCGTCTGAATTTGCTTAATGCGCTGGGTCTGGCGGAAGCGGCTGTTGAGAAAATACACCTGCAAATGAAACGCCCAGCGGGGCATATCATCGTAGAAATCCTTCAGATAAGGATTATGATCAACGTCTTCGAGAAATACTTCCCAATTGAAGTGATGCGCTAGCTTATTGGCCAGTGTGGTTTTGCCGGCTCCAATGTTTCCGACGATGGCGATGTGCATGAGCGAGGGGGACAGCTAAAATGTGAGGCGCAAAAGTAGCGCATCCACACCGAAGCCCACCTACTATCTCCCACGAACCGCCTCAACTCGCTCAAATAGCGGCTCAGCGGTTATCGATGACTTCTTTTACGTCGCGGGCCTTTTCCAGCGTCCGAAATTCGGCCTGCCACGACCGCACGCGCAGGCGCTCTTCCGTGGGCAGTTGGGTCCGCACTTCCTCGTAGCGCGCATTGAGGCGGGCCAGCACCGCGGAGGCCTCGCTCCATTCGGCGGCCGTCCAGCGGCGGCGCTGGTCGCGGGTATTTTCCAGCAGACGAGCATACAAATCAGGCAATTCAGTAGCGCGGGCCCGGTTGATATCTACTTTTTCGCCCAGCAGTCGGCTTTGCGTATCTGCTACGGTAGCGGGCTCGTTGGCGGCGCTATCGAGGCGTTGCTGCTCGGCGGCCCACACTTTGTAGCGGGCTTTTTGGGTAGCATACTCGCGGCGCGACTGTACCGACAGGCTATCGGTGGCCCGGTCGAGGCGAGCGCTTTGACGGTCATAGTCGGCCATTACGCTGGGCCACTCGCGGCGGGCACCATCTTCCGCCTTGGTAACTTTCTCACTTACCCAATCGCTGAAGCGGCGCAGGTCGCGCTCCACGGCAGAAACTGGTTTGGTAGAAGTAGAAGACTGTTGCGTCTGTTGGGCGGTGGCCGCCAACGGAGCGAGTACTAAGCTAGCGGCTCCGAAGACCGTTGAAAGCAAAATATTTTTCATGGTGATTAGGGAAAGAGTAGCGTGAAAACGCCCCCCAGGGGGCAATTTATTGCTGGCACAATACAATTTCCGTCCCAAAATGCCCCCCAGACCGAAGAATGCACGTTTGTTATCTTAAAATTTGCGTTTTTGCAGCCTATGCCCGCCACCGATACCGCTTCCGTCAGCATTCAGCCGGCCACCTTGGCTGATATCCCGACTATTATTCAGTTGGCCGAAGCCACCTGGGAGCCCACTTACCGCTTCATTATTTCGAAGGAACAGATTGATTACATGTACCGCGTCATTTATACGCCGGCCTCGCTGGAACGCCAAATGACTACCGAAGGGCATGTATTTTTGCTGTTGCGCACCGATGGACAGCCAGCCGGCTACGCCTCCTTTTCTCGTTTGTCGGTGCCCACTGAAACCGTTTTTAAGCTGCACAAGATTTACGTTCTGCCTTCCCATCAGGGGCAGCAGTTGGGGCAGCAGCTGGTACTGGCGGTGGAGAAAGCAGCCCGGGCCGCCGGTGGCCAAGCCTTAGAACTGAACGTAAATCGGTATAACCCAGCCATCAGCTTCTACGAGCGGCAAGGCTTCCAGCAGCACCGCGAGGAGGACGTTCCCATTGGGCCCTACTGGATGAACGACTACGTGATGCGCAAGGAGCTGAAGTAAGCTTTTCCGTTTTCAGTATTCAATCGTATAGGGTATGGCTTAACGCGCCACCAATCTTTATGGGCTCATTGCTCTTCACCAGATAAAACTTATCAACCAACCAAAACATGGCTACTAAACTCACTGTGCTCAGCAACGGCTCTCTCCGCGTGGAGGGCGATATCGAACTCGTTGACGCCCAAGGCAATGCCTACGGCCTCGGCGGCCGCGAACGAATCAGCATTTGCCGCTGCGGACTTTCCAGCAACAAACCTTTCTGCGACGGCTCGCACAAAGGCCATTTTGAGCACGATGCTACGGCCTTCGATTTGCCTGCCCCAAAAGTGTAGGCTCTAATTTTTCGGCACAAAAAAGCCCCCAGAAAGTATCTGGGGGCTTTTTTGGTGTCTGAGAATAAATGGTTGACAGCTGATTTATGCGTCAGCCAGAAACTTTACCAGATCCACATACTCCTGGCGGGCCGCGTCCTGCGACTTACCGCTGATGCCAGCCCAAGCGTCATATTTGGCAATAGCCTTAAAGTCGAAGCCGCCGGGCCGGTCGCCGGATACGTCGCCTTCGGTTGCTTGCTTATAGAGGGCGTAAAGCTGGAGCAATACTAAGTTGGAGGGCTTGGTGGGCAGCTGTTGGGCGCGCTGCGCGGCAGCTTCAAACTCTTCGGTAGTGGCCATGAAGGTCAGGTTTTGAGGTAGGAATTACAGGTTATCTACTAGGAGTTGCGAGTTACGAGTTTTCTGCTGCACCTTGCAAATAATGCGGCAGCCCGATATACGTCGAGACAGTCCGCTTCAGCCCACTCCCAACCACCAAACCCCTACCCCATGCGTCTTTTTACTGCGCTCTTGGGGGGCTTTTTACTAAGCCTCTCGTCTGCTTACGCTCAAAAAACCTACGTGCAGTGCGGTCGTCTGCTCGATGTGCGCACCGGCCGCATTCAGCCCGAAATGACTATCGTAGTCGAGAAAGGGCGCGTGGCCGCCGTGCAGAACGGCTACGCTACCGGCAGCGGCACCAACAAGGTGATTGACCTGAAGAATAAAACCGTGATGCCGGGCCTGCTGGATATGCATGTGCACCTGGAACACCAAACCAGCAAAACCAACCAGCTCGACGAGTTCATCAAGAACCCCGCTGATGTAGCCTTTGAATCACTCGAATACGCTCGTAAAACTCTCATGGCCGGCTTTACCACCGTCCGCGACCTAGGCGGCTCAGGCGTGAATGTGGCATTGCGTAACTCCATCAACCGTGGCCAGGTGGCTGGTCCGCGCATCTTCACGGCCGCAAAGTCGCTCTCCGGCACCGGCGGCCACGCCGACCCCACCAACGGCTACCGCCAGGATTTGATGGGCAATCCAGGCCCCAGCGACGGCGTCGTGAATAGTCCTGACGAAGGTCGTCAAGCCGTGCGCCAGCAGTATAAAAACGGCGCCGACCTGATTAAAATAACTGCCACCGGTGGCGTACTCAGCGTAGCCAAAGACGGCAGCAGCGCCCAGATGACGGAAGCCGAAATCCGGGCAATTGTAGAAACGGCCCGCGACCTAGGTTTGAAAGTAGCCTGCCACGCCCACGGCGCCGAAGGTATGAAGCGCGCCATCCGGGCTGGCGTCACCAGCATCGAGCACGGCACCCTCATGGACGACGAAACCATGAAGCTGATGAAGAAAAACGGCACTTGGTACGTTCCCACCATCACGGCCGGCAAGTCGGTGGCCGACTCTGCCAAAATCACGGGATATTATCCGGCTCTGGTAACACCAAAAGCTCAGAGCATCGGGCCGAAGCTGCAAGCCACGTTCGGGCGGGCATATAAGGCCGGCGTTAAGATTGCCTTTGGCACTGATGCCGGCGTATTTCGCCACGGGGCCAACGGGCTGGAGTTTGCGTACATGGTGGAGGCCGGCATGCCGCCCATCGAAGCATTGCGCGCGGCTACCGTTTATGCCGCCGACCTGCTCGGCCAGAGCGACCAGCTTGGCACTCTTGAAACTGGTAAGCTCGCCGATATCGTAGCCGTAGATGGCGACCCGCTACAGGACATTACCGCTATGCAGCGTGTACGTTTCGTCATGAAGCAGGGTATGGTATTTAAGCAGGAATAGGCATGAAGCTTGCCTAACCGAATTAGGCACTGAAAACCGAGGACGAATCGGCCATTACGAGCTACTGGAGCACGTATTACAGCCCATTCATCCTCGGTTTCTTTTGCACTAAATCTATCTTCTACCTCTTTTATCGCATGAAAATTTTTACTACCGTAGCTACGCTATTGGCCTTGTCTGCCGGGGTACCTGCCTTGGCTCAAACTCAGTTGAATACCCAGCCGCCGGCGCAGCCATCTTCGCCCATGGCCCCTGCCACTCGGTCTACCATCTATGCCGGGCAGCAAGTGCCCGCTGCTGGTCCCAGCGTTAGCCTTTACCGTACTTCCTCCCTAGGCATCGACTTGGGCTGGGGCGGACCATACGGAGGTATCGGCTTTTACTACGCGCACATGATTGGTGAGGGCACGGATGTGAATGCGGGCCTTGGCTTGGGCGTGGGGGGCAAAATTGGGGTTGGCGTGCGGCATTTCTTCAGCCCGGCTAGAGCTGTTTCTCCTTATATCGGTGCCAACTTATCTCGTTCGGGAAAAATAAATGATGTGCGCATTGCCCTGAATGAAGGCACACCTTCCGAGGAGGAAGCGTATTATAACTTGTCATCGAGCGGCGTTCTCAACCTGCGCACTGGCTTTCGTTGGCAGCCAGGCCGCGTGGGGCTTATTGGCACCCTAGGCTACGGTGTACGCTTCACCGGCGACCCCGTGACGTACACAAACGGTTATCGCCCCTCTCAGGAAATGCGCGATGTAGTTAACGCAGTTAGCCCCGGCGGTTTAGAAATTTCCTTGGGTATGAGCATTGGCTTTGGGCAATAAATATTTACCAGCTTCCCATAAAAAAAGCCCCCAAAACGTTTCTGGGGGCTTTTTTATGGGAAATTTATTCCGGCCGTGGGCGGCCCAGCATGAGCCGCAAATTCAGCCGCACGATGTCGCCCATGGTGCGGCATCGGTTGAATTGGGTAGTGTGGTGGTGCTGATTCAACTCTTGTTGCAAAATCGTCGTCTTTTCGGGCGTTGATAGCTCGTCGGGGCGCATGCAGTCCATTAAGTCCTTGAGACGGTAGCGCTCGGCGCGGGCCCGGCGCGCCATGAGCGTGCGCTCTTCGGTTTGGTACTGCCGGATGCTTTCGCCCGTGAGCAGCTTGCTGCACAGTTGTACCACGGCCCGATTGTCCTTGAAAAACTGAGGCAGATACATGGTCTTTTTGCCCTCGTAGCTCTGCTGATCGAAGTCGATGGCTCGGACGCGGTACTGCTCATCCTCAAAGTCGGGCGTCACATCAATCACGTAGTTGTAGGCGCGCATATCGCCCAGTAGGCGAGCAAAGCAGCGTTCATTAAACTTAACAAACTCCTTTGCAATCCGCACCTGGTTGAGGTGGGGCCGCTGTAAATGGTCGCGAATAAAATCGTCGCCTGGAATACCGGCAATATGCTCTTCAATCAGCGAGTCGCCGCAGACGAGGTAGTTAATGCTGTTCGGCGACAAAATATGCTCCAACTCCAGCCCATATACCCGCGAAGCGTCGGCCCGCTTCACGTAGAAATAGTCATAGTTGTCGTTAAACTGATTAACGATGCGCACCCGAAATGGATTGGAGTTCCCAAACCGGCAATAGTCAATTCTATCCGTGAGCAGATGCTCGCTGAAGGAAAGGTCGCCGTCGGTTTTCAGCAGCGCATATACCTCCGTGAGCCCCGCCGCTAGCTCCTGCAACGTTGAGGGCTCGTAATAAACCGTTTCCCAGAGCGTATCACGGCCGTTGCGGTCCAGCAGCGGATAGGCACCACTTATGCGCGTAAGGTCTTGGTAGGTGACGGGCAAGCGGGTTTCGCGGTCATATTCGTGCAAATACTTCCGTAGCGGCTCACCAATGGGATAGTATATTTTCTTCTTGGAGATATTGGTCATGGGCGGGTGCGGCGGAATGAGGTAAGTTACCAAAAGGCGAAAGACGTTCTTTTTTACCTAGCCGTTTTTCATCTACCTACTCCGAAAAATACCGAACTTCGCGGCATCCTTCTATTTGGCTTTCTACCGCCGTTATGAAAAAACTCTTTATCACACTTACGTTGGTGCTGGTGTTGCCGGTGCTATCCAATGGCTGGGGTTCTTTGCCCACAAAACCATTGCCCAGGTAGCCGTGTATGCTCTGCCCAACTCTATGCAGGCCTTTTACTTTCGCCATCTGAATGAGATTGTGAAGTTGTCGATTGCACCCGATGAGCGCCGTGAAGCCGACCCTGCCGAGGCGCCGCGCCACTTCATCGACATGGACCACTTCGGCGACGACCCGTTTGGCGACATGCCCAAGGGTTGGGATGACGCGGCGGCCAAATACACTGCCGACACCCTGCGCAAATACGGCACCGTGCCGTGGACGGTATTGGAAGTCAAGGAGAAGCTAACCGAGGCATTCCGCCAGCGCGATACCACCGCAATCATCGCCCTCTCCGCCGACCTGTGCCACTACATTGCAGATGCGCACGTGCCCCTGCATACCACTATGAACTACGATGGCCAGCTTAGCGGTCAGGCCGGTATGCACAGCTTATGGGAATCGAAGCTACCGGAGCGCCACATTGCGAAGTATAAGCTGGACAGCAAGCCGGCGAAGTACATCAAAGATCCGCAGGCTGCTATTTGGGCGGTGGTGCAGGAGTCGTACGGTTTTCTGGGCGCTACTTTCGATTTGGAAGAGGCTGTAACCCGCAACTTCACGCCCGAAACCAAATACACTTTCTCGCACCGTTACGGCAAAACGCGCCGCTCCTACTCCGATGCTTTTGCCGATGCTTACCACGATAAAGTAGGCGGCATGGTGGCCTACCGGCTTAAGCAAGCACCTACAGCTGTAGCTTCTATGTGGCTCACTGCCTGGCAGGATGCTGGCAAGCCCGACCTTAATGCTCTTATGACCCGCAAGCCTGGCAAGGAAGAGAAAGCTAAGCTTGCCGCCGAGCTAAAGCTTTGGGACAAGAACGAGCTAGTGCCGCAGAATATGCTGCTGGCCATGCAAAAGGAGAAAGTAGTAGAAAAGGCCGACGAGATTAACTCAGCCGATCAAGCACCCGCAGCGCCCGCCGAGGCTACTCCAGCACCAGCCGCTGCACCGGCCATCGTGCCGGCGCCTGAGCCAGCATCGGCACCAGCCGCTCCCGAAAAAGTAAAAACCAAAGTCAAAACGGAAGCCGGCAACGTGAAGCAAAAGGCCAAAGCCAAAAAAGCCGACGACGGCTGGTAAAATTGCCCCCAGCGCCGCGTTTTGCAGCCCTTTTAACGGTCCCCCAATAGTCCACGCCGCTGGATTGTTGGGGGACGTTTTTTTGACTTAAGTACGTAAGCCATAATAATTTCTACGCTCATCCGTAGCCGAGATTATAGGCGCGAAACGGTTATAATCAGTTAGTTAACGCTCAGCGGTTTATTATTATATAGTTGAGCTTCAATTATTTAACCCGAACTCAAGAACAACTGGTCCGTAAGGTTACTAGAGACTTTGTCGGGCTAAGGTCTGGGCGAGGTAAGCTATTCTTTCATTTCACTCCACACCCTTACCAAACTACCGCTATGATCTTACGCTATGATCGGCTAGCCATTGAGCTGCCCAAACCAAAAAATCCATCAGCTAACGATGCAGCCGCCATTCAGGAGCTACTGGGGGCAAATTTGGGGAGATGTCGACGTTGATGAACTACACGTTCCAGTCGTTTAACTTCCGGGGCCGCGACCGGCTTCGTCCCTTCTACGACCTGACCTGCTCTATTGCCGCGGAGGAGTACAGCCACATTGAGGCCCTATCCTACGCTATTAACCTGCTGCTCACCGGCACCAGTGAGCGTAATCCGGACCCGTCCTCGGCCCCTCTTAAGGACGCTACCGATGCCCGCAACACCTACCACTACATTGCCAGCGGCCAAGCAGCTTTACCCGTCGATTCGATGGGCAATCCTTGGACTGGCCAGAACGTGTTTAGCAGTGGCAACCTAAAGCTGGATCTGCTGCACAACTTCTTCCTAGAGTGCGGTGCCCGCGCCAACAAAATGCGCGTGTACTCAATGGTATCGGACCCCTGCGCCCGCACGGCCATCGGCTATTTGCTGGTGCGCGGTGGCCTGCACGTAGTGGCCTACGCCAAAGCCCTCGAAAAGCTGACTGGCGTGGAAGTAACCAAACTGATTCCAGTACCCGATCTGAGCAACGATGCCTACCCCGAGGCCAAAAAGCTTCAGGACCAGCAAAAGCTACACCTCAAGCTCTACACCTTCAGCCCTGATGACTACAAGCAGGCCGGTATTATCTGGAATGGCAATCACCCGGAAGACGGCCAGCCGCTAGAGCTGATTCAGGGTGGTTTCATGGGCGTACCGTATCCAAAGCTGGAAGAAGAGCCCCAGCTTAACTCGCCCGGCGCTGAAGACTACGACCCTGAGATGTTCAAGGATGTCGCTAAGAAAATGGGCATAAAGCTGTAGCCGCATAGTTTTGGCTTTAGCTACTTAGATTTGGGTGCTGCCTTCGTAAGAAGGGCAGCACCCTTTTTTTGGCTTCACCAACGGGCGGCGAGTAGGTGCTGGCTCGTGCAGCTGCACTGACCGTATGCATTTCTTCTCCGCTGCATCTCAAATTTGCCCCCCACATTTGCGCGCAATGCTGGTAGCGTTGGGACTAGCTCTCGGATTTCTATCGGCTTGTAACCAGTATCAGCCCCCCGCCGAAACCGCTGAGCCCGAGGCCTCCACCACGCCCAACCTTCCCGGCCCCAACCTTATTGCCCTATCCGACAGCAACGTAGCTGCCCTCCTGACGCCTTACCTTCAGCAATACCCCGCCGATGAGGTAATTATCCGCACCCGCCATGGCAATATGCGCGTACGCCTCTATGATGATACGCCGGTTCATAAAGCCAACTTTCTGCTACTGGCGCGCCGGGGGTGTTTGATGAAACCGTTTTTAACCGAGTTGTGAAAGGCTTTGCCATTCAGGGCGGACGGGGCGAAAATCGCACCATCCGGATTGCCCGCTACCGCCTGCCCCCGGAGTTTCGGCCCCAGCGTTTTCACAAGCGCGGCGCCCTCGGCATGGCCCGCTACGATGACGACCAAAATCCCGACCGCCGCTCCTCCTCCACCGACTTCTACTTCGTGCAGGGAGAAAAACTCACCCCCGACCAGTCGCGCCAAATGGCGGGGCGCGCCCTCACTCCCGAGCAGGTCCGCACCTACGCTAGTGTAGGCGGCGTGCCTGCTCTGGATGGGAAATACACGGTATTTGGGGAGGTAGTTGAAGGCTTAGACGTAATTGACAAAATAGCCGCCGAGCCAGTCGACCCTTACAAATGGCCGCTGAAAGACGTGCCGATAAAAATTGAGGTAGTAGAGAAGTAGAGTGTTTCTTGTGCTTATTCGCGGCGAATAGTTGTCAGCAGAATCTTATAAGCATCGCCGGGCTGCGCTTGAGTAAACTCTCGCAGTTCCTGGCGCGAGAAGCTTTTAATATCATCGGGATTGAATAAGTTAGGCTCCTTCTCCAGGCTTAGATCGGCCGTAGTCACCTCACGGCGGGCCGGATGAAAGAAAGCGCTGTCGGCAGTGAACCGGACGAGCTGATAGTAAAAATAGCTGGGCTTGGTACTGCCTGCGGGCTGGTAGCTGACCACATACACATCGCCGGCCTTCGGATCGGTCAGATGATCTTGCAGCTTTTCTTCTGGACTCTGACAGCTTGCCAGCAGCCCAAGCAAGAAAAAGATACTGGGCAAAAAATACCGTAGTCGCGTTATTGATTGGCTTTTCATAAGCTTCTGGGGGGCAAAATGGATGGGCAAGAAGTAGCTTGTGTAAGCTCAAACGTGACTTGCCAGAACTTAGGTACAAATACACAAAAAAGGCGGTTCGCTGTATGCGGACCGCCTTTTTTGTGTATTTCAAAAGCGAATTGCTTTACCAGATAACAGCACGTCTGGTTTCAGCACGAACCATTTTTGCGTCATCCTTGCAGCCAAAAGCCTCATAGAACTGGGGCATATTCTGGAGCGGACCAATGGTGCGGAACTGGCCCGGGGAGTGCGGATCAGTTAAGACCAACTGACGCAAATACTCCGGCCGAGAGTTGCTACGCCATATCTGGGCCCAAGCCAAGAAGAAGCGCTGCTCTGGGGTCAAGCCATCGACTTTGGTTTTGGGCTTGCCTTCTAGCTGCTTCTGCAAAGCAGTGTAGGCAATGCTGAGGCCACCGAGGTCAGCTAGGTTTTCACCCATGGTCAGCTTACCATTTACGTGCACCGAGTCGAGAGGCGTGAAAGCATCGAACTGAGCGCCTACGATAGCCGCGCGGGCTTCAAACTTCTCCGCATCTTCCTTGGTCCACCAGTCGCGCAGGTTGCCTTCGGCGTCGTATTGGCGGCCTTGGTCGTCGAAGCCGTGCGTGATTTCGTGCCCGATGACGGCGCCCATACCACCGTAGTTGACGGCGTCGTCAGCGTTCGGATCGAAGAACGGCGGCTGCAGGATACCGGCCGGGAACACAATCTCATTCATCGACGGATTATAATAAGCATTTACCGTCGGCGGGGTCATGCCCCACTCCTTGCGGTCGATGGGCTTACCAAACTTGCTTACGTTATCATTGAAGGCCCAGATACGGGTATTAATGAGGTTCTGAGCGTAGGAGTCGCGACTGATATTCAAAGCCGAATAGTCCTTCCACTGATCAGGGTAGCCGATTTTTACCGTGAAGGCATCCAGCTTTTTCTGGGCTTCGGCTTTGGTGGCGGCGCTCATCCAGGTGTTTTTCTGAATATGCTCCGACATAGCGGCACGGAGGTTTTTCACCATCTCCATAGCCTTTGCCTTAGCTTCAGGCGAGAAGGCCTTATCCACGTAGAGCTGGCCAAATGCTTCGCCTAGGGCGCCGTCGGTGGCGCGTAACATGCGCTTCCAGCGGGGCTGCTGCTGCTTGGCACCGCTGAGCACCTGGTTAAAGCGGAACGACTCATCCACAAATGACTTCGGCAAAGCCTGCGTCATGGAGGTCACGAAGTGCCAGCGCATGTAGGTTTTCAGGTCCGCTAGGGGCGTGTCCTTCATGAGGCTGCTGGCTTCCTTAAAGAATGCAGGCTGTCCTACGATTACTTCTTTGGCGGCACCCAACTTATTATTAGCGAGCAGAGTAGACAAACCCAGATTTGGGAATTGCTTATTCGCTTCAGCCACGGTCATTTTGTTGTAGTTGGCGTACGGGTCGCGCAACTCCACACGGGCTTTGCTGGCTTTGGCAAGGCGAGTCTCAATGCGCATCACCGTGGCCGCGTTTTTCGCAGCCGTGGCTTCGTTGTCGCCAGCCAGCTTAAACGTGTTGGTCAAATACGTTTGGTAAGCCGTGCGAATGGCTTTTGACCGCGCGTCGTCCTTGAGGTAGTAGTCGCGGTCGGGCAGGCTCAGGCCACCTTGGTATAGATTGACAGCATATTGAGTGCTAATCTTGTCATCCTGCCCCACATAAGCCCCGAAGAAGGCACCGGTGCGCAGCATTTGATGGCGAGCCACCAATGTTTGTAGTCCTTTCAAATCCTTCACAGCAGCCAAGCGGTCTAGCTCCGGCTTCAAAGGCGTCATGCCCGCTTTTTCGATGGCCATCGAATCCATGGCCGTGAAGTAGTAGTCGCCTACTTTCTGGGCGTTAGAACCCTTGGCAGCGCTGGTATTAGCAGCAGCCTCGTCCAGAATCTGCCGCATTACGGTGTTGTTCTTATCAAACAACTCATTGAAGCTGCCCCACGACGACTCGGCCGCTGGTACGGGGTTATTCTTCAGCCAATTACCGCTGGCATACTGATAGAAATCCTGGCAAGGATCAGCCGTTTTATCCAGGTTGGCTACATCCAGCCCTACCCCTTTTACCATGGCTTCTTCGGCCGGGGCGGGAGTAGTAGTGGCAGCCGTGTCGGGGGTGGCGGGCGGAGTGCTGGTGGCGCAGCTCGTCAGGGCCAGCCCGGCCGCGGCTACCATAGCCAGGGTCAGGCTTTTCTGTTTTTTCATAAGTGGGTGGAAATGCGAAAAAAGAGGGGGAAATAGATAATTCGGTGAAGAAAGATAAAGAAAAGCTGCAACGCAATAATGGCGCGAGTAATAGCAAGTCACAAAAAAGCCCCCAGAGGTTTCTGGGGGCTTTTTTACGCTTAAAATAAGATAAGCAAGTGCTTACCAGATACGGGCGCGCTGGTTCTGAGCGCGTACCATTTTGGCATTTTCCTTACAGCCAAATGCCTCATAGAATTGGGGCATGTTCATGAGCGGACCGTTGGTGCGGTACTGCGCGGGCGAGTGCGAATCAGTCAGAACTTGCTGACGCAGGTACTCAGGCCGGGCGTTAGTACGCCAAATCTGAGCCCACGACAGGAAGAAGCGCTGCTCTGGCGTAAAGCCGTCGTACTTAGGCACGTCGCCGTTCGGATACTTCTTCTTCAGTTGCTTCTGGAGAGCAGTAAAAGCAACGTTCAGGCCGCCGAAGTCAGCGAGGTTTTCGCCCATGGTCAGCTTACCATTCACAAACACCGAGTCGAGAGGCGAGAAGGCGCTGTATTGCGCGCCCACCATGTCGGCGCGCTGCGTAAACTTCTCCGCATCTTCCTTGGTCCACCAATCGCGCAGGTTGCCCTCGGCATCAGACTGGCGGCCGCGGTCGTCGAAGCCGTGCGTGATTTCGTGGCCGATCACGGCACCCATACCACCGTAGTTCACAGCGTCATCGGCCTTCGGATCGAAGAACGGCGGCTGCATGATACCGGCAGGGAATACAATCTCATTTAGCGACGAGTTGTAGTAGGCATTTACCGTGGGCGGCGTCATGCCCCACTCACCCCGATCAATCGGCTTGCCGAACTTGTTCACGTTGTACTTATAATCCCACATGCGAGCGTTCAGCACGTTTTGCACATACGAATCGCGTGAGATGTCGAGCGCGGAATAATCTTTCCACTTATCGGGGTAGCCAATTTTCACTACGAACGCATCCAGTTTTTTCTGGGCTTCAGCTTTGGTAGCGGCGCTCATCCATTCCAACTGGCTGATGTGCTCAGACATTGCCTCGCGGATGTTGTTGACCATTTCCATGGCCTTCTCCTTGGTCTCGGGCGTGAAAGCCTTATCCACGTAGAGCTGACCAAAAGCCTCGCCCAGAGCGCCGTCGGTGGCGCGCAACATACGCTTCCAGCGGGGCTGCTGCTCTTTAGCACCCGTCAATACCTGCGTGAAGCGGAACGACTCATCGTTGAATGACTTTGGCAGCGCATCGGCCACCGACGAAACCACGTGCCAGCGCAGATAGGTTTTCCAATCGGCCAAAGGCTCCGTTTTTAGGGCTGTACTGGCTTCTTTCAAGAATTCAGGCTGCCCAACAATTACTTCCTTCGCCGAACCTACACCAAGCTGCTGCAACATGCCGGGCACGTTCATATTCGGAAATTGCTTATTGGCCTCCGCCACCGTCATCTTGTTGTAGTTGGCATACGGGTCGCGCATCGCTACGCGGTCCTTCGATGCCTTTGCCAACCGCGTCTCCAAGCGCATTACTGTATTTGCGTTCTTGGCGGCGGTAGCTTCATTATCGCCGAGTAGCTTAAACATATTGGTCAAATATGTCATGTAAGCCGTGCGGATGGTTTTGGAGCGGCCGTCCTCTTTCAGGTAGTAGTCGCGGTCGGGCAAAGTCAGGCCCCCCTGCGACAGATATACCGCATATTGGGTGCTGATTTTGCGGTCCTGGGCCACGCCAGCACCGAATACGGAGCGAGTCCGCAGCATCTGCTGACGCGCCAACGAAGCCTGCAGGCCTTTCAGATCTTTGATGGCCGCAATGCGGTTTAATTCAGGCTGAATGGGCTTCAGACCGGCGGCATCAATAGCAGCCGAGTCCATGGCAGAGGCGTAGAAGTCGCCTACTTTCTGGGCGTTGCTGCCTTTCGTGGCGCTGGTATTGGCGGCGGCTTCCTGCAGAATCTGGCGCATCACGGCCTCATTCTGGTTGATGAGCCCGTTCCAAGAGCTCCAGCGCGATTCGGCGGCCGGGATGGGGTTGTTCTTAAGCCAAGTGCCTGAAGCATACTGAAAAAAGTCGTCGCAGGGGTCTACCGACGTATCGATATTGGCTGGGTCTAGGCCCACGCCCTTCACAACGGGCGCCGCAGTGGTGGTAGTCGCGGTGGTAGTAGTCGAAGCGGTATCCGAGGTGGTCGGCGTCTTCGACGAGCTACATCCGGCCCAGGCAAGACCTGCCGCGGCCACGGCGGCCAACGTCAGACTGTTTAGGTTTTTCATATGAACTTGGATGAGTGAAAGTGAGGTTGAGGCAAGAAAGATAAGTGAAACCGTGCAAATGGATGGAGGCTTAATTCTATTCTTCTGACTTGAAAAGCTTTACACTACGCGGCTTTTCCTTGTTCCCGCTGCCCCCATTTGCGTACTTTGCTATCTATGCCGCCGCTCTTTAATCGTCGCCCCGAGCCGAATTTGCCCCCTAGCCGACCGCCGCTGGCTTTGCCGTTGGCTGAGCTGCTGTTGCGCGTAAAGCAAACGCTCACCGACCGCTTTGCCGAATCTTATTGGGTTATTGCCGAAATCGCGGAGTTGACCCCGCCCCGCCACGACGGCGCTCACTGCTACCTTACCCTCACCGACCAGCATAG
The DNA here is from genome assembly GCF_004355185.1 of Hymenobacter radiodurans. Lineage (NCBI taxonomy): Bacteria > Pseudomonadati > Bacteroidota > Cytophagia > Cytophagales > Hymenobacteraceae > Hymenobacter > Hymenobacter radiodurans. Next base: position 3,580,050 of record NZ_CP037922.1, read on the forward strand.
AACCGGCCGCGGAGCCGAGCTAAAGGCCCAAGCCCGCGCCACTATTTGGAGTCAGCGCTTTCAGTCACTAGCCCCAACTTTTTATGAGGCTACCGGTCAGGAATTGCAGCCGGGCCTAAAAGTTATGCTGCGGGTACAGATCAAGTTTCACGAGCAGTATGGTCTGAGCTTGGACGTGCTGGCTATTGATCCCACGTATACCGTCGGCGACTTGGCTCGCCAGCGCCTCGACACTGTGCGTAAGCTCACAGCAAAGGGGCTGCTCGAAAAGCAGAAGCGCCTGCCGCTGGCTATTGGCCCCCAACGCTTGGCTGTTATTTCTTCGCCTACAGCCGCTGGCTTTCAGGATTTCATGCAACAGCTCAGCGAATCGGTATTTGATTTCTCCGTAACGCTGGTGCCGGCTTTGATGCAGGGCACGGAGGCACCGGCCAGCATTCGGGCGGCCTTGGACCATATTCGGCCCCGCCGGCGCTACTTCGATGCGGTGGTCATTATCCGGGGCGGCGGGGGCAAAACGGATTTGCTGGCTTTCGACGATTATGGATTGGCGGCCGCAGTGGGTGCTTTCCCGTTACCTGTAATTACCGGTATTGGCCACGAGCGCGACGAGGCAGTAGTCGACCTCACGGCGCATACGGCCCTGAAAACGCCTACGGCCGTTGCTATATTCTTCTTGGACCGCTTGGCTCGCCTCGATGCTGCTTTCGACGGCTATGCGGCGCGTATACAGGAGTTGGCTTTCGAGCAATTACAAACCGCTGACGACCAACTCCGACGCCTCGCCCGGCACACACAGCAAGCAGCCCAAACGCAGTTTACCGAGCAGCGCACCTTGCTGCATCAGCGCATCCGACAGGCAGCCACGGCACCGCGGGCACAGCTGCGGCAGCAGCATCGCCTTCTGAATCGGACGCGTCATTCAGCGCAGCGAGCGGCCCAGCAGGCGCTGGCTGGTCAGCAACGACAATTGCGCACCTTTGGCCGGGCGTTGGCCCAACGGTTTCGGCGCCACCAACAGCGCCGCCAACTACAACTGCTACGTAAGCGCTACCAGTTGCAGCTGGCCGCTGAGCGCCTGTTGCATCGCGCTGAGCTACGGCTGACACAATTGCGGCCCACAACTCAGCTTGAAGCACTGGGGGGCTTTTTGGCTAATTCCGCAGTTGCGCTTCCACCGCAGGGTTCTGCTTTTGGCTAAATTTCTACTTGTAGGCTAGCTTGTTGATGCAGTTAGCCCATACGGTTATTGCCATTTGCCCTTAAAAAAGCCCCCCAACTTTACATTTATCTCTGTTCCCGCGCGGCTAGCTTATTTGGGTTAACGCCGCTCTACACATTCCCATGACAAACGACCTAACCTACCGCCAAGCTATCGAAGAGTTGGAAACCATTTTGCGCGCCCTCGAAACCGATACAGTGGATGTAGACGACCTTACAGCCCGAGTACAACGCTCCGCTGAGCTGATTCGACTGTGCAAGCAAAAGCTCCGCAATGCGGAGTCGGCTATTGACCGGGTGTTTGAGAACCTAGATGAAGAAGACGAGTTGGATGAGGATGTACCAGCTGACGACGACGACGAGCCCGCACCTCGTGTTGTGCCTAGCGGTAAGAGTCCGCGCGTGCGTCCTACGGCCCCACCTCCCCAGTTACCCGGCGAGCTACCTTTTTGATACGACTACCAGCACTATTCGATAAAGCTAGCTTGCGCCCAGCCTGAGAAGCGCGGGGGTATGCTCGTCTTTATTTTGGTGATTAGAGAAGCCGTGGGTTTCAAACCAATAGCCTGTCGCTATATTTGAATTCGCTACTACGCCCAATTTCTACTTGGGCAATTTTCTCTCTTACCCACATCTATTTTCTTCAATTCTAATGGAAGTTTTAAAAGATCCCTTCGACCCCAAAGCCGGGAAAAAAATCAAGTCCAAAGAAGCGGCACGCTGGACCAAGAATTATCGAACCAACCCTGGCAAGCAGGAAGAAACGCTGACCTTGGCCCACTACTTTGGCAAAGAGTTTCTACTGAGTATTTTAAACGAAGATGCTTGCGCTGGCTTACGCATCTACCAAGCCATCGATGATGAGGGCGCAAGCCGCTTGTTGGTAGTCGGCGTTGATGCCAAAGGCAAGGATCTGATTAGCCCCATTGATGACGACGGGGACGGCGCCGTGGGCGATACCCCTATGATGTGCCCTATTAATTGCGACCCGAATAGTCCGCTGATGCAGTAGCACTACCGTTATTTACGACCAATCAAATTACTATGGACTCTTGGGCGCGGCTTCATCTCGTTAATCGGGTTTTAGAGGCCGCGCCTTTGTTGCCGTTTGCGGCGGCTTTTCTAAGACGGCGCAATATTCCGTATAAGCTCAAGCCAGTCTACTACTACATTGGCGCCGAAGCATTTTTCTTTTTTTTAGATAGAATAAGTCGACTTACAATTCGTAACAATATCTATATCTATCACTTAGGCACGCTTCTGCTCGTCTTTTTCGTAGCTCAGACATACCGCCGCCTGCTACCTCCTAGTCGCGTTCGAGCAGCTATTCCGATAAGCTTAATTCTCTTTTCAGCAGTCGCCTTCCTAGATGCCGCTTTTTTGAGTGGCTTCTTCACTCTTCTTAATGCTAATTCGCATTCTTTCGGCTGCACTATCCTTATTATTTTGGCATTAGTTCATATTTCCCATTTAATCAACTCATCCCCTTATACTGCGCTGGAAAAACAACCAGACTTTTTTTTAAGTGTGGCGGTGCTGCTGTACAGCTCATGCTCCATTATTTCTTTTATAGCTGTCAAAACAATCTATTCTTCTGACTATGACAGACTTACAAAGCGGTATCTGGACAGGCTTTTTACTACGCCAGATGTTCTGCTGTTTGCCATTGCTATGGCCTTATTAGCGTGGATGTTCACTTTCTATCCACTCAGCACGCCTCCGCGCCGCGCCCTACCTAAATGGCTGCATTACAGTAGTTGGCGACCGCGCCCCTTCCGCTTGCTATACCAACCACTTATGGAGCAGTTACAGAAGGAGGAACTGCAAAAGTATTGAGCATTTAACCTCCACTCTTACTTACCTTTATGCCTACTATGGGGGCTTTTCTCTGTATCCTTGGCTGTTGTTTTAATCTAATATCTCCCCTCCCGCTAAGTACGTATCCATTAGTAGATGGTGAGACCTAGTGAAGCTGTCCATTATGTCGAAGGAGCTTATTGCCCTCCTGCTTATCACACCCATTCTGCTGCTGCTAGCGGGCGGCATTGTGACGTTTGTGATTCGGGATCAGCGGCGACGCCTGCGACAGCAGCTGGAGTTGCAGCGGATGCGCGAAGATGGTCAGCAGCAAGCCCTTGAAGCAGCACTTCTCGCCCAAGAAGAAGAGCGTCAGCGCATTGCCGCCGATCTACATGATGGGGTGGGCACCACGCTGGCCATTGCCAAAATGCATCTGCACTCGCTCGGCGACCCCAATCGCACCAAAGAAGCTACCGACCTGCTCGACCAAGTAATTACGGAGGTGCGTCGTATTTCTCGTAACCTGCTGCCAGCGGCTCTACAGAAGTTTGGCCTACCCTTCGCGCTTGATGCGCTGGCTCGCACCGTACCGCCTGATGCGCGAACGAAAGTATTTATCGAACAAGATGGCACCCCGCGGCGCCTTGATCCTGGGCTGGAATTGATTGTGTACCGTATTGCACAGGAGTTGCTGGGTAATGGTCTCAAACACGCGCAAGCTGATACGTTGCGCATTGCCGTTAACTTTCAGCAGCAGCAGCTCAGTTTGCACTATAGTGATGACGGAATAGGATTTAACCCAATTATGAATGAAGCCATGCCCTCGCCTGGCACTCGTACTGGGCTGGGACTTACCAACTTACGAAGCCGGGTAGCCGTGCTGCGCGGCACCCTCCACCATGAGTCGGCGCCGGGCGATGGCACTCGTGTTTGGATTACACTTCCGATTCCCTATCTTGTTACCGACCAGGCAAATATCAATGCATCTCTCCATGAATAGTAATATTATTCGCGTCGCGGTTGTCGATGACCATTTGTTATTTCGCAAAGGTTTACGGGCACTGGTAAGCGGGTTTGCCGGTATGGAAGTTCTCTTCGAAGCCGGCGACGGGCAGGAGCTTCTGGAGCGATTAGATTTTGGAGTAGTGCCCGACGTGATTCTGATGGATCTGCAGATGCCCGTGCTCGACGGTCTGCAAACAGTTCGTCTGCTGCGAGTTCAATATCCGTATGTGCGCGTCATTATCATTTCTATGCATGACGAGCCGGAGCTGATTGAAAATTTGCGGGCGGAAGGCGCACACGGCTACCTGCTCAAAAACGCGAATCCGGAAGAGGTTCGTAAAGCTATTGAAATGGTTATCCGTCAGAAGACATCTCGCCCTACTTCTTTGGTTAAGCATTGATTCCAGACAAGATATAGCATTGCTTCAGCAAAAAGCCCCCAGATACTTTCCGGGGGCTTTTTTGTTCTCCTATTATGAAGCATGACTAAAGCAGTTCCTGAGCCGGGTCCCAGAAGAGCTTTTTGAAGTTCTGCACCTGGTCGTCTGCTACCTGCACTCCTTCGGCCTCCAGTGCTTCCTGCATAGCAGTAGGTGTAGCAAAATGGTGGCGCCCCGTAAGCAACCCATTCCGATTGACGACGCGCTGAGCCGGTACCTGCTCTAGTCCGCGGGCTGGTACGGCAGCAATGAGAGCATATCCCACCATTCGCGCCCCATGGCGGGCGCCCAGGTAGTGCGCAATAGCGCCATACGTACTCACCCGACCGGGCGGAATCAGACGCACGACCTCATGTACATCCTGAAAAAAATTACGCTGGGTGTCCGCCGGTTCTTTAGGTGTTTTCATAGAGCAAAGTAAATGGAAAACTTTATCCTAATCGATCCTCAAAACAAGCTCAGCAGTAGTAAAAACCCGCTTTTTATACTAACCCGACCTCCCTTCTGGTCGTACCATAGAAAGTGAGGTTACTCACAACCTCGCTTTCTATCTCCAACCCATCCAACCTAACAAACTGCTATGTTCGACAAACTAAAAAGCCTCGACGATTTATTAGAAATGCAACTCAAAGACCTTTACAGCGCCGAAAATCAGTTGGTAAAGGCATTGCCCAAAATGGCTGCCGAAGCCAAAGATGGCCGGTTGCGCCAAGGATTCGAAAAGCATCTCCAGGAAACGCAGAACCAGGTAGCCCGATTGGAGCAAATTGGTAAGGCCATGGACCTGAAACTAAGCGGCCATACCTGTAAAGCAATGGAAGGCTTGATTGCAGAAGGCAAGGAAACGATGTCGGAAAACGCAACCGATGAAGTAATGGACGCTGCTCTGATTGCGGCTTCCCAGCGCATCGAGCACTACGAAATCGCTGGCTATGGCACCGCTGCTCACTACGCCGAGCGACTTGGTCATAGCGAAGCTGCTTCTTTGCTCCGCCAGTCGTTGCAGGAAGAGCAGATGACCGACACTAAGCTCAACGACTTAGCAAAGAACTACCTGAACCAGAAGGCGATGTAAGCTTTCCAGATATTTTTACAAAAAAGCCTGCAACCTGCAGGCTTTTTTTGTGTCATAAGTGGCTAAGCGAACCGTTCTTAAAATGGCATTAAGAGCCTTGGGGGGCAAAATAACGTTACAGACAGTGTGTTTGAAACACCTATTTACTCTTTTACAGCGGCCGCGACTAAACTTACTAAGGGGCCACGGCGTTCATATACATCGCTGCCCCAAAAGGTCTTTATACCACTGATACTGAGTTGGGAATAGCTCCCTCACCACATGCAAACTAAGGAGAAAGAAGTACTTGTGCCCGAAGTAGAAGAGTCGCGCCCCGGGCGCAGAATACTCTGGATTGTATTGACCATAGCGCTCATAGCGGCTGCGGTGTTTGTTAAGATGCGCTATTTCCCTTCTCCCACAGCAGGGGGCAAAGGAGGTCCGGGGGGCAAAAGTGGCCCAGGTGGCGGAGGCGGTGGTGGTGGTCGCGGAGGTGCCGGTGGCGGCGCGGGCGCTAAAGCTCCCGTGCAGGTATACGTGGTGCAAGCCACTAACTTATCCGATCAGGTAGCGGCCACAGGCTCCGTCCTTCCCGACGAATCGGTGGTGATCAAAAGCGAGCTATCGGGCAAAATCACTAGCCTGAATATTAAGGAAGGCCAGCCGGTGAAGAAAGGCCAACTGCTTTTCAGTATCAATGCCGATGAAGCGCAGGCCGCTATTCGCAAGCAGGAATACAACATTAAGCTTTACCGCGACCAGGAGCGGCGCCAGCGCACGCTGCTGGAGAAAGAGTATATCAGTGCCCAGGAATATGAGCAGGCGAATAATCAATACCTCACGGCTCAATCGGACCTGCAAGCGTTGCGCGCTACTCTCGACCGCGCTTTCGTGCGCGCGCCCTTCGATGGTGTGCTAGGCCTGACCACGGCCACAGTAGGTACTTATGTGAGCCCCGGTTTTGAAATCACTACCCTTTCCCGCGTGCGGCCCGTCAAGATTGACTTCGCCGTGCCCGGCCGCTTTGCCAATAATGTTCGCGTGGGCGACGTAGTAAGCGTAACCGACGAAAGCACCAATAAGCAGTACGATGCTAAGGTGTACGCCATTGACCCCCAAATTGACCCCGTTAGCCGCACCCAGCCTGTGCGGGCCCGCTACTCCAACACCAAGGATGAGCTTCGCCCCGGCGCTTTCGTAAAAGTAAACCTGAAGCTCGGCGAATCGACGGATGCGTTGCAAGTACCAACTGAGGCTGTTATTCCAGAAGCGAGCGGCTACAGCGTGTACACCGTGAAGAACGGAAAAATGGTCCCCAAGAAGGTGAAAATCGGTATTCGCTCGGATAAGGTGATTCAGATAACCGACGGCCTGGCCGTGGGCGATACTGTTATTCGGACTGGTATTCTGCAAGTGAAGCCCGGCGACGCCGTGCGCGTGATTAAGTAAGCCTACTTCTGCTTTTTAGAAGCGGGGGGCTTTTTTTACTCTTATCATCCTTATGAGCTTATCCTCAACCAGCATAACCCGCCCCGTTCTCGCCATCGTGATGAGCCTTGTTATCGTGATATTTGGCGTAATCGGGTTTCGGTATTTAAGTATCCGGGAATATCCTAGTGTCGACCCGCCCATTATTACGGTGTCGGCCAGTTACACCGGTGCCTCGGCCGACGTAATGCAGGGTCAGGTGACGGAGCCATTGGAGGAAGCCCTGAATGGCATTGCCGGTATCAAGAACCTGACGTCTAACTCTCGCGATGGTCGCACCCAGATTACGGTAGAATTTGACTTGGATGCTGACCTCGAAACCGCTGCCAACGACGTGCGCGACAAGGTTTCGGGTGCCCAAGGCCGCTTGCCCCGCGACATCGATCCGCCCGTTGTAAGCAAGGCCAACGCCGACTCCCAGCCCATCGTGATGACCTACCTCAGCAGCAGCAAGCGCACCTTGCTGGAGCTGACTGACTACGCTAACAATACCCTTAAGGAGCGTCTGCAAACCATTCCGGGCGTATCCGAAATTCGGGTGTATGGCGAGCGTAAATACTCCATGCGTCTCTGGCTCGACCCGGTTAAGCTGTCGGCCCTGAGCGTATCGCCGGTAGATGTGCAAGCGGCACTTACGCGTGAAAACGTGGAGCTACCCAGTGGCGCTGTGCAGGGCGAAAACACCCAGCTTACTCTGCGTACCATGGGCCGCCTAACATCGGTTGAGGACTTCAATAACCTGATCATCCGCAAAGACGCTTCCTCCTTGGTGCGGCTTTCCGACATCGGCTACGCTGAGCTGTACCCCGAAAACGACCAGACTATTTTCAAAGTGAATGGCGTGCCGATGGTCGGCTTGGCTATTATTCCGCAGCCGGGCTCCAACCAGATTGATATTGCCGACGAGTTTAACAAGCGCATTGAGCTGTACGGCAAAGACCTGCCCGCCGACTTAGTGCTGAAGCCGGGCTTCGACAACTCGGTTTTTATTCGTCAGTCTATCACGGAAGTAGAGCATACTATCATCGAGGCCTTCGTGCTCGTGGTAATTATCATCTTCCTGTTCTTGCGCGACTGGCGCTCTACGCTGATTCCGGTAGTTGCTATTCCGGTGTCGTTGATTGGTATCTTCTTCGTGATGTACCTCCTCGATTTCTCCATCAACGTGCTCACGCTGCTGGCTATCGTACTCGCTATCGGTCTGGTAGTAGACGATGCCATTGTGGTACTGGAGAATATCTACTCACGTATCGAGGATGGCGAAGACCCAAAAACGGCCGCTATCAAAGGGTCTGAGGAAATTCTGGTGGCTGTAATCAGTACAACCATCGTGCTTGCCGCGGTATTCCTACCGGTAGTTTTCCTGACTGGTATTACCGGACGCTTGTTCCGCGAGTTTGGTATTGTGGTAGCCGGATCGGTATTGATTTCGGCGTTTGTCTCGCTTACGCTCACTCCCATGATGTGCTCGGTGCTGCTGAAGCGCGAGGAAAAGCACAATTGGTTTTACCGTAAGACGGAGCCGTTTTTTGAAAACCTGATTAGTGGTTATAAAAGTAGCCTCGAAACATTTCTGCGCAACCGCTGGCTGGCTTGGCTGGTGGTAGCTGGTACGGGCGTTGGTATCTGGTTTTTCATGGGCGTCATTCCTTCCGAGTTGTCTCCTGTGGAAGACCGCAGCCGGATTAATATCAATGCAACCGGTCCGGAAGGTGCTTCTTTTGAGTTCATGGATCAGTACATGACCGACCTCACCAGAGTAGCCGTTGACTCGACGGGCGCGGAAAACCTAAGCAGTGTATTTGTCGTGACTTCACCAGGTTTTGGTGGTGGCTCCAACTCTGGTATTGCTCGCGTGCTGTTGGTTGATGCCGACAAACGTATAGAAAGCCAGGATAAGATTGCAGCTAAACTGACAGCCGGCGTTAAGAGCCTTACAGCGGCCCGCACTTCCGTTTCTCAAGATCAGAGTATCGGTGGCGGCGGTGGTGGCGGCGGGGGATTACCGGTACAATTTGTTATTCAAACCCAGGATTTCGATAAGCTTCGCACAGCCGTACCTAAGTTTCTGGATGCTGCCCGCCAAGACCCTACATTTCAGTTTGTCGATGTCAATCTGAAGTTTAATAAGCCCGAGTTGCGTATTACTATCGACCGCGAAAAGGCGCAGAGCTTAGGAGTATCGGTGCAGAGCATCAGCCAAACGCTACAGGCAGGCTTGAGTGGGCAGCGCTACGGCTACTTCATCCGCGAAAGCAAGCAGTACCAAATAATCGGTCAGGTGGCCCGCGAAGACCGCAACCAGCCGCTGGATGTGCGTTTGCTTTCGGTTAAAAGTGCCGATGGAAAGCTTGTACAGCTCGACAACGTCATTCGCTTGGAGGAAAGCAGCACGCCGCCCCAGTTGTACCGCTTCAATCGCTATAACTCGGCTACGTTCTCGGCTTCCCTGTCTCCTGGCCAAACACTGGGCGACGGAATTGCCGCCATGCAGGCTATTGCTGATAAGCAACTCGACGACACCTTCACTACTGAGCTTTCGGGTGCTTCCCGCGACTTCCAGGAAAGCTCTTCTTCCCTCCTCTTTGCCTTCGGCTTGGCGCTGGTGCTGATTTATCTAGTACTAGCCGCGCAGTTTGAAAGCTTCCGCGACCCGATCATCATCATGGTGACGGTGCCGCTGGCGTTGTCGGGGGCGCTGCTGAGCTTGTGGTATTTCAATCAAACGCTGAACCTGTTCTCGCAAATCGGAATCATCATGCTCATCGGTTTGGTGACTAAGAACGGTATCCTGATTGTGGAGTTTGCCAACCAACGCGTAGAGCAAGGAGCCGATTATATGACTGGCCTCATAGAAGGTGCTACCGCCCGTTTGCGCCCTATCCTGATGACCAGCTTATGCGCCATTCTGGGTATTCTGCCGATTGCCATAGCCACTGGCGCGGGCGCGCTTAGCCGCCGAGCCATGGGTATTGGCGTGGTTGGCGGTCTGTTTTTTGCTACTGGCCTCACGCTGTACGTAGTGCCCGTGATGTATTCGTATTTCGCCACGGCTAAGAAGCACACCAAAAAGCAGGAAGAGGCCGAGAAAGCCTTAGCCGCCTGATATTTGCCCCCAGAATGCTCAGCCGAGGTTTCGGTTGCTGCATATGTCTGATGGCCCACCTTTTTTAGTAGTCTGCCTTTTTGTGGTAAGAATGTCCTTGTTTTCTCGTTCGCTGTTTTTCTCTTTTCTGCTGTTCAGTATTTCGCCGCTGGCGTGGGGGCAACAAGACCAAACGGCGAAGCCCCAAACCGTAGCACCCGCCCCGCCGCTCACCTTGCAGCAGGCTATCCAGATTGGGTTGGAAAACAACTACGGCATTCGCTTGGCTCGCACCGACGAGCAGATTGTCAGCAACAACGTGACTCGGGGTAATGCAGGCCAGCTGCCTTCGGTTAATGGCAACTTCACGCGCAACTTTACCCGCAACAACGTTCGGCAACAGCTCGGCGACCAGGACCCGCGCATTGCCAACGGGGCTGAATCGAACCAGCTCAACGCCAACGTAGCGCTTAACTGGACTGTGTTCGACGGCTTGGGTATGTTCATCGCCTACGACCGTTTGAAGGCGCTAGAAAAGCAGCAGCAGCAAATAACCCGCGCCACGATTGAGGAAAGTATTGCCAACATCACTGATGCCTACTATAATGTGGTGCGAGAATCGGGCAAAATTCGCTCTCTGGAAGAAGCGCTCAACATTGGGCAGCAGCGCATCGACCTTACCCAAGGGCGCGTAGATGTAGGTGTGAGCGCCAAGGTAGAAGTACTGACGGCGCGCGTTGATTACAACGCTGACCGCTCGCTGCTTTTACAACAGCAAGAATTACTGTCAGCCGCTAAAATCAACCTCAACAATCTCTTAGGCCGCACTACGGTTATTGATTTCCAACCTGTCGACTCTATTGTCGTTACGACCGGACTGAGGGCTGAGGAGATTGTGCAGGGCGTACTCGATAAGAATCCACGGTTGCAGCAGGCGCGTTTAGGTGTCGATGTAGCCCGCTATGAGCGCCGCCTTATTCGGGCTGACCGCTGGCCTCAGGTAAGCCTGACGAGTGGCTACGGCCTGACGCGCAACATCAACGGTGCGGCCTTCTTTGGTACTCAGCTCGCCACCAACGTTAGCCGCAACCAAGGACTGAATTATGGTGTGGTAGCCACCATTCCTATTTTCAACGGCTTCAACCAGCGACGCCTTGAGCAGAACGCCCGCGTGGTAGAAGAGCAGAGCCGTTTGCTCCTAGACCAGACCCGCCTCAACCTTGACGCCGAAACCGAGCAAGCGCTGGCCCGCTACCAGAATCGTCTGCAACTACTGGAGCTGGAAGAGGAAAACATTCTGCTGGCCCGCGAAAACGTTAATATTGCCCTCGCACGCTACCGTCTGGGCCTACTCACGCCACTGGATTTGCGCGTGGCCCAGCGCAGCCAGCTCGACGCCGAAGTACGACTGTTGGATATTCGCTACCAAGCTAAGCAGGCCGAAACAACTCTGCGTCGCCTCAGCGGATATCTGGTGCAGGAAGGCGCACCCCGTCCCTAGGGTTCAGCCACGAGCAAAAAAAGCCCCCTAGTGCTGAGTTTTGGGCTTCAGTATTACGGGCTAAGGCTTGGCTTCTGTACCAACTGGTGCTTGTATGTTTCGCAGTTCTTGCAGCGCTGCACGGGTTTTTTCAAGGTTCTTGGCTTCCTTTTCCTCCTCATCCACGGGCAGCTTCGACATATCACCGAAGAAAGCCAAGATGTTTTGCCGCTGCGGAGACGAGATGCTTTCAAACTTCTTGTCGGCGAGTTTGCGCACCCACTCTCCGTACGTTTCATCGGCGAGAGCATACTCCCCTGCCTGCGTGGGCTTCCCCGTGTCGAAGTCGGCATTGGGTAGAGGCGGTGATTTGGCAGTTTGCTCCTGCTGAGCCAGGCTGCAATACTCCTTCATCACGACCCGAACGCTTTTCTTAAACAACTCCTGAGCTTCGGGTGTTGGGAGTTTGAAAGCGAAGGGCTTCAATGGTCCTATTTTGGGCAATACCCGCACCACTTTAGATAGCACGCGAGCCCCAAATCCGGGCTTCTGGTAGTCAGCCCCGTACTGCCGGCGATACTCCCGCTCGCTTTGCCGGTACGTATAGTCGCGGCGGCGGGCTCCAGGGCTGAGCTTTCTGATTTCATCACGTTCAGCGTGCCACGCGGCCCGGGCAGCAATCGGAATCAGCTCGCGCACAGCAAACCGGTAGCTGCCAATGGCCAGGTCTACATTAGGCAGCACCTGACCCAATTCCAGTCCGTAAGTTTGAAGAAATGCCCTTTCCAGCACCGGCTTGCTCACCTGAAAGCCAATAAAGCTCTGATAAGCAGCGGAGCGGTAGCGGCCCGTCGCTAATTGTACTACATCGAAAGCGAACTCCAGCTGGGTGTGCTGTACGGGCGCTTCGTGGTAGGTAATGGCTGTCCCGAATTTAGCCTTAAGCTCGGGGTACACGGAGGCCATCGCTAAGTTGGTGCCTTGGGGATGGCCCTTGATATCGGCGACGTAATGCGCCAGCGCACCGAGTGCGAAGGCATATTCATTGCGGTCGTGGGCCTGATTGAGCAGGTTGCGCACGAAGTCGCCGCTACGTACGTAGTGGGTAAGATTGGTAAAGAGCTTAGAGCCAAAGGGATAGAAGCCCATATCCTGAATAATTGCCCCCCCGTAGGCAAAAGACTTAGCCTCTATCCACTCCTCGCGGGTAGCAGTGCCAAATCGGCTTTTTATAAGCGGAACCAAACACACATCAAACGTTGAGTCTATATTGGCCTGATGGGTTAGTACAGAGTAAGCAGAGGCTGATGGCACGCAGAACAACAGAGCCGCCAGAGCGGAGAAAAGCCATTTCAGCATAGTAGATGTGGAAAGCAAAAGGTGAAATGCTGAAAGTTGGATTTTTAGAATACTCCGTACGTGAAAGCTCGACCGGAGTTATGCTTGGTGGCAACAGACTTTATGTCTGGGTGACTAGTACGCGGTACTGTCGGGGGGCTTTTTGCATGCCTTGAGCAAGAACATTACCACGAAGCTCACGAATCTGCGTTAGCGTGATGGCACTGCGCAGCGTTCGGGCATCCCAAACGCATTTACGCAGCTATTCCATCGTGTCGGTAAAAGCATCGGGTACACCAACGCTGCTCAGCAGGCCCTCAACCATTGCCATGCGCCACACCCAAAATACAGAATGAGTCAGGTCGCGGCCAATCCCAACTTTTCCGGGCTCCAACGCTTGACCCGGACGGCGGGGATTATTTCCGCGCACAATCAGCTTGTTGGTTAATAAAGACTCTGCCCGAGTGAACATATTCTTTTTATCGGGGCCCCGGCTCCTTTTAATAAAGGACACTTTCAGATTTGAATAGCGCGTCCAGACGGTACCGCGAGCACCCCGCCGATCAAATTGGAAGTTGCACTGGATATGCTCGACCTGCCCCCGTTCGAAGCGAATGCGGGCGCTTGGCTCGCTCACTGGATTCAGAATAGCGAAAGGAGTCGGCCCAAACGAGCCCACCAAACTGTGGCGTCCCTGCGGATCGGCAAAATTGAATTTAAACACCCCTTGCATAAAGCACTTTCCCTCCAACCAGCCCGAAACACGCCCAATGGATGGGCTGGCGCTCCGGTACGCGGGGCTATTTGTGAATGGGCTGATGCTTGCATGGAGGCGGGTGATGGAGAAATTAACGGGAATTGTGCTGCCCTTGGCAATTTCGGAGCTTTGGAAGCTTAAGTTGATGATTTTTGCTGTGCCCAAGTGTAGCCGAAAAGGTAACCGCCGAAGCTGCTCGGGCGATACTACCGACAAATCAGTTGGCTGCGGGTAATTCTCATTGCCGGTAATCTGTAGCCGCGGGTTGTGTAGCTCCAGCGCCTTGGCTACTAACTCGCCGTTGCGTGCCCAGGTGGCGCAATTCAGCCCTACCAGCCGCAACTGTGTCAGGCGAGCCGTCAGGCGGGTTGCGGAGAGGCGTTTGCGGCGGGCAAATTCGGCGGGGCCCATGGTGGGCGTCAGGGTCAAGCCATCGGCCTGAGCCAGGCTGGTGCGAGAATCCAGTTGAAACCTTTCACAGCGAGCCCGATAAAAAGGGGCATCCACTACAGCCGTAGCCGGGCCGGTGCGTACTTTCCAGGCTACGGCATAAAAAATCCGCGCCGGGTCGTGGGCGCCCAGCGAGTCTATTCGCACGTCGACAGCTTGCACACTAACGCCCCGAACGGTGGGTGCCCCCGCCAATTTAGGCAGCCGAAATTGCCCCCCAGACAAGCCTACATACCGCAACACGCAACGCTTCATCCAAGGTGGCAGTTGCTGATGCAGGAGGAGCGCCTTGGTTTTTGGAGTTGGAGAGCCTGCCAGAAATGTCGCCTCGGGAGACGTTAGAAGCAGGGAATCAGCCTGTAGCAACTGGCGGGTTAAGGGCAGAGCCTGAAGACCAGTGAGGCGCACTTGAGGTAGCGAGAGCGTGAGACGTGCCGTGGTTGCAGGGTCTTTGCTCTGCTGTATAGCCTGCACGCGCACAGTATTCAGCTCCAGCAGCTGGCGGTCGGAAGAAAATCGTAGCGCCTTCACGCTTGCTATATGGTTCTTCGCCACTACGCGAGCATCGGCTAGCTGAAAAGAGGTGCGGCGGGCGTAGCTCACGCGCTGCGAATCGGCGGCCCCAACCGGGCTGATGAGAATGTCATGTGCTTCTAAGTCGCCGCGGCCCAGGGTAAATACCGGCTGCTTATTGGGCGTATAATTGCCCCCCACATTTACCAGAAACAGATGATTGAGGCGTATCCCTTTCACGTGCAGCGGCAGGCGCTCATACAGTGGTTTCGACGGCTTGGTAGTGCTGGGGGGCATTTTGCCTACCTCCAGACGTAAGGCTTCTACCATCACTTTATTGATCGGCACTACGCCTCTGCGCAGCAAGCTCAGCAGCCCTATACCCTGCACGCGAACTATGTTCACATCAGCGCGCACGGGCGGGAGTTGGCTGTTCGACGTCGGACCGGAGCGCAACTGCACTCCCCGTACTGTCAGGGAGCGGGCCCATAAGCTAGTGTGAAGCTCTCTGATTTGGAGGCTATAAAAGCCCCCCGACGCCTGACTTACCTGCTGCTCCAGGGCTTGGTGCAGCCAAGCATCAAGTCGGCCCAGCGCGACCGTTACAAGGCTGATAATCACGGCGGATCCAAGCAGCCAAATCGGCCAGCGACGCTTCTTTTTCTCAGGTTGAACTTCAGTCAGGAGAGGCATAGAAGCAGCGCTATCAGGAACGTGATACCTGGATCGGGCCCCTACTAGCACACGCCTCCGTAGTGGCTGTTATTCAACTGAGGATGTTGGTGTTATCCTGTCTATAATTTAGAAAAAGAAGGTGAGTTGAGAAAGAAAAAAGTAAACGTGCCACTTCTTTCATTTTCTTACGTCTTTCGTACCAAAGCCCCGCTGTCAACGTTAAGTGCCTATGCTACTAGTAAGAATACTTTTTGCCGGCATGCTATTGCTGTTTGCCGCGCCTAGTCAGGCGCAGCAGGTGGAAGTGGTGAAGTTTCCGGCCCTGCAAAAGCGCTTGAGCCAACCCAACGACACAACCTACGTGGTCAACTTCTGGGCAACGTGGTGTGGTCCCTGCGTTAAGGAGCTGCCTTATTTTGAGCAGGCCAACAAGACCTACGCCGGCCAGAAAGTAAAAGTATTGCTGGTGAGCCTCGACTACGCTTCTCAACTGGACAAGAAAGTAAAGCCCTTTGTGCAGAAGCGCGGGCTTAAGTCGGAAGTGCTCCTGCTTAACGAAACCGACCCTAATTCTTGGCTTGGAAAAGTAGATGACAAATGGTCGGGGGCTATTCCATTCACGCTGATGCTCAACAACAAAAAGCAGAAGCGCGTCGGCTTCGAGCAGGAGTTTACGCAAGCTGAGCTTACTACCCAACTCACCAAGTTTTTGCGCTAGCCAGGTGGTTAGGCGCGTATTTCTCACTCTTAACTTGTTTGCCTCCCGATGAAAAAGCTAACCTCCTTCTTCGTCCTTTGCTTCGGCCTCGTGCTGCTGAGCGCTTTTGTCCGGCCTTCCGGCGGCTACCAGGTAGGCGACACCGCCACCGATTTTAAGCTCAAAAACGTGGATGGCAAGCTCATGTCGCTGGCCGACAACAAGGCTGCCAAGGGCTTTATCGTGGTGTTTACCTGCAATACCTGCCCCTACGCGCAGGCCTACGAAAGCCGAATTATTGACCTGCACAAGAAATTTGCCCCCCAGGGCTATCCCGTAGTCGCCATCAACCCCAATGATCCGGCCGTAGCCCCCGGCGACTCATTCGATAAGATGCAGGCCCGCGCCGCCAGCAAGAAGTACCCTTTCCCTTATTTGCTGGATGAAACGCAAAAAGTGGCGCAGACCTACGGTGCCACCCGCACACCCCACCTCTATGTGCTCACCCGCCAAGGCAATGCCCTAAAAGTGGCCTACATCGGGGCCATCGATGATAACTCGGAAGAGCCTACTGCGGTGAAAACCAAGTACGTTGAGAATGCCATGACCGATATTATGGCTGGCAAACCCGCTGCTACCAACTCAACAAAAGCCATTGGATGCACTATTAAATGGAAGAAAGCCTAAAAAAGCCCCCAGTGGTCTTTTATACCTTCTTCATTTTAATTTCTATACAAAAGCCCCGCTTGCCTATTCAGGAAGCGGGGCTTTTTTGTGCTTTAAGCCGAATATGTAATGCCTGCCTTGCGAGACAGCCTCAGCTTACCGCTGCTGCCGTTTGCCACTGCTGTTCTTCCACTTGAAGTAGCGCCTGGAGCAAGGCTAGGGTTACCGGTCCCGGCTTGCCGGCACCTAGTACCATGTCGTCAATTTGCACTACCGGCAGCACGCGCTTGGTAGTGCTGGTCAGAAATGCTTCTTTGGCCTGATACAGATCCTCGAGGGTTATCGTGCCGACTGACACGGGATAGGGCGACTCAGGCAGCGCCAGAATATTGCGGCGCGTAATGCCCGCCAGCACATCGGTAGCGGGGGTAATTACCGTATTATCCTGCTTTACCAGGAAAAAATTGGCGCGCGGAAACTCCGTTACCACGCCCTGATGATGATAGAGCACATCGTCGGCACCGCGGGCTTTGATCTGCTTGATTAGGCGGATACCCATGGAGTAGTTGATGGTTTTAGCCGGCGGTATTTCGCGCAGGTAGTCGTGCGTTATCACCTTGATGCCCGTCGTTACTTGCTCAGCGGTAGGCAGCACCAACGGCTGCTCGGTAATAAGCAAGTTGGGCTCGCTTGGGTCGTAGCCGTTGGCTGAGTAGCCGCCGGTCAGAATCATCTTGACACCGGACAGCGGCAGGTCGTTGTGTCGAATAAGGTCTTGAATGACTGCCAGCAACGCCGGACGCGCCAACGGCACGGCAAGTTCCATGAGTTGGGCCGATTGGTAGAAGCGGTCGAGGTAGTAGTCGAGAAATAGAGGCTGGCCCGCATGCACTTTGAAGAAATCGAACACGCCGTAGCCGCGCTGAATAGCCAAGTCGCTGATATGCAGAAAAGCTTGATCTAGGGGCGTAATCTGGCCGTGGATGTACGCGTACAGAGGCGAGTTAGCGGGCATGGTGTTGCTTTAAAATCTTTAGAACTTTATCCAGCGGCAAGGCCTCAATGGGCTGTGGCTGCTTGCCCTGCAGGGTTTCGGCCTTGAAAAGCGAGTTGATAATGGCTTCTTCCGTAGCCTCGATAGCCGCCATAAACAGCGGCGACATGGCATCATTAGTAAGCGTGGTCGTGGTTTGGGTAGGAGCCGTAGGTGCGTACGGCACGCGCAGGCCCGGATGCGTGGAAAATGCGATGATGTAATCGCCGCTGCCATTGGCAGCAATGCCGCCCGTTTTGGCTAGGCCCAGAAAGGCCCGCTTGGCGAGTCGCTCCAGGTTGCGGGCATCAATGGGAGCATCGGTGGCAACTACAATCATGCAAGAGCCATCGGCGCGGTCTTTCAGCTGCTGACTCAGGTAAAACTGCTCCAATTCCTGCCCAACCGGTGCTCCATTAATCTGAAGCACGCCACCAAAATTCGTCTGCACCAGTACGCCCACGGTATAGCCGCCCTGCTTGGCGGGCAGCAGGCGCGAGGCCGTGCCGATACCACCCTTGAAGCCAAAGCATACCGTACCAGTGCCAGCGCCTACGTTGCCCTCGGCCACCTGACCAGTCCGGGCCTGCTCGATGGCGGCCAGCACATGCTGCTCCGTGACATGGCGGCCCCGGATGTCGTTGAGTGCCCCGTCGTTGGTCTCCCCTACCACGGCGTTTACCGACTGTACCGCTTCGTTGCCAGGCTGCCGCAGCACGTAGTCTACCACCGCGTTCAGGGCCGTGCCCACACTGAGCGTATTAGTCAGGACGATGGGCGTTTCTAAGATGCCGAGTTCTTCTATCTGGGTGCTACCTGCCAGCTTGCCAAAACCATTGCCAACGTACACTGCCGCTGGGACTTTCTGCTGAAATACGTTGCCCGCGTGCGGCACAATGGCCGTTACGCCGGTTCGTACTGCCTGGCCCTGCACCAAAGTGGTGTGCCCTACGCGCACGCCAGGAACATCAGTAATAGCGTTGAGCGCACCCGTGGGCAGTACGCCAATACGGATGCCGTACTCCCTTGCGCGTTTACGTTCCTGACTTCGAGCTTGTAAGGCGCAACCCAAGAGAAGCAGCACTAGTAGGGTCAATCTCATGCGGGTACAGATAAGGTAAGTAAATGTATCAGGCTGAGCGTTAAATACCAGTGGGCAGTTTTGAGCGAGTAACCCCAGATACAAGCTATAAAGGGTAAAAACAGGTAAGGACGAGCTACCAACTACGCGCTTTTTCCATTCATACTAATCGGCTTAGATTCTAACCTGGTTATGGCTGATGTGATGACGACAAAACCTGTTGCTACCGGGCCTGAGAAAATCATTGGCCGTAGTATCAGCTTCAAAAAAGCCCCCCAGCTCATTTACCGGTAGCCGAAGGGAATGCCAATATTGAAGTACGGCAGTACTTTTTTTGACACATCAGAGTACATTAGGCTAGCATCAATAGGACCCAGAAAAGAGTTGATACCCAGCGTAAGTGAGCCGCCGTATATGACGTCGGAGGGCTGAATGTTGGTGTTATCATCGATGAATCCGTGATAGAGCGCGTTTGCTTTACCCGTAATAAATACGCGCGGCCCAATGGCATATTGGTAGCCCACTAGGCCAGCAACGGCACTGCTCACAAACAGTCCAGCTTCGGGCAGACCCGCAAAGACAATTTGATTGCGAATCACGTGACTGAGCCCACCCACCACGAAGTCATTGGCAACGGCCTGTTTGTACCCTTGATTGATACCAGCCTGGGCCTGCAAAAGTAGTGTGAAGCGCATGGTCAGGGGCACGTACTGTTCGGCCTGCAGTCGGTAGCGCGTGTAGGGCTTGAACGAAAAATCAGGCGAGTCCTCGGTGCCCACCACTACATCGCCATTCAATACCTTAAAGTCCGCGCGCTGGCTGTACACTACGCCCGCTTCCGCCTCTATTCGACGGCCCTTGGTGGGATACGCCACGGCATTAAGGGTATTTTCCTCATACATCAGATAGCTGTTTAGCAGGCGCAACCGCCCATCTATCTGCAGCCTTGAAGTGATTTCCGGATTGAAGCGGCCGTACTCGTAGCGCGTGCCAACACCGAGCCCGCGGTTGCGACCCAAGAGCTTAAATAGCTGCGCATTAGCCGTCACATAGCTCTGCGTATACAAGCCAGCCTTATCGAAGAGGTTGGTGTACGTAATAATGCTCACGCGCTCGCCCTGCGCAATAAAGCGCCCCACCACGTCTTTGCGCTTGGTTAGGTATTGGGTGTGCTTCAGCCGCAGCCGTGGGTTTTCGCCTATATTGATTGCTACTTGGCTAGTAGAAGACGGCAACAGCAAATCTTGGGCGGCGATGCTCCCAATTAGGCCGATGCCGGTAAAAGAGTTGTAATGTAACCCCAGGCCCACGCGCGTACGAGCGTTCCGTTCCACATCGAACACGACCCGGGCCGTAGAGTCGGAAATCGGTTGCAGCGAGTAGGTTATTTTGCGGAAGTAACGCGTTCCAAACGCATTGCGGATGGCCGACGATATCTGGGGCGCGGTGTAGAATCGATTGGCGCTAAACTGCATCTGCTGCATCAGGGCCGGTACCAGGGCGGGCTCCACACCTTGCACGGCGTATTCTGCTATGAAAACGGAATCGGCCCGTGCAGCCGGTGTGGGGGGCAAATTTGGACCATACAGAGCGTTCAGCGAGTCGTTGAGGGCGCGTAGGCGCGAAAAAACGGCGCGTCCTTTTTGCAAGCCAAGCGTAGTGATGGGGCCGAAGCCGAGAAGCTGCCGCTGCTATAATCGCCCAGAGGATAATCGACGTACACCGTGCACAGGAGCTTCTGCATTTTGAAGTCGGCGTTGTCCTTAAAGGAAGAAATCTGCAGCAGCACATCCACGGGGCTTCGCAGGTTGGCATCGGTGTAGGCGCCCGCCGACACATTGCTGCCAATAATTACATCGGCCCCCATGGCCTTCACCTCCGAAACCGGAAAATTTCGCACAATGCCGCCGTCTACCAGGCGCCGGCCGTCGTATTGCACGGGCGTAAAAAAGGACGGAATAGCCATGCTGGCCCGTATTGCCGACACAATTTCGCCTTTCTGCAACACGGCTGGCTCCCCGGAAATTACATCCGTTGCGACGCACCGAAAGCCGCGCTCGAACTGGGAGAAGCTTTTCGTTTTGTAGTAGGGAAAAAATAGCTCACTAAGCTTGAGCCACAGTTCCTCCGACTCAATAACACCACTGGAAAACTGGAAAGCGCCATTCACATACGGTAGCTCCACTAGGAAGCGCCCAAAATCGTCCTTTTCGGGTAGCGTTACCGTGCGCAGCTGCGCAGCGTTGGTCAGCAAAGCGTTCCAGTCAAGCTGATTTGCCACCTGTTCAATTTCGGCACCGGAATAGCCAGCGGCATACAATGAGCCAACAATGGCCCCCATGCTGGTACCCGTAACATAATCGACGTGTACCTGCGCCGAGTCGAGTGCTTTTAATAGCCCAATATGGGCCAGTCCGCGGGCGCCGCCGCCGCTCAATGTTAAGCCGATGCGGGGGCGCGATGTGGGCGTTTGGGCGTGTAGCACGCCCGCACAGCTTACCAGTAAGAATAACAAGTAGAGTTTTCTAGTCATGGCCATACCGACATAATGATTGCGCCCGCAGAAAAAGCTCTCAGGCAGCTATTTTACTGTTCAGGTAATATATAGCTGCAACTATAGTTCATTGTTTTGTAATTGCCTGTATTTCAGAGATATTATCAACCAACACCTTCTCCGTCTCAGTAAAGCAGACCAGCATTTTGCCCCCTAAGGCCTCTAGATTCCTGAGTTTTCTGACGTAGGGTGCTATCGTTCCCGGCTAGCAGCCAAAGCTTGGGGTATTTGCTCATCCTGTTCGAGCAGGCCCCCGGAGATACAGTACGCCATAGCTCTGGGGGCTTTATTCCTGACCTTTTGTATACTCCGCCTCCAGGAAATAGGCGCCCCGCTGCACCAGTTGGGTACTATCGGGCAGAGAATCCAGGGGCGTAATGGCTACGTCCCCGTGTTGGACCGGACCGGCTTTTACCTTATAGCGCCGGAATTGATACCCGTCGGGGGAAGCTCCTACCCTAGCGTATACATAGCTCACATCGCCGGCTTGAATCACGGCATCCTCGGGTAAGGTACGCTGGCGAGCCCCCGCCGTCTGGATGCGGGCCGCCACATACTGGCCTGGCAATAGAGCCGCAGCGGTTTCGTCCTCCAGGTGAGCGTGCACCGTTACCGTATGCGCATCGTTGTCGAACGCCTTGCCGACGAGGTAAATGGAGGCGCGTTGCTGCTGATCGGTTGGGCTATTGGCCAGCTTGAAGAGCACCGTCTGGCCGGGGCGCACCTGGGCAATGTCCTTCTCAAACACTTTTAGCTCCAGATGCAGATGCGTGCGGTCCACTACTTCCACCAGCACATCCTGAGGATTAACAAACTGGCCTGGATTGATATTCACCGCTTTCACGTACCCGCCGATGGGGCTGGTCAGCGTGACGCTGGGCGTGAGTGACGTAGCCCGAAGCCGCTCCGGTGTCAGCCCGATCAGGCGCAACTGGCCAGCCAGGGCGCGCTCGGTGGCTTGCTCAGTTTGGTAGTCGGCCTGGGCCTGCTGCAACCGGCGCTTGGAGCCGACATCCTCTGCATCTAGTTCCTTCTGCCTATCCAGTTCCTGCTGCAGAAACTGCAGGCGCGCGCGCGCCTGCAAGTATTCCTGCTGCAATTTCAGATAATCGGGGTGGCGCAGAGTGGCCACCACAGCACCTTTAGCTACGAACTGACCCGGCAGCACCTTTACCTGCTGCACATAGCCCCCCATCACGGCACTTATGGAGGCATAGCTCTGCGGAGGCACATCAATAAGCCCATTGGCTGCAATATCAGAGGTCATATTCTGATGCGTAAATCCGCCGGTGGTAATGCCGGCCCCTTGGTACTGCGTCGGACTGATAGACAGCACATTTTGCCCCCCGGCCGAAGCAGTCGAGTCTGGGGAAGCTGCTACCGGAGCCTGCGTGGTGGCAGGTTCACTCTTCGACTGACAAGCCCCTAAGAGGGTTGCTGCGGCCAGCAGCAAGCCAATCAGTGCCAGGCCACGATACGACCAACGAACTAGGAACAGAGAAAAGGAAGACCGCCGAACAAGCATGATAAACAAGGAGAGATTCATAAAATAAGAGGGAGAAGCCACTGCGGGCAGCTATTGAACATCGGAGCCGGCCAGCGCCTGCAGCGCAATAACAAGCTCATTATACTGGGTGGCCTGATCGAAATAGGCGGCTCGAATCTGCCACGCCGGCTCGGTATTCACCACGTAGGTCACGTAGTCGATGTCGCCGGCCCGCAGGCTTTTCTCGGCGGTGGTAAGGATAAGGCGGGCCTGGGGCAAGGCGGTCTGCTCGTAGTAGGTGATGGACGCGCGGGCGCGGGCAAGCTGCTGACGCAGCCCAGCCAACTGCCCCTGCAGCTGCACGGTGGCATAAGTCAGCTGAGTAGATGCCGTCTGTTCGGCAATGCGGGCGGCAGCGACTCTATTTTTCTGCACTCCACCGAGCAGCGGCAGCGATACGCCCACCTGCCCCACGTTAAAGCCGCCTTCTTGATTGATAGTCTGATTGAAGTAGCCAGCCCGCAGGTCGGGCAAGCGGCGTAGCTGCTCTACTTTGGTTTGCTGCTGACTCGCCACCATTTCCTGCCGTAGCAAGGCAAGTGTGGGGTTGGTATCAGCGCTCAGGCCAGCAGTGTCGGCGGCAGTCAGCGGAGCCAGCAGTTGGGTGGTTGTGTCGATGGTGGCCAGCATGCCGATCGTGCCCAGTAGCACACCCAACTGCTGGCGCTGCACCTGCACCTGAGTGCGCAGCGTAGCCAGACGATTACGCAGCTCCAGCGAGCGGGCCGCCGCCGACACCTGCTCGAGGCGGTTGGTTTCGCCGGTACGGTAGCGCACTTCGGCCGCGCGGGCAGCCCGGCTGTAGAGGCTATCCTGTTGGCGCAGCAGCGCGGTGCGGCGGTAATCGGTCAGTAATTGGTAATAGGCGCTGCGAATCTGCTGGGCAAGTTGGCGGCGCTGCACCCAACCACGCTGCTCGGCTGTTAGCACCTGGCTTTCCAAGAGGCGGCGTTGCGCGGTATACACCATTGGCAGAGAGGTTTGCTGAATGATATTCACCGTTCGGTCGTTGAGCGGCCCCTGAATCTTGCCATACTGAATGTCGACCAGAGTGCGCGGAATGTCGTAGCCAGTGCGCGTTAACGCCCGTTGCCGACTCACCTCCAGCGTCGCTGATTCGATGAGCAGATTTTGCTGCAAACCGGTTTGCAGAGCCTGAGTCAACGTGAGCGGCGTGCCCGGCGGTGGCAGCACAGGCGGTGAAGTCGGCGCTGCCGACGAGGTTTGCGCGCTGACGGGCGTAGTCAAGCCCAAGATTCCTAGACTAAGGCCTACGAGCAGCACGACGCGGAAGGCGTGGCTGGCACCTGCCAAAGCTGGCTGCTCGGGTGCCTCGGTGGGGTCGTCGGATTCCGTCGGACTTGGCTCCCCATCTTTGGTGAACAGCGTATACAGAACTGGCAGCAACACCAGCGTGAGGAGAGTAGCCGAAATTAGCCCCCCAATAACTACCGTGGCCAAAGGCTTCTGCACCTCAGCGCCGGCCGCCTTCGAGAGGGCCATGGGCAGGAAACCCAGCGCCGCCACCGCCGCAGTCAGCAGTACTGGCCGGAAGCGCTCGGCGGTGGCTTTCAGCACGCGGGCGTGCACGCTTTTCACGCCCGCACCAGCAAATTCGTTGACGCTGGCCAGCAGCACAATACCATTGAGCACGGCCACACCAAAGAGAGCAATAAAGCCCACGCCAGCCGAGATACTAAAAGGCATACCCCGCACCCACAGCGCCAGGATGCCGCCAATAGCGGCCAGCGGGATGCCAGTGAAAATCAGCGCCGCCTGTTTCACGGAACGGAAAGACAGGTACAGCAGCAGAAAAATCAGGCCCAGCGCTACCGGCACGGCCACTTGCAGGCGGTCTTTGGCCTGCTGCAAGTTCTCAAATTGCCCCCCATACGCCAGCGAGTAGCCCGTGGGCAGTGGCAGGCCCTTCGTCAGGGTCTGCTGAATTTCTTCCACCAGGCTTTCCACGTCGCGGTTGCGCACGTTCACCCCAATGTTGATGCGCCGCCGGGCATTATCACGCGACACTTGAGCCGGGGCGTTGCGAAAAGCCACCGTAGCCACCTCCGATAAAGGTATTTTTTGTCCGCTAGGCAAGTCTACGTACAGACTGTTCAAATCCTGCAAGCCCCGGCGGCTGGCCGAATCGAGGCGCACCACTAGGTCGTAGCGCCGCTCGCCCTCGTACACTTGCCCGGCCACGTCGCCGGCAAATGAGGCGCGCACCAGCACGTTCAGGTCGGCCACGTTCAGGCCGTAGCGGGCCAGCTTCTGGCGGTCGTAGAGTACGCGCAGCTGCGGCAGAGCCACAATCTGCTCCACTTTCAGGTCACCTACGCCGGCAAGTGGCCGAATCAGGGCGGCGGCCTGGTTGGCTTTGTCGTAGAGCACGTCTAGATCGTCGCCGTAGATTTTGATGCTGATATCGGACTTGGAACCCGAAATAAGTTCGTTGAAGCGCATCTGGATGGGCTGCTGAAACTCCAGCGTGATGCCCGGAATGCCGGCTAGGGCCTCGTTCATCTTACTGGCCAACTCCTCGCGCGAGTCAGCCGAGGTCCACTGACTCTGATCTTTAAGTACTACAATCTGGTCCGAATCTTCCAAGGACATCGGGTCGGTGGGTATTTCCGAAGTCCCGATTTTGCCTACCACCTGCTCTATCTCCGGAAACTGGTTTAGCAGGATTTTCTGGACTTTGGTAGTAGTGGCAATGGTTTGGGAAAGCGAGCTGCCGGGCTTAATGCCCACATACACGGCGAAGTCGCCCTCATCGAGCTGGGGGACAAATTCGCCCCCCATACGCAGAAAAATGCCCCCCGCAACCAGCAGCAGTACCACAGCACCACCCACCACAGCGCGACGCATGCGCAACGCGCCGTGGATAATGGGACGATAGCCGCGGTACAGGAATTTCATCAGGCGGTCGGCCAGCGTACCTTCCTCCTTGATGTCTTTGCGCAGCGCCCATGCGGCCACCGCCGGCACATAGGTCATGCACAGCAGCATGGCCCCAAGGATGGCAAAGCTCACCGTGAGAGCCATGGGCCGAAACATCTTACCTTCGATGCCGGTCAGGGCCAGAATGGGAAAGTACACGATCAGGATGATGAGCTGCCCGAACAACGCCGAGCGCATCATGCGGGTAGCAGCCCCTTCGGCAATCTGGTCCATGGTTTCGTGCTGCGACTGAGCCCGGTGGTGTACCAACTGAAAAATCATGGCCTCCACAATAATCACCGCCCCATCGACAATCAGCCCGAAGTCTAGCGCCCCAAGCGACATCAGGTTGGCCGACACGCCGAAGGTGTGCATCAGTCCCAATGCAAAGAGCATACACAGCGGAATCATGCTGGCTACCACTAGCCCCGCGCGCAGGTTGCCCAGCACCAGCAGCAGCACCAGAATAACGATAATGCCCCCCTCAATCAGGTTTTTGCTTACCGTGTGAATGGCCTTATCAATGAGCTTGGTACGATCCAGAAACGGATCAATAGTCACGCCTTTGGGCAGCATTTTCTGGATTTCGACTACCTGCGCTTTTACGCCCTGGATAGTTTGTTCCGACGAAGCACCTTTGAGCATGAGCACGATGCCGCCCACAGTTTCGCCCTTGCCGTCGCGCGTCATGGCTCCGTAGCGCATGGCGTGGCCGAAGCCCACCTCGGCCACATCGTGCACCAGCAGCGGCGTGGTCCCCGATTGCTTCACCACGATATTGCCGATGTCCTGCAGGGAAGTAACGCGGCCCTCACCGCGAATAAAGTAAGCGTTCGGACCGCGCTCTAGGTAGCTGCCGCCCGTGTTTGCGTTGTTGGCCTGCAGGGCCCGAAACAGCTCGGCCATGCTGACGCCCGCCGCGTTGAGGCGGTCGGGATTGACGCTTACCTCGTATTGACGCACGTAGCCGCCGAAGCTACTCACTTCTACCACGCCCAGTACGCTGGCCAGCTGCCGCTTCACTATCCAATCTTGGAGGTCGCGCAGATCAGATAGGGAGAACTTCTTCTCGTAGCCTGGCTCCACGCGTAGGGAGTACTGAAAAATTTCGCCCAAGCCCGTAGAAATCGGCCCCATTTCGGGGCGGCCGGCGTCAGCGCCGAGGTTGCCTTCGGCTGATTTGAGCTTTTCGGCTACCAATTGGCGGTTGCGGTACGTATCGGCATCGTCGTCGAATACGACTGTGATGACCGAGAGGCCGAAACGCGAGTTAGAACGGATTTCCGTCACGCCCGGTACGGTCCGCAACTGCTGTTCCAGGGGCACCGTGAGCAATTGCTCCACTTCCTGCGCGGCCAGCGCCGGCGATTGCGTGATAACCTGAACCTGATTGTTTGTAATATCAGGAATGGCGTCTAGCGGCAGGCGCATGGCCGCATAACCACCCCAGGCAACGAGCCCCACGACCATCAGGAACACGAAAAGCTTGTTGCGGATGCTGGCCGCGATAATCTTAGAAAGCATACGATGAGAGGTTGTGCTCAGAGGCTGCGCCACCAGGGTGCAGAGCCGAATGGTACGAACTGGCGCGGGGCTAGGGGGACAAAAAAGCCCCCCACCAGACTCGAACCAGATAAGCATAGCGATGTTGCAGTCGCTAATAGCGAGTTGCTGCAACAGTGAGCAAGAGGTAAAAGCAAATAGGTCAGGACAGACCTGGGGCTTGGCCCCTTAATTCGGGCTGGGCAGATAACGCCCTTGATTACCTTAGAACTAGGCTCGCGGTGGCTGCAAAAGCCCCCCGCAGTAAGCGTAGGTGTAAGAAACCGTAGCCACCGATTGATACGAGCAAGCTGGCCTACGCGGACCTGAGATAGCCACAATCAACTGCTGGGCAGGTACCACGTATTCCAGATTTGGGCAATGGTGCTGCCCATGGAGCGGTAGCTGATCGTGCTCAGGCGAGGGAGGACATTGATACATGGCCGTACTGCCCGCGCCGTAGTGCGTACCCAGAAATTGCCGAAACGAGAGCTCCCCGCCTTGTGTGGATTGGTGGAATTTGTAGTGTTGCACCAGCTGCGGCAGCTTGCCCAGCTCTTCCACGTCGTTCTGCGGCATCAGGCCACCAACGAGCATAATCAGGCTAAGAAATAGGGCTACAACTGGTTGCATACTGGCCACAAAGGTAAGATGACTCGCCAATAGTAGCCTCCAGCAGAGATAGAATTATGAAAACGGACTGGCGCTGGCCGGCCAACATAGTGGGTACACTCCCTAACAGTGCGCAACACCTAGAACTCGAAGGCAGTAGATTTTATAGGTCGGGAGAACAGTGCACGCGCCCCTACGCATATTCTTAATAAAGCAAAAGCCCCATTTCTTATTCGGAAACGGGGCTTTTTGTAGAGAGCGAGGGATTCGAACCCCCGGAGGTTTAACCCTCAACGGTTTTCAAGACCGCCGCAATCGACCACTCTGCCAGCTCTCTAGGTCACGCGTAATTTTAATCAATGCAGAGAGGGGGGGATTCGAACCCCCGATACCGTTGCCGGTATAACGGATTTCGAATCCGTCGCATTCGACCACTCTGCCACCTCTCTAACGTTTCCCCAATCAGGCGGTTTGGGGACGGCAAAAGTAAGAGGCAAATGACAATTAGCAATAAGTACGGCGTAATTAATAGTTGAAATTTTACGCTCTGCTCAATTTCAGGTTTTCTCAACCGTGGCCAGACGCCGTCCACTGATAGCCACAGGTAGGTTTGCAATGGTCCGCAGACGCCCCGTAACGGCATCTATACTGACGTTCACCTCAAAGCCCAGAATCAGGGTCATGCACACAAAATCCAGCCACACCATAAAGCCCACCAGCGTACCGATAGAGCCATAAAAGTGGTTGTAACTGTCGAAAATCTTGATGTAGAGAATGAATAGAAAAGATACCAAAAAGATGAGCAGCGTAGCTACTACCGCGCCTGCCGAGAGGAAAGGCCATTTGTCGTGCACGGGCGGCACGTAGTAATAAATGACACAAGTGATGAGCAGGAATAGCCCGGCAACTGATCCGTATTTGAGCAGGTTAATCAACTGATTAGTCAGTTCAGCGGGCACTATTTCGTAGAATACCAGCGTATCGATGATATACGTGCCGAAGAAAATGCCCGCTATGGCGAACAAAAGCACGAACGATAGCACAATGGTCAGCAGGGTGGCAATGACACGCTTGCGCACGTAGGTTCGGCGCTTAAACGACGGATATTTCTTCTCAAACGCATCCAGCAGAGCCATGATACCATTGGAGGAAAGTACTAGCGCCGTCAGAAAACCGAAGGACAGCAACCCGCCGTGCGGGATGTTGATGATGTCCTCAATAGTATCGGCCGTAGCCACATACATTTCGCGGGGCATGATATCGCGCAGAAACTGAAGGATATCAATGTTCAGCTGCGGAATAGGGATGTAGGGAATAAGCGTGAACAGGAATATGATAGTGGGGAAAATGGCGATAGTAAAGTTGAACGCCATGTAACTGGCCCGCTTGGTGATGCTGTCCAGCTTCAGCTCCTGAATCATGCGGTCGAGCACATCGTACACCGATGCTTGGCCGTGGTTGAAGCGCAGGCGCTTGAGCCACACGATGAACTTGCGGTATGAACGCCGGCGGCGCACCTCGGAGTAGTGGTAGCGGCGAACGGGGTTTCTCATAGATCAACGGTCAACGTACAATCGGCATAACAATTTGCCCCCCAGAAGGTGTTCATCGTTTCCTGCTTTCCTTTCCAATCACATGAACTCAGTGACAGAAGGCTGCTTGCAATCAAGAACTGTTACTTATCCTTTTTAGGAGCAAAAGCCGCGGGTGCTGGAGCGTCGGGGGGCAATTTAGAAGACGTAGGCGTAAGCGGTCCAGCTGTTTCGTCCTCGGTAAAGTAGGGAGCGAGCTTATTTTGGATAGCGTCGGGAATCGGAACTGGCCGACCTGTAGCCGTACTTACAAACACCATCAGCGTATGGCCTTCGGTGAGTAGCTCTAAGCCTTCGTTGTAGATCTCGTATTCAAACATTACCCTCGACCCTTCCGCTGGCTGGCGCAGCAACAATCTCACGGTTAGCAAGTCGTCGTAGCGGGCGGGGCGGCGGAAGCGGGTGCGTATCTCCCCTACTGGCATGCCTACGCCATCGGCTTCCAAATCTTTGTACCGGATACCTAATTGCCGAAAAGCTTCCGTCCGGGCGACCTCGAAGTAGGCGGCATAGTTGCCGTGGTACACGTAGCCCATCTGGTCGGTTTCGGCATAGCGGACGCGGATTTGGATATCGGAAGTGTACATAGACGGAAGGTAGGGGTTACTTCATAATGCCGCTCCGCGTGAGAGCAGCTTGGTAGCGGCGGGCATTCAGCAGATGGTCGCGCTTGTTGGTGGCGAAGGCGTGGTAGCCGCTGAAATCTTCCTTCGCGCAGAAATAGATGTACTGGTGTTTCTCGGGGTTCAATACGGCATCGATGCTGGCAATGCTGGGCAAGTTGATGGGCCCGGGGGGCAAGCCTTTGTATTTGTACGTGTTATAAGGCGAATCTTTCGCCAAGTGTACGTTCAATACGCGCTTGATGCCGAAGTCGCCGTTGGCATATACCACGGTCGGGTCGGCCTGGAGCAGCATGCCGCGCTCTAGGCGGTTGAGATACACGCCGGCCACGCGCGGACGCTCGTCGGCGTGCTGCTGCTGCTCGGCTTCCACAATACTGGCCAGCGTGCTTACCTGCGCCCGGGTCAAACCCAGTGCTTTGGCTTTGGCATCACGGGCTGGCGTCCAGAATTTCTCATACTCCTTCTTCATGCGCTGCATGAGGTTTTCGGCCGAAGTATTCCAGTACAGCTCGTAGGTATTCGGGATAAACATGCCCAGAATGCTCGTCGTATCGAAGCCTAGGGAGCGGGTGTAGCTGGGGCTGCTGAGCAGGCTATCGAACTCGTGCGGGCGGGCGTCGATGGTGGTGCTGAGCTTCTTCGCCAAGTCTTGGCGCAAGCGAATATTTTGGAAAGTGAGGCTAAGCGGCGACTGAATTCCGCGTCGTAAGTCGTTGACCATTTCGCGGTTGGTGTAGCCATCTTTCAGCTCGTAGCGGCCGGGCTTCACCAGTTCGTCATACTTCATCAGCTTGGCCACGAAGCGGAACGAAAGCCGATCAATGACGACATTCTTAGCGTCAATCGAGTCCATGACGGCCTTGTAGCTCTGCCCCTGCCGGATAAGCAGGTAGGTTGGCTGGCCTTTGGTCTCGACGTTGGGCGTGTAGAAAACCTGGTAGAAATAATACGAGAACGACACGAACAAGACGCCGAGTACCGCTACCACGGCGGCATACCGGTTGCGGCGCTTCTGGGCTTTGGCTTTGGATTCGGCGCGGGAAATTTGGGACATAAGCGAAGAGAGATACGGCTAACAAGAAGCAACCGGCGACGCGAAGCGCGCCTTTAGCCAGTTTCATTTTTCGGGGCCAAAAGTACACGTTCTAGGCTTCCGGTTTTGCTAACGCGAAAAAAGCCCCCCAGTGTTCGATTACATTCGATTGGGGGCTTTTTTGGATTTAAGGAGCGTAAAGAGTAACCTTCAGTAAAAGAATTGCGAACGAGTGACAGGTATTTAGCTCCCGCAGTATCTTGCCCGATTCCGGCCCGGCGCCGGTTTTCTTCGTTTTTCACCTTATATCCGCTCGCTCATGTCTGCTACCCTGCTTCGCATCCACCCCGATAATCCGCCCCAAAACCGTTTGCTGCAAGCCGTGGAAGTATTGCGCAAAGGAGGAGTAATTATTTATCCCACGGATACGATTTATGGCTTGGGTTGCGACATTCACAACGCGAAAGCCGTCGAAAAGCTCTGCCGCATCAAGGGCATTCATCCCGAAAAAGCGAATCTGTCGTTTATCTGCCACGACCTTTCCCACATCACTGACTATGCTCACGGCATCACTACGCCGGTGTACAAAGTGCTGAAAAAGGCGTTGCCCGGTCCGTTCACTTTCATTTTTGAGGCTAGTCCAAAGGCTCCGCGCTACGGTGGCGTAAAGCGCAAAACGGTAGGTATCCGCGTTCCGGATCACAATATCTGTCTGGGAATGGTGCGGGAGTTGGGCAATCCCATCGTCAGCACCTCTATTCACGACGAGGATACGTTGATTGAATACTCCACCGACCCAGACCTGATTTTCGAAAAGTACCGCCCGTTGGTGGATCTGGTTATTGACGGCGGCTTCGGCAACAACATCGCCAGCACCGTAGTCGACTGCACGAATGATGATTTCGACATTATCCGCCAGGGTGCCGGTGATATTGAGCAGTATTTATAAGGCTTCGCCTGATAAATACTCTCATAAAAAAGCCCCCAAAGAGATCTTGGGGGCTTTTTTATGGGAAATATCAGTTTATATTATCTGCTCATTTCTCCTTCATTTTTAAGCGGAGCGTTTATGTTTCCAGCGGCGATGCGACCAGAGGTAGTCAGCCGGATCAGCTTGTATGTCAACCTCTAGCTGGCGGGCGAAGGCTTCCGTAATCTGGTGACCGTCTTTGGGCAAAGGAGTTTCGCCGTCGTAGAGCTCAACGAGGCGCATTTCATAGTAGCCACGCCGCAAGCGCCGGATGCTTACGTACACCACCGGGCACTGAAACTGAGCGGCCAGCTTATCAGCGCCTGTGTAGAAAGCGGTGTCTTGGTGAAGGAAATTCGTCCAGTATTGCTGGTCGGCGCGGCTGGGGCTTTGGTCGCTTAGCATACTCAGCACCCGGCCTTCGTTGCGGTGGCGCACCAAATGGCGGAGCGTATCGCGCATGGGCACAAGTTTGGCGCCCGTTTGGGTGCGCAGCCGGTACACAAAATCTTCAAAAAACGGGTTGGTAAGCGGCTTGTACACCCCATCGGCCCGCGGACCTAACCACACAGCACCGGCCGTAATAATCCATTCCCAGTTGCCGGCATGCGAGCCGAGCGCCAACACTGGCTTTCCTTTGGCCAACAGGTTTTCCAGCACTTCGGGGTTGGGCATGAATACGCGGCGCTTCAACTCAGCCACAGAAATGCCCCCCAGCTTCAGAATTTCTATCAACAGCTCCGCAAAGTGCCGGTAAAAGTTCTTCGCCAGCTGCTCAATCTGTGCTTCAGTTTTGTCAGGGAATGAATTGCGCAAATTTTCCAGCACTACCCGCCGGCGGTAGCGCAAGCCATACAACATCACCAGATAAAACCCATCGGCCACCACATATAGTACCGACAACGGCAAGTGAGCCAAACTGGTCAGAAACCATTCTAGCGGGCGATAATACCACGGATATGTAGTGTGGGGGGCTTTTTTCATTTAGGAAGAACAGCCGCAGCGGGCGCGTATTCGTCGGGGCGGCGCTGTAGGCGCGTGGTATGTGAGGTCAGGAGTTTGCCTTTGGCGTCGCGCACTTCTATGATTAAGTCGTAATCGCCGGCCATCAAATTGGCAATATTCATATCGCCCAGCACCAAATGCGGACCACCAGCTACAGAACGGGCCAGGCCAGCGGAAGTAAGCACGTCAGCGCCGCCGGCTGCTGGCCGGATGCGGCAGCGTGTGGCCAGCACAATGGGCGCAGGAGCATCATATAGTTCAGCGTACCATGCCAGACGGTCGGCCCCGCGGGCGTAGAGGCCGTTGGGCGTGCGGGCAAGGCTGTAGCCACCACGGGTAAAGTTGTCGCCCGGCACGGCAGATCGGCCCGCTGGTCGGGCCAGTAGCACAATGTCGCTCAAGCGCGTTTTGGGTTCATTAAAGTCCAACACCAGCGGTTGCTCGATGGTGGCAAGGTTCTTTTTGCTTGTTTGGTCCTGTACTTTAGCCCGCAGCGTGTACTGCCCATCAGGAAGTTCGATTCGTTTCTGAAAACTAATCGGGTTTTTCAGCGCTATGCTCGTGTCATTCAGTACAGGTGGTTTCAGGGTAATTGTCTCCTGATACGCCACTGAGCCATCGACCCGAACTGCTTCCAGCGTAACGACAGCTGCTGCCTGAAATATTTTGGGAGCCCGCTTGCGATAAATCAGGGCATTGCCCGGCACAGTAACGTACAGTTCTACCACGGCTCCCTTCGTAACGGCATTCTCATTCCGAAAACGGGCTACGTCGAGTAATAAGCCGGTTTTTTGAGCTTGGGCTGCGAGGGCATTGCTGAACATGAGCAAGGCGGCAAGCAGCCGTAGGGCAAATGATTTTGTCATTTTGACTGATTAATGGCGAGGCAAAAGTACTTCCGATCTGTTTACTATTGCAGCGTTTCCGCTTTTCGCGCCCGACTTGCCAGCATCATGCCCGTTTTATTTGAATTGCTTTATAATCCACCTATTGCCTTTTTTGCCGAACTAGTAGGGGCTGATTCCTTGTTACTAGAAAGCCACGAAAACTATCGCAAGCAAACCTATCGTAACCGGTGTCTTATCCTGACGGCCCAAGGCGTAAAGCCCCTAACGGTGCCTGTAGTAGACGGTAATCGAAGCGAGAAAGTCAAAACAGCAGATCTAGAGATAGATTATCGGCAAAACTGGGTGCACCAGCATTGGCGTACGCTGCAAACCGCTTATGGTGGCAGTCCGTATTTTGAATATTACGCCGACTATTTGCACGATATCTACGTACAAAAACCTCGACTGCTTTTTGACCTCAACCTCAACCTACTGCACTTCTATCTACGATGCCTCCGGCTGCGAATTCCGGTGGCATTTACCGCTGAATATCATCCCTCCTACCTCGACCCTACGGTGCGCGACCGGCGCGATTGGCTGACACCCAAAGTCCCC
This sequence comes from Hymenobacter radiodurans, assembly GCF_004355185.1. Lineage (NCBI taxonomy): Bacteria > Pseudomonadati > Bacteroidota > Cytophagia > Cytophagales > Hymenobacteraceae > Hymenobacter > Hymenobacter radiodurans. Next base: position 3,614,695 of record NZ_CP037922.1, read on the forward strand.
GCTCATCCCGAACCTGACACTCCGTCCGAACACGGCTGGGTGCGGCCTTATTCGCAGACCTTTGGCCTGCAATTTGTTCCTCATTTAAGCATATTGGACCTGCTCTTTTCGCAGGGACCCAACGCCGGCAGCTATCTCGCGTAGATTTCCTTAGTGCTGCCCCCGAACCTTCGCCCGCCCTTTCCTGTTTTCAGGTTGATCCGGCCCAACCCGCTTTTTTAGCGGGGATCTATATTTTCTTCACTACCTTATCTGCATGGAAGCTAAATTCTCAAATCGAGTCAAAGAGGTCATCTCTTTGAGCCGGGAAGAAGCCATCCGGCTCGGGCACGATTATATCGGCACCGAACATCTGCTGTTGGGCATGATCCGCGAAGGCGAAGGCACTGCCATCGGACTGCTCAAGAAATTGGGTGTTTCGGTGGAAGAGCTTAAGTACGCACTGGAACAAGCAACCCGCAACACGGCTACACAAGGCACGAGCATTACCGGCTCTATTCCGCTGACCAAACAAACCGAGAAAGTACTCAAGATCACCTATCTAGAGGCTAAAATCTTCAAGAGCGAAATTATCGGCACCGAGCATCTCTTGCTGTCGATTCTGCGCGATGAAGACAATATTTCTTCGCAAATCCTCAGCAAATTCAACGTGAACTACGAATCCGTACGCGACTCGCTGGACTATCACGGCAACCCTGCCCCCACCGACCGCGCCCCTGACACCGACGACGACGACAACGACAAGCTCTTCGGCGGCTCTAGCCGCGGTAGCAGCTCCGGTAGCAGCTCGGCCGCTAAGAAGCCCGGCGAGAAATCACGCACCCCTGTGCTTGACAACTTCGGCCGCGACTTGACCAAGCTGGCTGAGGAAGACAAGCTTGACCCCATCGTAGGTCGTGAGAAAGAAATTGAGCGTGTTGCTCAGATTCTGTCGCGCCGTAAGAAAAACAACCCCATCCTTATCGGTGAGCCCGGTGTTGGTAAAACGGCTATTGCAGAAGGCTTGGCCCTGCGCATTATTCAGAAGAAAGTATCACGTGTGCTATTCGGCAAGCGCGTAGTGACACTGGATTTGGCTTCGCTGGTAGCTGGCACAAAGTACCGGGGGCAATTTGAGGAGCGCATGAAGGCCGTGATGAACGAGCTGGAAAAGTCGCCCGACGTTATCCTCTTCATTGACGAGTTGCATACGATTGTTGGTGCTGGTGGAGCTTCGGGCTCGCTAGATGCTTCTAACATGTTCAAGCCGGCTTTGGCCCGCGGTGAGATTCAATGCATTGGTGCTACGACGCTGGACGAGTATCGTCAGTACATTGAGAAAGACGGTGCCCTAGCTCGTCGTTTCCAGATGGTGATGGTAGACCCTACCACGCCTGAAGAGACGATCGAAATCCTGCACAACATCAAGGATAAGTATCAGGATCACCACCACGTTATCTATACCGACAAGGCCATCGAGTCGTGCGTGAAGCTTTCGGATCGTTATATGTCCGACCGTTTCCTGCCCGATAAAGCCATTGATATTCTGGACGAAGCTGGTGCCCGCGTGCACATCAACAACATCGTGGTTCCCGAAGATATTCTTAAGCTCGAGGAGCAGATTGAGAACATTAAAGTGGAGAAAAACCGCGTGGTGAAGTCGCAGAAATACGAAGAAGCCGCTCAGCTTCGCGACAAAGAGAAGAAGCTTCTGGAGCAACTCGACTCAGCTAAGAAAAGCTGGGAAGATGAGACCAAGAAGAAGCGCTACACTGTGAAAGAGGAAAACGTGGCCGAGGTAATCGCCATGATGACTGGTATTCCGGTAGTGCGTGTGGCCCAGAACGAAAGCCAGAAGCTGCTCAACATGGGTGAGGAGTTGCAAGGTAAAGTCATAGGCCAGGATAAAGCCATCAAGCAATTGGTGAAAGCTATCCAGCGTACACGGGTTGGCTTGAAAGATCCAAAAAAGCCAATCGGCTCGTTTGTGTTCCTTGGCCCAACGGGTGTAGGTAAGACAGAGCTTGCTAAAGTGCTGTCTACTTATCTGTTCGACAAAGAGGATTCACTCGTGCGCATTGACATGAGTGAGTACATGGAGAAATTCAGCGTATCGCGCCTGGTGGGCGCGCCTCCCGGCTACGTGGGCTACGAAGAAGGCGGTCAGTTGACGGAGAAAATTCGTCGCAAACCTTATTCGGTTATCCTGCTCGACGAGATTGAGAAGGCTCACCCCGACGTGTACAACCTGCTGCTGCAAGTACTCGACGACGGTATCTTGACCGATGGTCTGGGCCGCAAGGTGGACTTCCGCAACACGATTATCATCATGACCTCTAACATCGGTGCCCGCGACTTGCAGGACTTCGGTGCAGGTATCGGCTTCGGCACTAAAGCCCGAGTTGATAACATGGATGATATCATGAAGGGCACGATCACCAATGCCCTGCGTAAGACGTTCTCACCAGAGTTTCTCAACCGTTTGGATGATGTGATTGTCTTTAATGCTCTTGAGAAAAAAGACATTCATAAGATTATCGACATCTCGCTGGCTAAGCTCCTGTCGCGTATCCAGACCTTGGGCTACAAAGTTGAACTGACGGAAGCCGCTAAGGACTTCGTGGCTGATAAAGGCTATGATCCAAAGTATGGTGCGCGTCCGCTGAACCGGGCTATCCAGAAGTATATCGAAGATCCGATTGCAGAGGAGATCCTGAAAGCAGAGATTGCGCAAGGTGATATCATCACCGCTGACTTCACAGAAGGAGCCGAAGAGCTTGTCTTTGCAGTAAGCAAGAGTGGTGAGAAGACTAATCTGGCCAGCGATGAGCGGCCAGAGGAAGCTCCCGAGCCAGACGCCGATGACGTGACTGATAAGGGCAAGGGCAAGTAAGTTTTAGATTACTAAAAGGGCCGACTTCTACACAGAAGCCGGCCCTTTTACTTTGTAAAGCATTTTATGCTCAACCACTAAAAAAGCCCCCCGATTAGAGTGCGTCATTTTTGCGCCCTTCGGTTACCTTTGGCTTCCTAACCTAAGTAGCTACATCAATTTCCACCCATATATGTCCGATCCTCACGCCGACGCCCAATTAAGCAAACTTGAAATTCTCGACCGCAAAAATGCCGAAGCACTACTTGGTGGGGGCAAATTCGCATCGACGCGCAGCACAAAAAAGGTAAGCTGACGGCTCGAGAACGGGTAGATTTATTGTTGGATGAAGGTTCGTTTGAGGAAATCGGCAAATTTGTGATGCACCGCTCCAAGGATTTCGGCTTGGATAAAGAGTATTATCTCGGCGATGGTGTAGTAACGGGTTATGGCACCGTGAATGGGCGGTTGGTGTATGTTTTCTCCCAAGATTTTACGGTCTTCGGTGGCTCTTTGAGTGAGACGCACGCTGAGAAGATTGTGAAAATCATGGATCTGGCGATGAAGAATGGAGCGCCAGTGATTGGTCTGAATGACTCGGGCGGGGCCCGGATTCAGGAAGGCGTTGTGAGTTTGGGCGGTTACGCTGATATTTTCTATAAAAACACCCTCGCCTCTGGAGTTATCCCGCAGCTATCGGCCATTATGGGACCATGCGCGGGTGGCGCTGTGTACTCGCCGGCCATCACCGACTTTATTTTGATGGTGGAAAACACGAGCTATATGTTCGTGACGGGACCAAACGTAGTAAAGACCGTAACCCACGAAAATGTAACCAGCGAAGAGTTAGGCGGCGCGAGTACGCACTCGGCTAAAAGCGGCGTAACGCATTTCTCTTGTGCTAATGAAGTAGCCTGCATTACCCACCTCAAGCATTTGCTGAGCTACATGCCACAGAACTGCGAAGAAACAGCCCCCAATCTACCCTACGAGCCGCAGGGCGATGAAGCGCGGCCTGCGCTGAACAGTATCATCCCCGAGAACCCGAATCAGCCTTACGATATCCGCGAAGTAATTGAGGGATCATTGATGCTGACTCATTCTTGGAAGTCCACCAAAATTTCGCTGAGAATATTGTCGTGGGATTTGCCCGGCTAGGCGGTCGAAGCATCGGGATTGTGGGCAATCAGCCGGCGGTACTGGCTGGCGTACTCGACATCAATGCCAGTACTAAAGCTGCCCGTTTCGTACGTTTCTGCGACTCCTTCAATATCCCGTTGTTGGTGCTGGAAGATGTACCCGGTTTTTTGCCTGGCACTGATCAGGAATGGCGAGGCATTATCACGAACGGCGCGAAGTTGCTCTATGCTTTTTGCGAAGCTACGGTGCCGCGTATCACAGTTATTACCCGCAAAGCGTACGGCGGCGCTTACGACGTGATGAACTCCAAGCACATCGGGGCTGATATGAACTATGCCTGGCCCACGGCTGAGATTGCGGTGATGGGTGCTAAAGGTGCAGCCGAAATTATTTTCAAGCGTGAAATAGCCACTGCAGAAGACCCTGAAGCTAAGCTGGCCGAAAAGGTAGATGAGTATCAGAAGAAGTTTGCGACTCCTTACCGAGCGGCGCACCGGGGCTTTGTGGATGAGGTTATTCTGCCGGCTCAAACGCGCCAGAAATTAATCCGCGCGTTTAAGATGCTGGAAAATAAGGTAGATGTGCTGCCGCGCAAAAAACACGGAAATATTCCGCTTTAGGGCTGCCATTTGCTGTAGCTCGCGGCTTTTAGCGCATTTACTTAGCCATCCTAAATGCACTGATTGCAACGTATTCACGACCGATTAGCGAGTATTTGCTTCTTTCGGCTCCTTGATACTCTTTCCCGGATGGCAGCTTCTTAACCTGACCTACCCATGCGTAACGAATCTTTCGATTTCCTCCAGAAATATCTAAACAACCCTTCACCAACCGGCTTTGAGAAGGAAGGGCAAAAGCTGTGGCTTGACTACGTAAAGCCCTACATCGACGAATATTTCGTGGATACCTACGGAACGGTAGTTGGAGTTATTAACCCAGAAGCCAAGTATAAAGTAGTTATTGAAGCACACGCCGACGAGATTTCTTACTTTGTGAATTACATCACGAAAGAAGGCTACATCTATGTACGGCGCAATGGTGGCTCTGATGCGTTGGTAGCTCCGTCCAAGCGTGTAAATATTCACACGGACAAGGGAGTTGTGAAAGCCATTTTTGGGTGGCCGGCTATCCACGTGCGCAAGGTAGAGCAAGACAAGGCTCCAACGATTGAAACCATCTTCCTGGATTGTGGCGCCACGTCGAAGGAGGAGGTAGAGAAGATGGGCATTCACGTCGGCTCAGTTGTCACCTTCGAAGATGAGTTCATGGTGATGAACGAGCAGTTCTACGTGGGGCGAGCGCTGGATAATCGGATTGGCGGTTTTATGATTGCGGAGGTGGCCCGGTTGCTGAAGGAAAACAAGCAGAAGCTGCCTTTTGGCCTCTATGTGGTGAATGCCGTGCAGGAAGAAATTGGCCTGCGGGGGGCAGAAATGATTGCCCACCGCATTCAGCCCGATGTGGCCATCATCACGGACGTGATTCATGACACCCAGGCGCCCATGTATGAGAAGAAAACCAGTGGGGACCTGCACTGCGGCAAAGGGCCGGTAGTTACCTATGGTCCGGCGGTGCAGAATAACCTGCGTGAGCTGATCATCGAAACAGCCAAAACATCTGACATTCCCTTTCAGCGCGCGTCCGCTACCCGCGCTACTGGCACCGATACCGATGCCTTTGCTTACTCTAATGCTGGTGTGGCGGCAGCACTTATCTCTCTACCACTCAAGTACATGCACACCACCGTGGAGACGGTACACCAGGATGATGTGGAGAACGTAATTCAGCTGATTTACCAAACGCTGCTGCGCATCGAGGACGGCCACGATTTTCGCTACTTCAGCTAATAGTGCTTATCTAGAATACGAAGCCACAACGCCGACCTGACACCATATTGTCAGGTCGGCGTTGTGGCTTTGTAGAAAGCTTTATCGTGTTTTTGGCTTCGTATGTCTCAGTTTCCTCCTCCCCCACCTGCTCTGCCTCTTACACTTACCGATCAGATGGGACGGCGCGTGGTGGTACCGTATCCGCCGCAACGAATTGTGTCGCTGGTGCCTTCGCAGACGGAGCTTTTGCACGATTTAGGTTTGGGGAAAAAGGTAGTTGGGGTAACCAAATTCTGCCTTCATCCAGCCGACGCGCGGCAGCAGGCTACTGTAATCGGTGGCACCAAAAATTTTGATTTTGAGAAGCTTACCGCGCTAAAGCCTGATCTTATTATCGGGAATAAGGAGGAAAATTATCAGGAAGGCATTGAGCAGTTGGCCGCGCTTTATCCGGTGTGGCTCAGCGACATTAGCACCCTTACCGATGCCTTGCGCATGATTCGGCAGGTGGGCGTGCTGGTAGGTGCCAAGGCCAAGGCTGACCAAATGGCGGCAGCTATTGAGCATTCCTTTGCGCAGCTTTCGCCTCTTTCGGAGGCAGTGTCAGCCGCCTATTTCATTTGGCGCAAACCGTATATGGCGGCGGCGGCAGACACGTTTATAGATGATATGCTGACGCAGGCAGGTTTTACCAACGTATTTGCCCCCCAGCAGCGCTATCCAGAAATTTCAGCAGAGCAGTTGGCTGCGGCCGCGCCGCGTGTTGTCCTATTGTCGTCGGAGCCCTATCCATTTGCAGATAAGCACATTGCGGAGTTTCTGGCAATTTGTCCTTCAGCCCAAATCCGGATAGTGGACGGAGAATTATTCAGCTGGTATGGCAGCCGGCTGCAACACTCGGTGGCGTATTTTGCTGCGTTAAGAGCCACTGTGGTACCTAAAGTGTAAGAGGCTGTCATGCTTCGCTGCTGCTTTGTATGACCGCCTTTTGAAACCGCTTCAGCCCTAAGCTTTGAAGCCTGCCTGTTTCAGCTCATTCCAGAAGCTGGGATACGACTTGCGAACTACCTGGGGGGCATTTATGGTTAGTGGGCCGCGCAGCGCTAGCGGAGCGAAGGCCATAGCCATGCGGTGGTCGTGGTAGGTGGCGATGGTTTGGCCATCTACTTTAAAACCAGTAGCCGCAACGCGAAATACATCGGGTTGCACCTCAGTGAATGTAGCGCCGAATTTGGCTAGCTCGGTTTGGATGGCCAGAATACGATCCGTTTCCTTGATGCGCAGGCTTTCCAGGCCGGTCATTTCTACGTTTACGCCTTGAGCAGCGGCTATTACGGCTACGGTTTGAGCTAGGTCGGGGCAATCGGTGAAGTCTTGGGAGAAGCCACCCGTTATGGGTTGCTGGGTGAGCTGTACGCCATCGGGTAGAAATTCGGTGGCTACGCCCAGCCTCTCCATTATGCCCACAATTGCCTGGTCGCCTTGCAGGGAGTGGCGGCGCAGCCCTGGCAGGTAAATTTGCCCCCCAGCCGGCGATAAAGCCACCATCGCATACCAATAGCTGGCCGCCGACCAGTCGGCCTCAATAGCATAATCGGCGGGCTTATAGGCAGTGGGGCGCACCTCCAGCACAGAGCCCAAATCGCGGCAGTCGGCGCCAAAATGCTGCATAAGTGCCAGCGTCATGCGGATGTAGGGCCGTGAACCGACTTTGCCCGTCAGGAATAACCGCAGCCCGCCGGGGAGTTGGGGCCCGATCATCAGTAGCGCCGAAATATATTGGCTGCTAATGTCGCCGCGCACGGTGAGTTCAGCCATATCTGTAGAAGGCAAATTTGCCCCCCAACCCTTGATATGAAGCGGTGGATATCCTTCCTTTTCTGCGTAGTCGATCTGCATTCCGAGCTGGCGCAGAGCATCAACGAGGACGCCGATGGGACGCTCCCGCATGCGAGCAGTACCAGTAAGCAGCACGCGCCGGTCGGTGACGGATAAGTAGGCCGTGAGGAAGCGCATGACAGTGCCGGCATCTTCCGCATCGAGCGTATCGGCGGCGGGGCTGGCCAACAGCCGACGCATGAGTTGGGTGTCGTTGGCGTCGGAGAGATTGGTGAGTGAGCCGTTACCAGCAAGGGCCTGAATGATAAGGGCGCGGTTGCTTTCACTCTTGGATGCTGGCAGTTGGGCGGTGCCCCGTAGGGGGTCGCCGGGCCAGGATAATGTTATGGAATCGGGCATTCTGGGTATCAGAAAAGTAACGCGCAAGGCGTGGGAGACTTGTTTTTTAGCTCAAGAGGCGATGATAATAGCGCAGGGAACTGGCTATCTCCTCTACGCTTACAGGCTGGTCGTAAATGGCATTGCCAATACCTTCCAGCAAGGTACAATTGATGGTAGAGCCAGCATTTTTCTTGTCCTGAAGAGCCAGTTCGGCAATGGCATCGGTTTCGAGCGTAACAAACTGCACCTTTTCGAATACCGAGAATAGGAACGTCTCAATCTTGTCCAGCTCTTCTTCGCTCAGAAGGCCTTTCTGCACAGAGAGCCAGCTTTCGCAAATCATACCGGCGGCAACGGCTTCGCCGTGCAGAATCTCACGGCCGGGCTGGCTGAGCAGGTAGCTTTCGAGGGCGTGGCCCACGGTGTGGCCGAAATTAAGCACCTTACGCAAACCGCTCTCCAGCGGATCGGCAGCTACAATGCGCTCTTTGGTCACGACTGACTCGTGAATAATAGGGCCCCACTCGTCCACAAAAAAGCCAGTGCGCCGATGGTGTTCAAACGCGGCAGCGTCCGCAATCAGCCAGTGCTTCACTACTTCCGCGTAGCCGGATTTGAGCTGGCGGGGGTCGAGTGTATTCAGAAACCGAGGCTCAATGAACACGGCCGCCGGGGTCTGAAATACCCCGAGCTGGTTCTTAAAATTTTGGAAATCGATGCCGGTTTTGCCCCCCACACTGGCATCTACCTGGGCCAGCAGCGTGGTAGGCACCTGCACGAAACGAATGCCGCGCTTATAAAGCGCCGCACAAAAGCCCCCCAGATCCGTAACCACGCCGCCACCAAGGTTTACGAGCACCGCAAAACGGTCGGCGTGGGCTTGGGTAAGCGCTTCCCACACGGTTTCGCAGGTAGCCAGCACTTTATATTCTTCCCCGTCCGGAATCTCGATAGTTATGTGATTATCAGGCAGGAATTCGCGCAGACGCGGGTAGCAGAGTCGAATGGTATTGGCGTCGGCTAACACAAAAACCTGACTCACGGCCGGCTGGCGCAGTAAGTCGGCAAGTTCGATCAACGCGTGGGGGCCAATGGCGGGAGTGTCTTGCAAGGGATGGATGGGTTAGCGGAGAACAATCGAAAGCACAGGTAGTAAAGACGGCTATTCCGGGTTCTGGTTCATAATCTCAGTTTGCTTACGAATGCTTTCCAAGTGAATCAGCTCGTACAGTTTGGCCACAAACGGGTCATTCAGGCGCAATTTTGCCCCCCAGTCTCGCCGCGACGCGAATATTTCCTGCCAGCGGTCCATCTGCAAAATCTTTACGTTGTTCTCCTTCTTGTACTCGGCCAGCTGCTCTACCAACGCCATACGCGCCGCTAGCGCCTCCATCAATTCCCGGTCGGCCGTGTCTATTTGCTGTCGGAGCTCCTCGGCTTTATTCAGGAAATCGGCATTGTTGGAGGAGCGGTAACGGTACTTCAGCTCTGACAAAATCTCGGCTAGCCGCGCTGGCGTTACCTGTTGCGCCGCGTCGGAAAGGGCATTATCGGGGTCAGGATGCGTTTCAATCATCAAGCCGTCATAATCCAGGTCGAGCGCCTTTTGCGAAACGGGCAGAATTAGGTCGCGGCGGCCGCTAATATGGCTGGGGTCGCAGATGAGAGGCACTTGGGGAAAGCGCGCTTTCAGCTCAAACGCCAGTTGCCACGTGGGGGCATTGCGGTAGCGGGATGGCGCAAACGTGCTAAAACCGCGGTGAATAGCGGCTAAATCGGTGATACCCACGCGCTCCAGCCGCTCCAAAGCACCCGCCCACAACGCCACATCTGGGTTCACCGGGTTTTTAACCATTACAGGCACACCCGTACCAGCCAGCGCTTCGGCTAACTCCTGCACAGCAAAGGGATTAACGGTGGTGCGGGCCCCAATCCAGAGTACATCAATGCCGTGGCGCAGGGCGTCTTCTACGTGGCGCGGCGTGGCTACTTCTATAGTTACAGGCAAGCCTACCTCCTCCTGTACCCGCTGCAACCACGGTAGCGCGGTGGTGCCCATGCCCTCAAACCCACCAGGTTTGGTGCGAGGCTTCCAAACGCCCGAGCGGAACAGATCTACTTGACCTATTGCTTTCAGAGCGCGGGCGGTGGTAAGTACCTGATCTTCAGTTTCGGCGCTACAGGGGCCCGCAATGAGCAACGGCAGCCCTTTGTTGGCTAGCAAGTGGGTAAAAAAAGTGGCTTTGGCAGTAGTATCCATGTACATAAACGCGGGTTCGGGAGGGGGCAGCCCCAAAAAGCCCCCAGCTCCTCAAGTAAGGGGATTGGAAAAAGAGCGGGCTGCAAGGTAACTCTACCGGTCAAAACGTTGTTTAAAACCTATCTTCGCCCACCCAAAAGCGTTGTTTAAAAACCACCCGCTCTATGTTAGCCACCCACGCCCCGTCTCTGTCCTTCAACGATACCGCTGTTGCCTTTGCTTCTAAATCTGATGCCGAATTGCGCCAGATGTATGCGCTATTCGCGGCTATGAACAATAACACCCTGGTAAAAGCTGGGGGCGGCATGATGAAAGCAGCGCTCAAATGGGGCCTGCCAGTGAAGTTTCTGATCAAGAAAACCATCTTTGAACAGTTCTGCGGCGGCGAGACCATTCAGGAGTGCCTGCCCGTAATCGAAGAGTTGGGCCGCTACAACATCGGCACTATCCTCGACTACTCGGTGGAGGGCGAAGGCAGCGACAAAAGCTATGATCACACGCGCGACGAGATTTTGGCCACCATCGATTTGGCGCATCGTTCCACTCATATCCCCTTCTCCGTATTTAAAGTAACTGGCCTCGCCGACAGCGTTATTCTGGAGAAGGTGCAGGCCAAACAGACGCTCACTCAGGCTGAGCAAGCCAGCTTTGAGCGCTCTAAAGCCCGAGTGGATGCTATTTGCGCCCGCGCCCACCAGTATGGAGTGCGTGTGTTCGTGGATGCGGAAGAAAGCTGGTTTCAGGAAACCGTTGATAACATGGCGTATGAGATGATGGCCAAATACAACCGGGAGTCGGCTATCGTTTGGAACACCTACCAGCTCTACCGTCACGACCGTTTGGAAGCAATTGAGCAAGCGTACGAAACTGCCAAACGTGAAGGATATTACCTGGGGGGCAAATTGGTGCGGGGTGCGTACATGGAAAAGGAAAGCCGTACTGCCGCTCAGCGTGGCTACCAGAACCCCATCAACCCTACCAAAGAAGCCACCGATCAACTATATAACGAGGCGCTTCGCTACTGCGTAACCCACGTCGACCGCATTAGCATTTGTGCCGGCACCCATAATGAGGCAAGCTCCTTATTGCTCACTGAACTGATGCAGGAGCACAACTTACGGCCGCAGGATACGCGCATCTGGTTTGCGCAACTCTATGGTATGAGCGACAATCTGAGCTATAACTTGGCAAATGCAGGCTATAACACGGCTAAGTATGTACCCTATGGTCCGGTGGAGGCGGTCATGCCTTATCTATTGCGCCGCGCCGACGAGAATACTGCCATTGCAGGCCAAAGCAGCCGGGAGTTTTCGCTTATTCAAAGAGAAATGACGCGACGTAAGAGCAAAAAATAGGACGTACAATAGGAGACCTTACGTCGGCACAGTTTTGGTTTGCGATCATAGGACTGCTCAAATATGTTAGTTTTGAACAGTACATTGCTAATCCTTTCCCGCCCGACTACTCCCGTTGCTCCAATGAATGCTCGTGTTCGCAGCCACCTAATTCGATTTGCCCGCCACCAGGTAGGTACTACTAGCTACCTGAACCTAGTGCAAGAAGCCGAGTTAGGCCTCAACCTAGAGATTTCACACGAAAAATCACGGTTGAACGAGATTCTAAGTGAGATATCAGAGAAGGAATTCAATAATGGACGGCCTATTCTGAGTTGCTTGGTAAAAGTAGCGGGCTCAAAAGGCCAGGGTGATACCTTCTTCAAGCTGTGCGAACGGTTGGGATTGGGCGAGTGGCGCACCTTAAAGCAAGACCCAGAATTTTTAAAAAACCTACGCCAAGAGTGCCGCGACTTTTGGCAGATTGATGCCAACTACGAGAAATTTGGCTGATTCAGGCTGAGCAATTAGCTCATCTGTAGACTGCAATAGATCAGAATCTGAAGATAGAATAGGAGCTATACAGAAATTTCTGTAACCCCCACACGAAGCGCGCCGTTTAGCTACTCAACTGGCTAGTGGGGCGCTTTTCTGTTTTAAAGCTTCCACAGCTAGCTAAACTCTCCCTTTACCACAATCTAATCTACCCTACCCAAATGGAAACGAACAACAGCAACAACCCCACGAATACTGGTACAGGCTCAGGCGCTAACTACGGAACTGGCTCAGCTGGTACGGGCATGAGCAACAGCACGACGGGTAATACAACATCAAGCGGCAATATGGGCAACTCCAGCACTGGTAGCTCAAATGTAGAAGGCGACGATTTCAGCGCTACTGCTAAAGGTGCCGCTATCGCCGGTACTCCTGGTGCAGTAGTAGGCCGTGCCGTAGATGGTATTCAGAACACTGCCGACCATGCGGCACACGCCGTAACTGGCCAGCCTTATGACTCTAGCAAGAGCAGCGGCATGATGACTAGTTCGTTCCGTGACCGTGACAGCGCTGAGCGTGCTTATAACACCCTGTCCTCACGCGGCTACAGCAAAGACGACGTTAACCTATTGATGTCGGATGAAACCCGTAAGCGTCACTTCGGCGAAAATACTCCTGACACTGATCTAGGCGACAAAGCTATGGAAGGTGCTGGTGTAGGCTCGGCCATTGGTGGTACTGCTGGTGCTATTATCGGCGCTATCGCCGCTATCGGTACTTCGGTTGCCCTTCCTGGCCTAGGACTTGTTATCGCTGGTCCTATTGCAGCAGCTTTGGCTGGTGCTGGTGCTGGTGGCTTAACTGGTGGCCTAGTAGGTGCACTAGTAGGTTCAGGTATTCCTGAGGAGCACGCTGCCGAGTACGAGCAGGACATTAAGCAAGGCGGTATCGTAATGGGTGTGAAGCCCCGCAACGATGAAGACGCTAAGTACTTCGAAGAGGAGTTCCGTCGTCATAACGCCGACCGTGTTCGTCGCTACTAGTAGCTATCTATAGCTAACTAATCTTTGATAAAAAGCCCCCTCTAACATAGAGGGGGCTTTTTTGTTATATATAAGCAGGAGCGATAAGACAGTTGCCTTATTTTAGCTATTATGCTTTGGGTTTTTTATCCGAATCATATCCTGTTGCGTATCTGTAGCTGATTGCAGAGTTTTACTGATGTGGTATAATGCAACCCTACTGGCAAAGCCGCTTCCTTTCCTGTGCTTGTGGGCACTTATTTGCCAATAGCTAGCGTTTTGTGCTTATAGCCGGTCCCACGCTAGATAATTGATAAGCGGCTCGCGGTTTATTTCCTTTTGATTTTCTCCATTTCACGCTGATTTCCATGTCTTCTCCCCGCTTGAAAATAGGGCTTTATGCCTCGCTGGTGATGGCCATCTTTGTGCTTGCTTCTTACAAGCTCTACCGGCGTACCGATGCCCGGGCGCCGCAGAAAGATGAGGTCCTCATCAAAGCCATGCTTCAGGGCTTAACTGTAGCGCACTACCAGCCTGAAAAAGTAGATGATACTTTCTCAAAGCGGGTGTTTGATCTGACCCTAAAGCGCATTGATTACAATAAGAAGTTCTTGTTGCAGTCGGACGTAGCGCAGCTGCGCAAATACCAGACGGCCATCGACGATCAGGTGAAAGCGGGTACCCACGAGTTCCTCGACTTAGCCTCGCAGCTGATGGACCAGCGCATGAAAGATGTGCAGGTTATGTATCGCGAGATTTTGGCCCAACCTTTCGACTTCACCAAGGAAGAGTCATTTGAGACTGAGTCGGATAAAATGACTTTTGCGGCCGATAAGGCTGCCCAGCGAGAAGAGTGGCGCAAATATTTGAAGTATCATACCCTCTCACGGGTTTCCGAGATGATGGATGAGCAGGCCAAGCGCAAGGAAAAAGCCTTGGCTCCTACTGCCTCTATTGGCAAACCGGCCATCGTGGCGACTAATGAGCCTAACCGGACACCTGCCGAAATGGAAATTGAGGCACGCAAGCGGGTATTGAAGTACTTCGATAGCCAGTTTAACGATATGATGCAGACGGACGCAGCGGAGCGTCTTGCACTGTATGCCAATGCTATTGCTAACACCTACGATCCTCATACTGAGTATTTTGCCCCCCGCGATAAAGAAAGATTTGACGAAGGCATGACTGGCCAATTTGAAGGAATCGGTGCCTCGTTACAAGAAAAAGATGGTCAGATTAAGGTATCTGATTTGATTCCGGGCAGTGCTTCGTATCGTCAAGGTGACTTGAAAGCTGGTGATATTATTCTGCGGGTAGCGCAGGGTACAGCTGAGCCGGTATCCGTTGAAGGCTTGCGTCTGGATAAAGCGGTAGCGCTGATCAAAGGCAAGAAAGGAACTGAGGTTCGCCTTACGGTAAAGAAAGCGGATGGCAGCACGCAGATAATTCCTATCATCCGTGACGTGGTTATCATCGAAGAAACCTTCGCTAAGTCAGCTACTATCAACGAAGGCGGTAAAAAGGTAGGCTATATCCGCCTCCCAAGCTTTTATGCTGATTTCAGTGACAATGGTGGTCGCAGCAGCGCTACTGATGTTAAGAAAGAGTTGGAGAAGCTAACCAGCGAAAACGTACAGGGTGTAGTGCTCGACTTGCGCCAGAACGGTGGTGGTTCCTTGCAGGATGCCGTAGAGATGGCTGGTTTATTCGTTGAGAATGGCCCTATAGTACAGGTTCGCTCGAGCCAAGGTGCGCCAACCATCATGAACGACCGCGACCCTCGCGTGCAATACTCTGGGCCGCTGGTGGTGCTAGTAAATAAGTACAGTGCTTCGGCCTCCGAAATTTTGGCTGCTGCCATCCAAGACTATAAGCGTGGCGTCGTGATAGGTGCGGCCAGCACTTACGGTAAGGGTACGGTCCAGCGTGTCTTTGACTTGGATGACGCGATGCCCGCTGAATTCAACAACATCAAGCCTTTTGGTTCGCTGAAGCTGACGACGCAGAAGTTCTACCGCATCAACGGTGGCTCTACGCAGTTTAAAGGTGTAGTGCCGGACATTATCCTGCCAGACATGTATAGCTACCTCGACCAAGGTGAGAAGGAGTCGGATTATCCGTTGAAGTGGGATGAGATCAGCCCAGCTCGCTACCGTCCTTGGAGTGGTGCCCCCGCCGTTGCTAAGCTAACTGAGGCTAGTAAGAAGCGTGTGGACACTAGTGAAAGCTTCAAGCTAATCAATGGTATGGTGCAGCGCATGATCAAGCGGAAGAACGAAACGATGGTTAGCCTGAAGCTGGATACGTATCGGGCTGAGCAATTGCTAGCCAAAGCAGAATCAGATAAGTATGAGCAATTGCAGAAAGCTGCAAAGCCGCTCGAAATTGCTCCTTTGGCCGTTGACATTCGTCAGTTGGGTTCCGATACCGTACAGGTAAACCGGGCTACCCGATTTACTCGCAACCTCAAGAAGGATATCACCTTGCGTGAGGCTGTGGCTGTTGTTAAGGACCAGATTTAAGCAACGTTTAGTAAGCTCACACAGCTTACCAAAAAAGCCCCCAGAACGGTTCTGGGGGCTTTTTTGGCTCTTACTATCAATGACAATTAAATTAGTAAATCGACTCTAATAGTTGTTGCTAATCAATCATCATATTTTAAATATAAATCATTGATTAACAGCATTATAATTAAATTAAATATTGGCGAATATTTTTAGTAAATATGCAACTCAAAGCTAGTCCAAGCTGTTTACTTTGCATGACGACGATATTAGAGAACAACATCATTCCGCTCGTTACGGACGAGCAGAGGCAAGCGGAGGAAACGTGGCGCAAATCGATTCCTGCCCAGGTTTTTCTCAATTACTTCTTTGCCATAAACTACCACATTCAGGAGAACGACGACGCGACTGGCGGCTTGCAGCATCTGCCCTACTTCCGGGCGCATCAGGCCGACCTGACCGACGCCGACATCCCGAATATCACCAAGCTCCTGCACGCCTGCTGGAGCACGGAGTACGCTCTGCGTGCTACCGCTGAGCTAGGCGATGAAGATTACTTACGCAATGCTCTGCACTGGACATTTCCGCAGGCATATCATACCATCTTATCTGGTTTGCAGGCTTTTCTGTATACCACTGGCGTACGCTCCAACAACTCTTCGCTGATTCAGCGGGAGGTGGGCCGCTTAGTTGTGCGCAATGCCTATCCGCGACCAGTGTCATTCTACGCCGCTGGTGCTTACGGCGACTTTAGCATTCACCGTCTGCCGCTGGCTGGCTACAAGGCTGGCTTGCACATTGCAGGCAAGGAGATTGAAGCCCAGGCTCAGATCGGCCAGTTCCTGCGCACTACGCGCAAGATGAAGGCCCAGATCACGCGTCAGCAGGTGCAGGCTAACCCCAACACCGCGCTGCGCAGCCAGAAGACCGGCAAGGTGCTCGACAAGTGGACTCCGCAGCATTGGCAGCAGATTACGTGGCGCTTAGGCTACACGACCATCTTCGATCTGCTCAGCCGCCTGCGCATTTCGCAGACCAGCCGTGAGATCGAGCGCTACGTGGAGGCCGAGATTGACTTCAAGCTTTTCCACCAGTCGCTGCTCAACATCGTGAGCTACCTCAATGGGATTCACGAGAGCTACGTGGCTAAAGCTATGGGCCTGGAGCGCTATCAGCAGCTACTCGCTGACCTGCCCAAGCACTTACAGCACAGCTTCGTGGCCGACCGTCTGCGCAACCGCATCGAGCCGCTGCTGACTGGTGAGGCTCCCGCCCAAATGAACATCGCGGCTTAATCCGTTCTATTTACCGTCTTACTACTGATACACGTAAGCGCTGCTCCTTTGGGGCAGCGCTTTTTGTTTCTGCATAATCCGGGCGGCGGGCGTAACTTCGCGGCCTTATTTCAAAGCCTTTGACCATGCACCATCTCAGCGAACAGGAACAGCAACGCCGCCACAAACTCGATGAGTTACATAAGCTCGGCATTGAGCCGTATCCATCCGAGCTGTTCGACGTGAATTTCTCCGCTCAGGAGATTCTGGATAACTACCATGTAGAACTCAATAACTTCCAAGAAGTGAGTCTGGCAGGCCGCATCATGTCGCAGCGCGTGATGGGCAAAGCCTCCTTCGCAGAATTGATGGACTCTTCGGGCCGCATTCAGCTTTATATCAACCGCGACGAAATCTGCCCCGGTGAGGATAAAGAGCTCTACAATACGGTTTTCAAAAAGCTGATTGACTTAGGCGATTTCGTGGGTGTGAAAGGCCGCGTGTTCAAAACGCAGGTGGGCGAAACCTCTATTCACGTTACAGAATTCAAGCTGCTGTCTAAGGCATTGCGCCCGCTGCCAGTAGTGAAGGAAAAAGACGGTCAGATTTACGACGCATTTACCGACCCTGAGCAGCGCTACCGTCAGCGCTACGTGGACATGGTGGTGAATCCGCATGTTCGGGAGACGTTCATGAAGCGGACGCTACTGGTGCAGGCCATGCGCAACTACCTGAACGACAAAGGCTACTTAGAGGTGGAAACGCCCATTCTTCAGCCTTTGTACGGCGGTGCTGCTGCGCGTCCGTTCAAAACCTTTCATAACACGCTGGACATGACGCTGTATTTGCGCATTGCCAACGAGCTATACCTCAAGCGGCTGATTGTAGGCGGCTTCGATGGCGTATATGAGTTCTCTAAGGACTTCCGCAACGAGGGCATGTCACGGTTTCACAACCCTGAGTTCACCCAGATGGAGCTGTACGTAGCCTACAAAGACTACTACTGGATGATGGATTTGGTGGAGGAAATGGTAGAGCGCGTAGCCCTCGAGCTGCACGGCAAAACCGAAGTGCAGGTAGGCGACAACCTCATCAACTTCCAGCGGCCCTGGAAGCGCTTCACCATGTTTGAAGCTATCCAGCACTTCAGCGGCGTCGATATTACTGATATGGATGAAGCCGCACTGCGCGAAACCGCTCAAAAGCTCAATGTGCACTTGGACCCCAGCATGGGCAAAGCCAAAATCATCGACGAGCTGTTCGGCGAACTGTGCGAGCCGAAGCTCATTCAGCCTACCTTCATCACTGATTATCCGGTGGAAATGTCGCCGCTGGCGAAGAAGCACCGCTCGAAGCCCGGCTTGGTAGAGCGCTTTGAGGCTATCTGCAACGGTAAAGAAATCTGTAACGCTTTCTCCGAGCTAAACGACCCCATCGACCAGCGTCAGCGCTTCGAAGATCAATTGGAGCTTGGCAAGCGCGGCGACGTGGAGGCGATGGTGCTCGATGAGGATTTCCTGCGAGCTTTGGAGTACGGAATGCCTCCTACGGCTGGCCTAGGCATCGGTATCGACCGCCTGAGCATGATTATGACTAACTCGAACTCCATTCAGGATGTGCTCTTCTTCCCCAGATGAAGCCGGAGAACAACTAATACTTCCGTGTTTAATGCTCAGCAAAAGAGCCCCCCAGAATGACTCTAGGGGCTCTTTTGCTGTATAAATTCAAATTGCAGCTGCCCATTAAAAAGCGACAATCCGTACTGGCTAGAAATCAGAAAGCCTCCCGCAAAAATCACGAGAGGCTTTCCTTTATAACTGACTTACCCTTCCAATCGGGGTGATAGGAAGAAGCTTGCGATGAACAATCTGATTTTGCTACTAAGTCTGTTTGACCAATACTCAGCAGAAGCTCCTACTGTCGGCAATTTTACTTCCGATACTTCTCCGATTTTCTTTCAAGCCGGTTATGTCTTCTTTAACGGCATTGCACAGCTAAGGTTACAAATCGCCGAAAAGATTTCTGTTTTTTTAGAGGCCGCGATTCGGACCTTCTTGGTTCAGGATATCGTCGGCGTCGGTACCACCGATGGCGTTACCACCAACCGAGCCAGTACCCGTTATATCCTGTCCGCCCCGACGACCGGCGCCCGGTGCGCTGGCCAAGTCACCACTCTGGTCAGCCCGCGTGCCCGCCGACGATTTGAGCGAGTTAAGGATGTCATCGGCGTTAGCACGGTTGGCCGACTCTTCGCCGCCTGGTGTTGCGCCGCCTTTCAGGTCATTGATTTTAGACAGGCTGTCCTGGAAAAGCTTGGTCAAGTCATCGCTGAACTTGGAAGCCGATTTCTTGAGGGTAGTGCGCGTTTCTTCGCCTGTTTCGGGAGCTAGGAGCAAGCCTGCAATAATACCAGCACTGGCGCCAGCCAACAGGGAAAGAATGATTTTGCCGTTTTGGTCTTTCATGAACGTAAGCAGTAAGAATAGAAAGATGAATACGGATCGGCCCTGAGGGCTTCTGAGGCCTCAGGGCCGATCCGCAAGTTGTAACGCTATTATGCGGCGAAGGTTATCACAAAAAAAGCCCCTCCTCTATTACAGAGGAGGGGCTTTTAGTAATCGTCCAAAGCCAGAGTTGGCTTACAGATCGTTCAGCATTTTGGTGATTTCACGCTTGCCTTTACCGAGCTTCTGCTGCAGGCGGCCTACGAGATCTTCTTCTTGGCCTTCAGCGTACTGCAGGTCCTCGTCGGTGAGCTGGGCGTATTGCTGACGCAGTTTGCCTTTGCTCTCATTCCAGTCACCTTTCAGCTTCAGGCTGCTGCCTGCGCCAGTAATGCCCAGATCTTCGAGCTTCTCTACGTAGCCTTTGAATTTAGAGTCAAGCTCTTCGCCATATTTGGAGAGCTGCTCGCCGAGTTGACCGCTGTACTTAGCTGCAGCGTTCTTCAGGTTGCCACGGGTAGCGGTGCCCTTATCTGGAGCCATCAGCAGGCCAGCAATGATGCCAGCGCTAGCACCAGCTAATACGGCGAGAAGAATTTTTCCTGAGTTGTCTTCTTGTTGATACGACATGTTGGTAAGGAGAGAAAGTGAATACTTGAAAACAGGCGGTAAAATCGTCGGCTCCAAATAGTGGAGCCAGTGAAGTAAGGGCACGCCCGGCTTGTTAAGCTGATTGCCTATACGAACACTGTTAAGCTGGGTTATATTTAAGGAATAAAAAATAGCTGAAATAAAATATACCATTGATTAAGAGGGCATTTTGCCCCCCAGTCCGTACTTTGACCTGTCCTCCCAAGTTGGGCAAGCAGGTTATTTCCCGTTGTTCGCGTATGAAAAACTTCCTTTTCGCAGCTGCTTTTATGCCCCTACTGGCTATGTGCAGCCAGCCACCCGCCGCTTCTACCGCTACAACTCCGGCAGCCACCGCCGCCTGCATCGACTCCACCAAAATCGACCCGGCTGGTATCTGCACCATGCAATACGACCCCGTGTGCGGCTGCAATGGCAAGACCTACAGCAACGACTGTGTCGCTTCCAACGCGGGCGTGCTCACCTACACCAAAGGCGAGTGCCCCACCACCCCAAAAAACTAAGAATTTGCCCCCCGCCCCTATGTCAGAAGAGAAAAAGTATTTTCGTCAGCAGGCACCCTTCCGCGTGCCTACCACCGACGGCAAGCTCATTGAGGAGCACATTGGCCTAGCCAGCACTCACACCAGCCGTTACAGCGTGGCCCACATGGTGGCGCCGCCCCAGTGGAGCGAGCCCCACCAGCGTCCCGAGTTCGATGAAATAACGATCGTAGTGCGGGGCCGCAAGCGATTTGAAGTAGATGGCGACATCATTGAGCTGAGCGCTGGCGAGTCACTTTTGATCAAGGCTGGCGCGCGGGTTCGTTATTCCAACCCATTTGATGCGGAGTGCGAGTACTGGTCGATCTGCGTACCGGCCTTTTCAATGGACACCGTGAATCGGGAGGAGTAGCCTTAAACTCCTGCGTAGCTGCGCTGTTCTTCGGCTGACGTAGCGCGGGAGATGCCAAAAAAGCCCCCCAGTCGTTGTTTTCACCTCTTATTCTCCACCCGAAGCCTCGCTTCACTTCCTCTTACCCCCTGCATGGACCAGCGCATCATCAATCTCTTCGACGAATACACCCACGCCCCGCTCACCCGCAAGGAATTTATGGAGCGGTTGATGAAAATAACCGGTGGCGCGGCGCTGGCTACGGCCGCATTGGCGGTGCTGGAGCCCGGCTACGCTAACGCCGCCACCGTGCCCGTGCAGGATACTAACCTCACGGAAGAAACCGTAAACTGGCCCGGCGACGGCACCACCATGCAGGGCTACTTGGTGCACCCTAAAGGGAAAAAGAAGCGGGGCGCGGTGGTGGTCATTCACGAAAACCGCGGCCTCACGCCCCACATCAAAGATGTAACGCGGCGGGTGGCCCAAGCCGGCTACTTAGCACTGGGGGTTGATGCGCTGTCCCAGTTTGGTGGCACGCCCACCGACGAAGACCAAGGACGTACCCTCATCGGCCAGCTCGACTCACAGAAAACGCTCAATAACTACCTCGCGGCCCTCACCTACCTGCGTCAGCGCCCCGACAGCAACGGCAAGACCGGTTGCGTCGGTTTCTGCTGGGGCGGCGCTATGGCCAACCGCCTCGCCCTCAGCGACCCCAAGCTCAACGCCGCCGTGGCCTACTACGGCACCCAACCCAAAGACGCGGACGTTTCCAAAATCAAGGCCCACCTGATGATGCACTATGCCTCCCTTGATGAGCGGGTAAATGCTGGAGCGGCGACCTACGAAGCGGCATTGAAAGCCGCCAATGTGAAGTATCAGCAGTTTATGTACGAAGGTGTAAACCACGCTTTCAACAACGACTCCTCCCCCGCCCGCTACAACGCTGAGGCCGCCAAGTTGGCTTGGGAGCGGACGTTGGGGTTGTTTAAGAAGGAGTTATCCTAAACAACCAGAAAACTCCTTACTACTCATCCCATTACTTTATTACTACGCGCTGTTATGAAAAAAATTATTATGATTCTGCTTGTTCTTATAAGCCAAGCGTGCCAGTCAAATGCAGCCCCTGCTAGTGCGGCCGGTGTTTTTACTTATATGCAGATCTTTTTTACGCCTAACGTATTACCCGACTCCGCATTTATCACTTTCACTCCAACCTTTCAGAAACAAAGAGAAATTAAGCTGAATGGGATGCCAAAAAATTTCGCTGATTTAGGTTTCAGCGAAATGCTAATGGTGCAAGCAAAGCGTAATCAGGAGATGCGCGATACTTTAATAAAAACAATAAATACAGTGACAGCAGACGGATGGGAAGTTGTGCAGATGACCTCCTACGGCGAAGGTGGCCTCGTGTATTTACTTCGACATGCAAAATAAAATATTTCCCAACGAGCATTAAAAAAGCCCCCAGATATTTTCTGGGGCTTTTTTTCGACTTTAAAACTAAATACTACGACTTCGGCACGGCCGCCGGCAGCGCCTTACGCGGCAGCTTCTGGTCGCGCATGGCGGTGTGGTACACGAAAGAAGCGACGATAACCGAGGCTTGCTTCAGGTCATCGGCCTGGAGGCGGTCGAAGGTATCTTGGTTGGTGTGGTGAGTGCGGGTGTTGTAGTCGAGGCCATCCTGCACGAACTGGAAGCCGGGCAAGCCTACGGCGTCGAAGGCCAGATGGTCGGTGCCGCCGGTGTTGCGGGGCGTGATAGTGGTAGCACCCATGTCGGCGAAGGGCTGGAGCCAGGCCGTGAAGATGGGCGCTACACCCTCGTTACCCTGCAAATAGATACCGCGGATTTTGCCGCTGCCATTATCCAGGTTAAAGTAGCCAGCCAGCTTTTCATGCTCGGGCAGCAGCTTCATGGTAGCGGGGTCGGCGAAGTGGTTTTTCACGTAGTTGCGCGAGCCGTGCAAACCCTGCTCCTCTTCGCCCCACAAGGCAATACGGATAGTACGGCGAGGCTTTACCCCAGTCGCTTTCAGAATACGCATGGCCTCCATCATCACGGCACAGCCGGCCGCGTTGTCGGTGGCGCCAGTGGCGGCGTGCCAGGAGTCTATATGAGCTCCAAGCATCACCACTTCGCTTTTCAGCTTGCGGTCGGTGCCAGGAATTTCGGCAATGACGTTGTAGCCTTTCAGGTCGGTGTTTTGAAAACGAGTCTTGGTTTCCATTTCCACTTCCACCGGAATGCCAGCCTCTACCAACCGAATCAGGCGCAGTTGGTCCTCGGGCGACATTTCTATTTCGGGCAATACCGGCTTTGCGTCGGCGGCGTATGGAGCACCATTGCTGGTAAAGAACGTGCCGTGCGAGCCACCACGGGTGCTGCTGAGTACCGCGGCAGCACCTTCACTCATCAGCATCTCATTGAGCTTAGTGCGCAAGGCAGCCTGAGCACGACGGGCGTTCAGGCGCTCCGTCATGGCGGGGTCCTCGGTGGTTGGGCGCGCAGGCTGCGCTTCCATCATTTTGGTGAGCTGCTCGTCGGTGTAGCGGGTGGCGTCGGCCTCAAAAGTAGTTTTGGGTGGCACAGCCACCGCTGTTAGCACGATTTTGTCGCGCAGCTTGCCCTGGTATTTGGCTAAGTCGGCTTCGGTAGCGGCGTTTACATACACCACCTGCTTTTTCACCGCGCCACTAGTAGAAGGCGTCCAGGCTTTGGGTGCGCCTATCATGGCGTGGTAATACGGCGCGGTCATAGCGATATACGATTTCTCGATGTCCCAGCCGCGGCCGAAGTCGCCCCAGGGCTCGATATTGGCGTTGCTCATGCCCCACTTGGTGAGTTGGCCTTTGGTCCATTCGTTAGCGCGCTTCAAGCCGTCGGAGTTAGCCAGGCGTGGTCCGCATACATCGGTGAGATAAAAGGCGGTTTCCATCACCTTGGAGCGGTTCATACCTTCGTCTTTGATCTTGGCAATCATGGCCTGATCAACTTTTTCGGCCTGTTGAGCCAAGGTAGGCGCGGCCAGAGCCAGGCTACCGGCCAAGGCTAAGAGTCGGAATGTCGTCATGTGGTTTGGTTGGTGGTGAAAGATTATTTAGAAGTTAAAGTACCGGGAAAAGCTCGAGAGTTGCGCACAGCTATCCTCCAGAACGTCATGCAGAGCAACGCGAAGCATCTCGCGTGCTGATGTTGCAATGGTATATCTTTAAAATTGAACACGCTATTGCATATCTACAACTGTCCAGTGTATATCTACATTCTTACTAATCCTTCCCGATCAGTCCTCTACACAGGCGTGACTAACAACTTGGAGCGACGCCTCCATGAGCACAGTCAAAATCTAGGAAATGCTGGCAAATTCACCGGCCGCTACTAATGTAATCTACTGGTATACTTTGAGATTTGTCTTGACTCGGTACAAGCTATTGCACGCGAAAAAGAAATTAAAGGCTGGAGCCGTGTCAAGAAGGAAGCTCTGATTTCCATCATAAACCCGACGTGGACGTCTATTGATCTCAACACTTGGTCAGACTAAATACCAGCACGTCATGCAGAGCGGAGCGAAGCATCTCGCGTGTTTAGTAAGAATGGTAATCCTGCATCAGCACGCGAGATGCTTCGCTCCGCTCTGCATGACGTTCGTTTTATCATGTTTTAATAGAGTGCGGCAAAAATTCATAGTGCCATTGTCTTAATACTCTTCTCTTAATAACCTCACCCCCGCCTCCTTCGTCTAACTCAGCAGCTTTCACTGTTCCGCTGCTTCTATGAGTCTTTGGCAAATTATTCGGCGCCTGTATCCGTATGTGTTGCCTTACCGCGGGCTGGTTATCAGCACGTTGTTGCTGACGCTGGTAGGGTCGTTGGCGGCGCAGGTCAATCCGTTTGTGCTGCGCTACACGGTGGATACCGTGCAAGGGCTGCTGGATAAAGGCCTCGGACTGGCTCAGGGGGCAAATTTGCTACTAGCAGTAACGGCCCTGCTGCTGGGTAAGGAGGTCATCAACACCTTCATTCAGTTTGGGCAGAAGTTCTACGGCGAGAAAATCCGCATCAATGTCTCGAGCACCCTACACCAGTCGGCGGTGGATAAGATTCTGACCTACCAGCTCGGCTTCTATTCCGACAGCGGCAACCAAACCGGCAAGCTCCAAACCCGCATCGACCGCGGTGTGGAGAGCCTAATGAAGCTGGTCCAAAACTTCTTTATAGACATTCTGCCGCTGTTTGCCAACTCCATTGTGGCCCTCATCATCATGTTCACGGCCAACATGTACGTAGGACTAGTGGCGCTGGGCATCCTCCCGATCTACTTTTGGATCAGCTACCGGCAGGCCGATAAGCTCAACGGCGTGCGCCGTAGTCTGCGCGGCCTGCGGGAGCAGCGCAGCCAGGGCCTCATCAACATCATCGACTCTATTGTGGTGATTAAGAGCTTCGTGCGCGAAGACTACGAGGGCGAAAAACAGGCTAGCATGCAGCGCAACCTCGTGACCACCCAGCTCGAAACCCGCAAAACCAACTTCCTCTTCGACGGCCTCAAAACCTTCGTGGAGCAGATTGGCGTGGTGCTCATCATCATCCTGACCGCCTACCTGGTGCTGGATCGGCAGATTTCCATCGGGGCCATCATGTTCCATATTCTGCTGTTTAATAACGTGTCGGCCCCCATTCGCCAGCTCCACCGCATCTACGACGAGATGAACGAGGCCCTCACTTACTCCGAAGGCTTCTTCGATATCCTCGACGCCACCACCGAAACCGAGCGCACCGGCCCCACCCCGCCCGACCAGCTCCGGGGGCTTTTTCGCTGCGCAACGTCGACTTCACCTACCCCAGCGGCACCCAGGCCCTCCACGACGTCAGCCTCACCATTGCGGCCGGCCAAACCACCGCGCTGGTGGGCCTCTCGGGGGCGGGCAAAAGCACGATTCTCAATCTGCTGTGCAAGTTCTACGAGCCCAACAGCGGCGAAATGCTCCTCGACGGCCGTCCCCTTTCCGACTACGATACCCACGCCCTACGCCAGCGCATCGGGCTGGTGCTCCAGAAAAACCACATCTTCAAGGGTAGCATCGAGGAAAACATCCGCTACGGCAACTTCGAGGCAACCCTGGACGAGATAAAGGCTGCCGCCAAGCAGGCTTACCTCCACGACCAGATTATGGCCCTGCCCCAGCAGTATCAGTCCGATGCTCAGCAGCTGTCGGGCGGGCAGCAGCAGCGCATTGCCATTGCCCGGCTTTTCCTCAAAAACCCGCCCATCATCTTCCTCGACGAGCCCACCGCCTCCCTCGACGCCATTGCCACCGAGCAAATCAAGAACTCGCTCGACGCCATCAAGCAGGGCCGCACGGTGGTCATCATCTCCCACAGCCTCGCCCAGATCGTGGACTCCGACTGCATCTACGTCATGAAGCAGGGCCGCGCGGTAGAAAGCGGCACCCACGACGAGCTATACGACAAACGCGGCGCCTACCGCGAGATTTTCGACGCCTCGGCCCGCAGCCTCAATATCGAGAAGCTAGCGCGGGTGATGGTGGACGATGGAGATGAAGTGGAGGATACGGCAGCGTGAGGACAGTAAGTTATACTTACACTCGAAGCTCATATCTACCTCACTGAACTCACGGCAATCTGATGGAAGTAACCATAACTAAAATTACTAAGATTGATAAACCACCATATACAGAAACGATAATGGGCGGTCCCGCAGATTATGAGCGCATCGCACCCATATTTGCTTTCTATAATGTAGAACTTCAGCTAGCAGGCGAAAACTTATTACTAGAAACAGAAATAAGAGATTCTGGACGTGGCGGATTAGGGCTTGAGTGGGATTCAGACCAATTCATTGATTTGCTCTATTCACATCTAAAACTAAAGGGAGTGAATAAGGTCTATGAGTTCGTCTCAGAAAATGTGTGGCTTATTTATACAGATGAGAAAGTTGATCTACCAATTAGCTTAATAATAGACAAATTTGACATAAAAAAATAAAATAAGAAAAATGGGATTCGGATTTAATTTATTTTTCATCTTTATACTACTTCCTCTAACGGCTGCTCTTTCAATAGTCTGGCTTCTGACAAAGAAAAAGTTTTTCATCATATCACTTGCAATTATTTGGGCTGCAATATTTACACTTATCATTATCGGCAGCTTTCTCAACATTTTGCTTTCTAAAGTAACACTTGAAAAAGAAGATTTTTATGGCGAGTATGTTATTGACAGAAGCTATTTTCCAGGAAAACAAGCAGATTGGCAATACGAGAGTTTTAGATTTGAAATCAAGGAAAATGATTCAATCTATTTTTACCTAACACAAAAAGATGATATAGCTAAAGTATTTAAGGGAACAATCAGCACATTAAAACCATATAGTTCAGAACGGCTCGTCTTGCATATGCAACAGCCAACACATCATATTTTAACTACTAATCCCACTATTTACCGTGACACTTGGGGTTTCTACTTGGTATTTAACTCTCCTAAATTCAACAACGTATTCTTCACCAAGGGAAAATGGGAACCTATAGAAAATTAACTGGCGCGAGCTTATAGCTCGTGACTAGAAATCAGGATGAGGTTGAACCTCATCTGCCGCTGTAGCGGCAACGCGGTTCCGGGATTGTTGTAATGGTAATGTTCTGACGGGGGAGGCATAGCCTCCCGACATAGTTGGTCACGAGCTAAAAGCTCGCGCCAGTGATGATCCTAATTGTATTATGGAAGAATACCTTAAAGCCGTGAATAACACTAACAAACCAAAAAATAAGAGGCATATCATTGGTATTACTATTCAATTAATAGGCACGTTTTTAAGTCTTACGCCATACTTACTCGCATTTTCCATTCCTATCTATCTTATTGGCGTGGCAATAATTTTTTCTTCGTCAATAGATAGAAAATCCCAAGTTATTTTAAGCATACTACCTTTTGTTTTTTTAGTAATCCTATACATTGGAATATATAATCTATAACTGTCGTAATACTGATCGTCCAAATAGAATCAAAAAAAGGTATTTTGCTGATTTAGCTTTTGGCAACCTAAATCAAGAAGCTGGGGGGCATTTCTAGTTGCTTCTGTCCAGCTTCCGTACACAGGATACCGGCGGACCAGTCCCGCCCGTGGCCAACGCTGGCCACCCCACGTATTCCTGATCATGCAAAAATTCACCGTAGAGCGCCTATCCTTCGATTCCCTTACGGAGCTGCCAAACTCCTGGCAACCCCAAGACTACAAAGCTCTCCTGCTCAAAACCGGCTACGATAACCCCGACGAAATAGCCCCCGACGAGCTCAAAACCATGTGCCACATGGCCCTCACCGACCTGGAGTCTACCGAGGCGGCCCAACTCGTATTGGAGTATCTTTTTGAAGACCAGCTTACGGCCGGCCAGATAGAAAACCTGGCCCACCAGATGCTCACCGAGAAGCTGTGGGAAGAAAACCCGGAGCTAGAGCAGCACGAAGGCTTTTTTAAAGCTACCCAACTGCTGTACACTGCCTACAACGGCAAGTTTCCGCGGGCCGAAGCCGTGCAGTTTCAAGTGCAGCTCACTACCGATGACGCCGAAGCCCTGGCCCTGTTCGACACCCAGCCTGAAGCCCCACTCCTACGCCTCCTAGCCCAAGGTATGCCCGATAGCACCCTGCTCAAGCGCCTGTTTCACGAGCAGCTCGATGGCACCAGCTTCCCCGAAGCCCCATCTATCATCTGGCAGCTGAAACCCCTGAAGCGCGAAGAAAAATCCGTCGTATTTGACGTGGTTAGCTCCGCTTACTGGCTCGACGATTTTAAGTACGCTGACACCTACGAAGCCACGACTCAGGCCGACACGTTGGTAGAGGAAGAAGATTAATAAACGAAATATAGCAGGTCCGAGCCCCAATCTATTTTGAAGGCAAAAAAAGCCCCCCGGCGAGTATTCTACTCGGCTGGGGGGCTTTTTTGATTGGTTTAACACCAGCTCTTTATCCTTTTTTGAAATAGCTGAAGTACTGAAAACGCACCGCTGGGAATGAATCTCGGTGTCTGTCTTCAGTGCGCGGAAACAGGAGAAAATAGCCCACGTCGATGGTCCAGCCTCTGTTCGCTTTTTTCGATTTTAAATCAATACCCAACGACAATACGCCCGCGCCTTCTTCGTCTTCTGTAAAATAGGTGGCGCCTTGGCGGAAGAATAATTTTCGGCGGTTGGTACTAGCCTGCACCTTCCCAAAATATAGGCGGTGTTCCGCGTTAAGCGTAGGCCACACGCCGCCCCACGTTGGGCCCACCCCGACGGTAAAACCCAACTGGTTTATTGAGGTTAAGTCGAACCCCACGCCAGCGTGCAGCAGCTCCGGCCCCGACACACCCACGACGAATTTAGTTTTGGTCATGCTCATATCCTGAGCAGAAACCGTAAGCACTGCCGCTTGAAAAAAGAGAAATATGCCGAGCTTTTTCATGCGTTGTCCTGCCGTTGGAAAAGGAAAGCCACAATGCGGGGCGTGGTGGTGCAGTTGTCATCGTCGAACCACTCCTGAAGGCGCACGCAGCTGAAGCCGTGGCGGCGGGCTGCTTCCGTGAAATCGGAGATGTGGTGAACGTAGCATTCCAGCTCAAAAATGCCCCCCGCGGCCGTATCGAAGCGGGCTTTGCTGCCCTCGTACTGCTTGAACGGGTGCAACTCGCCGATGTAGAACAGGCCCTGAGGCTGCAGGGAGCGGTGTGCCTGGGCAAACACGAAATCGAGATTGTGGATGTGCTCCAGTATCAAGCTGCACGTGATGAGGCTAGCGGGCGAATGGGCAAACTGCCACGGCTGCATAATATCGGCTTGCTGAAAGCTGATGTGGGGGTGCGGCAGCTTCTCTTTGGCCCGGCGCAGCATCTCGGCCGAGAAATCGATGGCAGTAAGGTGGGTGGCCTGGGTAGCCAGCCACTCAGTGTTTTTGCCGGTGCCGCAGCCCAGCTCTATTATCTCGGCAAAAGGCCCCCCAAGCACCATCGAGCGGATAGCGCGGGCTTCCAGGTCGCGGGTTTTGTTCTGGACGTTGTCGTAGCTGTCGGCCCAGGTGTTATAGGCATCTTGAACGTTCATAGGTGAATATAGCGAAACGCGCGGTCTTCTTGCGCCTATTGTCATGGCCCTGAGGCTCTCCTTTTTTAGTGGATTTTAAGCTTAGCATTCCTTGCGTTTAATGCTGATATTCATTCCAGTAGATGCCTTTCTCTCACTCTTATCCCACCCCTCAGCCCATGCGCACTTCTACCTCTATTCTTACTACGGCATTGTTGGCAGTTCTTTTAACAAGCTGTCAACAACAAGCGGACGAGCAGCTAACCCCACGGCCCACAGCCGACCCCAAGGTGTCGCTAAGCACCCAGCAGCTCGACTCGCAGATACTAAGCCGCTTGCGCGAAACCGGCCGCTTCGACTGGAACCAGGCGTCGGAGCACTTTGTCTGGAGCGCGCTTACCCGCTCCGACCACGTGCTCTCGGTGGGCTACAAGCCAGCCGGCTTCATGGGCGAGCTGCCCACCGATGCTGCCTCGCTGGCGGAATGGAAAGCGGCCCGTGCGCAGGTATTGGAGCTGATCATGGCCGAGGAGCGCAAAGCCAATCCCGACTTAACCCAGACACAGGTAGTAGCGTTCGAGGAAAATGTGCTGCCCGTGCTCGACGTGACGGTGCGCGAGCTGAGCACGATTCAGAAATTACGCACTTCGGGGCTCGTGCGCTACGCCGAGCCGATGGGCTACGAGCCGAACCGCCAGCAGGCAATCACGAATAACAGCAGCGCGGCCATTCTGAGCAGCAGCGGCTGCGACAATAATGTTCTGAACACCAGCTTGGTGGAGGGCTCCGACTACACGGTGTTAGCCAACGGCAGCAAATCATCCTGGAATCAGGCTGATCAGTTTCACGGAATTCGGTCGAGTTGGAGCCAGAGCACGGGCCAAGGCATCAAAATCGTCATTATCGACTCGGGCTCATCGGATGCGCAGGAAAATCTGGGCGCGGCTTTCAATCAGGGCTTGAGTCAGGGCCGCACCATTGAGCGGCTGGTAACCTTGCCGCGCGCTTCTATTTTCGGTATTCCTACGGGTCCGGTAGAAACGCCGAATGACGGCTGCGGGCACGGTACCAGTATGGCCGGCGTAGCGGCGGCCCCACGTGGCACCGATGGCGCGGCGGTAGGTGTGGCCTACAATGCCAATCTGATTACGATTCGCGCGGCCCAAGATGTATTTCTCGATGCCAGCCGCGAAGTAAAAGGCGTGTCTGATGCCTACATTCTGGCCGGCAACCGCACCGATGTGCGCATTATCAGCATGAGTATGGGCCGCCTGACTAGCTCGTCGCAAATGACTGATGCCATCCGCTACGCCTACAACCGCGGCAAGCTCATCTTCTGCGCCGCCGGCACTTCCTTCGACTGGTCATCGGGGTTTGTGGGAGTTACTTTTCCGGCTACCCTATCCGAAATGGTGGCCGTGACTGGTTTACAAGACAACCTTACTTCCCGCTGCGACGATTGCCACGTGGGGGCCAAAGTGGAGTTTGCGGTAGTGATGCAGAAGCCCAGCAACGACCGCACCGTGTTGTCGCTGGCCATGAGCGGCGACGCGCCGAGCACCGTGGGGGGCTCTTCGGTTGCCACTGCCACGATGGCCGGCATTACGGCCCTTGTATGGGCGCAGCACCCTACTGAAACCCGCGCTCAGATTATGAGCCGCTTAGTAGCTGCCAGTTCTAACCGCACGGCGCGCAGCAGCAGCTTCGGGTGGGGCCGCGTGAATGCCGCCGCTGCTGTGGGCGCCCTGCCTTTATAGCGTCTCGTTTACCTGAATGGCCTAGCGACGCACAATCGTACGTCGCTAGGCCATTCAGCTTCAACAGAAATACCAAAAAAGCCCCCCACTCAACTATAGCCCATATCTTGTTCGGCTCGTAGTACCTTAGCATGGAAACATACGTTCTTGGCGACATCCACGGGGCCTTCCGCGCGCTTGAGCAGGTATTGGAGCGCAGCCCCTTTCGGCCCGGAATCGACCGCCTGATTCACTTGGGCGACGTATCCGATGGCTGGCCCGAAACAGCTGAGTGCGTGGAGCGGCTGCTTCATATTCCGAACAGTATTTGGCTACAAGGCAACCACGACTGGTGGACGGCTGAGTGGATGGCAACTGAGGCACCACGGCCGGAGGTAAATATGCTTTGGTATCAGCAAGGCGGCCGGGCTACGTTCGAATCGTATGAGCGGGGCCCGAAAGAGCAGATCGAACGGCACTTTCGCACTTTCTTTGGCAAGCAGCTTCCGTATTTTGAGGATGAAGCAGGCAACATGTATGTACACGGCGGCTACGACCCCGACCTACCCATAGCCGAGCAAGATCCTTACAGCCTGATTTGGGACCGCACGCTATGGCGCAATGGCATGTTCGCGGAGGACTACAACGAATGTTTCATCGGCCACACGCCTACCTGGCCCGCCAGCGCGGTACCGAGCCAGCGAGCCAACGTGTGGAACCTCGATCAGGGCGCAGCTTACGGCGGGCAGCTAAGCTTGCTGAATGTGCGCACCAAAGAGTTTGTGCAAAGTGATGTCGTGCAGACGCTTTACCCCGGCGTGAAAGGCCGCTGACAAAAACACTACTTCACTGTGGGCGGATTGCGGTTGTCGCCCGTAGGTGCTCCGCCGGCAAGCTGGGTTACCATATCATCTAGTATCTCTTTGCTGTAGCCGATACGGTTAGCGTACTCCATACACAGGCCGTATTCGCGGGGGTCAATCTGGCCGTCCTGCAACATCATCTGCACCAGAGTTTGCAGTTCGAGTGTGCGCTGCATACCCTCGGAGGCCACCACAAAGCTGAGTACACCGAGATTATCCGCGATAGGCTGCACGTCTTCGGCCGTCAAGCCCAGTTTCTTGCCTATTTGGAGCAGAAACTCTTCTTCGCTCTTATCAAGTATGCCATCGGCGGCGGCAATCAGCACCAGGTTTTGAAAAAAGCTCAATTTCTTTTGCTGCGTATTCAGCAGCGTTTCGAGGTTATGATGGTCTTGCATGAGATGATGAAAAATTAGGGTGGTTTTGTGCCTGTGACCGGCCTCGTGGTGGGTAGGTGCTGTCAACTCAGCTCAAGCCTAGAACGCGTACCTTACTGGTCCCGCATACCTAGCATTGATTGGCTGAGTTGCTCTAACAGTGCGATTCAAAGCAGAATGAGGCATATTAACATCCATACACACTACGAATTTCAGTCAAGGAATCTATTCGTAATACGTAGCAGCCATGAAAAACGCTTACCTACTTCTGGTCCTTTTTGCCCTTGGCTGTACTAGTGCCAAAATGCCCCCACGCCATCCGAAGACTTTTTTAGGAGCCTGAGCACCTTGTGCGACAAGGCGTATGAGGGCAAAGTGGTGTTTCCGGAAGGCGACAAAGACCCGTTCGCAGGTAAGGCATTGGTGATGCGGGTGCAAAGCTGCTCACCCACCGAAATACGCGTGCCCTTTCAGGTAGGCGAGGATAAATCTCGGACTTGGGTATTCACCAAAAGCAACGAAGGCCTGCTGCTCAAGCACGACCACCGACACCCCGATGGCACTCCCGATTCGGTGACCATGTACGGGGGCTACGCGAAGGCCGGTGGCACTCCGCTTAGCCAAAGCTTTCCAGCAGACGATTACACTGCCAAACTAATCCCAGCGGCAGCTACCAATGAGTGGTCGACGGTAGTTAGCGAAGACAGCCAGACGTTTAGCTACATTTTGAAGCGCGATGGGCAGCTTCGGTTTCAGGCTGATTTCGACCTGACGAAACCACTAAGCCAGTAGATTGTATAGAAGTAGTCGCCAACCTACTTGCTGATGCTGCGCGTTGCTTTCACCCTCTTTTGCATGCTGGTGGGAGCCGGCAGCCTTCTGGCCCAACAGCTGAAGCCCGGCTTTGACAAAGCGGAATATCTGGAGCTACTGCGTTTACACGCGCGCATCGCTGACACCACATTTTTCGGAGAAATTCCGCGACCGACCCGCTTCCGGATGATATACCGCTCGTCGGTAGTCGGCCTCGATAACCGCTGGGACTTGTGGACTAGCGCCAACTCAACGGCTGTTATTAGTTTGCGCGGCACCACGGCCAACTCCGTGAGTTGGCTGGAGAATTTCTACGCTGCTATGCTGCCGGCTACGGGTGAGCTGCGCCTCACTCCCACCCGCACGTTCAAATACGCACTGGCCACTAATCCGCAGGCGGCGGTACATGCTGGCTGGCTGCTGGGCACCGCTTTTCTCGCTGATGATATCTTGGCTAAAGTAGATTCGTTGCACCGCCGTGGTACACGTGATATCATAATTATGGGTCACAGCCAAGGTGGTGCATTGGCGTATCTGCTCACAGCGCACGTACGCTCCCTGCAACAGCAGGGCCTCTTGCCGGCTGATATTCAGTTCAAAACCTATTGCAGCGCGGGGCCCAAGCCGGGCAACCTCTATTTCGCTTACGATTATGAAGCCGCCACGCAGGGTGGCTGGGCCTTCAACGTGTTGAATCCGGCGGATTGGGTACCAGAATTCCCGCTCTCCGTCCAGACGTTGAGTGACTTCAACCCGGTTAATCCATTTGTGGGGGCCAAGTCGCTGATTAAAAAGCAGAAGTTTCCGCAGAATTTGGCCTTGGGCTTTGCTTATGCTCAGATGGAACAGCCTTCACGCCGGGCCCAACGGCGGTATCAGCGCTACCTGGGCAAGTATGTGATGCGGACCGTAAAAAAGCAGGTGCCTGATTATCAAGGACCCGCTTTTTACCCCAGCAGTCATTACGTGCGCACCGGCACAACCATCGTGCTGCCTGCTGATGCCGCTTACCGCGCTAAGTTTCCCGACAACCAAGATCAGCTATTCATGCATCACCTTTTTCAGCCCTATTATTATCTGGCCGAACGATTACCCTAAAGCAAAAAAGCCCCCCAGCCGTCGATACTTTATTCGCCCATGAAAAAGCCCGCTCTGTAAATAGAACGGGCTTTTCAGTATTACTTGTTAACTAAAACTAGCTATTCATCTTCATCAAGGCCTCCACTACATCCTCCGAAATGCCGGTGCTGCTGAAGCCGCCGTCGTGGAGCAGGTTCTGCATGGTTACGTAGCGAGTCAAATCAGAGAAGAGAGTAATGCAATAGTCGGCGCAGGCTTCGGCGGGAGCGTTGCCCAGCGGCGACATCTTATCAGCGTAGTCGTAGAAAGCGTCGAAGCCGCCTACGCCAGTGCCGGCGGTGGTTTTGGTCGGCGACTGCGAGATGGTATTCACGCGCACCTTTTTGAGCTTTCCGAGGCGGTAGCCGTAGTTGCGGGCAATGCTTTCGAGCATAGCTTTGGCCTGCGACATATCCGT